>NZ_CP172013.1:0-4041 GCF_050780135.1 Pseudomonas sp. BR20 | reverse complement strand
ACTGGGCCTTTCGTTTTATCTGTTGTTTGTCGGTGAACGCTCTCCTGAGTAGGACAAATCCGCCGCCCTAGACAGCTGGGCGCGCCCCCCCTACGGGCTTGCTCTCCGGGCTTCGCCCTGCGCGGTCGCTGCGCTCCCTTGCCAGCCCGTGGATATGTGGACGATGGCCGCGAGCGGCCACCGGCTGGCTCGCTTCGCTCGGCCCGTGGACAACCCTGCTGGACAAGCTGATGGACAGGCTGCGCCTGCCCACGAGCTTGACCACAGGGATTGCCCACCGGCTACCCAGCCTTCGACCACATACCCACCGGCTCCAACTGCGCGGCCTGCGGCCTTGCCCCATCAATTTTTTTAATTTTCTCTGGGGAAAAGCCTCCGGCCTGCGGCCTGCGCGCTTCGCTTGCCGGTTGGACACCAAGTGGAAGGCGGGTCAAGGCTCGCGCAGCGACCGCGCAGCGGCTTGGCCTTGACGCGCCTGGAACGACCCAAGCCTATGCGAGTGGGGGCAGTCGAAGGGCGAAGCCCGCCCGCCTGCCCCCCGAGCCTCACGGCGGCGAGTGCGGGGGTTCCAAGGGGGCAGCGCCACCTTGGGCAAGGCCGAAGGCCGCGCAGTCGATCAACAAGCCCCGGAGGGGCCACTTTTTGCCGGAGGGGGAGCCGCGCCGAAGGCGTGGGGGAACCCCGCAGGGGTGCCCTTCTTTGGGCACCAAAGAACTAGATATAGGGCGAAATGCGAAAGACTTAAAAATCAACAACTTAAAAAAGGGGGGTACGCAACAGCTCATTGCGGCACCCCCCGCAATAGCTCATTGCGTAGGTTAAAGAAAATCTGTAATTGACTGCCACTTTTACGCAACGCATAATTGTTGTCGCGCTGCCGAAAAGTTGCAGCTGATTGCGCATGGTGCCGCAACCGTGCGGCACCCCTACCGCATGGAGATAAGCATGGCCACGCAGTCCAGAGAAATCGGCATTCAAGCCAAGAACAAGCCCGGTCACTGGGTGCAAACGGAACGCAAAGCGCATGAGGCGTGGGCCGGGCTTATTGCGAGGAAACCCACGGCGGCAATGCTGCTGCATCACCTCGTGGCGCAGATGGGCCACCAGAACGCCGTGGTGGTCAGCCAGAAGACACTTTCCAAGCTCATCGGACGTTCTTTGCGGACGGTCCAATACGCAGTCAAGGACTTGGTGGCCGAGCGCTGGATCTCCGTCGTGAAGCTCAACGGCCCCGGCACCGTGTCGGCCTACGTGGTCAATGACCGCGTGGCGTGGGGCCAGCCCCGCGACCAGTTGCGCCTGTCGGTGTTCAGTGCCGCCGTGGTGGTTGATCACGACGACCAGGACGAATCGCTGTTGGGGCATGGCGACCTGCGCCGCATCCCGACCCTGTATCCGGGCGAGCAGCAACTACCGACCGGCCCCGGCGAGGAGCCGCCCAGCCAGCCCGGCATTCCGGGCATGGAACCAGACCTGCCAGCCTTGACCGAAACGGAGGAATGGGAACGGCGCGGGCAGCAGCGCCTGCCGATGCCCGATGAGCCGTGTTTTCTGGACGATGGCGAGCCGTTGGAGCCGCCGACACGGGTAACGCTGCCGCGCCGGTAGGGCCGGCCTACGGCCAGCCTCGCAGAGCAGGATTCCCGTTGAGCACCGCCAGGTGCGAATAAGGGACAGTGAAGAAGGAACACCCGCTCGCGGGTGGGCCTACTTCACCTATCCTGCCCGGCTGACGCCGTTGGATACACCAAGGAAAGTCTACACGAACCCTTTGGCAAAATCCTGTATATCGTGCGAAAAAGGATGGATATACCGAAAAAATCGCTATAATGACCCCGAAGCAGGGTTATGCAGCGGAAAAGGACAACGCGCGGACCGCGGTCCAATTAATTATTAGAAAAATTCATCCAGCATCAGATGAAATTGCAGTTTGTTCATATCCGGATTATCAATGCCATATTTCTGAAACAGACGTTTTTGCAGGCTCGGGCTAAATTCGCCCAGGCAGTTCCACAGAATGGCCAGATCCTGATAACGATCCGCAATGCCCACACGGCCCACATCAATGCAGCCAATCAGTTTGCCTTCATCGAAAATCAGGTTATCCAGGCTAAAATCGCCGTGGGTCACCACGCTATCCGGGCTAAACGGCAGCAGTTTATGCATTTCTTTCCACACCTGTTCCACCGGCCAGCCGTTACGTTCATCATCAAAATCGCTCGCATCCACCAGGCCGTTGTTCATACGGCTCTGCGCCTGGGCCAGACGAAACACACGATCGCTGTTAAACGGGCAGTTGCACACCGGAATGCTATGCAGACGACGCAGAAACACGGCCAGCGCATCCACAATGTTTTCGCCGCTATCCGGATATTCTTCCAGCACCTGAAACGCGGTTTTGCCCGGAATCGCGGTGGTCAGCAGCCACGCATCATCCGGGGTGCGAATAAAATGTTTAATGGTCGGCAGCGGCATAAATTCGGTCAGCCAGTTCAGACGCACCATTTCATCGGTCACATCGTTCGCCACGCTGCCTTTGCCATGTTTCAGAAACAGTTCCGGCGCATCCGGTTTGCCATACAGACGATAAATGGTCGCGCCGCTCTGACCCACGTTATCACGCGCCCATTTATAGCCATACAGATCCGCATCCATGTTGCTGTTCAGACGCGGACGGCTACAGCTCGTTTCACGCTGAATATGGCTCATAACACCCCTTGTATTACTGTTTATGTAAGCAGACAGTTTTATTGTTCATGATGATATATTTTTATCTTGTGCAATGTAACATCAGAGATTTTGAGACACAAATTTAAATCGTAATTATTGGGGACCCCTGGATTCTCACCAATAAAAAACGCCCGGCGGCAACCGAGCGTTCTGAACAAATCCAGATGGAGTTCTGAGGTCATTACTGGATCTATCAACAGGAGTCCAAGACTAGTTTACTGGAACAAGTGATGGCGAGCTTCTGCACGTTCATACTGCTCTACAACGGTGTAATCCTCATTATGCGAGGTAATGTCCAGTTTGCTGTCCACGTAGTAGTAGCCTGGCAGTTTAACCGGTTTCTTCGCCATATAGATGGATTTGAACTCGACAAGATAGTGACCACCGCCTTTGAGTTTCAGCGCTTTATGAATTTCCCCTTTCAGGACGCCATCACGAGGATACAACCGTTCAGTACTGGGTTCCCACCCTAACGTTTTCTTCTGCATTACCGGACCATCACTCGGAAAGTTGACACCGATGAATTTCACATGGTAGATGAACGTGCCGTCTTGCAGCGAAGAATCTTGAGTCACGGTAACTACGCCTCCATCTTCAAAGTTCATGACGCGTTCCCATTTGAAGCCTTCCGGAAAGCTCAGCTTCTTGTAGTCAGGAATATCCGCTGGATGTTTCACATAAACTTTGGAACCATACTGAAACTGGGGTGACAGAATATCCCAGGCAAACGGTAATGGACCACCTTTGGTCACTTGCAGTTTGGCCGTCTGTGTCCCTTCATACGGTTTTCCCTCGCCTTCGCCCTCAATCTCAAATTCGTGACCATTCACAGAGCCTTCCATGTGAACCTTAAAGCGCATGAACGGTTTGATCACGTTTTCGGTGCTATCCATATGTTTTTCCTCCTAAGCTTGCATGCCTGCAGGTCGACTCTAGATGTGTGAAATTGTTATCCGCTCACAATTGAATCTAAGTATCATTGTTATCCGCTCACAAGTCAACACTCTTTTTGATAAATTTTCTCGAGGTGAAGACGAAAGGGCCTCGTGATACGCCTATTTTTATAGGTTAATGTCATGATAATAATGGTTTCTTAGACGTCAGGTGGCACTTTTCGGGGAAATGTGCGCGGAACCCCTATTTGTTTATTTTTCTAAATACATTCAAATATGTATCCGCTCATGAGACAATAACCCTGATAAATGGTACCGAGCTCGAATTCGCGCGGCCGCGGCCTAGGCGGCCTCCTGTGTGAAATTGTTATCCGCTTTAATTAAAGGCATCAAATAAAACGAAAGGCTCAGTCGAAAG
>NZ_CP172012.1:5682500-6647475 GCF_050780135.1 Pseudomonas sp. BR20 | reverse complement strand
ACGGAATTCAGGGAGTCGTTGTTCAAAAGGGCGGGCATTTTAACAGGCTGGCAAGATTCTGCTGCCCTGGATCGACGGTGTGACGTACCACTCGATCTAAATTTGCCGCTTTTGATACTTTGCCGCAGGATGTCTGGGTTTTTAAGACAATTGCTTACAGCCTGCGTATTTGATAACCCCTATCATTGGTGATTATCAGGCCGCACGTCATAATGCCCGCCGCCAACGAATTTTTGCAGAGTCTAGGGAGCTAGCTTGTCTACGCCTGTCGAACCCTTGCGTTTGCTGCTACTGGCCGATACGCCTGAGTGGGCAGCGTTGTTGCGCGAGTGCCTGGCGCCGATGGGCGATGGGGCTGTGCTGATCAGCGCACCCAACTGGGACTCGGTGAGTCGTCTGTTCGATGACGACGACAGCGCCGTGCTGTTGACCACGCCCAGCCTGCAACCCGGCCCTGGTCGTTGCAGCTTGCCGTGCGTGTTGTTGTTGGAGCAGGAACCGCTTGTTTCGCCGCTCGGCGTCAGTGACTGGCTGATCCGCAATGCGTTGGACGCCGACACCCTGCGTCGTTGCCTGCGCCATGTGCGTGAGCGTGGTGTGCTGGAAAACACCCTGCAACGCCTGGCCGAGCAGGATCCGCTCACCGGCATCGCCAACCGCCAGGGCTTTCAGACTCTGCTGGCCGCTCGGTTGGCCGAGAACGAAGGCCGCGGCTTGGCCCTCGGTCACCTGGACCTCGATAATTTCCGCCATGCCAACGATGCCCTCGGCCATCAGGCTGGCGACCGCTTGATCCTGCAAGTGGTCTCGCGGCTCAAGAGCCAGCTCGAAGCCGGTGATCAACTGGCGCGCCTGGGCAGCGACGAATTTGCCCTGCTGATTGATACGCGCCGCGCGCCCCAGCGCGCGGAGTGGATGGCCGAGCGCATCACCGAAGCGATGGCCGAGCCGTATTGGGTGGATGGCGAAAGCCTGCTGATCGGTTGCAGCCTGGGCGTGGCCCATGCCCGCGCCCGTGCCGGCGCCGACCCGCTGATGTGGCACGCCCACATCGCCATGCAGCAAGCCAAGAGCACCCAGGGCTGCACCTTTCACATCTTCAACGAGCGCATCAACCGCAACGCGCGCAGCCTGGCCGACCTGGAAAGCGAGCTGCGCCGTGCCTTGCGCCGCGATGAACTGGAACTGCATTACCAGCCGCGCCTCGACCTGGACGACGGGCATATCGTTGGCCTGGAAGCCCTGGTGCGCTGGCGCCACGGCGAGCGTGGCCTGTTGCCGCCGAGTGAATTCGTGCCACTGGCCGAACAGAGTGGGCTGATTGTACCGTTGGGTTACTGGGTGATTTCCCGGGCCTTGCGTGACATGCAAGACCTGCGCGAACGCGGCCTGCCGCCGCTGCATATGGCGGTAAACCTGTCGTTTCGCCAGTTCCAGGACAGCCAGCTGCTTTCTACGCTGAGCCGGCTGATCAGCGAGCGCGGCGTGGAAGCGCAATGGTTGGAATTCGAACTGACCGAAACCGCCGTGATGCGCCGCAGTGACCTGGTCAAGCAGACCATGGACGCCCTTGGCCGTTTGGGCGTGCGGTTTTCCCTGGATGACTTCGGCACCGGTTTCTCTTCGTTCGTGCACCTCAACAGCCTGCCGATTGCGTTGTTGAAAATCGACAAGAGCTTTGTCGGCGGCATGGAAGAGCGTGAGGAAAACCGCAAGCTGGTGCACGCCATGATCAACCTGGCGCACAACCTCAATCTGGAAGTGGTGGCCGAAGGTGTGGAAACCCCCGAGCAACTGGCGCTGTTGCGGCTGTTCGGCTGCGACCAGGCCCAGGGTTACCTGATCAGCAAGCCGCTGCCGTTGCCGGAGTTGGTGGAATACCTGACCTTCGGCAATGGCCAGCACACCTGCGTGAGCGAGGGGCTCTAGTCAACCTGTGCAGCCTGAAAGCCGGTGTCGGCTTCGGGCTCCGGGCCTTCCCGGCGAATCATCCGCTTCATCTTCGCTTCAAACGCCCAGGTCAGGCTAATCGCGGCGCAAGCCAGGCCCAGCGCCAGGCCCCACCACACGCCGGTGGGACCCCAGCCCAACGTGAAGGCCATCAACCAGGCTGAAGGCGCGCCAATCAACCAGTAGCAGCCTGCACCGATCAGGAAGGTGGTCTTGGCGTCTTTGAGCCCGCGAATGCAACCCATCGCGATGGTTTGCACGCCGTCGAACAGTTCGAACCATGCTGCGACGGCGAGCAGGCTGACGGCCAGGACGATCACATCGTGGAACGCCGGGTTGTCGTGGTCGATTAGCAGTCCAATCAGCGGGTCTGAAAACAGCCACAGCACGGCGGCAAATCCCAGCATTATTGCCGCGCCAAAGCCTATGCCGACGCGCCCGGCCATGCGCGCATGCAGCAATTGCCCGGCGCCGTAATGCTGGCCGATGCGCATGGTCACCGCGTAGGACATCCCCGCGGGCACCATAAAGGCCACCGACACGATTTGCAGGGCGATCTGGTGCGCTGCCAACTGCGTGCTGCCCATGGTGCCCATGCACAGTGCCGCAAAGGCAAACAGCCCGACCTCCACCGCATAGGTACCGCCAATCGGCAGGCCCAGGCGCCACAGCTCGCGCAAGTACTGGGTGTTGAGGCGCAGCAGCCCGGTGCCCAGCGGGTAGGCTGCATAAGCCCGGTTGCTGCGGATGTACCACATCAACGCCAGCGCCATGCTGTTGGCGACAATGGCCGTGACTAAACCAATGCCCATCAAGCCGAGCTTGGGCAGGCCGAACATGCCTTCGATCAGCGCGTGGTTGAGCAGGTAGTTGACCACCGTGCCGCCGAGGCTGATCACCATCACCGGAGTGGCCTTGCCGATGGCGCTGGTGAAACCGCGCAGGGCCATGAAGCTCAGGTAGCCAGGCAGGGCGAACGGCAGCATGGTCAGAAATTGCCCTGCCGAGTGCACGTTGGTTTCGGTCTGGCCGAACATCAGCAGCACCGGCTTGAGGTTCCACAGCAGCAGGGCCGCCGCCAAGGCCATCAGCCAGGCCAGCCACAGCCCGGCCTGAGTCAGGCGGGTGGCGCCTTCGATATCGCCCGCGCCGTGGCGGATCGCAACCAAGGTGCCCACGGCGGCAATCACGCCGATGCAGAAAATCGCGACGAACGAATAACTCGCCGCGCCCAGGCCGCCACCGGCCAGGGCTTCGGGGCTCAGGCGCGCCATCATCAGGGTGTCGGTCAACACCATCAGCATGTGTGCCAACTGTGAGGCAATCAACGGCCCTGACAGCCGCAGAATGGCCCAGAGTTCGGTACGTGCCGGATGCTGCATGATCATCACGCTCAAAAAGTCAGAGGGTTGGGGAGGGGTTGATTCTCGGCGCTTCCAGCCCATTGCACAAAGGGATAAATGCGATCGTTTGCATGATTAAAACTCATGTCTGATTGATTCTGGTAGGGTTTCAGCACTGTGCTGTCGGAGCTTTCCCAATGTCTCGTCGTCTTCCTCCTCTTTATGCGTTGCGTGCCTTTGAAGCGGCCTCGCGGCACAGCTCCTTCACCCGCGCCGCGGAGGAGCTGTCGATTACCCAAAGTGCGGTGAGCCGACATATCCGCACGCTCGAAGAGCATTTCGCCTGCCGCCTGTTCCAGCGCAACGGCCGCGCCTTGCAGCTCACTGAGGCGGCGCGCCTGTTGTTGCCCGGCGTGCGCGAAGGGTTTGCGGCGCTGGAGCGGGCCTGCCATACCTTGAATGCCGAAGATGACATCCTGCGCATGAAGGCCCCCTCCACATTGACCATGCGCTGGCTGCTCGCGCGGCTCAGCCGCTTCCGGGCGCTGCAGCCGGGCAATGAGGTGCAACTGACCAGCGCCTGGATGAGCGTGGACGAGGTGGACTTCAATCAGGAGCCTTTCGACTGTGCGGTGCTGCTGAGCGATGGGCATTTTCCAGCGGATTGGGAGGCCCGTTACCTGTTCCCGGAGCTGTTGATTCCTGTCGGCGCGCCGAACCTGCTGGAGGATGGACCTTGGGATGCCGCGCGCCTGGCCACCGCCGAGTTGCTGCACCCCACGCCCGACCGGCGAGACTGGCGCAACTGGCTGGAGCGCATGCAGCTGTCGTCCCAAGTGTCACTCAAGGGCGGGCAGGTGTTCGACACCCTGGAGCTGGGCATGATCGCTGCTGCGCGGGGCTACGGCGTGTCCATGGGCGATTTGCTGATGGTGGCTGAAGACGTCGCCCAGGGACGATTGAGCCTGCCGTGGCCGACGGCGGTGGCCAGTGGGGAAAGTTACTACCTGGTGTGGCCAAAAACCCGCCCTGGCGGCGAGCGCTTGCGACGGTTGGCGGATTTTCTGCAAGGCGAGGTGCAGGCGATGGTGTTGCCTGCGGTAGAGCGCCTCGACTGAAGGGGTGGAAGCGTTGGTTCGCAACCGTTTGCGTCATACCCCTGTGAATCGCTCAAGTATTGCTGCGGCCAGCCGAAGTAGGTGTGTTGGAACTATCGTGCACCAACGTTTCCCATCAGATAATTTGCCGAGCAGCGCTATGAGATCAGGATGATCCTGGCCTCGGCCAGGAGCTGTCATGTCTCAACCTCGCGCCCGGATTGCCTCCCAGTTAGGCCTCGCGTTAGCCGTGATTCTGGCTGTCGTTATCAGCGGCAGTACGGTGTTTGCCTTGCGTTCCCTCGACTCCGCCAACCTCGACACCCGCGAGGAACACCTGGCCAGTGAGGCGCGTCTGCTCGCCGACCAGCTCAATACCTTCCACGGCACCTTGCGCGAGAGCACTCAGCGTTTGAGCGGGCTGTTTGAAAAGCGCTTCGGCGCCGGGTTGAGCGTGCATGTGGACCAACCCGTGACCGTAGCCGGTGTTCAGACGCCCAGCCTGTACCTGGGCAGCGAGGTGCTGAATAACAACTTTGATGAAGTGGATGAGTTCAAGCAAATGTCCGGCGGCGTGGCCACCGTATTTGTGCGCAGTGGCGACGACTTCATCCGGATCAGCACGTCCCTGACCAAGCAGGATGGCAACCGCGCCATCGGCACCGTCCTCGACCGTCAGGGCCCGGCCTATCAGCGCGTTGTGGGTGGGCAGACCTACATCGGCAGGGCGGTGTTGTTCGATCGCTCCTACATGACCCAGTACAGCCCGGTGCGTGACAGCGGCGGTAAGGTCATCGCCGTGCTGTTCATCGGTTTTGACTACACCGATGCGCAGAACGCCCAATTCGAAAACCTCAAGCGTTTCCGAATTGGCCAGACCGGTTCCCTTGCGCTGCTGGATGAGCAAAAGCACTGGCTGGTGCCACCCGCCGGCGTGCAGGCGCTGGATCAATCGGTGCCGGTGATGCTGGACCTGGCCAAGACCCCAGGCAAAGGCCGCTTCTGGAGCGACAAGAACGAAGATTTCTATAGCGTTTCGGTACCGTTCGAAGGTGGTCCGTGGGCTGTAGTCGCGAGCATGCCGAAAGCTGAAATCCGTGCTGTGACCTGGGCCGTGGGTATTCGCCTGGTGATCGGCAGCGTGCTGGCGATGTTGCTGGCGGTGGGCGCCACGGTCTGGCTGCTGCGCAGCAAGTTGCAGCCCCTGAGTGACCTGGTGCGTCAGGCCGAGTCCCTGGGGGCGGGCGATCTGAGCGCGCGCTTGAACGTGTCCAGCCATGACGAAATCGGCCAACTGGCGCGCAGCTTCAACCAGATGGGCGAAGCGCTGTCGACCATGGTCTCGCATATCCGTAACGCAGCCGAAGAGGTCAACAGCCGCGCCCAGGCCTTATCCGGCTTGTCCGGCGGTGCCTATGAGGGCATGGAGCAGCAATCCGGCGAAATCACCAGCATGGCCGGCGCGGTAGAGGAGTTCAGCGCCACGTCGTTGAATATCGCCGACAACATGGGCAATACCGAACGCCTGGCCCAGGAAAACGCCCAGCAGACCCGCATTGGCCGCACCTCGATGCAGGAGGCGTCGTCGTCGCTGGAACACATCGCCACCGCCCTGAACAGCACGGCCACGGTGATCAACACCCTCGGCCAGCGCTCCCAGGAAATCGGCGGGATCGTCGGCGTGATCACCTCGATTGCCGAACAGACCAACTTGCTGGCGCTCAACGCCGCCATTGAAGCCGCCCGCGCAGGGGAGCAAGGCCGTGGGTTTGCTGTGGTGGCCGACGAAGTACGTAACCTGGCATCGCGTACCCGTGAAGCCACCGATGAAATTTCCGGCATGATCCAGAGCATTCAGAAGGAAACGGGCAACGCCATCAGCACCATGGAGCAAGGCAACGCGCTGATGCAGGAAGGCCTGTCGCGCAACGCCGACGTGGCCTCGGCCCTGGCGCGTATCGACGAGCAAAGTCGCTCGGCCGGCCAGCAATTCGCCGCGATTACCACCGCCACCCAAGAGCAGAGCAGCACCGCGACCTTGCTCAGCAGCAACCTGCAGAGCATCGCGCTGGCCAACAGCGAGCAGCGGGAAGTGGTGTCCAACCTGGCGATTACCGCCAAGGAACTGGAGACATTGGCGGCGAGCCTGCGCCATGAGGTGGATCGGTTTCGCTGAGCCACCGCTGTACAAAATGTGGGAGGTTCACCCCCTCCCACATTTGGCTCTGCGCCAAGCTTAAGTGATCGCCGCCGGGCGGTATTGCAGGGCCTCTTTCAGGTGGTCGCGGGTAATGGTATCTACCTGATCCAGATCCGCCAGGGTGCGTGCCACCTTGAGCAGTCGATGGGCCGCGCGCAACGATAGGGTCAGTCGTTCACAGGCCGTTTCCAGCCAGCTTTCATCCACCTTCGCGAGCTTGCAGTGCTCGCGCAGCCCCGGCAGATCAAGAAAGGCATTCGCACAGCCCTGGCGCTTTTGCTGATGCTCGCGAGCCTGGGCGACCCGCGCTGAGGCATGGGCGGTATCCTCGCCCACCTGTTGGATCGGGTTCAGCGCCGTCGTTTCCCTTGCCACGGTCAGGTGCAAGTCAATCCGGTCCAGCAGCGGTCCTGAGAGCTTGTTGCGATACCGCTGAATCTGCTCCGGCGTACAGCGACAGCGCCCGCTGGGTTCGCCCATATAGCCGCAAGGGCAGGGGTTCATCGCCGCGACCAGTTGGAAGCGCGCCGGGAAACTCACTCGGTCGCGAGCGCGGGAAATCACGATATGCCCCGACTCCAGCGGTTCACGCAGCACTTCCAACACCTTGCGATCAAATTCCGGCAGCTCATCGAGAAACAGCACCCCATGATGAGCCAGGGTGATTTCTCCCGGCTGTGGTTTCGAGCCGCCGCCCACCAGTGCCGGGCCTGATGCCGAGTGATGCGGTTGGCGGAACGGTCGATGGGGCCAATGGCTCAGCGGTGCCAGGCTTACAACTGATTGAATCGCGGCAACCTCAAGCGCCTCCTGTTCGCTCAACGGCGGCAACAAACCTGGCAGGCGGCTGGCGAGCAAGGTCTTGCCGGTGCCGGGCGGCCCACTGAACAAAAGGTTATGCGCGCCCGCTGCCGCAATCAGCAACGCTCGCTTGGCCGCGAGCTGGCCCTGGACTTCACTCAGGTCCGGATAGGGCTTGTTCAAGTACATCAAACCATCGGACTTGTATGGCTCGATCGGCACATGCCCATTCAGGTGCGCCACCACTTGCAGCAGGTGGTCCACCGCAATCACCTTCAACCCCGACGCCAGGCACGCCTCCTCGGCATTCGCCCGAGGCACTATCACGGTGCGCCCGGCCTTGCGCGCCGCCAGCGCGGCTGGCAACACGCCTTTTACCGCACGCACTTCGCCGGAAAGCGCCAACTCCCCCAGGCATTCCACGTCATCGAGCATCAACGCCGGCACCTGCGCGCTGGCCGCCAGGATTCCCAGGGCAATCGCCAGGTCAAAACGGCCGCCGTCCTTGGGCAGGTCGGCGGGCGCTAGATTGAGGGTGATCCGGCGGGCAGGGTATTGCAACGCGGAGTTGAGAATAGCGCTGCGTACGCGGTCCTTGCTTTCCTTGACCGCGGTTTCCGGCAGCCCCACCAGCGTCAGGGACGGCAGACCATTGGCCATATGCACCTCGACGGTGACGGCAGGGGCTTCGACGCCGATCTGGGCGCGGCTGTGGACGATGGCGAGGGACATGCTCGTTCCTTGAAAAGGGGAGGCCGCTTCCTGCGGTGTTTCAAGGGTAGACGAGGTAGGGAAGAGCGAGGCGGGGAGGTTTTACAGAACGTATCCAGAACAAAAGGTTGAGCAAATGTGCGAGGGGGCTTGCTCCCGATAGCAATGTGTCAGTCAGCATTGATACCGGCTGATACACCGCCATCGGGAGCAAGCCCCCTCCCACACTGATCGCATTTATTCAGCAGGAGGGGTCAACCGTGCTTCCAGCTCTGCAACTTTCGCCTCCAGGCTCTCCAACCGCGCACGGGTGCGGGCGAGAACCACCATCTGGCTATCAAACTCTTCACGACTCACCAGGTCGAGCTTGCTGAAACCGCTTTGCAGCAAGGCCTTGAACTGGCTTTCGATTTCATTGCGGGGCAGCGGGGTGTCGCCGCTGAACAGACGAGAGGCGTGGCCGCTCAGGGCGTCGAGGAGGTCTTTGGGCGCGAGCATGAGGAATATTCCGGAAAACTGTTGGCGGGCAGTGTATCACGCAGCGTCTATAGTCTTTTTCACGGCCTGAGTCGCACGCTTTTCGCGCATCAGGCTGGGCAGCTATGCGCTGTTTTAGTGCGCATTGCCGTCGCCAGATAGCCCCGCTGGTGGGCTTGAGTGGGCAAAGGACTGATTTCAGTGATTTTTACGGAGCTGGCAAGGTTTCTGCTTAGACGATCATGACCCATGCACTGATGCAGTCGCTGTGACGAATGCAGTGCGCCGACGGATCAGGGGTACAGGTTTCGTCACCAGTGGTTCGCTGGCGTCGCAATGGCAACTGCCCTGCGACGATGCGTTACAAAGCCAGGCACTGCGCTTAGACTTGAGACGGGTTTGTTTTCCTGGGGCAAGTCCACCAATTCGGGAGAGAGTTTTCATGAAGCTAGTCACTGCCATCATCAAGCCGTTCAAGTTGGACGATGTACGCGAGTCGTTGTCCGAGATCGGCGTGCAGGGCATTACCGTTACTGAGGTCAAGGGCTTCGGTCGGCAGAAGGGTCACACCGAGCTGTATCGCGGCGCGGAATATGTAGTCGATTTCCTGCCGAAGGTGAAGATTGATGTCGCTATTGACGACAAGGATCTTGACCGGGTTATCGAGGCGATAACCAAGGCCGCCAACACCGGCAAGATCGGTGACGGCAAGATCTTCGTGGTCAATCTGGAACAGGCTATTCGCATCCGTACCGGCGAAACCGATACCGACGCAATCTAAGCCGCCAAACCCCAACGCCCCAGGAGAAAACAATATGACTCTGCGTAAATTCGCAGGGCTCGGAGCCCTGTTGTCCATCGTAATGCCAAGCCTGGCCATGGCGGCAGACGAAGTGGCTGCTCCAGTCCTCAATTCCGGCGACACCGCCTGGATGCTCACATCCACTGCGCTGGTGCTGTTCATGACCATTCCAGGCCTGGCGCTGTTCTACGGCGGCATGGTGCGCTCCAAAAACATTCTTTCGGTAATGATGCAGTGCTTCGCCATCACGGGCCTGATCAGCATCCTGTGGGTCGTCTACGGCTATAGCATCGCGTTCGATACCACGGGTATGGAACAGGGTGTGGTCAACTTCAATTCCTTCTTCGGCGGCATGGGCAAGGCGTTCCTGGCGGGTGTGACCCCAGCCAGCATCACCGGGCCGGCTGCGCTGTTCCCGGAAGCAGTGTTCATCACCTTCCAGATGACCTTCGCCATCATCACCCCGGCACTGATCGTCGGTGCGTTCGCCGAACGCATGAAGTTCTCCGCCATGCTGATCTTCATGGCTATCTGGTTCACTCTGGTCTATGCGCCAATCGCCCACATGGTGTGGAGCGGCAACGGTGGCCTGCTATGGGACTGGGGCGTGCTGGACTTCGCCGGCGGCACCGTGGTGCACATCAATGCCGGTGTTGCTGGCCTGGTGGCGTGCATCGTGCTCGGCAAGCGTAAAGGCTTCCCGACCACTCCAATGGCGCCTCACAACCTGGGCTACACCCTGGTGGGTGCTGCCATGCTGTGGGTTGGCTGGTTCGGCTTCAACGCCGGCTCGGCGGCTGCGGCCAACGGCACCGCCGGTATGGCGATGCTGGTGACTCAGATTGCTACCGCTGCTGCAGCACTGGGCTGGATGTTCGCCGAGTGGATCACTCACGGTAAGCCAAGCGCACTGGGCATCGCCTCGGGTGTCGTGGCTGGTCTGGTAGCCGTTACGCCTGCCGCTGGCACTGTTGGCCCGATGGGCGCTCTGGTGATCGGCCTGGTGGCCGGTGTGATCTGCTTCTTCTGCGCCACCAGCCTCAAGCGCAAACTGGGCTATGACGACTCCCTGGACGCATTCGGCGTGCACGGTATCGGTGGTATCGTCGGTGCGATCCTCACCGGTGTGTTTGCAGCCCCTGCATTGGGCGGCTTCGGCACCGTGACTGACATCGCAGCTCAAGTCTGGATCCAGTGCAAAGGTGTCGGCTTCACCGTGATCTACACGGCCATCGTCACCTACGTCATCCTCAAGGTGCTGGACATGGTCATGGGCCTGCGTGTCACCGAAGAGGAAGAGGCTGTCGGCCTCGACCTGGCGCAACACAACGAACGCGGCTACAACCTGTAAGTACGCGAAAAAAAGATGCCCGGCTTGCCGGGCATTTTTTTGCCTGGCGTTTGTCAGTCATAACAAGCTGTGCCGGTTTTTGCGCAGAGTTTGTCATGCACTTTCCACCGTGCGAATGTCTTACAGGCATGTAGGCGTATTCGGCACTTTGTTTTTTCCCAGAGCGCGCTAGAATGCGCGCCGATGGGCGGAGAACTGTATGTGGCAACAGACCCTGATTACCCTGCGGGCCAAGCCCCGGGGCTTTCACCTGGTGACTGACGAGTTGCTTGCCGGTTTGCCTGAACTGAAGGCCTGCCGTGTGGGCCTGTTGCACCTGTGGCTGCAGCACACCTCGGCCTCGTTGACCGTCAACGAGAATGCCGATCCGGCGGTTCGTCGTGACTTCGAGCGTTTTTTCAACTCGCTGGTGCCGCAGGGCCGCGCCGGGTTCGAACACAACGACGAAGGTCTGGATGATCTGCCGGCGCACTTCAAGGCCAGTCTCCTGGGCTGCCAGCTGAGTTTGCCGGTCAAGGCCGGCCGCTTGGCGATAGGGACCTGGCAAGGTGTTTATCTGGGCGAGCACCGTGATCATGGCGGTGCTCGTAAAGTCCTCGCCACCTTGCACGGTGATGGGGCATAAGCCACTGGTTATCCGGTGGATGTTGATTTTTCCCCGGTGACCTCGACAGAGGATGAAGCTGGGCTATAACTAATCTGCTTTTCGCAAGTCATGAGGTAGAACATGAGCGACGATGATCTGGAAAACGACGACCTCGAAGTAGGTGACGACGACGAGGCCGAAGATAGTCTTGATGCGGCAGCAGTTGACGACGTTGCTGACGAGGCCGATGACGGTGGTGGCGATGACGCGGCTCCCAAAGCCAAGGGCAAAGCCAAGGCTGCTGTTTCGGTAGATGAATTGCCGAGCGTTGAAGCCAAGAATAAAGAGCGCGATGCGCTGGCCCGTGCGATGGAAGAGTTTCTTGCCAAAGGCGGCAAAGTGGTCGAAGTCGAGCCCAATGTGGTTGCAGACCCGCCCAAGAAGCCGGATAACAAGTACGGCAGCCGACCTATCTAAGGTCAGCCACCTGCTTGTAAGAAAAAGCCCGCCGTCGCTGCGGGTTTTTTCATGCCTGTAATAACCGGCTACAGGTCACCCCCAATCAAGTGTGGGAGGGGGCTTGCTCCCGATTACAGTAGGTCAGTCAATACATCGGGAGACTGATACACCGCTATCGGGAGCAAGCCCCCTCCCACATTTTTCTCACCCGTATTACTGCCAGCTATGAAGTAACGCCGGCAACTCCGTCAGGCTGCGAATCTGTGCGTCCGGGAGTTTATCCCCTTCCCACACCTTGCCCGACGGGTTAAACCACACCGCCCGCAGCCCCGCCTGCTGCGCCCCAGCAATGTCGTCCCCGGGGTGGTCGCCAACATGCACCGCCGCACTGGCATCTACTCCGCCGCGCTGCAGCGCTTCCTGGAACAGCCGCGCATCCGGCTTGGCGATGCCGATATCTTCAGCGCGCAGCGCAAAGTGAAAATAGTCCGCCAGGCCAACACGCTGCACATCGGCATTGCCATTGGTGATCACACCCAGCAGAAAGTGCTGGCGCAGTGCTTGCAGCATCGGCTCGGCTTCAGGGAAGGGTGTGAGCTGATGGCGGGCGTGAATGAACGCTTCGAAGCACACGTCGGCCATTTCCGTGGCCTCAGGCTGTGGGTAACCGGCCTCTTCAAACGCATGCATCAAGACTCGGTGGCGCAGGACGCTGATGCGGTGTTTGAGTTCGGGATGACGTTGCAGTACCTGCTGGCGCAGGCTGGCAAAATGCTCCAGGGGCAGGTCGCCAACTTTGGCGGCGTGGGTGGCCAGCCATTCGCGCATCGACGCTTCGGCGCCGATGATGACGGGTACGTTGTCCCAGAGCGTGTCGTCCAGGTCGAAGGTGATCAGCTTGATACTCATGAGTCGCCGCCCTTGATGCGTTTGGCCCGTGGATGGGCGCTGTCGTAGACCGTTGCCAGGTGTTGGAAGTCCAGATGGGTGTAGATCTGCGTGGTCTTGATATCGGAATGGCCGAGCAGTTCCTGCACGGCGCGCAGATCCTGGGACGATTCCAGCATATGGCTGGCAAAGGAGTGCCGCAGCATATGCGGGTGCAGGTTCTGCCCCAGCTCGCGCTCGCCCGCGGCCTTGACCCGTACCTGGATGGCGCGTGGCCCCAGGCGCCGACCTTGCTGGCTGATAAACACCGCGTCGTCCACCGGGTTGGCCAGGGCGCGCAGCGGCAGCCAGGTTTGCAGGGCTTCGCGGGCTTTCCTGCCCACCGGCAGCACCCGAGTCTTGCTGCCCTTGCCGAGCACCTGCACCAGGCCGTCGGCCAGGTCCAGTTGATCGAGGTTCAGCCCCGTCAGCTCCGATAGGCGCAGGCCTGAAGAGTAGAACAGTTCGAGGATCGCCTGGTCGCGATGGGCGAGGAAATCGTCCTCCACGGCGCCATCGAGCAACTGCAGGGTGCGGTCGGTATCCAGGGTCTTGGGCAGGCGTCGTTCGCCTTTCGGCGGAGCCAGGCCATTGGCCGGGTCGTGGTCGCAGAGGCCTTCGCGATTGAGGTAGTGATACAGGCCGCGCACCGCCGACAGCAGGCGCGACAGGCTGCGTGAGGACTGGCCCGCCTGGTGCAACCTTGCGATCAGGCTGCGCAGGCTCTGGATATCCAGGGCCTTCCAACTGCCGATCTGCTGTTTTTCGCAGTAGGCCAGGACCTTGTTCAAGTCCCGTCGGTAAGCTTCCAGCGTATGGGGCGACACCTGGCGCTCGTTGCGCAGGTGAGCGCAATAAGCGTCCAGTTGCCGTTCCATGGCTAGCGCACCGCGCGAAGGGCGGTGGTGAAGCGCGGCAATACGCGGCCCAGCACTTCGGCGATGTAGGTCAGGAACAGCGTGCCCACCGAGCTTTTGTAGTGCGCGGGATCGCGGCTGGCAATGGCCAGTACGCCGTGCAGGCCTTGATGGCTGAGGGCGACTACGGCGGTAGAGCCGATCTGCTTGCGCTGTTCGGCGCCGAACAGGAAGTCCAGTTCATGCTCGCGCAAGGTGCCGCTGATGGTCTTGCCTTCGGAAAGCAGGCCGCCGATCGCGGTTTGTGCGTCGTTGCCGCTGACCCAGCGACCTACCGGCATCGGGTTGTCGCTGAACAGGATCAGGCTGACAAAAGGCACCTGGAAGTCCTGGCGCAGGCTGTCTTCCACGGCAATCACCGTTTCTTCCAGGCTGCCGGCGTCCATCAGGGTAAGAATCAGGCGGCGGGTTTTCTCGAACAGACGGTCGTTGTCGCGGGCGACATCCATCAGGTGCGAGAGCTTGTGGCGCATTTCGATATTGCGCTCGCGCAGGATCTTCATCTGTCGCTCCACCAGCGATACGGTATCGCCACGCTGGTGGGGGATGCGCAGGGCCGGCAGCAGTTCTTCGTGTTCGACGAAGAAGTCCGGATTAGCCTCAAGGTACGCCGCGACGGCAGCGGCCTCCAGACTTTCGCTCGGGGTTGCTTGTGCGGGCACTTGAGGCTTATCGGTCATTGGCTTGGCTCACTCATAGACGGACCTGTCCTTCGTATACGCGCGAGGCCGGCCCGGTCATCATCACCGGGTGGCCAGGGCCTGCCCATTCGATGGACAAGCGTCCACCGGGCAGGTCGATCAACAGCGGCGAATCCATCCACCCCTGGCTGATCGCGGCCACGGCAGCGGCGCAAGCACCTGTACCGCAGGCCTGGGTTTCGCCGGCGCCGCGTTCCCACACACGCAATTGCGCGCGGGAACGGTCAATCACCTGCAGGAAGCCCACATTGACCCGCGCCGGAAAGCGCGGGTGGTTTTCGATCTTCGGCCCCAGTTCATGCACGGGCGCAGTGTTGATGTCGTTGACCCGCAGCACGGCATGGGGGTTGCCCATGGAGACGGCCGCCAGGTCGACGATCTCGCCGTCGACATCCACTGCATAGCTGGTGGCCTGCTCGGTGGCCTGGAACGGAATATCCGCCGGCACCAGGCGTGGCGCACCCATGTTGACGCTGATCTGGCCGTCGCTGCGGATATCCAGCTCGATCACACCGCTCTTGGTCTCGACGCGAATCTGCCGCTTGGCGGTCAGGCGCTTGTCCAGCACAAAGCGTGCAAAGCAGCGCGCACCGTTGCCGCACTGTTCCACTTCGGAGCCGTCGGAGTTGAAGATCCGATAACGGAAATCCACCTCCGGGTTGCTTGGCGCCTCGACGATCAACAATTGGTCGAAACCAATCCCGGTATGCCGGTCGCCCCACTGTTTAGCGTGCTTGGGCAGGATGTGCGCGTGCTGGCTGACCAGGTCGAGGACCATGAAATCGTTGCCCAGCCCGTGCATCTTGGTAAAACGCAGCAGCATGGCTTACTCCGGCAGCAGGCTTTCGCCAGCATACAACTCGGCTACCGTCTCGCGGCGACGCACTTCAAACGCTTGATCACCGTCCACCAGCACCTCGGCGGTACGCCCGCGGGTGTTGTAGTTGGAACTCATGACAAACCCGTAGGCACCGGCCGAATGCACGACCAGCAGGTCGCCTTCTTCCAGGGCCAGTTGACGATCCTTGGCCAGGAAGTCACCGGTCTCGCAGATCGGGCCGACGATGTCATAGGCGCGCACTTCGCTGTTGCGAGGCGTCACCGCGGTGACATTCATCCAGGCCTGGTACAGCGCAGGGCGGATCAGGTCGTTCATCGCCGCGTCGACGATGGCAAAGTCCTTGTGCTCGGTGTGCTTGAGGTACTCGACCTGGGTCAGCAGCACGCCGGCGTTGGCGACGATATAGCGGCCCGGCTCGAACATCAGCGTCAGGTCGCGGCCTTCGATGCGCTCACGCACGGCCTGGATATAGTCGGCGATCGCCGGGGGTTCTTCATCGCGATAACGCACGCCCACGCCACCGCCGAGGTCGATGTGGTGCAGGTAGATACCGCATTCGCCCAGGCGGTCGATCAATGCCAGCAGGCGGTCGAGGGCATCCAGGAACGGTGGCAGTGTGGTCAGTTGCGAGCCGATATGGCAGTCGACACCCAGCACCTCCAGGTTCGGCAGCTGGGCGGCGCGGATGTACACGTCTTCGGCGTCGGCAATGGCGATGCCGAATTTGTTCTCTTTGAGACCGGTGGAAATGTACGGGTGGGTGCCGGCATCGACGTCCGGGTTGACGCGCAGGGAGATCGGCGCACGAACGCCCATCTCGGCCGCGACGACTTGCAGGCGCTCCAACTCGTCGGTGGATTCGACATTGAAGCAATGCACGCCGACTTCCAGGGCCCGGCGCATGTCCTCGCGGCTCTTGCCGACGCCGGAGAACACGATCTTGTCGGCCTGGCCGCCGGCGGCCAGGACCCGTTCCAGCTCGCCACGGGAGACGATGTCGAAACCGGCGCCCAGACGCGCCAGGACATTCAGTACACCCAGGTTGGAGTTGGCCTTGACTGCGTAGCACACCAGGTGCGGTACGCCATCGAGAGGGTCGGTGAACGAGCGGTATTGGGCTTCGATATGCGCACGGGAGTACACGTAGGTTGGGGTACCAAAGCGCTGGGCAATCGCGGACAACGCCACGCCTTCCGCGAACAGCTCGCCGTCCCGGTAGTTAAAAGCGTCCATGGAGTTCCCTTATTCGTAGGTGTCGTGCTTATGCGCTTTGGATGGCTTTTGCGACGATTGCGCCTGTTCATTCGGGTCTTTGCTGTCATCGGGCAGGTACAGCGGGCCTTTTTGACCACAGGCACTAACGAGGCAAGCGACCGCGACGAGCGCAGCAAGGGAAGAGATCAGGCGCTTCATGGCGAAATCCTTGAATATGCATTAATTGCGCCCGAGTATACCGACCACCCGCCAGCTTGCCTATGCGCTGAAATACCCGTCCGGCGGGGGTTTGCCGAGATGACCGGGAAGCGGACTACGCTGGTTGAGGATATTTCACGCCGTCAATCGTGCTGAAATCGGTATCCTTTGCAATCGGCGAGGCTCGCCCGTATCGTGCGGCGCTTGAGCAAAACCAGACACTTTTGAGGTTGCCACAATGAGTTTGACCGAAGCCCGTTTTCACGACCTGGTGGATGCGACCCAGCAGGCGCTGGAAGATATTTTTGACGATAGCGGCCTGGATGTGGACCTGGAAAACTCGGCCGGCGTGCTGACCGTCAAGTTCGAGAACGGCACCCAGTTGATCTTCAGTCGCCAGGAGCCGTTGCGTCAGCTGTGGCTGGCTGCACGTTCCGGTGGTTTTCACTTCGACTACGACGAAGAAGAAAATCGTTGGGCACACGACACCACTGAGGAACTGCTGAGCGAAATGCTGGCTCGTCTCACGAAGGAACAGTCCGGCGCTGACCTGGACTTCGACGAGATTTGATCGTGACGCAACCTGCACCCGCACGCCCACCCAAGCCGCTGTTCAGTAATGTCAGCCCGGCGGTGCCGTCACCTTGTATCAGTTTGTGTCGCCTGGACGAGCAAAAAGTCTGCCTCGGCTGCTTCCGCCATGTGGAAGACATCCGTGAATGGCGCTCCGCCGATGATCAGCGGCGCCGAGTGATCGTGGCCCAGGCCGAGCAACGCAAGGCGGCGTCTTGAGCCCGTCTTGTTTATTTGCGCTGCTGTGATAGTGTCCGGGTACGCCTCAACTCATCGAGGCCCGTGAGAACCCCGCCTTTTCCTGGCGGGGTTTTGCTTTTTTGTGCAGAAAAAAGGAGTCTGCCTGAATCATGACCGCACCTTCCATCATCCTCACCCGTCTTGATGTGCAGCGTCTTGAGCAATTGATCGACCGTATGGACGAGACGCAGCCGGGCGTTATTGCGCTGCAAGCCGAACTCGACCGCGCCGAAGAAGTGGTTGGCCACGATGAAGTGCCTGCAACGGTCGTGACCATGAACTCCAGCGTGCATTGCCGTGAGCAAGGCAGCGGCAAGGACTACCACCTGACCCTGGTCTACCCGAAAGATGCGAACGCAGATGCAGGCAAGATTTCGGTCCTGGCCCCGGTGGGCAGTGCCTTGCTTGGCTTGCAGGTAGGGCAGCACATCGATTGGCCGGCACCGGGTGGCAAGACCCTCAAGCTTGAACTGCTCAGCGTTGAAGGCCAGCCGAAAGATGGCGGTGCCTTCCCTCTCTAAATCTGGCTCAGCGCTTCATTCAGCGCGAGCTCCAGCTCGGCCTTGTAGCGCAGATACAAATTGCTTGGGCTTTGCACATCACCGAGCAGCCCCGACAGGTCGAGGTCGGTGATGTAGCAGCGGTAGCGCTCGGCTTCCCGGCGTTGACCGACGATCTCCTGGGCGACCACGGCAAAGAGCTGGTCGCCGAATTCCAGTTCTGAAAATTCCCGCTGATTGCAGTACAGGGTAATGCCTACCTGGCCCTGCGCCGCCTTGCCGATAATCGCCTGCACGTCATAAAACGGTTTGTTGGCGGGATTTTGCGGGGCCGGCCGCGGCTCGACGCCGCGCGCGCGCGTGCCTCCCGACGGCAACAGTTGGTAGTACAAGGTTTGCACCTCGCCCAACGGTTGTTGCGTATCCAATGGCGACAGCGCTTCCCGGCGATAGATGATCGACTGCAAAAAGCGCTGCAGCGGTGCCAACAGGCTCTGCTCATCATGAAACGGCAAGCTCTGCTGCCAGAGCGCGTTGAACTCATCCAGCACATACAGCTCGGCGAAGCCTTCGTTGACCCGGTAGAACACCTGCACGCAATCGGCCATGCCCATGGGCAGCAACAGCGCCAGGTCGTGGTCTTCCAGGGCCATGGCATCCAGATGCAGCGGGCTGTAGCTGGCCAGCTCCTCGCTGAGATAGGCAACCAGTGCATCCTGGGTCGCCAGCGATACGTGGGTGGCCTGGCCCGGCATCAACTCCATCACGTGATAGTGCTGCTGCACTTGGAGCAAGTAGCGGTGGTTACCTTGACCCAGCAGCAGGTTTTGCGCGGTATCGAAGACTTCTTCCACGCGCTGGGCAATGAATTGCGCACGGTTATGGCAAAAGCAGCGCACCCGCAGGCGTGGCAAGTGATCTGACGGCAGTTGATTGAGGTAGTCGCGCAGGCAATCGAGCAGGGCGTGCGGGCCGTCGTAGCGGCTGACCATCACCTCGTTCCAACTGTTGAGCGTGACCTGGTCCAGGGTCAGTACGAGGTTGTCGCGCACACCGGCATAACTCAGGGAGTCGGTGCGCTCCGTCGTCATCAGGATATTCAGGTCGCGATGATGCTTGAGTGGGTCGACGCCGACGTTGATCAGCAACAACACTTCCTCGGGCACCGCTGAGCGCAGCAGGCGCGCTTCATCAACGCTGGCCAGGGGGAGGGCGATCGTCTGTTGCAGGCTGCCCAGCAGGTTGAACAGCTCGAATTCGGTCATGTCGCTGGTGCCGGGGTGCAGCGCCAGGCGGGTGCTGCTGTCGATGACGCCGTTACGGTGGCACCAGGTGAGCATTTCCAGCAGGTCGCGGCTGCGCTTGATCGGCGCGAAGTGCTCCCACTCCAGGGCTGTGAGGTTACCGTTGTACAGGCCCCAGTGGTGCTGGCCGGGCTCCTTGCGGTTGGGCGATTGCACCAGGGTCAGGGTGTCTTCGGCCAGGTCCGGGGCGATGCCGGGGTTGATGAATTCGACTTTGCCGGCCTTGCGTTCAAAGGCAGCATACAGGCGCCGACCGAGCACATTGAGGTCACGCTTGTTGATCAGGCTGACGGTCTGTTCGGTACGGGCGAATTGGGTCAGGAAGCGATAGCTGTAGTTCAGTTCGCTGACCAGGGCCCGGCGCTCGGAGGCCACCTGGCGTACTTTCCACTGGCTGCGGCTGTCCAGCAGCGCCAGTTGGCGCTGGTCCCAGCCCCACTCATGGGCCAGGCGTTCCAGCAACAGCCGTTGCCAGCTGGCATTGCGCTGGCCGGCGCTGAGTTTGCGGTTGACCTTCAGGTACAAGGCGCGGCGCACCAGTTCCAGGCGCTCGGGCTCGTTGCGTGCCCTGAGGTACTCCTCGATACGGCGGTACACCACGATGTACGGGTCCAGCTCATCCAGGTCCATCTGGTTGGCGAACACCGCGCGCTTGAAGCGCAGGCTCAGGCAATGCACGTTCGGGTGCTCGCTGGCGTAGACCTCGGTCAATAGCAGCTTGAGTACCGACTTGTAGGGCGACTCGATGCCCTTGAACAGTTGCCACAGCCCGGCACCAATGAATTCACCGGGAGGGATACGCGCCAGGTGGCCGAGGTCGAGGGTTTCATCGGCGCGGATAAAACGCTTTGAGATCAGTGTGTGGGTGAATTCCGCATAGCGGGTTTCTTCATACACCGGCACCAGCCACCAGATCGGCGTGCGCCCGGCCAGCCAGATGGCTGTGCGGTAGAACTCGTCCAACAACAGGTAGTGCTGGGTCGTGCCGCAGTCGTCGGAACTCAGCTGCGTATCGCGCTCGCCGAGTACGAAGCGCGTCGGCTCGATAAGGAAGAAGTGTGCCTCGGCGCCCATCGTGAGGGCCCAGGCTTCCAGCAGTTGGCATTTTTTGCGCAGCTCCGCGAGCTCGTTTTCACCCAGGTCGGGGGCGTGGCACACCCACACATCCATGTCACTCTGATCGGCCTGGGCCAGGGTGCCGAGGCTGCCCATCAGGAACAGGCCGTGGATCGGTTTGGGTTGATTGACCGGACGCGGCTTGTAAGAGAACGAGCGGGTCAAGCGCTGGGCTTCGGTCAGGGCCTGGGCGTCGGGCTCGAAGTTCGACAGCCCGGCTGGCGTGCTGCCCGATACGTAACCTGGCAACAGCGGATGATTGACGTGAAAAAACAGCGGCAGAAGGGTCAGCACGCTTTGCTGGCGCGGCGTCAGCCCTTCGACGGCACGCGCCATGCGCCCTTCATTGAGGGCCATGAAGCGCGCGCGCAATTGGGCCAGCACCTTGCGGTCGATGCCTTCGTCCAGGTCAGGGCGGATTTCATGGGTGCGGGTCATGTCGAACTCGGTGGCTCGCAGGGCCCGACATGGGCGGCCGTGTAGGAGTTTACATTCAGTAGTGCAGGAGGTTTAGAGGGAAATGGTTTTTGACGTCAGAATTTTCTCGTTCCCACAGCAACGCCCTCGGAATCCGCACGGGGCGGACTCCATGGGCGGTATCAAGTATCAGGCGGCTTCTTTGGTCGCGGCGGTCGTCAGAATAGTCAGCAGGCTTTGTGCGTGCTCGGCAGCGTCCCGGCCAAGGCTGGTCAGATAACCGCCATCTGGCTGGTCGATCAAGTCTTTGTCATACAGGCGCCGGGCAGCAGCGATGGCAGTGGGAGCGGCGGTCTGGTGGACTTTCAGACCTTCCTGGGAGCTACCCAGGTTGAAGAGTGCAAGGATTTCCAGTTCGGCAACCAACTCAGGGGTATACGACATAAGGACTCCAGACTTTCTAAAATTTATTAGAGGCTAGCAGGCCATAAGGTGAACGCACTTTGCCGAACTGTCCAGCGTGTTGCGGTGTGCCGGGATTATTCCTTTTCGGGAGGCAGCTCAGGCAGTGCCCGCAGCGCTGTTTCATACCATTCGGTATTGAATGCGCGGTCATCATCCAGCATCGCATCGATCTCGAAAGCCAACACATGAGCCATGAGGTTCAGGATCTCCTCACGCTCATAACCCACCAGAGTCAGTTTGTTGAAAGTGGCCTTGGCGGCAGGTGGGTTGTCGCTTTCGATCTGGTTTTCGATCGCTTCGATCAAGGTGTTTTCGGTGAACTCTTCTTCGTCGCTGTCGATATCGGTCGGCTCGCTCATGGCAGGCTCCTCAAGGAAAGGGCGCAAGTCTACCCCCATTCAGGCAGGTGATGCTGCTGGCCAGGCGGGCTATAACGCTTGCAGCGGCTTCATGTACAGCGTGAACCTCGCCTGTGCGGTGGGGGAGAAGCTGTTTCTGGAGAGGCTGCCTGCCATGCCCAATGCGCAGAAGGTGGCGGCGGACAGGGAAGCAGCGATGCCGGCGTTCATGGCGATGATTGCGGCCAAAAAGTGATCAAGTGTGTGAGGGGGCTTGCCCCCCTCACACATTTTTTAGCGACTGGCGAGCAGGGCCTGGCCGCGCAAGACGGCTGCCTTCACCTGCGCCGGCGCGGTACCGCCCACGTGGTTACGGGCATTCACCGAGCCTTCCAGGGTCAACACGGCAAACACGTCCTGTTCGATCTGGTCACTGAACTGGCGCAGTTCTTCCAGGCTCATTTCCGCCAGGTCCTTGCCGGTGTCCACGCCGTACTTCACCGCATGGCCAACGATCTCGTGGCAGTCGCGGAACGGCAGGCCACGGCGTACCAGGTAGTCCGCCAGGTCAGTCGCCGTGGAGAAACCGCGCAGGGCCGCTTCACGCATGATCGCGTGCTTGGGCTTGATCGCCGGGATCATGTCGGCAAACGCGCGCAGCGAGTCGCGCAGGGTGTCGGCGGCGTCGAACAGCGGTTCCTTGTCTTCCTGGTTGTCCTTGTTGTAGGCCAAAGGCTGGCCTTTCATCAGGGTCAGCAGGCCCATCAGTGCGCCGAATACACGGCCGCTTTTGCCACGCACCAGCTCGGGCACGTCGGGGTTTTTCTTTTGCGGCATGATCGAGCTGCCGGTGCAGAAGCGGTCCGGCAGGTCGATGAACTGGAATTGCGCACTGGTCCACAGCACCAGCTCTTCGGAGAAACGCGACAGGTGCATCATCGCAATGCTGGCGGCGGCGCAGAATTCGATGGCGAAATCGCGGTCCGACACGCCGTCCAGAGAGTTGCCGCCGACGGCGTCGAAGCCCAGCAGTTGTGCGGTGTACTCACGGTCGATCGGGTACGTGGTGCCGGCCAGGGCGGCGCTGCCGAGCGGCATGCGATTGGCGCGCTTGCGGCAATCCACCAGGCGCTCGTAGTCGCGGCTGAGCATTTCGAACCAGGCCAGCAGGTGGTGACCGAAGGTCACCGGTTGTGCGGTTTGCAGGTGGGTGAAGCCGGGCATGATGGTGTCCGCCTCACGCTCAGCCTGCTCCAGCAAACCTTTCTGCAAGCGGGTGATTTCGGCCAGGATCAGGTCGATTTCGTCGCGCAGCCAAAGGCGGATGTCGGTGGCCACCTGGTCGTTACGGCTACGACCGGTGTGCAGTTTCTTGCCGGTCACACCGATACGGTCGGTGAGGCGGGCCTCGATGTTCATGTGCACGTCTTCCAGGTCGACACGCCAGTCGAACGTACCGGCTTCGATCTCACCGCGGATGGTGGTCAGGCCATCGATGATGCTGTCGCGCTCGGCGTCGGTCAGCACGCCGACCTTGGCCAGCATCGTCGCATGGGCGATGGAGCCCATGATGTCGTGGCGGTACAGGCGCTGGTCAAAGGTGACGGAGGCGGTGAAGCGGGCGACGAAGGCGTCGACGGGTTCACTGAAGCGGCCGCCCCAGGACTGGTTGGTCTTGTCGGTGCTCATGGATTCGCTCGTGGTCTGCTTATTAAGAGGCATGAAAGTGTGGCGGCGATAATAACAGGGTTGCCCTTGGAGGCGGTGCTGCGGGTCGTCGGCATTTTTATTTGTGCAAAGGATGGCTAAGTGCCTTGCCGCCGACAGCGTCCAGGACGAGACTGGAGGCAGCTGCTTATTGATACGATATTTGACGATTGAGCAATATCGTCTCGGCGAGCGTCTACAGTTGGACTGATAGTGTGTGAATGCACCAAAGTCGGGTAATGCGGTCAGAGCCTGACTATCCATTTAAAAGGGGGGTATTCGGATTGTGCATCAGCAAACCCTACGACGATGCCCGAAGGCAGCAGGTCTTGGGCGCTATTGAACAGGTCCGGGTAAATATGGGTGCCGCTGTCAGGGCACTTTTTGCCGCTCGCGCTAGTCTTAGCGTGGATCGCTGTGACGCAAGTCACCGCACCTGTCTACGCTATCCTTGTGCGAGACTCACGCAGGAATCCAGCGCTATATGAATGTCCTGATCGTTGATGACGAACCCCAAGCCCGCGAGCGACTGAGCCGTTTGGTCAGTGATCTCGAGGGTTATACAGTCCTTGAACCGAGTGCCACCAGCGGAGAGGAGGCGTTGACGTTGATCGACAGCCTCAAGCCGGACGTGGTGTTGCTCGATATCCGCATGCCGGGCCTTGATGGCCTGCAAGTTGCCGCCCGACTGAGTGAGCGCGAATCGCCACCCGCCGTGGTGTTATTTGCGGCGCAGGAAGAGTTTGCCGCGCAGACACTGGAGGCCAGTGGTGTCAGCTTCGTGGTCAAGCCGGTGACTGCCGAAGCCTTGCTCAGGGCCCTGAAGAAAGCTGAACGCCCCAACCGCACCCAGCTTGCTGCCCTGACCCAGCCGGCCGCCCAAAGTGGTAACGGGCCGCGCAGCCATATCAGTGCCCGCACACGCAAAGGCATCGAGCTGATCCCTTTGAACCAGGTGGTCTACTTCATTGCCGATCACAAGTACGTGACCTTGCGACATGAGGCCGGTGAAGTGTTGCTAGATGAGCCGCTCAAGGCCCTTGAGGATGAATTCGGTGACCGCTTCGTGCGTATTCACCGTAACGCGCTAGTGGCCCGCGAGCGAATCGAGCGCCTGCAGCGCACGCCCCTCGGGCACTTTCAGTTGTTCCTCAAAGGGCTTAACGGGGATGCGTTGATCGTCAGCCGACGCCATGTCGCCGGCGTGCGCAAGATGATGCAGCAGCTTTAGCCCGGGGGTTTTGGCGAGACTGTATTCTTTATCCCGGTGCGACGTGGCCAGGGAGGCCCCGCACTTGCTGATTCAAATCAAAGCGTATTTGCCTGAGCTGTTATTATCTGCCGTATCTATTCAGTACGGATTGATCCATGTCCTCTCGCGAAATCCGCATCGCCACCCGTAAAAGCGCCCTGGCCTTGTGGCAGGCCGAATACGTCAAAGCACGCCTTGAGCAGGCCCATCCCGGCCTCAAGGTGACCCTGGTGCCCATGGTCAGTCGCGGCGACAAGCTGCTGGACTCGCCGCTGTCGAAGATCGGCGGCAAGGGCCTGTTCGTCAAGGAACTGGAAACAGCGCTGCTGGAAAACGAAGCCGACATCGCTGTGCATTCAATGAAAGATGTGCCCATGGACTTCCCCGAAGGCCTGGGCCTGTTTTGCATCTGTGAACGTGAAGACCCGCGTGATGCCTTCGTTTCCAACACCTTCGCGTCCTTGGATGACTTGCCTCTGGGCAGCATTGTCGGCACCTCCAGCCTGCGTCGCCAGGCACAATTGTTGACCCGTCGTCCGGACCTGCAGATTCGCTTCCTGCGTGGCAACGTCAACACCCGCCTGGCCAAGCTCGATGCCGGTGAGTATGACGCGATCATCCTCGCTGCCGCCGGCCTGATCCGTTTGGGCTTCGAAGACCGCATCACCTCGGCCATCAGCGTCGAAGACAGTCTGCCTGCTGGTGGGCAAGGCGCCGTGGGCATTGAATGCCGCACCGCCGACAGTGAAATCCACGCTCTGCTCAAACCCCTGGATCACCACGATACTGAAGTGCGCGTCACGGCCGAACGCGCCCTGAACAAGCACCTCAACGGTGGCTGTCAGGTGCCGATCGCCTGTTACGCCGTGCTCGAAGGTGAAAACCTGTGGCTGCGTGGCCTGGTTGGGGATCCGGAAGGGGGCACTCTGCTGACTGCCGAAGTCCGTGGTCCGCAACGTGATGCCGTCGCCCTGGGTGTCCAGGTGGCTGAAGAGCTGTTGGACAAGGGGGCTGGCGCCATTCTGCAAAAGGTCTACGGCGAGGCCGGCCCGCAGTGACCGACTGGCGAGTGCTGCTGACACGGCCTGCCGAGGAATCGACGGCCCTGGCGGCGGCGTTGTCCGAAGCCGGTATCTTCAGCAGCAGCCTGCCTTTGCTGGACATCGAGCCGTTACCCGTTACCCCCGAACAACGGGCCATCTTCGACGATCTTGGCCGCTATTGTGCGGTGATCGTGGTGAGTAAACCGGCCGCGCGGCTTGCCGTGCAACAGTTGGATCAAGCCTGGCCGCAACTGTCGTGGTTCAGCGTCGGTGCGGCCACCGCGCAGGTCCTGGCTGATCACGGCCTCTGCGTTCACTATCCCCAAACCGGCGACGACAGCGAGGCCTTGCTTCAATTGCCTGCGTTGCGCGAGGCTATCGCACGGCCCGGTGCGCGGGTGTTGATCCTGCGCGGCGAGGGGGGGCGGGAGCTGCTGGCTGAGCGTTTGCGCGAGCAAGGTGCTAGTGTCGACTACCTGGAGTTATATCGCCGTTTCCTGCCGACTTACGACACGGGTGTACTGACCCGGCGCATCCAGTTGGAACGCTTGAACGGCCTGGTGGTCAGCAGTGGGCAGGGTTTTTTGCACCTGCAAGCCTTGGCCGGACCCGATTGGCCACAGGTGGCACAGCTGCCGTTGTTCGTGCCCAGCCCGCGAGTCGCCGAGATGGCGCGGGCCGCTGGCGCAGAAAAAGTTGTGGATTGTCGCGGCGCGAGCGCCGCGGCTTTGTTAGTGGCGTTACGGAGTCATGCCGTTCCCACTCTCTGATACGCAAAGGACGGATACGTGAGCGAAACAGCCTTGCCTAAAGATGAAACCCAACCCGCACTTGATGCGCCGGTTGAGTCACCGGTCACCGCGCCGCGCCGCGGCAATGGCCTGGCAGTTGTCGCCCTGCTGCTTGGCGCTGCGGGTGTTGCCGCCGGCGGTTGGGGGATCTGGCAGGTCCGTGCCCTGCAAGCCAGCAGCCAGCAACAGCAGGGCCAAGTGCAGACCCTGGACGACCAATCCCAGACCCTCAAGCAAAGCCAGCAGCAACTGGCTGCGCGCCTGGCGCAGCTGCCGGGTGCGGATGAGCTCGAGGAGCGCCGTCGCCTGGTGGCCCAGTTGCAGGGTGACCAGCAGCGCTTGAGCCAGCGCCTGGAAACCGTGCTGGGTGCCAGCCGCAAGGATTGGCGCTTAGCTGAGGCCGAACACTTGATTCGCCTGGCGAGTTTGCGCTTGTCTGCCTTGCAGGACATCAACAGCGCCCAGGCGCTGGTCCAGGGTGCCGACGAGATTCTTCGCGAGCAAAGCGATCCAGGCTCCTACGCTGCCCGCGAACAGTTGGCCAAGAGCCTTGCCGCGTTGCGCAGTACTGAGCAGCCGGATCGCACCGGGTTGTATCTGCAATTGGCGGCCTTGCGTGATCAGGTCGTGCAACTGGCGGCCATTGCCCCCGAGTATCAACTGACCGAGCCCGCATCCCAGGGGCGCCCGAGCACCGATACCGACAACCGATGGAGCCAGTGGTGGGAGCAGATCTCCCGCTACTTCCGCATCGACTTCAACCCTGATGACAACATCCGGCCGCTGCTTGCCGGCCAGGGCTTGAACCAAGTGCGCCTGGCCCTGAGCCTGGCCCTGGAACAAGCGCAATGGGCGGCGCTCAATGGAGAGTCGGCGGTGTACAGCCGTTCGCTGGGTGAAGCACGCAGCGTGTTGCAGGACAACTTCAACCAGGACAACCCGCAGAGCAAGGCGATGCTGGCGCGTATCGCCGAGCTTGAGCCCAAAGCTGTCTCGGTAGTGACACCCGACTTGGCGGCGAGCCTGGCCGCAGTGCAGGCGTACCTCGAGCGTCGTCATCTGTCTGCTGACGAAGCCAAGGCAGCGTCCACGCCGGCGGCCACGTCGACGAAGCAGGAGTAGAGCCGATGAAGCGTTTCTATGTGATCCTGGTGCTGGCGATTGCAATCGCCCTGGCACTGGCTGTGGGCATTTCGAAACACACCGGCTACGTGCTGATTACCTACCCTCATGTGCTGCACTATGAGTCGAGCCTGTGGGCTACCCTGGTGGCGGTGTTTGTCTTCGGCCTGGCCATCTACTTGATCCGCGTATTGCTGAGCCTGGTCACCACCTCGGGTGGCGTGGTTAACCCGTGGTCGCGACGTAACCGCAGTCGCCGCGTGCAGATTGCCATCGAACAGGGCCAGATGGACCTCGCCGAAGGCCGTTGGGCCAGTGCGGAACGTCACCTGCACCGTGCCGCCGAAGCCGAGCGCCAGCCATTGCTGTACTACCTCGGCGCGGCCCGGGCGGCGAATGAGCAGGGCCGTTATGAAGAGTCGGACGGTTTGCTTGAGCGCGCCCTGGAGCGTCAGCCCCAAGCCGAGCTGGCGGTTGCCTTGAGCCATGCGCAGTTGCAGTTGGACCGTGGCGACACTGACGGCGCGCTCACCACTTTGCAGGCCATGCACGAGCGTCATCCCCACAACGGCCAAGTGCTGCGCCAATTGCAGCGCCTGCACCAGCAGCGTGGCGATTGGTCGTCGGTGATCCGCCTGTTGCCGGAGCTGCGCAAGGACAAGGTGTTGCCTGCCGGCGAATTGGCCGAACTGGAGCGTCGTGCCTGGGGGGAGAACCTGAGCCTGGCGGCCCAGCGCGAAGAGCAGGGCGAAGCCGGCTTGCAATCTCTTGAGCGGGCTTGGCAACAACTCACTTCCGCCCAGCGCCAGGAGCCGCAACTGGTCTTGGCCTATGCCGAACAACTGCGTCAATTGGGCGCCGATACCAAGGCGGAGGAGGCGTTGCGCGGTGCTATCAAACGCGGCTACGACAGCCACCTGATTCGTCTCTACGGTCTGCTGCGCGGCAGTGACCCGGCCCGGCAATTGAAATTTGCCGAAGGCTGGCTCAAGGACCATCCGAGCGATGCCAGCCTGCTGTTGACGTTGGGTCGTCTGTGTCTGCAAAACAGCCTGTGGGGCAAGGCGCGGGATTACCTGGAAAGCAGCCTGCAGGTACAGCGTAATCCCGAGGCCTGTGCCGAATTGGCGCGGCTGTTGGCCCAGTTGGGCGACACTGAGCGCAGCAACCAACTGTTCCAGGAAGGCCTGGGCTTATTGGATAACCGCTTGCTGGCGTCTCCGCTGCCAGTTCCTGCCCGAGTTTGATGTAGGAAAGAAGTCGAGGGCTGGCTCAGATCCGTCTGACAGCCAGCCCTTCAATGCTGCGCATATGCCGGCCCTGAGAGGCTTTGAAGCATACTCCTACGCTCATGCGCTTCAAGTCTTCCATCCTCTGACGGGATGTCCCTACGTTCTCACGGAATCGTCTGCTCTGGCGCGTATTGAAAGGGGTCAGGCCTTTCCTCTAACGTAACGACCTACCTCTCGCGATGCGGATAAAGCATGTCTTTGGCCCCTTCACGCTCCTTGTTTTTCCTTGCGTTCATGGCGGGTGCGCTGACGTTGGGTGCGTCCTTCTATCTTGAGTTCGGTGCCTCGTTACGCCCTTGTTTCCTGTGTCAGATGCAACGGGCCTTTCTGGCTGCCTTCACGCTGATCAATCTGGTCGCCGCCATCCACAACCCCAGGCGCTCCACTTTTTACCTGTATGGGTTTATGAGCATGGCATGTGCGCTGTTGGGTGCAATCACCGCCGTACGGCAGGTGCTGCTGCAAAATGCCGCACCAGATCAAGCCGCCGATTGTTGGCCCAGTCTCAGTCACATGATCGAAAACCTGTCGCTGTGGCAGGCGTTGCAATTGACGGTCAAAGGCACTGTCGATTGCATGGAAATAAGCTGGACGCTGTTTGACCTGAGCCTTCCCGAGTGGAGCCTGCTGTTCTTCCTGGGCATGTTGATCCTCGGTGCCATGCAGTTTTCCCGACTGTTTTTGAGTCGTCCGTTGCGCTCAGCAAGGCGCTGAGCGGAGGCCGCAGTTTGTAGGAAGGGATTAAACACTTGTATGAACTTTCTCTCCTGCGTACCTTGAAGCCATAGTCATGGGGGCATAATCTGGCCCGCACGCGTTATCGAAACCGTTTGTCAGACGCGGCCTTGTCCCGCTGCTGTTTTATCCTTGAAGTGTTGCGTGGGCATCAGGCGGCAGCGCCCCTATAGGGAAGAGAGATCATCATGCTGGAAAGTTGTCAGAATGCTCAGGAACGCTGGGGTGGGGTGCACAAGCTGATCGACAGCTGGTTGAAGGCACGTCACGAACTGGTTCGGGCCTTTGATGCTCTTGGCGCCAAGCCCGAGGCGCTGGCTGAGAATCGCAAGCCGTTGCAGGAGTTCTGTGAAGTGTTGGTGGACTATGTGTCTGCTGGCCATTTCGGTGTCTACGAGCAGCTGACCAAAGAGGCGGAAGCCTTCGATGATAAGCGTGGTCTTGACTTGGCCGACACTATTTATCCGCGCATCGATGTCATTACCGAGAAACTGCTGGCGTTCACCGACCTGTGTGATGCCGGCCAGTGCGTTGCTGAGAAATTCAAGGAGTTGGGTGGCCTGCTCCATGAGCGTTTCGAACTGGAAGATTGCCTGATCGAAGTGCTCCACAACGCTCATAAGGAAGAAGCTGCCACTCAGGCTTGATCATTGCTGGCGAGATAAAAAACGGTGCGCATGGCGCGCCGTTTTTTATTGGGTCAGTGACGGGTGTCGAGCAATTCGATCTCGAATATCAGAGGCGTATAGGGCGGGATCAACTCACCGGCACCGTCGGCACCATAGGCCTGGGTCGATGGGATCACCAGGCGCCATTTGGCCCCGACCGGCATCTGCTGCAACGCGCTGCGCCAACCGCTGATCACACTGTCCAGCCGAAACCACTGGGGTTGTGTGCTCTGATCGAAGACCGTGCCATCGGGCAATCGCCCAACGTAGTTCACTTGAACCTGATCATTCGCGCCAGGCTTGTTACCACGGCCGGGTGTCAGTTCCGTGAGCAGGATTCCATCGGCCAACTCGCGTACCCCTTTCGCAGCTTTTTCCTTGGTTAAAAACTGCTGCTCGGCGGCGAGCGCCTTTTCACTTTTTGGGGCTTGGACGTCGGCTTCGGCCTGTGCCTCATGCTGGGCAAGAATCTGTTCGATGCGCGCGTTATCCAACACCAGCGGCTTGCCTTGATAGGCTTGCTTGAGGCCGTCGATCAAGGCCTGGATCTGCAGGCCCGGGACTTCCTGGCGCAGACGCTCACCGAGGCTGGCGCCCAGGCTGTAGGCGAGGTCGTGCTGGTCTTGGGGCGTGATTTTTGACGGTGATTGCTCGCTCGCATTGGCCGCAGAAATCGCCAGGCCCAGCACAAGAAAAAGGTAACGCGACATGGGCATTCTCCTGCCGAAAGTGCGACGGATTATGCCAGTGCCGGTGCGTAAAAAGTGCCGCTTGTTTTCGTTATATCGATAAGAATTTTCGCACGTTGCAACGCAACGCAAACGATACTGTCAACATGCCCTAGCGGCGGTAAGAGCAGAGGGCTAGTATGAGCCGCACCCACGTCAGCTAGGAGGTAAACCATGTCGGCCAAACAGAAGCCTGTAAATACCCCGTTGCATTTACTCCAACAACTTTCGGGCAGCTTGCTCGAACATCTGGAAAGCGCATGTTCCCAAGCGTTGGCCGATGCAGAAAAACTGCTCGCCAAGCTGGAAAAACAACGCGGTAAAGCGCAAGAAAAGCTGCATAAATCCCGCACCAAACTGCAAGACGCTGCTACTGCCGGCAAGGCCAAGGCACAAGCCAAAGCCAAAGACGCGGTAAAAGAACTCGAAGACCTGCTGGATGCTCTCAAGGATCGTCAAGCTGAAACCCGCACCTACATTTCCCAACTCAAAAAAGATGCTCAAGAAAGCCTGAAATTGGCCCAGGGCGTTGGTCGTGTGAAGGAAGCCGTAGCGAAAGTGCTGGGTGCTCGTGCACCGGCTAAAGCGGCCGCCAAGCCAGTTGCCAAAACTGCTGCTGCAAAACCAGCCGCCAAGCCAACTGCCAAAACCGCTGCTGCAAAACCAGCCGCCAAGCCAGTTGCCAAAACCGCTGCTGCAAAACCAGCCGCGAAGCCAGTTGCTAAAACCGCTGCTGCAAAACCAGCCGCGAAGCCAGCTGCCAAAACTGCTGCTGCAAAACCAGCCGCGAAGCCAGCTGCCAAAACTGCTGCTGCAAAACCAGCCGCGAAGCCAGTTGCTAAAACTGCTGCTGCAAAACCAGCCGCGAAGCCAGTTGCTAAAACTGCTGCTGCAAAACCAGCCGCGAAGCCAGTTGCTAAAACTGCTGCTGCAAAACCAGCCGCGAAGCCAGCTGCCAAAACCGCTGCTGCAAAACCAGCCGCGAAGCCAGCTGCCAAACCTGCTGCTGCAAAACCGGCCGCGAAGCCAGTTGCCAAAACCGCCGCTGCAAAACCAGCCGCGAAGCCAGCTGCCAAAACTGCTGTTGCAAAACCAGCCGCCAAGCCGGCTGCCAAACCTGCTGCTGCCAAGCCAGCCGCCAAGCCAGTTGCAAAGCCTGCTGCTGCAAAACCAGCACCGGCCAAGCCCGCTGCACCTGCTGCAACCCCCGCAGCGTCCACTGCTCCAACCGCATCGGCCAGCAGCACTCCTGCACCGGTAGCGCCAGGCACCACCCCAACCAGCGCTTCCTAAGTGCCGGTGATCATGACGCGCAGCTGCTGCAGTGCGTCATGGTCAAGGTTGGCGGCATCCTCAGCCGCCAGTCCTTCCAACCACCTCTGTTGAGTCGTCTCCCCTTTCGGCCACGCCTGCGCCAACGCTTCCAGGCGCGTCAGCAATTGCCGTTCGGCATCCAGTTCCAGGGCTTTGACCCGCTCGCGTAACGCCCCCAGGGGCTCATCCTGCTGCGCTATGGCGCGCCATTGCACACGCAACTGCCGCAACGGTTCGATCACCTGTGCCTGCCACGGACGGGCCAACTGTTGAAGCGTTCGCATACGTTCAGGCTCAAATGCCGCACCCCGCTGTTCCAGCCATGCGCCGCAAAGCAACAGGCACACGTCCGCCCCTTGCTCCTGCAAGCGCAGGCAGACGGTTTCGACGCCCGGGCGGGCGTAAGTCGAGAGGGCAAAGCTCCACAGGTCAGCGCACATATTCACACCCAAGCCAGCGGCCAACGAAGCTGGTAGACTCCGCCGCCATTATGATCCGACTTCAAAGCCTAACATTACAGCGTGGCCCGCAACGTCTTCTCGAAGACGCCGAGCTGACCCTGCACGCCGGTCACAAAGCCGGCCTGATCGGTGCCAACGGCGCCGGCAAATCCACGTTGTTCGCCCTGCTGCTGGGTGAGCTGACCCCGGATTCCGGGGACTGCTTGCTGCCGGCCGACTGGCGCATCGCCCATATGCGCCAGGAGATCGACACTCTGGACCGCATCGCGATCGACTACGTCCTCGATGGCGACCTGCGTCTGCGCCAGGTGCAACACGACCTGGTCGAAGCCGAGAAAGCCCAGGACGGCGCCGCCCAGGCCCGCCTGCATGCGGAACTCGACAGTGCCGACGGCTACACCGCCGACGCCCGCGCCCGCAAGATGCTCGCCGGCCTTGGCTTCACCAACGAACAGATGGACCGTCCGGTCGCCGACTTCTCCGGTGGCTGGCGCATGCGCCTTAATTTGGCCCAGGCGCTGATGTGCCCCTCGGACCTGTTGCTGCTCGACGAACCGACCAACCACTTGGACCTCGATGCGATCCTGTGGCTGGAAGACTTCCTCAAGAGCTATCAGGGTACCTTGCTGCTGATTTCCCACGACCGGGATTTCCTTGACGCCGTGGTCGACAACATCGCCCACGTCGAACAGAAGAAGATCACCCTCTACCGTGGCGGCTACACCGCGTTCGAACGTGCGCGTGCCGAGCGCCTGGCCCAACAGCAGCAGGCGTTCGAGAAGCAGCAGGCGCAGCGTGCGCACATGGAAAGCTACATCGCCCGGTTCAAGGCCCAGGCCACCAAGGCCCGCCAGGCCCAGAGCCGGATCAAGGCCCTGGAGCGCATGGAAGAACTGTCGGCGGCCCACGTCGATTCGCCGTTCGACTTTGTGTTCCGCGAGTCGGTGAAGATCTCCAGCCCGTTGCTGGATCTTTCGGATGCCCGCCTGGGTTATGGCGAGAAAACCATCCTGGAGAAGGTCAAGCTGCAGCTCACCCCGGGCGCACGCATCGGTTTGCTCGGCCCTAACGGCGCGGGCAAGTCAACGCTGATCAAGAACCTCTCGGGCGAGCTGCAACCCCTGGCCGGTCGCCTGACCCGTGGCGAGAACCTGGTGGTGGGCTATTTCGCCCAGCATCAGTTGGACTCCCTCGATTCCAAGGCCAGCCCGTTGCTGCACCTGCAACGCCTGGCGCCGACCGAGCGCGAGCAAACCCTGCGCGACTTCCTCGGTGGCTTTGACTTCCGTGGCGCGCGCATCGATGAACCGGTGCTGAACTTCTCCGGTGGCGAAAAAGCCCGCCTGGCCCTGGCGCTCATTGCCTGGGACCGCCCGAACCTGCTGCTGCTCGACGAACCGACCAACCACCTCGACCTGGAAATGCGCCTGGCGCTGACCATGGCCTTGCAGGAGTTCAGCGGTGCGGTACTGGTGGTGTCTCACGATCGCCACTTGCTCAAGAGCACCACCGACAACTTCCTGCTGGTAGCGGATGGCAAAGTCGAAGAGTTCGACGGTGACCTGGACGACTACGCGCGCTGGCTCACGGATTACCGCCTGCGCAATGCGCCGGTCAGCAACACCCCGGTCAACCCGGACAAGACCGACAAGAAAGCCCAGCGCCAGGCCGCTGCCGCACTGCGCCAGCAGTTGGCGCCACACAAGCGCGAAGCCGACAAGCTGGAGGCCGAGTTGGGCAAGGTGCACGAACGCCTGGCCAGGATCGAAGCCAGCCTGGGTGACAGCGCCGTGTACGAGGCGGCACGCAAGGATGAGCTGCGCGACCTGCTGGCTGAACAGGCCAAGCTCAAGGTCCGCGAAGGGCAATTGGAGGAAACCTGGATGGAAGCCCTCGAACTGCTGGAAACCCTGCAAGCGGAGCTGGAGGCGCTGTCCTGATGGAAGCCTTGCAACTGCCGTTGCCTGCGCAATGGATCGAGCCTGTATGGATCGGCGTGCAAATCCTGCTGATCCTGCTGGCCGGCTACCTCGCCCAGCGGTTTGTCGCCAAGGGCCTGACGCGCCTGGGTGAGCGCTACCCGTTCCCGCCGCAATTGCTGATGCCGCTGCGTGGTGGATTGCGCTGGCTGATCATGGGCAGTGCGTTGATCTTTGTGCTGGGCCGGCTGGGTGTGTCCGCCACGGTATTGTGGACCGCACTGTCGGGGTTTGTCGCGGTGGCGGCAGTGGCGTTCTTCGCCATGTGGTCGGTGTTGTCCAACCTGCTGTGCGCCATTTTGATCTTTACCGTCGGGCCGTTCCGTCTGGGAGATATTGTCGAGCTGGTAGATACCGTCGATAAGCCAGGTGTGAAGGGCAGGGTAGTGGCGATCAACTTGCTCTACACCACGCTGATCGAAGTGGAAGCTGCAGGCACCGACAGCGCCATCGTACAGGTGCCCAACAGCCTGTTCTTCCAGCGCTCGGTGCGGCGTTGGCCAGGTACCCATGTGTTCTCGGGCGACCGCTAGCGTTTACATCCTGTAAAAATCAATAGCCAGCCGTTGGTCGGCAGAGTTAGCTTAAGGCATAACCGCTAACTCTCTCCCGAGGTGTGCAATGGCACTCGACACGTGGCTGGCCTTTTTCCTGGCAAGTTGGATCATCTCCCTGTCCCCTGGCGCCGGCGCCATCGCTTCGATGTCCAGCGGCCTGCAATACGGTTTCCTGCGCGGTTACTGGAACGCCATTGGCCTGCAACTGGGTCTGGCAATGCAGATTGCCGTGGTGGCGGGCGGTTTGGGTGCCATTCTGGCGGCGTCGTCGACCGCGTTCTATGCGATCAAATGGTTTGGTGTGGCGTACCTTGTGTACCTGGCCGTCAAGCAATGGCGCGCCTTGCCCATGGACATGGCCGATGACGCGGCGATACGCCCGCTCGGCAAGCCGATGGCGATGATGTTCCGGGGTTTCCTGGTCAACGCCAGCAACCCCAAGGCCCTGGTGTTCATGCTCGCGGTGCTGCCGCAGTTCGTGAATCCGCAGGCGCCGCTGCTGGTGCAGTACCTGATCATCGGTGCGACGATGATCAGCGTCGATATGGTCGTGATGGCGGGGTATACGGGGTTGGCGTCGAAAGTCCTGCGCCTGTTACGCACGCCCAAGCAGCAGAAGCGCGTGAACCGTACGTTTGCCGGGTTGTTCGTGGGGGCTGCGGGTTTCCTGGCCAGCTTGCATCGCGCAACGGCGTAAACCTCGGTACCTCTGAAGAAACCGAATTAAAAGTGTGGGAGGGGGCTTGCCCCCGATGGCAGTGTCTCAGCTACAGCTAAGCTGACTGACACCCTGCTATCGGGAGCAAGCCCCCTCCCACATTGGTTATGTGTTTCCAAAGGATTACCCTTCAGCGCAGGATCTTCGGCGCTTCATCCCTTGGCAGGTTATTACGCAACGCCGGCTGGCCAGGCTCTTGATAGCTGCCGCCCAACTGTTCCGCCAGTTGCCGTGCCACATCCTCACCCAGCGCCTTCGACACCTCCTTCACCACGCGCGGCCGATTCAGGCTCACGCGTATGTCGCGGCTGTTCACCAGCTTGGTGTCCTGGCCTTCGCCCATGGCGGTAAACGCCGAGGTGATTTCGTAGGTGCGGGTGTTGATCAGGCTGAAATCCGCCACCAGCGTCAGACCCAGCACCGCCGAGTAGCTGTTGGTGTGGTCCAGGGCGTTGATGTCCTGGGTGAAGTCGATGTCTGACAGCGTGCCGAACAGCACGTAGTCCGCGCCCTTGAAGTTACCGGCCTTGATGCGCTTGATCACGTCATAGACGTCACCTTTGGCATCGGCGGTGTAGGGCGTGCCCTGCACCAGCTGGAACTGGCGGGACTTGAGGATTTCGCCCTTGATATCACCGCTGAATTTACGCAGCTCGGTCTGTTCGATGTAGCTGCTACGGCTCTCGTACTCGCTGTAGTTCGATGCACCGCTGGCGTTGTAGCTGCTTGCCTGGAAGTTGTTGCTGGCCGAAACCTGGTGGATGTACTCCTCGACCCGCGCCTGGTAGGCCAGGTCAGTCACCGCGATTTTGGGCGCGGCCGAGGCGCCAAAGGCGCACAGCAGGCCGATCAAACCAATCCATGCACGCATCGCTTAGCGCTCCGTGGTCTTGCGGATTTCTTTTTCGTCCATCCATTCAGCCAGGCCGCTCTCGACGTCGATCAGCTGCAGGCTGAACTTGTAGAACACGTCCTTGTAGTCCGAACTGCGCTTGACGATGGAGCTGATGGAGCCTTCCAGGCGGTACTTGGCGGCGACCATGTTGCCGGTTTTGCTGACGGTGGACTTCTTGTACAAGCCGCTCTGGTTCTGCAGCTTGAGCTGGTCGACCTGGCTCTGCATGTCGGTGTTGTCACTGGCGAAGCGTGCGGTGCCGGTCTTCATCAGTTGGGTCTTGATCGACGTGGTGATCTCACGGGTGTCGATGTACTCGCTGGTCTTGTTCTTTACGTCATACACTTGCACCACCGGGCGGCCTTGCAGGATGCCGGACTGGGCCAGGGAGCGGGTCATGCTTTCGGCAATCATCTGCAGGTCGGTGGAGCCGAACTCGTTGGTCACTAGTTCCACGGCCTTGGTGTCGCCGTAGCTGATATTTTTACCGCCCAGTACCGGGGAGGTGTTCGCGCAACCGCTGGCCAGGACGGCAACCACGGCGAGAATCGAGAAACGTACAAACATGGGGAAATCTCTCAACAGCAAAAAGAATGAACGGCTCAAGGGGTTTTGACTTCAAGGCGGAAGTCCGCGGCCTGGGGCACATTGGCAATGGCGGGCAGGAAGGTCGCCTGGTTGGCGTACAGGTTCAGCACCTTCCAGGCCTCTTCATCGCCTACGGGGAAACCATCGGCGCCCAGCCAGGCGAAGCGGTAATACATCATCTGGTTACTGCTGGTGATGTTGCTCAGTTGCACCTTGGCGGTAAGGAAACCGTTCTCGCGGGCCACACGAATGGCGCCGACCGCGATGCCCTTGAACTTGCCCATCACCACGATTTTGCTCGCAGCACTGCCAGGTTCCGGTGGTGGCGGGGTGGCGCAGCCGGCAAGCAGGACCAGCGCCAGGGCGCCGAGGATGAAGTGACGCATAGCGTGCTCCTTAAGGTTGTTTGAGGGTGGCAATGGCCTGGAGCGGATTGTTCGGCACCACATGGGCGGCCAGGCCGCCGGCGAACACCTGGTTGCCGACCACGCGCAGCGTGATCACCTGGTAGCGCTGATCAGCCGTGATCGTCACCCGCGTGCCGCCCAGGGCGTTGGGCAGGCTGACCTGGTGCTCGCCGCGCTTGAGGCGCAGGCGGGTCACTTGGGTCATGTCCGGCAAGGTGCGCCAGGTGCGGGTGTCGGCGCCTTCGGTCACGGCCGAGGCGATACCCAGTACCAGGCCTGCCATGGGGTTGGTCTTGTTCAGGTTGTTCTGCGCCACTCCACGGGTTACCGCACGCACGGTGGTGCGCAGAATGATCCCTGGCATGTCGTCCCGCAGGGCACGGCGGGACATGGCCGTGGTGCTGTTGAGCGCCGTGAGGTTCTGTTGCTGGCCATCGACACCGATCTGGGCGAAGGTCGCCGTGGAGGTGTCGGCCTTGATCACCGGGAACGACAGCGGGGTGATCACCAGGTTGCCGTTGATCGGGATGGGCAGCGGCAGGCGGATCGAGTCGCGGGCGGGTGCGAGGCCGCTCTGCACCACGATCAGCACGTCGGTTTCATCGGCGCCGACCTTGGATTTGTCCAGGTCGAGCAACGCTTTTTCCAGCAGTGGCGTGTTAGGACGCAGCTCGACGGCCTTGCGATAACCGGGGGCGGCCAGGTCTTTTTCGCCCAGGGCTTCGTAGACGAAGCCGGCCAGGTAATGGCTGAACGCACTTTGGTAGCTGTTCTTCAGGCCGACCACTTCCGGCGCGTCGAGGGCTTGCACCGGGTAGCCGTGCAGGTCCTTGAGCTGGGTGGTCACGCCCTGGCGCTCGGCGTCGTCTTCGCGCTTGAGGTATTCCTTGTCGCGCAGGTCGGCGATCACCGCTTCGCGTTCGTGGGTCTTCTTGATTTCGGTGCGTGCACCGTCGAAGTCGTTCAAGGCCAGCAGGTTCAGGGCCATCTGCGTGGTCAGCATGACTTTTTCGTAGTCATAGCCTTCGTAGCGACGCACCTTGTCGTTGGCCAGGAAGCTGCCGAACTGGGACAGGTACTTTGCGCCGTCGAACTTGACCGACTCTTCCCACTTGTAGACTTGCAGGTCGGCGCTGTGCCAGGCGGTCTGGCTGCCGGTCAGGTCGCCCTTGGCCCGCAGCAACTCGCCCTTTTCGAAGAAATACAGCAGGTCTTTGTCTTCGCCGGTGTTGTTCTTTTCCAGCAGGGTCAGGGCGGCGTCGACATTGCCGGTGGCCAGTTGCTGGTTGGTAGCTTGCAGCTCTGAGTCGTAGCTGCGGAACATTGAACAGCCGGAGAGCAAGGTGACTGCCGCGAGCGTGAGCGGAGTTAAGGCGCGAAAAGCCATGTGACTTCTTCCCTGAAAGTAGCCGACCGATGTGGTAATTCCTCATAAAAACGAGGAACGAAATTCCCTTTCGCACTAACAGGGCGCGGCATTATAAGCACCGTTACTGGCAAAACAATGGCTTTTTGCTGCGATTGGTCGGCATAGATGCCACTACCGCGCGGCTGAAATTCCCCTCCCGCTCAAACGACAAATCACTAACGCCTTGAGTCAAACCCTTTAAGGCTTAACAATGTGTTACTTCGTATTTCCACTTGAGATTCATTCATGACTGGCCCCTTCCGTTTTCTCGCCTGGCTGCTGTTGCCGGCGTTGATGTCGTGCAGCTTCAACCTGTTGGCCGCGACGGCCGAGGGCGCCCCACAGGCCCTGCATTTGCTGGACTACATTGGCGCTGACTACCCGCCGACGGTGCAGGCGGGCAAGGTGGTGGATGATTCGGAATACCGTGAGCAGGTGGAGTTTCTCGGGGTATTGCAGGGGTTGGTGGCGGATTTGCCGCAAAGGCCCGAGCGTGCGGAGCTGGTGAAGGGCGTCAATGAACTGCTGGCCGCTGTCACCGCTCACGCAGATGGCGTGACCGTTGCTCGCCAGGCCCGCCAGTTGGGGGCCAAGCTGGCAGTCGCGTATGAAGTCAGCCAAGCCCCGGCCATCACGCCCGACCCGACGCGCGGCGCACCGCTCTACGCCCAGCACTGCTCGGTGTGCCACGGTACTGCCGGTGCTGGCGATGGCCCGGCCGGCGTGGGGATGACGCCGCCACCGGCCAACTTGACGGATGCAGCACGCCTGGACCGCCTGAGCCTCTACGCGATCTACAACACCCTGGGCCTGGGTGTCGAAGGCACCGACATGCCGTCTTTCGCCGACCAACTGGACGACCGCCAGCGCTGGGACCTGGCCACCTACATCGCCGGTTTCACCGCCGACCCGGCCGCAGCGAAAAGCGAACAACCCTTCAATCTCGCCGACCTGGCCCGTCAGACACCTGATGAAGTGCTGGCCGCAAGCGGCGCGGCGGCTGCCACGACCTTCCGCGCCCAGCGTGCGCAACCGCCGCAGGTCAAGCGTGGCCCGGCGCAGTTGCTCGATTACACCGCCACCACTCTGGACAAAAGCCTCGCGGCGTTCCGCAACGGTGACCACGACCAAGCCTATGACTTGTCGGTAGCGGCCTACCTCGAAGGCTTCGAGTTGGTGGAAAGCTCTCTGGATAACGTCGACGCCAATGTGCGTAAGGACACCGAGAAGGCCCTGATGGCTTACCGGCAGTCGTTACAGGACGGCCTGCCGATCGAACAGGTGCAGCAGCGCCTGGACGTGGCCAAGGGCAAGCTCGCCGAATCCGCAGGCTTGCTGGGCAGCGATGGCTTGAGCTGGTCGTTGAGCTACATCTCCGGTCTGCTGATCCTGCTGCGTGAAGGCCTGGAAGCGATCCTGGTGCTGGCGGCGATCCTCGCCTTCCTGCGCAACACCGGCCAGCAATCGGCGGTGCGCAGCGTCAACGTCGGCTGGGGCCTGGCACTATTGGCCGGCTTGGCCACCTGGGCACTGGCGGCGTATGTGATCGACGTCAGCGGCGCCCAGCGCGAATTGCTCGAAGGCTGCACGGCGCTGTTCGCCAGTGTAATGGTGCTGTGGCTTGGCGTATGGATGCACGACCGCCGCCATGCCGCGGCATGGCAGGACTACATCAAGAGCAGCCTGGTGGGCGGCGGTGGGCGTTTCGGTTTTGCGATATTGGCGTTCTTCTCGGTCTACCGCGAGCTGTTCGAAGTGATCCTGTTCTACGAAACCCTGTGGCTGCAAGCGGGCCCGGCCGGGCACAACGCGGTGCTGGCGGGTGGTGCCACGGCGTTGGTGCTGCTGGTGGGCCTGGCCTGGGTGATCCTGCGCGGTTCGGCGAAACTGCCGCTGGCGCTGTTTTTCGGCATCAATGCGGGGCTGCTGTGCGCGTTGTCGGTGGTGTTCGCCGGGCATGGCGTCAAGGCGTTGCAGGAAGCCGGCATCTTTGGCACGCGGCCGGTGGCGTTCTTTGACTTCGACTGGCTGGGCATCCATGCCGATGCGTACTCGTTGAGTGCCCAGGCCGTGGCGATCCTGGCCATTGTGGTGCTCTACGGCCGCAGCCGGCTGGCAGAGAAACAGCGAGTGGCGGCATAACATGCGCGTATGGATCGATGCGGACGCCTGCCCTAGGGCCGCCAAGGACCAAGTGGTGAAGTTCGCCCTCAAGCGCCAGTTCGAGGTCGTCCTGGTGGCCGGCCAAAGCCAGATCAAGCCGAGCTTCTCGTGTGTGAAGTTGATCGTGGTGCCCAGCGGCCCGGACGCAGCAGATGACTACCTGGTGGAGCACGCAGTGCCCGGCGAACTGGTGATCTGCAGCGATGTGCCCCTGGCCGACCGCCTGGTGAAGAATGGCGTCACCGCCCTCGACCCACGGGGCAAGGAGTTCAGCCCGGCGAACATGAGCGAACGGTTGGCGGTGCGCAACCTGTTTACCGACCTGCGTGAGCAGGGCCAGATGGGCGGTGGGCCACCGCCCCATGGGGAGAAGGACAAGCAGGCGTTTGCCAACTCACTTGACCGCATCCTGACCAAATTGATGCGCCAGGTCTGACCTTGTGGCGAGGGTACTCGCTACACCAGGCCGGCTTACTACCGTTAAGTTTACGGCTCCCTCATCAATCGTTCTCGTGGGTCAGCTCCAGCACCCGATCCACCAGCTTGTTGATGCCTGACGCCACCTCGCTGATGTTCTTGCCCAGCATATAGGCCGGCGTGCTTACCAACTTGCGTGCTTTGTCCTCGACAATGTCTTCCACTGTGCATTCGTGGTGGGTGGCGCCCATTTTGTCGAGGGCGGCGGCGGTGTCGGCATCGTTGCCGATGGTGCAGGTCACTCCCGGGCCGTAGATCTTCGCGGCCAGAGCCGGCGAAATGCAGATCAGCCCCACCGGCTTGCCGGCTTCTGCAAAGGCTTCAGCCAGCGCCAGTACCTGCGGGTTGACGCTGCAAGCGGCGCCCTCCAGGGCAAAGTCCGACAGGTTCTTCGCCGCACCAAACCCGCCGGGTACGATCAACGCATCGAAGTCTGCGGCACTCGCCTCGGCAATGTCCTGCACGGCACCTCGGGCAATGCGCGCCGATTCCACCAGCACATTGCGCGACTCGGGCATTTCCTCGCCCGTCAGGTGGTTGATCACGTGCAACTGCGCAATATTCGGTGCAAAACATTGGACCTGAGCGCCGCGCTGATCCAGGCGCAGCAAGGTGATCACGCTTTCGTGGATCTCTGCGCCGTCGTACACGCCACAGCCGGAAAGGATCACTGCAATCTTTTTGCTCATGGGCATTTCTCCTGGGGTCTTGGCGTTAAATGTCTACTAATTTGTAACCTGTTGCCAATGGGATCTCGCACCGCTGCACCTAATCTTGATGTAACAAAAATAGACCGGACCAGACCATGGACTTCGTGCCTTACGCGGTACCGTTTTTCATTGCCTTGATCGTAGTGGAGTTGCTCGCCGACCGTTGGCGTGGCCAGCGCAACTACCGGGTAGCGGACGCCATCAACAGCCTCAGCACCGGCGTACTGTCCACCACCACCGGGCTGTTGACCAAGGGTGTGGGGCTGCTGACCTACGCGTTCGCCCTCAAGCACCTGGCGCTGATCGAGCTGTCTGCCCAGAGTGTCTGGACCTGGGTGTTCGCCTTTGTGTTCTACGACTTCTGTTACTACTGGCTCCACCGGATGGGGCACGAACGCAATATCCTCTGGGCCGCGCACTCTGTGCATCACCAGAGCGAGGACTACAACCTCAGCACCGCCCTGCGCCAGACCAGCACCGGCTTCCTGCTGAGCTGGATTTTCTACCTGCCCCTTGCCGTGCTTGGCGTGCCGCTGGTGGTGTTTATCAGTGTGGCGTCCCTTAACCTGCTGTATCAATTCTGGGTGCATACCCGGCACGTGCCCAAGCTTGGCTGGTTCGAGTGGTTTTTCGTCACGCCATCCAATCATCGGGCCCACCATGCACAGAACGCTCTCTACATGGATCGCAACTACGGCGGGGTGTTCATTCTTTGGGACAGGCTGTTCGGCACTTTCCAGGAAGAAGACGACAACGAGCCGGTGATTTTCGGCGTGACCACGCCCTTGGCCAGCTGGAATCCGTTGTGGGCCAACCTGCAGTTTTATGCACAGCTTTGGCGTGATGCACGGCGTACCGAAAGTAAGTGGGACAAGCTGCGCATCTGGTTCATGCGCACCGGTTGGCGCCCGGCGGACGTAAAGGCCAAGTACCCGTTGGCCAAGCCGGATTTGAGTCAGTTCCGCAAATTCGAAGTGCCGCTGGACGCGCGCCAACAGGTCTACATCGCCCTGCAGTTCGCGGCGTATGTGGGTTTTGGCAGCTATTTGATGAATGTCGGCGAGGGTCTGCCCACCGCAGCGCTGATTGTCGGCTGGAGTGCGATGGCGCTTGGATTGTTTACCCTAGGCGTGGCCCTGGAGAATCGCCCATGTGCGTTAAAGGCCGAACTGATGCGCCTGGCGCTGAATGTGCCGCTGGTGTGGCTGGCGCCGCTGGTCGGACTGTGGCCGGCGAGCAACCTGGGTTGGTTGGGCCTGGTGAGCTACAGCCTGCTCAGCGTGATTGGCCTCTACTGTTGCAGAGGCCGGCTTACTCGACTGGTGTCTTAGGCGCTTCTACCGGAGCGGGCTCGGCGGCGGCGAGCCGCGCCTTGGCATCGGCACAGGCCTGGCGGGCGATACGGGCGTTCTTGAAACGGCGGCGCAGCCACAGGCCAAAGCCCAGCAGCAGCAAGGCGCCCAGTACCCACAGCTCGTATTTCTTGACGCTGCCCAGCATGCCTTCCAGCACGGCACCGAAGTGATAAGCCGCAGCACCCAAGGCCGCAGCCCAGATTGCAGCACCAATACCGTTGAGGATCAGGTAGCGCACTGGCGGGTAGCCTGACAGGCCGATCGCGACGGGCATTACCGTGCGTAATCCGTAGACAAAGCGGAAGCTCAGCACCCAGATATCCGGGTGCTTGCGGATATGTTCCAGGGCTTTGTCGCCCATCAATTGCCAGCGCGGCTTGCGCGCCAACAGTTTGCGGCCGTGCTTGCGGCCCATGTAATACCAAAGCTGGTCGCCGGCGTAGCTGCCGAAGAAGGCAACGACCACCACCAGGTTGATATCCATGTACCCACGGAACGCCAGGAAGCCTGCGAGAACCAGGATGGTTTCGCCTTCGAAGAACGTGCCTAGGAAGAGGGCAAAGTAGCCGAAGTCATGCAGAAATTGTTGAAGCATGGTCTGGGTGCTGGCGAAATGAACGCGCAGCCTACGCCTTCGTGAACATTCATGAAAGTATCGAGATGTGTCACGAAGTGAACAATTCCTACATTAAGCGACGAATGCGACTACAGGTCGCATCGTTAAGCACAACTGTCATACCTTCGTCATAATGCCCGCTTATAACTGCAACGCTCGCCCGTGAACCCGGGCTCAGGAGTCTGTCGTGAGTTTTACCCCTGCCAATCGCCTGTTCCCTGCTACCCGCCTGCGCCGTAATCGCCGTGATGATTTTTCTCGTCGCCTGGTTCGTGAAAACGTACTGACGACGAATGATCTGATCTTGCCGGTGTTTGTGCTCGACGGTGAAAATCGCCGGGAAGCGGTGGCGTCGATGCCGGGTGTAGAGCGTCTGACCATTGATCTGCTGCTTGAAGAGGCGGCGGGCTGGGTCGAACTGGGGATTCCGGCGTTGGCGTTGTTTCCGGTCACGCCGCCTGAACTCAAGTCCCTGGACGCTGCCGAAGCCTGGAACCCGGACGGTATTGCCCAGCGCGCCACCCGCGCGCTGCGCGAGCGTTTCCCTGAGCTGGGGGTGATCACTGACGTGGCGTTGGACCCATTCACCACTCACGGGCAGGATGGCATTCTTGACCAAGAAGGCTATGTTCAGAACGACATTACCGTCGATGCGTTGGTCAAACAGGCTTTGTCCCACGCGGCTGCAGGCGCCCAGGTGGTTGCGCCGTCGGACATGATGGACGGGCGCATCCAGGCGATTCGCGAAGCCCTGGAACTGGCCGGCCACGTCAATGTACGGATCATGGCCTATTCGGCCAAGTACGCCAGCGCCTACTACGGCCCGTTCCGCGATGCGGTGGGTTCGGCGCTGAACCTGGGCAAGGCCAACAAGGCCTCGTACCAGATGGACCCCGCCAACAGCCATGAAGCGCTGCACGAAGTGGCCGCCGACCTGGCCGAAGGCGCCGACATGGTGATGGTCAAGCCCGGGATGCCGTACCTGGACATCCTTTACCGGGTCAAAGAGGAATTCAAGGTGCCGACCTTTGTGTATCAGGTCAGTGGCGAATACGCCATGCACATGGCTGCAATACAAAATGGCTGGTTGAGTGAAGGGGTAATCCTTGAATCCTTGACGGCCTTTAAACGTGCCGGGGCGGATGGCATCCTGACCTATTTCGCCGTCCGCGCCGCCCAATTGCTTAGAGAGCAACAATAGCCCTCACAGGAACATTCGATGAATACCGAAGGACTCTCCGAAGTTGCCGTAAAAGACGCTCACCCGGTGGTGGAACAAGTCACCGAGACCCCGCCGGAGCACGAGCCGGTCGCGCCTGTGGTGGTAGCCGAAGCGCCAGCCCCTGCCCCGGTGGCCGCCGTAGTGACCAACCTGGATGACAGCAGCCTGTACATCCACCGCGAGCTGTCCCAACTGCAATTCAACATCCGCGTGCTCGAGCAGGCGCTGGATGAGTCCTACCCGTTGCTGGAACGCCTGAAGTTCCTGCTGATTTTCTCCAGCAACCTGGACGAGTTCTTCGAGATCCGTGTCGCCGGCCTCAAGAAACAGATCACCTTTGCCCGTGAACAAGCCGGCGCGGACGGCCTGCAGCCGCACCAGGCCCTGGCGCGCATCAGCGAGCTGGTGCATGGCCATGTGGACCGCCAATACGCGATTCTCAACGACATCCTGCTGCCGGAACTGGAAAAACATCAGGTCCGCTTCATTCGTCGTCGTCACTGGACCACCAAGATCAAAACCTGGGTGCGCCGTTACTTCCGTGACGAGATTTCACCGATCATCACCCCAATCGGCCTCGACCCGACGCACCCGTTCCCGTTGCTGGTGAACAAGAGCCTCAACTTTATCGTCGAGCTGGAAGGGATCGATGCCTTCGGTCGCGATTCGGGCCTGGCGATCATCCCGGCGCCGCGCTTGCTGCCACGGATCATTAAGGTACCGGAAGAGGTGGGGGGCGCTGGCGATAACTATGTATTCCTGTCGTCGATGATCCATGCCCACGCCGATGACCTGTTCCAAGGCATGAAGGTCAAGGGCTGCTACCAGTTCCGCCTGACCCGTAACGCCGACCTGGCGCTGGATTCCGAAGACGTCGAAGACTTGGCCCGTGCCCTGCGCGGCGAGCTGTTCTCGCGGCGCTACGGCGACGCGGTGCGCCTGGAAGTGGCGGATACCTGCCCCAAACATCTGTCGGACTACCTGCTCAAGCAGTTCAACCTCGCCGAGTCCGAGCTGTACCAGGTCAACGGTCCGGTGAACCTCACGCGGCTGTTCAGCATTACTGGCCTGGACAGTCATCCGGAACTGCAATACACCCCGTTCACCCCGCAGATCCCGAAACTGCTGCAAAACAGCGAGAACATCTTCAGCGTGGTGAGCAAGCAGGACATCCTGCTGCTGCACCCGTTCGAGTCCTTCACCCCGGTGGTCGACCTGCTGCGCCAGGCCGCCAAGGACCCACACGTGTTGGCTGTACGCCAGACGCTGTACCGCAGCGGCGCCAACTCGGAAATCGTCGACGCGTTGGTAGACGCCGCGCGCAACGGCAAGGAAGTCACCGCGGTGATCGAGTTGCGGGCACGCTTTGATGAAGAGTCCAACCTGCAACTGGCCAGCCGCCTGCAAGCGGCCGGTGCGGTCGTGATCTACGGCGTGGTGGGCTTCAAGACCCACGCCAAGATGATGCTGATCCTGCGCCGCGAAGCCGGTGAGATCGTGCGTTACGCCCACCTGGGTACCGGCAACTACCACGCCGGCAACGCCAAGCTCTATACCGACTACAGCCTGCTGACTTCCGACGACGCCTTGTGTGAGGACGTCGGCAAGTTGTTCAGCCAATTGATCGGCATGGGCAAGACATTGCGCATGAAGAAGCTGCTGCACGCGCCGTTCACCCTGAAGAAGGGCATGCTCGACATGATTGCCCGCGAGACCCAGTTCGCCCTCGAGGGCAAACCGGCGCACATCATCGCCAAGTTCAACTCGCTGACCGATCCGAAGATCATCCGCGCGCTGTACAAAGCCAGCCAATCCGGCGTGCGTATCGACCTGGTGGTGCGCGGCATGTGCTGCCTGCGTCCGGGCATTGTCGGCGTGTCGCATAACATCCATGTGCGCTCGATCATCGGCCGCTTCCTGGAACACACGCGGGTGTTCTACTTCCTCAACGGCGGCGAAGAGCAGATGTTCCTCTCCAGTGCCGACTGGATGGAGCGCAACCTCGACAAGCGTGTGGAGACCTGCTTCCCGGTCGAGGGCAAGAAGCTGATCATGCGGGTCAAGAAGGAGCTGGAAAGCTACCTCACCGACAACACCCATAGCTGGAGCCTGCAGTCGGATGGCCGTTACGTGCGTAACACGCCGACCGGCAACCAGAACCCGCGCAGTGCCCAGGCGACGTTGCTGGAGAAGTTGGGCAGCCCGATTCTCACGGTGAACTAAACACCGACGCGGTCTGAAAATGTGGGAGGGGGCTTGCTCCCGATGAAGGAGTGTCAGTCAACAGATTCATTGACTGGTCCACCGCCATCGGGGGCAAGCCCCCTCCCACATGTGTTTTTGCAGTGTTCTTTAGATCGGCTCAGCGCAGGTTCAGGCTGAACCCCACCCGTGTCAGCCACTCCGCTTCCTGGGCGAAGTCAGCCTGGGTCAGTTGGTTCTCATCCAGCCAGCCTTTCGGGAACACCACATCCAGGCTGTCGCCATTGGCGCGCAGGCTCACCTGGGGCATTTCCTGGGTGCCGCGAATGTGGTGGAACAGGATCGCGAAGCGCAGCAGGACGCACAGGCGGATCAGCTTGATGCCTTCATCACCGAACTCGGCAAACTTGTCCTTGGGAATATTGCGACGATGGCCGCGCACCAGCAGTGCGAGCATCTGCTGGTCTTCCCGGGAGAAACCCGCCAGGTCGGAGTGCTCGATCAGGTAGGCGCCGTGTTTGTGGTAATGGTAGTGGGCGATGTCCAGGCCCACTTCATGCACCTTGGCGGCCCAGCCCAGCAGTTCGCGCCACACGCCGTCTTCCAGGTCCCAGTCCTCGGCGACCTGATCGAAGGCATGCAGGGCTTTACGCTCCACGCGGGCTGCCTGCTCCAGATCGACGTGATAACGCTCCATCAGCGAGCTGAGGGTGCGCTCACGTACGTCCTCGTGGTGATGACGGCCCAGCAGGTCGTAGAGCACGCCTTCGCGCAGGGCGCCGTCACAGTGGTCCATGCGTTGCAGTTCGAGGGCGTCGAAGATCGCCTCGAGAATCGCCAGGCCGGCCGGGAAGATGGTGCGACGGTCGGGCTTGATGCCGTCGAAGTCGATTTTCTCTGCATCGCCCAGCTTGAACAGCTTGCGCTTGAGCCACGCGAGGCCCTCGGCGTTGACCTCGCCGGTGCCATGGCCGCCGGCCTTGAGCGCCAGGCCGATGGCACGGATGGTGCCGGACGAGCCGATGGCTTCATCCCAGGTCAGGCGGTGCAGGGCGTGTTCGATGCTCATGATCTCCAGCCGCGCCGCCGTGTAGGCCTGGGCGTAGCGTGCCGGGGTGATCTTGCCGTCCTTGAAGTAGCGCTGGGTATAGCTGACACAGCCCATCTGCAGGCTTTCACGCAGCAGCGGTTCGAAGCGCTGGCCGATGATGAACTCGGTACTGCCCCCGCCGATGTCCGCCACCAGGCGCTTGCCGGGGGTGTCGGCGAGGGTATGCGACACGCCGAGGTAGATAAGGCGTGCTTCTTCACGGCCGGAAATGACTTCCACCGGGTGCCCGAGGATCTCCTCGGCACGGCGGATGAATTCGCCACGGTTGCGGGCTTCGCGCAGGGCGTTGGTGCCGACGATTCGCACGGCGCCCAGGGGCATGCCGTTGATCAATTGGGCAAAACGCTTGAGGCAATCGAGCCCGCGCTGCATGGATTCTTCATTGAGCTGGCGTTCGTCGTCGATTCCGGCAGCCAGCTGCACTTTCTCTCCGAGCCGCTCAAGGATGCGGATTTCGCCGTTCTGGGCCTTGGCCACGACCATGTGAAAGCTGTTGGAGCCCAGGTCGATGGCGGCGATCAGGGACAGATTCTTGGCTTGGGATTGCGGCATGGTTAGGGGGTCTCGGTCGATAACCTTACCATCGTGCCACGATCGACCGCTGACGCCAACGCGTAGTGCACCGTGAATTTCTCTGCGCTCGTCTGTAGGGGATTTTTGTGGAAAGTGTAGGGTGTCTTTCCATGTTTCTGTTGACGCATACGCGTAGTTCTGTAGGGGAGTTTAACTTCGGATTTTTATAAGGCGAAATATGATTTAGCCTACAACTTTGGAGGCGGTGCGCTATTGGTTTTTATGTTCAGGACTACTGTCTTGGTGGGTTGGACCGACAGTTTGTTTTTATCGCTCCCACAATAAACACGGTATTGCCTTATTCTTTATTCGGGCCTTGAGGCGACAGACTGTCATTCGGCAATCGTGCCGTGGCGCTATTTATTTATGGCTTGTGTCTTCAAGGCAAAAATAAGTACGCCTGATAACTTTAAGTGACAGGTCGACTATGAAAAAAATTGTTGGATTGACTCTCGGTATTGCTTGGCTGGCCGCCGCCCTCAACGTCCATGCATCCACCAGTGCCGAGCTGATCGTCAGGGGGACGATCAAACCAGCCGCCTGCAACCTCAGCATGACCGGTGGTGGCATCATCAACTACGGCGACATTCCCTCTGCCCAACTGCTGCCAACGGCGTTCAATCCATTGGCGGAAAGAACCGCCCCGTTGACCGTCACTTGCGGCACCACGCCTGCTACGTTCGGACTGAAATTCGTCGACCTGCAGGCGGCCAGCAAGGTCCCGGGCATCCTCAATGTGCTCGGCTCAGGCTATACCGAGGTGCACAATTATGGCCTGGGTACTGCGAACGGCCGGCGAACCGGCGGCTTTGCGGTCACCCTCAGGGACCTCAGGTCGTCGAGTACAGTACTGTCGCCCATCATGCGTGTCGGTAACGGTGCCTGGCAGAACAGCGACGGCAAGGTCGCCCAATCGCCCACTCAGTATTCATGGCGCAGTGGCACAACCATCACCCCGGCCTCAATCGCTCAGTTGACCGGAACTATCGCGGTGCGGGCGGTGATCAACAGGGGGCAGGATCTGGACCTGAGTCGTGACATTACCCTGGATGGGCGCGCGACACTTGAGTTGAGTTACATCTAAGCGATCAAACTGCAGCCGATAAAGAAGCCGCGTGCTTCTTGTCGGCTGTTTTTATGTGGTCGTCTGGATAAACAAACAACTTCAAGGTCGTGGGGAGTACTGAGTGTTTAGTCTTTCATTAATAAATAATGCACGGTTGTTTTGTGCGGGCGCGTGTCTGTGTTTTACCGGTATTGCATTAGCCGACGGTATGTTGCCGGAAACTACGGTGGTTGTGCTTTATGAAGCCCAGGGCGAAGCCACGCTCAACATCAAGAATACCGACGCGGTGCCAGCGCTGCTTCACTCGGTCGTGGAAAATGTGCCCGAGGATATGGAGTCGCTGTTGATTGTGACGCCACCCATTACCCGCGTGGAGGCGGGGGAAACTCAATTGGTGCGTTTCATCAGCACCTTGAAGGAGCCACTGAAGACCCAGCGGTTGAAACGTGTGTCTTTCGAAGGCATCCCCCAGGCGCGCGCCGCAGGCGGTGCGACTATCGGCATCACGCTGCGACAGAATTTGCCGTTGATCCTTCACCCGAAAGATCTGCCGGTTCATCACACGCCCTGGGAACTGCTGAAGTGGGCGCGCGCAGGGGCGGGGCTGACGGTTCACAACGACAGTGCCTATGTAGTGCGCCTGATTCCGGAGGTGCGGCTGCTGCCACAAGGAGCCTTGGCAACCTTGCCGCGCACTTACGTGTTGCCGGGGGAAACGCTGACGCTGAAGGTGGAGGGCGCGTTGGAAGGGGTAACAGGCGTCGAGATCCAGCCGGCCACGCTCTACGGCTTTTCGGCGGACAGCTTCCGGGCTCCGATCAATGCCGACAGGGGTTAATCGACCCATGGCCAACCTGCCGAATAACAAACGAGTGGCTTCTTTGTGGCCGTGTCGGCCCACTCTGCTGATGGGGGTTGCGACACTATGGGGCTTGCCTGGCCTGGCCCCCGCAGTGGAACTGGGGGAGGGTTTCGACCTGGCTGCACTGACTACCCACGGCATTGATCCGAAGGTCTCCGACTACTTTCGCAGTGCGGCGCGCTTTCGCGAAGGTGTTCATGTGGTGGGGTTGCGGGTCAATGGCAACCCGCTCGGGTTGGTCGATGCCCGGTTCGACTCGCAAGGGCAGCTGTGTTTCACCCCGGGGCTGCTCGATAAAGCCGGATTGGTGAAGCCCGAAGGCATTATCCGCAAGGGCGCTACTGCAGACCTGGCCTGCCACGACTTCCTGGGTGCTTTCCCGGCCACGATGGTGCGGCTGCGCCCAGGCAATGACGAAGTGGCGCTGGTAGTGCCGACCGGATCACTGCGTGAACCGCAGTGGGAGGCTGGCCAGTTTGCCCGGGGCGGGGCGGCGGCGTTGTTCAACTATGACGTGCAGGGATTCGACAGTTATTCGAACAATGGAAGCAATCGTTTTGTTTCGGCCTATACCGAGGCGGGTTTCAACCTGGGCGATTGGATTGTCCGCAGCCGCCAATTTTATGTGTCCGACAATGGAGTGACACGCAACGAGCATCTTTATGCTTATGCGCAGCGGGATATTACCGCGTTGCAATCGACCTTTCAGGTAGGTCAGCTCTCCAGCAACAACCCGCTGTTTGGCGGTGTTCAGCTGTCCGGTGTGCAGTTTTCCCCTGATGGTCAGTCGCGCACGCCGGCGGGCAGTAACAATGCTGTGGTGGAGGGGCTGGCGCAGAGCCAGTCGCGGATTGAAGTACGTCAATCGGGAGTGTTGATCCACAGCACACTGGTGCCCGAGGGACCGTTCCGGCTGACGGGCTTGCCATTGCTCAACGGCACCAGCGACTTGGCGGTCAGCGTCATCGATGTGCGAGGTGCCAAGCGCAGCTTCGTGGTACCTGCGGCCTCATTTGCCGGGAGCGCCCCGGCGGAGCCTGGCTACTATCTCTCCTTGGGCAAGGTGCGTAGAAATGCGCATGAGGAAGGCCCGACTCCGGTCGTTGCCATGGGCAGCGGCACCTGGGGCTTGGGGCGAGACTCCTCTGCGGGCTTCGGCTTGTTGGGCTCCGATGAGTATGGGGCGGCAGGAGGCACCTTGAGCAGCGTGTTTTTCCAGCGGGTTTCTGTTGGCGCACGTCACAACGTTTCCCGGGACAGCCGTAATACGGTGTTCGGATCACGCAGCAGCGTGTCCGCGAGCAGCCCGGTGAGCGCCAACATCGATCTTAACCTCAGTGTCACTACGCAAAGCCATGGCTATCGCGAGGTCCTTGAAGCGGGCCGATCGGCCAGGACCGACGAGCTGGATGCGCGCTTCAAGCGTCAGTACACGGCGGGTGTGAGCTGGGTCGACAACACGCTGGGTGCATTTTCCGTGGGGTATACCCGCAGTTCCCAGTTTGATGGGCAGTCGGCCGACCATGTGTTTGCGGCATGGAACAAGTCGTTCCGCTATGCGGACGTCGCATTGGTCGCTGACTCTCAGGTAGGCGGTACTTCGGCACGCCGCGATGCCCTGAGTGAGGGCCGTCGGCGCGATACGGTCGAGGACAGTGATCTGTCCGTGCGGCTGCAGGTCAGCGTACCCCTGGGCAGCGACCGGCGGGTGAACAGCTATGTCAGCAAGCGTGGCAATCAGTCCCGAGCCGGTACGGCGCTCAGTGAGCGGGTCAATGAGTATGTGAATTACGAGGTCGGTGTCGAACGCGACCTCAGCGCCCGGGAGCAATCGATACGCGGCCAGGTGGACCTGATGCCACGCTACACCCGCGTGGGCCTGGGGGTCAGTCGCGACCCATCGGGCACCAGTTACACGGGGCAGCTGCAAGGTGGCGTGGTGGCTCACGCGGGCGGCGTGACCTTCTCGCCGTATGCCATCCAGGACACCTTTGGCATCGCATCGGTAGGGGATATCGGCTCTGCCAAACTCGACACGCCCTACGGTCCGGTGTGGACCGACTTCAGCGGGCAGGCCGTGATCCCAGGCTTGCCCGCCTACACGAACAGCCGCATCGAAGTGCAGACCCAGTCCTTGCCCAAGCGCGTTGACCTGAAGAACGGCACCCGGGTGCTTGCCCCTGGGCGAGGGGCCGTCAATACCGTCGCATTCGATGTGGTGACAGTGCGTCGTGTGTTAGTCACGGCCACTGATCAACAAGGGCGAACACTGCCTCAGGGTGCTTCGGTGTTCGACAAAAACAATCGCTTCCTGACCAGTGTGGTGGGTGACGGCATGATCTTTCTGAACGACTTCAATGACTCGCAACACCTGCGCGTTGCATTGCCGGACTCCTCCTCTTGCCTGCTCAACCTTGCTCCCGAGACCAAGGCCGACCATGACAAGTTTTATGAGACAACATCGGCGGTGTGCCATGGTCGTTAAGCTGAAAATCGCGGGTTTTTTCGCAGTGCTCTGCACGCTGTCGATGGCCGGTGGAGTTCGCGCCGAAAACTGCCAGCTGTCCGTCAGCCAGCCGTATATAGACTATGGCGTCATTCGCAGGGAGGCGCTTGTCGAGAGCCGTTCAATCGCGCTGGGTACGCGCAGGGTGCACCTGAACGTACTGTGCGCAGAGCCGGCAGCTATCGCATTGCGATTTACCGGCGTGGCCGACGGGCAAGGTTATCGGTTTGGGCGTCATGGGCGGTTCAGCCTGACTCTCAAGCACGCCCAGGTGGATGGGCGTGCCGTCGAATGGGCGCAGGCCCACCTTCCGGGTAAGGCCTTCGACGGGCAGTTATTGCCGGGCCAGGTCCTGGTCGCTCGGGCGGCGGGAAAGCGATTGACTGCCCAGGTTGAAGTCGACACCGACCTGCCCGCCAACGCCCTGCAAGTCAGCAATCAAGTGGTGCTGGAGGGGCGCGGCAGTTTCGAACTGGTCAGTCCGGCTGTTCCACTGAGCCGATGAAGTTGGCGAACTCGGGGGTTTGCGGGTTGGCGAACAGTACCTTGGGATCGCCGACTTCGTGCACCTTGCCTTGGTGCATGAACACCAGCTTGTCGCCGACTTCCCGGGCGAATCGCATTTCGTGGGTGACCATGATCAGGGTCATGCCGTCCTTGGCCAGTTGGCGCACCACGCTGAGCACTTCATTGACCAGCTCCGGGTCCAGGGCCGAGGTGATTTCATCGCACAGCAGCACCTTGGGCGACATGGCCAGGGCGCGGGCGATGGCAACCCGCTGTTGCTGGCCGCCGGACAGGCGATCGGGGAAAGCGTCGAATTTCTCGCCCAGCCCCACGCGCTCCAGCATCTGCCTGGCCAGTTGAGCCGCTTTGGCCTTGGGCACTTTTTGCACGACCTGTGGTGCAAGCATGACGTTTTCACCCACCGTCAGGTGCGGGAACAGGTTGAACTGTTGGAACACCATGCCGACTTTCTGCCGCAGGCTGCGCAGATCGGCCCGGGCCGCGTCGAGGTATTCACCATCGACTTCGATCACGCCGTCGTTGATCGACTCCAGGCCATTGAGGGTGCGCAGCAAGGTGGACTTGCCCGAGCCGCTGCGGCCGATGATTGCCACCACCTGGCCTTCTTCAACGGTCAGGTCGATGCCCTTGAGGACGTGGTGATCGCCGTAATACTTATGCAGAGCGGAAATTCTAAGCAGAGGCATGCAGTCTCCTTTCCAGGTAGCGCGCACTGAGGGACAAGGGGTAGCAGAGCAGGAAGTAACCGAGGGCCACCAAGCCGTAGACCATAAAGGGCTCGAAGGTGGCGTTGGCGAGCATGCCGCCGGTCTTGGTCAGTTCGGTAAAACCAATGATTGAAGTGACAGCGGTGCCTTTGACCACTTGCACCGAGAACCCAACGGTGGGCGCCACTGCAATGCGCAGGGCTTGGGGCAGGATCACGTAGCGCAGTTGTTCAAGCGGATTCAACGCCAGGCTGGCCGATGCTTCCCACTGGCCGTGGGCGATGGAGTCGACGCAGCCGCGCCAGATTTCGGCGAGGTAGGCGCTGGTAAACAGCGTCAAGGCGATCGCGGCCGCCAGCCAGGGCGAAATATCCACGCCGAGCAGGGCAATGCCGAAAAAAACCAGGAACAGCTGCATCAACAACGGTGTGCCCTGGAACAGTTCGATATAGGTGCGCGCAACATTGCGCGCGAATGCCTTGCGGCTGATGCGCAGGGTCATCACCAGCAAGCCGATCAGGCCGCCGCCGATAAACGCCACGAGCGACAGCAACAGCGTCCACTGCAGGCCCGTAAGCAGGTTGCGCACGATGTCCCAGAAGGAAAAATCACTCATCGGCTGTTCCTCATCACAAAGCGGCGGCCGATCCAGTTGAGCAACTGGCGAATCATCAACGCCATGCACAGGTACACCAGGGTGGTCAGGGCATAGGTTTCGAACGCGCGGAAATTGCGCGACTGGATAAAGTTGGCGGCAAAGCTCAGCTCCTCGGTGGCGATCTGCGAACACACCGCCGAACCGAGCATCACGATGATGATCTGGCTGCTCAGGGCCGGCCACACCTTGCCCAGCGCCGGCAGCAGCACCACATGGCGAAACGCTTCGAAGCGCGTCATCGCCAGCGCGGCGGCGGCTTCCAGTTGCCCACGTGGGATGGCCTGGATACCGGCGCGGATGATCTCCGTGGAGTAGGCTCCCAGGTTGATCACCATCGCCAATACGGCTGCTTGCCACTCGGTAATTTTCAATCCCAGGGAGGGCAGGCCGAAGAAGATGAAGAACAACTGCACCAGGAACGGCGTGTTGCGGATCAACTCGACATACACACCGAAGAACCAGGCAAATGGCTGGATCTTCCACGCCCGCACCACGGCGCCGACAGTGCCCAGGGCGACGCCCAGGATTGTGCCGATGGCAGTCAGCTCAAGGGTGAACAGCGCGCCGCGCAACAGCAGGTCCGTATTGGCCAGCACCGGCACAAAGTCGAATTGATAGGCCATCAATCAGCTCCGCTTCAGAGATCAGCAGGCAATGGTTCTTTGAGCCACTGCATCGCGTTCTTTTCCAGGCTGCCGTCAGCTTTGGCCGCGACCAGGATCTGGTTGACCTTCTCCAGAAGCGCCGGCTCGTTCTTGTTCACGCCCACGTACACCGGCGAGTCCTTGAGCTTCACTTTCAACGCTGGCACGCGTTTCGGGTTGCGTTCGCTGATTGCCACCATCACCACGTTGCCGCTGGCGATCAGGTCGACCTGGCCGGCCAGGTAGGCGGCGATGGTGGAGTTGTTGTCTTCGAAGCGCTTGATGGTGGCTTCCTTAGGCGCTACAGCGGTCAGCTCGATGTCTTCGATGGCGCCACGGGTCACGCTGATGGTCTTGCCCTTGAGGTCGTCGGTGCTGCTGATGGCGGCATCAGGCGGGCCGAACACGGCCAGATAGAACGGTGCGTAGGCCTTGGAGAAGTCGATGACCTTTTCGCGCTCGGGGTTCTTGCCCAGGCTGGAGATCACCAGGTCGACCTTGCCGGTGGTGAGGAACGGGATGCGGTTGGTGCTGTTGACCGGGGTCAGCTCCAGCTTGACCTTAAGTTGGTCGGCCAGCAGCTTGGCGGTGTCGATGTCCAGACCACGGGGCTTCATGTCGGGGCCGACCGAGCCGAACGGCGGGAAGTCCTGGGGCACGGCGACCTTGAGGGTGCCACGGGCGACGATATCGTCCAGACCGTTGGCCTGGGCGGGTGCCTGGCTCAGCATCAGGCTGGCAAACAGGGCAGTGAGCAGGGCGCTGAAGCGCTTGGTCATGGCAACTCTCCGAGAAGGGCGAAGGAATTTTCTGGATTTGCTCAGTGCATAGCCCATGCCAGTACTGCTCGGATTGTCTGTGAGGCTCGAGTTTGTTGAGGTTCAGTGGTCTTACTGGTCTGAACAGTGCTGCGCGTTTTCGCACCCTTTTCGAGCGTCGGTAAAACTCCGCGAGCCCCTTTGGGGCGTGGCTTGCCGCGGCCCCCGAATAGCTTTACAACTAGCCGCTCTGTTGACGCAAACCTTGAGTTTTTTATGAATTCCATCGCCCAAGCCGTACCGGAGGCGGCCCTGCAGGCCATCCGCAAACTGATCAAGGAGCAAGGCTTCGGGCCGGGCGATGCACTGCCGTCCCAGCGCGACCTGGCGGTGCAGTTGGGCGTCAGCCGGGCGTCGCTGCGCGAAGCGCTGTCGTCCTTGAGCGCTTTGGGGGTGGTCAGTGTGCAGCCGGGCAAAGGTGTGTTCGTGCAGGCGGTGGAGGACGCACCGGGCTTTGCCTGGCCTTTTGCCGCCCAGGCCACGCCGCTCGAAATCTTTCAGTTGCGTTACGCACTGGAAGGGTTTGCGGCGGGTTTGGCGGCTATGACGCTGACGATCGATGCGCTGGACAGCCTGGAAGACAACGTCGAAGCGATGCGCAAGGTGCTCAAGGCCGGTGACTTCGAAGCGGCTGCGCGGCTGGACTTCGAGTTCCACCAGCGCATCCTGTTGGCCAGTGGTAACCGGGCGATGGTGAGCATCCTGAGTGCCAGTGCCGAGGTGTTTCTGGAAAGTCAGAAACTACCGTTCATCCGACCGGAGCGGGCCATGGAAACCTGGCAGGAGCATCGCAAAATCCTGCGCGCCCTGGCCCGGCGGGCCAGCGCATCGGCGCAGAAAACCATGCAGGAGCATGTACGCAATGCGGCGTTGCGCACGGGTATTGCCTTCGTGACTCCCGTTGCGCCCTGAGTGGGGCTATACCCAAACTCATGCGCCATCATAGGAAGACTCAATCAGAGGCGGCTTCCTGAACGGGGGAAGGGCGGCTATGATGGGCAACGTTTTTTTTGCTTACAATCCGGAGACATCCATGAGCAACGATCTTATCAAGCACGTCACCGACGCGACCTTTGAGGCCGAAGTACTCAAGGCTGCTGGCCCGGTGCTGGTTGACTACTGGGCTGAATGGTGTGGCCCTTGCAAAATGATCGCTCCGGTCCTGGACGACATTGCAACCACCTATGAAGGCAAGCTGACCATTGCCAAGCTGAACATCGACGACAATCAGGAAACCCCGGCCAAGCATGGCGTGCGCGGTATTCCTACGCTAATGCTGTTCAAGAACGGCAACGTCGAAGCCACTAAGGTGGGCGCGCTGTCGAAGTCGCAGCTGCAAGCTTTCCTCGACGCCAACATCTGAGTGTCATCAAAAAAGCCCCGCAAATAGCGGGGCTTTTTCGTGAAACAGGGCTAGACGCTCCGAAACTCAGGTGGTACATTCGGCCCCGCACTGGTTTCTCCACTGCCCCCTGCAAGCCGTCGCCGACGCATTCCTTTTCGATTAGTACGCGATCCTGTCGCCTTCTCTGCGGCGCGGCCTCATTAAGCCAAAAGCTTAATTTCCCCCCCTCCATAAATGATTACGTCATTCCTATATGAATCTGACTGAACTCAAGCAAAAGCCGATTACCGACCTGCTCCAACTGGCCGAAGAAATGGGCATAGAAAATATGGCCCGTTCGCGCAAGCAGGACGTGATTTTCTCCCTGCTGAAAAAGCACGCGAAAAGCGGCGAGGAAATCTCCGGTGATGGCGTGCTGGAGATTCTCCAGGACGGCTTCGGCTTCCTCCGCTCTGCAGACGCCTCCTATCTCGCCGGCCCAGACGATATCTATGTCTCGCCGAGCCAGATCCGTCGCTTCAACTTGCGCACCGGTGACACCATCGTTGGCAAGATCCGCCCACCGAAGGAAGGCGAGCGTTACTTCGCCCTGCTCAAGGTCGACACGATCAACTTCGATCGTCCCGAGAACGCGAAAAACAAGATTCTCTTCGAGAACCTGACACCGCTGTTCCCGACCGTGCGCATGAAGATGGAAGCCGGTAACGGTTCCACCGAAGACTTGACCGGTCGCGTGATCGACCTGTGCGCCCCGATCGGCAAAGGCCAGCGTGGCCTGATCGTCGCTCCGCCGAAAGCCGGTAAGACCATCATGCTGCAGAACATTGCAGCGAACATCGCACGTAACAATCCTGAAGTTCACCTGATCGTCTTGCTGATCGATGAGCGTCCGGAAGAAGTAACCGAAATGCAGCGCACCGTGCGCGGCGAAGTGGTTGCCTCGACGTTCGATGAGCCGCCAACCCGCCACGTGCAGGTTGCCGAAATGGTGATCGAGAAGGCCAAGCGCCTGGTCGAACACAAGAAGGACGTGGTGATCCTGCTCGACTCCATCACCCGTCTGGCCCGTGCCTACAACACCGTGATCCCGAGCTCCGGCAAGGTATTGACCGGTGGTGTCGATGCCCACGCCCTGGAGAAACCGAAGCGTTTCTTCGGCGCTGCGCGGAATATCGAAGAAGGCGGCTCGCTGACCATTATCGCCACCGCACTGGTTGAAACCGGTTCGAAGATGGACGAAGTGATCTACGAAGAGTTCAAGGGTACCGGCAACATGGAACTGCCCCTGGACCGTCGCATCGCGGAAAAACGCGTGTTCCCGGCGATCAACATCAACCGCTCCGGCACCCGCCGCGAAGAGTTGCTGACCGCCGACGACGAACTTCAGCGCATGTGGATCCTGCGCAAGCTGCTGCACCCGATGGATGAAGTGGCGGCCATCGAGTTCCTGATCGACAAGTTGAAAACCACCAAGACCAACGACGAGTTCTTCCTGTCGATGAAACGTAAGTAATAACGACGTTTCAGGTCCAAAAGAATGGCGCCCTCGGGGGCGCCATTTTTTTTTGCGCGTTTTTTAAGCATGTTCCCGATCCAAATGCACCGCGATAAGCTGCCAGCAGCCCTCAGAGCAGGTAGGATGTACGCCTATTTTACGGGTGGCATGGTTAATGAAATTCAAGGATCTTCGGGATTTCGTGCAGCAACTTGAGCAGCGCGGAGAGTTGAAACGTATCCAGATGCCGATTTCCCCGGTGCTGGAAATGACTGAGATTTGCGACCGCACCTTGCGTAACAAGGGGCCGGCGCTGCTGTTCGAGAACCCCACCGGTTTTGATATTCCGGTGCTCGGCAACCTGTTCGGTACCCCCGAGCGTGTGGCCTTTGGCATGGGCGCCGAGGCGGTCAGCGAGTTGCGCGAGATCGGCAAGCTGCTGGCGTTCCTCAAGGAACCCGAGCCGCCCAAGGGCCTGAAGGATGCCTGGTCGAAGCTGCCGATCTTCCGCAAGATCATTGCCATGGCACCCAAGGTGGTCAAGGACGCGGTATGCCAGGAAGTGGTCATCGAAGGGGATGACGTCGATCTGGCCATGCTCCCCGTGCAAACCTGCTGGCCCGGCGATGTCGGCCCGCTGATCACCTGGGGCCTGACCGTCACCAAGGGCCCGAACAAAGACCGCCAGAACCTCGGTATCTACCGCCAGCAAGTGATCGGCCGCAACAAGGTGATCATGCGTTGGCTGAGCCACCGTGGCGGTGCCTTGGACTTCCGTGAGTGGTGCGAGAAGCATCCCGGCAAGCCGTTCCCGGTCTCCGTGGCCCTGGGCGCCGACCCTGCGACCATCCTCGGTGCCGTCACCCCTGTACCCGACAGCTTGTCCGAGTACGCTTTCGCCGGCCTGTTGCGTGGCAACCGCACCGAGCTGGTGAAGTGCCGTGGCAACGACCTGCAAGTACCGGCTACCGCTGAAATCATCCTCGAAGGCGTGATTCATCCAGGCGAGATGGCCGATGAAGGCCCTTACGGCGACCACACCGGCTATTACAACGAAGTCGACAGCTTTCCGGTGTTCACTGTCGAGCGCATCACCCACCGGATCAAGCCGATCTACCACAGCACCTACACCGGCCGTCCGCCCGATGAACCGGCGATTCTGGGTGTGGCGCTGAACGAAGTGTTCGTACCGATCCTGCAGAAGCAATTCCCGGAGATCACCGACTTCTACCTGCCGCCGGAAGGCTGTTCGTATCGCATGGCCATCGTGACCATGAAGAAGTCGTACCCGGGCCATGCCAAGCGGGTAATGCTGGGTGTGTGGTCGTTTTTGCGACAGTTCATGTACACCAAGTTCGTTATCGTTACCGACGACGACATCAACGCCCGGGACTGGAACGATGTGATCTGGGCCATCACCACGCGCATGGACCCCAAGCGCGACACGGTGATGATCGACAACACGCCGATCGACTACCTCGACTTCGCGTCGCCGGTGTCGGGCCTGGGCTCGAAGATGGGCCTGGACGCTACCCACAAATGGCCGGGTGAAACGACCCGTGAGTGGGGCCGGGTGATCGTCAAGGATGAGGCCGTCACGGCACGTGTCGATGCGATCTGGAAAGAATTGGGAATAGATTGATGCGTGTAACCCTGCAACCTTCCGGCGCCGTGCTGGAGCTGGAACCCGGCGAGCGAATCCTCGAAGGCGCGCGCCGCCTGGGCTACGAGTGCCCCCAGGCGTGCCGCAATGGCGTGTGCCACGTGTGCGCCGCACTGCTGGTGGAAGGCCGGGTGCAGCAAGCCGGCGAGGTGCGCGACCACGGTGAGTTCTACACCTGCATCGCCGAGCCGCTGGAAGATTGCATTGTGTTGTGGGATGGCGTGCTGGCGCCGGGAGAGCTGCCGTTGCGCAAGTTGTCGTGCCAATTGAGTGAGTGCGTGGAAGTGGGTGGCGACGTGTGGCGCGTGCGCCTGCGGGCCCCGGCCGGCAAGGCGGTGCGTTACCACGCCGGGCAATACCTGATGATCGAGCGGGAGAATGGCGAGAAGTCGGCATTTTCCCTGGCGTCGGCGCCCCATGCCGGTCGCGAGCTGGAACTGCATGTACTGGCCCGCGAGGACAGCGCGCGCAACTTGCTGGAGCAATTGCAGCGCAACCAGATGGCGCGCATCGAGCTGCCTTTTGGCGACACCCACCTGGCCGAGCTGCCGGACGGGCCATTGGTGCTGATCGCTGCCGGTACCGGCATGGCGCAGATGCACAGCCTGATCGAGCATTGCCGCGCTTCCGGCTTCAAGCACCCGGTGCACCTGTACTGGGGTGTGCGTCGCCCGGAAGATTTCTACGAGATCGAACACTGGGACCAATGGCTGCAACTGCCCAACCTGTTCCTGCACAAGGTGGTCAGCGACCTGTGTGGTTGGGAGGGGCGCTGCGGCCTGCTGCATGAAGCCGTGTGCGAAGACATTGCCGACCTCAAGGCGGTGCATGTCTACGCCAGCGGTTCACCGGCGATGATCTACGGCACGCTGGATGCGTTGGTTGACGCCGGCATGGATGCGCACCAGATGCGCGCCGACGTATTCGCCTACGCGCCGCGGCCCTGACGAAACCGAGCTGTGGAAGGGGGCTTGCGCCCGCTCAGAATCGTACCCCGGTCGTCACCATCGCCGCATTGAACCCCAGCAGCACCAACTCTGCTGCCACCGGCCCGTAATGGGTGCCTACCGACGGAATGATCACCGGCGCCACGCCGAAACGGTTGAGGGGGATCTTGTCGCGGTATTTGCCGCGATAGCCCTGGATCGCCCCGCCTGTGACCTTCAGGTACACCGCAGAGTCGGCCATGTCATAGCGCTTGCCTGCGTAGGCGTAGTACGAGCGCTGGCTGAACGAGTTGCGAAACGTCGCCCCGCCATACACCAATCCTGATGCCTCATTGCGCTCCAGGCCTATCAGGTCCTGGTTGTTGTTGTGGTCTTTGTCCGGCGCGAAGTGCCGGGTATAGACGCTGGTCTGCGCGTACCAGAAGCCTTTGTCGTCGTCGGCGGGCGGCGTTTCGCCAGCCAGTGCGGTGGTGGCTTGTGCCAGGAACAGCAGGCCCGGCAGTCGAATTTTCTTCATGGGTGCGACCTCAATAGTCGGTTTGATGGGCGGCTAGGTGGGTCGTGATGTGCGCGCCAGTTTGACGGCGTGACGTGTTCCCAGGCTGAACCTGGGCTGAAAGTAGTGGGATTGTCCTGTTCAATCCTGACGAACGGGACTGCGCCGCCAAAGCAGTGGCGGCAACCACCTATAGCACTTTTTCGCCGTACGGTTACAGCGGCGCGTTTTATTACGGTAAAGTTGCTTACAACTGGTAACACACAGGAGGCGCACCGCTTTTCGCCATGACCGCCATTGAATCCGATCTTTTGCAATTGGCTTACCCTCCGCGGCTCGATCTTGGGCCGCAACTCACTCACGAACAGTTAATGAGCTCGATGCAGGCCACCATGGGCCGGCACAAGGGTGGGCCGGTCTGGCTATTTGCGTATGGTTCGCTGATCTGGCGCCCGGAATGCTCGTCGACCGAACGGGTGCGGGCACGGGTGCACGGTTATCACCGCGGCTTGTACCTGTGGTCCCATGAGCATCGGGGCACGCCGGAGTTACCGGGCCTGGTCTTTGGCTTGGATCGCGGTGGCTCGTGCAGCGGGTTTGCCTATCGCTTGCCGGAAGATCAACTGGAGGCCTCGCTTTACGCCTTGTGGCAGCGCGAGATGCCTTACCCCTCGTACCGGCCACACTGGCTCAGTTGCCGTCTTGAAGATGGCAGTCAGGTGCAGGCGTTGGGGTTTGTGTTGGAGCGGCACTTGCCCAGCTACGCCGGCAACTTGCCCGATATCGTGCTGAACCATGTGCTGCAAAGCGCTTGCGGGCGTTACGGCACCACTCGCGATTATGTCGAGCAGACCGTCAACGCCCTGCGTAGCCACGCCATGCCAGACAAGAATCTGGAGGCGCGGCTCAAGCGTTGTGCCAAGGATTGCTCAGGCGATTAACGCGCTGAGCTGACGCTGTTGGTGTGCCACAGTGTTGGGATCAGGAACGCGATGGCCAGCAGGCACGCGCCGATCAGCAGCACGAAACCACCGTCCCAGCCAAAATGGTCCACGGTGTAGCCCATGGCCGCACTGGCGGCCACCGAACCGCCCAGGTAGCCGAACAGACCGGTGAAGCCCGCAGCCGTACCGGCGGCTTTCTTCGGTGCCAGTTCCAGCGCCTGCAGGCCGATCAACATCACCGGGCCGTAGATCAAAAAGCCGATCGAGAACAGCGCGATCATGTCGACCATCGGGTTGCCCGGCGGGTTGAGCCAGTACACCAGGGTCGCCACGGTCACCAGCGCCATGAACACGATGCCGGTCAGGCCACGGTTGCCACGGAAGATCTTGTCCGACATCCAGCCACACAGCAGCGTGCCCGGAATACCTGCCCATTCGTAGAAGAAGTACGCCCAGGACGATTTATCCACCGTGAAGTGCTTGGCTTCCTTGAGGTAGGTCGGCGCCCAGTCCAGTACGCCGTAGCGCAGCAGGTAGACGAACACGTTGGCGAAGGCGATGTACCAGAGCATTTTGTTGCGCAGCACGTACTTGACGAAGATTTCCTTGGCGCTGAATTCGTCTTCGTGGCTGGCGTCGTAGCCTTCCGGGTAGTCGTTCTTGTATTTCTCAATCGGTGGCAGGCCCACCGATTGCGGAGTGTCGCGCATGGTGATGAAGGCAAACGCCGCCACCGCCAAGGCCACCGTGGCCGGCACGTAGAAGGCGGCATGCCAGTCGTTGAACCAGGCCATCCCCAGCAGGAACAGCGGGCCGATCAGGCCACCGCCAACGTTGTGCGCCACGTTCCACACCGACACCACGCCGCCGCGTTCTTTCTGCGACCACCAGTGCACCATGGTCCGGCCACTGGGTGGCCAGCCCATGCCCTGGGCCCAGCCGTTGATGAACAGCAAAATGAACATCATGGTCACGCTGGACGTCGCCCAAGGTGCGAAACCGAAAATGAACATCACCCCCGCCGATACCAGCAGGCCGAAGGGCAGGAAGTAGCGCGGGTTGGAGCGGTCGGACACCAGGCCCATGAGGAACTTGGACAGGCCGTAGGCAATTGCGATGGCCGACATCGCGAGGCCCAGTTCACCTCGGGTGTAACCCTCGTCGATCAGGTAGGGCATGGCCAGAGAGAAGTTTTTGCGCAGCAGGTAGTACCCGGCATAACCGAAGAAAATACCGGCGAAGATCTGCCAGCGCAGTCGTCGATAGGTACTGTCGATTTTTTCTTCAGGCAGGGGCGCCTGGTGCGCGGCAGGACGAAAGAAAGCAAACATTCAAGAGCTCCAGATTTCTTGTTTTGACTGCGGATGCGAATGTTACAGTTTCGTTACCGAAAATAGCATCGCCTCTTATGCGCAAACAAAGGAAATGAGAGCAAGCGCGTGTTCTCTTACGAACATGTCGCTAATAGATAAATGGTGGTCGCTTAGCGTTTCTCAGACCAATGGAGAACAAATGTGGGAGGGGGCTTGCCCCCGATAGCGGTAGGTCAGCCAGCTTATCTGTAGCTCACCCACTGCCATCGGGGGCAAGCCCCCTCCCACATTTGATTGCATTTCAGGTCGGTCAGCGGGTTCGAACGACCACCTTGCCCACCGCCTTGCGCTGGCCGAGGTCATTGATTGCCTGGGCGGCCTGTTCCAGCGGATACACCTGCGACACCAGTGGCTTGAGCTTGCCCTCACCGTACCAAGTGAACAGTTGCTGGAAGTTCGCCGCATTGTCCTGCGGCTGGCGCTGGGCAAATGAACCCCAGAACACCCCGACCACCGCCGCGCCCTTGAGCAGCGCCAGGTTCACCGGCAGCTCCGGGATGCGCCCGCTGGCAAAACCCACCACCAGCAGGCGGCCATTCCAGGCGATGGCGCGGATGGCCTGGTCAAACAGGTCGCCGCCTACCGGGTCGTAGATCACATCGGCGCCGTTACCGTCAGTCAGGCGCTTGATCTCGTCCTTCAAGCTGGCTTCGCTGTAATTGATAAGTTCATCGGCACCGGCGGCCTTGGCCACGGCGAGTTTGTCGGCGCTGCTCGCGGCGGCGATCACCCGTGCGCCCATGGCCTTGCCGATTTCCACGGCGGCCAGGCCCACGCCGCCGGAAGCGCCGAGGACCAGCAGGGTTTCGCCGGGTTGCAGGTTGGCGCGTTGTTTCAGCGCGTGCATCGAGGTGCCGTAGGTCATGCTGAAGGCGGCGGCGGTGTTGAAGTCCATGCTCGGCGGGATCGGCAGCACGTTGTAGCCCGGCACCGCGACCTGCTCGGCAAAGCTGCCCCAGCCGGTGAGCGCCATGACCCGGTCGCCGACTTTCAAGTGGCTGACCTTTTCCCCGACTTCGCTGACCACGCCCGATGCCTCGCCACCCGGCGAGAACGGGAAGGGCGGCTTGAACTGGTATTTACCCTCGATGATCAGGGTGTCGGGGAAGTTGACCCCGGCGGCATGCACATCCAGCAGGATTTCGTTCTTCTTGATCGCCGGGCTGGCGATCTCTTCCAGCACCAGGGTTTCGGCGGGGCCGAAGGCTTTGCACAGCACAGCTTTCATCGGGCTATTCCTTTTGGTGTCGTGGCCGATAAGTGTAGGAGGGTAGGCCTGTGGGTCAACGAGCATGCTCGGCCCTGATAAGTCGCCATAAGCTTGTGCTCTGCCTTGCTAGCGTTATGCTACCCGGCAACCGAATGTGAGGAATGAACTGTGAAAGCGTGGATCCTGTTGATGCTGGCCCTGACCTTGCCGATGGCAGCCCAGGCCGAAGAAGCCAAAGAAGGGGCGCCGCCGAAGGTCAGCTATATCAGCCTGAGCCCGCCGTTCGTGGGTAACTACGGCCTGGATGGCACGGCCAAGCTCAAAGTGTTCAAGGCCGACATCGCCCTGCGCGTGACCGGCGAGGAAGCCGCCAAAGCGGTCAAGGCCAATGACGCATTGATCCGTAACCAGTTGGTCGCGCTATTCACCCAGCAGACCAACGAGACGATGAGCACTGTCGAGGGCAAGGAAAAACTGCGTCAGGAAGCGCTGAAGCAAACCCAGCAAGTGATGAACGACGAGACTGGCAAGCCTATGGTGGAAGACCTGTTGTTCAACAACCTGATCATCCAGTAACTGTGGCGAGCGGGCTTGCCCCGCGTTGGGCTGCGCAGCAGCCCCCTCCAAATTCACCAGTTTTCTGCAGGCACACCGAGGCGTAGGGTTTTGGGGCGGCTTCGCCACCCAACGCGGGGCAAGCCCGCTCGCCACAATCAGCGGGCTCAGCACGCTCAAGACGCCAAACTCTTCCTGAACCGCGCCAACGCCACTGCAAAAAACAACAGCCCAATCCCCGCCAGCGCCAGCAAGTCCGGCCACACCACGCTGATGCCTGCGTCGCGAAACAAAATCGCTGCGCTCAGGCTCACAAAGTGCGTCGACGGCGAGCCCTGCATCACCCATTGCAACCACTCGGGCATGCTGTCCAGCGGCGTGCTGCCGCCTGACAACAGCAGCATCGGGATAATCACCGGGATCGCCAGCAAGCCGAACTGCGGCGTGGAGCGGGCGAGGGTGGCGAGGAAGATCCCCAGTGCCGTACTGGCAAACAGATACAGGGCGGTCACAAACAGGAACAACCCCAGCGACCCGGCCAGCGGCACGCCGAGCAGCCCTTTGACCACCACCTCCAGCGATAGCCAGGTGCACAGCACCACCACCAGCATGTTGCTCCAGATTTTCGCCAGCATGATTTCCAGCGCCGTCAGCGGCAGCACCAGCAGGTGGTCGAGGGTGCCGTGCTCGCGCTCTCGCAGCAACGCGGTGCCCGTGAGCACGATGGCCAGGATGGTGATGTTGTTGACGATCTGGATTACGGCCAGGAACCAGCCGCCCTCCAGGTTGGTGTTGAACAGTGCTCGGGTTGTGAGCAGTGCGGGCGCCTGGGTTGCGGCATCGGTTTGCCCGCTGTAGTTGAGCAACTCGCGCTGGAAGATCCGCCCGATATAGCCCGCGCCCATGAACGCCTGACTCATCGCCGTGGCGTCGACGTTCACCTGCACGCCAGGCTGGCGACCGGCCAACAGGTCGGCCTGGAAGTTGGCGGGCACGTTGATTACGAAGGTGTACTGGCCGCTGTCCATCACCTTATCCAACTGGTCGTAGGCCAACGGCGCCGGTGGTTGGAACTCGGGCGGTTGCAGCGCCTCGGCCATTTGCCGTGAGAGCGCGCTGTGGTCTTCATCGACAAACGCCACGCTGGCGTTGTGCACCCCGATCACCGAGCCGGCGGCGGGCATGTAGATGGCGACGGTGAAGGCGTAGAACAGAAACAGCAGCAAGACGCTGTCGTGCCGCAGGCTGGTGAGTTCCTTAATGCCCAGCCGGAAGATGTGTGCGAGCTTGTGCATCAGGCCTCCTGCTTCTTGAGCATGACCAGGCTCAACCCGGTGAAGCCGATAAAGAAGCCGAACAGCGCCAGGCATTGTGGCCACAACTGGCGCAGGTCGAGTGCCTTGGTGAAGGTGCCCACGGCAATATCCAAAAAGTGCCCGGCCGGAAACAGTGCGCCCATCAAGGCGGCGGCGCCTTCCAGGGACGAGCGTGGCACGATCAGCCCGGAGAACTGAATGGTTGGCAGGCTGGTGATGATCATGGTGCCGAGGATGGCCGCGATCTGGGTGCGGGTGAACGCGGAAATCAGCAGGCCCATGCTGGTCGTGGCCAGCACATACAGGAGCCCGCCAAACGCCAGCGTCAGGCCGCTGCCCTTGAACGGCACACCGAACAGCCAGCGATTCATCGCCACCAGAACCGCCAGGTTGACCAGGCTCACGGCCAGGTAAGGCGCCTGCTTACCGAGCAGGAATTCCAGGCGCGTCAGGGGTGTGGCGTAGAAGTTGGTGATCGAGCCCAGCTCTTTCTCGCGCACGATGCCCAGGGCGGTGAGCATCGCCGGGATAAACGCCAGGATCAGTGCCATCACGCCCGGGCCGATGGCATTCACGCTGACCACGTCCTGGTTATAGCGAAAACGAGTCTCGAGCTTGGCGGCGGCCTGGTTGCTGCGGGGTTGGCTGCTCAGTTCAGCCAGTTGCCGCAGGTTGCCTTGGTGCACCGCCTCTACATAGTTGCGGCTGGTTTCCGCACGAAACGGCATGCCGCCATCGAGCCACGCGGCCACGGTGGGTTGGCGCCCGGCATAGAGATCGCGACCAAAGCCGGGCGGGATCTCTAGGGCCAGTTTGATTTCCGAGCGTTGCAGGCGTCGGTGCAATTCATGGGCGTCCTGGATCGGCGCCTGCTCGGCGAAGTAGCGCGAGCTGCGGAAGGCCTCCAGATAGGCGCGGCTTTGTGGCGTCTGGTCCTGGTCGTAGACGGCAAAGGCGAGGTTTTCCACGTCCAGGGAAATGCCGTAGCCGAAGATCACCATCATGAACATCGCGCCGAGCAGGGCGAAGGCCATGCGCACTTTGTCGCGCAGCAACTCCTTGCCTTCGCGGCTGGCCACGGCCAGCAGGCGAGACAGGCTGAAACCACGCTTGCTGATGGGTGGCGCATGGGTTTCGCTGACGGTTTTGGCCGACGTGGCGGGTTCGGCATCGCCTTGGGCTTGTTCAAGGCAGGTGACGAACGCGGCTTCCAAGGTGTCGCCGTTGAATTGCCGTTGCAGTGCGTCCGGCGTGTCGCAGGCCAGTACCTTGCCGGCATGCATCAAGGAGATGCGGTCACAGCGCTGGGCTTCATTCATGAAATGGGTGGACAGGAAGATCGTCACCCCTTGTTCGCGGGACAACTCGATCAGCAGCCGCCAGAAATCATCCCGCGCCGCCGGGTCGACGCCCGAGGTGGGCTCATCGAGGATCAACACTTCCGGGCGATGCAGCACCGCCACGGCCAAGGACAAGCGTTGGCGCAGGCCGAGGGGCAGCTCCCCGGATGGCTGCTCGGCCACTTCACCGAGGTCGAAGCGCTGGATCAACTCATCGATGCGCGGGCCGCTGTCGGCCTTGGGCAAATCGAACAGTTGCGCGTGCAACACCAGGTTCTGGCGCACGCTGAGTTCGCCATACAGCGAGAAACTTTGCGACATGAACCCTACGCGCTTGCGGGTGGCCAGGTCCTTGGCGTTCACCGGGTTGCCCAGCAGCGTGGCGCTGCCTTCAGTGGCCGGCATCAGCCCGGTGAGGACTTTCATGGTGGTGGTCTTGCCGCAACCGTTGGAGCCGAGGAAGCCGAAGATCTCGCCACGGCCGATGGCAAAGCTGACCTTGTTCACTGCCGTGAAGTCCCCGAAGCGCAGGGTCAGGTCGTGGGCTTCGATGGCGATATCGGTGTTGGCGTTTTCCCTTGGCGGGATCACCAGTGGCTGGTTGTCATGGGCGCTGTCGCCCTGGAAGTGGGTGAAGGCCTCATCCAGTTTGCCGCTGGGGGTCGCTGCCGCCAGTTCGCTGCTGAGCCCGTCGGCGATCAGCTTGCCACGGTCGAGCATCAGGCAATGTTCGAATTGCTCGGCTTCCTCCATATAGGCCGTGGCTACCAGCAGCGTCAGTTGCGGGCGCTCATTGCGTACGGTCTCGACCAGTTCCCAGAAGCGCCGCCGCGACAGCGGGTCGACGCCGGTGGTGGGCTCGTCGAGGATCAACAGGTCCGGGTCGTGGATCAGCGCGCAGCAGAGGCCGAGCTTCTGCTTCATGCCACCGGAGAGCTTGCCGGCCGGGCGCTCGGCGAAGCGCGCGAGGTCGGTGGCCAGCAGCAGGTTGTGCATGCGCTGGTCGTAGTCGGCTTTGGACAGGCCGAACAGCGTGGCAAAGAAGCGGATGTTTTCGCTGATGGACAGTTCGGGATACAGGTTGCCGCCCAGGCCCTGGGGCATGAAGGCGATGCGTGGGTACAGGCTGTTGCGATGGCGACGGTCCTGGATGGAGCCGCCGAGCACCTCCAGTTGGCCGTCCTGGAGCTTTTTAACCCCGGCGATCAACCCCAACAGGCTCGACTTGCCCGCCCCATCCGGGCCGATCAGCCCGCAGCGCGTGCCGGTGGGCAGGCTGAAGGCGATGTCGATCAAGGCCTGCTGCTTGCCGTAACGGTGGTTGATGGCGGTGGCGTGCAGCGCCAGGCCGGTCATTGCAGGTTGGCCGGCCAGTCTATGTCAGCCATGCGCACGTAGCCGGCGCCGGGCATGCCCGGTTTGGCCTGGGGCACGGCGCTGGGTTGGGTCAAGCGTAGCTTGACGCGAAACACCAGTTTCTGGCGTTCGTCGCGGGTTTCCACTTCCTTGGGGGTGAACTGCGACTTGGCGGCAACAAAGCTGATCTTGGCCGGCAGCGGTTGCTGGGGCAGGGCATCGAGCAGGATGCGTGCGTCACTGCCAACCGTCAGGCGACCGGTGACGGAGGCGGGCAGGTAGAGGTTCATGTACTGATCCTCGGGGTCGATCAGCAACAGCACACGTCCGCCGGCGCCGAGGACTTCGCCGGGCTCGGCCAGGCGTAGTTGGATGATGCCGTCGATGGGCGCGCGCAGGCTGCTGTCGTCGATTTCGCTGGTCAGCTGGGCGACCTGGGCCTGGGCGGCACCGATGGCGGCCTTTACCGAATTGACCTGGGCTTGCGCGGCGATCACGGCGGCGTTGCCGGTGTTCTGGCGCGCCTGCTGCTGGTCGATCAACTGGCTGCTGGCAAAGCCGCGCTTGTACAGCTCCTGGGTGCGCTTGAGTTCCTGGTTGGCCAGCAGTTGCTCGCTTTGGCGCAACTGCACGTTGGCCTCGGCGGCAGCGAAGTTTTCCTTGGCACGCAGCACTTCGGCTTCGGCCTGGGCGCGCTGGGCTTCCAGAGTGCGGGTGTCCATGCGTGCCAGCAGTTGGCCCTTGAGCACCTTGTCGCCTTCATCCACCCGCACCTCGGCCAGCCGCCCGGGGATCTTGGCGGCGATCTGTACTTCGGTGGATTCCAGGCGGCCGTTGCCCATGGCCAAGCCTTCGGGCAGGCGGTCCTGGGTGGACTTCCAGTAACCGAAGCCGCCGGCGGCGAGCAGCAAGGCAATCAACAAAACGGCAAACAGGTGGGAGGAGCGTGGCGTGATCGACATGGGGGCATCCTGCAGCGTTAGCTTCCTAGTTTGACCGAGGCAGCCCGAGGGGGCGTTGATGCCGGTCAAATGAAGCGCAAGCCTAACCCTGTTCAGGCGCAGATGCATGCGCCGGGAACGTGACCGCAGGGTTCTCGTCAGTGCAGTGCCAGCACCGCCGCCCATTGTTCTGCGGTGACCGGCATCACGGACAAGCGACTGCCTTTTTGTACCAGGGGCCATTCGGCGAGGGCGGTTTGCTGTTTCAGGTAGCCCAGGCCCAGGACCTTGGGAAAGGTCTGGATGTGCGCGACGTTGATCGCACTCCACGGGTTTTTCTCCGGGGTGGCCTTGGCGTCGAAGTAGTGGCTGTCCGGCTCCAGCGCGGTAGGGTCCGGGTAGGCGGCCTCGATGATTTTGCCGATGCCGGCAATCCCTGGCTCGGGGCAACTGGAGTGGTAGAAGAAAAATTGGTCACCCACCGCCATCGCTCGCAGGAAGTTGCGCGCCTGGTAGTTGCGCACCCCGTCCCAGCGCGCTTCGCCAAGCTTTTCCAGGCCGTTGATAGAGAGTTCGTCGGGTTCGGATTTCATTAGCCAGTAGGCCATTTTTGGACTCCTGAAAAAGGCGTTGGGCAAGTTGTCAGGCAATTTGATGACAAACCGACAGTCGGTTGGCGCCAATGTTTGCGTGTTGGTTCACGTTATCGCAGAATGCGCGGGTTTTAAGCTTGACACCGCTGCAACGGACTACTGTGGAACGTTGTTAACATCGTGTACGAGGTGCCTGAAGGGGGGCAATCGATGCAACGTAAACCGGATTTACTATGGATATTGGTGATTTTGTTTGGTCTGGGCGTCGTGACCACCGGGTATGCGCAAAGCTTGTGGTCGAACAAGACCGATGCGCCCGTTGAGCTTGCTCAACAGCAGCAGCAACCGTTCAAGCGTTAACCCTTCTTCAAGACGCCGCTGATCCCAGTGGCGTCTGTGCGATATACCATCCCTTGTCAGTCACTGTGCCAGCCAACGGCACATCCCAGCTCGCCTGCACCAGTCGTTCGACTTTCTGACATTCATGGGCCAGGCCCAGTAGCGTCGGCTTGCGCCAACGCTGGCGGCGGGACAGGTAAGCGAGGCTGCGATCATAGAAGCCGCCGCCCATGCCCAGGCGTCCACCTGTTTCGTCGAACCCCACCAATGGCAAGAACACCAGGTCCAGCGCCCACACCTCGCGTTGCCGGCTGATATTTACCTGCGGCTCAAGAATGCGAAACCGGTTGGGCCGCAGCTTTTCCCCCGGTCGCACGCGTTGGAACACCATCTTGGTCCGTGGCCAGGCGCTGAGTACCGGCAGATAGGTGGCCTTGCCCCGGCGCTGAGCCGCACGCAGCAGCAGGCGCGGATCGATTTCACCGTCCGTCGGTAGATATAAGGAAATGTGTTTGGCACGGCGAAACAGCGGGTGCTGAGCCAGTTGCCGATACAGGCCGTGGGCAGCCTGGCGCTGCTGGCTCGGCGTGAGGGCACGGCGGGCGTTGCGCAACATGCGTCGAAGTTGCGGACGGGAAGGCGGCGCAGGTTCGGTCATGATTTCAGCTCATAAAACAATGCCAGTCATCGAGACTGGCATTGAGTTTGGTATTCAGGCTCCCCGACAGCGCCGCTGTCGACTCAGCCCTTGAACCCGAAAGTTCAAGGTGGAAGAAGCAGTAGGCTTTAAGGCTTTCCGTCTAGCGGACATGCACACCAGCCCAACGTGCAACTTCCAGGGTAGTGCGAATCGGCTCCGGGACATCGCCGACTGGCAAGCACGCCAGGGAGTGGGGCGAGTATACCTTAAACAGTCGCAGCAATCAGCCCTTGGGAGCTTCCGAATCGCTGGAAAGCACCAGATCCACACGTTCGAGCAGGTCACGCACCTGTTCGCGCGTCGAGCCGCTGGCCTGCACGTCAGGGCGCTCCTGCTTATGCAGCAGGTCGTGGGTAATGTTCAACGCGGCCATCACGGCAATGCGGTCGGCACCGATGACTTTGCCGCTGCTGCGGATTTCACGCATCTTGCCATCCAGGTAGCGGGCGGCGCTCACCAGGTTGTTGCGCTCTTCCTGGGGGCAGATGATCGAATATTCTTTGTCGAGGATCTGCACGGTGACGCTATTGCTTGAACTCATGAGTCTTGCTCCAGGGCCTTCAGGCGCGAAATCATCGATTCGACCTTACGCCGGGCGATTTCGTTTTTTTCAATGAGGTGAGCGCGTTCCTCGCGCCAGGTCTTTTCCTGAGCTAATAGGAGTCCGTTTTGACTCTTAAGTTGCTCGACCCGAGTAATTAGCAGTTCGAGTCTGGCCATCAGCGCTTGCAGGTCGGTGTCTTCCATTGGGTTCCACTGGATTTGTCTGATGAATGGCAACTGCAGGATAAACGATCTGACGCCCTCGATAGTCTTGGTACGTCTGCCGGTGCTAGGATACAGCGCTCCATTCTAGACATTGCGCCGTCTGGCGCCTAGCTCACCATGCCCATTCAGAACTCCCCGTACGATGCTTTTTCCAAACTGCTGAGCACCAGCGGTCATCCTTGCTCGCCTGCCGAACTGCACGGCGTGTTGCTCGGCCGCAGTTGCACCGGTGTTGGCTTTGATGCCGACAATTGGCTGGCCGATGTGGCCGAACTGCTGGAAACCGAACCGACCGACAACGTGCGTAACGCGCTGATCGGCCTGCAAGAGATAGTCAAGGGCGAACTGACCGGTGATGACGTCACCGTGGTCCTGCTGCTGCCGACCGACGACGCGCCGCTCACCGAACGCGCCGCCGCGCTGGGCCAGTGGTGCCAGGGTTTCCTCCACGGTTTTGGCGTGAACGCCGGCGGCCTCGAGTTGAGCACCGACGCCAAGGAAGTGCTGCAGGACCTGGCAGCCATCTCCCAGGTGCAAGATGCCCTGGAAGAGTCCGAAGACGGTGAAGGCGACTACATGGAAGTCATGGAATACCTGCGCGTCGCGCCGCTGTTGCTGTTCACCGAGACCAAAAAGTCCGCTGAGCCTGCTGCCCCCAAGCCTTCGCTGCATTAAAAGAGAAAGGAAGCCCATCTGCCCATGATCCATATCCCCAAAGCGGAATACACCCGGCGCCGCAGGGCGCTCATGGCGCAGATGGAACCCAACAGCATCGCGATCCTGCCGGCCGCCGCCGTGGCCATCCGCAATCGCGATGTGGAGCACGTCTATCGTCAGGACAGCGACTTCCAGTACCTGAGCGGTTTCCCCGAACCGGAAGCGGTGATCGTGCTGATGCCCGGCCGTCAGCATGGCGAGTACGTGTTGTTCTGCCGCGAGCGTAACGCCGAACGCGAATTGTGGGACGGCCTGCGCGCCGGTACCGAAGGCGCGATTCGCGAATACGGCGCCGACGATGCCTTCCCCATCACTGATATCGACGACATCCTGCCCGGCCTGATTGAAGGCCGCGATCGGGTGTATTCAGCCATGGGCAGTAACGCCGAATTCGATCGGCACTTGATGGAGTGGATCAACGTCATCCGCTCTAAAGCGCACCTTGGCGCCCAGCCACCGAACGAATTTGTTGCCCTGGATCATCTGCTCCACGACATGCGCCTGTATAAATCGGCGGCGGAAGTGAAGGTGATGCGCGAGGCTGCGCGAATTTCCTGCGCGGCCCATGTGAAGGCGATGCAGGCCAGCCGCGCCGGCTTGCATGAGTTCAGCCTGGAAGCCGAGCTGGACTACGAATTCCGCAAGGGCGGCGCAAAGATGCCGGCCTATGGCTCTATCGTCGCCACCGGGCGCAACAGCTGCATCCTGCATTACCAGCAGAATGACGCCGTGCTCAAGGACGGCGACCTGGTGCTGATCGATGCCGGTTGCGAAATCGACTGCTACGCCAGCGACATCACGCGCACCTGGCCGGTCAACGGCAAGTTTTCAGCGGAGCAGAAGGCGATCTATGAAATCGTGCTGGCTTCCCAGGAGGCGGCCTTTGCCGAGATCGCGCCGAACAAACATTGGAACCAGGCCCATGAGGCGACAGTGCGGGTCATCACCGCCGGGCTGGTGAAGCTGGGGTTGCTGAAGGGTGACGTCGATGAACTGATCGCCAGTGAAGCCTACAAACCCTTCTATATGCACCGCGCCGGCCATTGGCTGGGGATGGATGTGCATGACGTGGGCGAGTACAAGGTGGGCGGCGAATGGCGTGTGCTGGAAGTTGGCATGGCATTGACCGTGGAGCCGGGCATTTATATCTCGCCGGATAACCAGGCCGTCGCGAAAAAATGGCGTGGCATTGGCGTACGCATCGAGGACGACGTAGTGGTGACCAAGCAAGGCTGTGAAATTCTGACCGGCGGCGCCCCCAAGGGCGTCGCCGAAATCGAAGCCCTGATGGCGGCCGCCCGATGAGTCGGGTCAACCTGGCAATTATCGGCGGCGGCCTGGTGGGCGCGAGCCTGGCGCTGGCGTTGCAGACCGGGGCCAAGGTGCGTGGATGGAAAATCGTGCTGATCGAACCCTTCGCGCCCGGCGACAGCTACCAGCCGAGCTACGATGCGCGGTCTTCGGCGCTGTCCTACGGCGCCCGGCAGATTTATCAGCGCCTGGGCCTGTGGCAACAAATCTCGCGCCGCGCCGAACCGATCAAGCAGATCCATGTGTCGGACCGTGGGCGCTTCTCCACCGCGCGGTTGTCCGCCATGGAAGAGGGCGTGCCGGCCCTCGGTTACGTGGTGGAAAACGCCTGGCTTGGCCAATGCCTGTGGCAAGGCCTGGACAAGGACGTGGTGAGCTGGCGTTGCCCGGCGGAAGTCACCCGCATGGAGCCGCTGCCCGATGGCTACCGCCTGACCCTCAACGATGAAACCGTGCTGGAATGCGACCTCGCGGTGCTGGCCGACGGCGGCCGCTCCGGCCTGCGTGAGCAACTGGGCATTGGCGTGAAAACCCGCCCGTACAACCAGAGCGCGCTGATCGCCAACATCACCCCGAGCGAGGCCCACAACGGCGAAGCGTTCGAGCGTTTCACCGATGAAGGCCCGATGGCCCTGCTGCCGCTGCCGGACAACCGCTGCGCCCTGGTGTGGACCCGTATCGGCATGGACGCACAGCGCCTGGCCAACCTTGATGAGCGCAGCTTCTTGAGTGAATTGCAGGGCGTGTTCGGCTACCGCCTGGGCACCCTCAAGCAAGTGGGCGCCCGTCATTTGTATCCGTTGACCCTGGTGGAAGCCGAAGAACAAGTGCGCTCGCACCTGGCGATCCTCGGTAATGCCGCCCACAGCCTGCACCCGATTGCCGGGCAGGGGTTCAACCTGTCCCTGCGTGATGCGCACGCTTTGGCCGAGGCCTTGCTGGCCGGGCCGGCGGTACCGGGAGACCTGGCGACGTTGCAAGCTTATCGCGAGCGCCAGCGCATGGATCAGAAGTTGACCGTGGGTTTCTCCGACCAGGTCACGCGGCTGTTTGGCAGTGCGCAACCATTGGTCGCCCTGGGCCGCAATATGGGCCTGCTGGGCCTGGATTTGTTGCCGCCGGCCAAGCGTTGGTTCGCCCGTCAGGCCATGGGCCTGGGCACCCGTCCCGATGCGTGAGACTTATCAATCCTTTTACGTGCGGCGCAAGCCGCCAGCGAGACAGGCTTAAAGCATGGACATGCGCGCAGATGTGCTGATTGTCGGGGCCGGAATGGTCGGAAGCGCCCTGGCGCTGGCGTTGCAGGGCAGTGGCCTGCAGGTGCTGCTGCTGGACGGCAGCCCGCTGAGCGTCAAACCCTTCGACCGCGAGGCGGCCTTCGAACCGCGTGTAAGCGCTTTGTCGGCTGCCAGCCAGCGCATCCTCGAGCGCCTCGGTGTGTGGGATGGCATCGTTGAACGACGCGCCAGCCCTTACGGCGAGATGCAGGTGTGGGACGGCAGCGGGACCGGGCAGATCCACTTTTCGGCGGCCAGTGTGCATGCCGAAGTGCTCGGGCATATCGTCGAGAACCGTGTGGTCCAGGATGCCTTGCTCGACCGTCTGCACGACTGCGACCTGGGCCTGCTGGCGAACGCGCGCCTGGAGCAGATGCGTCGCTCCGGCGATGACTGGCTGCTGACCCTGGCCGATGGCCGCACATTGCGCGCGCCGCTGGTGGTGGCCGCCGATGGTGCCAACTCCGCCGTGCGCCGCCTGACCGGCACCGCGACCCGTGAATGGGACTACCTGCATAACGCCATCGTTACCAGCGTGCGCAGCAGCCAGCCGCACCAGCGCACGGCCTGGCAACGCTTTACCGACACCGGCCCGCTGGCGTTTTTGCCGCTGGTGCGGGACGGGCAGGAGGATTGGTGCTCGATCGTCTGGTCGACTACGCCGGCCGAATCCGAACGCCTGATGGCATTGGATGATGAAGGCTTCTGCCGTGAGCTGGAGCGCGCCTTTGAAGGGCGCCTTGGCAGCGTGATCAGCGCCGATCCGCGCGTTTGCGTGCCTTTGCGCCAGCGCCACGCCAAACGCTATGTGGCCGAGGGCCTGGCGTTGATCGGCGACGCGGCCCACGTCATCCACCCATTGGCCGGGCAGGGCGTCAACCTGGGGTTCCTCGATGCGGCGGTGCTGGCCGAAGTGTTGTTGTCGGCCACCGAACGCGGTGAACGCCTGGCCGATGTGAAGGTGCTCAGCCGTTACGAGCGCCGACGCATGCCGCATAACCTGGCCCTGATGGCGGCGATGGAAGGCTTTGAGCGCTTGTTCCAGGCCGATCAACTGCCGCTGCGCTGGTTGCGTAATGCCGGGCTGAAGATGGTCGACCAGATGCCCGAAGCCAAGGCCGTGTTTGTGCGCCAGGCCCTCGGGTTGACCGGGGATCTGCCGGAGCTGGCCAAGCCCTGACAGGTCGGCGCAACATTTGGTAACGCCTCAGTCGAGCGTTACCAAATGTGAGTCCCTATCATTTGCGCCTACTTTGCAAATGAGAGACCGCACCCATGTTGGCACCCAAGCGCCTCCTGACTGCCCTGGCACTCACCCTGATCGGCAGCACCACCGTGCAGGCCGCCGACGAAGTGGTGGTCTACTCCTCGCGCATCGACGAACTGATCAAGCCGGTGTTCGACGCCTACACCCAAAAGACCGGTGTACAGGTGAAGTTCATCACCGACAAGGAAGCCCCGCTGATGCAGCGCATCAAGGCCGAGGGCGAAAACGCCACCGCCGACCTGCTGCTCACCGTGGATGCCGGCAACCTCTGGCAGGCCGAGCAAATGGGCATCCTGCAACCCTTCACCTCCCCGGTGATCGACAAGAACATTCCCCTGCAGTACCGCTCTTCGGCTCACGCCTGGACCGGCTTGAGCCTGCGTGCGCGGACCATCGCGTATTCCACCGACCGGGTCAAACCGGGTGACCTGACCACCTACGAAGCCCTGGCCGACAAACAGTGGGAAGGCCGCCTTTGCCTGCGCACGGCGAAAAAGGTCTACAACCAATCGCTGACCGCCACCCTGATCGAAACCCACGGTGCGGCCAAGACCGAAGAAATCGTCAAGGGGTGGGTGAATAACCTGTCCACCGACGTGTTCTCCGATGACATCGCGGTGCTGGAGGCGATCAACGCCGGGCAGTGCGACGTGGGTATCGTCAACACCTACTACTACGGCCGCCTGCACAAACAGAAGCCGGACCTGGCGGTGAAGCTGTTCTGGCCGAACCAAGGCGACCGTGGCGTGCATGTGAACCTGTCGGGCATCGGCTTGACCAAGCACGCGCCACACCCGGAAGCCGCCAAGGCGCTGGTGGAGTGGATGACCACGCCTGAGGCGCAGAAGATCTTTGCCGATGTGAACCAGGAGTTCCCGGCCAACCCGGCGGTACCGCCGTCGGCTGAAGTGGCGACCTGGGGTAAATTCGTGGCGGATACATTGCCGGTGGAAGTGGCGGGCAAGCGGCAGGCTGAAGCCATTCGCCTGATGGATCGGGCGGGCTGGAACTAAGTACAATTTGTAGGACGCCGCAGGTCAAAATGTGGGAGGGGCGGTGCGACGATTCGACTTGAATCGTCGCACCGCCCCTCCCACATTGAATTGTTGTGATTTGAAGATATTCATTATTGAGAACCAACCCTTGGCCCACCCCGCCCAACGCCGCTGGTACCTGCCGGTCTTCACCGTCGCCGCCCTGGTGCTGCTGCCGCTGAGCGTACTGTTGCTGTCCTGGCAAAGCATCGACGTGCAAATCTGGTCCCACCTCTGGGAAACCCAGATGCCCCGCCTGCTGGGCAACACCCTCACCTTGGTGCTGGGGGTCGGCGTCGGTGTAACCCTGTTGGGCGTAAGCCTGGCCTGGCTCACCAGCCTCTGCGAATTCCCCGGCCGGCGCTGGCTTGACTGGGCGTTGATGCTGCCCTTTGCCATTCCCGCCTATGTGCTGGCCTTCGTGTTTGTCGGCCTGTTGGATTTTTCGGGCCCCGTGCAGACCCTGCTGCGGGAATGGTTCGGTACCGGCTTGCGCCTGCCACGGGTGCGCTCCACCAGCGGCGTGATCATCGTGCTGGTGCTGGTGTTCTATCCCTATGTGTACCTGCTGGCGCGCAGCGCATTCCTCGCCCAGGGCAAGGGCTTGATGGAGGCGGCGCGGGTGCTGGGGCAGTCACCCTTGCGGGCGTTCTGGCATGTGGCCCTGCCCATGGCGCGGCCGGCGATAGGGGCCGGGGTGGCGTTGGCACTGATGGAGACCCTGGCGGACTTCGGTGCGGTTTCGGTGTTCAACTTCGATACCTTCACCACCGCCATCTATAAGACCTGGTACGGCTTTTTCAGCCTGTCCAGCGCGGCCCAACTGGCCAGCCTGTTACTGCTGGTGGTGATGCTGGTGCTGTACGGCGAGCGGCGTGCCCGGGGCGCCAGCCGGTCCAGCAACGAGCGTCCCCGGGGTAAGGCGCTGTACCACTTGAAGGGGATCAAAGCGGTAGCGGCCAGTGGGTGGTGTGGCCTGGTGTTCGCCTGCGCCTTTGTCATCCCGGTGCTGCAACTGGTGGTCTGGTTCTGGCAGCGTGGACGGTTCGATCTGGATGAGCGCTATTCGGGCCTGATCGTCCACACCCTTTACCTGGGCGGCATTGCGGCGCTGATCACGGTCAGCGTGGCGCTGGTACTGGCCTTCGCCAACCGTCTGGCACCGACCCGGACGATTCGCTCCGGTATCAGCCTGGCCAATGTCGGCTATGCCTTGCCGGGCTCGGTGCTGGCGGTGTCGATCATGCTGGCGTTCAGTTACCTGGACCGTGAGCTGGTGGTGCCGCTGTCCGGCTGGCTCGGAGGGGCGGGCAAGCCATTGTTGCTGGGCAGTCTGTCGGCGCTGGTGCTGGCGTATCTGGTGCGCTTTCTGGCCGTGGCCTACGGGCCGCTGGAAAACAGCCTGGCGCGCATCCGCCCTTCGTTGCCGGAAGTTGCGCGTAGTTTGGGCGTGAGTGGGCCGCGACTGTTTTGCAAAGTGTATCTACCGCTGTTGCTACCCGGCACCCTGAGTGCAGCACTGCTGGTGTTCGTAGACGTGCTCAAGGAAATGCCCGCGACCCTGCTGATGCGCCCGTTCGGCTGGGACACCCTGGCGGTGCGGATCTTTGAAATGACCAGCGAAGGCGAGTGGGCGCGGGCTTCTCTGCCAGCGTTGACACTGGTGCTGGTGGGGCTACTGCCGGTCATCGGGCTGATCCGACGCTCCGCCCGCCCCATCGGTTAGGTGCCAGTCCTACGGCTTGCGGCTACAATGCGCGGCATTCGGTGCGCTCCGTCCTTCGGATCGAGTCGCTGTACGTCGCCGCAGGCCTTGTAATTCAAGGTGTCCGGCACGGGCAACGGCCTGCGCACCTTCGCCAAGCCCGGAAGGAGAAACCCATGGGACAGCGTACGCCTCTGTATGACCTGCATCTCGCCCTCGGCGCGAAAATGGTCGATTTTGGCGGTTGGGATATGCCTTTGCATTACGGCTCGCAAGTTGAGGAGCACCATCAGGTGCGGCGCGACTGCGGGGTGTTCGATGTATCTCATATGACCGTGATCGATATCACCGGCCCCCAGGCCAAGGAATGGCTCCAGTACCTGCTGGCCAATGATGTCGAGCGTTTGCACGGCTGTGGCCGTGCGTTGTACAGCGCCATGCTCAACGAGCAGGGTGGCGTGGTAGACGACATGATTGTCTACCGCACCGAGGCCGGGTACCGGCTGGTGGTCAACGCCGCCACCCGAGACCAGGACATGGCCTGGATTCAGGCGCAACTTGGCAGCTATCAAGTGCAACTGCATGAGCGGCCCGAGTTGGCCATGCTCGCCATTCAAGGTCCCCACGCCCGGCAGAAGATTGCCGAGTTGGTCACCCAGTCTCGCGGCACCCTGATCCACCAGCTCAAGCCCTTTGAAGGGCATGCCGACGGTGATTGGTTTATCGCGCGCACGGGTTACACCGGCGAAGACGGCCTGGAAATTGTCCTGCCTGCCGATCAGGCGCCGGGTTTTTTCAACGACCTGGTAGGTGCGGGTATTTCACCTATAGGCCTCGGCGCGCGGGACACCCTGCGGCTGGAAGCCGGCATGAACCTGTATGGCCAGGACATCCACCAGAACGTTTCGCCCCTGGCGGCCAACATGGCCTGGAGCATTGCCTGGGAACCTGCCGAGCGCAATTTCATCGGGCGTGCGGCGCTGGAAGCAGAGCTGGCCGCCGGTGTGCAGTTCAAACTGGTCGGGCTGGTACTGGAAGAACGTGGGGTTTTACGCGCTCACCAGGTGGTTCGTATCGCCAATGTTGGCGAAGGGGAGATCACCAGTGGTAGTTTCTCACCTACGCTGAGCAAATCCATTGCCCTGGCGCGTGTACCGACGGCGACTGCCGATCGGGCCGAAGTGGAAATCCGCGGTAAGTGGTACCCGGTTCGAGTGGTCAAACCGACCTTCGTGCGTCATGGCAAAACCTTGATCTAACTATTTCCGGCAGGCCAATGGCTGCTGACATTTCTTCTTGAGGACACAGACTATGAGCGATATCCCTGCCGACCTGCGTTTTGCCGAAAGTCACGAATGGGCGCGTCTGGAAGCTGACGGTACTGTCACCGTCGGGATCTCCGACCATGCACAGGAAGCTCTGGGTGATGTGGTGTTTGTTGAGTTGGCCGAAGTTGGCGCTACGTTTGAAGCCGAAGGCCAGGCGGGTGTGGTTGAGTCGGTGAAGGCCGCTTCGGATATCTACGCCCCGGTTGCCGGCGAAGTGATTGCCGTCAACGAAGAGCTGAGTGGTAGCCCTGAGTTGCTGAACTCCGACCCTTACGGCGCGTGGATCTTCAAGCTCAAGCCAAGCAACCCGGCTGATCTGGAAAAACTGCTGGATGCGGCTGGCTACAAAGCGGCCATCGGCGAGTAAACGCAAGACCCATGTGGGAGGGAGCAAGCTCCCTCCCACATTCAATCGTCGGGAGCCGTGAGTGTTCAGTTCGCTTTCAGGACTGCCTTTACCGCCGCCACCGACCGCTCCACATCTGCCTCTGTCATTGCCGTAAACATCGGCAACGACACGATCAAACGTCCAACCTTTTCCGCTACCGGGAACATACCTTCCTTGAATCCCTGTGCCCGATAAAGGCTCAGCAGGTGAATAGGCGGGTAGTGATAGCCAATGCCAACACCTTGTGCCTGCATTTTCTCCATGAAGGTCGCGCGGGCGGGCAGGCCGTCCTGGCGCTCCGGCAGCACCAACTGGAACAGGTGCCAGTTGCTGTTTTCGAAGTCGACCGGCGGCAGTTGCGCGCCGTACTTTTCCTCGAAATCATGGCCGAAACATTTGAAGTAGTGCTGTGCCAGGTGCTGGCGATGGGCGGTGATCTTCTCGATGTGGGCAAACTGCCCCAGGCCGATGGCGGCGGCGATGTCGGTCATGTTGAACTTGCCGCCCAGTACATCCACGTCGAGGCCGTCGAAGCCGGTGCGGGTGACGCCCTGCAGGCGGTATTTTTCTGCCAGGCGGGCTTCTTCGGCATTGTTCAACACCAGGCAGCCGCCCTCGGAAGAGGTGATGTTCTTGTTGGCCTGGAAGCTGAACGATACAAAGTCCCCGGTAGCGCCGATGCGTTCGCCATCCCAGCTGGAACCCAGGGCCTGGGCGGCGTCTTCGACGATGCGCAGGTTGTACTTGTTGGCCAGTGCGTACAGCATCGGCATGTCCAGGGGCAGGCCGGCCAGGTACACCGGGATGATCGCCTTGGTGCGCGGGGTGATTGCGGCTTCCACCTGGGCCAGGTCGATATTGCGCGTGATCGGATCGATATCAGCGAACACCGGTGTGGCCCCCACCTCCAGAATCACGTTGGCCGTGGCCACCCAGGAGATCGGTGTGGTGATGACTTCATCCCCAGGCCCGATACCGGCGATACGCAAGGCGATTTCCATGGTGCAGGTGCCAGAGTTGAACGTGCGCACCGGCCGGCCGCCAAAGTATTCCGACAGTTGCGCCTCGAAAGCCTGCACTTTCGGCCCGCTGGTGATCCAGCCCGAGCGCAGTACATCGCCGACCGCCGAGATGGTGGCTTCATCGATGGTAGGTTTGGAGAACGGCAGAAAGGGCTGTTGGCTCATAACGACGAAGGAGTCCGTTTCAGATTGGCGATGAGTAAGCGAGGGGTCAGTACCAGCATGGTGGCACGGTAAGACTGAATATAGCCTGTCGCCTGTGAATGAATCGTCACATTGCGGGCAAAAAAATGCCGCTTCAAAAGCGGCATTCTTCAGCGTGCGGGAATCAATCGGTAACAGCGTTCTTCGCGAGGATGGCGTTGGCCAGTTCCATATCCGTGGCCTGCAGGCCAGGGTTATCGGCGCGGACTTTCTGCATGGCGGCTTCCAGGTACGGTCCGCGGATGCCGCCGTCGCTGGCAACAAAGCTGCCCGCGTCGTCTTGTGCGGCAACCACCAGCTTGTGGTCCTTGAAGGTCAGGTACGTCGAGCCGGTAGTGGCGCCCGACGAAATGACATTGCGCCAGAAACTATCGGCCATGGCTGAACCGACAGGAAGGGAAAGCACAGCGAGGGTAGCGACAGCATATTTAAGACGCATGATGGGTGACTCCGGGTGGGTGATCTGTACCGTTTGATTGCAGTTAGCCCAACCGAGTTCCATCCCTGACTAAACAGTTTCTACCTTTAAAATGACGCCATCCAGGCCTACCACACGCACTTGAGCGCCTACAGGGCTGTCAGGACCGGTCACCATCCATACGCCATCACCGACTTTCACCTTGCCCCGGCCATCCACAATCGCCTGATGCACCACGAAGACGCGGCCGACCAGCTCCGAGCCACGTTCGTTGAGCCCCGGTTGGTCACTGGCTTTGGCACTGCTGCGCTGGCGTTTCCACCAGTACACCGCTGTCAATATCGACAGCACAGCGAACAGCAACAGTTGCCACTCCAACCCGAGCGGCGGCACCAGAAACTTGATCACGCCCACGGCTGCCGCAGCTATACCCATCCACAGCAGGTAACCACCGGCGCCGAATACCTCAAGAATCAATAGCACCGTACCCAGCGCGAGCCAGTCCCAGAACGAAAGATGCTGCAGGAAATCCCACATGTCGATCGCCTCAGGCTTTCTTGTTGTCGAAGGTTGCCTTGACGATTTCGCCAATGCCGCCGACAGCGCCGATCACCTGGCTCGCTTCCAGCGGCATCAGGATCACTTTGCTGTTATTGGCCGATGCCAGCTTGCCGAGGGCATCGATGTATTTCTGCGCGACGAAGTAGTTGATGGCCTGCACGTTGCCGGTGGCGATCGCTTCGGAAACCACCTGGGTCGCGCGGGCCTCTGCCTCTGCCTGGCGCTCACGGGCTTCAGACTCCAGGAACGCGGCCTGGCGGCCACCTTCGGCTTCAAGAATCTGTGCCTGCTTCTTGCCTTCGGCCGTCAGGATCGCCGATGCCCGCAGGCCTTCGGCTTCCAGGATCTGTGCGCGCTTGATCCGCTCGGCTTTCATCTGGCCGGACATGGCGGCCATCAGGTCGGCGGGCGGGCTGATGTCCTTGATTTCGATCCGGGTGATCTTGATGCCCCACGGCGCCGTGGCTTCATCGACGGTGCGCAGCAGTTTTTCGTTGATGCCGTCGCGCTGGCTGAGCATGGCATCCAGCTCCATGGAGCCGAGCACGGTACGGATATTGGTTTGCAGCAGGTTGCGGATAGCGTGTTCGAGGTTGTTGACCTCGTAGGCGGCCTGGGCGGTATTGACCACCTGGAAGAAGCACACGGCGTCGATCTGCACGGTGGCGTTGTCGGCGGTGATGACTTCCTGGGGCGGAATATCCAGCACGCTTTCCATCACGTTGATCTTGCGGCCGATGCGGTCCATGACCGGAATGATGATGTTCAGACCCGGCTTGAGGGTGTTGGTGTAACGGCCGAAGCGCTCGACGGTCCACTGATAGCCCTGGGGTACCACCTTGAAGCCCATGAACAGGATGGCGATGGCCAAACCCACGAAAAGAAGCAGTACGGTTCCGATCTGCATAGCGATTCCCTATCTGATGGTGTCAGTTAAACGACGTTCGGCCGATTGTAACGGTCTTGTCACCGATAAGATCGGTTTCAGCACGCGGTAATCAAAGCATTTGTTACCGAATCCCCAGGTGTCACGCGCAACACCTCGGCCATCGTGGTCAGCCCCGCCTTTACTTTTCCCATGCCGGCCAGGCGCAGGCTGCACATGCCTTGCGCAACCGCCTCTCTGCGCAGTGACTGCACGTCGGTGCCTGGGGTGATCAGCGCACGGAGCGATTCATTCAACACCATGATCTCGTAGACCCCTGCACGCCCCTGAAATCCGCTGTTTCGACATTCCGCACACCCCACCGCCTCGTGGACATCGCCTGCCGCCCGCTTGCAATGAGGGCACAGCAGCCGCACCAGACGCTGCGCCATCACCCCCAATAATGTGGCCTTGATCAAATAATGAGCAATACCCAGTTCCTGCAAGCGGCTGATGGCGCTGGGCGCATCGTTGGTGTGCAGCGTCGAGAGCACCAAATGCCCGGTCAGTGCGGCCTGGATCGCCATTTCGGCGGTTTCCTGGTCGCGGATTTCGCCGATCATGATGATGTCCGGGTCCTGGCGTAGCAGGGCTCGGATGCCGCTGGCGAACGTCAGGTCGATATTGTGCTGCACCTGCATCTGGTTAAAAGCCGGCTCGACCATCTCGATCGGGTCTTCCACGGTACAGAGGTTGATTTCTCGGGACGCCAGTTGCTTGAGCGTGGTGTAGAGGGTACTCGTTTTGCCTGAACCGGTAGGGCCCGTGACCAGGATGATGCCGTTGGCCTGGCGGGTCATGGCGTGCCATCGCTGCTGGTCCTCAGCGGACAAACCGAGCTGGTCGAAGTCCTTGAGCAGCACCTGCGGATCGAAAATCCGCATCACCAGCTTTTCGCCAAAGGCGGTGGGCAAGGTCGACAGGCGCAACTCGATTTCTGCGCCTGTGGGGCTTTTGGTCTTGATCCGGCCGTCCTGGGGTTTGCGTTTTTCCGCCACGTTCATGCGGCCCAGGCTTTTCAGGCGGCTGACCACCGCCATCGTCACCTGGGGTGGAAATTGATAGACGTCGTGCAACAGCCCATCAATGCGAAAGCGCATGCGGCCCTGTTCACGGCACGGCTCGATATGAATATCACTGGCCCGCTGGGCAAAGGCGTACTGCAACAGCCAATCGACGATATTGACGATATGCGCGTCGTTGGCATCCGGCTCCTGGTCACCGGCGCCGAGGTTGAGCAACTCGAAGTTGCCAGGCGCCGCGACCTTTTGATCCGCCCCGCTGACGGACTTCGCCAACCGGTAAAACTCGCTGATACAACGCTGAATGTCCTGGGGGTTGGCAACCACGCGCTTGATCGAGCGTTTGAGTACCTGCGCCAGTCCCGATTCCCAACTGGTGACATGGGGTTGGGCGCTGGCAACGGTGACGGTCTGCGCGTCTACGGCCACTGCAAGGATGCTGTGGCGCTGGGCAAACGCCTGGGACATCAGCTGCACCACCGCCGCGACATCGATTTGCAGTGGGTCGATACGCCAATAAGGTTGCCCGGCATGCTGGGCAAGCCACTGGGTCAGGGTTTCCAGTGCCGGCCCATAGGCGGCGATACACTCCAGCGGGTGCTGGGCGTTACCGCCTGGCAGCGCCGATAAGCGCTGCGCGATGTCGGCAGTGATCAAGCCGCCCTCGACCAAGGCCGGGAGCAACTGACGCAGTTCCAATCGGTGATCAACAGACATGAAGGTTTTCCTGGGTAGCCTCGGACGAAACTTCAGGCTAGCCGGCCCTCGAAGATCCTCCTCCCAGCGTATGTTGCAGGCCTTTACTGAGCTGCTGCCGCCACTGCTGCGGGCCCTACGGAATCAACCGGCCACACGTGCAGCGTGCACACGCTGATCAGGTTTCGAATCTTTTCACCTATCACTTGGGCGCGATGCCAGCTCAGGCTTTCCATCACGATATCGATGTTCAGCAGGTCTTCTTGGCGGCTCACGGTGACCTGGCTCGGTGTTAAGAACTGCAACGCAAAATAGTTGAGTACCCGACACAACACATCGGGCTCCGCTTCGGCGACGATCTGGTAATGCGCCCGACAATGGGCGCTGTTGGCGGCCCACACATCAACGCGGGTCTGGGGGTGGGTGGTTTCGACGACATGCATGCTGATTCTCCAGATTCGACTGGAGAAATTTTTACATTCGCCTCGGGAGATTTCTTATCTAAGATGAGCCTGATTTGCGATTAATCGAATCAATCAATTCAGAATAGCCAGAATTCAAGGTATTTCTATGCACAGCGAGTTGGACGCCTACGACCGCCGCATCCTGGCCCTGTTGCAAGAGGACGCCTCGCTGTCCAGCGCGCAGATCGCCGAGCAAGTGGGCCTGTCCCAGTCGCCGTGCTGGCGGCGCATCCAGCGGCTCAAGGACGAAGGGGTGATTCGCGGCCAGGTCACCCTGTTGGATCGCAAGAAGATCGGCCTCAATACGCAGATCTTCGCCGAGGTCAAACTCAACGCCCACGGCCGATCCAACTTCACCGAGTTCACCGAAGCGATTCGTGGGTTTCCCGAAGTCTTGGAGTGCTATGTGCTGATGGGGGCGGTGGATTTTCTGCTGCGCATCGTGACGTCGGACATTGAGGCGTACGAGCGGTTTTTCTTCGAGAAGCTGTCGATGGTGCCGGGGATTCAGGAGGTCAACTCGATTGTGGCGCTGTCTGAGATCAAGTCGACCACCAGCCTGCCAGTATTGCGCTGACCGGCCTCATCGGGGCAGTCGAATCGTCGTACCGCGACGATTCCACTTGCCCTCGATGGCGATATTACAGACGCAGGAGGGTCTTCCAGGCACGGTTCTGGTACACCGCAATCGCCTGATGCATACGCGCATCCAGCGACTCATCCGTGATCGGCTGGTTGGCCAGTTGCACCAGCTTGTTCAGCTCGCCGTACAAACGATCCAGTTCCGGAATATCCACCACGTTACGCGCATGGTGCAGCCAGGCCTGGATGCGTTCGATGCGCGGCAGTTGCTCTGCCAGGTCTTCCGGTTGCTGCTGGTAGCGCGGCAGTTGCAGGGCGACGGCATCGTCAGCCAGCAGGCGCGGAAGCCAGTTGGTGATTTGCGCGGCGCCCTGGCGGTTGCCGCGCACGTTGCGGTCGGCGGTCCAGGTGCGGGCCATTAGCCAGCGCGACGTGTTCAGCGAGAAAAGGCCCCAGCGTATGTCGTCCAATTCTTCTCTGAATTGCTCGGGCGCGGCTTTGCGAATGTCTTCGTCGTCGTCACCGGCCTGGACCAGCGGGCGCCAGTCTTCCAGCAGTGCATCGAGTGCGCTGCGCAGTTCGCTGGTGGATTGACGCGGTGCGGCCTGGCCAAGGCTGCCGATCAGGGCGCGCAGTTCGCCGAGGTTGTCGACCCAGTCCTGCAGCAAACGCCAGTGGCCATTGAAGCGGTATTGCTCGGCCAGGCGCTGGCTGCTGCCGAGCAGGTGCCACATGATTGCGGCGAAGGCGTCGTCCAGCGGCATTTCGGCGTGGATCTGCGGTGCCGGCAGGCTCAAGGAGTAGCTGCTGGCGTCGTACAGGCGGTAGCCGCGCTCGGCCTTGCTGATGTCACACGGCATCAGTGCGAGGGTGGCGGCCAGCTCGGCGGCCAACTCCAGCAGGGCAGCCGGTTCGCCTTCGCGCAGTTCCAGTTCCAGCTCGCAGATTTCTTCTTTCTGCTTGCCGACCACCACATGGCCGAGGTCCAGGGCGGCTTCGATCACCACCTTGGCCTTGCCACGGCCCCAAGCGATTTCGGCGCGTTCGCGCACGAAGTCGGTGGTGAAGATCGGCTTGAGGGTCTTTTTGTCCAACTCGGCCAGCTGCTCGGGCCAGCACTCGCCGTCGAGTTTCTTTACGTCGAGCTTGGCTTTGGGCAGGTCCCAGTTGTACTCGTTGCGTTCCGACAAACCGGCGACGCTTTGGCCACGGGTCTTGAGGGTCTGGATAATGTCGTCACCGTCCTTGCGCAGGCGCAGGGCGACTTTGGCCTGGGCCAGGTCGCGATCGGGGGTGTCGAAGTACTGGTTCATCAACTCACGGCGTTCCCAGCCACTTTTGTTGCGTTTTTTCAGTAACGGGTGCTCACGCAGCGCGGCGAGTGTTTCGCGGCTGACGCGGAGCTTGATTTCGGTTTCTTTCTGCATGGCCGGAAAATCCAGAATCGGGAGCGCAGCCGGGAAAAAGAGTGGCTGCCAAGGTCGTGCAGTGTACAGGACTGAGCCCGGCAACGCGCCGCAACGGTTTATTGTGTCGTGCAGATGGCTCTATAGTGGGGCTCATCCGGGAAGTAGGGAGACCGCGCATGCCGTTACCGTCCATGAAAGAGCAGTTCGCCGCGCTGATTGCCGCGCCTTCGGTCAGTTGCACCCAAGCGTCTCTCGACCAGACTAACCGCCCGGTGATCGATCTGCTCGCCAGTTGGTTGGGCGACCTGGGTTTCGCCATCGACATCCAGCCCGTCAGCCCCGGCAAATTCAACCTGCTGGCCAGTTTCGGCACTGGCCCCGGCGGTCTGGTGTTGGCCGGCCATAGCGATACCGTTCCTTATGACGCGGCGTTGTGGAAGACCGATCCGCTCAAGCTGACGGAAGTCGACGGCCGTTGGGTAGGATTGGGCAGTTGCGACATGAAGGGCTTTTTCGCGCTGGCGATTGAAGCGGTGTTGCCGCTGCTGGATCAGCCGTTCAAGCAGCCGTTGCTGATCCTCGCCACCTGCGATGAAGAAAGCTCCATGTCCGGTGCCCGGGCATTGGCCGAAGCGGGTCGCCCGCTGGGCCGCGCGGCGGTTATCGGCGAACCGACCGGTCTCAAGCCGATCCGCCTGCACAAAGGCGTGATGATGGAGCGCATCGACATTCTCGGCCAAAGTGGCCATTCGTCTGATCCAAGCCTGGGCCACAGCGCCCTGGAAGCCATGCATGACGCCATCGGTGAGCTGCGCGGCCTGCGCCTGGCCTGGCAGCGCGAGTACCGCAATGCACAATTCAGCGTGCCGCAACCGACCATGAACTTCGGCTGTATCCATGGCGGAGACAACCCCAACCGCATCTGCGGCCAATGCTCCCTGGAATTCGACCTGCGGCCCTTGCCGGGCATGGATCCCGAAGTGCTGCGTGCGGCTATCCGGCAAAAGCTCGAACCGCTGGCCGAGCGCCATAAAGTCAAGATCGACTACGCGCCGTTGTTCCCCGCAGTGCCGCCGTTCGAACAGGCCGAAGACGCCGAGTTGGTGCGGGTCGCGGAACGATTGACCGGTCATCGTGCCGAAGCAGTAGCGTTCGGCACCGAAGCGCCTTATCTTCAGCGCCTTGGTTGTGAAACCCTGGTGCTGGGGCCTGGCGACATCGCCTGTGCCCATCAACCGGGCGAGTACCTCGAAATGTCACGCTTGACGCCTACAGTGCTTCTATTGCGGGAACTGATCGAACATTACTGCCTGAAACCTGCGTAAATTAACCCCTGTCCATTCGTACATAAGGAGAGCGAGCGTGTCGCCAAGCCTGTTCCGACGATAACCATCAGCCCGCTGTGCGTTTTCACGACTCATCCTTTTTCGGCTGCTTTTTATTACAGGCCCAGGTTCCATGCCCGACTACGTTAATTGGCTTCGTCATGCTTCGCCCTACATCAACGCCCACCGCGACTGCACCTTTGTGGTCATGTTGCCCGGCGACGGTGTGGATCATCCGAACTTCGGCAATATCGTCCACGACCTGGTGCTGCTTCACAGTCTGGGCGTGCGCCTGGTGCTGGTGCACGGTTCGCGCCCTCAGATCGAAGCGCGCCTTGAAGCGCGCGGCCTGATCCCGACTTACCACGAAGGCATGCGCATCACCGATGCCGCGACGCTGGAGTGTGTGATCGACGCGGTCGGCCACCTGCGTATCGCCATCGAAGCGCGCTTGTCGATGGACATGGCCTCGTCGCCGATGCAGGGCTCGCGCCTACGGGTGGCCAGCGGCAACCTGGTGACCGCGCGGCCTATTGGCGTGCTTGAAGGTGTGGATTACCACCACACCGGCGAAGTGCGCCGGGTCGACCGCAAGGGCATCAACCGCCTGCTGGATGAGCGCTCCATTGTGTTGTTGTCACCCCTGGGCTATTCGCCTACGGGTGAGATCTTCAACCTGGCCTGCGAAGACGTCGCCACCCGCGCCGCCATCGACTTGGGGGCCGACAAGCTGCTGCTGTTCGGCGCGGATCTCGGCCTGATCGATGAAAACGGCCGTCTGGTGCGCGAACTGCGCCCGCAACAAGTACCGGCGCATCTGCAACGCCTGGGCAGCAGCAACTACCAGTCCGAATTGCTCGATGCGGCCGCCCAGGCCTGCCGGGGTGGGGTAGGGCGCAGCCATATCGTCAGTTACGCCGAAGATGGCGCCTTGCTCACCGAGCTGTTTACCCGCGATGGCGGCGGTACGCTGGTGGCCCAGGAGCAATTCGAACTGGTGCGCGAGGCGGCGATTGAAGACGTCGGCGGTTTGCTCGACCTGATCAGCCCGCTGGAAGAGCAGGGCATCCTGGTACGCCGTTCGCGGGAAGTGCTCGAACGTGAGATCGAGCAGTTCAGCGTGGTGGAGCGCGAAGGCATGATCATCGCCTGTGCGGCGTTGTATCAGATCGCCGATTCGGACGCGGGTGAGCTGGCGTGCCTGGCGGTGAACCCGGAGTACCGCCATGGCGGGCGTGGTGATGAGCTGCTGGAGCGTATCGAAACCCGTGCCCGGGCGCAGGGTTTGAAGACCTTGTTCGTACTTACCACGCGGACTGCCCACTGGTTCCGTGAGCGCGGCTTTGTGCCGAGCAGCGTTGATCGTCTGCCGTCGGCGCGGGCCTCACTGTACAACTACCAGCGTAACTCGAAGATTTTCGAGAAGGCCTTGTAAAGCCCTACCTCCCAAGTCACTGGGCAGGCTCGTGTAAGAGCCTGCCCGCGTCGCAGGCCAATCTGGCGTGCCGTCACGCACGACTAAAGTTTAAGCATTCTTGATCTGACGCCGATAACAGGATGGCGGCTATGGGTAGATTGTGGGAGTTCCACACACACCTGAATCGTCGAAGGGGCGGCTTGGACAGCAAAAGAAACTATTAGTGACACAAAAACTGTAACAAATTGACGAGAGGATGTGCCTTTGGCCATGATGGCGTCGCCTTTTTGATCGTGGGTGACGTATGCGGCAGAGCGTCAACACTAATCGTTCTAAAAAAGCGCTAATAAATACCCTTTAGGAATTAGCTTGTGGAGCAGATGGTCTATGCTCGCCTGTCCGCATCACGGAAAGGCTTATTCCTGAATCGTATGAAAAAGAATGAAATAATTCTTTTTGGGTGTATGAAAAACTCATTACCCTGCAGGGACCAAATCAACGGTGGTTAGACGAAGGTAGTAGACACACAAGGTTACGATTGACTTGGCAGTCACTATCCGGTGCTAATCGCGCATCTGTGGATCAAGGGCGTCAGACCCGAGACCAAAGAAATACAAAAATTAGAAATGAGAGGAGCGGTACATGAAGAAGTCCACCTTGGCACTGTCTGTAGCTTTGGGCGTAATCGCCCAGCAAGCAGGCGCTGCCGGTTTCATCGAAGACAGCAAGGCCACACTGGGTCTGCGTAACTTCTACATCAACACTGATAACCGTGACGACGCTACTAAAGCGGCCGGCGCGCAGAACAAGTCGGAAGAGTGGGGCCAAGCTTTCGACCTGCGCTTCATCTCCGGTTACACCCAAGGCACCGTAGGCTTTGGTCTTGACGCTATCGGCCTGCTGGGCGTGCGTCTGGATTCGGGCGGTGGCACCAACGGCGCCACCGCGGCATCGACTGGCAACGCCGGCTCTTACGGCGGCACGGTTTTCCCGAGCAAGTCCAATGGCGAAGCCGTTGATAACTACTCCAGCCTGGGCCTGACCGCTAAAGCCAAGATTTCCCAGACCGAACTGAAACTGGGTACTTTGCAGCCTAAGCTGCCGGTAATCATCACCAACGATGGTCGTCTGCTGCCGCAGACTTTCCAGGGTGGCCAGATCACCACTAACGACATCAAGGACCTGACGCTGGTTGCCGGTCAGATCGAAAAGGCCAAGGGTCGTAACTCCAGCAACGTCGAGAACCTGTCTCTCGCAGGTGCCAACGGCCGTACCGCCGCTGGTCGCGACAGCAACAAGTTTATCTACGCCGGTGGCGACTACAAGATCACCAAAGACCTGACTGCCCAGTACTACTACGGCAATCTGGATCAGTTCTACAAACAGCACTTCCTAGGCTTGCTGCACAACTGGGCGATCGGCCCTGGTGTGTTGAAAACCGACCTGCGCTACTTCAACAGCCGCGCTGATGGTGCCAACAGCAACGACGCGAACTACTACACCAGCGGTGACTACGGTACTAACGCCGCTGGCGCGAATATCGTCAAAGGTAAAGTTGACAATAATCTGTACAGCGGCTTGTTCCTGTACACCGTTGCGGGTCACACCTTCGGTGGTGGTTACCAAGTCAGCAACGGCGACAGTGACTTCCCATGGTTGAACCAAGGCGACGGTTCGTCGGCCTACCTGACCACTGACTCGCAGATTGCCAAGTTTGCCCGCGCTGGCGAACGTACCTGGCAAGCTCGCTACGCATATGACTTCGCCAAGATTGGCGTACCTGGCTTGACCGCTGGTGTGGTTTACCTGCGTGGCGACAATATCGATACCCGCGGCCGAGTTGGTGTTGCTCAGGTCCAAACAAACTCTAATGGCGCGAACGAGTGGGAACGTGACATCACTGTTGCCTACGTCGTACCAGAAGGTCCGCTGAAGAACGTCGGTGTAGCATGGAAAAATGCCATGTGGCGCAACGACATTGCTGGCCAGCGTAACCAGGACGAAAACCGCCTGATCGTCAGCTACTCGCTGCCACTGTTCTAGTAGCGTAAAGCTGTTGTAAGACTGTAAACCTTGCCCGGCGCAACGCCGGGCAAGGTGTCTTGCTTTTCAAGTCGGGCTAAACCCCCGCAAGCCCTTCCTGAACCCCTCTTTGTACAGCGTCTCAAGGCCTTCTCGAACCTTGGAGCCGATGGTGCGCCTCCCCATTTCCCACGTCCAATGAACACATTTTTAATATTCCTTTATCGTCTAGATAAATCGATATTTATTCTTTTTAAATGATCCGTAATCCATGCACAGTGGGCTCCATAAGCACTCACCAGGAGCCACACCATGAGCCTAAGACTGGGCGACATCGCCCCCGACTTCGAACAGGATTCCAGCGCCGGCAAGATTCGTTTCCACGAATGGCTGGGCGATAGCTGGGGTGTGTTGTTTTCCCACCCGGCGGACTTCACCCCGGTGTGCACCACGGAGCTGGGCTTTACCGCCAAGCTCAAGGACGAATTCGCCAAGCGCGGCGTCAAGGCCATTGCCCTGTCGGTAGACCCGGTGGACTCTCACCACAAGTGGATCGAAGACATCAACGAAACCCAAGGCACCGTCGTCAACTTCCCGATCCTGGCTGACGCCGACCGCAAGGTTTCGGACCTCTACGACCTGATCCACCCGAACGCCAGTGACACCCTCAGCGTGCGTTCCTTGTTCGTGATCGACCCGAACAAGAAGGTCCGCCTGACCATCACCTACCCGGCCAGCACCGGCCGCAATTTCCACGAAATCCTGCGGGTCATCGACTCGCTGCAACTGACCGACAACTACAAAGTCGCCACCCCCGCCAACTGGCAGGACGGTGATGAAGTGGTGATCGTGCCGTCGCTCAAGGATGAGGAAGAGATCAAGAAGCGCTTTCCGAAGGGGTATCGGGCGGTGAAGCCGTATTTGCGGCTTACTCCACAGCCCAATCGTTGACGCGGATATCGCCATCGGGAGCAAGCCCCCTCCCACAGGGGAACGCGGTCAACTGTGGGAGGGGGCTTGCTCCCGATAGCGTCCGTAAATGCACCGCCTTTGAAGCTGAATCACGCAGGGGTTTTCAGGCCGTTTCTACGGCCTTTTTTTTCGCCTGGCGACTTATAAATCTCATATGCATTTATAGAATAAACAAATGAAAAAATAAGATTTATAGATATATGAATCTGCTGATAAGGTCTGTCCATCTTGGCGCCATCGCCACACAGCGAACCGCCGGCACTTGCTCAAGGAATTCCTGCATGTTGGTCGTAACACTTGGAGGCAGTCCCAGCCAGCGTTCCCGCTCCGGGGTCTTGCTGGAAAAAACCCGTCAGTGGTTGCAAGACAAAGGCGTTGAAGTGGTGAGTTACCAGATACGGGACTTCCCGGCTGAAGACTTGCTGCATGCGCGCTTCGACAGCCCCAAGGTCATTGACCTGCTGCAACAGGTGGCTAACGCGGATGGCCTGGTGATCGCCACGCCGGTGTACAAGGCGTCGTTCTCCGGCGCGTTGAAAACCGTGCTGGACCTGCTGCCCGAACGCGCCCTGGCCCACAAGATTGTGTTGCCGATGGCTACCGGCGGCAGCATCGCCCACATGCTGGCGGTGGACTACGCCTTGAAGCCGGTATTGTCGGCCCTCAAAGCCCAGGAATTGCTCCACGGGATTTTCGCCGAAGACAGCCAGATCGCCTACGGCGAAGGCAGTGCCCAGGCGCAACTGGTGCCGGTCCTCGAACACCGTTTGCACGAGGCCCTGGAGACGCTTTACGGCGCCATGGCCCGTCGTCCGAAACCGTTGGACCCGCATGTGTTGAATGAACGTTTGTTGAGTGCTCGCTGGAGCATTTAAGTAAGCCTCACCGCTATATAGATGTACTCACCTTACTCAGCCGCCAACGGCCAAGCAGGTGCAGCCAACCCCCTCATCGCATTATTTGGAGAGAGCGCCATGCGCACTGTCATCTTGCGTCGTGGTCTGGTCGCACTGTTTGCTGCGGCTGTGTCCTTCGGCGCCATCGTTCAGGCTCAAGCCGCCGAGACCCTGCGGATCGGTTACCAGAAATACGGCACCCTGGTGCTGCTCAAGGCCAAGGGCACCCTGGAAAAACGCCTGGCCGCCCAAGGTGTGCAGGTGCAATGGACCGAGTTTCCCGGCGGCCCGCAACTGCTCGAAGGCCTGAACGTCGGCTCCATCGACTTCGGTGTCACCGGCGAAACCCCGCCGGTCTTCGCCCAGGCCGCCGGTGCCGACCTGCTCTACGTGGCCTACGAGCCGCCAGCGCCCACCAGTGAAGCGATCCTGGTGCCGAAAGACTCGACGATCAAATCGGTGGCCGAGCTCAAGGGCAAGAAAGTCGTGCTCAACAAAGGCTCCAACGTGCACTACCTGCTGGTGCGTGCCCTGGAAGACGCCGGCCTGAAATACACCGACGTGCAGACCGTCTTCCTGCCGCCCGCCGATGCCCGTGCCGCCTTCGAGCGTGGCAGCGTGGATGCGTGGGTGATCTGGGACCCGTACCAGGCCGCCGCCGAGAAACAACTGCAAGCGCGCACCCTGCGTGACGGCACCGGCATCGCCGACAACCACCAGTTCTACCTGGCCACCAAGCCGTACGCCGAAAAGCACCCTGAAGTGGTCAAGGCGCTGATCGAAGAAGTGCGCGCGGTGGGCGAGTGGTCCAAGGCCAACCCTCAGGAAGTGACCGAGCAGGTCGCACCACTGCTCGGCCTGCCCGCTGACATCACCCTGACCTCGGTAAAACGCCAGGGCTACGGCGCGCTGTTCCTGACCCCGGAAGTGGTGGCGGCCCAGCAGAAAATCGCCGACAGCTTCTACCAACTCAAATTGATCCCCAAGCCCTTGAGCATCAAGGACGTGATCTGGACGCCACCTGCTGCCGTGGCTAAAGCGCCGTAATCCGATTTCTTCAGGAGACAACTCCATGAGCCTCACTATTTTCTGGTTCCTGCCTACCCACGGCGACGGCCATTACCTTGGCACCGCCGAAGGCGCTCGCGCCGTTGATCACGGTTATCTGCAGCAAGTGGCCCAGGCCGCTGACCGCCTGGGATTCGGCGGGGTGCTGATCCCCACTGGTCGCTCCTGCGAAGACTCGTGGTTGGTGGCCGCCTCGCTGATCCCGGTGACCCAGCGTTTGAAATTTCTTGTCGCACTGCGCCCCGGGATCATTTCCCCCACGGTGGCGGCGCGCCAGGCCGCGACCCTGGACCGCCTGTCCGGCGGCCGCGCGCTGTTCAACCTCGTGACCGGTGGTGACCCGGAAGAGCTGGCCGGCGATGGCTTGTTCCTCAGTCACGAAGAGCGTTATCAGGCTTCGGTGGAATTCACCCGTATCTGGCGCCGCGTGCTGGAAGGCGAAACCGTGGATTACGACGGCGAGCACATCAGCGTCAAAGGCGCCAAGTTGCTCTACCCACCGATCCAGCAACCACGCCCGCCGCTGTACTTCGGCGGTTCCTCCGAAGCGGCCCAGGACCTGGCCGCCGAACAAGTGGAGATGGTGCTGACCTGGGGCGAGCCACCGGCCGCGGTCGCCGAGAAGATCGAACAGGTGCGGGCCAAGGCGGCGAAACTCGGGCGCACCGTGCGCTTTGGTATTCGTCTGCATGTGATCGTGCGCGAAACCAACGATGAAGCCTGGAAAGCCGCCGACAAACTGATCTCCCATCTGGACGACGACACCATCGCCCGTGCCCAGGCTTCCCTGGCGCGTTTCGATTCCGTCGGCCAGCAGCGCATGGCGGCCTTGCATGGCGGTAACCGCGACAATCTGGAAGTCAGCCCCAACCTGTGGGCCGGCGTCGGCCTGGTGCGTGGCGGTGCGGGCACCGCGCTGGTGGGCGATGGTCCGACGGTTGCAGAACGGGTCAAGGAGTACGCAGCGCTGGGCATCGACACCTTCATCTTCTCCGGTTATCCACACCTGGAAGAGTCGTATCGGGTTGCCGAGCTGCTGTTCCCGCACCTGGATATCGAACGTCCGGAGTTGCCGAAAAGCGCCGGTTACGTGAGCCCGTTCGGCGAAATGGTCGCCAACGACATCCTTCCCAAAGCTGCGTCACAGAGCTGAGGCGGCGCCATGAATTTTGAGAAATTGAGCCATCGCGTGGCGCCTTGGGTGCTGCCGATTCTGTTGTTGGCGGTGTGGCAGTTGTCGGTGTCGGCGGGCTGGTTGTCGACGCGTATTCTGCCGGCGCCCAGCGCGGTGATTGAGGCCGGGGTCAACCTGGTGCGCAGCGGCGAAATCTGGACGCACCTGGCTATCAGTGGCTGGCGTGCCGGCCTGGGCTTTGTGATCGGTGGCAGCATCGGCCTGGCGCTGGGGTTTATCACCGGCCTGTCGACGTGGGGCGAACGCCTGCTGGACAGCTCGGTGCAGATGATCCGCAACGTGCCGCATTTGGCGCTGATTCCGCTGGTGATCCTGTGGTTCGGCATCGACGAGACCGCAAAGATTTTCCTGGTGGCCCTCGGCACGCTGTTCCCGATCTACCTCAACACTTACCACGGCATCCGCAACGTCGACCCGGCGCTGGTGGAAATGTCGCGCAGCTATGGCTTGTCCGGTTTCAGCCTGTTCTGGCAAGTGATCCTGCCGGGCGCGCTGCCGTCGATCCTGGTGGGCGTGCGCTTTGCCCTGGGCTTTATGTGGCTGACGCTGATCGTGGCGGAAACCATCTCTGCCAGCTCCGGCATTGGTTACCTGGCGATGAACGCCCGCGAATTCCTGCAAACCGACGTAGTGGTGTTGGCCATCGTGATGTACGCCATCCTCGGCAAACTGGCCGACCTGGCCGCTCGCGGTCTGGAGCGTGTTTGGCTGCGCTGGCACCCGGCGTATCAAGTCAATAAAGGAGGTGCGGCATGACCGCTCAACAACCTCCGCGCCTGCTGAAAGGGATTCCCCTGGCGGTGCGCAAATTGCGCAAGGCCTTCGGCGCGCGGGAAGTGCTCAAGGAAATCGATCTGCACATTCCAGCGGGCCAGTTCGTGGCCGTGGTCGGTCGCAGTGGCTGCGGTAAAAGTACGTTACTGCGCTTGTTGGCCGGCCTGGACAAAGCCAGCGGCGGCGAGCTGCTGGCCGGTTCGGCGCCGCTGAGCGAGGCGATTGAAGACACGCGGTTGATGTTCCAGGAAGCGCGCCTGCTGCCTTGGAAAAAGATCATCGACAACGTCGGCTTGGGCCTCAAAGGCAACTGGCGCCCTAAAGCCTTGGAAGCCCTGGAAGCGGTCGGCCTGGCCGAACGTGCCAATGAGTGGCCAGCGGCCTTGTCCGGTGGCCAGAAGCAACGCGTGGCCCTGGCTCGTGCGCTGATCCACCAGCCGCGCTTGCTGCTGCTGGATGAGCCGCTGGGTGCGTTGGACGCCCTGACCCGCATCGAGATGCAGCAACTGATCGAAAACCTTTGGCAAAAGCACGGTTTCACCGTGTTGCTGGTGACCCATGACGTCAGCGAAGCCGTGGCCATTGCCGACCGGGTAATCCTGATCGAAGACGGCGAGATCGGCCTCGACCTGATCGTCGATCTGCCGCGCCCACGGACCCGTGGCTCACATCGTCTGGCGGCGCTGGAAGCCGAAGTGCTCAACCGTGTGCTGTCGTTGCCCGGCACGCCGCCGGACCCCGAACCTGTTTCACCGCTGCCTACGCAATTGCGTTGGGCTCAATAACTCACTTGTCCCGAGAAGGAAGAACACCATGACTATTAAAGCCATCAACGTGCGTAACCAGTTCAAAGGCACCATCAAGGAAATCGTAGTCGGCGATGTGCTGTCGGAAATCGACGTGCAGACCGCGTCCGGTATCGTCACTTCCGTGATCACCACCCGCTCGGTCAAAGAGCTGGAGCTGGTGATCGGCAGTGAAGTGATTGCCTTCGTGAAGTCGACTGAGGTGTCGATCGCCAAGTTGTGATTTGCGTCGCTCTTGAGGCCGTCATCGGGGGCAAGTCGAATCGTCGCACCGCCCCTCCCACATATTGATCTGTGAACACATTCAAAATGTGGGAGGGGGCTTGCCCCCGATGAGGCCGGCCCAGCCAACCCAGGATTCAGCGCTTAGGCAGATACGCCGGCAAATACAGCCCCACATACGCATCAAAAACCCGCATCCCTTCCTCCGCCATACGCGGCGTGATGAGCCCATGCTGATGCACCGAGCGCGCATACACGCGGTCGCTCAGCTCCAGCGCCAGAGCGAACACATCCACATCGCTGGGCAGTGTCGGCACTTCGAAATGGCGGTTGAACACCTTGAACATCAGATCGCCCAGTTCCAGATCATGCTGGCGGTCGGCCTGGGTCACTTCGGTGAGGCCATGCTGCGCCAGGATCAACTGGCGCGCGGCGGCGTCCTGATCGTAGATGGTGAGCATGCGTTGTTCGACGATGCAGGACAGATCGCGCCAATGCTTGAGTGAATCGTGGTCGATGGGCGCCTGGATGGCCGCACGGAATGCGGCATGCACATCCGCCGTCAACGCCTCCAGCAGCGCCGGCACACCGGCGAAAAAGTGATACACCGACGACGGCGGAATCTGCGCGCGCTCGGCCACGCTGTAGATCGACAAACTCGCCACGCCTTCGGCGGCCAGCAAGGTGCGGGCGGCATCGAGAATCGCGTCGATCCGCGCCTGGCTGCGGGCACGGGGTTTGCGAGGGGCGGCGGGGCGGGTGGGCATGGAAGTCTCCTACAAGGCAGCGGGCATTGTATGAGCAGGAAGGAGTGTTGTCTTCCAGACCCCTCCCACACTTTGATCTGTGAATACATTCAAATGTGGGAGGGGGCTTGCCCCCGATGAGGCCAACTCGATCTACCGGAAGAAACCCATAAAAAAACGCCACAGGCCAAAGGCCCGCAGCGTTTTTTCAATGCAGCAACCGCTTACACGGTATGCAGGTACCAGTTGTACTCAAGGTCAGAGATGGAGTGTTCGAACTCTTCCAGCTCACTTTCCTTACAGGCGACGAAGATATCGATGTATTTAGGATCGATGTACTTGGCCATCACCTCGCTGTCGTCCAACTCGCGCAGGGCATCGCGCAGGTTGTTCGGCAGGCTCTGTTCGTTCTGCTCGTAGCTGTTGCCTTCCACGGGTGCGCCCGGTTCGATCTTGTTGGTCAGACCGTGGTGCACGCCTGCCAGGACCGAAGCCATCAGCAGGTAAGGGTTGGCGTCGGCACCGGCCACGCGGTGTTCGATCCGTACGGCGTCGGACGAGCCGGTCGGTACGCGAATCGCCACGGTGCGGTTGTCCAGGCCCCAGCACGGCGAGTTCGGCACGTAGAACTGTGCGCCGAAACGACGGTAGGAGTTGACGTTAGGGCACAGGAACGCCATTTGGGCGGGTAGGGTCTCGAGCACACCGCCGATCGCGTGACGCAATGCGGCGTTCTGCTCGGGATCCTCGCTGGCAAAGATGTTCTTGCCGTCCTTGTCCAGGATCGAGATGTGTACGTGCAAACCGTTACCTGCCTGGCCTGGGTAAGGCTTGGCCATGAAGGTGGTATCCATCTCATGGTCGTAGGCGATGTTCTTGATCAGGCGCTTGAGCAGTACTGCGTAGTCGCAGGCCTTGATCGGGTCGGCCACGTGGTGCAGGTTCACTTCGAACTGCGCCGGGGCACTTTCCTTGACGATGGCGTCGGCCGGGATGCCTTGCTCTTTGGCACCTTCCAGGATGTCCTGGAGGCAGTCGACATATTCGTCGAGGTCGTCGATCAGGTAGACCTGTGTCGAGTGCGGGCGTTTGCCGGAGATCGGCGAGCGGGGCGGTTGTGGGCGGCCGTTCACGTTCTCCTGGTCGATCAGGTAGAACTCAAGCTCGAAGGCGGCGCAGATGGTCAGACCGAGGTCGTCAAACTTGCTTACAACTTGGCGGAGCACTTCGCGCGGATCGGCGAAGAAAGGTTCACCTTCAAGTTCGTGCATGGTCATCAGCAGTTGCGCGGTAGGGCGCTTTTGCCAGGGTTCATTGCACAGGGTGTCAGGGATCGGATAACAGATTCGGTCAGCATCACCGATGTCCAGGCCCAGGCCGGTGCTTTCCACCGTCGAGCCATTGATATCCAGGGCAAATAAAGAGGCAGGCAGGTTAATGCCCTTCTCGTAAACCTTGTGGAGGCTGGTGCGTTCGATGCGCTTACCGCGCACCACACCATTCATATCCGCAATTAGAAGGTCTACGTACAGAACCTCAGGATGATCCTTAAGGAACGCGTTCGCTTCGTTAAGCTGAACGGCACGCGGGGGTACCGACATGATGCAACACCTTTGTTGTTAAAAATATCAATCATTGATCTTTTCTGGTTTCAGTCAACCCGAACGGCATGCCGAAGTCAAGCGAGGCCTTTTTTGCCCTAAAAAAGCGCCGTGACGGCATTTTTGGGGCTTTTTGGGGCGGTTTTTTCGGTTTGACGGCCTTGGGACTCGCAGGCTTGAGCGGGCCGTGTTGTATTTTTTACGGGGGTGTTGTGTAAAAAAATGAACAAGGCTAAGCTCGATTCAAACCCATAACAGCAATAATACCGGGGTGCTTCATGTCTCGCCTGCCGCCACTCGGCGTCTCAGCCTGCTTCAGCCAGGCTTTGTCCGCAGTCCGTTCGTCCCGTGTGAATGCCCACGCACCGGCCAATATTCTTGACGGCCCATCCGCTCTCCTCTTTGCCACTTCGACTGCCACTGACCGACTCTCCTCTGCGCGGCTGCTCATGATTCTGCACGACTTTGGCTTGAGGAATGCAACGTTGCAGCAAATGGCAGGTAAGCTCCTACCCTGAACGAAAAAACGACGCGGATGCTGCGTCAACCAACGCCTGGCCTTTAATGGATGCCAGGAAACCCAGCCCAGAGGCATTTATGAGTAACAACCTCGACCAGCTCACCGATTGGTTGAAAGACCACAAGATCACAGAAGTCGAATGCATGATTGGCGACCTGACCGGTATCACCCGGGGCAAGATCTCGCCGACCAACAAGTTCATCGCCGAAAAAGGCATGCGCCTGCCCGAGAGCGTTCTGTTGCAGACCGTGACCGGCGACTATGTCGAAGACGACATCTATTACGAATTGCTCGACCCGGCGGACATCGACATGATCTGCCGCCCCGACCAGAACGCGGTGTTCCTGGTGCCCTGGGCCATCGAGCCGACCGCCCAGGTGATCCACGACACCTACGACAAGCAAGGCAACCCGATCGAGCTGTCGCCGCGCAACGTACTCAAGAAAGTCCTCAAGCTCTACGCCGACAAAGGCTGGCAGCCCATCGTGGCGCCTGAGATGGAGTTCTACCTGACCAAACGCTGCGAAGACCCCGACTTCCCGCTGCAACCGCCGATCGGTCGTTCCGGGCGTCCGGAGACCGGCCGCCAGTCCTTCTCTATAGAAGCAGCCAACGAATTCGACCCGTTGTTCGAAGACGTCTATGACTGGTGCGAGCTGCAGGAGCTGGACCTCGACACCCTGATCCACGAAGACGGCACGGCGCAGATGGAAATCAACTTCCGTCACGGTGATGCCTTGTCCCTGGCCGACCAGATCCTGGTGTTCAAGCGCACCATGCGTGAAGCCGCGCTCAAGCACGACGTGGCGGCCACCTTCATGGCCAAGCCGATGACCGGCGAGCCCGGCAGCGCGATGCACCTGCACCAGAGCATCATCGACATCGCCACCGGCAAGAACGTCTTCTCTAACGAAGACGGGACCATGAGCCAACTGTTCCTCAACCACATTGGCGGTCTGCAGAAGTTTATCCCTGAATTGCTGCCGCTGTTTGCTCCCAACGTGAACTCGTTCCGTCGCTTCCTGCCCGACACCTCGGCGCCGGTGAACGTGGAGTGGGGCGAAGAAAACCGCACCGTCGGCCTGCGCGTCCCGGATGCCGGCCCGCAGAACCGTCGCGTGGAAAACCGCCTGCCGGGCGCCGACGCCAACCCGTACCTGGCGATTGCCGCCAGCCTGCTGTGTGGCTACATCGGCATGGTCGAAGGCCATAACCCGAGCGCCCCGGTGGTGGGGCGTGGTTACGAGCGCCGCAACCTGCGCCTGCCGTTGACCATCGAAGACGCCCTGGAGCGTATGGAAAACAGCAAGACCATCGAGAAATACCTGGGTCAGAAATTCATCACAGGCTACGTCGCGGTCAAGCGGGCCGAGCATGAAAACTTCAAGCGCGTGATCAGTTCGTGGGAGCGGGAATTCCTGCTCTTCGCCGTCTGATGCGCCGGGCGCACGGGGAAACCTGTGCGCCCTTCACTGAAAAGTCTAGGAGATTGGTATGTCCAGCAACAACCCGCAAACCCGTGAATGGCAAGCCTTGAGCAGTGATCACCACCTGGCGCCGTTCAGCGACTTCAAGCAATTGAAAGAGAAAGGCCCACGGATCATCACCAAAGCCCACGGCGTTTACCTGTGGGACAGCGAAGGCAACAAGATCCTCGACGGCATGGCCGGCCTGTGGTGCGTGGCGATCGGTTACGGTCGCGATGAACTGGCCGACGCCGCCGCCAAGCAAATGAAAGAACTGCCGTACTACAACCTGTTCTTCCAGACCGCTCACCCACCTGTACTGGAGTTGGCCAAGGCGATTTCCGACATCGCGCCTGCCGGCATGAACCACGTGTTCTTCACCGGTTCCGGCTCCGAAGGCAACGACACCATGTTGCGTATGGTCCGCCACTATTGGGCGATCAAGGGCCAGCCGAACAAGAAAACCATCATCAGCCGCAAAAATGGCTACCACGGCTCCACCGTGGCTGGCGCCAGCCTGGGCGGCATGACCTATATGCATGAACAGGGCGACTTGCCGATCCCGGGCATCGTCCATATCGCCCAGCCGTACTGGTTCGGCGAAGGCGGCGACATGAGCCCCGAAGAGTTCGGGATCTGGGCCGCCAACCAGCTGGAAGAGAAGATCCTGGAACTGGGCGTGGACAACGTCGGTGCCTTTATTGCCGAACCGATCCAGGGCGCCGGCGGCGTGATCGTACCGCCCGACAGCTACTGGCCGCGCATCAAGGAAATCCTCGCCAAGTACGACATCCTGTTTGTTGCCGACGAAGTGATCTGCGGTTTCGGCCGTACCGGTGAGTGGTTCGGTAGCGATTTCTACGACCTCAAGCCCCACATGATGACCATCGCCAAGGGCCTGACCTCCGGTTACATCCCCATGGGCGGCCTGATCGTGCGCGACGACGTGGTGGCCGTGCTCAACGAAGGCGGTGATTTCAACCACGGCTTCACCTATTCCGGCCACCCGGTGGCTGCGGCAGTGGCCCTGGAAAACATCCGCATCATGCGCGATGAAAAAATCGTTAACCGTGTCCACGACGAAACGGCACCGTATTTGCAGAAACGTCTGAGGGAGCTGGCGGATCACCCGTTGGTGGGGGAAGTGCGCGGTGTCGGCATGCTCGGTGCAATTGAGCTGGTTCAGGACAAGGCGACGCGCAAGCGTTACGAGGGCCGGGGCGTAGGTATGATCTGCCGAACCTTCTGCTTCGAGAATGGCCTGATCATGCGCGCCGTGGGCGATACCATGATCATTTCGCCGCCTCTGGTGATCAGCAAGGCTGAAATCGACGAGTTGGTGACCAAGGCTCGTCATTGCCTGGACCTGACTTTGGCGGCATTGCAGGGCTAAGTGCTAGGCTCAGTGCGCAGCGCACCGGGCAGTTATAAAAGTAGGGGCTTTGGTTGAAAGCCGGCCCCTGAACTTGCCAGACTGTCGCCCTGTTTTGTTGCCCTCTGGAAGGGTCGCTGAACATAAAAGAACGTGGCCCAAAAAAGAAAAAATTGGAGCATCACCAAATGAAGGCATTAGGTTTGAAGAACGCTGGCAAGACCCTCCTCGCCTTGTCCCTGATGGGCGCAATGGCGGGCGCGGCCCAGGCAGACGATAAAGTGCTGCACGTCTACAACTGGTCCGACTACATTGCACCGGACACCATCGCCAACTTTGAAAAAGAGTCGGGCATTAAAGTGGTGTACGACGTTTTTGACAGCAACGAGACACTCGAAGCCAAGTTGCTGGCAGGCAAGTCCGGTTACGACATCGTCGTACCGTCGAACAACTTCCTCGCCAAGCAGATCAAGGCCGGTGTCTACCAGGAGCTGGACAAGTCCAAACTGTCCAACTACGGCAACCTGAACACCTCCCTGCTTAAAGCCGTGTCGGTCAGCGACCCGGATAACAAGCATGCTTTCCCGTACATGTGGGGTTCGATCGGCATCGGCTACAACCCGGACAAGGTCAAGGCCGCGCTGGGCGTGGACAAGATCGATTCGTGGGACGTGCTGCTCAAGCCTGAAAATATCGCCAAGCTCAAGAGCTGCGGCGTGAGCTTCCTCGACTCGCCGACCGAAATGCTGCCGATCGCGCTGCATTACCTGGGCTTGCCAACCGATAGCCAGAAGAAGGCCGACCTCAAGCAAGCCGAAGACCTGTTCCTGAAAATCCGTCCTTCGATTGGCTACTTCCACTCGTCCAAGTACATCTCCGACCTGGCCAACGGCAACATCTGCGTAGCCGTGGGTTACTCGGGTGACATCCAGCAGGCCAAGTCCCGCGCGGCTGAAGCCGGGGGCAAGGTCAAGGTGGCCTACGACATTCCGAAAGAAGGCGCCGGTAGCTTCTTCGACATGGTCGCCATCCCTAAAGATGCCGAAAACGTCGACGCTGCTTATAAGTTCATGAACTACCTGCTCAAGCCGGAAGTCATGGCTTCGATCACCAACAGCGTACGTTTCCCGAACGGTAACGAGAAGGCCACCGCACTGGTCGACAAAGACATCACCAATGACCCGGGCATCTACCCGCCAGCGGATGTGCAAGCCAAACTCTACGCCATTGCAGACTTGCCGGCTGCCACCCAGCGTGAAATGACGCGCAGCTGGACCAAGATCAAGTCCGGTAAATAAACCGGTCTTTGTTAACCACCGCGCAGCCCGCGGTGGTTAATGAAACAAATAAATGACAGAAAGTTTTGCCGGATCGGTTTATCGAGGGTAAGTTGCGCGCCGGTTTTGTTGCCGGGCAACAACTTTAAGGCCCAACTATTTAAGAGGACCTCCACTTGCCAATTTCTTTATTTCGCCAAGCCTTGCTGGTAGGTGCAGGTATCACGCTGGCTGTCAGCGTGCAGGCCGCACCGACCGTGCATATTTATAACTGGTCGGACTACATCGGTCCCGACACCCTGGCCAACTTCGAAAAGGCCACCGGCATCAAACCCGTGTATGACGTGTTTGATTCCAACGAAACCCTGGAAGGCAAGTTACTGGCCGGGCGTACCGGCTATGACGTGGTGGTGCCGTCCAACCACTTCCTCGGCAAGCAGATCAAGGCCGGTGCGTTCCAGAAGCTCGACAAGTCGCTGCTGACGAATTACGCCAACCTGGATCCGGTGTTGCTCAAGCGCCTGGAGAAGAACGACCCGGGCAATCAGTACGCCGTGCCGTACCTGTGGGGTACCAATGGCATCGGTTACAACGTCGACAAAGTGAAGGAAGTGCTGGGCGTCGACAAGATCGACTCCTGGGCCGTGTTGTTCGAACCGGAAAACATGAAGAAGCTGGCCACCTGCGGTGTGTCGTTCATGGACTCGGCGGATGAAATGCTGCCGGCAGTGCTTAACTACATGGGCCTGGACCCTAACAGCACCAACCCGGACGACTACAAGAAGGCCGAAGAAAAGCTGCTCAAAGTGCGGCCCTACGTGACCTACTTCCATTCTTCCAAATACATCTCCGACCTGGCCAACGGCAACATCTGCGTAGCCGCCGGGTTCTCCGGCGATGTGTTCCAGGCCAAGGCTCGCGCAAGCGAAGCGGGCAAAGGCGTGAACATCGCCTACGCAATTCCGAAGGAAGGCGGCAACCTGTGGTTTGACGTGCTGGCGATTCCCAAGGATGCCACCAACGTCAAGGAAGCCCACGCCTTCATCAACTATTTGCTGAAACCTGAGGTGATCGCTCAGGTCAGTGACACCGTCGGCTACGCCAACCCTAACCCAGGGGCGGACAAGCTGATGGAGCAATCGATACGCACCGACGAAGCGGTTTACCCACCGCAGGCGGTTCTCGACAGGACATTCGTCAACTTCGAGCTACCCCCGAAAGTGCAGCGTTTAATGACCCGTAGCTGGACCAAGGTCAAGACGGGTAAGTAAGGCTCACACTATCCTGGGTTCGCCCGCCTCGGGCGAACTGCACTCTTTTTTGGGAGTTTCGTAAATGGCAGTTGCCTCCGGCGCCTATAAGAAAGCCCTCGAGGGCGACCAGACACCGAAAAAGGTGCTGGTCAAAATCGACCGGGTCACGAAGAAGTTCGACGAGACGATTGCCGTGGACGATGTGTCCCTGGAAATCAAGAAAGGCGAGATCTTCGCCTTGCTCGGCGGTTCGGGTTCGGGCAAGTCCACCCTGCTGCGCATGCTCGCGGGCTTCGAGCGCCCGACTGAAGGTCGGATTTACCTCGACGGTGTGGACATCACCGATATGCCGCCCTACGAGCGGCCGATCAACATGATGTTCCAGTCCTACGCCTTGTTCCCGCACATGACCGTAGCGCAGAACATCGCGTTCGGCCTGCAACAGGACAAGATTCCCAAGGCCGAGGTCGATGCCCGCGTGGCCGAAATGCTCAAGCTGGTCCAGATGAGCCAGTACGCCAAGCGCAAGCCGCACCAGTTGTCCGGTGGCCAGCGTCAGCGTGTGGCGTTGGCGCGCTCACTGGCCAAGCGCCCGAAACTGCTGCTGCTCGATGAGCCGATGGGCGCTCTCGATAAAAAGCTGCGCTCGCAGATGCAACTGGAACTGGTAGAGATCATCGAGCGCGTCGGCGTGACCTGCGTGATGGTGACGCACGACCAGGAAGAGGCCATGACCATGGCCGAGCGCATCGCGATCATGCACCTGGGCTGGATCGCCCAGATCGGCAGCCCGATCGACATCTACGAGACGCCGACCAGCCGCCTGGTGTGCGAATTCATCGGTAACGTCAACATCTTCGACACCCAGGTGGTGGACGACGCCGAAGGCCACGCGGTGCTCAAGTGCCCGGACCTGGACCGCGACATCTACGTGGGCTACGGCATCGCCACCTCGGTGGAAGACAAGTCGGTGACCTACGCCATCCGCCCGGAAAAACTGCTGGTCACCACGGAAATGCCGACCTGCGAGCACAACTGGTCCAGCGGCAAGGTGCACGACATCGCCTACCTGGGCGGCCACTCGGTGTTCTACGTCGAGCTGCCAAGCGGCAAGCTGGTGCAGTCCTTCGTCGCCAACGCCGAACGCCGTGGCCAGCGCCCAACCTGGGGTGACCAGGTGTACGTGTGGTGGGAAGACGACAGCGGCGTGGTACTGCGCACATGAACATGAAGAAGCTCAAGCGGCGCTTGCACCGCATCGTCCCCAGTGGCAAGCAGGTGGTCATCGGGATTCCGTTCCTGTGGCTGTTCCTGTTTTTCGCCCTGCCGTTTTTCATCGTCTTGAAAATCAGCTTCGCCGAAGCCGACGTAGCGATCCCGCCGTACACCGAGATCTACACCTACGTCGAACAGAAGCTGCAGGTGGTGCTGAACCTGGCCAACTACAGTTTGCTGGCAGGTGATGAGCTGTACATCGCGGCGTACCTGGGCTCGCTGAAAATGGCGTTCTTCAGCACGCTGCTGTGCCTGCTGATCGGCTACCCGATGGCCTACGCCATTGCCACTGCGCGCAAAGAGATGCAGACCGTGCTGGTGCTGCTGATCATGATGCCGACCTGGACCGCGATCCTGATCCGCGTGTATGCGTGGATGGGCATCCTCAGCAACAACGGTTTGCTCAATGGCTTCCTGATGTCCATGGGGTTGATCAACGAGCCGCTGCAGATCCTCAACACCAACATCGCGGTGTATATCGGCGTGGTCTATTCGTACCTGCCGTTCATGATCCTGCCGCTGTACGCCAACCTGGTGAAGCATGATCAGAGCCTGCTGGAAGCCGCATCGGACCTCGGTTCGAGCACCTTCAACAGCTTCTGGAAAATCACCGTGCCGCTGTCCAAGAACGGCATCATCGCCGGCTGCATGCTGGTGTTTATCCCGGTGGTGGGCGAGTTCGTGATCCCGGAACTGCTCGGCGGCCCGGAAACCCTGATGATCGGTAAAGTGTTGTGGCAAGAGTTCTTCAACAACCGTGACTGGCCGGTGGCGTCTGCCCTGGCGGTAGTGATGCTGGCGATCCTGATCGTGCCCATCATTCTGTTTAACCGCAGCCAAGCCAAAGAGATGGAGGGCAAGATATGAAGCGCGTCAGTTTCTCAAGCTTCATGCTGGTGGCGGGGTTGTTGTTCATCTACCTGCCGATGCTGATCCTGGTGATCTACTCGTTCAACGAATCCAAGCTGGTAACGGTGTGGGGCGGTTGGTCGATCAAGTGGTACGTGGGCCTGCTGGACAACACCCAGTTGATGGGCTCGGTGGCGCGCTCCCTGGAAATCGCCTGCTACACGGCGGTGGCTGCCGTTGCGCTGGGTACGTTGGCGGCGTTTGTGCTGACGCGCATCAGCCAGTTCAAGGGCCGCACGCTGTTCGGCGGCCTGGTGACCGCACCGTTGGTGATGCCGGAAGTGATCACCGGTCTGTCGCTGCTGCTGCTGTTCGTGGCCATGGCGCAGATGATCGGCTGGCCCCAGGAGCGTGGCATCGTCACCATCTGGATCGCCCACACCACGTTCTGTGCGGCGTATGTGGCGGTGGTGGTATCGGCGCGCTTGCGTGAGCTGGACCTGTCGATCGAAGAAGCGGCGATGGACCTGGGCGCGCGGCCGTGGAAGGTGTTCTTCCTGATCACCATCCCGATGATCGCGCCGTCGTTGGCGGCGGGCGGCATGATGTCGTTCGCACTGTCCCTGGATGACCTGGTACTGGCCAGCTTCGTCTCGGGCCCGGGCTCTACGACGTTGCCGATGGAAGTGTTCTCGGCCGTGCGCCTTGGGGTAAAACCCGAGATCAACGCCGTGGCCAGCCTGATTCTGCTGGCGGTGTCGCTGGTGACCTTCCTGGTGTGGTTCTTCAGCCGACGTGCCGAAGAGATGCGCAAGAAGGCCATCCAGCAAGCCATCGAAGAAGCCGCTGCCGATGGTTGGCAGCAACCAGACAAGCGTCGGGCTCCAGCGCCGGTCTAAAGGTGGGAGGGGGCTTGCTCCCGATGGCGGTGGGTCAGTCAATAGATGCAGTGACTGACACTCAGCAATCGGGGGCAAGCCCCTCCCACATTTGATCGCATTTCAACTCCGCTACGCCAACCACGGCGACTTGCGAATCACCTCGACAAAATTCATCGGCTTGAACCCCGGCTCCTGATCCACCAGCACATCCGTCTTCACGTTGCCAAACGTGGTCTGCGGGCGATGGCGCAAGCCGTCGGCAAACGCGCAGATGATGCACTCCTTGAACCCTTCACCGCGTGGATGCGCATGCACCACGGCGTCGCGCTGCACGCTGCTGAACGCGGCGTAGTCCATGCCCAGCACGTCCATTTCGACGCCGGCTGTCACCAGGGCCACGGTCGGGCGCAGGTGCTGCGGTACGCCCGGCGTGGTGTGCAGGGCGATGGACAGCCACACCTGTTCGATATCGTCGTCGCTCAGCCCGTAAGGCTTGAGAAAGGCCGCGGCGGCGTTGGCGCCGTCCACTTCGAAGCGTTCGTCGTCACTGCGATGGCCTTCCACCAGGCCCAGGTCATGGAACATGGCGCCGACGTAAAGCAGCTCCGGGTTGTAGGCCAACTGCTTGCGCTCACCGCTCAAGGCGCCGAACAGGAACACCCGGCGCGAGTGGTGGTAGAGCAGGTCGGATTCGATGTCGCGGATGTATTCGGTGGTGGCCTTGGCCAGGGCGCTGTCCGGGATCTTGATGCCGGCGATGGTGGTGGTCATGGTGTTCTCCTCTGGAAAGCATCCAGTCTGGTCGCGCGCCCGTGAAGCGGCCAGGGTGACGAGGGTGCGATCCCGGCCAATCTGCCGCCACATCGTGCCAAGGGGAAATCGGCTAGGGTGTAGCGGGCGATATCACTCTGGAAGCCTGCGAAAATCCCAGTGTGGGAGGGGGCTTGCTCCCGATTGCTGAGTACCAGGCACTGCATCTGCTGACTGATACAGCGCCATCGGGAGCAAGCCCCCTCCCACAGGGTTTGCATTTTATTCCGCTAGAAAAAGGTGTCTGTGAGCATGCACAAGACCGTCGCGATCCTGATCTTCCCCGGCGTCCAGTCACTGGATGTGACCGGTCCCATGGATGTGTTCTGCGAAGCCAACCGCTTTCTGCCGCCCCAGGATCACTACCAGATAGAGGTCATCGGGCTGGGCCACGGCACCATGGCCGCCTCCAACGGTTTGGCATTGCAGGCCCATCGGCATTACAGCGAAGCCCTGCAAGCCTATGACTTGCTGCTGGTCGCCGGTGGCCCGCAGCTGCCGTTCGAAGATTTCGGCGCGCCGTTCGATGAGTGGCTACGGGGTGCAACCGCCAGGGCGCAACGCTTCGGTTCTGTCTGCAACGGCGCTTTCATGCTGGCGCGCGCTGGATTGCTGGATGGCAAAACCGTCACTACCCACTGGAACGATGCCGCCGACCTGGCGCGTCTGTGCCCCTCGGCCCAGGTCGAAGCCGACCGCCTCTACGTGCAGGACGGCAACCTCTACACCTCGGCCGGCGTCACGGCGGGCATCGACTTGTCGCTGTACCTGCTGGCCCAGGACCACGGCCCGGAAGTGGCGTTGAGCGTGGCCAAGCGCCTGGTGGTGTTCACCCAGCGTTCGGGCGGGCAGTCGCAGTTCAGCCCGTTTCTTACACCCCACGCCGAAACCACATCGGCGGTAGCGCTGGTGCAGCTGTATGTATTGGCGAATTTGACCGGGGATCTGACCATCGCCGACCTGGCAAGGGCCGCCAATATGAGCGCGCGCAATTTTTCTCGGGTGTTTGCCCGGGAGGCGCAGGTTACGCCTGCGGAATTTGTTGAGCGGGCGCGGGTGGATGCGGCGCGGGTGATGCTTGAAAGTACTCACGCGCCATTGAAAACCGTGGCGTACCAATGCGGTTTTCGCGATGCCCAGCACATGCGCAGTGTGTTCAATCGCCGCCTGGGGGTGACGCCGCAGCAGTTTCGGCTCAACTTCGCGCCCCCAGCAACGGCGTAGACCAACTGTAGGCGTTGGCTTGCATAGGGCTACCGCGCCGGTAGTAGCTTCAAGGTGCCGCGCGTATTCGCCGTGACTTCCTCATCACTGAAATGCGCCTGCTCGTAACCGCCTTCGATATAGGTCTCTGCCTGGTCGCCATAGTGCTTGTCAAACGGCACACCGCTTTGTCCGACCGGGTTGATCGTCAGTGCATGGGCCACATCGGCGAAGTCGATCAGACGGCGGGTCGAAGGGCCGTAGGTCACTGGCCATGGCGCGGGGCCGATGACGGCCGACTGGTTGTTCGGCACTTCGTGGGTGCCGGGGGCCGGGAACGGGCCGACGTTGACGATCAGGTCCAAGGGTTTCTGTGAGCCCAGCGGATGACCGTGGGTCAGGGTATGGGCCTTGCCCCATTGCCATTGCGTCGGGTCATCGCCGAAGGTGGCCTTGAGGTGCGCGAGGCTGTTGTCCCAGGCCCGCTTGACACTGTCGGCGCGCTTGCCGTCCCACCAGGGCGAGGCCGGGTCGGCAGCCAGGCGGGGCAGGGCGGCGTCGATCACGCGGGTCGTGAGCAGGGTCTTGAACATACCGTCGCCCAGTTTCGGGTGGAAAGCCGTGTCGGCGAGGTTGAACAGGAACTGGTTGAACAGCGTGGCGCTGGTGGAATCCAGCGGGTAGTCACCCTTCCAACTGGCAAGCTGTTCCACCAGCTTCAACTGCGCCGGGTCCGTGACCACCTCGCGCAGTACCGGCAACAGCGGCGCGAGCAGGCGCGGGCCGAAGGCGGTGGTGGTGCCCAGTTGCAGGGCCTGGCTGTTGTTCACATCCCACTTCACGCTCTTGTCGCTCAACTGCGCGTTCAACTGCTGGCCACGGTCGGCGGGGTTGTAATAGCCGGGGATTTCCATGCCGGTGGGCGATACTGGCTGGGCATTGGCCGACACCACATAGCCACGCGCCGGGTTTTCTTCCTGGGGGTTGGCGCTGAAGGGGTAGAAGCCCGGCTTGTCGGCCTGGGCGGTGCTGCCGTCGAGGATAAAACCTGGGTTGGTACCTGCCGGGCGAATCGGCAACTGTGCCGCCGCCCACCAGCCGATATCGCCCTTGGCATTGGCCCACACGATATTCAGCCCCGGTGCCGACACCTTGGCCGCCGCCGCGCGCGCCTTGGCCAGGGTGTCGGCGCGGTTGAGCTGGTAGAAACCTTCGAGGATCGGGTTCTGGGTGTCAAGGAACGCCCACCACATGGCAATCGGCGTCTTGCCGCCGTTCTCGCCAAGCACGTCATTGACGATCGGGCCGTGGGGCGACTGGCGTAGGGTGAGGCTGACCGGTGCCTGGCCTTTTACGGCGATCTGTTGCTCGCTGCGGGTCATGTCGACCCACTGGCCGTGGTACCAGACCTGGTTGGCGTTGTCCGGGTTGACCTTTTCGGCGATCAGGTCGAGGTCGTCGTTCTGGAACATGGTCAGGCTCCAACCGAAATCCAGGTTGTGCCCGAGGAAGGCCACGGGAACCAGCGCGTTGTGGTAGCCATACAGCTCAAACCCCGGCGCCGACAGTTGCGCCTCGTACCACACCGATGGCACCGAGAAGCGGATATGCGGGTCACCCGCCAGCAGCGGTTTGCCGCTCTTGGTGCGACTGCCACTGATGGCCCAGGCGTTGCTGCCCTCGAATTGCGGCAAGCCGCTGTCGGCCAACGCCTGCTCGCTCAGGGCTGCGAGGGCGTCGAGGGTTTTCCAGTCACTGTCGGCGAGGTTGAGGGCGCCCTTGGGTTGCCAGTCGAGGTCGAAGACTTTCAGGTAATCGCTGCCCAATTGGTCGCGCAGGTAAGTCAGCAAGGGTTCGGTACGAAATGCAGCGGCAAAACTGTAGGCCATGTACCCGGCGACGCTGATGGTGTCCTCGGCGGTAAACGGGCGCCTGGGGATGCCCAGCACGTCGAACTCCATCGGGCGGGCGTGGCTGTCCTGATATTGGTTGATCCCGTCCAGATAGGCTTGCAGGGCCTTCCAATGCGCCGACTCATGGTCCTGCTGCGCCACGTAGGTGGCGGCGCGGTCGCGAATGCGCAGGCTGCGGAACAGCTTGTCGGTCTCCAGCAGCTTCGGCCCGAGCACCTCGGCCAACTCGCCACGGGCCAGGCGCCGCATGACCTCCATCTGGAACAGGCGGTCCTGGGCATGCACGTAGCCCAGGGCGCGATACAGGTCGGTCTCGTTCTCGGCGCGAATATGCGGCACGCCACGGTCGTCGTAGCGCACGGTGACCGAGCCTTGCAGGTTGGCCAGTTCAACCGTGCCCTGGCGGCTGGGTTGCTTGCTGTAGACGTACCAGCCCGCACCGAGGCCGATCAGCACCAGCAGAACCGCGAGAACCCGCAAGACGCGCTTCATGGACATTCCTTACCGAGAGTGGGTGGCGAGCTACAAATCTTTCGACCACGAACAATAGCAGCCCACCGCCAGGGTGTGCGTGGCATTCACCTCTCGCCCAGCTTCAAGGGCTTTCAGGATCGGCTCGATAAAACTGTTATTGGCGTTACACGTCAGCCCTTCGCTGTACGGCCCGAAATACGCGAGCTTGCCGGTTCGGTCCCAGATGCCCACGGCCGGGCTGGCCGGCACTTGGTCGGCGCCGGGCAGGGCGGTGAGGGTTTTCATCTGGCGCAGGTTATCGGGCAACTGACCGTGGCTGCCGGCTTTTTGCAGGGCATAGAACTCGACGCCCTGGGGCGCGTACTGCTCGATCAATTCGCCCAGGTGTTGCTGGTTGCCCACATTGCACGGGCAAGCCGGATCCCAGAAATGCACCAGGCGGATCGGCCCGGGGCCTGCGAGTTCGGCGGGCAGTTGCAGGGCATCGCCGGAAAACACTGCCGTGTGTTCACTGAAAGCGCGCAGGTAGCGGCCCTGGAACCAGTCATACGCCGCCCACAGCACACCGGCGCAGATGATCAGGATCAGGCTGGCGAACAGGGCGTTACGGTAAGGCTGTCGCATTCGGATCTATCCTCGCAGGTCGCGTAGCTTGCCATGCTTGTCCTGACAGATGAATATCGCAGCTCGATATTCATCTTCGCCGCAAGTCTGGAACCCTTTATGCCCGTGACCTTTGACCCTGATCACCTTCGCGAAAGCCTGCGGCCCCTGGTGGATGCGCAACCGCTTTCAGCCGAAGCGCGGGTCTACCAGCGTTTCTATGGACTGGACCTGAGCACACGCAAAGTGCCGACAGTGAGTCGGCTGGGGCGTTTCGAGGTGGCTGGGTTTGAGGTGGTCGCTCAGGTGTGGTGGCCGCCCGTGCCGGTGGCGACGATGTTTATGTTCCACGGCTTCTACGACCATATGGGCCTGTATCGCCACGTAGTGAACTGGGCGCTGGACCAGGGCTTTGTGGTGATCGCCTGCGATTTGCCGGGCCATGGCTTGTCCAGCGGCGCGCGCGCCAGCATCGATGATTTTGCCGTGTACCAGGATGTGGTGCAGGCGCTGTTCGTCCAGGCCCAAGCGCTGCAATTGCCGCAGCCCTGGCATTTGTTCGGGCAAAGCACCGGCGGCGCGGTGGTGGTAGACCACCTGCTCAACCAGGGGGCCGAGAGCCCGGCCCAAGGCAAGACCTTCCTGCTCTCACCGCTGGTGCGGCCGCGTGCGTGGGGGTGGTCGCAGGTCAGCTATTACCTGCTGCGCCCGTTCGTCAAAGGCATCGCCCGGCGTTTCAGCGAGAACACCAATGACCCGCAGTTCAAGCCGTTCCTGGAGGCCGACCCGCTTCAGCCGCGCCAATTGCCAACCGCCTGGGTAGGGGCGCTGGCGCGCTGGATCAAACGCATCGAAGCCGCCCCGCGCAGCCCACGGCGGCCGGTGATTGTGCAGGGTGAGGAAGACATGACGGTGGATTGGCAGCACAACTTGCAGGTGCTGCGGGGCAAGTTCGACCAGCCCGAGGTGTTAATGCTGCCGCGTGGCCGGCATCACCTGGCGAATGAGATTCCGGAGATTCGTGAAGAGTATTTCCGGTATTTGACAGACCATTTGAAATAACACAATCCAAATGTGGGAGGGGGCAAGTCGAATCGTCGCACCGCGCCTCCCACATTTTCTACTGCGTCAGGCTTGAAGTGCTCTGGCCGACCGCCAGCCCCGCACGAATCGCTGCCAGCGCCGCCTGGTAATACGCCTTACCCTCCGGCGACTCCGCAAACGTCGCGAACTCCTCCAGCTCAGGGTCGGACAAATCCCGATAGACGTACAGCAACGTGTTGTTCAAGTCCTTGTCGATCTGTTGCATCAGCCGCTCACGCTGCCCATTCAACATGCCCTGAGCCTGGCCACCACCCAGCAGGCCGGGGATCATCTGGCTCAAGCTGTCGGCGGCTACACCGGCAATCGCCAGGCTCACTTCGGCCCCGGCTTCACGGGCAGGCAGGGCCTGGGCCAGGTGGCCGATGATCAGGCTGCGGGTGGCGTCGGCTTCGATCTTGGGCAGGCCCTGGGCATTTTTTGCCAGTTGGTCACGGCGCGTGGCCAGCAATTCGGCGGCGACGATCTTGCGGCCCAGCGGCGACTGGAAGAACGCCAAGGCGGGCTTGGGGTCCGCCAGGTTCTTGCGCAGTTGCGCCTCGGCACGTTGGTCCATGGCCTGGGCGCCAAAGCGTTTATTGCTGTTGTCCACCAGCGCCTGGTACACCGCCGGCGGCAGGCTATTGCGGTAGCGTTGCTGGGCAGCACTGAGGGCGTCATTGAAGTGCGCACGTTGTTCGGCCCAGCCGGCGACCTTGTACAACTGGTCATGGCCGTCTGCCCAGGCGGGCAAAACGCAGAACATCAGCAAGGAAAAAAACAAACGACGCATATGGACTCCTGTCAGTCGGCCACTATTGTCCGTGTCGGGCGTAGGATTTGTCGAGAAGTCCTATCAGTCACCTGACTAAAGTGTATTCAGACGCTCGGCGGCTCTGTCGGATTCACAGGCGTATGGATACTATGCGCGCCATGCAAATACCCCTCGATCACCCCCTGCTGCAACGCATCGTTGATGACCTGGCCGAAAAAGGCTGGTCGCAGCAGAACGGCTTCCTGCCCCAGGCTCTGACCCTGGAACTGGCGGCTGAGTGCCGTAAACGTGCGGCCGAGGGCGAATTAGCCCCTGCGGCGGTGGGGCGCGGACCGGCCCAGGAGATTCGCGAGGGCATTCGCGGCGACCATATCCAGTGGCTGGAGGAGGGCGACGCGGCGGTCTGCGACAGCTATATGGCGGTGATGGACAGCCTGCGCCTGGCGATGAACCGTGGTTTGTTCCTCGGCCTGGAGAATTTCGAAAGCCACTTCGCGATGTACCCGCCCGGCGCGTTTTACCTCAGGCACCTCGACCGTTTTCGCGACGACGACCGGCGCATGGTCTCGGCGGTGATCTACTTGAACGATGCCTGGCTGCCCGAGCACGGTGGCCAGTTGCGCATGTACCTCAAGGACGGCGTCGAATACGATGTGGTGCCCACCGGCGGAAGCCTGGTGGTGTTCCTGTCGGGCGAGGTGCCCCACGAAGTCATGCCAGCCACGCGCGAACGCCTGTCCCTCACCGGGTGGTTTCGCCGGCGCGGCAACGAGCCGTTTTAACCATGCAAAAGATTCTGATCAGCCGCTGCCTGCTCGGCCACAAGGTGCGCTACGACGGCGGGGCCAGCGGGCCGTTCGACGCGTTGGCGGCGTGGCAGGCTGAAGGTCGTGTGGTTGCGATCTGCCCGGAAGTGTCGGGCGGTTTGCCGACGCCCAGGCCCTCTGCCGAGATTCCGGGCGGGCAGGGCATCGATGTGTGGGAAGGCCGCGCCCGAGTGCTGACTGCCGAGGGCGAAGACTTCAGCGCCGCCTTCCTCGACGGCGCCCGCCAAGCTCTGGCGTTGGTGCAGCGCCATGACATCCGTATCGCCATCCTCAAGGCCAATAGCCCGTCCTGCGGCAACCTGCTGACCTATGACGGTACCTTCACCAGTGTAAAGGTCAGTGGCGAGGGTGTAACGGCGGCGCTGCTCAAGCGCCATGGCGTGCAGGTGTTCAGTGAGCTGGAGTTGCCTGAGGCGGCACAGGCGTTGGCGCGCCTGTAGGGGCGTCGCCCTCGAACCACTTCTGCGACAGCGCCGTTAATCGGCCATCGTCCTTCACCCGCTTCAGTGCCCCGTCCAAGCTCGTCTTGAAGGCCGGGTTGCCCTTCTGGAACGGGATCGCCAACTCAGGCTTCTCGTGATAAGCCTCGCTGAAATCGAAACGATCCTTAAGCTCGGCAGTCATAGCGATATGGTTGATGGCCACATCGTATTTACCGGTTGAGACCCCTGGCAGCATATCGGCGTCATCGGTGGTGATAAATGAGGGGCGCACGTCCATTTCTTTTGCCAGCAGTTCACCCAGCTCGACTTCAAAGCCGGTGAGTTTGTCGCCTTCCTTGAAGTTGTAGGGCGGGGTGTTGGCTTCAAGGGCGATGCGCAGTTCGCCGCGATCATTTACATCGTCGATCAGTTCGGCGTGAGCCAGGGGGCTCAGAAGGGGTAGCAAAAGTAACAGGCCAGGCGAAAAGCGCATGGTCACTCCTAGAGAATTCGAATGTGCGAGGCGCCGTTCAGCATCGCTTTGCTATGGTGGTGAGTGCCTTGGACAGCAATTTATCGCGAAGTTGTCGAAACCCTACAGATTTCACAGAAAAACTGGAGAAGCGAATGAAAGCCCTATTGTCCCGTGCAACGATTGCCAGCCTGTTGCTGGGTGCCTCGATGTTGGCGACCGCCGCCGACGGCATCCCGCGCAGCGCTCCACCCGAAGGCGCCAAAGTGTTTATCGTCTCGCCAAAAGACGGTGCCACCGTCGATAAAACCTTCACCGTCAAATTCGGCATGGAAGGCCTGAAGCTGGCCCCGGCCACTGACCAAACCGCAGGCACCGGCCACCACCACCTGCTGATCGACCAGAAAGCGCTGCCTGACGCCAGCGTGCCGATCCCGGCCACCGACACCGTGATTCACTACGGCAAGGCCCAGACCGAGACCGAGCTGACCCTCACCCCAGGCAAACACACCCTGCAACTGGTGGCCGGCGACAAGCTGCACATGCAGTTCGACCCGACGGTAGCCTCGAAAGTCATCACGGTTAACGTCAAGTAAGATGTGTTCAGACAAAAAAATGGGAGACCCACGCGGGCCTCCCATTTTTTTGTGCCGCGTTTGCAGCGTTAGAACAACACGCGGCTACGGATAGTGCCGTTGATGTGCTGCAGCTTCTCTTGCGCCAGGTCCGAATACTCGGCATCGACGTCGATCACCACGTAGCCGACCTTCTCGTTGGTCTGCAGGAACTGACCGGAGATGTTGATGCCGTTTTCCGCGAAGACCTTGTTGATCTCCATCATCACGCCAGGGATGTTCTGGTGGATGTGCAGCAGACGGTGCTTGCCAGGGTGAGCCGGCAGGGCCACTTCCGGGAAGTTGACGGACGAGACCGACGTACCGTTGTCGCTGTACTTGACCAGCTTCTCCGACACTTCCAGGCCGATGTTGGCCTGGGCTTCAGCGGTGGAGCCGCCGATGTGCGGGGTCAGGATCACGTTGTCCAGGCCACGCAGCGGGCTTTCGAAGATGTCGTCGTTGGAGCGTGGCTCCACCGGGAACACATCGATTGCGGCGCCGATCAGGTGCTTGTCCTTGATCGCGTCGGCCAGGGCGTCCAGCTCGACCACGGTGCCGCGTGCAGCATTGATCAGGATGCCGCCTTTCTTGATGGCGCGGATTTCCTTCTCGCCGATCATCCACTGGGTCTCAGCGGTTTCCGGAACGTGCAGGGTGACGATGTCGGACATGCCCAGCAGTTCGGTCAGGCTCGACACCTGGGTGGCGTTGCCCAATGGCAGCTTGGTCAGGGTGTCGTAGAAGAACACCTGCATGCCCAGGCCTTCGGCCAGTACCGACAGTTGCGTACCGATCGAGCCGTAACCAACGATACCCAGCTTCTTGCCCCGGATTTCGAAGGAGTTGGCCGCGCTCTTGATCCAGCCGCCACGGTGGCAGGAAGCGTTCTTCTCAGGAATACCGCGCAGCAGCAGGATGGCCTCGGCCAGCACCAGTTCCGCTACGGAACGGGTGTTGGAGTACGGCGCGTTGAACACTGCAATGCCGCGCTCGCGCGCTGCGTTGAGGTCGACCTGGTTGGTGCCGATGCAGAAACAGCCGACCGCCACGAGTTTCTTGGCGTGGTCGAAGATCTCTTCGGTCAGCTGAGTGCGGGAGCGAATGCCGATAAAGTGCGCGTCGGCGATCTTTTCCTTGAGCTGGGCTTCCGGCAGAGAACTGGTGATGTACTCAATGCTGGAGTACCCGGCGGCCTTCAGTACGTCGACGGCCGATGGGTGGACGCCTTCCAGAAGAAGGAACTTGATCTTGCTCTTATCGAGAGAAGTCTTGCTCATCTGCGTAAACCTGTATCCCGGAGAAAAATGGCAGGGAATCGAGCAGCGCAAGCTGACCCGGACGGCAGGAAAGCCGTCACCGCAGAAACGCCCTTGGGCTCTGTCCTGCGGGGGCGGTATGCTAGCATACGCGCCCCGCTAAACACCTATTCCTGCGACGTGAAGCGTTCTCAGGATGACCATGAATTGTTCGAGAGTTCTGTCGATGACCCATCCTGCCCTGATTGATGAGCTAAAGACCCTGGTTGAGCCCGGCAAAGTGCTGACCGACGCCGACTCCCTGGAGGCTTACGGCAAGGATTGGACCAAGCACTTCGCGCCCGCGCCGACCGCCATCGTGTTCCCCAAGACCACCGAACAGGTGCAGGCCATTGTCCGTTGGGCCAATGAGCATAAGGTGGCGCTGGTGCCATCCGGTGGTCGTACCGGTCTGTCGGCTGCTGCCGTGGCGGCCAATGGCGAAGTGGTCGTTTCGTTCGACTATATGAACCAGATCCTCGACGTGAACCTTACCGACCGCACCGCGGTGTGCCAGCCGGGCGTGGTCACCAAGCAATTGCAGAACGTCGCCGAAGAAAAAGGCCTGTACTACCCGGTGGACTTCGCGTCGTCCGGTTCCAGCCAGATTGGCGGCAATATCGGCACCAATGCCGGCGGGATCAAGGTCATTCGCTACGGCATGACCCGCAACTGGGTGGCCGGCATGAAAGTCGTCACCGGCAAGGGTGACGTACTGGAGCTGAACCGCGACCTGATCAAGAACGCCACCGGCTATGACATGCGCCAACTGTTTATCGGCGCCGAAGGCACCCTGGGCTTTGTGGTCGAAGCCACCATGCGCCTGGACCGTGCGCCGAAAAACCTCACGGCGATGGTGCTCGGCACCACCGATTTCGACTCGATCATGCCGGTGCTGCACGCCTTCCAGAGCAAGCTGGACCTGACCGCCTTCGAGTTCTTCTCCGATAAGGCGCTGGCCAAAGTCCTCGGTCGCGGCGACGTGCCCGCGCCGTTCGAAACCGAGTGCCCGTTCTACGCGCTGCTGGAATTCGAAGCCACCACCGAAGAAGTCGCCAACCACGCCCTGGAAACCTTCGAGCACTGCGTCGAGCAGGGCTGGGTGCTGGACGGCGTGATGAGCCAGAGCGAAACCCAGCTGCACAACCTGTGGAAACTGCGCGAGTACATCTCCGAGACCATTTCCCACTGGACGCCGTACAAGAACGATATTTCGGTCACCGTTTCGAAAGTGCCGGCATTCTTGAAGGAAATTGACGCGATCGTCGGCGAACACTACCCGGACTTCGAAATTGTCTGGTTCGGCCATATAGGCGACGGCAACCTGCACCTGAACATCCTCAAGCCGGAAAACCTGAGCAAGGATGAGTTCTTCGCCAAGTGCGCCACTGTGAACAAGTGGGTGTTCGAAACCGTTCAGAAGTACAACGGTTCGATCTCCGCCGAACACGGCGTGGGCATGACCAAGCGTGATTACCTGACCTACAGCCGCTCGCCGGTTGAGATCGAATACATGAAAGCAGTGAAGGCGGTGTTCGACCCGAACGGGATCATGAACCCTGGCAAGATATTCGCTGTTTAACCGCCCCCGAAGGAGTCGTTTCATGAGCTACCAGCACAAGTATGTCGACGGCACCAACATCCACTTTCCGGTGGGTAAGGTGGTGTGCATTGGGCGTAACTACGCCGAACATGCCAAGGAACTGGACAACCCGGTGCCGACCGAGCCGTTGCTGTTCATCAAGCCGGGCAGTTGCGTAGTGCCGCTGGAAGGCGGTTTCAGCATTCCGACCGAGCGTGGTTCGGTACACTACGAGGCGGAAATCGCGGTGCTGATCGGCAAACCGCTGTCGAACAAGCCCAGCCGTGAAGAAGTGCTGGATGCCATCTCCGGCTTCGCTCCTGCCCTGGATCTGACCCTGCGCGATAAGCAATCCGAACTGAAAGCCAAGGGCCTGCCATGGGAAGTCGCCAAGTCCTTCGATGGCGCAGCGGTGCTTGCGCCGTTCGTGGTCGGCAGCACCTTCGCGGACGTGACCGACATTGGCATTCGCCTGACCATCAACGGCGAAGTGCGTCAGGACGGCAACAGCGCGAGCATGCTCAACCCGATCGTACCGATGATCCAGTACATGGCCGGTTGCTTCTCGCTGCAGGCGGGCGACGTGATCCTCACCGGTACCCCGGCCGGCGTGGGCCCGTTGAATGTGGGTGATGACCTGGTGTTGGAGCTGACGGGTGTGAACCGCTTCGAAAGCAGCGTTCGCTAAGCACCTGGTGTGGGAGGGGGCAAGTCCCCTCCCACATTGGGTCCGAGTCTATCTCGTGCATCGGCTTTTGCATTTTTTTCACACGCCATCCGGATAATCCTCAGCCTTCAGCGCGCGGGTCTGTTGATCCTGTGCTATCACCTACCGCTGACTTTCCGGAAAAAGCACCCAATGGCCGTGTCCCTGCCTTCCGCCACACCCAAGCCGCGTTCTCGTTTTGCCCTGCGCTGGTATTCCTGGCTGTTTCTGGCGGGGGTGATCGTCTATGGCGTTTCCTGGGCCATGCATTGGGACGATCGCGGCGTGCTGTGGGTGTTGGAGGGCTTTGAAACTCCCGCCGAGCGCAGCGAAAGTGTGTGGTTGCCTGACTATCACGTCGTCATCGACGCCAAGCTGTTGCCGGGTATGGAGAAGGATGAGGCTTCGGACATCTCCTACAATCCGCAGACCAAAACCCTGTTTTCCGTGATGGGCAAGAATCCCTTCCTCGTCGAACTGAGCCTGCAGGGCGATGTACTGCGCAAGATGCCGCTCAATGGCTGGGACAACCCGGAAGGCGTGACCGTGATGGAAAATGGCCTGATGGCGGTGGTCGACGAACGCCAGCACAGCCTGACCATTGTCAAGGTCGACGCCGCCACCCAGCAATTGAACAAGGCGGACTTTCCCAACTACGACCTCGGTCCGTCAAAAGACCAGAACAAAGCCTTCGAAGCCGTGGCCTGGGACAGGCGCAACCAGCAGTTGATCCTCGGCGAAGAGCGCCCGCCGGCGTTATTCACCTGGAAAAGCGATGGTAGCCAGGCCCTCGAGGGCGGCAAGCAGAAACTGGCCAGTAAAGAGTTGGACATGCGCAACCTCTCGGCCCTGGCCGTCGATCCGCGCACCGGCCATCTGCTGGTGCTGTCGGCCGATTCGCACTTGTTGCTGGAGTTGGACGAGAAGGGTGAACAAGTCAGCTTCATGACCCTGCTCGGTGGCTTCAATGGCCTCAAGAACACCATCCCCCGTGCTGAAGGGGTAACGATGGATGAGGACGGAACGCTCTACGTGGTCAGTGAGCCAAACCTGTTCTATCGTTTCGAAAAGCAGAAATAACAGACGAATCACGTCGGATATTTCTCTATTAGCGGCATTCGCCAGACACCAGGGTGCGTTTAAGTTTAAATTCAGACAGGCGTGATATTCATTCGCCACTTTTGACTTTGAGCACCCCCCCGATGCGTCGATTTGCCCGCCCCAAACCCATTCTCTTTATGCTTGTGCTGATCGCCCTGGTCAGCGCCGGGGCTGTTGCGCAGCACTTTCGCCTGTTCGAGCGCGCCTGGTTCAACTGGCAGGCCTGGCGTCAGCCGGCGGACGAGCGCTCCATCGGCCTGGCGGATTACCGAGTGACCCTTGAGGCCCAGGTTATCGAAGGGCTCGACGACGATGTCTCGGCCCTCACCTACGATCCGGTGCGCAAGAGCCTGTTTACCGTTACCAATAAAAACGCCGAGCTGATCGAGCTGTCCCTTGAGGGCAAGATCCTGCGACGTATCCCGTTGGTGGGGTTTGGTGATGCTGAGGCGGTGGAATTTATCAGCGACAACATTTACGTCATCACCGACGAACGCCAGCAGCGGCTGATCAAGGTGCATGTGGACGACGATACCCAATTCCTCGACGCCGCCGATGCGGAACAGATGACCCTGGGCCTGCATGTGGGGGGCAACAAGGGGTTTGAGGGGTTGGCCTATGACTCGGTAGGCAAGCGCCTGTTCGTGGCTAAGGAGCGCGACCCGATGCTGATCTACGAGGTCCACGGCTTTCCCCATTTCAAACCGGAAAAAACCTACTCGGTGCACGTGATCAACAACCCCAAGCGCGATGCCGGGTTGTTTGTGCGCGACCTGTCGAGCCTGCAATACGACGAGCGCAGCGGCCATTTGCTGGCGCTGTCGGATGAGTCGTTTCTGGTGTTGGAGCTGGATATCGACGGTCGCCCATTGAGCAGCTTATCTCTGCTCAATGGGCGCCATGGCCTGAAAAAACGGGTGCCCCAGGCCGAAGGAATCGCCATGGATGACGAGGGCACGTTGTATCTCGTCAGCGAGCCGAACCTGTTCTACGTGTTCAAGAAACCAGAATCCTGAAAATACCGCCGCCCAATGTGGGAGGGGGCAAGTCGAATCGTCGCACCGCCCCTCCCACATTTGGTTTTGCATCAGACCTTGAGGGTTTTGACGCCTTCAGCGGTGCCCAGCAGCAGCACATCCGCCGGACGCGCGGCGAACAGGCCGTTGGTGACCACGCCGACGATGGCGTTGATCTGGGTCTCAAGCTCCACCGGGTTGGTGATCTGCATATTGAACACGTCGAGGATGATGTTGCCGTTGTCGGTCAACACGCCTTCGCGGTACACCGGATCGCCACCGAGCTTCACCAGTTCGCGGGCTACGTGGCTGCGGGCCATCGGGATGACTTCCACCGGCAGCGGGAACGCGCCGAGCACCGGTACCAGCTTGCTGGCGTCGGCGATGCAGATAAAGGTCTTGGCCACCGCCGCGACGATCTTCTCGCGGGTCAGGGCTGCACCGCCGCCCTTGATCAGGTTCAGGTGTTCGTCGCTTTCATCGGCGCCGTCGACGTAGAACTCCAGGTCGCTCACGGTGTTGAGCTCGTACACCGGAATGCCATGGCCCTTGAGGCGCGCGGCGGTGGCTTCGGAGCTGGCCACGGCGCCGTCGAACGCGCCTTTGTGCCGGGCCAGCGCATCGATAAAGCAGTTGGCGGTGGAGCCGGTGCCGACACCGACGATGCTCTTGTCGTCGAGTTTAGGAAGGATTAAATCGACGGCGGCCTGGGCCACTGCCTGTTTGAGTTGATCCTGGGTCATGCGGGCTCCGGAACGGGCGGGGAGTAAAGAGGGGCGCGAGTATAACCCAACAAAACCTCTGGATTCGTGTGGTCGCCCGGCTAAACGCTGGGTTAGACTCCTTGGCCCTGCCCAACCCGCCCAGTGATTTCCGCCGATGCTTGAACAGTACGTCAAAAAGATCCTCACCTCGCGCGTCTATGACGTTGCCGTAGAAACCCCGCTGCAGACCGCCCGCCAGCTCTCCGAGCGGCTGGGCAACAAGGTCTGGCTCAAGCGTGAAGACCTGCAGCCGGTGTTCTCGTTCAAGATTCGCGGCGCGTATAACAAGCTGACTCAGTTGACCACCGAAGAGCGTGCGCGCGGGGTCGTGACTGCCTCGGCGGGCAACCATGCCCAGGGCCTGGCCCTGGCGGCCAAGGTGCTGGGGGTCAAGGCCACGATCGTGATGCCCAAGACCACCCCGGAGATCAAGGTCGAAGGCGTGCGCTCCCGTGGCGGCAAAGTGGTGCTGCATGGCGACTCCTTCCCGGAAGCCCTGGCCTACTCGCTGAAACTGGTCGACGAAAAAGGCTACGTCTACATTCACCCCTACGATGATCCGCACACCATTGCCGGGCAGGGCACCGTGGCGATGGAAATCCTGCGCCAGCACCCTGGGCCGCTGGACGCGATTTTCGTACCGGTAGGCGGCGGCGGGCTGATCGCCGGCATCGCGGCGTACGTGAAATACCTGCGCCCGGAGATCAAGATCATCGGCGTCGAACCGGATGACTCCAACTGCCTGCAAGCTGCCATGGCTGCCGGCGAGCGTGTGGTGCTGCCCACCGTGGGTATCTTTGCCGATGGCGTGGCGGTGGCGCAGATCGGCCAGCACACCTTCGAGATCTGCAAGCACTATGTGGATGAAGTGATCACTGTGAGCACCGATGAAATCTGTGCGGCGATCAAGGACATTTACGACGACACCCGCTCCATCACCGAGCCGGCCGGCGCGCTTGGCGTGGCAGGCATCAAGAAATACGTGGAAACCCGTGGCGTCACCGGGCAAACCCTGGTGGCCATCGACTCCGGCGCCAACGTCAACTTCGACCGCCTGCGCCATGTGGCCGAGCGCGCCGAGCTGGGTGAAGGTCGCGAAGCCATTATCGCCGTGACCATCCCTGAGAAACCGGGCAGCTTCAAGGCGTTCTGCGAGGCGGTGGGCAAGCGCCAGATCACCGAATTCAACTACCGCTACCACTCCGGCAGCGAAGCGCACATCTTTGTCGGCGTGCAGACCCACCCGGAAAACGACCCGCGCAGTGCGTTGATCGCCAGCCTCACCAGTCAGGGTTTCCCGGTGCTGGACCTGACCGAGAACGAGCTGGCCAAGTTGCACATCCGCCATATGGTCGGCGGGCATGCGGCCCAGGTCAGTGATGAAGTGGTGTTTCGCTTCGAATTCCCCGAGCGTCCGGGGGCCCTGTTCAACTTTCTTAACAAATTGGGCGGGCGCTGGAACATCTCGATGTTCCACTATCGCAACCACGGTGCCGCTGACGGCCGTGTGGTCGCCGGCCTGCAAGTGCCGGCGAACGAGCGCCATCTGGTACCGGCGGCCCTGGAGGCCATTGGCTACCCGTATTGGGATGAAAGCGATAACCCGGCCTACAAACTGTTTCTCGGTTGAGCGACTACGCTGATTGGGGCGGCCTTTAAGGAAGACGACACATGGAAACCCTGACCACCCTCAAAGTTATCCACATAGCGGCCACCGTGGTGCTGCTGCTCAGCGGCCTCGGCCTGGCGCTGCTGGCCTGGCGCAAGCGCAGCGCCGGCCCGGCCGTGACTGTGCAGCGCCCGTGGGCGTTCGTGTGGTTGCTGATGGGCGTTTGCATGGTCAGCATGCCGTTTACCGGCTGGTGGCTGGTGCACCTGGTCGGCTGGCCATTGGGGCAGACCTGGATCCTGGGTTCCAGCATCCTCTATACCGTGGCCGCGTTGGCCTGGTTCTGGCTGGTGGCACGGCTTAACCGGCTTCGTAAGGGCGAGGGCGGCAGCCTGAATTTCACCTTGGTGCTGGCGGTAGTGAGCCTGGTGGGGTTTGTGGCGATTGCGGGGCTCATGGGCGCCAAGCCGGTTTAGGGTTTTAAACCGCGTCGGCTGCATCGGGAGCAAGCCCCCTCCCGCACTCGACCGCATTCCAAAGGATGTACTCGGTTAAATGTGGGAGGGGGATTGCCCCCGATAGGGCCATCAGCTACGCAGCGTAATCACCGGCCAACCACGCTTCTCGGCTTCAGCGCGCAGATTCGGGTCGGGGTCCACCGCCACCGGATGCGTCACCTGCTCCAACAGCGGCAGGTCATTCATCGAGTCGCTATAGAAGTAACTGTCTTCCAGGCTATGCCCGGTTTCTTCCAGCCAACGATTCAAGCGCGTCACCTTGCCCTCGCGAAAGCACGGTACATCGGTGCTGCGTCCGGTGTAGCGGCCGTTTTCCATCTCGCATTCGGTGGCGATCAGGGTTTCCACGCCCAGGCGTGCGGCAATTGGCGCGGTGACGAAACGGTTGGTGGCGGTGATGATTACCAGCTTGTCGCCAGCGGTGCGGTGCTTGGCCAGCAGTTCAGCGGCCAGGGGCAGCATGATCGGCTCGATGCAGTCGCGCATATAGTCGTTATGCCATTCGTCCAACTGTGCCATCTCGGTGCGGCCGAGGATTTCCAGGCAGAAGTTCAGGTAGGCGGCGTTGTCCAGCTTGCCGGCCAGGTAGTCCTGGTAGAACTCGTCGTTGCGGGCTTTGTAGGCGACCGCGTCGAGAATTCCCCGTTCGCAGAGGTAATCGCCCCAGGCGTGGTCGCTGTCACCGCCGAGAAGGGTGTTGTCCAAGTCGAATAAAGCCAGGCGCATTGCAGTTACTCGCTGAAAAGTCTGTAAAAAGGCGTCAAGAATACGGTCTTTTCACAAGAGTGCACATAAGGTAAGAAGCCTCGTTGCCGCTGGAACAACCTTTGTGGAACAATGCGGCGACATGCGTTTGCGAGGTTGTTGCCGTGATCGACCCCGATGGTTTCCGTCCTAATGTCGGGATTATTCTTACGAATGATGCCGGACAGGTGCTATGGGCTCGCCGAATCAACCAAGATGCCTGGCAGTTTCCTCAAGGCGGGATCAACCCCGATGAAACCCCTGAAGACGCCTTGTACCGTGAGTTGAATGAAGAAGTAGGCCTTGAGCGCGAAGATGTGCAAATTCTGGCCTGTACCCGGGGCTGGTTGCGCTATCGTTTGCCGCAACGCCTAGTGCGTACCCACAGCCAACCGCTGTGCATCGGCCAGAAGCAGAAATGGTTTCTCCTGCGCCTGATCTCCAACGAGCAGCGGGTGCGGATGGATTTAACCGGTAAACCGGAGTTCGATGGCTGGCGCTGGGTCAGCTATTGGTACCCGTTGGGCCAGGTGGTGACATTCAAGCGCGAGGTTTATCGTCGCGCTCTCAAAGAGCTTGCCCCGCGCCTTTTATCGCGCGACTGACGACGGAGTTCGACCCCGAGCCATGCTCAATACGCTGCGCAAGATCGTCCAGGAAGTTAACTCCGCCAAGGATCTCAAGGCGGCGTTGGGGATTATTGTGTTGCGCGTCAAGGAAGCCATGGGCAGCCAGGTCTGCTCGGTTTACCTGCTGGACCCAGAGACCAACCGTTTTGTGCTGATGGCCACCGAGGGCTTGAACAAGCGCTCCATCGGCAAGGTCAGCATGGCGCCCAATGAAGGTCTGGTGGGCTTGGTAGGGACGCGTGAAGAACCCCTGAACCTTGAAAACGCGGCCGATCACCCGCGTTATCGCTACTTTGCCGAAACCGGCGAAGAGCGTTACGCCTCGTTCCTCGGCGCACCGATCATTCACCACCGCCGCGTCGTCGGCGTGTTGGTCATCCAGCAAAAAGAGCGTCGCCAGTTCGACGAAGGTGAAGAAGCCTTCCTCGTGACCATGAGCGCGCAGCTCGCCGGGGTTATTGCCCACGCCGAAGCCACTGGCTCGATTCGCGGCCTGGGGGGCCAGGGCAAGGGTATCCAGGAAGCCAAGTTCGTCGGCGTACCGGGTTCGCCGGGTGCGGCGGTCGGTACTGCCGTGGTCATGTTGCCGCCGGCCGACCTCGATGTGGTGCCGGACAAGCACGTCGACGACATCGACGCTGAAATCAAACTGTTCAAGACGGCCCTGGAAGGCGTGCGCGCCGACATGCGCAACCTGTCGACCAAGCTGGCTACCCAGTTGCGCCCTGAAGAGCGCGCGCTGTTCGATGTGTACCAGATGATGCTCGACGACGCGTCCCTCGGGAACGAAGTCAAGACCGTGATCAAGACCGGCCAGTGGGCCCAGGGTGCGCTGCGCCAGGTGGTCACTGATCACGTCAACCGTTTCGAATTGATGGACGACGCCTACCTGCGCGAGCGGGCCTCGGATGTGCGTGACCTCGGTCGCCGTCTGCTGGCCTACCTGCAGGAAGACCGCACCACCAACCTGGTCTACCCCGACAACACCATCCTGATCAGTGAAGAACTGACCGCCACCATGCTCGGCGAAGTGCCCGAAGGCAAATTGGTGGGCCTGGTCTCGGTCCTGGGGTCGGGTAACTCCCACGTCGCGATTCTGGCCCGGGCCATGGGCATTCCGACGGTGATGGGCCTGGTTGACCTGCCGTACTCCAAGGTCGATGGCATCGACATGATCGTCGATGGGCATCGCGGCGAGGTGTTTACCAACCCCAGCGAAGTCCTGCGCAAGCAATACGCCGAGGTGGTGGAAGAAGAGAAGCAACTGGCGCTCGGGCTCGATTCCTTGCGCGAGCTGCCGTGCGTAACCCTCGACGGCCACCGTGTACCGCTGCTGGTCAACACTGGCCTGCTGGCCGATGTGGCGCGTGCTCAACAGCGCGGCGCCGAAGGGGTGGGGCTGTACCGCACCGAAGTGCCGTTCATGATCAACCAGCGCTTCCCGAGTGAGAAGGAGCAGCTGGCGATTTATCGCGAGCAACTGTCCGCCTTCCACCCGTTGCCGGTGACCATGCGCAGCCTGGACATCGGCGGCGACAAGTCACTGTCGTATTTCCCGATCAAGGAAGACAACCCCTTCCTCGGCTGGCGCGGTATTCGCGTCACCCTCGACCACCCTGAAATCTTCCTGGTGCAGACCCGTGCCATGCTCAAGGCCAGCGAAGGCCTGAACAACCTGCGTATCCTGCTGCCGATGATCTCCGGCACCCATGAGCTGGAAGAAGCCTTGCACCTGATCCACCGCGCCTGGGGCGAAGTGCGCGACGAAGGCGCCGACGTGCCGATGCCGCCGATTGGCGTGATGATCGAAATCCCGGCGGCGGTGTACCAAGCCAAGGAACTGGCGCGGCAGGTGGACTTCCTGTCGGTGGGCTCCAACGACCTGACCCAGTACCTGCTGGCCGTGGACCGCAACAACCCACGGGTGGCCGACCTCTACGACTACCTGCACCCGGCGGTGCTGCAAGCCCTGCAACACGTGGTGCGCGACGCCCACGCCGAAGGCAAGCCGGTGAGCATCTGCGGTGAGATGGCCGGCGACCCGGCGGCGGCGGTGCTGTTGATGGCGATGGGCTTTGACAGCCTGTCGATGAACGCCACCAACCTGCCGAAGGTGAAGTGGATGCTGCGCCAGGTTGAACTGGGCATGGCCAAGGATCTGCTGGCGGAGTTGATGACCATCGACAACCCGCAGGTTATCCACAGCTCGCTGCAATTGGCGCTGAAGAACCTGGGGCTGACGCGGATGATCAATCCGGCTTCCGCCAAAACCTTGTAGGGGCGAGGGGGACGCCTAGTTCTTGCTCGCGAAGAACGTCAACGATAACGCGGGGTGCCTGATTCCCCGCGGCGTTCTCAGGTTTTTCGCGAGCAAGAACTAGGCGTCCCCCTCGCTCCTACAGGTTGATGTCTACCTCGCCCAACCGCCCACCATGCGGTCCAAAGCTTCGCTCCACCATCCGCCGCGTGCCATCGGCATTCACAATCAACGCCGTGCTCGCCCGCGTCCCATAACTGGGGCTGGCGATAAACACACTCGACAGCAGGCTCTCGGTCGCCAACCCCACGCCGGTATCCGGCAGCTCGGCAAACGGTGCAATCTGCGGATCGCTCAGAATCTCCAGTAGCGCTTCGGGCTGGGGATCGTTCAGCAACTCACTCAGCGCGGCTTTGGCCTTAAGCAGTTTCGGCCAAGGTGTATCCAGCCCTGCATTGGATAACCCATACACGCCCGCTTTCAACTGCGTCGGCTCGGTGTGATTGGCGTTGTAATGCCACAACGCTTCCCGCGTCCCCACCAGCAGGTTAAATCCGGCATATTCAATCGAACGGCCGTTAACGTCGGCCAAATACTCGTCAATCGGCAGCGAACCACTGAGAAACCGCGCCACCAGTTCCCCGCGGGACTTGCGTGCGGGTGGCTGGTGCGGGTCGCGGATGTTGGTCAGGGCAGCAAACCGCCCCTCGGCATTCACTCCCAGCCAGGTGCCGCCCGCTTCCTGATCGCGGCCGGCGTAGACTTCGGGCGCATCCGGCCACTGCGCCAGCGGCAGGCTGGGGCGGGCGTAGAACTCATCACGGTTGGCCGCGACGATCAGTGGCTGGGCATGGCCCGGCCGCCAGGCAAAAACAATCAGGCACATCAGGCGATTCCCTTTTGTGTTTTTAGCCACTCTACCCACACAGGCAGCAGCGTTCCATCGTATCCAGTTGGGTCGCATGCCTTCCATCCGTTAACATGCCGGACTTGGTTTGGGGGCTCCCATGGAATTTCTGCTGTATTTGCTGCTGGGCGCGTGCGCGGGTGTGCTCGCCGGGCTGTTTGGCGTGGGCGGCGGGATCATCATCGTGCCGGTGCTGGTGTTCAGCTTCACCTTGCAGGGCTTCGACCCGCAGGTGCTGACCCACCTGGCCGTGGGCACGTCCCTGGCAACAATCATCTTTACCTCAGTCAATGCCGTGCGTGAGCACCACCGACGTGGCGCGGTGCGTTGGCCGATCTTTGTATGGATGACCGTGGGGATCCTGCTCGGCGCCGGTTTTGGTGCGCTGACCGCCGAAGCGATTTCCGGACCCAACTTGCAGAAGATCATCGGCGTATTCGCCCTGATCATCGCCGTGCAGCTGGCCCTGGAGGTCAAGCCCAAGGCCAGCCGTACGGTGCCGGGCAAGCTTGGCCTGACCCTGGCCGGTACCGTGATCGGCTGGGCTTCGGCGATTTTCGGCATCGGCGGCGGCTCGCTGACCGTGCCGTTTTTGACCTGGCGCAGCGTGCCGATGCAACAGGCAGTGGCCACCTCGTCCGCCTGTGGCTTGCCGATTGCCCTGGCCAGTGCATTAAGTTTCATGATTCTGGGCTGGCATGACCCGCTGTTGCCCGCTCATAGTCTAGGGTTCGTGTATTTGCCGGCGCTGCTGGGCATTGCCCTGACCAGCATGGTGTTTGCCCGTTTCGGCGCACGCCTGGCGCACCGGTTGTCGCCGCGCTTGCTCAAGCGGTTGTTCGCCGGCTTGCTGTTTTGTGTCGGTTTGAATTTTTTGCTGTAACGCAGGCTTAATCGCGCCCGGGCATGGTCCGGTCGCCATAACGAATGATTTAACGAGGAGTCGCAATGCTGCCTTACCCGCAGATCGACCCGGTGGCCCTGGCCATCGGTCCGCTGAAAATCCACTGGTACGGGTTGATGTACCTGATCGGCATCGGCGGTGCATGGCTGCTGGCCTCCCGGCGCCTGAACCGTTTCGACCCGACCTGGACCAAGGAGAAGCTCTCCGACATGGTGTTCTGGTTGTCGATGGGGGTGATCGTCGGCGGGCGACTGGGGTATGTGCTGTTTTACGATCTCTCTGCCTACATCGCCAACCCGACGCTGATCTTCGAAGTGTGGAAAGGCGGCATGGCATTCCACGGTGGCTTTATCGGTGTGATGATCGCCGCCTGGTGGTTCGGCCGTCGTAACGGCAAGTCGTTCTTCCAACTGATGGACTTCGTCGCGCCCCTGGTGCCGATCGGCCTGGGTGCCGGGCGTATCGGGAACTTCATCAACGCCGAGTTGTGGGGCAAGCCGACCGACGTGCCGTGGGCCATGGTGTTCCCGCCGTTCAGCGACCCGGCGCAACTGCCGCGCCATCCGTCGCAGCTCTACCAGTTCGCGTTGGAAGGCGTGGCACTGTTCCTTATCCTGTACCTCTTCTCGCGCAAACCGCGTCCGACCATGGCCGTTTCCGGCATGTTTGCGCTGTTCTACGGGATTTTCCGTTTCATCGTCGAGTTCGTGCGCGTGCCGGATGCCCAACTGGGCTACCTGGCTTGGGGCTGGCTGACCATGGGGCAAGTGCTCAGCATTCCGATGATCCTGGTCGGCCTGGGCTTACTGTGGTGGGCGTACAACCGCCCGCAACCGCTGAAGAACACCGCGCTTTAAATTCGAATGCCGGGGCCTGCGAGGTCCCGGCTTCAACGATACAGGTAATGACATGAAGCAATATCTCGAACTACTGAACGACGTCGTGACCAATGGATTGACCAAGGGCGATCGCACCGGCACCGGCACCAAGGCCGTGTTCGCCCGTCAGTATCGGCATAACTTGGCCGACGGCTTCCCACTGCTGACCACCAAGAAGCTTCACTTCAAAAGCATCGCCAACGAGCTGATCTGGATGTTGAGCGGCAACACCAACATCAAGTGGCTGAATGAAAACGGCGTGAAAATCTGGGACGAATGGGCCACTGAAGAAGGTGACCTGGGCCCGGTGTACGGCGAACAGTGGACCGCCTGGCCGACCAAGGATGGCGGCACGATCAACCAGATCGACTACATGGTGCACACGCTCAAGACCAACCCCAACAGCCGTCGCATCCTGTTCCACGGCTGGAACGTCGAATACCTGCCGGACGAAACCAGGAGCCCGCAGGAAAACGCGCGCAATGGCAAACAAGCCCTGCCTCCGTGCCACCTGCTGTACCAGGCGTTCGTGCATGACGGCCACCTGTCGATGCAGTTGTACATCCGCAGTTCCGACGTGTTCCTTTTATCCCCCCTTAAAGAAACTGCACATTACGTAATGGTTGCGTAGAGCCAAATCCTTTCCGAGCGCTTTTAAAGTGACTAGTCAAATCTGCACATTCCGTATAGGGTGTGTGAAGGGCTTGGAGAGAGATGGAAATGAAGGTAGTAGCTGCTAGGGCTGAAGTCCTGGATCTTGGAGAGTCCCTGCTGAACGAGGTGAGCCCGACCACAGAGGGAGTGGTTCGTGTTACTGGCTGTGGCGTCTTCGATGATGATGAGCGTCTCTTGCCTCACGTCTCCGGTTTCCTCTCCGAACAAGCGTCTACGGATGGCCTTTCCATCAAATCCGTGAAGACCTACGGCCATAACCTTGGCTACATCTATGACTTCCTGCTGTCCCGTCCTGAACTGCAATCCTGCAAGCTTGATGAAGCCTTCATCGACGCAGGCACGCATATCTATCGTGAGTACTTCCGATCTCTTATTGAAGAGAGTGACCTGGAAAGCGCCACAGCCCGGAACCGTGATGCCACCCTCATGTCATTCATGGCTAACTACCTCTGCGCATCAGTGGATGGGCGAGCTCCTTTGCGCCAGAGCAACCCATATGACCGAGGGATGTTCACTCCTTCCCCGAAGTCGAAACTCATCGAAGGCTGCAGTACCGAAGAGCTGATGGCGCTCATTGAGTCCACTCCCTACGAAAGGGAACGGTGCCTCTTGCAGTTCATTTTCGATGTGGGACTGCGACGTTCCGAGGTCGAGTTTGTTAGCTTGAAGAACGTCCTTGATGCCCTGAAATTCAGCAAGGCTAAGTTCATCTCTCAGGACGAGGAGTTTCCTCTGCATGTCGATTACTGCCCCATTTGGATCAGCGGCAGCAAGGGGCGTGGCAACCAACGTAAGGCGCGATACAGCATTGTCAGTCGCGCCACGCTGGAGAGGGTCAAGCGTTACCACGATTCGTTGGTATACCGCACCCATTCCCGGAAATACGGCAAGCCTGAAGACACGCCTGCCTTTTTCAACACACACGGCGAGGCCTTCAGTGCCAGAGCCATCAGCAGTCTGTTTGAAAGGCTCTGTGAGCGCGCCTTAGCGGCCAACCGCATCGCCCGTCCCATCTCTCCTCACAAGCTCAGGCACGGTAACGCGTACGCAATCCTTTCAAGCCCAGACCTGGGCACGGATTACTTAGAGCGTCTAACCATCACCAGTAAAAGCCTGGGTCATGCTCATTTATCTACGACCGAGAAGTACAACCAAATCGCGATGGATCTCTATCGAAAATTACTCGATGACAACGCGATAACGGTGACTCGGGCGCAGGAAATGGAAGCGTTGATCGTAAAGACCTGGCTTCGAATACGCCCGTCCGATCGGAAGTGATCGAGTTGATGCGATCCACCTAGCTTTCACGACGCTCAAGGCTTGGACGGGACAATTCAGCCTCCTTGCTTCGTGACCGCTGAGACCAGGATCGCATCCTCCTCCCGAATATTTGGCAGCGCCCTTTATAGGGCTGTGGTGCCGCTGTGGATGATGAATTCATGTGTGAACAACTGAAAATCTCTGAAAGTATCGTAAGTACCAATCCGGCTTTCCCCGAGCTCAGTGCGAAGGATGCTGCGCTACAGGCAGTGAGCGCCAAGCTCCGTGACTGGGCAGAATCGGTGGTAGATGACCGCCAAGCTCTCCTGCAGGTCATGCTGCAACCTAGGAGCCTCGGAAATATTTCCACAAAGTACGTCTCCGAGGTCTTGGGGGTAGATCCGTTGCTGCTATCAACTCAGGATCCCTCTATCGCGTGCGTTTATCAGGCCATGGTTGCCGAAAATATCGTTATCGAGTCGTACCCCATCCGAGACAACGAGCTGCGTCGGAGGTTGTTGAATTGGTTTGAACCGCTCTCAGGTGACGATAAGCGAAATCTGCCTTTCACCAACGGAAAAATCGCGTTCGCGGGTGCGGTTGAGAACGCTGGCCCTGGTATGTATCGCGGGCGTGATTCTGAGCTGTTTATGTCTACCTGGGAGGACATTTCTACTCAGGTCTTGAAGCTGCAAGGCGCTGAAATCCCAGAAAGCTTCCCTGGCCGGAGGAAGAACTCGGCTGCGATCGCTGAGCTGATTCAAGAGTGGGTTGCCGAAGTCAGTGCAAGCCGTGATTTGCTGCTCCAGATTCCTTTGGTTCCGCGTGAGGGTGAGCCTCGGATACTGGTGGATTTCGTTGCCGAGCAGATTGGCGTGTCTGCCGCCGCCGTAAGAAATCACCGACATCTTGCGGAAGGCGTCATCGAAGCCATGGCCGAGCAGTTGATCGTCTTCCCTGGCCACAGCTCGTTTGAGTGTGACTGGCGCAGACGGTTGTTGCGCTGGTATGAGGGGCTGGATCAGCAGCAAAAGTGTGTCATCCCCACATTTGCCAACAAGATCAAGTGGAAGGGTTACCTCGATCAAATTGAAGAGTTCGCCAATCTCAAGGGCAATTGGAAGCTTCCTTTGATCGCGATCACCATGGACGAGATCACAACTGATCTTCTGTCTCTCGGCGTCCTCGCGAGCGAGTACAAAACCGTCGCTGAGCGCGACAGCGAGAAGCGACTCGCGGATGAGGCAGAGGCAGGTGCGGAGGCTGAGGACTCGACGCTGAAGCGTATGCAGGCCTACCGCAAAATGCTTGTCGAAAGTATTGCGGACTTGGCGCCCACGGACGGTCAGCCATTCTCACCCCTGTTGCACCTGTTTTCCGTTGCCTCGTTGGGATCGCACCGCGAATCCGGGATCACGAACTATCGGCTTGCATATTCACACTACCGCGACAGCCTCTTGGAGTCGGGACTTGAGGGGCACGAACCGCTGACCGAGATGGTCGGTGTTTACTCACTCGCCAGGTTCAAAAAATATCTTGAAACCCAGCTGATCGAGGGGAAGCTGACCACGCTCACGTGCAATTCGATTTTGAGCGGTGTGAGAAATGTCATGGAGACCGCAAAGCACACGGAGGGGCTGGGAATCGCTTCATACATTCCCGTTTCGGAGTTCGAAAAAACTTCTGAAACTGATCGTTACCGCCCTTACACCCCGAACGAGAGGAAGCGCATCAGCGATACGCTGGGCCTTGTGATTGATCGTACAAACACCTTGGCCCAGCCTTATGAGCGGCGTGGTCGAGGGGAAGATCCTCTCGATGCTTTGGGGCACGTGAAGCGGGGTTATGGCACGCTGGAGAACGCGTGGTGGATCTTTGAGAACAAGCTGGATTGCAAACCTATCGGTTTCAGTTCAAAGGACAGTGATGACCCTTACCAGGTCGCCTTTATTCGCATTATCAATAACTCGGATCAGTCGATTTACGACGTTTACCAAAGCTGGGGAGTGCTCTATACGCTTAACGCGAACACGTTGGCGCCTTATGTTGCCCGGCTGGCACAGGTGACAGGCCTTAACGCCGATTCGCTGCTTGGGTTGGACTGTGAGGACTTCGAAGAGCGCCATCGCCTTTCTAACCGACCGTGCCTCAGATACTGGAAGGAGCGTTCTACTGGCGCAAAAGAGTATCCGCTCGACATTTTTCAAGCGGAAATCTCCTGGCTTACGTCCTCTCAGGGTCGAGAAGTCCGGAAAATCTTTGCAGGCGTGATGGCGCTCACAGCCCAGCTGCGTGCTGAGGCAAGCCCTGAGGCGGCTACCCGCCTATTCATCTACAGAGATGGATCAACGAGAGCTCGTGGGGAGATCAAGGCGCTGGACGGATCTGGCCCTACCATTCTGAATAAAATGTTCAACCATTTTACGAAAAGTCACGGCTTGCTCACCGATAAGGGAGAGCCCCTCCAACTAACCGCCTCACGGCTTCGGCCAAGCTTTGTAAGTGAGTTAATCGAAAAGGGTGTCAGTCTGCGCGAGATCCAGGTGCTACTTGGTCATAAAAGCATGCGTACCACTGTGGTGTATCTGGACAGGCTCGATCTCAATCGCATGGCGCGTAAGGTGCTCGATGAAGCCCTGCGAGACATCCACAATCGAACGGTGCATACCGAGCCAATGGCCGCGCCGCGTGCAACACCGTCAGATGTCATTATCTTCAAAACTCCTTTGGGTGGGTGTCGCAATATCCTGAACCCTCCTGACTTTATCAAGAAGCTCAAAAGCTATATTCCGGGCAGACCTTGTTCGCTCTATAACAAGTGCCTGGGTTGCGATAACCGACTCATCACGAAAGCGAATCTGCCCGATCTTTTTGCGATGCGTCGAGATTATCTCCATGCCATTGAGTCATCGAGAGTCCTGGACACTCCTTACGGTGCAGTAATTTTGGAGAACCTGGCATTGCTCGAAGAGATCCTCGATCCAAAGTTCTCAGATTTTACGCCTGAAGAGCTGGCAGAGGCAGAGCAGCTGTCGGAATACATTGAAACGAGCGTGATGGTTGAGGGGACATTCCAATGAACGAAGCACATTTTGATTTGCTGTCAAAGTTCAGCTCTTTGCGCTCTTGGTTCGCTCCTCACGCTGACTCTACAGGAGTAGTGTTCAGGCAGCGGGCTGCAGACGAGACGTTAGCGGCCACGAGTGCAGTGGATGCCGCCGCGTACTATGAGGCATTGTTGATGCTGCCGGTAGCGAGGCCGAACCCAGAAACTGGAGTCCGTTCGTTGATTAAGGATATGGTCTGGGATTTCAATGGCGATTATCCCAACTCTCCCCGTAGCGTTAGAGGGGCGGCGCTACGAATGGACTGGTCTAAGTATACTGCAGTAAGCGCGTTGGTACTGCTTGAGATGAAAGTCGCGTTCTATCTTTATTACCTGGCCCCGTCGCATGTTTATGGTGGCCGAAAATCTAAGAACAAGAAAGCCACCTCGATCATCATGAATTTCTCAGCGGGCATGAGGTTTCTGGATCAAATGTCTCTCTGCGATCAAGAGGAGTTTGGGCGAGACTATGTCCAGCGTATTGAGACCGGCGTGCGGGGGTTTGACACCCTTTCTTATCGTGAAGCCGCAAAAAAAAACGAGTTTATCTTTAACTCTGCCTTGAAAGTGTTCTTTAACGTTATTCGTGCCCCGTATTTTGCTGAAAGCGTGTTCGGCGGGTTCCTGCCACATGTCGACCTGAACAAGCTTCAGTGGGCGCATATCGCTACAGAAAAGGCATCTGGGGCGACCGACAAGGTGGTAAGTGAGGTGCTGTCGAACAAAGTCTTCGAGCACTCTTCGTTAACAGCCTCCATGTTGATTGTGGATTTCTTGGCGACACTTGGTGAATCGGTAGTGGACATCGATAGCCTTCGGCGTCGTAACGCCAGGGCATTCAACCGTGCAGACGAGCATGAGCTGACCCCTCGCTTGCTCAACATGTACACGCTTATGCGTCTCAAACAGGCTGGCTATCCCGAGAATACTATCTCATCGGTCATGGGCGAGGTACCGGATGAATTGATGTGGCCTTTTCAACAGGAGGGTGCATCACTGGTCTCCGTTTCGACAGTGAAAAAGATCGCGGGCGGTCTAATCAATCGTATACTTCGTAAGTATCTTGACCAGGTCTACTACAGCTGCTGCTACATTGTGGCCCAGTACTCAGGTATGAGGCCCTCAGAGCTGTCTCAAATCACCTTTGAACATGCGCTTTCTGAGAGTGGCCAGTACTGGGTGCTCAATAGTCATGTCGTAAAGCACCGCAACGCCTACGGAAAGTTGTTCGATGATACTTGGGTGGCTATCCCGATTGTTCGCGATGCGGTGGCTGCAGCCAAAATTCTGGCTAAATATAAGCAGACGCCTTTCCTGTTTGCTCCTACAGATACAGTAGCGCCAGGCGCGAAACCGGTAGAGGTCAGCAGCGTGGGAATGAAGTACCACTTGATGTCCTTTTTTGAATATATTCTTCCTGAGGATGAGTATAAGGCGCTTGGTTTTTATCCGTATATGTTGCGCCACACCCTGGCTTATCAGCTCTACCGTGCTGAGGTAGGGTTGCCGTTCATCAGCCATCAATTAAAGCATTTTGGCGATATTATCGGTGGCTATTATAATCGGGGGTTTAGCGCTGTCACGTTGGTTTATGGGCATATTGGCGATTTAATCGAGATGGGAGGTCGTCAGGCCGGCAAGAGCAACAAATACCGGTTTATGGCAGAGAGGGAAGTAGTGCGGCTTCACTACGATCCGGAGGGCACATATGCTGGGGCAAACGGCGCTGCGCACAAAGCGAAGAACAAGGCGATGTTTAAAATGTACGAAGACGCGGGCTACACCTACGATGAAGTCATCAATGCCCTTGTAGCCCAAGGCATCGCAGTAGTGAACGTGGGTATGGGGATGTGCTACGGAGGTCGTGTTGAAGAGTTTGATGAAAGCTTGCCTTGTATCGGTGGGCTTCGCTGTAATCCTAACCGCTGCGCCAACTCGGTGATTACTAAGGCTCATGCTCCAAAGTGGAGAGAGATTTATACCCAGAATCGCGCGTTGCTCAATGACCCGTTCTATCAGGATCGCTTGGATCAAATCAATGAAGTCATTAACGAGGCCAAAGGGGTACTGGATTGGCTTGGCGAAGCTACGGAGCTTGAAGTATGAGCAGTCAACCATTTGATGCGCGCAATTCCGCCGACTACGACCGGATCACAGCTGTTCTAACAGAAGCGCTGGCCCTTATTTCGAGAGATGGCTCAATTAAGGCAACTGTTTCTGAGCTAAGCAGGATTTCTGGAGTCCATCGCAATACGATATACCTGCGTCAGTTTCCTCTGGACAAGCTTGCACTTATTAAAGAGCAACGCGCTCTAAAGAAGTTAGCACTTGCGCGTAAAAAAGTTAAACGCCAAGATCCAGTCAGTATCTTGGAAGACCGTCTAGAAAAAAGTCGTCTAGAAGTTGTATACTGGTTCAATAAGTATAGAGACTCTCAAGAGACGGCTGCTGTGCTGGATGCCCGTTTGGCTAAGGTTCGTGATGCACGAGACATGGCTCTACAGGATTCCAATGGACACCTGTCAAAAATTGGATCTCTTGAACACGAGATTGAGCGGCTCCGGGACGTCATTGCCGTCTTGGAGGCCGAAAACGCGGAGAAAGCGAATTGAAAGCATACCAAGACCTGCTAGCTGACGTGCTAAGCAATGGCGTCGAGAAAGGCGATCGCACCGGCACAGGCACACTGAGTGTCTTTGGTCGCCAATTCCGCCACAACCTGGAGGATGGCTTCCCGCTCCTCACCACCAAGAAGCTGCATTTCAAGAGCATCATCAACGAGATGATCTGGTTCCTGAACGGTGACACCAACACCAAATGGCTCAAGGAGCACGGTGTCCGCATCTGGGATGAGTGGGCGACTGAAGACGGTGACCTTGGCCCGATCTACGGTAAGCAGTGGACGGCCTGGCCTACCCAGGACGGCAAAACCATTAATCAGATCGACTATGTCGTCAATACGCTGAAGACGAACCCGAACAGCCGTCGCATCCTCTTCCATGGGTGGAACGTCGAGTACCTTCCCGATGAGTCGGTGAGCCCTCAGGAGAATGCCCGGAACGGGAAGATGGCTTTGCCACCGTGCCATCTGCTTTATCAATTCTATGTGGCAAATAATAAGTTGTCTGCGCACTTATATATTCGGTCTAGTGACCTATTGCTTGGCAATCCCTACAATTTGGCTGGAGTTAGTTTTCTAACCCATATGCTCGCACAGCAATGTGATTTGGGAGTTGGAGAAGTTATAGTTACCATGGGTGACGCGCACATTTACTTGAATCATATTGAACAAGTTAAGCTGCAACTTACTCGGGATCCGCGCCCTCTGCCGAATTTGGTTTTTAATCGTAAGCCAGCAAGTATCTATGACTACAAGTTTGAAGACTTCGAGATTGTAGGCTATGACCCACATCCTCATATTCCTGCTCCTGTATCGATCTAACTGAGTCAATGCCTGGCTAGCCAAATCTTGGTTGGCCAGGATGGGATATCGGTGGGCAAGACCAGGCCTAGCCTAATCGCTTTAGACGTCGCTCCTGCTGCGGCCTTGGAAGCGCTTAAAAACCGTTTGATCCAAGCACCTTCCTGCGGAACCTATCTCCAGGAAGGTCAGGGGATGTTGTCTATCATTGCCCAACGAACTGGAGGTTTGTGGATGTCTGATGTGCTCACAGAAGAGCAGATGCGGGATGCGCTATTCAGCGGCTTACCACCTAGCAGCTTCAAACCCAGGCAAAGCCCTGCAGCACCGAAGGCCTCTGAGCAACCGCGCCAAAGCAAATTGCGGGTTACCCTTCACGTCACCAAGGTGTTCGAAGGGCATATGGACGTTTTCGTTTATGAATCGAACACCCTGAGCCGATTGGTCGCTGAATTGGAGGCCAAGAACGCGGCGCGTAAGAAGAAGTACAAGTACATCGACGTTGTCTCCGTCCAACAGATCTGAGGATCAATGGCGGTAGCCGGGCAGGCCTGCTCCAAGTGGCTACTTCGATCTTGATATACCAGTGAGCTGCTATCTCTCGGACGACCTTCAGCGTAGGCTTCAGGTTATGCAGGACGCAATCAGGCAACCGCCAAGGAGTTCACATGTACCTCACGATCATGAAGCCACAAGCGCTTCAGCAAATCGCGGTGTTAGCCCGTGGATTGTGGATCGTTGAAGGCCCTGAAGGCTTCGTGCTTGTAATCAAGGCAGGGAAAGAGCTGATCCTAGCCGCTCAGCAAAGGCGTGAATTGAAGCTTTACCTCGCGCCATACAAGGCAGACGAGACGACGGGGCTTACGCTTCTCACAGCCTGCTTTGATGACCCACAAAGCCCGCTATTGATCAAAACCCCACTCATCCCTGGTGACCCTCTCACCGAGGCACTGCAGAGCTTCCCTGACGAGTTCAGTGTGTGCTTTTTCGACGAGCACAACCGTGAGCTGTTCAGTTGCAAGGCCCAGGCGAAGCTTGGTCAGCTCCGCAAGGAGCTCGGTACACTCAGCCCCATTGGAGCAGATCACTGGCCCAAGATGTATGAGCAGGCGGACAGATGGTTCAGCCTCACGACCTATGAGGACGACGCTCGTGCCACAACGGTGTTCCTAGAGGAGGATCTGTTCCCTTCGGACTATTTGATCACCGACCTTACCCGCCAGGACTTTCGAGGCTCCAAAGGCTTCTCCAATACACAGTTGGAGCGCACTGAGCCGGGTACGTTTCAGGAACTGGATATCATCTATCTGCTCCAGCGGGCATATACCTCCGAGCGGATCATCCATGGCCCCTTGAAGGTCTCCGATGGCGAGGAGCTGGCTGACGTAGTGGTAATGGGCGATGAAGTGACTTTACTGCTGCAGGCGAAGGACAGTCCCAATACCCCAGCGACGTTGAACACAACGCTTGAGAGAAAGCGAAAGAAGGCTACAAGTCAGTTGAAGAACGGTCTTCAGCAACTACGTGGCGCTATTTCAACGATCAAGCGAGAAGGCAATCCAGCCTTGGCGCTTGTGGACGGCACGCCCTTGGACATTGATCTTGCTGCACGCCCCCTAGTGGGAGTTGTCGTGGTCAGAGAGTTTTTTATCGACAACTACGATGAATACAGCACCATGATTTTGAAGTTCATGGATGAGGTCGGTGTCCGCGTCCTAGCCTTCGATTACAATGAGTTCGAGGTCATGACCCGCCACTGCCCTTCGGAAGATGCACTGCTGTCAGCGTTCTTCCAGATTTCCAAATGCGCTGAGGAAAGGCGCATCTATCCGAGGCTGCGCTTCACGGATCTGCCGCCGCGCTAAATCGAATCGGACAAGTGGAGAGCTTCTCTGCTCTTGCCCCACAACTCCCTTTCTAGCCAGGCAGTTCTTTGAGCCAGTAACGCCTGACAGTCGCTTCAGGCAAACCCAGCGCTCGACTCACCTCCGCCTTCGACATGCCACTGGCCTTGAGCTCTAGCACAGCTCGGATTCGGTCTGGACTGCTGGGTTTGCCTCGCGTGCGCTTCACCAGCCCTTCACCAGCGTCCCAGTGCTTCTTCAGGCCCTGCAAGCCTCCCAGGGCTATGAAGCCCTCCAAATCCTGCGAAGCCTTCGCCATGACATCGATAGGTGATGACCCATCTTGGAGGGCCTGACACAGTGCGACCAGAGCCACGAGGTCGAAATCTAGGGTCAGCGCGATCTTGCTCAGCTTGACCAAAGACACCTGCGTTTTCCCTTGCTCCAATCGCGACAGATTGGCTTGGGAACTGATCTCGGCGAGCTCCTCCTGGGCCGATCCTCTAAGGTCGCGCAGAGCTCGGACTATTGCTGCTATCTCGTTCTGCATGCTGAGCGCTCAAAACGAAGAATAGGGCCACAGCGCCATGCGTCGATAAATATCGAAAGCTGGCAATAATGGCGCTCATCGTTTATCGTGGGCCTACAGATGACAGCCTCGCCGCGTCCGGGCGACCGGCTAGGGAGTGATCAATTTATTAGAAAGTCGACGTCAGCAGGCTAGGGATGAAGCTTCACATACTGTCTGATTTACATTGTGAGTTCGCCGATTTCGTCCCCCCTGTGGTGGACTGTGACGTGGTCGTATTAGCCGGCGACATCCATGTGAAGTCCAGGGGGGCCAGATGGGCCAGCCTGGCCTTCAGCACGCCTGTCGTCTACGCCATGGGCAATCATGAGCACTACAGCGGGAATATAGATCGAACTCACAGCAAGCTGCTTGACGCTGCTGAGGCGCACGTCCACATCTTGGAAAATCAGGTTTTAGAGTACGGTGATGTGCAGTTTCTCTGTGCTACGGCTTGGACAAGCCTGGCCGCGACCGGAGACCCAGTAGCTGCTTCTTGGTGTGCTCGTGACTCACTGAATGACTTTCGCGCTATCCGTGTCGGTGAACAGTATCGGCGTTTGCGCCCTGATGACCTGATCGCGAGAAATCGAGAGACGAAGGAGTGGTTAGAGGCTCAGCTGTCGCTGCCATTCAACGGTAAGCGTGTAGTTGTGACTCACCATCCGCCCCTTATGAAGTTCGTGAGTGACCAAGGAGCCGATCCTCACTTGCGAGCAGCCTATGGCAACAATTGGGATGGCCTGATGAATTTTAAGATCGATCTATGGATCTTTGGCCATACCCACGAAGCCGTGGATGAGGTGGTTAACGGCATCCGGTTTGTGAGTAATCCTCGTGGTTATCCCAATGAAGAAACTGGCTTTCGGCCAGACCTAGTTGTCAGTGTATGAAGACTGACAGGGCTGCCGGCGTTTAGCTTTTTTCAGTAAGTGAGTAGGTTTCAAATTCGAACGTGATGGAGAATCCATGAGTTGTCTGAATTCCCAGGACTGGACGGCTGAGGGCGGAATACGACTGCCCAGTCCGGTGTCAGCTAAGTTAGCGATTGCGCAGGCCCATGATTGGGGTGCACTAGTGGACGCGTACTTGGTAGATGCAGCTGAAGTTGGCGATCGTTTCGTTGCGTATGTGTATGACGATCTTTCAGGGCAACTGGTTGATGGGATGACAATTGTCACACCCCCTAGTGAGGTGATAGCGGAGGTCGAAGGCATGGCGTTATTGCGGACAGTGTCAGGCAACGATCATTACGTCATGGTCAGCCGATTGCCTGCCGCCGCTTGAGTGCCCCCGCGTTGTCGAGGCCGCTGTCTCAGCCTGCTTCATTAGGCCCCACCATCATCTAATCCATTAATAGTTAATGTGTGTTTAAGGGAAGAAGCATGTCCGAGTTAAAAAAACTGACATTGACTGTTAAGAACTATGATGCTCAAGGGAGCGGTGATCTAGACGCTCTCTATCGACGTGTTAGATATGAAGATGAGCACGGCGCTACTCTCTATTTCAAAGAGGTTGTGATGCTGAAGTACCTTGTGAAGCATGGTGCTATGGCGACTGATGTTCCGCGAACTTGGTACTATAAGCATGCCTCAAAGAAATCGATAATTGTTGTCGCTTTTGAGAAGGCTGGTGGGAAAGTTGAGTGCGACTTGGATGATCTGCGAATTATTGCAAGGTCGACTTTGGTAAAGGGTGTGGTTATTTCGCTAGCAGCGGTTCCAGCTGGGATTATTGCTGCAACGGCAACCTTTGGAGTTGGGCTTGTCATTATTCCTATGTTTTTGTGGTATGGGTACAGGAACGTCTTCAAGCTTCCGAAAATGCTGGGTCGAAAAACGCTGGTGGATGAATTTTTAAAATTTGGCGTTACTCTGCGGTAGCTTGGTTTTTTGGTTGTTGAACTTGATTCTCGTTAGAGTGGCTGGCTGTCTTGCGGACGCTGAACAGCGAAGGAAACTCAGATGAAGACCAATGCCGTTATCTTTGACGCCTTCGGAACGCTGGTCGAGATACAGCAGCCGACACATCCGTTTCGACAGTTGCTTCGAGAGGGGCGGCGTCAAGGCCGCTTGCCTCGCGCTGATGACATTCGAACGATCATGACCCGTTGCCTTTCTCTAAGCGAGGCTGCGCTGGCCTTTGGTATCAAGATCTCGCCCTCCCAACTCGCATTTCTTGATCAATGCTTGGAGGAAGAGCTGGCAAGCATTCAGCCTTATCCAGACGCGGTTGAGGCCGTTGGGCTACTGCAAGCTGCGGGGGTGAGACTGGCCGTATGTTCAAACCTGGCAATGGCCTACGGCCCCGTAGTGGAAAGGATTTTCCCGCACCTTGGGGCCTATGGTTTCAGCTATCGCATTGGTGTTATGAAACCGCAAGCCGCCATCTACCAGCACACCTGCGATCTGCTTAATGTCCGGCCAGAAAATGAGCTCAGCGGTCAGAGACGGATCGTCATGATTGGCGACTCAGAAAGGTGTGATCGGAATGGGCCTGGCCAGGTCGGTATCAGAGGTTACCTGTTGCGCAGGAATGGAGACGGGGCTTCCAATCTTTCCCATTTTGCACGATCAGTGCTGAGTGATAGGTAGCTGCGAGCAGATCTTCAATTCGATGGTAAGCGTGGCGTCTGAGCTGATGGGCCGAGCTAGGAGGTGGCCCTGTCCATGCGTGCCAACGGTCAGTGGGTTGGGAGGCTAGTGCCTAGAACGAGGCTTGAAAGCGCGCTGGTAGCCCCAGGCGTGGATCAGGGCCGCTACGATGCGCACCACTATGACTTCAACCAACAGCCAAGCCAGGACAATGAGTGTGTCTAGGCCGCATGCGTGCAGATCATGGCTGTTCGGCACAATCGCTGAAGGGTTGAAGTCTATGGGTAATTGCACAGACTTGCCCACCCATTTGCATTCGACCTGACCAGTCATTTGCATCGGGCTTGACCAGCATAATTCGTAGACATGACCGGCAGAGATCGGCCAATGCTGTTGAAAAAGTCGGTCATCCGAAACTGCCTGATTATTGACCGGTGAAAACGCCTTTTTTGCACGCTGCTACGTCAAATCTGAGCCCTACCTCAAGCAGCCATCAACTAGTAATTCAGTTCTCATCTAAATTATATAGCTATTGCTTATAAGACTAGTTTGCCCGAGACGAACGTTTTCAATTGGGGCCGTAAATCATAAAAACCGGTACCTGATAGAGGCGCTTAAAACGCATCCGTTGCGTTTGATCCGAGTTTTTTATTGGCCGGTTTCTCATAATTGTTACAAATCACTCGCAGCTAAAATTTTTTTTGCAGGGAAGCTTGCGCTGTTTTTAAACGATGCTATACCAAAGAAAGATCATTCTGCCATCACGTTAAATATCATCCCTGGCTGAGGTTTGCGAGCATACCACGGTGGTTTCTTATCAAGGATAACTGTATGAAGTCCCATTTTCTCACAAAGCAGCCATCAATAAGTAAATATGGATATAGGTTTTTTATGGTGAGGCGATTAGCTGTATTAATACCAATTGGATTTGTTCTGGCTTCATGCGCTCACTACACCCCCTATACTATAAAAACCCAAACGAGCTCGATACAACCTACCCCAACCCCCGTTGTATTTAATAAGCCTGCATACTCCTCGCCGGAAATGTCCATATACAAAGATATTGACTCAAAATCTTATTATGTCGTTCCCGCTTTTTTTGGGGTTGTGCCTTTGAGCGGAGACCTTGCTGAGGCAATATCTCTAGAGCGCTCAGATGGAAGGCATATGATATTAATAGGAGTGGTAAGCAATACTTTCGATATGCTCAAGGATGGGGAGAACGCGATTTCTAATACAGGTGATAGTCATGCGAAAATTAAGTACTACCCAATTACTCAAGCCGCAATCCGGCCTCTAACTGAGGCTCTTGATCCTGCTTCTATAACCATATCGATAGTAGATGGAGTTCGATCGTCACAGTCCTCATATGAAATGTTGATAGCACTGCAAGTAAAGGGGGCGGATAATATTAAATCGATTAAATCAATGCTATCAATGAATAGCGGTGTGATTTTTGAACTGACGTACCCGATCCGAACAGCAACCGACTCAAGTATCCTCCAAAAACAAATTTCCACGCAAGTCAACTTAAGAAACATTGATGTTACGAGCCTTACAAAATAACTCTGAATAGGTAAAGTGCGATGACTATAATGATATACGAAACTGTTGGTATCTCAGCCTACATGACAGTATACAAGGATTCGGATGATCCCAAATTATTTTATTACTGCCCGAAATTCGCGGAAGTTTCCAAGCGCCAAAATGGCGATTTGAATTTTGGTGCAAGATTATTTGCCAAGAACAAGAATGATCCAAATGACGGATTTGCGATTTATAACTTCGGGGTGACTGGGGTTTCACCATCTGTAGATTTTAAGGATATATTGAGTCAACTTAATGCTAACTATGGCCCAGGAGTAAAGCTTGCAGTCATATCACCTGACTCTGTATCGCCCTCATTAGAGTCTCTTACTGAGGGAATTTATAGAAGCATAAAATGCCAAGCTAAAGGGGTGAATTTATATACGGACTTGGCTTGCTCCTTTACCATTGATGAGTTAATGGAACCGGACATGTCTCATTATTTCCAGAAAACAGGTGCCGGCTGGTCTGGAGTGATTTACTTCTCTGTTCGCACAAAGAAAACTGATTTTTCTTGGTCAATCACCGCGAACTGGCACAGAATTCAAGAGCATTTTCGATCTCAAGCAAGTGTTAAGTACTGGTATGTAAGCGCCAATATTTCATATGAAACGCAAAAACTTATACAGTCTGATGCACTACACATCGATATAACCGGCGGAACCCCTTCCCAAAAGGAAAAAATTTATACTTTTGCCGAGAAAATCGCAACACGCTTGTTTGAGCCTACGTTACAAGAGAATCCATTACCAGCTCACCCTTCCGGTTCAATATTTTGTTATAGCCTTAACTACTCCAAAATAGAAGAAGATAAGACTTCAGTTTGGACTGGAGTTGAACGTGACTTCGAAGTTAAAGACCTCGGGATTGCAGTGTACGTTGGCAATATCGACAAAAAATATTTCAGCGGATATGACGGCGCCTCGTTAACTTATGACAGAGACGGGCAACCCGATTTTCAAGACTATATTGATCCTTCTACAGGTAAAAGCATTAAACACTGAATTCTATTTGGAGTATTGAAATGCCGAGACCAGTCATAAATTGGCCTTTAGTTTCTGCGAATACGCCATTATTCGCAGATCTAGACAATCCAAATTTAATTCACTTTGGGCCGATCGCAACGTGGGATGCACTTGACTCACGAGCCATTGGAAATAAAGCAACAGTTCTGCATGGAGAAATAGACCTGCAAGTTACAAGCGCTGAACTTATGAGATTGCAAGGCGTATTTCCTGGGAAGCAATTTGCTCCTTTAGTCGCGCAAGACGTCACTGGAAATCTATCAGTGAAAATTGAAACTACTTATCATCACAATATCGTCGCTACACTAATCCCCTCATTCCCATTTCCCAAAGTATCTTTCAATGCAACAATTTACACAGATGACCCTTTGCATAGTAGTCTCATATCAGAAATCTCTCAGAAGTGGCTAGACAAAAACCTGATATCCGGAGGGTTAGTTCTTTCTTATTCAATGGTGAGTTGTAATTTCTCAGCACAGATATTAATTGATACTTCGCTCGCTCTTCAAGAGATTAGTGGATCAATGAGTAATCATGGTTGGAGCAAAATAAGTCTACTTAAAGGAATATCAAAAGCAATTGACAAAAACAGCTCAATTTGGATTGCAAATCGATCTCCTCTCCAAGGGCAAATCAAAAACCTCATCGAAATACAAGATTATCTGACTCAGCAGTTGTTCACGGCGCTAGCTCGGGAGGTTGGAGATGTACTTGTGTTTGACAATGGAGATAGGCTGGAGAAATTTGAATTAATTGATAAGACTCAGTTGTCGAAGACCCTTTCATGGCGAACTACAAGTTCCGAAAGTATCATTAATGAGATGATTTTTTTTAGCGAATCTTAGCGAGGATTATCTCGATGATATAAGAACGTAACGACTGACGTGCCGTTTACGTTTTTTCTTAAAATTAATTATAGGCCTCATAACGCATTTATCGGACTTGCTTGAGGCGTAGCTCATTTTCGAGTGGTAACCTACTATATTTAGGAGCGGTTTCGATAAAACCTTGACCGACCACGGTTCGATTAAGGCGGATCGATAATAGTTGTAGTGCGATTTTCTTTTAGAGCTCGAAGGTGCTGTTTAACTTGCGACGATTTTTAATCGATCGTGGGGATTCGCCACGGGCAGCTATGGGTCGAAAGCGGGCGCTCGCGTGAGGCTGTTATCCGCCCCGCTTAAGAGTGAGTGATCTCACCGCACTGCAGACCGACGGGCTGACTAGCAATTTAGCTTTTGCCCGACTACCACTCAGCTTTCGTCTCCCATGACGCTAGAAAGTCACCTCAACTGCACAATTTGAGAACCCCACTCAGGCTCTGGAGCCCCTCGTGCCCTCAATTCAGCGAAGACTTGCGCAGAACACTCACCGTAACCCGAATAGCCGAGTTTGATAGCAGACATACCATCTTCCTCCCGAACGTAGGTAGCGTCCGCTCCTGCTTGCAGAAGCAACATAGCGATCTCACTTCCCTTTTTCTTTCCGGCACTGCACGCGTGGAGCAAGGGCGTCAGCCCGTAGCGATCGACCTGGTCAATGGGTGCGCCGACCTCGATAAGAAATTTCACGAAGGCAATACGAAGCTTGTCCACTGCCGCCTCCATAGCGCCGTCCAGACTTGCGCCTGCATCCGCTAGCAACTTGGCTGCAGCAATCGTCCCGTTGTACACCGCCGATATCATTGCTGTACGGCCGAACTTATCTTTCAGGTCGACCTCTGCTCCGCGTTTGAGCAGCAACTTCCCAAGCTTTAAGTCGCCCCTTCCGCAGACCGACGCCAGCGGCGTTGAGAGTTCACCCGTACCATTGGGGTTTCCTCCATGGTCGAGCGCATGCAGGAGTATTTCCTCCCTGCCGTAATAGGCGGCTTTGTCGAGCACGCTGTGGGGATCAGCTTCAAAGTCATAGTCATGCCCAATGAAATCCAGAAGCTGCTGCAGGTCACAATCACGCATGAGGTTGCTGAGATCGTTTCTAAAACTCAATTCGCTCATTCAGACAAGTCCATTTGTTAGAAGTGAGTTTACGGGTGTTCAATGGATGGCAAAATAGTAGCAGACGATCTTGAGATATCGCTGAGTACGCACGCTCTCGATCAAAAAAATTGAAGGCTTGCATCAAGTAGGAGGGCTTGTTAACCCCATAGATTAAAGTTTACTGGGTTTTTATTGGCTTGCGCACCTAGTTCCGTAGACACCCGAAGGCCGCTTTTGGCCGTTCTCTGCCGATCATGGTTACAACGCGTGCTGGTTGAATCCGATGCAATCGTTGGTCAGAGCGAATGCACGTGACTGGTCAGGTCGAACTCAAACGGGTGGTCAAGTGGAGCGCAATTTCGCAGCCGTTGTATAGGGTGTCGGGATGCCCTATACACAGAGTACGAGAGACGACCAGACCATTATCACAAGAGGCTGAAGCATGAATGAACTTAAGATTGTCGGACGATGCGTTCGCTCCCCAATCGGCTGCTGGAGTGCTAGGTATCGCTGTTTTCAGGGGCGTTACGAGCATATGTTTTCGATCGCGCTTGAAGTGTTTGGAAGTCGGAGGAAGGCGCAGCGATGGCTTGTGAGGTCTGTAGTAGGTGTAGGCCGTCAGGCATCCTGCATGGTGCTGTGTACACCTGTGGGATACGCAGATGCCCATGGCGAGCTATTACGGATGGATCACGGTATGTATGCCTAAGCAGGTGGGCCTGTTGCAGACTTGGAATTCTGAGTCCGAGGTGTATCAGGTTTGAGCACGCATTTCAGGATGAGGGGGATTACCTCCCATTGACAGAGCTAGAGCCGCACGCCGCAAAGCCCGGAACCTGGGAGATTTGCAGTTTGCCAAGGTCTTCAGTTATCTCGCCAGGGATTACCTCAATGCAAAAGATCTCGTTTCAAGACAGTAAGATTGAAGTGTTTTCGATAAGAATTTGACCAATTATCGCATCTTTTCAAAGATTTTAAGCGTCTGGTGCCGGATTGCCAAAAAGCCAATTCTGCTACCGTTCGTCGCCAAAGACCGTTTTATTTCCACCCCCCCCTCTTGAAAATTTTTAAGCGAGACGGAGTTCTTATATTTGAGAGCAAGAGAAAAGCTGCAGTGGCCCAGGCACCGATTTTCTTACAGGATCCCACCGGCTTTACGTCTGATATTTACGGCTTCTAAATCACACGGGTTGAGGGTCTGGTGTGAAGCTGAGGTTGGAATGGGTGGGCCGGGGGCCAAGGAGAAATCGCTTTCCTTTGTAGCCGCAGGCTGCTGCTTACGCTTTGACGTCAAACCAATAGGGCTTTTTTGCTGGGATCAGTCCGTCTGAAATTCCACCCGTCTCGGACAACAGGCGTCTGCAAGCGTCCGTCGCCTTCAATGTTCTAGCAAGACGCACCCGGTGACCTACTGCGCGCTTCGAAAATTCGGATATGTAAACTAAATTTTTGATCTGTAAACCTCGGCGGTTAACACGTCAAAAAAATGGTTTACAGGTGGATCTGGATTCTCGCCGCGCTTCGGACGATGTTGCCAATTTATTGATGAATGCGAGCCCGACATCGGATCCTATGGCCCCACTGTCTGATCGTCAGCTCTGGTCTATCGTCTGCGAAGCCTATGGGGATGATCTCCCTGTAATCCTTCGATCGATTGTAAGCGCCTCATGGATTGTGTTGGCCTGTCTGCCCGATTTTGATCGCAACTGTGCGGACATCCATTCGCCTGATTCGCTGCACTCTTGCATCATTTCTGCGAACTCCAAGGGGGGTAATGGGCTCGGAGCTTTCTTGTCCTGCATCTACCCCCACATGACCTTAAGGAGACCGGTATTGTTATGGGCTAGTCTTGCCTCTACATCTACCTATGCCACAGAGCAACGGAAGGTTGACTCCTGATTGAGCACTTCAAAGCAGACTAGAGACTGAAAAACGTGACCGATACAGAAGATACTACCGGCTCGAAGGTTTCCGCTATGCGCTTTGCACGCGCCATCGTCAGCATGACCTATCCAATTGTCTCTGCGTACGAGTTCGATACCCTTCAGGAGGAGACGGTTATCCGGGGGCGGTGGGACGCATCCACTATCTACCTCATTGTTCAGCGCCCGCTCACCTACTTCGATAACGTAACGTTTGACGACAAATACATCCGGTTCGAGATAGCAGATGGGGACAAGCCGTCGCTGCCATGCAGAGTAAATCTGGTCGCCGCTGGTATCTGCCAAGATGGTGAAACGATCGACATACAGGTGGGTTTCTATTCTGACGAATCGAACGATCAGCAGCCTATTCGAAATGTAGGCGGGTTTAAGCTTTACCGGGAAAACGGTGATTTCATTGTGTGGTGGAGCCCGCAGAAATTGCTCTATGAGATGCTAGTTAAGGGGCTGGAGATTGAGGTCGCTGAGGGCTTTGACCCGCTCTGTTTCCTGGATTTCAAGGTGCACTACATCGGAAAGAGCTTCTCGCAAAAAGTCTGGGAACGACTCACCGGTCACGAGAAGATGCAGCGCATCTTGACCCGCGAACGCGAGGTAGGGAAAGCGCCTGAGGCGCGTGTTCAACTTGAGACATCTCTTGTGATCCTCCAGATTACTGGAGTGGATGACATGCCAATGTTAGGCGGTGCGGCTGACCATCCTATGGCCGGCCCTGATCCTATTGTGCTTTCACTGGATGATAATGAAGAATCAGTTGAACGGTTTATGGCTGAGCCAAACGTCGTACTAGGTGACGAGGCTCTGACTCGCGAGGTGGAGGCATATCTCATAAGTCTATTCAAACCGAGCTACAACGGAATTCTGTTCGATAAATACCCGTATATCAAAGGAGGGATGCGCTCACTAGGATACAGTTGGACAGAGATTGATCTCGAATCAGTGCCTGCGTTTCTGTATACCAGCAGCTTTTCAATGGTGCCGAAGATCGATTGAGACTGCCACCTAGCCTAGAGCTCATCCGAAAGCATGAACGTAGGATCTATTTCGCTACGAAGCCCAGTATCTGCGCTGTCTGCACAATGGCGTGATCCATGGGAGGCCCGTTCGAACTTCCAATCGTTATCTCTCAGGGGCCACGGAGCTTTCTTGTTCTGCATGTGATCTCCGATGACCTCAGGCAGTGGCGCGGATCGCCATCGGAATCTTTCATTGATCTCAAAACGGAATCGAGCTCTTGACCAGAAATCCAGTTGAACGGGCCCTCATGTCACGAGGGGTAGACAGTGCGTTGGCCAGGAAGCTTCGGGAGGAGAAGTGGACGCTCGCAAAGCTCCAAATGCAACGTCCGGAGAAACTGCTCGAACTGGGGCTCAGTGAAAGCGCCGTGCCCGTGATTCTCGGGAAGGGCAGGCCGCCGATACCACCGGACGTCCTCATCAAGACGCTTTATGACAATCGCTGGCTTTGCTGTGTGTGTCGAGACGCTGAGAGCCCAGTCATCGTTCATCACATCAAACCATGGGCGGAAAGTCGCGATCATTCTCCGGCCAACCTCGCAGTTCTTTGCTCCATCCATCATGGGGAGGCGCATTCCACGCATTCTCTGGAACTTACGCTCACAGCTGACCGACTCAAGGCGCAGAAGGCGGTCTGGGAACAGGAGGTGAGTCGACTCGATCCCCTGGCCATATTCACATCTACCCAGCTGATGAGCTGTCAGTGGTGGTACTTCAACCATTTCAGAGTGTTCGAAATCGCTCAGCAGGTTGGAGTGGACATCACTCAGCTCGATGGCTTTCAGAGTGCGTTGCGCAACGCCGCGTGTGATGAGGACGGCTTCCTTTCCTCTAGGGCGGGCGTTTTGTACGTGGGACAAGCGCTCTCGCTCTCACTGTATCGATACATGACCAACATGTTGCGGGCCATCATGGCGTTCGCCTGCGTCAGGAATATTTCGGATGACTTAGACCGGGGCACTCTCGGTTTTCTTGTCACACCTGGCGACCTGGTGTTCATCCAGGGGGCATATACCTTCTCTGGCATGTCAGATTGCGGCTCGGGAGCTGACTTGGTCAGGGGGCGTCGATCCGTCAACAATGTCGAAATCTCCTTCGTGTTCGATAGAAATGAGGGAACTTCGGGTTCAGCCCGCACCAACTGGCTCTTGGGGGTGCAGACCTTGGGCTGTCTGCTGCGTGTAAACAGCATCCAAAGGAATGTTCAGGGAGACCTGATTATCGAGGCTACAGTCTTGGCGATCCGTAGCGCCCATCATGAGCTTAAGGGAAGGCTCTACGAGATTGGTCTCTACCAAAGCGGCCTCATAGGTCATGAGGCTGAAGATGAGGAATTGTAGGATTTCGATTTTGAGGGCGATGAAGACAGTGGCGAAAGTGACGCCGCGCTTCACTTGTAGTTCGGGCTCCTCTGTCCTATCCCAATGCCTGAATGTCAGGCATTATCGAGCTAGCTCGCTGTGGTGATTTGCCATCGGACTAGTTGAGGCGGAGGGTAAGGATGAAGGACTCATTTTCAAGGCGTCACGGTTTTTCGCAGGTCGATGAAGCCGAAATCACCGTCCGGGAAGACGCACCGCAAGCGCTGCAGGAGTACCTGATTCAATTGAGCTACGAATGTGGTCTCAAGCCCTCAGACCTTCGCCAAATCATCTGTCAGACCTTGAAAGTTTTGCCCGATAAGCAGAACTGGAGTGAGAGACCCAATATCCATGAGGAAAACGTTCAGCGGCTTGAGCAGTGCAGGTGGTTCAAGGTGTATGACGTCATTGAGCGGCTCGATGACTACCTCGGCAACCGTAGATATGATTCTGGCGTGTACGAACACTTCACTACTGATTTGAACGAGTTCTTCATCGAGCACGGTATAGGGTGGAAGCTGCTTGATGGTCGAATCGAAATCCGTGGTTCTGAATCCTTTGAGCAGGTTTTGACCTCGGCAAAAGACACAGAGCATCAACACGGGCACGTCACGGCCAGCAAAGAATTGCACCAGGCGATCGCCGACCTCTCACGCCGACCGTCTCCAGACCCTACGGGAGCCATTCAGCACGCCATGGCCTCGCTGGAGTGCGTCGCTCGGCAGGTCACTGGTGACCAACAAGCGACCTTGGGCAAGATCATGAATGATTGCCGAACGTTGATTCCAACACCGTTGGATCAGGCAGTCATTAAAACCTGGGCGTACGCCTCGGAGTTCGGACGGCACATCCAAGAAGGGCGTGAACCTTCTTTTGAGGATGCTGAGCTCGTTGTTGGCCTGTGCGCCTCGGTCAGCAGCTATCTGATCAAAAAATCGAAGTGATTCCAACCGGTAGCCTTTCCATCGTAGATTGGGAATGATCCGCCGATGCCTGCATCGGTTTAAGAAGCCTGGTCACGCTTATCCGTTGCGACCCAAGCATAACGGACTCAAGATACTGGAGAAGCAAGCCCGAGCTCAATCAGCGCTGGGACTCGCCAGGCAATTCGAGCGTCAAATGGGGTGGTTTTTGTCCCTGTTTTGGTGGCTTATGCTTCATCTGAAATAACCAGTCCTCACTTCCCATCATGGGATTTCACCTTGTATAACGCAGGTCGTGACGCTATAGTGGGTGTGCGGGAAATAAGAGCAGGGCTCCGAGATCATCAGGCGAAATTGGATCTGGAGTGTGGATTGCACGGAGACGCCATCCGTGTGGTAGCGGCATCAGACTTCGGTCTGTTGGCATGTGACCCAACCCCTAGGGGTTAGCTAAGCAAGCGCTGCGACTACCATCCCGCATATCTTCTTCAGTCAAGGGCGCCAAATCTGGCGCCTTTGGCGTTTCTGGGATTTGAAAATCCTCAATCATCCCGACAGCTTTCCCGTTCGGCGTACGGTTGCGATAAGCCGTCACCACGCTGTAATAGAGCTGGTCATCGCCGATAGGCCAAGCTGCTAATACTGCACACCCTTTGCGACCCCGGAGCACGATCAGTCGCTCGTTCCCCTTCATCGAGTCAAACTCACAAACGATGTTTGTGCCATGCACGATGATGTCGGACACAAAACGCGGTACGTCATAGACCGTTGGGTAGCCCCACTTTACCAGGTCATGGCCACGCTCTTGCCAGATGTGGCGTACACCGAAGCCTTTGTGGGGCCCGATGTGCTTGCCCGCCCTGAGGTAGATATCCCCGCCAGGCTGTTGCAATAACTGGCTGGTGACCTTCACCAATCCCCAGGATTCCAGGCCTGTGGAGGGGTGAGCAATATTGAAATCTTCGTGATGGTCGAACTCGACCGGTATCGCCTGAGGCGGCGGCGCCTTGAAACGTGACATGCCAGCAATCCTTAACTACCTGATGGCTCCATTCTCACGTCACCACTGGCCGTGTCAGAACCGCACTTTCCCATTTTACAGAATTTAGTGATGCCGATGGTCATTGGGTTTCTGCGGCGAGTACTCTGGATGGAGACGCTGAGTAGGGGTGATCCCTAGAATCGTGCAGGTGGCTCGACGACTCAAGGGGGGGGATACCTCAGAGGTCGCCGAGCACTGCTAACACGATAGCCATTAAGGCTTAGGTACTTTGCGGGCTGATTCGCAAGCCTCCATCGTCGAGTCGAGTATGAATTGGCATGGAGACTTGTTCAGCATGTTGGCCGCTTTGTTGACCTTGCTGGTCTGGTTGACCCCAAAGGTAACCAAAATGGGTTTGCCAGCGATGGCGGGTGGAGCGGATTTGCGGCTCATTTATTTTTCCCCTGTTCCAAAACCTGTTCCGCTTTCTGCAAAGTCGCCTGCTTAATGAGCTTGTTCACGGAAATACGTTTGCCGGTGCATCGCTCCATCAAATCAAGTTGGCGGTTTACCGAATCGGCTTCCTCCTGGGTGAGTGACAGGCGTTGCTGGCGCTTCATCGTGTATTGCTCTGAGTATTCACCGGCAGCGGGGGCAGGCGCTGCTGCCTGTTGTGCTGCAGGATCTGCAGCGATGTGGGGGTTGAATGTCGTCATTCGTGAAGTCCTGTAGTGGGCTTGGCCCAGTTTTTTGCTGAATGGGTGAGCCAGTCCATGGGGGGCTTGGCTCAGCTGCCCTGCCGGTGCGGCGAGACGTTTGCGGCGTGGGCTCGACATCGGCGGGTGAGGCAACCATAATCGCTGCTCATGGGTTTGTCACCTGTTTTAAAAAGTAGACGTAAAGAGGTGCGTAAACGTGTCTGAGAACAAAGTCAAAAAGGCAATCAGCGTCCGATTCGATCCAGTGGAGTACGCGAATTACTCGGCTATGGTCGAAAATGCGGGGGTAGCCGTGAGCGACAGCCTTCGCTACCTGGTGACGGAAAAGCTGCAGCAAGCGGAAGAGGCCGACATGAAGAAATTTCATATCAGCTTCGATTTTCGATGGAAGGAGCGTGACGTTGCTTTTCCTGAGCACATCGGGAATATGCTGGTGACGGTAACCCCTCCCCGCGAGCTATCGGACGATTTCTTACAGCGGCTCATTTTTGTCATCCCAGAGTTTTGGGATGACTCAGGGTCGGGATTGAAGGAGATGTTCCGTATCGACTCAGCCTATTTCCACAGAGTCACGGCAGAGCCCCACCATAGAACGAGCGCCAAGGCCTCAAGAAATGTCCTGAGCTTCCATCTCCTCAAAAGCCGATGGAGATCTGCCATATTCGACTATGGCAGCGGGTACAAAGCAGAGGAGCTAGAAGATCGAATTCGCTCAGCGGTTACGTCTCACTTTACCCAGACTATCCGGCTTTACCTCATCGATCATCTTCCAGCGTCTCGGGTACTGCCAGAGGAGCTGTTCAACGAGATGATGAGTTTTCGCGACGAAAGCACCCTCGATCAGATTATGGCTTTAGGGTAGATGTCGTTTGGTGTCGCGAGAAGACGTCCCTGGCCAGCGGGGGGTGTGTACCCCTGCCAAGGATGCATCGAGTCTCTCTGGTGTATTGAGCGCCCCTGCGGGAGGCTGCGTGTGGCCGCCACTAATCTATAGAACGCCGGCTCCAGCTGATTTCAGCTGTTACGCCGCCGGGTATCAATCTTGTGGTGTAGCGGCTGGAGAATTGCATTCCACTTGGCCGCCCGTTTGCATTGCCACTGACCAGTCGTTTGCATTCGACGTGACCAGGCGTTTGCACGAGACTTGACCGGCGAACTGCATGCCCTCGTCCGGCTGGAGTCGACCCAAAGCCGACTCTGGCCAAAGTAGATATGCGGTCGGCGTAATGTCCTATTCGGACGCATCGGCAGCAGGTACAAAATAGCCCAAACGCTTTGATCTTCGGTTTGGGCGATTTTATGGAGGCGATCGAACAACATCGGTGTCAGTGGTTTCTAATATGAAACTATACAAACTCAGGCGGTTTTTTGCACCCATTGCGCCACCAGCCGATCTAACAAGACCGGAGAGTTGCTAATAAATAATTTGAGCCAGTGTGTGCGTTCATCACTTGGTAATATTCTTGACGAATTCAGAACGGCTCTGCGAGCCTTTCCGCCAAGATTATAAACAGTCGCTTTATGATTTCGTACCCAAGCTACATTTTTGTTAGTGATTGCAGCCTGAGCCTGGTTTTCAATGTTCGGCCCATTGAAAATAAACGCGTGTAGTGCCGGCGATTTCAATAAGATGAGGTTTTGGGCAATGTACCATTCGAGCCAAAAACGGCATATCTGGCTATCGACAGAGGATTTTTCGATTATTTCTTCAATGACGGACAGGAATTGCTTCGCAAAATAATCGTCTGTAACTTCATGCAGATATAGTACGACGTCGTTTATGACGGGTGCGAAGAAATCAAAGTTTGAGAAGATCACGGTGGCAATATTTGCCTGCTTGTTGCGGCGAGCGGATCTGATAATGCTTCTTGCAAGGCCTAAGTCAAGGTGCTCATAAGTAATGATTTTTTCTATCGCTGCCAATAATTGAATCTCTAATATTAAATCTTCGTCTTCTATTTCTATTTCTACCTCTTCCATTTCGTTAGTATATGAGTTGAAGATCTCCAGAGTTTCAAGGAGCTGAACCTTCTCTTCGGCATAGTGATTGTGTAGGTGTTTTTCAATGAACTCTTTGGAGTTCATTAAAAATGTCTTCTCAGAAGACACTGTTAGGCGGTGATTTTCATATAAATACAATGTAAGGCATTCAAGTACACTGGATAGCTGCCTAGTCGAATTTGAAAAAATTCGTATATCATCGACGTACCGTGTATGGTGCACTCCTTGATCTTTCAAGAAACGATCAATGTCTATAAATATCGCCTCGGCCATTATGATGCTAGCAGCGGGGCCAACCGGGATTCCCTGAGAAGACTTACTGTTTTGTGTTGAAAGAAAAGTCTCTATGTCATCACCAAGAGGTTTTAGCGCGGAGTCAGCGATCTCGATCGCGTTATTCAGACGGTGAAGATAAATCTGATTGTAAAAATCAGTGATGTCGGTAATTAGCACGGTACTGTACTGTTCAGCGAGTTCTTCAGTTTTTTGGGTGAAATTTGCCCATCCTGATCCTGCCCCAAAAAAATTTCCGTCTGAAATTTGAAGGCGGTACGAGCAAGCAATATTTTCTTCGCTGGGTATGCGTGCTTTTTCGACCGCCTCTGTGACCTCGCAAGCCAAGGCGGTGTAAATCACGGAGTCGATGGGTTCAAGCTGATGAACGATTCGAAAACCACCCTTAGGTTTTGCTATGGTCATGGCTCGTGGTTGGGTTACCCACAATTTAGCAATGTTCTTTGCCATCAGCTCTTTTTTCACGTCCTCCCAGTGATACCAGAGGGCCTCGTACTCGATTGGCTTAGGAAAGAAATCTGAGTCGTAGTACTTGCTTATGTGTTCGCGTGCAAAGTCAAGCGATTTTTCGCTAAGTATTGCCATAATTTATGCCTTCCATTGAAGTATTGAGGTTTTCCGTTAACTCCCAAAATTGTGCCTAGATTTGTCGGTAAGCCATAACATTATTTTTCCGGCCGCCGCCAGTACTAACTGTCCGCTCTTGGCCCAGGCTGTGTAAAAACGTTTTTGAGCGCGTCAGGTACTCCAAACCGGACTGGAAATCGCGTTTCTACGCGAAGTCCACATCTGCAGACTTGCCGATAAGTTTCAGATTTAACGTAGACGCGCGCACTTCAATTTTGGCGAAGCGTTTTTACACACTCTGGGCCGATTGCTGTCTATCGCGATCGGCTGAAAACGACCCAGAGCACGACATCTAGCATCAGGCGGAGCCGCGCCTTGCCATGGATTCCAATGAAGAGATCGGCGACCATAGTCCAGTCCTCATCCGAGAGTTCGTAACGCTTAGCCATTACAGAATTCCTTTCCGTAGATAGCCGAGAACCCGACAGAATTTAAGCTTCCTAAGGAAGCCATGGCGTTTCTCGGGATTTCGTACAGAGCCTAGGCATCCCAGAAGCCTACCCGGCAGAACAGTCAAAACGAAGTTTTTCCAGTAGGGCGATGTCTTTTTGATATCATGGGTGGGCCGCTCAGACGTAGGTATCTTGGCGCAAGCAATGGGCCCGTGAGGCTTTGAGATTTCGGATTCGGAGAGAAGGGATGCTTGATATCAACAAAATGGCAAATGCGGAAATTTTATTGTCGCATGCTAAGTTTTATCAAAGGCCACGTAGTTTCAAAAACATTTTGGAAAATGGTCAACGTGTCGAGTTACTGAACGTACTTTCTTGGCTTTCCTTCGTTCATGGTCAAGAAAGAACTTTTCGGCAATGGGCGCTTGCAGCACTCTGTAAGTCTGAGGCTCAGCGCAAGCAATATGCAAATCTCTGTATTTTTTCACGACTTCAGTGCTGGCGGCTTTGGAGTGTTATTTTTAGCGAATGGGATGGAAGTGCCAGCATTCATGGGCATCGCCCTGTACGCGAGATACTTCATGAAGCATTTACGCTGCTTAACGATCGAGGAGATGACACTAAGGACAACACTTTACATGCTTTGATTAAGGCATATGCGAGCAACAGTCGGGATAATAGAGTATCAAAGTTAAGACGCGCTCAGCACATATTCCTTGGGTCAGATTCTCTTGCACCTTACATCAAGGTTTTTGAAAAAAATCTTGGCGTACCCTTGAAGATGTATGTCAACGTTATCTATCATCTCATAGATTACTGGCATAACTTGGGTTCTAGCAGACAATCGCCGCCAAGCATTAACGAATGGGCTATTTCCGCTGAGTGGCTCAGCAATCGTACCAATACCTCCGTTGATCAGATAAAGTCTATCCTGAAGGAAATTTCCTTCTCTGCTGATCAGGGGCGAGCCTTTGCAGAATCCACTATTGATCAACCGAACGAGTTCTTGCTGTACCGAGAAACCCCTCTATTTGAAATTAGTGATGGGCGCTATGTTCCTGTTGAAGGAAAGCTTTTAGAGGAACTACTTTTCGAAAACCTCCTCTATCGAATTCACAAGGCAAATGGCGAGGAACGTGAGTTTCTATCGCTCTTCGGCTTTGAGTTCGAGAAATACGCTCAGGAATATGCATTTACCTTCATGAAAAACCTGCCACAATATGAGGTCATTGAAGAGTTTGTGTTTGGAGACAAGAAAAATAAGATTTTATCCCCCGACGTTATTATCTCAGTTCCAGGCAAGTCAGCCTTGGCTGTTTTTGAGATGAAATCAGCAAGGCCACTCTATAACAGCCTTTCCACAGAAAACAACCAAGAGGCCGTAGACAAAAGCGTTGACAAGCTGTACGTAACACCTTTAAAGCAAGCATTCAAGGCCGTGCAAAATATTTTGAAGCACGAAGCTCACCCGTCGTTTAACGCCGACTCACGCTATACCATTGTGAGTGTTACCATGAATAATTACCCGATGAACTTTATGGAATTCAACGTCGAGGATGGTCATGGCAATAATCTTGCCCCTGGACTGCACTCTTTTGACATTGAGACTTTCGAAGTCTTAATGCACGCTTCACGTTATTCAGGGCAACACAACATTCTTGATATGCTTTTAGAATGCTATAGAAGGCGCTACGAAATGTCCGCCAAAACAGTTATCAAGCGTCTAATTGATCAAATGTACAAGCAAGGATTTCGAACGGACAACGTCTACAATAAAATCCAGAACGAAGCCCTTGAAAGACACCGTTCATACTTCCAAGGCTTCGCACTGTGAGGGAGAGTCACCCACGGTTGCCTTGGATTGTATAGGCGGCGGGCCCTGCAAAAACTAGAGACGAAACCCCGGGCCGGACGCATGCACCATCAGATCTATGAGCAATTCTATGTTTGTGTAAGCGTCCGCTTCTGGCCCAGAGTGTGTAAAAACGTATTCGATCAGCAGCATCGTAAGGCGCGGGGTCAAACCACGTTCTGTGTAGATGCCCGACAGACCGAAAACCATCGAACGATGGGGTCGTCTAAAACCAGTGCTCGTTCATTTTCGAAAGAAACTCTGGGTTAACCGGCGCGCTGGATGCTGAGCCGATGACCGCGTCAATCCCACACTTCGGACACAAAGCGGTGGTATCCAGATCGACCCACTCTGTGATTTCTGCGGACGAAAACACACTTAAGCAGTAAAAACAGCCACAACGATCACTTGCTTCAATTTGGGCTCGGTGATTTTTACAAAATCGGTGCGCTGAAATTACATCCATGGGTAAGCCCTTCAACTTCAAATTCAGTAGCATATCGTGCTTACGTCAGAGTACGTGAAGACCCGGCTAACGTTGCTATGATTACCCAAAGTGTTAACGCAGGATTGCCCATGAAACGTTTCATTCAAGGTGAGCATCGCGGACAAAGCACTTTGCTTCCCGAAAGCCTTGACGACTACGTCAGTGACACAAATCCGGTGCGAGTAGTCGACGTTTTCGTCGACGAACTCGACCTGGTCAATCTACGTTTTGAAGGCGTCATTCCAGCTGATACCGGCCGACCTGCTTACCACCCCGCAATCTTGCTGAAGATCTACATCTACGGCTATCTCAACCGCATTCAATCGAGCCGGCGTCTTGAACGAGAAGCCCAACGCAACGTCGAGTTGATGTGGCTGACAGGGCGTTTGATGCCCGATTTCAAGACCATCGCCAACTTCCGAAAAGACAACAGCAAGGCCATCCGAGGCGTCTGCCGCCATTTCGTGGTGCTGTGCCAGCAGTTGGGACTGTTCGGAGAAAATCTGGTTGCCATTGACGGCAGTAAATTCAAGGCCGTCAACAACCGCGACCGCAATTTCACCAGCGCCAAGCTGAAGCGGCGGATGGAAGAAATTGAATCGAGTATCAATCGGTACCTGAATGCGCTCGACGAAGCCGATCGGCAAGAACCCTCGATTGCTCAGCCCACGGCTGCTCGTCTGCAAGAGAAAATCGACAAGCTCAAAGCTCAGATGAAAGAGTTACGGGTCATTGAAACTCAGCTCAACGAATCGTCGGATAAACAGGTCTCACTGACCGATCCAGACGCCCGCTCCATGATGACTCGCGGCACGGGCATCGTCGGTTACAACGTGCAGACAGCGGTCGATACCCAGCACCATTTGATCGTTGCGCATGAGGTGACCAACGTCGGTTACGACCGCGACCAACTCAGCTCGATGGCCAAGCAGGCCCGCGAGGCGATGGCGTCAGAAACGCTGTCGGTAGTGGCTGACCGAGGTTACTTCAAAAGCGAAGAAATCTTGGCTTGTCACGATGCAGGAATCACTGCCTATGTGCCTAAGCCGATGACCTCTGGAGCCAAGGCAGACGGGCGCTTTAATAACGATGCCTTCATCTATGACGCGGCAAAAAACGAATACATTTGCCCGGCTGGAGAAACACTGATCTGGCGCTATACCAACGTTGAAAAAGGCCTGACGTTGCACCGTTACTGGAGTTCGAAATGCCGGGGCTGCGTAATGAAACCGCAGTGCACACCGAGCACGGAACGACGGGTTCGGCGCTGGGAGCATGAAGCCGTACTGGAGGAAATGCAGAATAGGCTGAGCAACGCGCCGGAAATGATGCGGATCCGAAAACGAACGGTTGAGCATCCCTTCGGGACGCTCAAGCAATGGATGGGCGCGACGCACTTCCTGACCCGAAAGCTTAACGGGGTGAGTGCAGAGATGAGCCTGAATGTGCTCGCCTACAACCTGAAACGGGTGATGAAAATCATCGGCACCACTGGCTTGATGAAAGCGTTAACGGCGTAAAAACCGGTCTTTTTTACCCCATCCGAAGGACCTTAAGAGGCTACTGAGCCGTTTTAACTGTTCTTGAAAACGTCGTGGCCTTGATCAGTTTGCAAAACCCGAGCACGGTCTCCTGGCGTCGCTATAGAAAACCCGATTTAGCGTTTTTACACACCCTGGGCCGATCAGAGTCGGCAAGCGGCCTGGTCAAATCCGACGCAAACGACTGGTCAAGTCGAATGCAAATGGGTGGTCAAGTCCATGCAATTACTCGGCGGCTACAGTTGGATGCCAATAGGGGATCTGTGAGGCCCCTGGCTTATCCAAGACAATCGCCACGCTTTGCTCGGCCCGTGTGACCGCCACATAAAAATCGGCTGCGGATAGGGGCAAGAGATACTCTCCTTTGCTGATGAACTTGCCGATAGGTTCGGTTGGATAAATCAGCACGCGGTTGAAGGTCTGTCCTTTGGATACCCCGAAGTTCATGTAGTTGAGGTCGAACTCCGTACCCGAGCGAATGCTGTTGCGCAGGCACTGGGGTTGGAATGTCTCAACGTAATGACGGACATGAGTCTTTCTCACGAGGAAAACGCCGTCGTGGGGTGTGATCGCGTGGTTCTGTGAGGTCGTTTCCGGAAACTCCCAGATTGCCTCGAAGATGGTGTCGGAAAAGGTAGCTATTGTCTGGCAGCACCTCCACGTGACAGAGCTGTAGTTGATTTCCAGGCGGCCTGCTTTCTGCTGTTTTCTGAACCATGCAATGGATTTCGAGTAGGCAAAGGCCTTCTTCATTTGACCACGAGGATTGGTGGACAAGACTGCCTGCCGGACGTCCCCGACGAGCCGTATCTCAATGCGCGTGCCGAACAGCACCTCCAGGATGTCCCAGTCGTAACCTGAAAGATCCTGAACCTCGTCGATGAGTATTTCGTCGTAAAGGCATTCGAGGCGTTGAATCAAGGCCCCGCCGCTTTGGCCAATCAGTTGGTGGGCCAAGCGTGCTAATTCCTTCGCATACACACTGTCCGACGAATCGAAAAATCGATTCTCACCGCTGGCATATCGTCCTGGATCACCTTCGAAGTTGAAGCCCCTGCAGCGCTTGCCGGGGAATGCGAATGGGACGAAGGGTTTGACGAAATGACGCAGCAAAAAGCTGAACCAGCCAGAGACTTCCAAGCCGGGTCGGTCGCCGGCATACCGCCTTACGCGCTCGCGCAACTCGATCTGATTGGCCTGGGCGAAGGTGATGAGCAGAACTTTGCGATCGGCTGCTAATGCTTTGCAATGTTCCACCAGGCCTTGAGTCTTGCGAGCGCCCGCAACTGCCAGGGTCAGGTAGTTTTTAGCCATGAATGAACGCCGCAGCCGCAGCCATATATGGTGGCGGTGTGACCGTCTCCTTGGATTTGGCGATTAGAAGTGCTGCTTCCGTTTTCTCTCTCGACATCCATTTCTCAAGGCTGGCCCTATCAGTGGCCCCAAGAATCTTGCGCAGAGACTCTTCGCTGTTGCACGCCCTCAATTGTGGTTCCAATGTCCTGCCCGCTTCCTTTGCACCAATAAAGAGTTCGCGCTTTCCTGTTTCGAGCAGTTCGCTAACAGTTTCCTTAAGGGTTTCTGGGGCTTCCCCGTCGTTGTCTCGAAGCACTGCAACTGGGCGATCGATGGCAGTACACAGTTCCAGGCAGCGCTTCAATGTCAGTCCGTGCATGCTCATCACATCAATCCCCAGCTCCATCGGGTGCTTACCGTAGAGGTCTTTGAAGAAGCGCTCAAACAAGATCTCGTCCGAGGGGCCTTCCACCAGCACGAGCTTGTGAGCCAGTACCATACGCAACGTGTCGAAGCCTGGCAGCTTTTGGAAATAGCCGACGGTGTCCGGATCAAGCGTCTCGATGTGAGATGCCTTGCCGCGATGCAGGAGGAGCAAGGAGCTCAGGCCGAGCCGATTTAGCACATAGGCACTGTGAGTGGAGATGAACAGCTGACGCTCGCCTGCAGCTTCCTCGATGCGCGACAGCAGCGTGGTCAAGCTCGTATGCGACAGATGGTTTTCTGGCTCTTCGATCATCACGATGCTGGTGTGCTCGGACAGGCGCTGCATGGCCAGCGAAATCTTAATCGAAGCTTGCTGCCCTTGGCCTGCCAGCGCGAAGGGCACATGATCCACATGTGGTGTAACCGACCCCTCCCAGGAGGATTGAGCGCTTTGATCCATGGCCAAGGCCATTACCTGGTTATCCAGTGGCGCTCGAATATCCTTCAGGCGTTTGTTCACGTCTCCCAACGAGTTAGAGGTCATGGACTCTTTGATCTCGCGGTAATGCTGGGAGATCTTGGCTTTCTCGCCAGGCTCCAAGTGGTCGCTGAGGATTTGTCGCAGGTGATAGTCAATGCCAGAGGTCGAGCGGACAGTACGGGAATCGATAGTCGCAACGGCGAGCTGCCGGGGGCGCCGAGTCAGTACCTCATCCCCAAAGGTACGCCATTCAATCTTGTAGTACTCAACGGGTATCAGCGCGCTGGGTTTGATACGCCATTGAGTCAGCTCCTCATCATACTCAGGGTTGGGGATGACCTTGAACGAGATACCAGGGCAGGCATTCGTCTTCCTTTCGCTGTTGATCGCTCCGCAGAGAAACTGCAACTCTGGCCGATTTTCTAGAAATAGCTCAATCAGGATCTCGGGCAGGGCTGGGCTATCATCCCAAGCGCAATCCTCTAGAAATTGATTAACCAGCTCTTTGTTGAACCAGTAGGGGTTCAATTCCTCCTGAGCAGAGCGGCCACCGATTCGTCCGTTTAGTGCGAGACCAATCGCTTCCATCAGAGTCGACTTCCCCGCGTCGTTACCGCCCACAAGGATGTTCAGATCCTTGTTGGGCAGCAGCGTGAAGTCGCCGTAGATCCGATAGCCCTGGATTTTGATCTTCGTGATCATCTGCTGTCCTTAGGTGCTGGGTGGAGGACTGGAAGTTACGGTGTTTTAATTTCGGATCTCTAATCTTCCCATGCGCTGTGCATGAGGTTAAAACCAGTGTAAAGCAACGTTATAAAAGTTGAACGTCCCCGACACTCAGCCCTAGTGCCTAGACTGGTTTTGAAGACGCTGATATCGAGGATCGTTCATCAAGGCCGGCTCGCTATCACTGATGCGTTTCAGGCACGCTCGAAGCTCTTCAAACACCCAGCGGTTATCGTCGATTATCGAGCTGAGAAGCTTCAACGCGGCAGCAGGGAAGCGCTCACAGAATGTCGATTCTTTCAGAGTCGATACTATGAAAAAGGGATGCTCCAACGGGCCAAGCCAATCCTCGACCATTTCCACGGCAGAAGGAAATCTTCCTCCGGCAGCGAGCGCTAATCGAGCCAGTGATTCGGCAATCCCCACGGTTTTCCGATTTCGATCCTTAGGCCAAATTTCCTGCCAAAATGGCACAATCCGATTGTCCCAGTATTCTTCACGCTGATCTGCAGCCCCCTCAAGAGCTTGGGGGAGAGCTTGGGCTGCCTCATCAAGCCCCTCAGGCGGCAATGCACGGAGGGCGGTTCGTAGCTCGTCGACTGAGTAACCTTCGATCGGGCCTATGGCTGCAAAGGTGAAGAAGTTGGCAAATTGCTGGCTATGCTCACCGAGCTCATTATAGTGCTGCGTGGTTTGTAAGAGCTCCGTTTTGAATGCTTTCAGCAGAGGGGCATAGAGCCGAGGAGACCACAGAAACCCCTCCCAGGCGCCCTTGGCCTCGACTGGGTCTTGATCCCAATTCAGAAGAGAAAGCAGCTGGCGGGTCGTCCATTCCCTGTCCACGCGAAAGAGCGCGATCAGGTGCGATGCGAGGATGATTCGCGCATAGCGATAGTGCGGTATGCTGGTGTCAGCAAGAGTGGTGAAAAAGTCAGCAAACAGCGGTGACAGTTTGCCGCCATCGTGCAGAGGCTGTTTGAACCATCTGCTCACAAGTGCTTGGGTGACCATTCCAATGGGGTGGTTGATGGCCTCTGTCACAGGACGGGCAATGGAGTCATCGTCCTGCAAGAGGGCGTCAGCATCTTGTGGCAAAACCATCAATCGGCGGCACAGTGTGAACAGCACGTCCTCGGTCGTAATGGCGTGATCAGATACGGCTTCTAGCCAAGCCGATACGCTATACGTAAGCTGGGCCAAGGCGCGATCAGGCAGCGCCTGAATGATTGGGGCTGCATGAGTCCAGAACCGAATGTTCGACGCCTTGTTGCTCCACACCCGAAAAAATTCACGCCAGCGCTCGACCGGTATAATGTCCTGTCGAACGAGGTCGTTCAGGGCATAGAGGCTGTTCAAGGGGTGCCTGCGGCAGGTATCGCCCCAGTCGTCGCGGTTGATCCCAAACGGATTCTTGGGGGGCGCCTTCAGCCAATCCACCAATTGTGCTCGCTTGGTGGGGGCGATTGTCACGACGATACTGCTCTCAAAATCAGCATCGCCGGTTCCGCTCATCCAGCGCGAGAATTCATCTCTCTGGTTATCGGCAAGCCCCCATGCAGGGTGCGCCCTGGATAATTTGGCTAAGCTTTTTGTCGAAGTTGCATTCAGCCGGAACCCTGAGCTTTCAAGCTTTGCCAGCGTGAGCCACATCATGCGGTCAGCATGCTGTTGCAGGCGCTCAGGCTCGACATCCTCTCTGAATAGCTCGCGTGGCGGGCCTTTCAAGATCGCTTGCTGAAGCTTAGTGGCGGCGACACCACTAAGTTGGCTACCTTGCAGAACCAAAAGGCGTAGCGTCTCTCGCCTGGTGTCTCCTGCCCATAGCCACCAACTCTCGTCAGCAGTCAGCCATGACACCCAAAGCTTAGGAGCGATGCAGGCATTCTGACTGGCGGCAAAGAGAGCCAGACGTTTGAATGTCGGATAGGGAATCTCGAACCACCGCACAGCAATCCGAGTCGCTCTTGCAGGATCATTCGCTCGGATAGCGAGCCAGGCATCGCGCAGGAGCTCGATTAGCGCGACCCAGTCCCGAGCTCGTCGATTTTGATCATGATCCAGGATCGAGGGTAAGTCCCAATTCGAGAGGTCAGAGCGGTCGGTTGCTCCACCCAGAACGCTCAGAAGATTCAGGGCCTCCAGCAAGAGATGCTCGAAATCATCAGTCAAGCCGGGCAGAAACTCTTCTAAGTCCCCGTTGAAAAGCTCTTTGAGTGTTGAGCGAACATCATCTGCTGCCAGGACAAGTTTCCAGTCTACGATGCCCCGGATGGTTTTTGGCGTGCCTGTATCACTCGCATCTTCGTTCCAGCGAAATGGTTTATTCAGCACAAGCTTCGGAGTGAGCAGCTCGCGCAGTTCGAGCTTCATCAACAACGTAAGGCCTTCCAGCTTCAACCGCCCTGCCCACCGGTACAAGTCCAGATCCCGCCAAGGCGACTTCACCCGCCCGCTAAGCACTAATCGCCAGAGAATTTCCATCTCGTGAGATGGTATGCCGTTGGGGGAGTGGGTTTGGATTTCTCTGAGTTCTGAGCTTGATCCGCTGAGCCTGAGAGTGGCCAGCTCACTCAGTCGGTAATCGATCATCGACCGTAGTTCGTCATGCAGGTGCCCACCTTGACTGACGACCCATAAGATCAGCTCTGGGTCGTTCAGGTGTCTGAGCAGCCATCGCGAAAGCTGGAACATCACCTTGTCCCACTTCGTGCTTTCCAAGCCTGCGGAGACAAGCCGCATGTGCGGGGCTAGGGCGTAAGGGGTGGGGCGGGCAATCAGATTGAACAGCAGTTTTGGGTCGGTTTCCTGCCGGGCAATCACGCCAAATCGATTCAGGTCGCTGTGTTTGAATCGAAGCTCTGAGAACGCTGCGTTCAACCATTCGAGGGCAGGTGCTGGATTGAACTCCGCAAATCTTTTTGCGGGAATGCCGGATTTGTCTGAGAGCGCCCAGAGCATTCGGCCTACAAAGTCATCTTCCTTGGTACTGGCGGATGGTCGTGCAAGCGCATTCGCCGAGACCATTCGCTCCTTTCCAGTGGTTCCTTCCCTGTAGGTCTCACTCCATGCGAGTAGGGTGGAGTGCAAGCGATAGTGATCGTTAGTGCCTGGTAAAACTTTGTAGAGTATCGGAGTGACCCCCTTCGCTTCCCACTCGATGGTTTTGAGAGCTTCCTGACCTGGTTCACACTCACCAAAGGCCCATGCTTGTGGTGTGACTTCTCCTAACCTACGGTCGGCAGCCAGCGCGTCCATCATGTACCGCAGTACGGGATCGTTGATGCTGTACCCGATGAAGCAGACGATGTAGTTCCGGAACAACTCGCCAACAAATCGTGCAGCCCACCGCTCGGCCAGGTATGCCAGTCCAAAATCTCCACTGGTAACCACCAGCCGGTTCAACGCGTGTTCGTCTGCTTTTTTGGGTAACAGGCCATGTAGAAACACCAAGCCGTCCCATCGACTGTTTTTCGGAATTGGCAGCATCGGAGCGGTATGGTTCACGTATTTCAGGCGATCGCGCTTGGCTGCTGCCTCGAATATTCGGTCAAAGTTAGTAGTCACCAGCCGGAGCGTTCCAGACCGCGTCCGAGCAAGGTGGAGCAAGGCCGCATGGGTGTCGGTGGCCCCCTTGAGTTTAAGATTGGGTTTCAACGCCTTGAACAAGGCTGCCCTGAGAGTCTTGTGCTGGCCGGTGATCCGTTGCTCCAGTAGGTCGAGCACGGCATCGTATTGCTCCCTCTTGTAGGCTTGCTCCTCGATTTCGTTTCGTGAAGTGCCCGCATTGGTGTAGATCTTGTCCACCAATCCTCTGAATCCTGGCAGCCCAGCAGGATATGAGATTCCTGCGCCGCAAAAAATTACGACTCGTCCTTCCTCATGCGCCTGCAAAAGCTCTTCCGGGACATCTGGCCCATCTGCTAAAAATTGCATTCCGTTGCTCCCAGAGCGTTAGTCGCTGAAACACCTCAGCAGTTGTTGAGCAGAGTATCTAATCGCGAGCGCCCGGTGAGCGCACCGTCTGAATTGGAATAGCCCACATGAGTCTATGGGCCTAGCTCGCGGTTATTCACACGCTGGAGGCAGTCTTCTGCGGTGAGCCAGGATTCAGGAATTTCTGATAGGAAGGGTTCATTACCCTGAAATTCGGTTGGCCCTTCCTCCCGCAATGTCTGCATCTGCGATGCGACGCAATCTGCGAACCATCGGAGTGACTCAAATTGCATTGCTGAGCGCAGAAGGTGAAATTCGCTGATTCGGAAAATGCCCACCGCCTCCGACGGAGCCTTTCCTGATTTCCGGCTATCACAAGCTTGTCGATCAGGACTCATTTTGGGAGCTATCTGAATCGCACTCGTGCCGTCCATGACCATCACCGGGTTTAAATCTCTTTCCTCAAGAAGCTGCTTGAGCACTGCCAGGTCGATGAGAACGCCGCAGGTGTATTTCTCTTGCATGAACAGCACGGCATTGGCAGGTGTCATCGTCACTGTAAAGGACTTCGCTGGCAGCCAAGAGGCATCAGGCGTCAGCCCGAGAAGTAGGGTGCTGTCATTGAGATGGTTGTTTAATGCCTTCACGATAGCTCGGTCGTCACGCGAGACATTCCATCCGCAAATATAGGTCAGTCCTGGCTCTGGTGAACGGAAGTCAACTCCATTCACCTGGGCTTGAACCATGCACTCGTTGAACACGGCTTCATAGCTCAAAACAGGATCAACGGTCTCAATCCGCCGAACGTTAGGTACACCTCGAAAAATAGCGGCACCATCGTTGTCATAAAACTCCCGCAGCAGGCGCAGCTGTTCAAGCTGCCGGCGAACCCTGGCATTGGTGTTTTTCGAGCTTTTGACCTCTATGGGCACCGGATCCGCAGCGCCCATCAGGCAAACATCGCCGTGCCTGATGATATTCGTCAAATCCGACAGGATTGCGGGAACCCCCCAGCGAATTCCTTTACGCATGAGGCGGTATTCCTGCACAAACCCCGCCTTGCCGGTTATGAACCCAGGATCGCTCTTGATCCCGTAATCAGCATCGAAATAGAGGTGTTTCAGGCTATATGAGCTCTGATACGTGCAGGCAATACCATCACCGAAGCATTTCCAGAGAAAGAGGAGTTGATGAAGGTCTTCCGTGCGGGCTTGAGTCTTCGAGATCAAGGCTTTCAGAGCCGAGGAGCACTCTTTGCTTGAGCCTTTTCGCAGCAGAGACAGCATCCGTCCTCGGGCCGATTTCAGCCTTTTGATCCTGTATTCAACCCTGAAAATTTGCCTCAGCAGGAAGCGCTGAAGCCCCAGCAGAGGCACGAGATCGGACGGGTTTTGTCGAATTTTGTCCAACAGTAATGCGGCCATCCCTAACCGCTCTGTCTCTCTGGGGTGCCTCATTTTCATGTCTCTCCATGTTTAGAAAAAAACTAGCTAAGCCCATAGCTGCGGTGCAAGACCCCCAATTCATCGAGGCCTCGGGCAAGCATCTGGTTGTACCCGTTCCTGTCGGAGATGAACGTTGAGAACAAGCTGTGCCCAAGCCACTGCTCGAAGCCATGATCAGCGACGCTCGCTAACGCCATTCCCATTGATCGAACGTCCTCAAAACCCCGGTACTGAGGGCTGTCGATGGAGAGATCGTCATACACGTACTTCGTCGTATCAGTTAACGATCCCCAGCGCTTGAATGATGCGCGCCGGACTTGGCAAGGTACGCATCGCCCGCAGTGCTTGTATCCGAATCGCTGGAACCGCCCGCAGCTGGTGGATGCGACTGCATGCTGCGCGAGCACAGCCTGGTTTTCGCAGTTAACCAGCATTTCCCCCTTGGTCATGAGGGCATAGGGGTTGCTGATCTTGACGTTGATGCCAGCGGCGTCGAAGACCTGCTGCAGCCTGCCAAGATATTCTGGATGGGCTGTTCGCGTGCTCAGGCTGCCGAGCCTTGTGGCGGTGAGCGGCGGGTTAATAGCGATAAACCCGTTTTCGCAGATGTAGAGCGGAACGGTCTCCCCTCGATGATAACGGTCAAGCGATGTCGCGACGGCCAGTCCAAACGCAAGGAATATGATTGACCTCGCTCGCTGGGATGGTTCCTGTGGGCCCGGTGATTTTGTGACGTGATTCAGCCCGATTCTAGATAGCCCGAGGCTGCTAGCGAACCGATCCTGTTTTTCTCCGTCGCCACGGACAATTTGGCTGACGGCATAGGGCTTGATTCCCTGTTCAACTAAATCGATTGACCCGATCAGGCTGTCCAACCCGCCTGAGAGCAGAACCACGGAGTCCTCTTTAGGATGCAACGCTTGCAGCTGTGCCGGTGGCCCAAACCCGCCTGCATGGAATGAGAGCGTCCACTGATCAGTGGTGAGGAAGCGCAACGCACCCTCCAGCGCACGCGCTTGGTTGTTCCAGAGCGCGGGATCTTGTACGGCGATTTCAAGGTCGATCACCCGTGTCCAGCCGTCTGGGCTTTTTGCTCGCAAAGCAGTGAAGTCTGCCGCAACCACAGAGAGTGCGATACTGACGAAATCCCACGCTCGGGGGCTGATCTCAAGGTGTGCTCGTTCGAGCAGCTCTCGGGCATAACCACCTACACTGACTTGTCCTTTTTCTGCTTTGCCGTACACCACAACCTGCATGGCATCACTGATGCCAGGCACTCGAAACCCTGCTGGGCCGCAAAGAAACCTCATTCCACGTACCCCTCAAACACGTCAAAGGTGTCACGCAGTGCCTGCGACACCACTTGGGTAATTCGGCCCGTCGTCAGGCGCGCGCCGGACAAGGCGATCTTGCGAAACGAAGCTGAGACGCACTCTTTGATGTAGTCCTTGATTTCTTTCAGACGGCGCATGGCCAACGTCGCGGACTTGGCTTTTTCCTGGATGGTTTTCCCCAGGTCGAGCTCGTACCGGTGAAACACGTCCATGGCAGTGAAGCGCTCAATCGCAAAAGCGCGTTGATCTGCGGAAAGATTCAGCAGGTCGGCGTCGGGATAGCGCACCAGTACATCGGACAGTGAACCTCGAATCGACGCTCGCTCGGCTTCTGCATCCTGTGTTCCGTCTACGGGACGCACCGCCTCAACGAGCGCATCCATGACCTCGGAGGCAGATCGACCGCTCCAGAGCGCAGGATCCAGAGAGCTTGCCGCTGGTTGATTGCCCTCTGCGACAGCTGCCAGAGCATTGCCGAGAACGCCTGCAACTGCTGCAGTGCCACCGAAGCGAGCTGCCGTTGTCTTGGCGCCGCCATAGCCGTGTCTAACATACTCGCGCAGGCTTTTCCGGAGGCTGTCGCGGTTTCCATTGCTCGCATAATCTCCGAGTCCACGTCGAGCCCCACCGAACCGCCCCGGTGGTGCTATTGGAACTGGATTCTCAGGTACCGGTTTTGGGCCACGGTCGCCCTGATCGCTATCATCTGGTTGACCACCATCCGAATCCGGCTTGTCGTGCGAGTCTGGCATGCCATCCGGTGGGTGATCTCCAGGCTCGTCCTCAGGCGGAACAGGAGGCTCCGGTGGCGCAGGGCGCTGAGGTGGCGCGGGAGGTGGGGGCACCTGAGGCAGCGGCGGTGTCCATGGCGGTATTACCGGAACGCCCTTGCCCGGCCCATCGCTATTTTGTGAGGTTCCCATTTAACTTCCTTATTGCGCCCTTGACGGGCGGGCCGACCTCGGCGCTCATCCAATGGTCATAAACCGATTTTGACCATGCCTCATCGGTCAGTTTTGGCACGATGCTCGCCTGGATCTGGGCAGGGGGACGGTCTTTCAGGAATGCCGCCAGTCGATGCCCTTGCTGTGCATCCAGCCTTGCAACTACCAGCAACGCATCGAGAATGGCAGGCACTCCCCATTCTTGTTCACCGCCAGCCTTATCAAGCAGGCGATCCATCAAAACGTTGATCTCGACCGGTGCTATGGCAGTCAGCCGATCTTTGAGCTGTGGTGCCATCTCGGGCATGTCTAACAGAGCAGTCAGCAGCTCTGCCGCTTCAGAGGACAATCGATCTTCGTCGGTGATAATCGGCGCATGCTCCCGGCTGACGTAGATGGCTCCGCGCAGATCTTTATCAGCCAGTGCAGGTGGTAATGCCAGCCATTCCTTCACAAATGGCTGATCCCAATGTTGGGAGAGATTGAGTGCCTTACCTTTCCTGACATCGGCTTCCCAGTCCCCGAGCATCAGGGGCTTGCCGTTCTTCTCAGCGGCGACATCCTTCATCAACTCTTCATATGCCTTGGGGTTGCCACTACGCTCAAACAGCATGAGTTTGACGAGTACAGCCTCGTCGACGCCCACACCTTGGGCGCGAGAGATGCTCATGCGGATAGCCAGGGCATTGAGGAAACGCTTGATGAGCCTTGGGTTGCCCTGGATTCCGGACGCCGACGTCATCACGGCTGCGAGACGCTCGGCAGTGTCGAATTTGCCGATAAGCTCCGGCGGATAGTCACCGTACAGCCCTTGCATAAAGGCCCTGTCCACCCGGTTACCTTGCCAGGTTGTCCGAAGCTGGCCGCGCACTTTGATCCGAATGTCCTCCAGCACAGCTTTGGGTAGAGCGCTGTTCTCCAGGAAGAGCATCATCATGTACGCCCTGACTTCCTGAGTGCCGAGGGGCGGAACACGAATAGGTACCTGGATCAGTTTGTCGAAGTAGCTGGTCACCAACACATCGTCGGGCACGCCGCTGAAATGCCTACGCACCGCGTGCTTGATCATCTCGTTGTCGGCTGCGATAACGAACGCCGTACTGCGCAGAAACAGGAAGAGCCGAATGGCTTCCAGGGTCGATATCGTGGTCTCAGGTAGGCACCGATCCAGATCGTCGATCAGCACGACCAATGTCACGCCAAGCTCATCCAAGATGGACTCAAAACTGTCTCGCAGCGCCTGGATCTCTTTCGGGGGCGATTTCTTAGGCGGAGCGCTGCGCCACAGTTTCTTGGCCTCGTCTTTCGCCTGCTCGGCAGTGTCATGCACGCCATCAATCGTTTCCTGACCAACCTCTCCCGACCGGAGCCGGTCGACCAAACCGACGATTTCACCGATCAGGCCAGGCGGTGGGGCGCCCGTGGCTAGAGAGAGCGCCGCGCTACCCGCAAGCTTTGCGGCGCGCAACCAATCAACGCGTGCGGCTAGGTCTGTGACCTTCTCAAGACCTTTCTTTCGGGCTTGAGCCTCAGCCTCCAGGCGTGTCGCGATGACATCCATGAGTGCTGCGCGCGCATCGTCGTAGCCCTGGTAGAGCCAGGCGTTGAACTCAACGAATACGAAGTCCTTGGTCGGCTTTTCATCCGAAACCTGTGGATCCTTCAACGAGGCCTGGATGAGTTTGATCATTGAGGACTTGCCCGCTCCCCAAGCGCCGGAGACGCCGATCGAGATAGGCCGGCCATCAGCGGAGTAAATGATCTCCGCTACCGTATCTGCAACACCCGAGAAGTTGAGGAAGTCTTTTTCCGTTTCGTTGTCGACCCACATAGCGATCCTCCCTGAATGTCTTCGGCGTCACCCTGATCACGAATCACCATAGTATCGGATCCAACATGGCTCTGGGCAACTAGCCATCACGCTGATTGTCGGTGTCTTTTATCGGATATTGGTGATGGCGTTTTGACGCGTATGAGGTGAAGCGCTAGGAGCTTGGAGCTCGGAATCGGACTGAATATTGGATGATGATCTTTTCCAATGATCACTTGCGCAGAAATGTGCAAGTAGTTATAATTTACACATACAAAATAGCTCTGAATTGGTTTAGTTTAGCGGTAATGTGCAGATTATCTAGGGGACAAAATTGCTCGGCCTGCCGTACAACACCGCCGCCCTGGCGCTGCTGACCCACATGCTGGCCCAGCAATGCGACCTGATCCCCCACGAGATCATCGTCACCACCGGCGACACCCACGCCTACAGCAACCACATGGAACAGATCCAGACCCAGCTGGCGCGCACGCCGAAGAAGCTGCCGGAACTGGTGATCAAGCGTAAGCCTGCGTCGATCTACGATTACAAGTTCGAAGACTTTGAAATCGTGGGCTATGACGCTGATCCAAGCATCAAGGCCGATGTCGCTATCTAGGGCCTGACGCTGGCCAATGTGGGAGGGGGCTTGCCCCCGATAGCGGTGGATCAGTTAAGTGAAGAGTGACTGACACACCGCCATCGGGGGCAAGCCCCCTCCCACATTTGAACCGTGTTCGCATTGAGTTAATGCCCGTGGCTTCTGCCCACATGTGAAGGCTCGGCCTCGCTGGCGGCAACACCTCCGCTGACCTCCAGCTGCTGCAAAATCCCACAGTGGTCCCCGCCGCCACAGCGTTGACGCAGGTCCAGCAACTGCTCCTGCAACGCCAACAGCCCATCAATCCGCGCTTTCACATGGTGGATATGCTCATCAATCAAGGCATTCACGTTTTCGCACTGGTCCTGGGGGCTGTCCCGTAAGCCGAGCAAACTGCGGATTTCTTCCAGGGTCATGTCGAGGCTGCGGCAGTTGCGTATGAAGATCAGCCGCTCGGTGTGCGCCTGGGTATACACGCGGTAGTTGGCCTCGGTGCGTGCCGGGGGTGGCAGCAGGCCTTCTTTCTCGTAATAACGGATGGTTTCCACCGGGCAGTCGGTCAGTTTGGCCAGTTCGCCGATCTTCATTGCAGCAATCTCCAAATGGGTGCTTGACCCTATAGTGGCTACAGGGTCTTTACTTGGCAACAGGCACCTTTACGGACGCGACAGAATGAGCGACTCCCTCCATACCCCGCACAAACATGACCACGAACATGATCATGGCCCGAAGAAACTCACGCCTGTGCATGACCACGGTCATGGCGGTTCGTGCTGTTCCGGCACGCCCGCGCCTGCACTGGTGCAGTTGAGCGAGGCGCCCACCGCCGGTTCACGCCTGAGCACCTTCCGCATCGAAGCCATGGACTGTCCCACCGAGCAGACGCTGATCCAGAACAAACTGGGCAAGCTGGCCGGTGTGCAGCAGCTGGAATTCAACCTGATCAACCGCATCCTCGGCGTCACCCATGACCTGCCGAGCACCGCGCCGATCATCGATGCGATCAAGTCCCTGGGTATGCAGGCCGACCCGATCGTGGAGGGCACCCCGGCCGCCGAGCCGCCCGCCAAGAAGCATTGGTGGCCGTTGGCGTTGTCCGGTGTGGGGGCGTTGGGCGCAGAAATACTGCATTTCACCAACGCCGCGCCGACCTGGGTCATCGCCATCGTGGCACTGGTGTCGATCCTCAGCGGTGGCCTCACCACCTACAAGAAGGGCTGGATCGCCCTGAAAAACCTCAACCTGAACATCAACGCGCTGATGAGTATCGCGGTCACCGGCGCGATCCTGATTGGCCAGTGGCCGGAAGCGGCGATGGTGATGTTCCTGTTCACCGTGGCCGAGTTGATCGAAGCCAAGTCCCTGGACCGTGCGCGCAATGCCATCAGTGGCTTGATGCAGATGACTCCGGAACAGGCCACGGTTCAGCAGGCTGATGGCAGCTGGGTTGAAACGGAGGTCAAAAGCATTGAACTGGGCGCAATCGTGCGGGTAAAACCCGGCGAGCGTATCGGCCTTGACGGTGAAGTCACCGCCGGCCAATCCACCATCGACCAGGCGCCGATCACCGGTGAAAGCCTGCCGATTGAAAAGACCGTGGGCGATAAAGTCTTCGCCGGCACCATCAACCAGGCCGGTTCCCTGGAGTACAAGGTCACGGCGGCCGCCAACAACTCCACCCTGGCCCGCATCATCCATGCGGTGGAACAGGCTCAGGGCGCACGGGCACCGACCCAGCGTTTTGTCGACAGCTTCTCGAAAATCTACACCCCGGCCGTGTTCCTGTTCGCCCTTGGCTTGGCCGTAATCCCACCGCTGTTCATGGCTGGCGCCTGGTTCGACTGGATCTACCGCGCCTTGGTGCTGCTGGTGGTGGCGTGCCCTTGCGCGTTGGTGATTTCCACCCCGGTGACCATCGTCAGCGGCCTGGCGGCTGCGGCGCGCAAAGGCATCCTGATCAAGGGTGGCGTGTACCTGGAGGGCGGATACAAGCTGGACTACCTGGCGCTGGACAAGACCGGCACCATTACCCACGGCAAGCCGGTGCAAACCGACTACCTGGCGCTCTTCCCGAATGTCGAAGACAGCGCTCCGGCCCTGGCTGCCAGTTTGGCCGGGCGCTCCGACCACCCGGTGTCCTTGGCAATCGCCAACGCTGCTGTGGATAAAAACCTGCCTGTGCACGTTGTGGATAACTTCGAAGCCCTGGCCGGTCGCGGCGTGCGTGGCGATATCAATGGCCAGACCTACCACTTGGGCAACCACCGCCTCGTGGAAGACCTGGGCTTATGCTCGCCGGCGCTGGAGGAAAAACTGTTCGCCCTGGAGAAGCAAGGCAAGTCCGTGGTGCTGTTACTCGACAAGTCCGGCCCGCTGGCACTGTTCGCGGTGGCCGACACGGTCAAGGACAGCAGCCGCGAAGCCATCCAGCAATTGCATGAGCTGGGCATCAAAACCCTGATGCTCACCGGCGACAACACCCATACCGCCCAGGCGATTGCCGCTCAGGTCGGCATTGATCAAGCCCAGGGCGACCTGTTGCCCACCGACAAACTGCACGCCATCGAAACCCTCTACGGCCAAGGCTACCGGGTTGGCATGGTCGGCGACGGCATCAACGACGCTCCGGCCCTGGCGCGCGCCGAGATTGGCTTCGCGATGGCTGCAGCAGGTACCGACACCGCTATCGAGACCGCCGACGTCGCCTTGATGGACGATGATTTGCGCAAGATTCCGGCATTCATTCGTTTGTCGCGGCAAACGTCGAGTATCCTCAAGCAGAACATCACCCTGGCGCTGGTGATCAAGGCGATCTTCCTGGTGGTCACGTTCCTGGGCATGGCTACCATGTGGATGGCGGTGTTCGCCGACATGGGCGTGGCCCTGCTGGTGGTGTTCAATGGCCTGCGCCTGTTGCGCAAATAGAGGATGAGAGGGTGGTGTGCTGAGTGCCGAGCTGAAGGCGTTTTTTATGGTTGCCCGCCTGGGCAGCATCACCCAGGCGGCGAAAAAACTCGGCCTGAGCCAGCCCACGGTCACCACCCAGATTCGCAACCTGGAAAGCCAGTACGGCGTTGAGCTGTTCTACCGTGGCGGGCGCCGCCTCACCGTCAGCGACGAGGGCGCGCGCCTGCTGCCGATGGTCAAGACGCTGCTGCAGCAGGAAGCGGACATCGAGTTTTTCCTGCGCAACAGCGGCCAGGTCCAGGGGGCGCTGAGAATCGCCGCGACGGCGCCGTACTACATCCTCGACCTGGTCAAAGCCTTTCGCGAACGCCTGCCGCACGTGGAGGTGTCGGTGGAAATCGGCAACTCCCAGCAGGTACTCGAAGCGCTGGACGATTACCGCGTCGATGTCGCCGCGTCCTCGCAGTTGCTCGAAGACCCGCGCCTGATCCGCCGCGTATTGGGCACCGATCCCCTGGTGTTGGCGGTGCACCGCAATCACCCACTGGCCAAGCTCGACCATGTACCGCTCAGTGCGTTGGCGGGGCATACGCTGTTGATGCGTGAAGCGGGCTCCACCACGCGACGGCTTACGGAAGAGATGCTGCAAGGCGCCGGCGTGAGCTACGGGCCGCTGCTGGAAATCGGCAGCCGTGAATCGATCCGCGAAGCGGTGCTGCGCAATATCGGCATCAGCATCATCGCCCGCCAGGAAGTGCCCCATGATCCACAGTTGCGGGTGCTGACCATCGAGAATGCGCCGCAGATTCCGGAGTACCTGTACTGCCTCAAGGAAAGAAAAGGCGCTCGCCTACCGGCGGCGTTTTTGGGGTTGGCGCAGGAAATGTCGCCGATTTAAAGCCTTGTAGTGGAGACCAATCGGGAGCAAGCCCCCTCCCACCGGTGACCGCATTTCCATGTTGGAACTCGGTCAAATGTGGGAGGGGGCTTGCCCCCGATGGCGATGTACCCAGCAACTCAGCTCTTAGAGTCCTACACAAATCTGCGAATACCACTATCGCCGCGTTTTGCCTTTCTGCCACAAGAGGGACGCATTGCCTGCCTAGCATGGCCTTCATCAGTTTGATGAGGTGCCACCATGAACACAGTCCTGACCCAACCCGGCGCGCCGATGAAAGTGCGCGGTATCCAGAAACGCTTCGGCGCTTTTACTGCGCTCGACAACGTGTCCCTGGACGTGGCTGCCGGCGAGCTGGTGTGCCTGCTGGGCCCTTCCGGCTGCGGCAAGACCACGTTGCTGCGCTGCATCGCCGGCCTGGAACGCCAGGACAGCGGCGAACTTTACCTGGGTGATCGCGATGTTTCCCTGCTGCCGCCCCAGGCGCGGGACTACGGCATTTTGTTCCAGTCCTACGCGCTGTTTCCCAATCTCACCGTCGAAGCGAACATCGGCTACGGCCTCACCGGCAGCGGTCGCGATGAAGTGCGCCAGCGTGTCGGACAGATGCTTGAACTGGTGGGGCTACTCGGCAGTGAAAAGAAATACCCCGGCCAACTCTCCGGCGGTCAGCAGCAGCGCGTCGCCCTGGCCCGTGCGCTGGCGCCGGCCCCGTCGTTGCTGTTGCTGGATGAGCCGATGTCGGCCCTCGATGCCCGCGTGCGCGAACATCTGTGCACCGAGCTGCGCCAGCTGCAACGGCGCCTCGGTATCACCACCCTGATGGTCACGCACAACCAGGACGAAGCGATGTTGATGGCCGACCGCATCGCCGTGATGAACAACGGCAAGGTCGAGCAATACGCTACGCCCCAGGAAATCTACGACCGCCCGGCCACGCCGTTTGTGGCGGAGTTTGTCGGCCAGGGCAATTGGCTGCCGTTCAGCCGCAACAGTGCCAGCCATGCCCAGGTCGGCGGGATGAACATGCGCCTGGCCGAGGATGCCGGCGGGGCCAAGTCCGGCCGGCTGTTCTGCCGCCCGGAAGCCATCAGCGTCAACCCGCCGGTGCATGAAGAAAACCTGTTCCCGGCCAAGGTCCGCGAGATCACCTTCCTCGGCAACCGCTGCCGCATGAGTTTCGAGCTAGAGCAACTGCCCGGCCATCCGCTGCTTGCCGAACTGGCCCCGGAAGCCATGCCGCGCCTGGGCGCCCAGGACATCTGGGTTGCCCTGCCGCCGCGCAGCCTGCAGGTGTTTGCCTGAGATGGCCGCTGTCATGACGCTGCCGCGCCAGGTGTCCCGCGCAGAAACCGGCGACCGTATTTTCGTGGTCGGCGGCAAGCTGCTCTGGCTGTTGCTGCTGGGCATCGCCGTATTGCTGCCACTGTTGGCGATCTTCTGGCGTGGCTTCAGCAGTGAAGCCGGGCAGGGCGGTGGCCTGGTCGCCGCACGGGCGTTGGTCACCAGTGCCAACTTCCACTGGCTGCTGGGCAATAGCCTGAAAGTCTCCCTCAGCGTAGCGGCCATTGTCGTACCGCTGGCCTACCTGTTTGCCTACGCCCTGCAACGCACGTTGATTCCCGGCAAGGCCATCTGGCGAGGCCTGTCGCTGCTGCCGCTGATGGCACCGTCGATGCTGCCGGGCATTACGCTGGTCTATCTGTTCGGTAACCAGGGCCTGTTGCGCGGGCTGCTCTCGGACAACATCTACGGCTTCTGGGGCATTGTGCTCGGTGAAGTGATCTACACCTTCCCCCATGCCCTGATGATTTTGCTCTCGGCGCTGTCCCTGGCCGATGCGCGTTTGTTCGACGCGGCCTCGAGCATGGGCGCCAGCCCTGCGCGGGCGTTCCGCAGCATCACCTGGCCGGCCACGCGTCAGGCGGTGTTTGCGGCGTTTTGCCTGGTGTTCACCCTGACCATCACGGATTTCGGCGTGCCCGTGGTGGTCGGTGGGGATTATCAAGTGCTGGCGCTGGAAGCCTACAAGGCGGTGGTCGGCCAGCAACAGTTTGGTCGGGGGGCGTTGATCGGCATGGTGTTGCTGCTGCCGGCGCTGTTCAGCTTTGGCGTCGACGCCTGGTTGCGCCGTCGCCAAGGTGACGGCATGAGTGGCCGCGCCCAAGTCTTCCAGCCGGTGCCGTCGCGTTTACGGGATGGCTGCTACCTGCTCATCGTGTTGTTGATCTGTGCCGTGTTGCTGCTGGTGTTCGGCATGGCGGTGTACTCCTCGCTGGTGAAGTTCTGGCCGTACAACCTGTCGCTGTCGCTCAGCCACTACCAGTTCGAAGACACGGCCGGCGGCGGTTGGCTGGCCTATCGCAACAGCTTGACCCTGGCGTTGTGCACGGCGTTGATCGGCAGCGTGTTGATCTTCACCGGCGCCTACCTGATGGAAAAGACCAAGGGCCAGAAGGGCCTGAACCTGGCGCTGCGCATGCTCAGCTTTGTGCCGATGGCCGTGCCGGGGTTGGTGTTGGGCCTGGGCTACGTGTTCTTTTTCAACCTGAGTGGCAACCCGCTGCATGTGTTCTACGGCACCATGACCCTGCTGGTGGTGTGCACCATTGCTCACTATCTGACCACCGCACAGATGACCGCCACCACCGCGCTGCGCCAGCTGGACACCGAGTTCGAGGCGGCCGCGCTGTCGCTCAAGGCGCCGCTGTATCGCCATTACTTGAAAGTCACGGTGCCGATCTGCCTGCCGGCGCTGCTGGACATCGTGCGCTACCTGTTTGTGTCGGCGATGACCACCGTGTCCGCCGCGATCTTCCTCTACAGCCCCGACACCCTCCTCGCCGCCGTCGCCGTGCTGAACATGGACGACGCCGGCAACGTGGGCGGCGCGGCGGCCATGTCGACCCTGATCCTGTTCACCTCGGCCGGCGTTTCGCTGCTGCTGGCGTGGGCTTCACGTGGCGCGCTGCGCCGCTCCCAAGCCTGGCGCCAGACCGCGCCCGGCCAATAAACATCCCTGAAGGAGGTGCTCCATGTTCAAGCCCCTGGCGCTGGTCGCTGCCGTACTCACTGCATTCAGCCTGAATGCTTTCGCCAAGACCGAGTTGACCGTGTACACGGCCCTTGAAGCCGAGCAGTTGAAGACCTACAAAAAAGCCTTCGAACAGGCCAACCCCGACGTCGAGATCAAATGGGTGCGCGACTCCACCGGCATCATTACCGCCAAGTTGCTGGCCGAAAAAGACCGCCCGCAAGCCGACGTGGTCTGGGGCCTGGCCGCGTCGAGCCTGGCGATCCTCGATCAGCAAGGCATGCTGGACAACTACGCCCCCAAGGACCTGGACAAGATCGGCAAGCATTACCGTGACGCCGCCAACCCACCGGCCTGGGTCGGCATGGATGTGTGGGCCGCGACCATTTGCTTCAATACGGTCGAAGCCGAGAAACAGGGCCTGACCAAGCCGGTGAGCTGGCAAGACCTGACCAAGCCCGAGTACAAGGGCAAGATCGTAATGCCTAACCCGGCATCGTCCGGCACCGGCTTCCTGGATGTGAGCGCCTGGCTGCAAACCTTCGGCGAGAAGCAGGGCTGGCAGTACATGGACGACTTGCACCAGAACATCGGCCAGTACGTACATTCGGGCTCCAAGCCCTGCAAGCTGGCGGCTGCCGGTGAGTTCCCGATCGGTATTTCCTTTGAGTATCCGGCCGTGCAGCTGAAGCGCCAGGGCGCACCGCTGGACATCATCCTGCCGAAGGAAGGCCTGGGCTGGGACATCGAAGCCACCGCCGTGATCAAGGGCACCACCCATGCGGACGCCGCCAGAAAGCTCGCCGACTTTTCCGCCAGTACAGCGGCGATGGACCTGTACAAGGACAATTTCGCCGTGCTCGCCCAGCCGGGGATCGCCAAGCCGCAGACCGAATTGCCGGCCGACTACGAGCAGCGTTTGATCAAGAACGACTTTGCCTGGGCGTCGAAGAATCGCGACAGCATTTTGACCGAGTGGCGTAAGCGCTATGACGGGAAGTCGGAGAAGGTGGCGGGGCAGTAAGGTTTTCGTTAGGGCTACTGGCCTCATCGGGAGCAAGCCCCCTCCCACATTTGGAATGCGTACTCCTGTGGGAGGGGGCTTGCCCCCGATGGCGGTCTTGAAAACAGGACATCACTTCATGACACAACTACTGATCATCGGCGCCGGCATCCTCGGCCTGTCCCACGCCTACGCCGCCGCCAGGCGTGGCCTCAAGGTCAAGGTGTTCGAGCGCAGCGCCACGCCGTTGGGCGCCTCGGTACGCAACTTCGGCCAGGCGCTGGTCACCGGGCAGCCGCCGGGGCCGATGCTCGACCTGGCGCGGGAAAGCCGCGAGATCTGGGGCCACTGGGCACAAACCGCCGGCCTGCAGCTCAAGCGCAACGGCTCGTATCTATTCGCCCGCACCGAAGCCGAAGAGCATCTGCTGGAAGTCTTCTGCGCCGGCCGCGCGCGTGAACACGGCTACAACGTCGACCTGTTGCAAGGCGCGGCGTTGAAGGATCTGTATGGCGGCCAGTTCCGCCATCACCGCGCCGCGCTGCATGGCAGGGACGACCAGCAACTGTATTCGCGCGAGGCGATACCGGCGCTGATCCACTACCTGAGCCAGCAACTGGGTGTGGAATTTTACTTCTCCACCCTGGTGCGTGACGTGGAGCCGGGCCAGGTGCACACCACGGCGGGCAGTTTTCGTGGCGAGCAGGTCATCGTCTGTTCCGGCCACGATTATCAAACTCTGTTGGCCGAGGTCATCGCCGAACTCAACCCGCAGATCTGCCGCCTGCAAATGCTGCGCGCCCGGCCTGCGCTCAATCTCAACCTGCAACACGCGTTGCTCACCGGCCTCAGTTGCGTGCATTACGGCGCCTTTGCCGACCTGCCTGAAGCCGCGCCGGTACAGGCGCAGATCCTGCGCGATGCGCCGCACCTGCATGCACACGGGATTCACCTGCTGATCAGCCCGACGCCCCATGGCGAACTGATCATCGGCGACTCCCACGACTACGGCAGCGATGCCTCGCCGTTCAATGCCGAGCAGGTGGATGACTGGATGATCGAGTTGGCCGAGCAGACCTTGGGTTGCAAGATCCAGGTGATGGAACGCTGGCAGGGCGTCTACGGTGCCAGGGGCCCGGCGCCGTTTTCATTTGTGCAGGCCGCACCTGGCGTGAGCGCTGCCTTGATGCACACCGGCGTGGGCATGAGCGTGGGGCCGGCGATGGCCGAGCGCAATATCACCACACTGTGGGGGCAAGCGTGATGAACCCGGAACAGGCGATTGCCGCAGTCTTCGCTTTGTACGAGCAGCACGGCACAGCGGATTACATCGGCGAGCCGGTGTCGCAGATCGAGCACATGTCCCAGGCCGCGCAGTTGGCCATGGCCGAGGGCTTCGATGATGAGGTGGTCCTGGCGGCGTTCTTCCACGACATCGGCCATCTCTGTGGCCAGGATGGCGAGAACATGGGCGGTTATGGCGTGGTCAGCCATGAACGGTTGGGCGCCGACTATTTGCGTCGCGCAGGCTTCAGTGAGCGCCTGGCCAGGCTGGTGGAGTACCACGTCCAGGCCAAGCGCTACCTGACGTTCAGCCAGCCGGACTACTACGCACGCTTGAGCGAGGCCAGCCGCCGCACCCTGGGTTACCAGGGCGGTGTGATGACGGCCGAGGAGGCTCGGGCGTTTGAGCAAGACCCGCTGTGTCAGGTCAGCCTGCGCATGCGCCACTGGGACGAACAGGCCAAGGCAATGCACGTGCCGGTGCTCGACCTGCAAGTGCTCAAGGCCAAGGCCCGGCAGCTGCTGGCGGCTTAAGTCTCGTCGAGGCGCTGGGCGAGGGCTTCGACCTGTTCCTGGCGCTCGGCCTGGCTCAGTTTGGCGTGGGGGTTGAGGGACGACCACTGCGGGTGGGCGCGGGCCTTGTGCAACGCGTCCGGCAATTTGCCTTCGCGCCAGGTCTTGTCCTGGGGCGTATCGACCTTGATGCTGTGCATCGCCGCATGGCCGCGCAGGTTCAAGGCCTTGAGCAACTGGCGCTGGCGCAGGGCGAGCAGGCGCAGCACGCTGTCGTCCACGGTCAGCTCGCGTTGGCCTTTGATCTTGCCCAGCAGGCGGCTGCCGTAGCTGCGCGCGGTCTGCAACGCGCCACCGGCGATGGCGCCCGCCAGGGCTGCGGCGCCGAGGGTCAGCCCGCCGACCAGCAGGTCCACACCGGCCCCGGCCGCCGCGCCCGCCGCGATACCACCACCCACGCGTACGCCGAGTTGCTTGAGGGTTTCCGGGTTGAACAGGTCATCACCCCAGCGGCCGTCGAGCAACGGCAGGTCGCTGGCGGCGGCATCCTGGGGGCGGAAGCCGAACAGCTTGAGCAAGGCCTCCACGCATTTTTGTTCGCGCTGACGCACCGCCTTGCGCAAATCGCTGATGGCTTGTTGCTCATCTTCAGTCACCACGCTGCGTCGGCACGCGGCGCAGTCGATCAGCAATTCGGCAATCAACCGCGCGGCGCTCTGTTGACGGGCCTGGCGTTGGGCATCCTGGTCGAGGATCAGGCGCTGCAACTGCGGCCGGGCGTTTTCCAGCAGCAGGGCGAGGCTTTCATACAAGCGACGTTCGCCGTCTTCCGGCGGCGCGACGCTGTCGAAACGCACCAGCGCATGCAGGCCCAGGCGTGCCAGCGCTTCGCGCCAGTCCGGTTCGCGGTGGTCGCTGCTGCTGACGAAGTTGAGCACCGGCAGCAACGGTTTGCCGCAACTGGCCAGCACTTGCAGCTCATCACGGTACTTGGCCAGCACCGGTTCGCGAGCGTCGATCACATACAGGCCGGCGTCCGAGGCCAGCAGTTGGCGCAGCACCTTGGCTTCCTGCTCGAAACGCTGGCGGGCTTCGCTGCCTTCCAGGAACCGCCCCAGGCGAGCCGGGCCGTCCAGGCGTTCACCGGGGCGATCCAGGCGTTCCAGGTAATCGAGCAGAGCGATAGCGTCTTCCAGGCCGGGCGTGTCGTACAGCTCCAGCAAGGCTTCGCCGTCGACCGACAAGCGCGCGCCTTCGACATGCCGCGTGGTGCTGGGGCGATGGGAGACTTCACCGAAACCGACGTCACGGGTGAGGGTGCGCAGCAACGAGGTCTTGCCGACGTTGGTGTGGCCGACCACGGCGAGCTTCAGTGGCTTAGTCATGACCGCTCTCCAGCCATTTCAACGGCGCGCAGTCGGCGAACGGCAGTTCCAGTTGTTGCAGCGCGCTGTGCCAGTCGCCCAGGCGCTCGGCATCCAGCGCCTGGCCTGGCGGGGCTTGCAGCAGCCATACACGGGTGGCGGCGGCGCTGCGTGCGAGTTCGGCGACCAGCGCCAGGCTGCCACGGTCGGGCGAGCGGCGCGGGTCGCAGGCGATGGCCAGGCGTGCGGGTGGGAAGCGACTGAGTTGCTCCAGGAGCTTGTTGCGCGATTCGCGGCTGTCGAGGATGCCGGCGTTCTTCACATTGGCCGGCAGCTTGGGCGGCCAGGGGTGCTGATCGTCCAGTTCGATGGCGACCAGTAAGGCGCCGTCGCTGTCCAGCTCACTGATGCCTCCGGTGACGTGGTGCAGTTGTTCCGGCGCGGCGTCGTTGACGCCAAGGCGCTCGCTGCTGGGCATCAGGCGTTCGCGCAGTGGGCTGTAGCTGGGCAGGTTGAGGTCCAGGCGCAAGGCGGCGCGCCCGCGTTTCCAGTGCCACAGGCACAGCAGGGCGAGGATCAACCTTGGCAGCAGGCCGTAGACCAGCAATACGCCGACCAACCAGGCGGCCCACGCCTGGCGGGCGCTTTCGATGTTGAGGGCGGAATCGCCGCTGGCGCGGATCATCTCGACGGTCGGCACATTGAAGCCCAGCAGGGCGGGCAGGGTGCCGAGGGCCTGGGTCACGGCGACGAAGGTGTCGGCGCCGAGGATAGTGGTTTCCCACACAAAGCCGTAACGGCGGGTGGCGAGCAGCGTCAGCAGAATCACCAGCGCGCTGAGCAGCGCCAGCAACCACAGGCTGTTGACCAGCACACCGACCGCCCAGCGATTGAGTTTCTGCCGTTGCAGCAACAGCAGCAACGCCGGGGCCAACTGGGCGGCCTTGGCATCGCGCGCAAGTTTTTCACTCAACCACAACCACAGGCGCCCGAGGCTGGCGCCGTGCTCGCCGGCAAACAGCAGGCCCAACGCCCAGCTCAACAGCAGGATCAGGTTCAGGCCGAGCAGGCTGCCCAGGGCCCAGAACACATTCACCGGGGTCAAGCCGTTGCCCAGCGCAGCAAAGGCCAGGCCCGCGCCGCTGATGACGGCCACCATCGCCAGCAGCACCAGCGCCAGGCGTGCGCCTTGCAGCCAGCGCGTGAGGGCGGCGGTCAACCCATCGCGCTCGGCCAGGTGCAGGGCGCGCTGTTGAATGCGCGTCGGCAGGTCGCCGCCCGCCGTGCGGGCGAGGCGATTGGCTTCCTGGTCTTCCAGGGGGCCGGCGTGTTCTTCGCGCAGGCGCACGGTTTCCGTCAGCCAGAGTTTGTGCAGGGGGGTCAGTGCTGTCACGCGCCATCCTGTTGTGTTCGTGAGCCTGGAGCATAACTGCTGACTCGTACCTCTGGTATTCTCGTCGCCATGAAAAAAACTCTCCCTTTAAGCCTGATCGCAGCCCTCGGTGAAAACCGCGTGATCGGCGTCGACAACAGCATGCCCTGGCATTTGCCGGGGGATTTCAAATATTTCAAGGCCACCACGCTCGGCAAGCCGATCATCATGGGGCGCAAGACCTGGGACTCCCTGGGCCGACCGCTGCCGGGGCGCTTGAACATTGTGGTCAGCCGTCAGACCGACCTGGCGCTGGAAGGTGCGGAAGTTTTTCCGTCACTCGATGCCGCCGTGGCGCGGGCTGAAGCCTGGGCGCTGGAGCAGGGCGCGGATGAGCTGATGCTGATCGGCGGCGCGCAGTTGTATGCGCAGGGGCTCGAACAGGCGGATCGCCTGTACCTGACACGCGTGGCGCTGAGCCCGGAGGGGGATGCGTGGTTTCCGGCGTTTGATGCGAGCCAGTGGAAGTTGGTTTCCAATCTGCCGAACCCCGCCGAAGGTGATAAGCCGGCTTACAACTTCGAAGTCTGGGAAAAAGCCTAAAAGCATCGGGGGCAAGCCACCTCCCACACTCGACCGCATTCTCATGTGGGAACTCGATCAACTGTGGGAGGGGGCTTGCCCCCGATGGCGGCCTATCAGGCCTGCGCTAACTCCGCATGCTCATCCGCATCCAACAACGCTTTATCCGTCTGCCCCATGATCTGGCTGGTAATTGCCCCCGCCGTCATCGAACCATTCACGTTCAGCGCCGTGCGACCCATGTCGATCAGTGGCTCCACGGAAATCAGCAGCGCCACCAGTGACACCGGCAAGCCCATGGCCGGTAGCACGATCAACGCGGCAAAGGTCGCGCCGCCGCCCACGCCCGCCACACCGGCCGAACTCAGGGTCACAATCGCTACCAGGGTCGCGATCCACAGTGGGTCCAGCGGGTTGATGCCCACGGTCGGCGCTACCATCACCGCCAACATGGCAGGGTAGAGACCCGCGCAACCGTTCTGGCCGATGGTCGCGCCAAATGAGGCGGCGAAGCCTGCGATGGATTGCGGGATGCCCAGGCGGCGGGTCTGCGCCTCAATGCTCAGCGGGATGGCCGCCGCGCTGGAGCGGCTGGTGAAGGCAAAGGTCAGCACCGGCCAGACTTTGCGGAAGAAGCGCAGTGGGTTGATCCCGGCCAGGGACAGCAACAGGCCGTGCACCACAAACATCAGGCCCAGGGCCAGGTACGACACCACGACAAAACTGCCGAGCTTGATGATGTCCTGCAGGTTGGAACCGGCGACCACCTTGGTCATCAGCGCCAGTACACCGTAAGGGGTCAGCTTCATCACCAGGCGCACCAGACGCATCACCCAGGCTTGCAGGGTGTCGATGGCGTTGAGGGCTTTCTGGCCTTTTTCCACGTCATCCTTGAGCAGTTGCAGTGCGGCAACCCCGAGGAATGCCGCGAAAATCACCACGCTGATGATCGACGTCGGCTTGGCCCGAGCCAGGTCGGCGAACGGGTTGGCCGGCACGAACGAGAGCAGCAACTGCGGGATATTCAGGTCGGCAACCTTGCCGGCGTAATCGCTCTGGATCACTTGCAGGCGCGCCATTTCCTGGGTGCCGGCCACCAGGCCTTCGGCGGTGAGGCCGAACAGGTTGGTCAGGCCGATACCGATCAGCGCTGCAATCGCGGTGGTGAACAGCAGTGTGCCGATGGTCAGGAAGCTGATCTTGCCCAGGGACGAGGCGTTATGCAGGCGCGCCACGGCGCTGAGGATCGAGGCGAATACCAGCGGTATCACGATCATTTGCAGCAGTTGCACGTAACCGTTGCCGACCAGGTCGAACCAGCCAATGGAGGCCTTGAGCACGGGGTTGCCGTCGCCGTAAATGGCGTGCAAGGCCGTACCGAACGCTACGCCGAGGACCAGGGCGAACAGAACCTTCTTGGCGAGGCTCCAATTTGTGCGACGGGTTTGTGCCAGGCCCAGCAACAGGGCCACGAACACCAGTAAGTTGAGAATCAGGGGCAGATTCATTGAAGCTCCGTTGAGAAAGCAGCCAATCGCGTGAGCCTGCGATTGCGAACCGGAAATGCTAACAGCTTGAAATATATTGATTTAATACCGATATGGAATGGTACCTGTCGTTTTCGGAATAAGGCGCTGACGCTCTGACGTATGCCCGTGACGGAATTGGGACGCACACCGTCGTGCTCGTGTTGGGAACTGTCACAGTGATTTGTTAGCGTCCATGTCTTTCACTCAGGGAGACAACGCCTATGAAGCTCGCGCCGAAATTACTAGCCGCCGCATTCTGCCTCGGACTCGCCAGCCAGGCGTTCGCCGCCACCGAGTTGAAACACTGGCCGGCACCCGCCGCCAAACAACTGAACGAGATGATCGCCGCCAACGCCAACAAGGGTAACTTCGCGGTGTTCGACATGGACAACACCAGCTACCGCTACGACCTCGAAGAGTCCCTGCTGCCCTACATGGAAAACAAGGGCCTGATCACCCGCGACAGCCTCGATCCGTCGCTCAAGCTTATGCCGTTCAAAGACACCGCCGACCATAAGGAAAGTCTGTTCAGCTACTACTATCGCCTCTGCGAAGTCGACGACATGGTCTGCTACCCGTGGGTTGCGCAGGTGTTTTCCGGCTTCACCCTCAAGGAACTCAAAGTCCAGGTGGATGAGTTGATGGCCTCCGGCAAACCGGTGCCGGTCAGCTATTTCGAAGGCGACGTGGTGAAGCAGTCCGAGGTACAGCCGCCGAAGGTCTTCACCGGCCAGGCCGAGCTGTACAACAAGCTGATGGAAAATGGCATCGAGGTGTACGTAATGACCGCCGCATCGGAAGAACTGGTGCGCATGGTCGCCGCCGATCCGAAGTACGGCTACAACGTCAAACCCGAGAATGTCATCGGCGTGACGACCTTGCTCAAGGACCGCAAGACCGGCGAACTGACCACCGCACGCAAACAGATCGCCGCCGGCAAATATGACGAAAAAGCCAACCTCGGCCTGGAGCTGACCCCGCACCTGTGGACCCCGGCGACTTGGATGGCCGGCAAACACGCGGCGATCCTGACTTACATCGATGAATGGAAAAAACCGGTGATCGTCGGCGGCGATACGCCGACCAGCGACGGCTACATGCTGTTCCACGATGTGGACGTGGCCAAGGGCGGCATCCACCTGTGGATCAACCGCAAGGACAAATACATGGCCCAACTCAACGGCATGATGGCCAAGCATGCGGCGGCGCAAGCCAAGGAAGGGTTGCCGGTGACGGCGGACAAGAACTGGGTGATCGTCAAGCCTGACGAGATTCAGTAACACCGAGTCGCCTGCATCGCAGGCAAGCCAGCTCCCACATTTGAAGGTGTGCACACATCAAAATGTGGGAGGGGGCTTGCCGCTGATGGCGGCTTCAAGAACACCACAAAACCCAGGCAAAAATAGATATCAATTGCGAGTCAATCTCATCCTCTGCTAGCGTGCGCACTTCTTGAACCCGACGTTCTTCTCAAGGTAGTGCTGTGTCCTCCTGGAATTCGCAGATTGCGCGCCTGTTCGCGGAGCAGAAGAAAGCCCTCGAAGCCTTCGTCACTCGCCGCACCGGCAGCGCCCAGGTGGCCGCCGACCTGACTCAGGAGTCGTTCCTGCGCCTGGCTCGCATGGACTGCGGCGAAAAGATCGATAACCTCCCAGCCTTCCTCTTCACCATCGCCAGCAACCTGGTGCGCGATCACCAGCGCCAGGCCATCCGCCGTGAGCGCCTGGACGCCGGCGAGCCCAGCGAAGAGCTGCCGTGCAGCAACCCAGGTGCCGACGAGCAATTGGCCGCCTACCAACAGCAACAACTGATGCAGGACGCGATCCTGGCGTTGCCTGAAGCGACTCGGCAGATCTTCCTGCTCTATCATGTTGACGAACTTTCCTACCGCGAGATTGGCGAACGCCTGTCGATCACGGCCCGCAGTGTGGAATACCAACTGCGCCGCGCCTTGATTGAATGCCGCGCCTACATCAAGACGCGGCTTGCCTGCGATGAACAAGGACGTCGGTCATGACCGCCACCCCCACTGCCGACGTGTTGTTCGACGAAGCGTCCGGCTGGTATTTCCGCCTGCAGGCCGAGGACGTGACGACGGCCGACATGGACGCCTTTGCCGCCTGGCTGGGGCAAGGCCCGGCCCAGGATGACGCCTGGCAGGAAGTGCAGGCGATGCTCGGCGGCCTGCGCGAACCGGCGCGGGTGATTCGCCGCGCCGAACAGGCCGCCTGGCACAAACCGGCGCGAGCCTGGCAGCGTTGGGCGTGTGCTGCGGCGGTGTTGCTGGCCGTGGGGCTTACCGTCCAGAACACGCCATGGCTCGACCGCCTGCGCGCGGACTACGCCACCGGCACCGGCGAGTCGCGCAGCATCGAGCTGGCCGACGGCTCGCACCTGCAACTCAACACCGACAGCGCGGTGCAGATCCGTTTGAGCGGGGGCGAACGGCAAATCCGTTTGCTGCGTGGCGAAGGCTTTTTCGACGTCACTAAGGATCCGGCACGGCCGTTCGTGGTGCAGTCCGGCGACGGCTGGGTGAGGGTGGTCGGGACGCAGTTCAGCGTTGCGCGGCGCGATGCGCAAACACGCGTGCAGGTGGCGCAGGGCATGGTGCAGGTCAGTGCCGGCAGCGGTGAGCCGGTATACCTGGAGCCAGGGCGGGCCGTTGAATATCAAGGCCAACGCCTGGCCGAGGTCCATGCTTTCGACCCGGCCAGTGGCTTTGCCTGGCGCCAACGGCAACTGGTGTTTCGCCAGCAACCGCTGTCGGAAGTGGTCAGCGAGTTGAATCGCTATTGGCCCGGCAAGACCCTGGTGCTCGGTGATGCGCTGCGCAACCGCGTGGTGTCGGGTGTGTTTGAAATCGACAAGCCCGACGCCGTGATCAAAGCGCTGGAGTACACCCTCAATCTGCACGCCGAGCACTACACCCCTTATTTACTGGTGTTGCGCGAAGGTAAGGCATCGTAATCGCAACTTTTTGAAAAAAATTTCAGGGTTTCTCCCCAAGCACTCGTCCTTGATCACTGAGGCGTAAATAGTAAGCACTCTCAAGTAGTGCGGCGCCGATCACAGACTTTTTGCACCGGGGAGCACCATCCATGGCACACCGATTCGCCGCACGGTCCTTGTTGGCACTGGCCATTTCCATGGCCTTTGGCACTGCGCCGCTGTATTTGCAGGCCGCCGAAACCACCCAGGCCCAGAGCTACCGCTTCGATATTGCGGGGCAAAGCCTGGACGGTGCGCTGGCGGCGTTTTCGGCGGTGACGCGAGTTCAGGTGCTGGTGTCGGGTGAGTTGACTCAGGGCGTGCTATCGCCGGGTGTCAAAGGCAACCTCGGCCAGCGCGAAGCCTTGGGGCAACTGCTCGGCGGCACCGGGCTGAGTGCGGCGTTTATCAACGCGGACACCGTGACCCTGGAAAAGCACATGGACACAGGCTCCGCCATCGAAGTCGGCGCCACCACCATCAGCGCCGAACACCTGGGCGCCACCACCGAAGGCAGCGGCTCCTACACCACCGGCGCGGTGACCCTGGGCAAGGGCGAGCAAAAGCTCAAGGACATCCCGCAATCGGTCAGCGTCATGACCCGCAAGCAGATGGACGACCAGAACACCACCAAGCTCTCCGAAGTGGTTAAGCGCACGCCCGGCCTGACCGCGACCAAATCCCCCGGCCCCGGTATGTTCATCTTCTCCCGTGGCTTCGAGATCGGCACCCTGCAATACGACGGTGTCGGCATTCCGCGTAATACCTACGCGCTGGGCAGCTATCTAACCGAAAACATGGCGATCTACGACCGCGTCGAAACCCTGCGCGGCCCGGCCGCTTTGCTGCAAGGCGCGAACAGCCCCGGCGGCACCATGAACCTGGTGCGCAAACGCGGCCAGCAGGCGCCAACGGTGACCATCACCGCCAAGGCCGGCTCCTGGGATCACTACGGCACCCAGGTCGATGCCGGCGGCCCGCTGAACGCTGAAGGCACGTTGCGCGGCCGGTTTGTGGCGGATTACGACACCACCGACTCCTTTGTCGATTATGTGGGCGGCTGGAATCAGACGGTCTACGCGGCGGTGGACTACGACTTCACGCCTGATACCACCGTGGGCGTGGGCATCAGCAACCAGAAAGGCCATTCGCGCCCCAACTTCATGTCGCTGCCCCGTTACGCCAACGGCAACGATATTGGGCTGTCACGCTCGACCTTCGTCGGTGCCAGCTGGAACCGCGCCGTCAACAACCAAACCCAGGTGTTTGCCGACATCGAGCATCGCTTCAACGACGACTGGAAAGTGAAAGCCGCCCTCGTGGCGATGGACGAACATAACGACGCGACATACCAAGCGACATGGGACGCCATCCCCAACCCCGGCGACTCCGGTAACGTGCGCTATGTGGACTGGGTTACTGACTTCAATACCAAAAGTCGCGGTGCGGATGTGTATGTCAACGGCGAGTTTGAAGGCCTGGGTTTCCAACAGGAGATGGTGTTGGGCGCCAACTATTCCAAACTCACCACCACCGACCAGTGGGCGCGGGCGGCAACGGCTGGCGCGGATATTTTCAACATCGACCACAACCGTCCGCAGCGCGATAAGTACCAGCTGTTTCAGGCAGGAAATGCGTCGAGGAGCTGGTACGACATTCGTCAGAAAGGCATCTACGGCACCTGGCGCGTGAAAGTGCTCGATCCGCTGACCTTGATCGTTGGTGCGCGTACCAGTTGGTATGACTATTCCTACATCGACCAAAGTGGTTCCAGGGGGGCGTACGGCAGCCCGTCTGGAAGCGCCACTCAGACTAATGGCAAGGTCACGCCGTATGCGGGCCTGGTATATGCCCTCAATGACCAATGGTCTGCCTATGCCAGTTACGCCGATGCGTTCGAACCACAAACCAACCGGACAACTTCCGGCTCCTTGCTCAAGCCTATCGAGGGCAAGAACTACGAGTTGGGTCTCAAGGGTGAGTTGGCGGATGGTCGTCTCAATACCTCGTTTGCGATCTTCCGTTATGACCAGGAAAATCGCGGCGTCCAAGACCTTCAAGGGCCAATGAACTGCGATGGCTGGTACTGCTCGGTCGCCTCGGGCAAGGTCCGCAGTCAAGGCCTGGAAGCCACCTTGGGCGGCGAAGTGCTGCCGGGTTTGCAACTGGTCTCCAGCTACACCTACAACACCACCAAATTTCTCAAGGACGACACCTACGAAGGCAAGATATTCAGCACTTGGACACCCAAGCACTTGCTCAAGGTCTGGGGCGATTACCAGCTGCCGGGTGACTGGAACAAAGTCAGCGTCGGCGCCGGGGTGACCGCGCAAAGCAGTACCGTGGCCTACGACCGCACCTTCAGCGTGCCGGGCAATGCGCTGTGGGATTCGCGGGTGGCCTACAAGATCAACCAGGAGTTCACCGTCGCGGCGAACCTGTACAACCTGTTCGACAAGAAGTACTACATCCCTGCCTACAACGCGAACTGGGGCAGCAACTACTACGGCGATCCGCGTAATGTGATGTTCACCATGACCTACACACCGCAGTTCTGATTACATCCGGATATAAAAATGCCCCGCATGTGGCGGGGCATTTTCATGTGTGGCGGTTAGCCCTTACAGCCCATCCAGCATGGCCTTGTTACGTACCGCACCCTTGTCGGCACTGGTCGCCAACAGCGCGTAGGCCTTCAACGCGGTCGTAACTTTGCGCGGACGCTTCTCCACCGGCTTCCAACCTTTCTTGTCCTGCTCGACCCGGCGCGCTGCCAGTTCTTCATCGCTGATCAACAGGTTGATCGAGCGGTTCGGAATGTCGATCAGGACCTTGTCGCCGTCCTGCACCAGGCCAATCGCACCGCCGGCGGCGGCTTCAGGTGAAGCGTGGCCGATGGACAGGCCCGAGGTGCCGCCGGAGAAACGGCCGTCGGTGAGCAGGGCGCAGGCTTTGCCCAGGCCTTTGGATTTCAAGTACGACGTCGGGTAGAGCATCTCTTGCATACCCGGGCCGCCTTTAGGGCCTTCGTAGCGGATGATCACGATGTCGCCTTCTTTCACTTCGTCGGCGAGGATGCCGCGTACCGAGCTGTCCTGGCTTTCGTAGATCTTGGCGCGGCCTTCGAAGACGTGGATGGATTCATCCACGCCGGCGGTTTTCACCACGCAGCCGTCGAGGGCAATGTTGCCGTACAGCACGGCCAGGCCGCCTTCTTTGGAGTAGGCGTGTTCGACACTGCGGATGCAGCCGTTTTCACGGTCGGCGTCGAGGGTGTCCCAACGGGTCGACTGGCTGAACGCAGTTTGCGTCGGGATGCCTGCCGGGCCTGCCTTGAAGAAGGTGTGCACGGCTTCGTCGTCAGTCTGGGTGATGTCCCACTTGGCGATGCCTTCGGCCAGGGATTTGCTGTGCACGGTCGGCAGGTCGGTGTGCAGCAGGCCGCCACGGGCCAGGGAGCCTAAGATCGAGAAGATCCCGCCGGCGCGGTGCACGTCTTCCATGTGGTACTTCTGGATGTTCGGCGCGACTTTGCACAGTTGCGGCACATGGCGGGACAGACGGTCGATGTCGCGCAGGTCGAAATCGATCTCGGCTTCCTGGGCCGCGGCCAGCAAGTGCAGGATGGTGTTGGTGGACCCGCCCATGGCGATGTCCAGGGTCATGGCGTTTTCGAACGCCTTGAAGTTGGCGATATTGCGCGGCAACACCGACTCATCGTTCTCGCCGTAATAGCGCTTGCACAGCTCGACGATGGTGCGGCCGGCCTGCAGGAACAGCTGCTCGCGGTCGCTGTGGGTGGCCAGGGTCGAACCGTTGCCAGGCAACGCCAGGCCGAGGGCTTCCACCAGGCAGTTCATCGAGTTGGCGGTGAACATGCCGGAGCACGAACCGCAGGTCGGGCAGGCGCTGCGCTCGTATTCCGCAACCTTCTCGTCAGAAGCGCTGGAATCGGCGGCGATGACCATGGCGTCGACCAGGTCCAGGCCATGGGAGGCGAGCTTGGTCTTGCCGGCTTCCATCGGGCCGCCGGAGACGAAGATCACCGGGACGTTCAGGCGCAGGGCAGCCATCAGCATGCCGGGGGTGATCTTGTCGCAGTTCGAGATGCACACGATGGCGTCGGCGCAGTGGGCGTTGACCATGTACTCCACGGAGTCGGCGATGATCTCGCGGCTCGGCAGGGAATACAGCATGCCGTCATGGCCCATGGCGATGCCGTCGTCCACGGCGATGGTGTTGAATTCCTTGGCTACAGCGCCAGCGCGCTCGATCTCGCGGGCGACCAGTTGGCCCAGGTCCTTGAGGTGCACGTGGCCCGGTACGAACTGGGTAAAGGAGTTGGCAATGGCGATGATCGGCTTCTTGAAGTCGTCATCTTTCATCCCCGTGGCACGCCACAGTGCGCGGGCGCCGGCCATGTTGCGGCCGTGGGTGGATGTTTTCGAGCGGTAATCAGGCATTGGAGCACTCCGGGCGGCTAATCGGTATCAAAGGGGAGTGAGCTTCTATTGACGTCTGGAACACCCGAAAAGTGGCACTGGTGTCCGGAAGTTGCCGCAAACGTGACGGGATCGCCGTGCGCATTGGCTTTGAGCTCATAAACCCGCCGGGGGATGACTGGCGATGAATAGGGCCGATTCTACACCGCTGGCGGCTGGAGGGAACGGGGCAATACTCAGGGCCGCAGGCTTTGTTTAGACTGGCGGCTCTTTGCCCCCACCCCTCTCCAAAGGAATTGGAATGCCCGGTATCCATCGTTTTCTTGGGTTCTACCTGCTGATCGGTCTGATCCAGGGAATTGTCTTCTATTACTCCGATCAGCTCTATCGGTTGAGCGAAACCGTGTTTTTTGTCACCTACACCGTGGTGTTGGTGGGCGGTACCATCTTGCAGTTGCTGGGGGAAAAAGCCCGACAGTGGCGGTCGTTGCTACCTACGCTGGCATTCACCCTGTTGATGGGTGGCATGACGCTGTGGGTCTGCTACGGCCTCGACCATGTCGGCAATAACCGCTGGGCGATCAATTCCTGGTTTATCAGCGTGATGGTGTTGAGCTATGTCTGTGCCACGTTTCTGTTCGCCTGGCCCGCCGAAAAAGGGCAACGCTGGCGTTATGAAGACCTGTTCCAGCAAGCCTGGAACAGCGTATTCATTGTGCTGTATGCCCTGATCCTGGTGGGGGTGTTCATGTTGCTGCTCAAGCTCTGGGGCCGACTGTTCCTGATGCTGGGCATCGAATTTTTTGAGCGCCACTTCTGGAGCCAGCTATTCCTGTGCATCAGCTTGCCGTTGGTGTTCGCCTTAGGCATGTACCTGGCGGCGCGCAACGAGAAAGTCATCGGCCAGATGCGCGGCATGCTGTTCAGCGCCTGTGGTTTGTTGTTGCCGTTGATCGCCCTGATCAGCCTGCTGTTTACCCTGACCTTGCCGTTCACCGGGCTCGGGCGGATTTGGGCGACGGGTTATTCCACGCCGATTCTGCTGGTGCTGGCGGGGGCGCAGCTGTTCTTGCTCAATGGTGTTTTTCAGGAGGGCGTTCAACCTCCGCCGTACCCCAAATGGTTAACGCGGTTTATCGAATTGAGCCTGCTGTGCCTGCCGATTCTCGCCGCCCTGGCGTTTTATTCGAGCTGGCTGCGGGTCGAGCAATATGCCTTATCGCCACAGCGCTTCATTGCACTAGCGGCGGCGTTACTCTGTGGTTTGTATGGCCTGGCGGCCGTGTGGGCGGTGGTGTTGCGTTCGCCGGTCTGGCTGGCCAACCTGCGTGTTACCAACCCGGCCTTGGCGCTGCTGTTTTGTGGGCTGGTGGTGTTGGTCAACACGCCGATCCTCGATCCTGTGCGCCTGAGCGTCGACGATCAGGTCCGGCGTTTGCTCGACGGGCGTACCAAGGCTGAAGCGTTTGACGCGCACTACCTGCGTTTTGGCCTGGAGAAGGCTGGGGAGGCAGCGTATGCCAAGTTGCAGGTCGACCTGGATCAGGAGCGCATTCTGGACCCGGAATCGCGCCGTGCCTTGCGTGAGCGGATGGAAGACACCTCGCTGAGTTTCAGTGAACAGTATGAAAAAGAGCGTGCCCGCCGGCCCAAGCCCGAGCTGGAATGGATCGGCCCTGAGCCCAAGGGCAGCGAGCAGTTTGCCGAGCTCAGCCTGAACACTGACTCTGGGTGCGAGCCTGGCTGTGTGTTGTGGGCGGTGGACTTCGATCAGGACGGGCAGCCCGAAGTGCTTGCGATACCACGCACCAGTTATCGCGATGACTTCAAGCCGCCGCGCATTTTTGTCCTGGACGATAAGGGCGAATGGGACGATCGCGGCCCTCTCGTGTGGACGCAACTGCCCGACGGCTATGTGGACACCGAGACCCTGATCCACGATATCCGTGAGGGCAAGATCTCGTTGGTCAAGCCTCGCTACCGGCAGTTGCAGTCCAGTGACATGTTGCTCACGCCGGTGGTTCGTGAGCCGTAGTCCGCCGATTGGTCACCAGCCCCCAGAGGCTGAATCCGATAAAACTGAGGGCGATGCTCATCAATAGATGATCGCCTGCCTGGGCCAGTGCCGCGCTGCCGACAGCGGCAGTGAGAAACATGATGCTATTGCCCGCCGACGCCGCCGTGCCCGCGCTGCTGGAGAACAACAGCATTGCTGCGGAAATCGCGGCGGGCCTGACCAGGGTGACGGCCAGGGCGCTGATCAGCATTGGGATCAACAAGGTCACGGTGGTCATGGCTTCAACGCTGACGATCAGCGTTAACAGCGCGCCTGCGACGAGCAGCAAGCCAAGACCGATATTGATTTGCCGGGACAGCGCCATGCGTTTTTGCAGGTACGAGGCTGCCACCCCGCCGAGCAAATAAGCGATGCCGTACACCATCAGCACCAGCGCGTACTGGTATTCGGACAGTTTCAGCGCATCCATGAAAATCAGCGGCGTCACGCTGATCAAGGCGAAGTAGCAGGCAAACACCAGGGCTGCGATCCACCAGTAGCGCAGGAAGTCGCGATTGGCGGCGACCGTTCTGAGCGTGCCCAGGATCGAGACTGGCGTGTGGTGCGGGCTGGCAGCCTTGGAAGGCAGGATGCAAAACGCATGGATCAACATGCCCAATGCCATGAGCGCAAACCCATAAAAGCTTCCTTGCCAGTCGAAGGTGGTTTGCAGCCAGGAGCCGATCAGCGGCGACAGCGCGACAAACGAGCCGCTCAGGGTCATGTAATAGAGGCGCACCCGGGCTCGGTCCTGTTCGTCGAACAGGTCTTCCACCAGTGCATGGCCCAATACGAAGAAGCCGCAGCCCATGGCCTGGACCGTGCGAAACAGCAGGAAGGTCAGGTAATCCGGGGCCATTGCGCAGCCTATCGCCCCGAGGATCGACAGCGTGATGCAGCCGAGCAGCACTTCCTTGCGCCCCCATTTATCCGAAAGCGGGCCGGCGACCAGTTGGGAGATGGAAAAGACCAGAGTGAACAGGCTGATGGACAGCGCGATGTCTGCGCTGGGCGTTTCGAAGCGGGTTGCCAGCGCGGGGAAGGAGGGCAGCAGGATATTGATCGGGAAGAAGCTGATCAGTGAAATGCAGGTGATGAGGATAAAGCGGGAGAGGGAGGGCCCAGACATTGTTTTTGTTTTCCGGAGTAAAACCAGAAACCGATACTAGTCTGCGAAAAGTGGAATTCAATCAAAAGCGTTGAGAGAAACTTCCTGAATTGACGTGGCTTGCTTGGGTAGGAAAAGTTTTCACGGCAACCACAAAACAAATGTGGGAGGGGGCTTGCCCCCGATTGCGTAGTGTCAGCCCCCTATTAGCTGGCTGACACACGGCTATCGGGGGCAAGCCCCCTCCCACATTTTTATCTGTGCTTGGCTTTAGCTGTTTGGCAACAACCGGCACGTAATGCTCTTGATATAGCGCGTCTCGACAATCGCCGGATGCACCGGATGATCCGGGCCCTGGCCGCCACGTTCCAGCATCTGGATATTGCGGTCCAGGTGGCGGGCGCTGGTCAGCAGGATGTTCTGCAGGTCGTCTTCCGGCAGGTGCATGGAGCACGAGGCGCTGACCAGGATGCCGTCCTTGCTGAGCAGGCGCATGGCTTGCTCGTTCAGGCGGCGGTAGGCGCCTTCGCCGTTCTTCATGTCTTTTTTGCGTTTGATGAAGGCCGGTGGGTCGGCGACGATCACGTCGAAGCGTTCTTCGCTGGCTTTCAGTTCTTTGAGGGCTTCGAAGACGTCGCCTTCGATGCAGGTCATCTTCTCGGCGACGCCGTTCAGCGCGGCGTTGCGCTCCACGCCATCGAGGGCGAAGGCCGAGGCGTCGACGCAGAACACTTCACTGGCGCCGAAGGCCGCGGCTTGTACGCCCCAGCCGCCGATGTAGCTGTACAGGTCGAGCACGCGTTTGCCTTTGGCGTATGGGGCCAGGCGCGCGCGGTTCATGCGGTGGTCGTAGAACCAGCCGGTTTTCTGGCCCTGGATCACCGGGGCCTCGAATTTCACGCCGTTTTCTTCCAGCGCTACCCACTCCGGCACCAGGCCGAACACGGTTTCGACGTAGCGGTTGAGGCCTTCGGCGTCGCGCGCGGCGGAGTCGTTCTTGAACAGGATGCCGCTCGGCTTGAGCACTTGGGTCAGTGCGGCGATCACGTCTTCCTTATGGGCTTCCATGGTCGCCGAAGCGATCTGCACCACCAGGATGTCGCCGAAACGGTCGACTACCAGGCCCGGCAGCAGGTCGGAATCGCCGTAGACCAGGCGGTAGAACGGCTTGTCGAACAGGCGATCACGCAGGGACAGGGCGACGTTGATGCGGTGCACCAGCAGCGACTTGTCCAGCGGCAACTTGATGTCGCGCGACAGCAGGCGTGCGCAGATCAGGTTGTTCGGGCTCATGGCCACGATGCCGAGGGTCTTGCCGCCGGCCGCTTCCAGGATAGCCTGGTCGCCCGCCTGGAAGCCGTGGAGAGGGGTGGCGGCCACGTCGATTTCGTTGCTGTAGACCCACAGGTGGCCGTTGCGCAAACGACGATCGGCGTTGGCTTTGAGACGCAGGCTTGGCAGGGACATGACGTCGCTCCGGAAAAAAGAGCGGGAGTATACCGTGTTGCGCCCCTGTTGGCCGCGCCGCCGGACATGTGGGAGCTGGCACCCACATTTGGTCCGGTTCCAATCCGGTTTTTGAGGTGTCGGTGAGCTTCCCATCGGGGTTAGAATCCCCGTCTATCCCAGAGTATGTACTTATGTCCCAAGAGCTTTCCGCCGAACAGATCCAGCAGGCCCTCCAAGGCATCAGCGTGCCGCCCCAGCCGCAAATCATGGTGGATTTGCAGATGGAGCAGTACATGCCCGACCCGGACCTGGAAGTGATCGCTCGGTTGATCTCCCAGGACCCGGGCCTGTCCGGCGCGTTGCTGAAGATCGTCAATTCGTCCTATTACGGCCTGAGCAACAAGATCGCCTCGATCCAGCGCGCGGTGAACCTGCTGGGCAGCCGGTCGATCATCAACCTGATCAACGCCCTGTCGATCAGGGGCGAGATGAGCGACGACACCATCGTCACCCTCAACCGCTTCTGGGATACCGCCCAGGACGTGGCCATGACCTGCCTGACCCTGGCCAAGCGCACCGGCGCCCAGGCGGTGGACGAGGCTTATGCCCTGGGGCTGTTCCACGATTGCGGCGTGCCGCTGATGCTCAAGCGCTTCCCCAATTACATGACGGTGCTGGAGCAGGCCTACGCCAACGCCGGCCCCGACTGCCGCGTGGTCGACACCGAAAACAACGCGTTCAACACCAACCATGCGGTGGTCGGCTACTACACCGCCAAATCGTGGCGCCTGCCGGAGCATGTGACCGATGCCATCGCCAACCACCACAATGCCTTGGCGGTCTTCAGCGATGAATCGTCGCGCAATCCGCAGCTGAAAAACCTGCTGGCGATCCTGAAGATGGCCGAGCACATCTGCTCGTCCTACCGCGTGCTGGGTAATCAGTCGGTGGATCATGAGTGGAATGCCGTCGGCCACCTGGTGCTGGACTACGTGGGCCTGTCGGACTACGACTTCGAAAGCCTGAAGTTGTCGATCCGCGAACTGGGCGCGCACTGATCCCCCCTTCACGAGGTACACATGCCCGAGTTACCAGAAGTCGAAACCACCCGGCGCGGCATTGCGCCGCACCTGGAAGGCCAGCGGGTCAGCCGCGTGGTGGTGCGTGAGCGGCGCCTGCGCTGGCCGATCCCGGAAGACCTCGATGTGCGCCTTTCCGGCCAGCGCATTGTGCTGGTGGAGCGGCGGGCGAAGTACCTGTTGATCAACGCCGAAGTGGGCACCTTGATCAGCCACCTGGGCATGTCGGGCAACCTGCGCCTGGTGGAGGTCGGCATGCCGGCGGCCAAGCATGAACATGTGGATATCGAGCTGGAGTCCGGCCTGGCCCTGCGCTACACCGACCCTCGGCGTTTCGGCGCGATGCTCTGGAGCCAGGACCCGCACAACCATGAACTGCTGATCCGCCTGGGGCCGGAACCGCTGACGGACCTGTTTGATGGCGAGCGCTTGTTTCAGTTGTCTCGCGGCAAGTCCATGGCGGTGAAGCCGTTCATCATGGACAACGCGGTGGTGGTCGGTGTGGGCAATATCTATGCGACTGAGGCGTTGTTTGCGGCGGGGATTGATCCGCGTCGCGCCGCCGGCGGCATTTCACGCGGGCGTTATTTGAAGCTGGCGATCGAGATCAAGCGCATTCTGGCGGCGGCGATCGAGCGTGGCGGCACCACGTTGCGGGACTTTATCGGTGGTGACGGGCAGCCGGGGTATTTCCAGCAGGAATTGTTCGTCTACGGCCGCGGTGGCGAGGCGTGCAAGGTCTGCGGGACTGAGCTGCGCAATGTGGTGCTGGGGCAGCGGGCGAGTGTGTTTTGCCCCAGGTGCCAGAGCTGATTGCTGGGTGATGGCTGATATGGCCATCGGGGGCTTGCCCCCGATGAGGCCCTGATAGGCGCTGAAGAACCTTAGGCTTTACCGGTAATCTTCCGGTACTTCTCCATCAACTGCTCTTCCGACTCCGGATGAGCTTCATCCAGCGGAATGCAATCTACCGGGCACACCTGCTGGCACTGCGGCTCGTCGTAGTGACCGACGCACTGGGTGCACAGGTTAGGGTCGATCACGTAGATCTCTTCGCCCTGGGAGATGGCGGCGTTCGGGCACTCGGGTTCGCAGACGTCGCAATTGATGCAATCGTCGGTGATGATCAGGGACATGGAAACTCCTGCCAGGGCTGTCAGCCAAGGCATCTGAAAACTAATGCGCGCAATTGTGCCGCATTGGCGCTCGCAGTGCGAGCTGTGGTGAGCGGGCTTGCCCCGCGTTGGGCAGCGAAGCGGCCCCAAAACCAGACGACCGGTTATTCACCTGAGGCGACGCGAGTCTTTATTAGGGCTGCTACGCAGCCCAACGCGGGGGAAGCCCGCTCACCACATTACTTCTTGAAGCGCAGCGTCAGCGCATCGGCCACGGCCGGATGCACGAACTTGGTGATATCCCCGCCTAAAGCGGCAATTTCACGCACCAACGTCGAGGAAATGAACGAATAACGCTCCGACGGCGTGAGGAACAGGCTTTCCACGTCCGGCGCCAGTTGGCGGTTCATGTTGGCCAGCTGGAATTCGTATTCGAAGTCCGACACCGCGCGCAGGCCACGCAGGAACACATTGGCGTTCTGCTCTTTGGCGAAATGCGCGAGCAACGTGGAAAAGCCCACCACTTCCACGTTGGGCAAGTGCTTGGTGACCTCACGCGCCAGCTCCACGCGCTGTTCCAGGGGAAACAGCGGGTTTTTCTTGGGGCTGGCCGCGACTGCGATGATCACATGGTCGAACAAACGAGAGGCGCGTTCGACCAGATCGCCATGGCCTTTGGTAATCGGGTCGAAGGTACCTGGGTACAACACTCGGTTCATCGCGTCGTCCTGGCGGAGTCCGTTGGGGAACCGGATGGTATCGCAGCCATCCCGGTCGGCCAAGTCAACTTATGCATAAGAAAGCCGTATAGACACCGTGAATAGCGTGTTTTTTCACGCTGTTTTCAGACGTTCGGCCAAGGCTGTCGCCAGTTGAGCGGTTAATCCGTACACCGACAATTGCGGGTTAGCCCCAATACTGGTGGGGAATAACGAGCCATCGTGGATCGACAGGTTGCGCAACTGGTGATGGCGACCAAGGCTGTCAGCCACCGCGTTTTTCGGATCTTCCCCCATGGCACAGCCGCCCATCACATGGGCGCTGCCCAGGGTTGTCCGGTGCAACTCCAGATTCAAACCGTCAATCACGCTACGCGCCTCGGCCAAGGTATTCACGAACCGTGCGTCGTGGTGCAGGGGCTTGACCGACTTGGCGCCCGCCGCGAACTGGATCTCGGCCATGCTGTGAAAGGCCCGGCGCAGGCCGTCCCAGGCATAGGGTGAGACCTGATAGTCGAGCACCGGCGTACCGTCACCGCGTAAATCCACGCTGCCGCCCTGGCTGTCGGGGTGAAAGCCGTCACGCAACAGCGCGAGCATGGCGTGGGTGTGAGGCAATTGGCCCATGTCCAAGGCGTTCTGTGTGCCATAGCCGCCGAACAAGGTGCTGGCCAAGCCAGGATGCAGGGGCGGTGCTTCCAGCTTGTAGGACATTTTGCCGGTGGTGCCGTCCTGCCATTGGAAGTGATCGGAATAGATCGACTGCGGCGCGCCGTAGAACGGGTTGATCACTTCATCGAACAGCCCGGCAGAGAAGTTCACCAAGTGCAAAAAGGTCCGCTTGCCCAGACGCGAATGCGGATCGGGGGCATCCGAGCGCATCAGCAGCGCCGGGCTATTGATGCCGCCGCCCGACAGCACGTAATGCTTGGCCTTCACGGTGATCTTGCGCCCGGTAGGCGCCACGCAACGCGCGTCCATCGCCACGCATTCCAGGCTGCTGATGGTGTCGCCGCTGTATTTGAGCTGCTCGGCGCGGGCCAGGTACAGCAGTTCGCCGCCTTTTTCCAGGGTGGATGGGATGGTGGTCACCAGCATCGACTGCTTGGCGTTGACCGGGCAGCCCATGCCGCAATAACCCAGGTTGAAGCAGCCACGTACGTTGCGCGGGATCACATGCCAGCTGTAGCCGAGCTTTTCGCAGCCTTTGCGGATCACATCATTGTTGGCATTCGGGGGGATGGCCCACGGCGCGATGCCCAGGCGCTGCTCCATCTTTTCGAACCACGGTGCCATTTCCGCGCTGCTGTGGCCTTTTACCGCGTACTCGCTGGCCCAATGGCTAAGAGTGGCGTCCGGGGTGCGGAAGCTGGAGGTCCAGTTGATCAGCGTGGTACCGCCCACCGCGCGGCCCTGCAGGATGGTGATCGCGCCGTCCTTGCTCATGCGGCCGATACCTTCCTGATACAGGCTGGCGTAGGCCTCGTCCTCCAGCAGCTTGAAGTCGCTGCTGGTCTTGAGCGGGCCTTCTTCGATCAGCAGCACTTTATAGCCCGCAGCGCTGAGGATTTCGGCGGTGGTGCCGCCACCGGCGCCGCTGCCGATAATGGCCACGTCGGCTTCGAGGGTCAGGTCGCTGTCGAGGGCGGCGCCATTGTGGGTTTTCCAGCCGCGGGCGAGGCCGTCGCGGAACAGATCGGGTACGGGCATCAGTGTCGTCTCTTGTTTTTATTGTGAGGGATGCAAATCAGATCTTCGGCGGGCCGGGGTAGCCGCAATGCGCCCAGGCGGCGGGCCGGAAGTACCAAGCCATGATCACCAGCTTGAGCAGCGAGCCCTGGCCCATGCGCAGCAGGTTCAGGTAGCTGTTTTCCCAGCGGTGCAGGAAGTTGCGGATCTGCTCCGCGCTGGCGTTTTCCCAACTGCCCCAGATGCCGGTCAACGGGCCGCGCGTAATGCCCATGCCGAGCACATCGAACAGTTGCTGGGTGAGCTTGAACATCTCCGGCGACAGGTGCTGCAGGCTGTAGTCGAGTTTTTTCAGCGTGTCTTCAATCCCGGCGACCACATCCTCTGCGTTGGCAACGCCTTCGAGCAGCACCGGGATCACCGCGCGCAGGAACGGCAAGTCACTGCTGCGCAACATGGCAAAGCCGCTGGCCGGGGTGCTGCTGGAGCAGCCACTGAGGCTGGCGCCCAGCCCGGCCGTGGCCAGGAAGGCGCTGGCGCACAGGCCGATCTTCAAGACGCCGCGCCGCGACAGCGCGGGTGAATCCATGAGGCTAGGGTTCATTGTTATTGTTATCCCGTGGGTGGCGGTGTCAGCGGACAAACAACTTCTGGATCAGTTTCTGGATCGATTTGCCGTAGGGCGGGTAGATCAATTTCGCCGCGTTCAGGCGCTGTTTCACCAGCACGCCCTTGGCTTTGCTGAACGTCAGGAACCCTTCATGGCCGTGGTAGTGGCCCATGCCTGACGGTCCGATGCCGCCAAAGGGCATGTCGTCCTGGGCCACGTGCAGGAGGGTGTCGTTCAGGCAGACACCGCCGGAATGGGTCTCGTGGAGTACCCGATCCTGTTCGCGTTTGTTGTAGCCGAAGTAATACAGGGCCAGCGGGCGAGGGCGTTGGTTGATGTAGGCAAAGGCTTGGTCGATGCCGCGATAAGGCACGATTGGCAGCACCGGGCCGAAAATTTCGTCCTGCATCACCGTCATGTCGTCACTGACATTCAGCAGCAGGCTATGGGCCATGCGCCGCGCCTGGCCCTGGTCGTACAACGGGATCAGGGTGGCGCCCTTTTCGGTAGCGTCCTTGACGTAGGCATTGAGCCGGGCCAGTTGCCGCTCATTGATGATGGCGGTGTAGTCCGGGTTGTCGGCCAACGTCGGATAAAACCCGCGAACCGCCTTGCTGTAGGCCTCGACGAAACCCTCCACGCGGTCCTCCGGCACCAGCACGTAGTCCGGGGCCACGCAGGTTTGCCCGGCGTTCAAGGCTTTGCCGAAGGCGATGCGTTCGGCGGCGTCCTTGAGCGGGACGTCGGCGGAGACGATGGCCGGCGACTTGCCGCCCAGTTCCAGCGTGACCGGCGTGAGGTGCTCGGCAGCGGCGCGCATCACGTGTTTGCCGATACTGGTAGCGCCGGTAAACAGCAGGTGATCGAAGCGCAGCTTGGAAAACGCCATGCCCACTTCGGCCTCGCCGAGCACCACGCACACCAGGTCCTCGGGGAAAATCCTGGCCAGCAAGGTCTTGAGCAGTTCGCCGGTAGCGGGCGTGGATTCGCTGAGCTTGAGCATCACCCGGTTGCCCGCCGCCAACGCGCCGACCAGTGGGCCGATGGCCAGGTACAGCGGGTAGTTCCACGGCACGATCACGCCGACCACGCCCAGCGGTTGGTAAATGACTTTGGCTGACGCGGGTTGGAAGGCCAGGCCTACAGCGCGGCGGGAAGGTTTCATCCAGCCTTTGAGGTGTTTGCTGGCGTAGTGAATGCCATGCAGGCTGGGCATCAATTCGGCGAGCAGGGTTTCATCGGCGCTGCGGTGGCTGAAATCTTGGCTGATGGCATTGATCAGTGCCTGGCGCTCGTCACTGAGCACCTCCCGCAAGGCCTTGAGCCACTGCTGGCGCTGTGCGGCTGGCGGCATCGGGTGAGCGGCGTAGGCGCGGCGTTGGGCGTCGAACAGGTCCTGGAGTTGATCCAGCGCCTGGGAATCTTGCAGATAGGCAACGTTGGCAGACATGGCGCAGCACCGATTGTTATTGGTCTGCCTGGATTTTTAGAGTCATTACTCTAAATTGTCAAATGACATTGCAGCAACATGCAGATTTATCCTGGTAAGGATAGGCCGTAAGATGCCCTATCACGTGTACAGAAGCTGATTCCCCTATGGCACCACGAGTAAAGACCAGCGAACGCATTGTGCAAACCAGCCTGGAGCTTTTTAACCAGCAGGGTGAGCGCAGTGTCAGCACCAACCATATCGCCGCCCATATGGAAATTTCGCCGGGCAACCTGTACTACCACTTCCCCAACAAGCAGGCGATCATCGCCGTGCTGTTTCGCGAATATGAAGCGTTGGTGGACACTTTCCTGCGTCCGCCCCAGGGGCGAGCCATGTTGGTGGAAGACAAGCGCTTCTACCTCCAGGCCTTGCTGGCCGGCATGTGGCGCTACCGTTTTCTGCACCGCGACCTTGAACACCTGCTGGAGAGCGACCCGGAACTGGCCACCGGCTATCGGCGTTTTTCCCAGCGTTGCCTGATCCAGGGCGGCGCCATCTACCAGGGGTTTGTCGATGCGGGCATCCTGAATATGGACCCGGTGCAAACCGAAGCCCTGACCCTCAATGCCTGGATCATCCTCACCTCCTGGGTGCGTTTTCTGTGCACCACCAATGAAAACTCCGCCCACCTGAGTGCCGAAGCCATCAAGCGCGGGGTGTATCAGGTGCTGGTGCTGGAGGCGGGCTTTGTCACGCCCCAGGCAAAAGAGGCGGTGGATGCATTGTTCAAAGAGTTTTACGTGCCGTTGAACCAGGCACTGGAAGACGTGAAGTAGGACCTTTCCCGAATCTGTTCACAGGAGTCCATCATGCCGCTTGCCCAACTGATCAACCCCCAGCAATTGGCCGAGCGCCAGAAGACCGCCGGGCTGGTGATCCTGGATTGCCGTTTTGCCCTGGAAGACCCGGATTACGGGCGTTGCAGCTACGCCGAAGGGCATATCGAAGGTGCGCAGTACGCTGACTTGGAGCGCCACCTTAGTGGGCCGGTAATCAAAGGTGTGACCGGTCGTCACCCGTTGCCGGCAGCGAATACCTTCGCCGAGCAACTGCGGGCGTGGGGTGTGAGTGCCGATACCGACGTGGTGCTTTACGACGACGGTCCTGGTGCCTATGCCGCCCGCGCCTGGTGGTTGCTGGCCTGGCTGGGCAAGCGCGACGGCGTATTTATCCTGGATGGGGGGCTCAAGGCCTGGCATGCGGCGGGTTTCCCGTTGAGCCTGGATGCGCCGGTCGTCGAGCGCGGGACGTTTGCCGGTACACCGGACAATCGTCTGCTGCTGGATGCCGAACACCTGCAAAAACGCCTGGGCCAACCCGGCCTGACCCTGATTGATGCCCGCGCCCAACCGCGTTTTCGCGGCGAGGTGGAGCCTATCGACCCGATTGCCGGACACATTCCCGGTGCGCAATGTGCGGCGTTCAACGAAAACCTGGGCAGTGACGGGCGTTTCCTCCCGGCCGAGCAACTCAAGCAACGCTTCGCCGCGCAGTTGCAGGGCCGCTCGCCGGAAGAACTGGTGGCGTATTGCGGCTCGGGCGTGACGGCCTGCCACAACCTGTTCGCCCTGAGCCTGGCGGGTTACCCGTTGGGCAAGTTGTATGCGGGGTCGTGGAGCGAGTGGATTACCGATCCTGCGCGGGCAATTGCTACGGGTGACTGAGTTCCCGGTGGGGTAAACCCTCCCACATGTTCAACCGTGGTGTGCCAGTAACCATTGGGGGATGCGCCGCTCCAGGTAGTAGCTGGGGCGTTTCAGTGAGCCATCGACGAAGCCCACGTGCCCACCTTTGGCCGTCAGTTCAAACTCGGTGCACGCCGACAGCTCGCTGGTCTCCGGCAAGCTGTGGGCGAATACGAACGGGTCATCGGCAGCCTGGATAATCAGCGTCGGCGTGCGGATCGCGCCCAGGTAGTAGCGACTCGAGGCGCGGCGGTAGTAATCCTCGGCACTGAGGAACCCGTGCAGCGGCGCGGTGACCCGGCCATCGAAGTCCCAGAAGGTGCGCATCTTCTCCAGCGAGCCAAGCGCTTCCAGGGCCTTCAGCCCGTCCGCGCGGCCATCCTGTAAAAAACGGCTTTGTTTGACGCGGATATACGCGAGCATTTCACGCATGAAGTGCTTTTGGTAAACCCGCGAGAAACCTATCCCGATGCGGTCCGCACACTGGTCCAGGCGAAACGGCACCGACACCGCCGCCGCGCCTTGCAGCCCGGATGCCTCGCCGGTTTCCCCCAGGTGCTTAAGCAGCACATTGCCCCCCAGCGAATAACCCACCGCATACAGCGGCGCCAGCGGCCGCTTGGCGCGTAGATGCGCAATGGCGGCGGCCAGGTCTTCGCTGGCGCCCGAGTGATAGCTGCGCGCCAACAGGTTGGGCTCGCCCGAACAGCCACGCCAGTTCAAGGCTGCACTGGCCCAGCCTTGGGCGGCGAGGACTTTTTGCAGGCCGGCCACATAGGGGGAATTGGATGAGCCGGTCAGCCCATGCAGCACCAGCACCAACGGCGCCAGCGCGTCATGGGGGCCATGCCAGTCGAGGTCGAGAAAGTCGCCGTCTTCCAGCCACAGGCGTTCGCGTTGGCGTTCGATATGAGTGGTAGGGCGCCACAGCGGCCCCCACAGTGTTTGCAGGTGAGGGTTGCCGAGGCCGAAGGCGGGGGTGAAGAGGTCGGAGGACGGTGTCATGAAACTCTCAGTCTGTGGCAAGCCCGCTCACCACAATTGAAGCCAGTCTGAAAAATCAGGCGACGCTTTCGACCAATCGATGCCACAACGCGTAATACACACGACCGGACTTCTGCTCCCGGTGCAGGCGCCACGCGCCCGGCAAGCCCAGGGTAGACGGCGCGGTCTCGCTCTCAGTGTAGATCCACGCATCCGGCGCCAGCCACTGGCGTTCTTCCAGCAACGCGCACACGGTCGGCAACAGGTTCTGGTTGAACGGTGGGTCGAGGAACACCACGTCATAGGCGCTGGCAGCCTGGGTTTCCAGGTAGCGCAGGGCGTCGGCGGTCTGCACCTGGCCGTTGGTGCAGCGCAGGGTGCCCAGGTGTTCCTTGAGGCTGGACACCGCGACATTGCTGGCATCCAGCGCCTGGGCCTGGGCCGCGCCACGGGACAGCGCCTCCAGGAACAGCGCGCCACTGCCCGCGAACGGGTCCAGCACCTTGGCGCCGGCAATGTAAGGCGCGAGCCAGTTGAACAGGGTTTCACGCACGCGATCCGGCGTCGGGCGCAGGCCCACGACGTCGGGGAAGCTCAGCTTGCGGCTGCCCCATTCACCGCCAATGATGCGCAGTTGGCCCACACCGTTATGCACGTTGTGGACAGGTTTTTTTGGGCGAGATGAACTGGCCATTAATGCTCCGGAACCCCGAGCGGCTGCTCGGCAGGTTTATCAGTGGGGGGCGGTAGTGGCTTTTGCGCAGTCGTTGGGCCGGCAGTCACGATGACCATCTTGTCGGCGCTCAAGTGTTTGTTCAAGGCAGCCTTGACCTGCTCTACGGTCAGTGCCTGGGATTGTTTCATGAAATCTTCCAGATAGCTCAGCGGCAGGTTGTAGAAACCCATGGCGCCCAGCTGCCCGACGATATCGGCGTTGCTCGCAGTGGACAGCGGGAAGCTGCCGGCCAGCTCGCGCTTGGCGTCATCCAGTTCCTTTTGCGTCGGGCCGGTCTTGAGGTAGTCGGCCAGCACGTCTTCGACCAGGCGCAAGGTGCCGCCGCTCATTTCGGCGCGGGTTTGCAGGTTGATCATGAACGGGCCACGCACTTGCATCGGCGAGAAGCCGGAATACACACCGTAGGTCAGGCCACGTTTCTCGCGCACTTCGCTCATCAAACGGGTGCCGAAGCCACCGCCGCCGAGGATCTGGTTGCCCAGGGACAGCGCTGCGTAGTCCGGGTCGGCGCGGTCGATGCCCAATTGGGCGAACAGCAGGTGAGTCTGTTTGGACGGGAACTCGATATGGCTCAGGCCGGGCTTCGGCTCGGTCGGCTGGGCGATTTTCGCCATGGCCGGGCCCTTGGGCAGCGAGGCCGACACTTTGGCGGTCATCGCTTCGGCTTCGGCGCGGGTCAAATCACCGACCACGGCAATCACCGCATTACCCGCCGCATAAGCCTTGGCGTGGAACGCCTGCAACTGTGCGAGGGTAATCTTCGGAACGCTTTCTGGCGTGCCTTCGCTCGGGTGAGCGTATGGGTGGTCGCCGTACAGGCGCTTGAACAGCTCCAGGCTCGCCAGTTTGCCGGGGTTCTGCTTCTGGTATTCAAAGCCGGCGAGGATCTGGTTCTTGATCCGCGCCAGGGAATCGGCGGGGAAGGTCGGTTTGCCGATCACCTCGTCAAACAGCGCCAGGGCGGCGTCGCGTTTAGCGCTGTCGCTGAGGCTGCGCAGGGACACCAGCGCCATATCGCGATAAGCACCATTGCCAAAGTCGGCGCCCAGGCCCTCAAAACCACTGGCAATCTGGCTCACATCCTTGCCCGGCACGCCCTCATTGAGCATGGCGTTGGTCATCAGTGCCAGGCCCGGCACGTTGCCGTCCTGGCTGCTGCCGGCGGCGAACAGGATGCGCATGTCGAACATCGGCAGCTCATGGGCTTCGACAAACAGCACCTTGGCGCCTTCGGCGGTGGTCCAGGTTTGCACGTCGAGCTTGCGGTTGGTCGGCGCCTTGCCGTCCAGCTCCGCCAGGGATTGCAGTTTGTTGGCCGATTGCGCCTTGTCCAGCGCCTGGCTGGCGACGGACTCACTTGGGCGCAGGAAGTACACGGCGCTTGCCGCGATCAACGTAACGACGATCAGGCCCGGCAGGATCAGGCGGCTGCTTTTGCGATCACTCATGAGCGGTCTCCTCAGGCAAAACATGGGCGACGCTCAGACGTTCGCGGGTGAAATAGGTGCGCGCGGCCTTCTGGATATCTTCCGGGGTCACGCTTTGCAGGTCGGCCAGTTCGGTGTCCATGAGTTTCCAGGACAGGCCCACGGTTTCCAGCGAGCCGATGGCGGTGGCCTGGCTGGTGATCGAGTCACGCTGGTACACCAGGCCGGCGATGACCTGGGCACGGATGCGCTCCAGTTCTTCGGCGGTCGGTGGCTTGGCCTTCAACTCTTCCAGCAGGCGCCACAGGCCGGCTTCGGCTTGGGCAACGGTTTTTTTCTTTTGCTGGTTCGGAGTGGCCGAGAGGGTGAACAGGCTGTCGCCGCGGGTATAGGCGTCGTAGTTGGTGGATGCGGCGGAAACCAGCTCTTCACCACGCTCCAACTGTTCGGAGATCCGTGCGCTGTAGCCGCCGTCCAGCAGGGCCGAGATCAGGCGCAAGGCCTGGACCGAGCGTTTGTCTTCGGCGGTGGCCAGGCCAGGTACGTTGAAGCCCAGGATCACGCTCGGCAATTGGGTCTGCACATGCATGGTCAGCAGGCGCTCGCCGGGCTCGGCCAGCTCCATCGGAATCTTGGCGGGCGGTACGTCACGCTTGGGGATCGGGCCGAAGTAGCGCTGGGCGAGGTTTTTCACCTCGTCCGGGGTCACATCGCCGACTACTACCAGGGTGGCGTTGTTCGGCACGTACCAGGACTGGTACCAGTGGCGCAGTTCCTCAACCTTCATACGGTCGAGGTCGGCCATCCAGCCGATGGTCGGTGTGTGGTAGCCGCTGGCCGGGAAAGCCATCGCCTTGAAGCGCTCGAAGGCCTTGGACATCGGATTGTCGTCGGTGCGCAGGCGGCGTTCTTCCTTGATTACCTCGATTTCGCGGCTGAATTCGTCGGCCGGCAGGCGCAGGCTGGCCATGCGGTCGGCTTCCAGCTCAAAGGCAACGCCCAGGCGGTCACGGGCCAGCACCTGGTAGTAGGCGGTGTAGTCATCGCTGGTGAAGGCGTTTTCTTCGGCGCCCAGGTCTCGCAGGATCAGCGAGGCTTCGCCGGGGCCGACCTTGGCGCTGCCCTTGAACATCATGTGCTCCAGGGCGTGGGACAAACCGGTCTGGCCCGGGGTTTCGTAGCTCGAACCGACCTTGTACCAGACCTGTGAAACCACCACCGGCGCGCGATGGTCTTCGCGCACGACCACCTTGAGGCCGTTATCCAGGGTGAATTCATGGGTGGGTTGTGGGTCGGCAGCCAAGGCTGAAAGTGGCAGACAAACTGTGCTGAGCAGCAGGCCTGCGGCGTGGCGGGCTAGAGCATTCATTCGTTTTTAAACCTGTTGGGCTGCCCGCTTGGTCTTAGCGTCGGCGGGCGAGGAGGTGCTAGGATACTGATCCGACCTAGGGACGGCCACTATGGCTGTCTTGTTAAGGCCCTATTTAGGCCTTACAAAATGTTGCGCATGAACGAGCTGGCTAAAAAACAGTCTGTTACGCATCGAATTTTATTTACCGATGTGCCCCTTGGCGCGTCGCTACCTTGAGATAGCCGTCTCCATGTTTGGTTCCAACGACGACAAGAAGACCCCAGCTGCGGCTGGCGAGAAGAAAGGCCTGTTCGGATGGCTGCGCAAAAAGCCGCAGGAAACCGTCGCTGAACAGCCACAGGTTCAAGCTGAGCCGATCCACGAGCCTATAGTAGAAGCCGAACCGGTAGTCGAAGCGCCGGCGCCGGTCGTTTTGCCGATGGCTGAGCCGGTGTTGCAGCCGGTGGCCGAAGTGGTGCCGGAACCTGAGCCCGAGCATAAGCCGTGGCCGGAACTGCCGGTGGCCGAAGAGCCCGTGGCGCTGGTTGACGACGTGCAGGCCGAGCATGTGACGCCGCCGATTCCGGTGGTTATCGAGCCGGTTCCTGTCGTGATCGAAGAGCCTGCGCCTGTAGCTGTGATCGAGCCGGCACCCGTTGCGGTTGTCGCGCCAGTGGTTGAGCCGGCTCCCGTCGTGGTTGCCGCTCCCGCCGTTATCGAATCGCCCGTCGAGCCCGCGCCCGTCGCTCCTGTCGAAACCAGCAAGACCGGCTTCTTCGCTCGCCTCAAGCAAGGCCTGAGCAAGACCAGCGCCAGCATCGGCGAAGGCATGGCCAGCCTGTTCCTCGGCAAAAAGGTGATTGACGACGAACTGCTGGAAGACATCGAAACCCGCCTGCTGACCGCCGACGTGGGCGTCGAAGCCACCGCCGTGATCATCCAGAGCTTGACCCAGAAGGTCGCGCGCAAGCAGTTGACCGATGCCGACGCCCTCTACAAATCCTTGCAGGCCGAGCTGGCGGCGATGCTCAAACCCGTGGAAGCGCCACTGGTGATCACCCCGAACAAGCCGTTCGTGATCCTGGTCGTGGGCGTCAACGGCGCCGGCAAGACCACCACCATCGGCAAACTGGCCAAGAAGCTGCAGTCGGAAGGCAAGAAAGTCATGCTCGCCGCCGGCGACACCTTCCGCGCCGCTGCCGTCGAGCAATTGCAGGTCTGGGGTGAGCGCAACAAGATCCCGGTCATCGCCCAGCACACCGGTGCCGATTCCGCCTCGGTGATCTTCGACGCCGTGCAAGCCGCCAAGGCTCGTAACATCGACGTGCTGATTGCGGATACCGCCGGTCGCCTGCACACCAAAGACAACCTGATGGAAGAGCTGAAGAAAGTCCGCCGCGTGATCGGCAAGCTCGACGCAGACGCCCCGCACGAAGTGCTGCTGGTGCTGGACGCCGGTACTGGCCAGAACGCCATCAGCCAGGCCAAACAATTCAACCAGACGGTCCAACTGACCGGCCTGGCGTTGACTAAGCTCGACGGCACGGCCAAAGGCGGCGTGATCTTCGCCCTGGCCAAGCAGTTCGGGTTGCCGATTCGTTACATCGGCGTCGGTGAAGGCATCGACGACCTGCGCACCTTTGAAGCCGAACCCTTTGTACAGGCACTGTTTGCCGAGCGGGAGCGTTCATGATTCGATTCGAACAGGTCGGTAAACGCTATGCCAACGGGCATGTCGGCTTGCATGAGCTGAGCTTTCGAGTGCGTCGCGGCGAGTTCTTGTTTGTCACCGGTCACTCGGGGGCCGGCAAAAGTACGCTGTTGCGCTTGTTGCTGGCCATGGAGCGCCCAACCACCGGCAAATTGCTGCTGGCGGGCCAGGACCTGGCCACCATCAGTAATGCGCAGATCCCGTTCCTGCGCCGGCAGATCGGCGTGGTGTTCCAGAATCACCAGTTGCTGTTCGATCGTACGGTGTTCAACAACGTTGCCTTGCCGTTGCAGATTCTTGGATTGTCCAAGGCCGAAATCGTAAAGCGCGTGGATTCGGCCCTGGAGCGCGTGGCGCTGTCGGACAAGACCGACCTCTACCCCGGCGACCTGTCCACCGGCCAGCAACAGCGCGTCGGCATTGCCCGCGCGATCGTTCACCGTCCGGCCTTGCTGCTGGCGGACGAACCCACCGGTAACCTCGACCCGCGCCTGGCGGCCGAGATCATGGGTGTGTTCGAAGACATCAACCGTCTGGGTACCAGCGTACTGATCGCCAGCCACGACCTGGCGCTGATCGCACGTATGCGCCACCGCATGCTGACCCTGCAACGCGGTCGCCTGATCGGTGACGGGGAGGCTGGCGTATGAGTGCGACACGTAGCCCCAAGGTTTCCGAGCGCGTGGCGCCGAAACCGGCCGATCCGCAACCGAAAAAGAAAAAACACGACGACGATGACGGCCCGGACTTCAGCACCCTGCTGCGCGCCTGGATCGAAAGCCATCGCGCCAGCCTGCTGGACAGCCTGCGTCGCCTGGGCAAGCAGCCGATCGGCAGCTTTTTTACCTGCCTGGTGATGGCCGTGGCCCTGAGCCTGCCGATGGGCTTGTCGTTGCTGCTTAATAATGTCGAGCGCCTGGGTGGCTCCTGGCAGCGTGCGGCGCAGATTTCGCTGTACCTGAACCTGGATGCCAGTACCAAGGAAGGCGAAGCGCTACGGGACGATATCAAGAACATGCCGGGCGTCGCGGACGCCGAGTACGTCAGTCGCGACCAGGCCCTTGAGGAGTTCCAGCAACAGTCCGGCCTGGGCGAGGCGCTTAAGGAGCTGCCGCAGAACCCGTTGCCGGGTGTGGTCCTGGTGACGCCGAATGAAGTCGACAAGGCGGGCCTTGAAGCCCTGCGACAAAAACTCGCAGAGATGCCCAAGGTGCAACAGGCGCAACTTGATCTAGTCTGGGTAGAGCGCCTGGCGGCGATCCTCAAGCTGGGCGACCGCTTTGTGTTCGGCCTGACGGTGCTGTTGGTGTCTGCATTACTTTTGGTGATAGGTAATACCATTCGTCTTCATATTGAAAACCGTCGCACCGAGATAGAAGTGATTAAACTGGTCGGCGGCACGGACAGCTATGTGCGTCGGCCTTTTCTGTACATGGGCGCGCTTTATGGCCTGGGTGCGGGGATTTTGTCCTGGGGCGTGCTGGCGTTCGGCCTGAACTGGCTGAACGACGCAGTCGTTGGGCTTGCCGGCTTGTATGGCAGTGATTTTGCCTTGGCCGGGGTACCGGTGGCCGATGGTCTGTCGCTCTTGCTTGGCGCGGTATTGTTGGGTTATATCGGTGCCTGGATTGCGGTCGCACGGCATTTACGTGAGCTGGCACCGAAGTAGTTAATGTCAGATTAATGTGGTTTCGTTTGTATTGACCGTATCAGTGGTTTAGGGAACTTGTCCTACGGTTCCCGGTCAATTTTCGCAGTGCTGAACTGCACGAGTTATGTGAGTCGGAGGTTTTTTCGTATGACCACTTCTTTGCAACCTGCTTATGCCTTGGTCCCGGGTGCGAACCTGGAAGCCTATGTGCACACGGTCAACAGCATTCCATTGCTGACCCCCGAGCAGGAGCGTGAACTGGCCGAGAGTCTCTACTATGAGCAGGATTTGGGGGCGGCTCGGCAGATGGTGCTCGCCCACCTGCGTTTTGTCGTACATATCGCCCGTAGCTATAGCGGCTACGGGCTGGCCCAGGCTGACCTGATCCAGGAAGGCAACGTCGGCCTGATGAAGGCTGTAAAGCGCTTCAACCCTGAGATGGGCGTGCGCCTGGTGTCGTTTGCCGTGCACTGGATCAAGGCGGAAATCCACGAGTTCATCCTGCGCAACTGGCGCATCGTGAAAGTCGCGACCACCAAGGCCCAGCGCAAGCTGTTCTTCAACCTGCGCAGCCAGAAAAAACGCCTGGCGTGGCTGAACAACGAGGAAGTCCACCGCGTGGCCGAAAGCCTCGGCGTGGAGCCCCGTGAAGTGCGCGAAATGGAAAGCCGCCTGACCGGCCATGACATGGCCTTCGACCCGGCCGCCGAAGCGGACGACGACAGCGCCTTCCAATCGCCGGCCAACTACCTGGAAGACCACCGGTACGACCCGGCGCGTCAACTGGAAGATGCCGACTGGAGCGACAACTCCAACCACAACCTGCACGAAGCGCTGGAAGTGCTGGACGACCGCAGCCGTGACATCCTCTACCAGCGCTGGCTGGCGGAAGAAAAAGCCACGCTGCACGACCTGGCACAGAAGTACAACGTGTCGGCCGAGCGGATTCGTCAGCTTGAAAAGAGCGCGATGAACAAGCTGAAACTGTCCATCGCTGCTTAAAAGTGTGGGAGGGGCGCAAGCCCCTCCCACATTTGTTTGTTGTATCAGTCGGACCAAGGCGCTTTGCGAGAGTTGTTCAGTTCCGCCAGATAACCATCCCCACCCAGCTGGCTCATCTGCTGGCGAATCCACGCCGCTCGCCGCGCCACATACGCGGTCGGATGACTGGCACTCCACACCCGTGGATTAGGCAACACCGCCGCCAGATAGCTGGCCTGTTGCCGGGACAATCCCTTGGCACTCACGCCAAAGTGATGTCGCGCCGCCGCTTGTGCGCCAAACACGCCTTCATCCCATTCCACGCTGTTGAGGTACACCTCAAGAATCCGCTGCTTGGGCCAAAACACCTCGATCAGCCCGGTAAACCAGGCCTCCAGGCCTTTGCGCAAATAACTGCGACCCGCCCACAGGAACAGGTTTTTCGACACCTGCTGGCTCAGCGTACTCGCGCCACGGATCGAACCGCCGCGTTCGTTGTGCAGGAGTGCTGCCTGGATCGCACCGAAATCAAAGCCCCAATGCTGCGGGAAGCGCTGGTCTTCACCGGCCATCACCGCCACTTTCAGGTCGTCGGAGATTTCTTCCCACGGCACCCAGGTGCGTTGCAGGTCAATGGGTTCGCCGTCGAACCAGGATTCGACCTTGCGCTCCACCATCAATGCGGTGAAGGGCGGCGGGACGACACGGAACAGCAGCACCAGCAGAACACTGCCAATGGCGAACCATTTCACGACGGTGAGAAAGCGTTTGAAGAGGACACGCAGCATAGAGATGGCTTGGCCGAACCCGTTGAGCGGGCCATTATACAGACCCTGCCCAATGAGTCTGACTGGAGTTCCTCATGCTGCGTAGCTTTCTGATGCTGGCTGCCTTTTTCGGCTTCACCGGTGTCGCCCTCGGTGCGTTCGCCGCCCATGGCCTGAAAAGCCGCCTGAGCGCCGAGTACCTGGCGATCTTTCACACCGGCGTGACCTATCAGTTGGTGCACACCCTGGCGCTGTTCGGCGTAGCGCTGCTGCTGGCGCATATTCCGGGGCGCCTGGTGACGTGGGCGGGCGTGTCCTTTGTCGTCGGTATCCTGCTGTTCTCCGGCAGCCTGTACGTGCTGACCACCACGGGGATCAGCAAACTCGGCATCATCACTCCCTTCGGCGGATTGGCGTTCCTGCTGGGTTGGTTCTTCCTGGGCTTGGCTGCCTGGCGCTTGCAGCTGACCGCTTGACGCTTGGAGCTGACCTTCAGGTCCCAATCGAGCTAGAATGCTGGCCCCTAAAATCGATGGCGGCCCGTGGCATGCGCATTCAGTTGAACGGCGAATCCCTTGAACTGCCCGACGGTGAAACCGTTGCGGCCCTGCTGACCCGCCTGGACCTGACCGGGCGTCGCGTCGCAGTGGAACTCAACCTGGATATCGTCCCGCGTAGCCTGCATGCCGAGACCGCGCTCACCGACGGTGACCAGGTCGAAGTGGTTCACGCCATCGGCGGCGGCTAGTCCCGCACGTTTATGTAGCCCCGGATTCTGCAGAACCTCACCCCATTTCGAGGATTTCCCATGAGCATCGTTCGTAGCGACAAGCCCTTCGTCCTGGCCGGTCGTACCTACCAGTCCCGCCTGCTGGTCGGCACCGGCAAGTACCGCGACATGGAAGAAACCCGCCAGGCAATCGAAGCCTCGGGCGCCGAGATCGTGACCTTCGCCGTGCGCCGCACCAACCTCGGCCAGATCGAAGGCGAGCCGAACCTGCTCGAAGTGCTGTCGCCGGATCGCTACACTTTCCTGCCGAACACCGCCGGTTGCTACGACGCCGTCGAAGCCGTGCGCACCTGCCGCCTGGCCCGTGAACTGCTCGACGGCCACAACCTGGTGAAGCTGGAAGTGCTGGCCGACCAGAAAACCCTGTTCCCCAACGTGATCGAAACCCTCAAGGCCGCTGAAACCCTGGTCAAGGAAGGTTTCGACGTGATGGTCTACACCAGCGATGACCCGATCATCGCCCGCCAGCTTGCCGAAATCGGCTGTATCGCCGTGATGCCGCTGGCCGGCCTGATCGGTTCCGGGCTGGGCATCTGCAATCCGTACAACCTGCAGATCATCCTCGAAGAAGCCAGGATCCCGGTACTGGTGGACGCCGGTGTCGGTACCGCTTCCGACGCCACCATCGCCATGGAACTGGGCTGCGACGCGGTGCTGATGAACTCGGCCATCGCCCACGCCCAGCAACCGATCATGATGGCCGAAGCCATGAAACACGCCATCGTCGCCGGCCGCCTGGCCTACCTCGCCGGGCGCATGCCGAAAAAACTATACGCCAGCGCCTCTTCGCCGCTGGATGGTCTGATCAAGTAAGAGCCATTGATGACTGAATCAAACGAAACGCCGAACACCGTGGAAGAAGGCGACGAGTCCAAGCACCGCCGCATCAAGAGTTTTGTGATGCGCGCCGGCCGCATGACCGAAGGCCAGCAAAAAGGCCTGGAGCAAGGTACGCCGCTGTTCGTCCTGCCCCTGGCCGACGCCCCGGTGGACTATGACCAGGTGTTTGGTCGTTCGGCCCCGCGGTCCCTGGAAATCGGTTTTGGCATGGGGCACTCCCTGCTGGAAATGGCGGCGGCCTCGCCGGAACAGGATTTTATCGGCGTGGAAGTCCACCGCCCGGGTGTCGGCGCGCTGCTCAACGGTGTTCTGACTCAAGGCCTGACCAACCTGCGGGTTTATGACTGCGACGCGATCGAAGTGCTCAACCGCTGCATCGCCGACAACAGCCTCGACCGCCTGATGCTGTTTTTCCCCGATCCATGGCACAAGAGCCGTCACCACAAGCGCCGCATCGTCCAGGCCTCCTTTGCGGAGCTGGTGCGCAGCAAGCTGAAAGTCGGCGGTATCCTGCACATGGCCACCGACTGGGAACCGTACGCCGAATACATGCTGGAAGTGATGGACGTTGCCCCTGGCTACCGCAACCTGGCGGAAGACGGCAAATGCGTACCACGCCCGGCCGAACGCCCGATCACCAAGTTCGAGCGTCGTGGCGAGCGACTCGGGCATGGGGTTTGGGATTTGAAGTTCGAGAAGCTGGCGTAACTCGCCACTGACTTGAAATGCAATTCAATGTGGGAGGGGGCTTGCCCCCGATAGCGGTGTATCAGTCACTTTGATGTCGACTGACCCTCAGCTATCGGGGGGCAAGCCCCCTCCCACAGTTGTTTTGTGTTGGATTTGAGGTCAGCGGCGATCGGCGACGACGCCAATCAACACCAGCACCACCACCAGCACCGGCGCCAGGCTGTAGTTATTGAACTGGCTCAACCCACGCACAATCCACGGCGTGGCGTAGATCAGCGCCGCACCGCTGCCGATCATGCACAGCAGGGCCATCAACGGTACGCGCAACGCGCCGGCAACGCTGCCCAGGCGTGCTTCGACCCAGCCCTTGATGTCGGCGCCAAACAGCACCAGCAAACAGCCCACAAGGGCCAGGGAGATTTCCGACAGGTTGCTGCGGCTCCAGCGGGATACGGTGGCGAGCAGGTCGAGTACCAAATCCATTCGATTTCCTTAGAGCGATCAGCTCAAAAACTTCTGCAACAGGTCATTGAGAAAGAGTTGCCCGCGATCAGTGGCCGCCAGGCGTGACGGTTCGACCTGCATTAAGCCACTTTGTTCTGCCTCGCGCCGCGCCTCGTCAAGGCTCGCCAGGTCGAGGCCGGTGCGTTCGGCGTAGAGCGTGGCGTCGACGCCCTCGGTGAGGCGCAGGGCGTTCATCAGGAACTCGAACGGCAGCTCTTCGTTGGTCAGCTCCTTCGCCCCGGCCTGGAAGCTTTTGGCCGGGTTGAGGTAGTCCTTCGGTGCGCGGGTCTTCCAGGTGCGCACAATCCGCCCGTCGGGGTGGCTGAGCTTGCCGTGGGCGCCGGCGCCGATGCCGATAAAGTCGCCAAAGCTCCAGTAGTTGAGGTTATGTCGCGCCGGGTGCCCGGGTTGGGCGTAGGCCGACACTTCATATTGTGCGTAACCGTGTTCGGCCAGCAGCGCCTGGCCAGCTTCCTGGATGTCCCACAGGGTGTCGTCTTCCGGCAGCGCCGGTGGCTGGTTCCAGAACACAGTGTTGGGTTCCAGGGTTAACTGGTACCAGGACAGGTGCGTCGGCTTCAGTGCGATGGCCTGGCGCAGGTCGCTCAACGCGTCCTCCAGGGACTGATCGGGCAAACCGTGCATCAGGTCCAGGTTGAAGTTATCGAACCCGGCCTGGCGTGCCATCCCGGCGGCGCGTACGGCTTCGTCGCCGTTGTGGATGCGACCCAGGGCCTCGAGCTTTTCCTGCTGGAAGCTCTGGATACCGATGGACAGCCGATTGATCCCCAGCGTGCGGTAAGCGACGAACTTTTCTTGCTCGAAAGTACCGGGGTTGGCTTCCAGGGTGATCTCGATGTCGCCGGCAAACGGGATGCGTGCTTCCACGCCTTTGAGCAATCGGCCCAGCGCCGCAGCGCTGAACAGGCTTGGCGTGCCGCCGCCGAAGAAGATCGAACTCAGTTCGCGCCCATACACCGCGTGCAGGTCCTGATCGAGGTCGGCCAGCAAGGCGTCGACATACTCTTCTTCCGGCAGCACTTTGCTGGCGGTGTGGGAGTTGAAGTCGCAGTAAGGGCATTTGCGCACGCACCACGGAATGTGGATATACAGCGCCAGGGGAGGCAGCACCGGCATGGCCGCCCGTGGTGTTTGCGCGCCACCGTGGATCAGCGGCTGCGCGGAGGTGTTCCGGGTCATTTCAAGCTCAGGCGTTGGCGCAGCAAATCCATTGCGCGGGCGCGGTGGCTGATCTGGTTCTTGTCGGCCGGGCTCAATTCAGCGCTGGAAACATTGCGTTCCGGCACCCAGAACAGCGGGTCATAACCAAAACCGTGCTCGCCACTGGCCGCATGCAGGATGCGCCCGTGCCACAGGCCTTCGCAGAGGATCGGCAGCGGGTCATCGGCATGTCGCACCAAGGCCAGCACGCAGACGAACTGCGCGCCACGCATCGCGTCCGGCACGTCCTTGAGGGCGTCCAGCAGCTTGGCATTGTTGGCCGCGTCGCCCTTGCCATCGGCATAACGCGCCGAGTAGATGCCCGGCGCGCCGCCGAGGAAGTCCACCGCCAGGCCAGAGTCATCGGCCAGCGCCGGAAGGCCCGAGATGCGTGCGGCATTGCGCGCTTTGAGGATGGCGTTCTCGACGAACGACAGGCCGGTCTCTTCCGGCTCCACCTGGCTGAACTCGCCGATCGAGCGCAACTGCACGGAGTCGCCGAGCATGGCCTGGAGTTCTTTGAGCTTGCCGGCGTTATGGCTGGCCAGTACGAGTTGAGTAAGGTTCATCATTCCGCCGGAAACAGTTCCTGGTTGAATTGGAAGCTATGGGCTTTGCCGCCGGTTTCAACATTGATGGTAAACGTCTTGTATTCCCGCTGTGTCACAGAGTACGGCGCGAGGTAATTAATCCCGCCTTTCTCGTCGATTTGCTTGAACGTCAGAATCTCGCTCTTGCCGCCCAGGTCCTTGATGGTGCCTGTCACCTGAGCTGCCACCGGGGTTACGCCCTTGATCACGGTCACATTGATCAAGCCTTTCTCCTTGCTGCGCACCACGCCAACTTTCTGGGCGGTTTCCGGCTGCAGGAAGCTGGAGGTGAAGGTGTTGTAATGAACGGTGATATCACCGAAGTCTTTCTTGCGATTAGCGTCGATAGTGTCCGCCGCCATGGCGCTGGCGCCCAGGCATGCAGTCAGTAGAAAAATGGCCAAGCGACTCATGATCGTCCCTCTTGAAAATGATTAGACGGCAATCTTGTGATCCGTCAGGCCAGGGCTGCTGACCCGGTAGATACCAATTTCGCCCAACAGATTGGGCCATAGCTTACTTGCCCAGCCGTGACGGTGCTGTTGATCGACGGCCAGGCGGTTGATCACCTTGGCTTCACGCTCGCCACACAGGGCTTCGAAGTCTTCGAAAGTACAGAAGTGGATGTTCGGCGTGTTGTACCAGGTGTACGGCAGGAAATCCGAGACCGGCATACGCCCCTTGGTCGCCAGGTACCAGCGGCAGCGCCAGTGCCCGAAGTTGGGGAAGGTGATGATGCACTGGCGGCCCACGCGCAGCATTTCGTCGAGAATGCGGTCCGGGTAGTGCACCGCTTGCAGGGCCTGGGTCATCACCACGATGTCGAAACTGTTGCTGGCAAAGTTGCCCAGGCCCTTGTCCAGGTCCTGTTCGATCACGTTGATGCCCTTGGCCACGCACTGGGCGATATTGTCCGGATCGTTTTCCAGGCCATAGCCGGTGACTTGCTTGTTGTCCCGCAGCCAGCTCAGCAGTTCGCCATCGCCGCAGCCCAGGTCAAGCACGCGGCTGCCGGCGGGGATCCAGTCTTGGATGATGTCCAGGTCGGCTCTCATGGCGTTCTCACAAAGTAATTCGGTTCATGTAGTTGCTGAACGCTTGCAGGTAACGCGGGATCGGGATCAGGAAGGCGTCATGGCCTTGCGGAGCGTCGATCTCCAGGTAGCAGACGTCTTTTTTTGCAGCCATCAAGGCATCCACCAGCTCTCGGGAGCGGGCCGGCGAGAAGCGCCAATCGGTGGTAAACGACATGACGCAGAACTTGGCCGTGGCGCCCTCGAATGTTTTCGCCAGGTCGTCGTCATGGTTGGCTGCCGGGTCGAAGTAGTCCAGGGCCTTGGTCATCAGCAGGTAGGTGTTGGCGTCGAAACGCCCCGAGAACTCCTCGCCCTGATAACGCAGGTAGCTTTCCACCTGGAACTCGACGCTGTGGAAGTCGTAGTTGAGCTTCTCGCTCTTGAGGCCACGGCCGAATTTCTCGCCCATGGAGTCATCGGACAGGTAGGTGATGTGCCCGACCATCCGTGCCAGCATCAAGCCGCGCTTGGGGATCACACCGGCTTCCTGGAACGAACCGCCGTGGAACTCGGGATCGGTGAGGATGGCCTGGCGCGCCACTTCGTTGAAGGCGATGTTCTGCGCCGACAATTTGGGGGCCGAGGCGATGGCCAGGCAATGGCGCACGCGATCCGGGTAGGTGATGGTCCATTGCAGGGCCTGCATGCCGCCCAGGCTGCCGCCGATCACGGCGGCCCATTGCTGGATGCCCAACAGGTCGGCGAGGCGTGCCTGGCTGTGCACCCAGTCTTCCACGGTGAGTACCGGGAAGTCGGCGCCGAATGGCCTGCCGGTTTCCGGGTTGAGGCTGCTGGGGCCGGTGGAGCCGTTGCAGCCACCTAGGTTATTCAGGCTGACCACAAAGAACTTATTGGTGTCGATGGGCTTGCCGGGGCCGATGCAACTGTCCCACCAACCGGGCTTGCGCTCGTCAACGCTGTGGAAACCAGCGGCGTGATGATGGCCGGAGAGGGCGTGGCAGATCAGCACGGCGTTGCTCGCCGTGGCGTTCAGTTGGCCGTAGGTTTCATAAATCAGGTCATAGGCAGGCAGCGAACGACCACAGGCCAAGGCCAGCGGTTCGCTGAAGTGCGCCACTTGGGGCACGACCAGTCCAACAGAATCGGGGGGAAAGGCAGTTGGCATCGACCCTGCTCTCGTTTAAATGAGGCGTAAGTCTAAAGACCGATGCACCCAGCGGCAAGCAAAGGCCAAATGTGGGAGGGAGCAGGTCGAATCGTCGCACCACCCCCCCCCTGCATTTGCTCCGCCTGTCAGATCAGCCCGAACAGTAACTTGGGCATGTTCGCGAAGTCAGCCAGGTACGGGATTCCCCAGCCTTGTATCAGCTGGATCGCGATAAACGCGAAGATCGGCGAAATATCCAGGCCGCCGAGGTTGGGGACCCAGCGACGGAACGGCGCGAGCACCGGCTCGGTGATCTGAGACACCAGCTCGGCACCTGGGCTACGGCTACCCGGTGCGACCCAGGACAGGATCACGCTGATGATCATCGACCAGAAGATGATCTTCAAAAACAACGAGAAGAGCCCGATCAGTGCCCATGGCAACAGCAGCACAGTGTAAGGCAGGTAGCCTTTGAGCATCAGGACCAGCGCGAACAGCAGAATCTGCAGCAGCAATGCCAGTACCAGCGACGACATGTCCAGGCCGAACATGCTCGGGACCACCCGACGCAGGGGCTTGAGCAGCGGTTGCGTGGCCTTCACCACGAATTGGCACAGCGGGTTGTAGAAGTTTGCCCGCACCAATTGCAGGATAAAACGCATCAGCACGATCAGCAGGTACAGGCTGCCCAAGGTCTGGATGATGAAGATGACGGCGTCATTGAGTCCAAGCATCATTTATTCCTTCGTAGGGGTACGACTATTTGCCCAGCTGCTCGGCCATTTCAGCCGAACGATGTGCTGCGGCACCCAGTGCTTTTTCCACCAGGGCTTCAAAGCCCCCGGCCTGGAATGATTCGATGGCAGCCTGCGTGGTGCCGCCCGGGGAGGTGACGCGACGGCGCAACTCGGCAGCGTCCACCTCACTGGAGACGGCCATTTTCGCGGCGCCCAGGGCGGTTTGCTCGGCCAGTTGCTCAGCGACTTGCTGTGGCAGGCCCAGTTTTACGCCGGCGGCGGTCATGGCTTCGATCAGCAGGAAGAAGTAAGCCGGGCCACTGCCCGAGACGGCGGTGACCGCGTCCAGTTGTTGCTCCTGCTCCAGCCACAGGGCGATGCCCACGGCGGACAGCAGTTCCAGGGCCTGGGCACGCTGTTCGGCTGTCACCTCGTGGGTGGCATACAAACCGCTCACGCCCTGGCGCAGCAGCGCCGGGGTGTTGGGCATGCAGCGTACGATCGGCTGGGCACCGAGCCAGTTGTTCATGCTGGCGCAGGTGATGCCGGCGGCGATCGACACCACCAGTTGGTGCGGCTGCAGGCTTGGGCGCAGGCTTTCGCACACAGCCTTCATGGCCTGTGGCTTGACCGCCAGCACGATCACATCGACACCTTGTATGGCTTCGGCGTTATCGGCGAAGGTTTCGATACCGTGCTCGGTGCTGACGCGGGCACGGGTCTCGGCGCCCGGGTCGCTGGCGCGGATCTGCGCGGCGTCCAGGCCCTTGGCCCGCAGGCCACCGATCAGGCTGGCCGCCATGTTGCCGGCGCCGATAAAGGCAATACGCGTGTTGCTCATGACAGGTCCTTACTTAGATGGATGTCAGCCATTTCATGGCTGGCCGTAGTCGCGGGCGCCAAACAGGGCGGTACCGATCCGCACCCAGGTGGCGCCTTGGGCGATGGCCGACTCAAGGTCGTGGCTCATGCCCATGGAAAGAGTGTCGAGCGGCAGGTTCAGGCTGTTTTGCAGGTCGCGCACGCGGGCGAACGCTGCATCTTGCTCGGCCCGGTCTTCCGTCGGCTCGGGAATGGCCATCAAGCCCCGCAGCTTCAGGCGCGGCAGGGCGCTGATGGCATTGGCCAGGGCCGGCAGGTCGGCGGGTGTGCAGCCGGACTTGCTGGCTTCGCCACTGACATTGACCTGGATGCAGATATTCAGCGGTGGCAGGTCGGCCGGGCGTTGCTCGGACAGGCGTTGTGCAATTTTGAGGCGGTCCACGGAATGCACCCAAGCGAAGTGCTCGGCGATGGCACGAGTCTTGTTCGATTGAATGGGGCCGATGAAGTGCCAACTCAAGGGCAGGTCGGTTAATTCGGCCTGTTTGCCCAGGGCTTCCTGCAGGTAGTTTTCGCCAAAATCACGCATCCCGGCGGCATAGGCTTCGCGCAGGGCTTGGGCGGGTTTGGTCTTGCTCACGGCCAGCAGGTGGATGCTGTGTGCGTCACGTTGCACGGCGTCGGCTGCGGCGCGGATGCGCTGGCTAACCTGGCCGATATTGTCTGCTATCGTCGACATTCAAGATGCGCCCGTGGATATGGAGTCCGCGGCATTCTACTGGAAATGGAAAGCCCTATGGATATCACTGAATTACTGGTGGCCGGCGTGCGTCGCGGCGCCTCCGACCTGCATTTGTCGGCCGGTGTGGCACCCATGCTGCGCATTGACGGTGAGGTCTGGCCGTTGGATTGGCCGGTGCTTTCACCCCCGCAAGTGGCGGATTTATTGAGCCCGCTGCTCAACCGCTACCAACAAAAGGATTTCGAAACATCTCTTGAAACGGATTTTGCCTTCGAGCTGCCAGGCGTGGCACGGTTCCGGGCGAATGTGTTCCAGCAGGATCGCGGCATGGGTGCGGTGTTTCGCACCATCCCGGCCGAGGTCCAGAGCCTGGAAAACCTCGGCCTGGGGGAGGTGTTCCGACGTATCGCCCTGCTTCCGCGCGGCCTGGTGCTGGTGACGGGCCCTACCGGCTCCGGCAAGTCCACTACCCTGGCGGCGATGATCGATTACCTCAATCAACATCGGCGCCAGCACATCCTCACGCTGGAAGACCCCATCGAATTTATCCACACGCCGAAAATCGCCCTGATCAACCAGCGGCAGGTGCATCGAGATACCCATAGTTTCTCGCTGGCCTTGCGTTCGGCGCTGCGCGAAGACCCTGACGTGATCCTGGTGGGCGAACTGCGCGACCTGGAAACCATCCGCCTGGCCCTGACGGCCGCTGAGACCGGACATCTGGTATTTGGCACCCTGCACACCACCTCGGCGGCAAAGACCGTGGACAGGCTAGTGGACGTGTTCCCTGCGGGGGAAAAGGCCATGGTCCGCTCGATGCTGTCGGAGTCGTTGCAGGCGGTGGTGTCTCAGGTACTGGTCAAGAAGGTTGGCGGCGGGCGGGTGGCGGCCCATGAAATCATGCTGGGCACGCAAGCCATTCGAAATTTGATCCGCGAGGACAAGGTGGCGCAGATAGTCTCGGCGATTCAGACCGGCGGTGCGCTGGGCATGAAGACGTTGGATATGAGCTTGAAGGCGTTGGTCACGGAAGGCGTGATCAGTCGGGAAGAGGCACGGGAGAAGGCGAGGGTGCCTGGGGATATATAAGATCGGGAGATATAAGCACGTCTTAATGTGGGAGGGGGCTTGCCCCCGATAGCAGTGGGTCAGGTACAGATAAGCTGACTGATCCACCGCTATCGGGAGCAAGCCCCCTCCCATATTTACTGCTGCATTTCAGCTGAAGATCAGCGTTGCACGATCCGCAGGTTGCTGTTCTGCTCTTTCGGCAGAACCCGCTTGGCAATCACGTAGTTCTTGTCCCAGAACGGCTTTTTCAGCGTGTCGATACTGACCGACTTGCCACGACGTGGTGCGTGGATAAAGCGGTCGTTGCCCAGGTAAATGGCAACGTGGTTCACCTGGCGGCTCTTCAGTTTGAAGAACAACAGGTCACCCGGTTTCAGGTCCTTGCGATCAACCTTCTGCCCATGGCCGGCGGCCATGGCGTTGGAGGTGCGCGGCAGATCCACGGCGGCTACGTCGTTAAACGCATATTTCACCAGGCCACTGCAGTCGAACCCTTTACTTGGGCTGCTGCCGCCCCAACGATAAGGAGTACCCAGCACGTTTACGGCGCGGCTGAGGACGGTGCTGCTCTGCTTGGTGTTGACTGCCATCAGGCCTGGAACTGCCTTACCGTGGGCCTTGCTCAGTTGAGTCGGGCGGCTGACGGTCGGCTTTGCCGATTTGGCGGTGCTTGGCGTGCTGTGGACTTTAGGGGTGAAACCGTTGACGTTTGGAAGTCGTTGCTCACGATTGGTGGCGTGGGCGGCCAGTGGCATTAATAGGCAAATGGTTAGCCATGTCTTGAAAAATGGTCGCATTAGGCGTGGCTCTTATGGGTTTGCGCGCAACTTTATAACAGCTTTTTGTGTCGTTCTCAGGCCGTTTGTCGACTGAACCTTGGGGTCAAACTCAGGAAAAACGCGACGATTAGCCGCGATTGTCCTACACAAGTCAGGTGGCATAAGGCTTTCAGGGGAGGGAAGATACCATTTGCCGTACGTCGGGCGCCTGTAAAAAAGTCACAAAGAAAGTGAAAAAATTTATCTATCGAAGCAAATGAGGTACTCCATGAACACCTATCAACAGGTTGGTCCGCAGCAAGACACCCACAGCAAGGTGATCGGTTACCTGCTCTGGATTTTCGGGTTTACCGGGGCTCATCGCTTCTATTACGGCAAGCCGGTGACCGGCACGATCTGGTTTTTCACCCTGGGTTTGCTTGGGATCGGCTGGCTGATCGATCTGTTCCTGATCCCGGCCATGGACCGTGAAGCGGACCTGCGTTTTACCGCTGGCCCTATCGAATACAACGTCGCGTGGATTCTGTTGGCGTTTCTGGGGGTATTCGGCGTGCACCGCATGTACCAGGGCAAATGGATCACCGGGCTGATCTACCTGCTGACCGGTGGTTTGTTCCTGGTGGGGGTGCTGTATGACTTCTGGACGTTGAATACCCAGGTTTCGATCCGCAATGCCGAGCGCAATGGCGGCCGGTAGATCATAAAGAACTGTAGGAGCGAGCAAGCTCGCTCCTACAGTTTTTTATGGCTCAAGCCTGGTAGCTGATGCGCCCATCCACCAAGGTGTAGCGCACGCTCGCCGGCAGGCTATGGCCGATGAACGGGCAGTTCTCACCTTTGGACAGCCAGTGCTCCCCGGCAACCGTGGAGCCGGCCGGGTCAAACAACACCAGGTCTGCCGCCGCACCTACCGCCAGTTTCCCCGCCGGCAGGCGCAAGGCCTTGGCCGGGCCGGTGCTCAGGCGTGCCAGCAACGTCGGCAAGTCGAGCAAACCGTCTTCCACCAACGTCATCGCCAGTGGCAGCAGCAGCTCCACGCTACTGATGCCTGGCTCTGTGGCGCCAAACGGTGCCAGCTTGGCATCCCGCTCGTGGGGCTGGTGGTGGCTGGAAATCGCCGAGACCACACCGGATTGGACTGCCGCACGCAAACCGTCACGATCGGCCTGTGTGCGCAGCGGCGGTTGTACGTGGTAAAGGCTGGAGAAGTCGATCAGCGCCTCATCCGTCAGCAGCAGCTGATACAACGCCACATCCGCCGTCACCGGCAGGCCACGGGCCTGGGCCTGGGCGATCAGGGCCACGCCCCGGGCGCTGGTCAGCTGGCTGAAGTGCGCGCGCACGCCACTTTGTTCCACCAGCAACAGGTCACGGGCCAGGGCTACGGTTTCAGCGGTTTCCGGAATGCCCGGCAAGCCGAGGAAGCTGGCGACCGCACCTTCATGGGCCAGGCCGCCTTCGGCCAGGTCGCGGTCCTGGGAGTGGAAGATCACCGTCAAGTCGAAGGTGGCCGCGTATTCCAGGGCGCGGCACAGGGTGCGGGTGCTGCGGAAACTCTCCAGGCCGTTGCCGAATGCCACGCAACCGGCGTCGCGCAGGGCAATCAGTTCGGCGAGTTGTTCGCCTTCCAGGCCTTTGCTCAGGGCGCCGATGGGAAACACTTTGCAATTGCCAGCTTCGCGCGCACGGTCGAGGATCAGCTCGGTCACGGCCGATGTGTCGAGCACCGGTTTGGTGTGCGGTGGGCAGCACAGGCTGGTGACGCCACCGGCCGCGGCCGCGCGGGTCTCGCTGGTGATATTGCCTTTGCGGCTGTAGCCCGGCTCGCGCAGGGCGACGTTCAGGTCCACCAGGCCGGGCGCGGCCACCAGACCTTTGGCATCGATCGTCTCGCTGGGGCTGAAATCATGGGGCGCGGCGCCGATGGCGATGATCTTGCCGGCTTCCAGATGCAGATCGGTAATGTGATCCAGGCCGCTGGCCGGATCGATGACTCGGGCGCCGAGAATGCTGAGCTTCACTGGGCCTTCTCCTGCTCGAATTGACGTTGCGCGGTTTGCCCGCTCATGGCCATGGACAACACCGCCATGCGCACGGCGATGCCATACGTGACCTGGTTGAGAATCACCGACTGGTTACCGTCGGCCACCGCCGACTCAATCTCCACGCCTCGGTTGATCGGCCCCGGGTGCATCACGATGGCATCCGGCTTGGCGCCGGCCAGGCGTGCGGTGGTCAGGCCGAACAGGCGGTAGAACTCGCCCTCGCTCGGCAGCAGACCACCCGACATGCGTTCGCGCTGCAGGCGCAGCATGATCACCACGTCCACATCCTTGAGGCCTTCGGTCATGTCGGTGTAGACCTTCACGCCGTATTGCTCGATGCCGATGGGCAGCAGGGTTTTCGGCGCGATCACGCGAATGTCCGGGCAACCCAGGGTTTTCAGGGCCAGCATGTTCGAGCGTGCCACCCGCGAATGCAGGATGTCGCCGACGATGGCCACCGAGAGGTTTTCAAAGCTGCCCTTGTGCCGACGAATGGTGAGCATGTCGAGCATGCCCTGGGTCGGGTGGGCGTGACGGCCGTCGCCGCCGTTGATGATCGCCACCTGCGGGCATACATGCTCGGCAATGAAGTGCGCGGCACCGGAGTCGCCGTGGCGCACCACGAACATGTCGGCGGCCATGGCTTCCAGATTGCGCAGGGTGTCGAGCAGGGTCTCGCCCTTGCTCGCCGAAGAGGTGGACACGTTCAGCGTGATCACGTCGGCCGACAGTCGTTGGGCCGCCAGTTCAAAGGTGGTCCGTGTACGGGTGGAGTTCTCGAAGAACACGTTGCAGATGGTCTTGCCGCGCAGCAGCGGGACTTTCTTCACCGCCCGGCCGCCCACTTCGAGGAACGAGTCGGCGGTGTCGAGGATTTCGGTGAGCAGTTCGCGGGGCAAACCGTCGAGGGACAAGAAGTGTTGCAACTGGCCCTGAGCATTGAGCTGCAGCGGGCGCTTGGCATCTAGAGGCGTCATCGCGGGGACTCTTTACAAGGCGGTTTAAAGGGCAAGGTCTTGCAGTTCGAGTTCGAGCGGCGTGGGACCGGACAATTTTACTCGCTGGCTGGCCTCAAGGGACAGCGTGGCGCCAACCACGTCCGGGCTGATAGGCAGTTCGCCTGCCTCCAGGTCCAGCAGGCAGACCAGGGTGATGCTGGCCGGGCGCCCGTAATCGAACAATTCATTCATGGCGGCGCGGATGGTACGGCCGCTCATCAGCACGTCGTCGATCAGCACCAGGTGCTGGCCTTCAATCTCGAACGGCAGGGCGGACGGGCGCACTTGTGGGTGCAGGCCGTTCTGGCTGAAGTCGTCGCGGTAGAAGGACACGTCCAGGGTGCCCAAGGGTGAGTCGCTGCCCAGTTCGTCCAGCAACGCTTGGGCGACCCACACACCGCCGGTGCGAATACCGATAAAGCGCGGTTCGCTGATGCCACGGTGTTCCAGGTGCGTCTTGAGGCTAACCGCCATCTGGCGGATCAGTTCGGCGGGGTTTGGCAGACTCATGGTGGCTCCTTCAAGGCCTTGCGCGGCGGGGGCGACGACAAGGTCCGGGCTCAAACGTAAGAAGACGCGGCAAGCCGCGTCAGTCAGGATTCAAATAAAGCAGGGTTTTCGTCCAGCCAGCCCTGCAACAGCAAGGCGGCGGCGATGGCGTCCACCGGGTTGTCGCGGTAGCTGCCCTTCTGGCCGCCACGGTCACGGCGCTCGCCCTTGGCTTCAAAGGTGGTCAGGCGTTCATCGTGGGTATAGAAGGGCAGGTTGTAGCGGCCGTTAAGGCGGCGGGCGAACTTTTCGGCGCGCAGGCACATGTCGCTGGGGGTGCCGTCCATGTTGAGGGGCAGGCCGACCACCACGGCGTCGGGCTTCCACTCTTTAATGAGGGCTTCGACCTGGTTCCAGTCCGGTATGCCGTTCTGGGCCTTGAGGGTGCACAGCTCGCGGGCCTGGCCGGTGATCACCTGGCCAACCGCTACGCCGATCTGCTTGGTGCCGTAGTCAAAGCCGAGGATCAGACGCAAGGCCATCAGGCGTGCCCCGCCTGGCTGGTCAGCAGGCTGAGGTTGACCCGCAGCTTGGCCGCGGCGGCTTCCAGGCGCAATTCGCTTGCGGTATTGAACAGGATGTCGGCATCGAACGGGCAGGTCAGCCAGGCATTGCTGGCCAGTTCGGCTTCCAGCTGCCCGGCTTCCCAACCGGCGTAACCCAGGGTGATCACACTTTGCTCAGGGCCCACACCGTCGGCGATGGCGAATAACACGTCCTGGGAGGTGGACAGTGAGACCCCGTCCAGGTCCACCGTGGCCTGGAACTTCGGCCCGGTCGGGTGCAGTACAAAGCCGCGATCGGTCTGCACCGGCCCGCCGATGTAGATCTGTACGCCCTGGCAACGGGCCGGTGGGTCGACCTCCGGGCGCAGTTGTTCAAGGATATCGGCCAGGTTCAGCGCCTGCGGGCGGTTCACCACCAACCCCATGGCACCATTGGCCGTGTGCTCGACGATGTAGGTCAAGGTCTGCGCAAAGTTCGGGTCGGCCATATGGGGCATGGCGATCAGGAATTGGTGCTTGAGGTAGGTCGGGCTGACATTTTTCATGTCCGCTAGTGTGGCGTTGGAGGGGCGAACTGACAAGCTGGACGTGACCCGAATACAGTGCTGTCGGCTTTTCTGTAGGAGGGCGCTTTCAGTTGCTGGAGAGGCGGTCACCCTTGGCAAACTTCCAGGTGCGGATGATTTCCAGGCGGTCCACATCGTTCAAGTCCCCGGTAAACGGGGCAAAGGGCGCGGCGAGGCGCACGATGCGTTGGGCGGCCTGGTCCAGCAGCGGCTGGCCGGACGACTCCAGCACCTGCACTTCATATAACGTACCGTCGCGGTTGATCGACACTAATAGGCGTAAATTGCCGTAAATCTGCTGGCGCCGTGCCTCTTCCGGGTAGTTGAGGTTACCGATGCGCTCGACCTTCTTACGCCACTCGTCCTTATACCAGGCGCCCTTGTCACGCATGGTCGAGGCCGCGTTCAAGCGATAGATGCGCGGACGCTTGGCATAAAGCTGTTGTTCATGGGCCAGTTCGGCCTCCAGGCTGGAAATTTCGTCAGACAGTGTCGAGCTATCGAACGTCGGCGCTGGCTTCACGGGATCCGGCTGCGGCTCGGTCTTGGTTTTCTCGCGCTGGACCGGGGCTTTTTGCGGCTTGGGTGCGACGGTGGTCACCGTGGGCTTGGGCGTGGCCTGTTTGACTTCAGGCTTGGGCGCCGGCGGCGGTGTGACCTTATTGACCTTGTTGTCCTGGAAGGGCGCCACTTCGGTAGTCTTGGGAATCGCCTTTTTGTCCAGGGTGCCACTGCCCTGTTGGTTGTCCTGGGCAAGAAAATCCGCCTTCTCGGGCTTCTTTTCACTCTTGAACGTGGCGAGGGTGATTTCCAGGGTCTTGGTGATCTGCTTGGGCTCGACCATGGTGAAACCCACGCCGAGGATCAATGCCAGGTGAATCAACGCGGCCAGGAACAGGGTAAATCCGAGCCGATCAGCCGGGCGCACGCCGCTGTGGGAGAGTTCGGGGGGCAGATCGGACGGGAGTGTCATGACAAGAAAACCAACATCGCGCGTTTCACAGGTCGGGCATGATAGCGCAATGTTGGTGTGTGTCCGGCTGTTCTATATCACTTGGCCTGCAGCTTGCGCTCGATGGCAGCCATCAACATTTCACCGATGTTGGTGCCAAATGCGTTGTCGATCTCGCGAATGCAGGTCGGGCTGGTGACGTTGATTTCGGTGAGGTTTTCACCAATCACGTCAAGGCCAACAAACAGCAAACCCTTTTCCCGCAGGGTCGGACCAACTTGGCTGGCGATCCAGCGGTCCTTGTCGGACAACGGCCGCGCTTCGCCACGACCGCCGGCCGCCAGGTTGCCACGGGTCTCGCCCGCCGCCGGGATACGCGCCAGGCAGTAATCCACCGGCTCGCCGTCGATCATCAGGATGCGTTTGTCGCCGTCCTTGATCGCCGGCAGGTAGGCCTGGCCCATGATCTGCTGGGTGCCCAGGGCGGTCAGGGTTTCGAGGATCACCGACAGGTTGGGGTCGCCGGCGCGGTGCCGGAAGATCGAGGTGCCACCCATGCCGTCCAGCGGCTTGAGGATCACATCGCCGTGCTTGGCGGCGAATTCACGCAGCACATCGGCGCGGCGGCTGACCACGGTAGGCGGCGTGCACTGCGGGAACAACGTGGCGAACAGCTTTTCATTGCAGTCGCGCAGGCTCTGGGGTTTGTTGACGATCAGCACGCCAGCGCGCTCGGCCTGCTCCAGCAGGTAGGTGGAATAGACGAACTCCATGTCGAACGGCGGGTCCTTGCGCATCAGGATCACGTCGAGGTCGCTCAGGGGGCTGTCGATTTCGTCCTGCAGTTCGAACCACTTCTCGGGGTTGGCAAACACCTGCAGTGGGCGCATGCGTGCACGGGCCTCGCCGTCGCCCTGGTAAAGGTCGCGCTGTTCCATATAGAACAGGGTCCAGCCGCGGGCCTGGGCGGCCAGGAGCATGGCCAGCGAGCTGTCCTTTTTATAGGAAATGCTGGCGATAGGGTCCATGACAATGCCGACGCGAACGCTCATGGGGGATTTCCTCTAGCAAATTAGGGCGCATAAAAGTGGCGTCAGAGTGGCGCTGCGGTTGTTGTGGGTCAAGGAAAAACCACCGGGCGGGTGCCTCGATAGATTGCTCCCCGAGACTGTGCTAAAAAGACTGCCACGGCGCAGCAGCCCTTGAAATCCAAGGCCTGCGGCGCTCATCCTGTGCAACATAAGGCAGTACGCACCGAAAACCGATTCGCTGTGGCGATGGTAGAGCAGATATGGAACAGCATTCCAACGCCTTGAGAGTGATGGTGATCGACGATTCGAAAACGATCCGCCGCACCGCCGAGACGCTGTTGAAGAACGTGGGCTGCGATGTCATCACGGCCATCGACGGTTTCGATGCCCTGGCCCGGATTGTGGATCATCACCCGCACATTATCTTTGTCGACATCATGATGCCGCGCCTGGATGGCTATCAGACCTGCGCCCTGGTGAAGAACAACCCGGTGTTCAAGTCGATCCCGGTGATCATGCTGTCCTCCAAGGACGGCCTGTTCGACAAGGCCAAGGGGCGCATCGTGGGTGTCGATCAGTTTTTGACCAAGCCTTTCAGCAAGGAAGAACTGCTGAGTGCGATCAAGGCCTATGTGCCTGGGTTCGCCGCAGTGGAACAAGCACACTGACGTCGCCTCACAAGGGCCGGCGCTGACCAATGTAGCGGGGAAAACCATGGCACGAGTTCTGATCGTCGACGATTCGCCGACCGAAATGTACAAATTGACCGGCATGCTCGAAAAGCATGGTCACGAGGTTCTCAAGGCCGCCAACGGCGGCGATGGCGTGGCGCTTGCCCGCCAGGAAAAACCTGACGCGGTATTGATGGACATCGTGATGCCGGGCCTCAATGGGTTCCAGGCCACGCGCCAACTGACCAAAGACAAGGAAACCGAGCACATCCCTGTGATCATCATCACCACTAAAGACCAGGAAACCGACAAGGTGTGGGGTACTCGCCAGGGCGCCAAGGATTACCTGACCAAGCCTGTGGACGAGGAAACCCTGATCGCCACCCTGAACAAGGTGTTGGCCGGCTGACGGCACGCCATCATGACCGAGTCGCAAACCGCCTTCGAGTTGCTGCTGGACATCGACCGCCGCTGCCGCCTGCTGGCCGCCGACCTGCCATCCCAGGAAACCCGCCTGCAACGCTGGAGCGGGATTGGCTTTCGCCTTGGGCAGCATTGGTATGTCGCGCCCATGGGCGAAGTCGCCGAAGTCCTGCATGAGCCACGCTGCACTTTAATGCCTGGGGTCAAGGCCTGGGTCAAGGGTGTTGCTAACCTGCGCGGGCGTTTGCTGCCGGTGATGGACCTGGGCGGCTTCCTTGGCCTTGAGCTGTCCAAGGCGCGCAAGCAACGGCGGGTGTTGGTGGTGGAATACAACGATCTGTTTGTCGGGCTGCTGGTAGACGAGGTGGTGGGGATGCAGCATTTTGCACAAGACGCCTTGCTGGCGAACACCAGCCTCAGTGCGCCGTTTATTCAGGGTCACTTCGATGGTGAGCCGCTGTGGCAGGTCTTCAGCCCCTTCGCCCTGGCCCAGGCCCCTGGCTTCATGGATGTCGCCGCATGACCACCGCGACTACGCCCAAACCCCAGGCCGGCTCACGCAGCCGCTCACAGATCATCGTGCTGTTTATCGCGCTGATCGTGTTCATCATGCTGCTGTTCGCCAACTTCGCGTACCTCAACACCCAGTCCACCTACGACAAACAGTACATCGGCCACGCCGGTGAACTGCGCGTGCTGTCCCAACGCATCGCCAAGAACGCTACCGAGGCCGCCGCCGGCAAGGCCGCCGCATTCAAGCTGTTGGGCGAAGCGCGCAACGATTTTGCCCAACGCTGGGGTTACCTGAAAAAAGGCGACCCGCAAACCGGCCTGCCCGCTGCGCCCAGTGCGGTCCGCGCTGAAATGCGCGCGGTGCAGACGGACTGGGAAGCGCTGCTGAAAAACACCGACGCGATCCTCGCCAGCGAACAGACCGTGCTGTCCTTGCACCAAGTGGCCGCGACCCTCGCCGAAACCGTCCCGCAATTGCAGATGGAATCGGAGAAGGTCGTCGAGATCCTGCTGCAACGGGGCGCGCCGGCCAGCCAAGTGGCCGTGGCCCAGCGCCAGTCGCTGCTGGCCGAGCGTATCCTGGGCGCGGTCAACACCGTGCTGGCCGGCGACGAAACCGCCGTACAGGCCGCCGATACCTTTGGTCGCGACGCCAATCGCTTCGGGCAGGTGCTCAATGGCATGCTCAACGGCAACCCCGGGCTGCGCATCACCCAGGTTGAAGACCACGATGCCCGTGCGCGGCTGGCGGAAATCGCCGAGCTGTTCGAGTTTGTCTCCGGCTCCGTGGATGAAATCCTCGAAACCTCGCCGCAGCTGTTCCAGGTGCGCGCCTCGGCGAGCAATATTTTCAACTTGTCGCAAACCCTGCTCGATGAAGCCTCGCACCTGGCCACCGGTTTTGAAAACCTGGCCAGCGGACGCAGCTTCGACACCATCGGCGGGTATGTGCTGGGCCTGCTGGCGTTGACCTCGATCATCCTGATCGGCCTGGTGATGGTGCGCGAAACCAACCGCCAACTGCACGAGACCGCCGAGAAGAACGAGCGCAACCAGAATGCGATCATGCGCCTGCTCGATGAGATCGAAGACCTGGCCGACGGCGACCTCACCGTGACCGCCTCGGTGACTGAAGACTTCACCGGCACCATCGCCGACTCCATCAACTATTCCGTGGACCAACTGCGCGACCTGGTGGCCACCATTAACCTCACCGCCGGGCAAGTGGCGGGTGCCGTGCAGGAGACGCAGGCCACCGCCATGCACCTGGCCCAGGCGTCGGAGCATCAGGCCCAGCAGATCGCCGAAGCCTCCACCGCAATCAACCAGATGGCCCAATCCATCGACCAGGTATCGGCCAACGCGGCCGAATCCTCGGCGGTGGCGGAGCGTTCGGTAGAAATCGCCAACAAAGGCAACGAGGTGGTGCATAACACCATCCACGGCATGGACAACATCCGCGAACAGATCCAGGACACCGCCAAGCGCATCAAGCGCCTGGGCGAGTCGTCCCAGGAGATTGGCGACATCGTCAGCCTGATCGACGACATTGCCGACCAGACCAATATCCTCGCTCTCAACGCCGCGATCCAGGCCAGCATGGCCGGGGATGCCGGACGCGGCTTTGCAGTGGTGGCCGATGAAGTGCAACGGCTGGCCGAGCGTTCATCGGCGGCCACGCGGCAGATTGAAACCCTGGTACGCGCAATCCAGGCCGACACCAACGAAGCCGTTATCTCCATGGAACAGACCACCACCGAAGTGGTGCGGGGGGCGCGGTTGGCCCAGGACGCCGGAGTGGCGCTGGAAGAAATCGAAGGTGTGTCGAAAACCCTGGCCGCGCTGATCCAGAGCATCTCCAACGCGGCGCAGCAACAGACCTCGTCGGCGGGGCAGATCTCCCTGACCATGAACGTGATCCAGCAGATCACCACGCAGACGTCATCGGGCTCCACCGCCACCGCTGAAAGCATCGGCAACCTGGCGAAGATGGCGAGCCAGTTGCGCAGGTCGGTGTCGGGTTTCACCTTGCCTGCGGCCAAACAGGCCGATGATTGAAATGCGATCCAAATGTGGGAGGGGCTTGCCACCTCCCACACTAGATCTCCATTGGCTTTGAGATCCAAGCAACCCACGAATTCTAAGCGGAGCAGTTATGGTTGATCGGCACGACTACGTGGCCCTCGAATGGGTCAAGGGCGACATTGCCGAAACCCTGAAACAGGCCCGTTCGGCGCTGGATGCGTTTGTCGAGACCCGCGACGATGACGTGATCAGCCAATGCCTGGCCGCCATCCACCAGGTGCATGGCGCGCTGCAAATGGTCGAGTTCTACGGCGCGGCGCTGCTGGCCGAAGAGATCGAAGAGCTGGCCCTGGCGCTCCAGGCCGGGCAGGTCAGTCAGCGCGAGGAAAGTATCCGCCTGCTGCAACAGGCCCTGGGCCAACTGCCGTTGTACCTCGACCGTGTGCACAGCGCCCGCCGTGATTTACCGCTGGTGGTGCTGCCGCTGCTCAACGACCTGCGCAGTGCCCGCGGTGAAAGCCTGCTGTCGGAGACCAGCTTGTTCAGCCCGCAACTGCTGTCGATTGCGCCGCTTCCCGAGGACGCCCTGGCCCAACGCGCGCCGGCCGACGTTCAGGAGCAACTGCGCCAGTGGCACCAACTGCTGCAACAAGCCCTCGCCGGGCTGCTGCGTGAAGACCACGGCCCGAGCAACCTGGAAGACATGGCGCGGGTGTTCGCGCGCCTTGAAGCGCTGTGCCAGGGCGCGCCGCTGTTGCCGCTGTGGCAAGTGGCGTCGGCACTGGTCGAGGGCATGCTCACCGGCGTGGTCGCCAACAGCCCGGCACTGCGCAGCCTGCTCAAGGCCAGCGACAAGCAGCTCAAGCGCCTGCTGGCACAAGGCATCGGCGGGATCAACCAGCCGGCACCGGATGAGCTGCTCAAGAGCTTGTTGTTTTACGTCGCCAAAGTCACTCGACCGACCCCGCGCATGCAGAGTTTGAAAGAACGCTACAGCCTGGATGAGGCCTTGCCCGACAGCGCGGTGGTGGATGCCGAACGCGCGCGCCTCGCCGGGCCGGATCGTAACGCCATGGGCTCGGTGCTCGGTGCGTTGTGTGAAGAATTGGTGCGGGTCAAAGAGCGCCTCGACCTGTTCGTGCGCAGCGACCGCCAGCACACGAGCGACCTCGACGCGCTGCTGGCGCCCCTGCGACAGATTGCCGATACCCTTGCGGTGCTGGGGTTTGGCCAGCCGCGCAAAGTCATCATCGACCAGTTGGCCGTGGTATTGAGCCTGGCCCAGGGGCATCGTGAGCCCAACGACGCGGTGTTGATGGACGTCGCTGGCGCGCTGCTTTATGTGGAAGCCACGCTGGCGGGAATGGTCGGTACCGTTGAGCCGGAAGGCCACGAAGAAAGCCGTCTGCCCACCACCGACCTGACCCAGATCCACCAGTTGGTCATCCGCGAATCCTGCCAGTGCCTGCGGCAAGCCAAGGAGTTGGTGATCGACTGTATCGAAGCCGATTGGGACCGTCAGCGACTGGAATCCCTGCCGGAACTGCTGAGCCAGGTGCGCGGCGCGCTGGCGATGATCCCCTTGCCCCGTGCGGCAAGCCTGATGCGTGGTTGTACCGATTACGTCGACGAACAGTTGATGGTCAGCGATAGCCCGCCGTCGGAGGTGCAACTGGAGCACTTCGCTGACGTGATCAGCAGCCTGGAGTACTACCTTGAGCGCATGCTCCAGGACCCTGACGCAGCCGGTGAACGGGTGTTGGAACTGGCCACCCAAAGCCTGGCTGCGCTGGGCTACCTGCCCGCCGAAAAACCCTGGCGCCAGGCGCTGGCAGCACCCGATGGCGCGCTGTCGAGCGAGGTTGCGCCCAGCCAGTCCCAGTTCGACGCACTGGCCAACCCCACTTCGCGCCTCAATCCACCTGCCTTGCAACGCCCCGGTAGCCTGCTGCCGCCGCCGGCCGATGAAGCGCCCATCGACGATGAACTGCGCGACGTCTTCCTCGAAGAAACCGACGAAGTCCTTGAGGTGCTGCACCGCCACCTGCCCAACAGCGCAGACAAAACTGCCCAGGGCGAAATGCGCCGCGCCTTCCACACCTTGAAAGGCAGCGGTCGCATGGTGCGTGCCCTGGTGCTGGCGGAGCTGGCCTGGGCCGTGGAAAACCTGCTGAACCGTGTGCTCGAGCGCAGCATAGCCCTCGGCCCCGAGATACAGCAGGTGCTGGATGACGCCGTGGCCCTGCTGCCGGCATTGATCGCCGACTTCGCGACGGGCGACCAACACCAGCGCGATGAGGTCGACTCGCTGGCCGCCCGTGCCCACGCCTGGGCCAACGGCGCTGCCGCATCGGCCGCCGAACCCCACGATCCGATGTTGCTGGAGATCTTCCGCAACGAAGCTCAGAGCCATCTGGACAGCCTCAACCACTTCCTGCAACAGGCCGCCGAGCATGTGCCGCTGCAAGTCAGCGATGAGCTGCAACGCGCCCTGCACACCCTCAAGGGCAGCGCCTACATGGCCGGTGTGCTGCCCATCGCCGAGCTGGTACGCCCACTGGATCACCTGACCCGCGAATACAAAGCTCATCGCCTGCCGCTGGACCTGGACGAAGTCGAGTTGCTGCTGGAAGCCGAAGGCCTGTTCCAGCGTGGGTTGCGCCAACTGGACCGCGATCCCCTGGTGCCGATCAAGGGGGCGGATGACTTGATCCACCGTACCCAGGCCCTGCTCGACCATCAACTGGCCGCGCAGCTGGACGCACCCAACACGGGCTCGCGAATCAAGCGCGACCCGCAACTGATCGCCAACTTCCTGGCCCAGGGCATGGACATTCTGCTCGACGCCGAAAGCCTGCTGCGCCGCTGGCAACAACACCCCGGCGAACGCCAGGAACTCACCGCGTTGCTGGATGAATTGACCACACTGGGGGAGGGCGCGCACGTCGCCGACCTGCACGCCATCGATGAACTCTGCGAAGCCTTGCTCGACCTCTACGGCGCCGTGGAAGAAAGCAGCCTGGCGGTCAGCGAGCGGTTTTTCCATGAGGCCGAGCAGGCCCATGAAGCGCTGATCAACATGCTCGATCAATTGGCCGCCGGCCAGGAAATCATTCCGGCACCGGCCCGCGTAAACGCCCTGCGCGAACTGTTGGACGATGCTCTGGACCCTGCTGCCACCGGCCTGATCAAAAGCGACGGCAGCCGCGCCCTGAGCATCTCTGAACTGGGCGCCGCCACGGCGCAACTGCAGCATGAAACAGCGATTGACGATGAGCTCGTGGAGATCTTCCTCGAAGAAGCCGTGGATATCCTCGACAGTGCGGGGCAGTCCCTGAAACGCTGGCTGCTGGAGCCGGAGAGTGCGGCGCCGTTGTCGTCACTGCAACGCGACCTGCACACCCTCAAGGGCGGCGCGCGCATGGCCGACATCGGGCCGGTGGGCGACCTGGCGCATGAGTTGGAGTGCTTGTACGAAGGCCTGGTGGATCGGCGCTACAGCTACTCCAGCGAGCTGTCTCAGGTGCTGATGGCCAGCCATGAGCGGTTGGCCTTGCAACTGGAGGAGCTGCAGCACCATCAACCCTTGAGCGACAGTGCCGAGCTGGTCGCCAGGTTGCGCGCGCTACGCCAGGGCGGCATGCCGGCTGCACAGGCCGCCCCACCTACGGAAACGCCGGGCACCGACCCGGAGTTGCTGGACATCTTCCTCGAAGAAGCCGCCGACATTCTCGACAGCTCCGGCAGCGCCTTGCTGCGCTGGCAGGCCGAGCCGAACAATCGCCAGGAAGTGGAAACCCTGCTGCGTGATTTGCACACCCTCAAGGGCGGCGCACGCATGGTCGAGATCGGACCGATTGGTGACCTGGCCCATGAGCTGGAATTTCTCTACGAAGGGCTGTCCGCCGGTTTGCTCGCGCCGTCCGCCGAACTGTTCGCGTTGCTGCAAGGTTGCCACGACCGCCTGGCACAGATGATCGACGCCGTGGCGGACGGGCTGCCGGTGGGTTCGGTGGACAGGCTTATCGAACGGATCAAGAGCCTGGTTCACCCCAGCGATGAGCCAGTGGTGCCATTGGCGTTGCCCGCAGGCAAGGCCGATGCGGTGGTTGATCCCGCCGCCGACATGGTGAAAATCTCCGCCGACCTGCTCGACGACCTGGTCAATCTGGCGGGAGAAACGTCGATCTTTCGTGGCCGTATCGAGCAGCAAGTCAACGACGCGCGCATTGCCCTGCATGAAGTGGAAACCACCATCGAGCGTATGCGCGACCAACTGCGTCGCCTCGATACCGAAACCCAGGGGCGCATTCTCAGCCGTCAACAGGCCGAGGCCGAGCGCCTGGGCTACGAAGAATTCGACCCGCTGGAAATGGACCGTCATTCGCAGTTGCAGCAACTGTCCCGCGCGCTGTCCGAATCCGCCTCGGACCTGCTCGACCTCAAGGACACCCTCGACCGCCGCAACGAAGATGCCCATGACCTGTTGCAGCAACAGGCGCGCATCAATACCGAGTTGCAGGAAGGCCTGATGCGCACGCGCATGGTGCCCTTCGAGCGCATGCTGCCGCGCCTCAAACGCATCGTGCGCCAGGTGGCGGGCGAGTTGGGCAAGGACGTGGAGTTCATCGTCGGCAATGCCGAGGGCGAGATGGACCGCAATGTGCTGGAGCGCATGGCGGCGCCGCTGGAACACATGCTGCGCAACGCCGTCGACCATGGCCTGGAATCACGTGATGCGCGGTTGCTGGCCGGCAAACCGGAGAAGGGCCGCATCACCCTGGACCTGACCCACGAAGGCGGCGATATCGTTTTCGACATGCGCGACGACGGTGCCGGTGTGCCTCTGGAAGCGGTGCGGCGCAAGGCGATCAAGCGCGGTTTGCTCGCCCCTCATCAAGAGATGAGCGACCGTGATGTGTTGCAGTTCATCCTGCAGCCGGGGTTCTCCACGGCGGAAAAGATCACGCAGATTTCCGGGCGTGGCGTGGGCATGGACGTGGTGCATGAAGAAGTGCGTCAGCTCGGCGGCTCGATGGTCATTGACTCGACACCGGGGGAGGGCGTGCACTTTCGCATTCGCCTGCCGTTTACCGTGTCAGTCAACCGGGCGTTGATGGTGCAGTGCGCAGACGACCAATACGCGATCCCGCTCAATACCATCGAAGGGTTGGTGCGTGTGTTGCCCCATGAACTGGCGGGGCACTACCAGCAGGATCCGCCGCGTTATGAATATGCCGGCCAACGCTACGAGTTGTTTTACCTGGGCGACCTGCTGCACACCGTCGGCCGCCCGAAACTATTGGGCCAATATCAACCCGTGCCGGTGTTGCTGGTGCAGTGCAATGAGCGCCGCGTAGCAGTGCATGTGGACGCGATGGCCGGCACCCGGGAGATTGTGGTCAAGGGCCTGGGCCCGCAATTCTCCGGGGTGCAGGGGTTATCCGGCGCGACCATCCTGGGTGATGGGCGCGTGGTCTTGATTATCGACTTGCTGGCGCATATCCGCGCCCGGCAACCGGCCTTGCCGGCGCAGCCGGTGGATGCTCCGTTGATTCTCAACGACCCGCTGAAAAAACGCCCGCTGCTGGTGCTGGTGGTGGACGACTCGGTCACCGTGCGCAAAGTCACCAGCCGCTTGCTGGAGCGCAACGGCATGAACGTACTCACCGCCAAAGACGGCATCGACGCCCTGGCCGTGCTCGAGGAACATACGCCCGACCTGATGCTGCTCGACATCGAAATGCCGCGCATGGACGGCTTCGAAGTCGCCATCCATGTGCGCAGCGACCCCCGGCTGATGCGCCTGCCGATCATCATGATCACCTCCCGCACCGGCCAGAAACACCGCGACCGTGCCATGGCCATCGGCGTCAACGACTACCTGGGCAAGCCGTACCAGGAATCGGTGCTGCTCGAAAGCATCGCCTACTGGAGCAAATCCCGTGCTTGACCACCGCACCAGCCAACTCACCGGCCTGCTCCTGCCCCTGGCCGACCGCCACCTGGTACTGCCCAACGTCGCCATCGCCGAGTTGATCGACTTCCAACGCGGCGAACCGGCCAGCGACGCACCGCCGTGGTATTTGCGGCAAGTGACGTGGCGGGATCGGCAAATCCCGTTGATCAGCTTTGAAGCGGTGTGCGGCGAGGCCAGCGTGACCGGCGAACGCTCGCGGATCGTGGTGTTGAATGCGCTGGGCGGGCGGCCGACGTTGAAGTTTATTGCAGTGGTGATCCAGGGAATTCCGCGCTCGTACAAGCTCGATAGCGAATTGAGCTATGTGGACGTGCCGCTGTGCCCATTGGAACTGGCAGCGGTGCAGGTGGGGGAGCATGTGGCGAAGGTGCCGGATTTGATGGGGCTCGAGGCTCTGCTGGTGGAGTCCGGGTTGGCCTGAGCGGCGCATTCTCCATGAGAAATGAAAGGCACCTGTGGTGAGGGCGCTTTCCCGTTCAGAGACGCTGCAGCAGATGAAAATCAGCAATCAGCATACCCGCCAGGTACACCATCAAAATCACCACACCCGCGTCCAATAAACGCCAGACCTTTGCCGAACGAAATAGCCCCGTCAACCTTTGGCATCCCAACGCCAAAACCACAAACCACACCAGCGACGCGGTCATTGCTCCGCCGGCAAAGAACGCTTGTTGATGGATATTCATCTGCGTAGCCTGCACAGCGAGCTCCCCATTGCCGATACGCTGCCGGGCCAGCCGGTGCATATCAGTGTGGAGTTTGCAGCACCCAAGGAGACCTGCACGGTGGCTTCAGTCTGGAGAATCGAGGATGAGCGGGGGAAGCCTTGTTACGGGCCTGCGTTCATTTTGCATGTAGTGGTTAACGTCATGGCGCGTTGAGCGTCCGGTTGGCTTTTTCCTTAGTCAATCCGCGCAAACCGCTCAATCATCGGCTGCTCCCGATGCTCGGCCTGCCACAAGTCGTGGGCACTTTGCATCGACAACCATAACTGCGCAGTACTTACGCCGGCTCGCTCCAACCGGACGGCAAGGTCTGGGCTGACGGGGGCGTGGCCATGCAAGATCCTTGAAAAAGTCTCGCGGGCGAAGCCAAGGCGTCTGGCCATTTCGGTGATGGTAATACCGAGGGCCGGGACTACATCCTCAAGCAGAATTTCGCCTGGGTGAGGTGGGTTGTGCATACCCATATCGATACCTCTACTCAGTGGTAATCAAGATAATCAACCAGTTCGACCTGATCGTCGAACATCCGAAAAATGATGCGCCAGTTACCACTTATGCTGACTGACCAGTAGTCGATCGGGTCGCCCTTCAAACGGTGGAAGCGCCAGCCGGGCAGGTCCAGTGCATCTGGCTGCTCGGCCTTGTCCAGAATGAGCAGCACGCGGCGCAAGCGCTTTGCATGATTTGCGTTGATGCCTCTGGTTGAACCGGTCTCATAGAACGCCCTGAGTCCTTTATGTTTCCAGCTGACGATCATGGCGCGATTGTGATGTGATACATCACGCTCTGCAATGGCCTTGCATCGGGATTAACGGTCGGTTTCATGAGGCCTGCCCGTAGCTATTCGGAGCGAAAAGGCTAGGGACAACGGTTCCGAGCAACAACCTGAAAAGTCTGTCAGATAATTCTCTTCTGAGTGTCGATGATCGTTCCCACGCTCCGCGTCACCCTATTGCAGGGCTTTGGCCTTGCGCTGGCTGGCGGCTGCGGCTGGGGCTTCGGATTTTTCCTGCAAGATTTTGGGTTGTGCATGAACTTGTCGCGTGCAGTCAGCGCGCCTAGTCTTCGTCCCGTCATCGCAAAAAACGGTGACACGGACGTGCAAGTCCGACGAAACTGTTTAGGCGTACAAACGCCCTGCCAACCAACGGGCGTTTTTTGTGCTCGCTGCTTTATGGCGGCTGCGCGCAGGAGGTCTTCGGACCTGCTGGGTGTCCTAAACAGGCCCGGTCTTGCACACCTGCGCACGGTCGCCACCCTCATTCGCGTGCAAGCGAACGGTGGCGCTCCTTACTGACTGTTTAGGAGTTTCATCATGATCAAACCTACCCCTAATCCGCCTCTCTTCACCGTAAACCCCCACCAAAACACCGAAACCCTGCTGGTCAACGCCAGCGAAACCCTGTCCTCCCTCAACGCACTCACCTGCAACCTGGCCTTCGACCTGGACACTTCCCAGCGCGCCATCATGCTCGGGATCCAGCAAATGGCCGAGTTGGGACAGTTGCTGGTGGATCGGGCGCTGGAGCAGGTCAGCCCTTCGCTGGAAAAGGTCCCAAACAGGGACTGATCAGTCCCTTTTTGGGACCGCTATCTCACAGACACCGTAGAGCAAAATGTGGGAGGGGGCTTGCCCCCGATAGCGGGGGGGCAGCTAAGTGATGTATCAACTGACACTCAGCCATCGGGGGCAAGTCGAATCGTCGCACCGCCCCTCCCACATTTTTGATCTTCACTGGGCTAGGCTAAGCGTTTGCTGATGCTCCATTACTCCAGCCGTAATGATTCGCCGCCCAGCTTGATTGATGGCCCCCTGAATCACTCCTAAGGTACAGCCCACGACAGCAAACCCGTGGAGCGACCATGACAACAACAATAAACCCCGACTCGCGCTGGACGCGGCGGCGCGACGAGAAGCATCGGCGGCTCGGGCTGGTCAAAAAGTACGCAGACGGCGCGGTGCTGCCCAGCGACAAGATTGTTGAGGCGCTTGAGGCGCTGATCCTTCCCGGCGACCGCGTGGTACTGGAAGGCAACAACCAGAAGCAAGCCGACTTCCTCTCGCGCTCCCTGGCCAAGGCCGACCCGGCCAAGCTCCACGATTTGCACATGATCATGCCCAGCGTCGGGCGGTCCGAGCACTTGGACCTGTTTGAAAAGGGCATCGCGCGCAAGCTGGACTTTTCCTTCGCCGGCACGCAATCCCTGCGCATCAGCCAGTTGCTCGAAGACGGCCTGCTGGAAATCGGTGCGATCCATACCTACATCGAACTCTATGCACGACTGGTGGTGGACCTGATCCCCAACGTCGTACTTTCCGCCGGTTTCATGGCCGACCGTGCCGGCAATATCTACACCGGTGCCAGCACCGAAGACACTCCCGCGCTGATCGAGCCCGCCGCGTTCAGCGATGGCATCGTGATCGTGCAGGTCAACCAGTTGGTGGATGACGTCACCGACTTGCCGCGCGTCGACATCCCCGCCAGTTGGGTGGATTTTGTGGTGGTGGCCGACAAGCCGTTCTACATCGAGCCGCTGTTCACCCGCGACCCGCGCCATATCAAACCCGTGCATGTGTTGATGGCGATGATGGCGATCCGTGGCATCTACGAAAAACACAATGTGCAATCGCTCAACCACGGCATCGGTTTCAACACCGCCGCCATCGAATTGATCCTGCCCACCTACGGCGAATCCCTGGGCCTGAAGGGCAAGATCTGCCGCAACTGGACCCTCAACCCGCACCCTACGCTGATCCCCGCCATCGAAAGCGGTTGGGTGGAAAGCGTGCACTGCTTCGGCACCGAACTGGGCATGGAGAACTACATCGCCGCCCGCCCGGATGTGTTCTTCACCGGCCGCGACGGTTCGATGCGCTCCAACCGGATGTTCTGCCAATTGGCCGGCCAGTACGCGGTGGACCTGTTTATCGGCGCCACCCTGCAAGTCGACGGCGACGGCCATTCCAGCACCGTGACCCGTGGCCGCCTCGCCGGTTTCGGTGGGGCGCCGAACATGGGCCACGACCCGCGCGGTCGCCGTCATGGCACGCCGGCGTGGCTGGATATGCGTCACGACGATGCGCCGGTTGCGCTGCTGGAGCGCGGCAAAAAGCTCGTGGTGCAGATGGTCGAGACCTTCCAGGAAGGCGGCAAGCCCACCTTCGTCGACACCCTCGACGCCGTGGAAGTGGCGCGTAAAAGCGGCATGCCCCTGGCACCGATCATGATCTATGGCGACGACGTCACCCACCTGCTCACCGAAGAAGGCATCGCCTACCTGTACAAGGCGCGGTCCCTGGAAGAGCGCCAGGCGATGATCGCCGCCGTCGCCGGGGTAACCGCCATCGGCATGCGCCATAACCCCAAGGACACCGCGCGCATGCGCCGCGAAGGCCTGATCGCCTTGCCCGAAGACTTGGGTATCCGCCGCACCGACGCCACCCGCGAGTTGTTGGCCGCCAAGAGCGTGGCCGACCTGGTGGAGTGGTCCGGTGGCCTGTACAACCCGCCCGCCAAATTCAGGAGCTGGTAAATGCGCGCCCTTAAACTGCACGAACTCAGCCTCGCGGATCGCCTGGCGGATATGGCCGTCGATGCGCTGATCGATGAAGCCGACCTGTCGCCCAAGCCTGCCCTGGTGGACCGTCGCGGCAACGGCGCCCACAGTGATTTGCACCTGGGGCTGATGCACGCGTCGGCGCTGTCGCTGTGGCCGATGTTCAAGGAAATGGCGGAGGCCGCGCTTGAGTTCGGTGAAGTCGGCTTGCCCTTGCGCGAAGCCCTCGGCCGTATCGGGCGCGAAGGTGAACAAGCGATGCTCGCCACCACCCACGGCGTGAACACCCATCGTGGCGCGATCTGGGCCCTCGGCCTGCTGACTGCAGCGGCGGCGCTGGAACCCCGCGCCATACCGCTGAATGCCGCCAGACTCGCCCTGCTTAACGACCGCTACGCGCCGCAAACCGCGAGCCACGGCGCCCAGGTTGCCCAGCGCTATGGCGCGCGCGGTGCCCGTGAAGAAGCGCAACTGGGCTTCCCGTCGGTGCTGCAACGCGGCCTGCCGCAACTGCACAAAAGCCGCCAACAAAACGCCGGTGAACAGAACGCGCGCCTGGACGCCTTGCTCGCGATCATGACCGACCTGGCCGACACCTGCGTGCTCTATCGCGCCGGCCTGGAAGGCCTGCATGCCATGCAGCGCGGTGCCCAGGCCGTGCTCGACGCCGGCGGCAGTGCAAGCCTCGCCGGGCGCCGCCAATTGCATGAGCTGGACCACCAACTGCTGGCCCTGAATGCCTCCCCCGGTGGCGCCGCCGACCTGTTGGCCGCCTGCCTGTTTATCGACCGCCTCGACGGAGCGTTGTGATGGAAACCTTATCCTTTGAATTCCCCGCCGGGCAGCCGCCAAAAGGCCGTGCGCTGGTGGGTTGCGTCGGCTCGGGCGACCTGGAAGTGCTGCTGGAACCAGGCACGGCCGGCACGTTGACCATCCAGGTACAGACCTCGGTGAATGGCGCCGAACAACGCTGGCAACACCTGTTCGAACGCATCTTCCAAGAGCAGACACCGCCGGCCCTGAACATTGATATTCACGATTTCGGCGCCACCCCCGGCGTGGTGCGCCTGCGCCTGGAGCAGGGTTTCGAGGAGATCGGCCATGACTGACTTGCTCGCTAAACACAGCTTCGTGGAACTGGGGGCGCGGCAGCGGGCCAAGGCCTTGTTGGATGCCGGCACCTTTCGCGAACTGATCGACCCGTTCCAGCGTGTCATGTCGCCCTGGCTCAGCCGCCAAGGTGTGGTGCCCCAGGCCGATGACGGGGTGGTGATCGCCAAGGGCAGCATCGGCGACTTGCCTGTGGTGATTGCAGCCATTGAAGGCAACTTCCAGGGCGGCAGCCTCGGTGAAGTGGGCGGCGCGAAAATCGCCGGCGCCCTGGAACTGGCCGCCGAAGACAACCGCAAGGGCATCCCGACCCGCGCGGTGCTGCTGCTGGAAACCGGCGGCGTGCGCTTGCAGGAAGCCAACCTCGGCCTGGCCGCGATTGCCGATATACACGCGGCGATTGTCGACCTGCGCCAGTACCAGCCGGTGATCGGCGTGGTGGCGGGCAGCGTTGGCTGTTTCGGCGGCATGTCCATCGCGGCCGGGCTGTGCAGTTACCTCGTCGTGACCCGCGAAGCGCGTCTGGGGCTCAATGGTCCGCAGGTGATCGAACAGGAAGCCGGGTTGGAAGAATACGACTCCCGCGACCGTCCCTTTATCTGGAGCCTCACGGGTGGCGAACAGCGTTTCAACAGCGGCCTGGCCGACCGTTACGTGGCCGACGATGCGGCGCAGATCCAGCAGACTGTCAGCGCGTTGTTGCAGCAAGGCGTGCCCGCACAACAACGCAGTCGCCAGGCTGATTATTACCTCACACGCTTGGCCGAGTTGGACGCCGTACCGCAAATCGACCCGGCGACGGTGCGCGAGCTGTATCAAGGAGAACGCTCATGAGAGGCTTGCAGTGGTTCAACGCATTGAGCGCCGGCGCTCCACCTGTAGAAGGTTTGCCGGCGTCGCTGAGGGTTGCCGACGGTGTATTGGGTGAGCAAAAGGTGCGCTTTGTCGCCGTGGTTACCGACGCGCAAAACCGCTTCCCTCGGGCGCGCAATGGCGAAGTCGGCCTGCTCGAAGGCTGGGGCCTGGCCAAGGCCGTCGATGAGGCCATCGCCCGCGGCGACAAGCGCCCCATCATCGCCATCGTCGATGTGCCCAGCCAAGCCTACGGCCGTCGCGAAGAGGCCCTCGGCATCCATCAGGCCCTGGCCGCTGCCGCCGACAGCTATGCCCGCGCTCGCCTCGCCGGCCACCCGGTGATTGCGCTGCTGGTGGGCAAGGCCATGTCCGGTGCGTTCCTGGCCCACGGTTATCAGGCCAACCGCCTGATCGCCCTGCGCGATCCCGGTGTGATGGTGCACGCCATGGGCAAGGCGTCGGCCGCGCGGGTGACCTTGCGCAGCGTCGAAGAGCTGGAAGCCCTGGCCGCCAGTGTGCCGCCCATGGCCTATGACATCGACAGCTATGCCAGCCTCGGTTTGCTGTGGGAGACCTTGTCGGTCAGCCAGATTGAACAGCCCACCGCGGATGATGTAGCGCGGGTCACTGATTGCCTGGTGCATGCGATCAAGGATGTCGGCAGCACCGATTTGCGCGGGCGCCTCGGCGCGACAAATCGCGCAGCCTCCAGCCACGTTCGCCAACTGCTGCGGGAACAATGGTGAACGCCCACGACTTGCTCTGGGGCATGACCCCGGCGCATGTGCCCGCCGATGCACCGGCATGGGTGCTGGAGGCGCTTGGCGCCGGCCACCCGGTGGTAGTGCGCCGCGCCATTGCCGAACCGGGTTATGTGGCGGTCGGCGTGCGCGGGCGTTTGCGTGAGCAACGTTTTGCTGCGCGGATGCCGCTGGCGGCAGTGCAGCGGCGAGTGATACCGGAAGCGTTGCGCGGGGTGATCTCTCCGAGGGATTTACCCGCGTTGCGCGCGCTCGACCAACTGCGGCCGGTGCTGGCGCAGGAGACGTGGGGCGTCACAGGCAGCGCGGGTTTCGAGTTGGCCTGTGGGGTGGAAGCGCTGCATGCCCAGAGTGATCTGGATTTGATGCTGCGCACGCCCGAGCCTTTGGCCCGAGGTGATGCCGAAGATCTCCTGGCGATGCTTGATAGGGCTGAGTGCGCCGTCGACCTGCAACTGCAAACCCCGTTCGGCGCCGTCGCCTTGCGCGAATGGGCCAGCGGCTCACGCCGTGTGCTGCTGAAAACCGCCAGCGGGGCGCATCTTGTGCTCGACCCTTGGCAGGCCGTGGCATGAGCAGCCTTCTGGTGTTTCCGGGGCAGGGTGCCCAGCGACCAGGCATGCTCCAGTCGCTGCCCGAACCTGTGCTGGAAGAAGCCAGCGATGCCCTGGGCGAAGACGTGCGCCTGCTCGATTCCGCGCAAGCCCTGGCCAGTACCCGCGCCGTGCAACTGTGCCTGTTGATTTCCGGCGTGGCCCACGCCCGTCTGTTGGATCGCACCCCGGATTACGTGGCGGGCCTGTCCATCGGTGCCTACCCGGCTGCGGTCATCGCCGGTGCCCTGGCGTTTGCCGAGGCGGTAAAACTGGTGAGCCTGCGCGGCCAACTGATGCAAAACGCTTATCCACACGGCTACGGCATGACCGCGATCATCGGCGTGGAGTTATCCACCGTCGAAAAAATCCTCGCCGACATCCACAGCCCCGAAACCCCGGTGTACCTGGCCAATATCAACGCCGATAACCAGAGCGTGATCGCCGGCAGCGACGAGGCCATGAAGCGTGTTGCCGCGCGCATCAAGGGCAACGGCATCGCCAAACGCCTGGCCGTCAGTGTGCCGTCCCATTGCGCGCTGCTGGCGCAACCGGCCGAGGCCCTGGCCCAGGCATTTGTCCCGCTCAAGGCGCCGCGTATCACCTACCTGAGCAGCACCCGTGCGCGGCCGATCCACAACCCCGAACACCTTTGCGACGACCTGGCCTTCAACATGTGCCGCGTCGTTGACTGGCGCGGCACCGTGCAAAGTGCCTACGAGCGCGGTGTGCGCCTGCAAATCGAACTGCCCCCGGGCGCCGTGCTCACCGGCCTGTCACGCCGCGTGTTCGAGCAAGGCACGGTGATCGCCTGCGAAGGCGCACGCCTGGATACCTTGCAGGCCCTGCTGGAAGAGGAGGAGCGCCGCCACCGATAAAGCACTACCCAAGGCTGTCGAAGCACAAAAACAACAATTTCGATCGAGCACTTCGAGGACAACAACAATGATTATTTACGGTGTGGCATTGCTGGCGATCTGCACGCTTGCAGGCGTGATCATGGGCGACATGCTCGGCGTGTTGCTCGGCGTCAAATCCAACGTGGGCGGGGTGGGGATCGCCATGATCCTGCTGATTTGCGCCCGCCTGTGGATGCAAAAGCGCGGCGGCATGACCAAGGAATGCGAGATGGGCGTGGGCTTTTGGGGCGCCATGTATATCCCCGTAGTGGTGGCGATGGCCGCGCAACAAAATGTGGTGACCGCTCTGCACGGCGGTCCGGTTGCGGTGCTGGCGGCGATTGGTTCGGTGGTGGTCTGTGGTTGCACCATCGCCTTGATCAGCCGTACTCACAAGGGCGAGCCTCTACCCGCCGAAGAGCCGTTGATCGTGCCTGCGGGAGGTCGCTGATATGTGGGATCTCATCGAAAAAGGCTTGGAACATAACGGCCTGATCACCGCGTTTGCCTTTGTTGGCGTGGTGATGTGGATTTCTGTGGTGCTGTCCAAGCGCTTGACGTTCGGGCGTATCCACGGCTCGGCGATTGCCATCGTCATCGGCCTGGTCCTGGCCTGGGTCGGCGGCACCATTACCGGCGGGCAAAAAGGCCTGGCAGACCTGGCGCTGTTCTCCGGCATCGGCCTGATGGGCGGCGCGATGCTGCGCGACTTCGCCATCGTTGCCACGGCGTTTGAGGTGCAAGCCACCGAAGCGCGCAAAGCCGGGATGATCGGTGTGATTGCGCTGCTGCTGGGCACGATCCTGCCGTTTATCGTCGGCGCCAGCATGGCCTGGGTGTTTGGCTATCGCGACGCGATCAGCATGACCACCATCGGCGCGGGTGCCGTGACCTACATCGTCGGCCCGGTGACCGGTGCGGCGATTGGCGCGACTTCGGATGTGATGGCGCTGTCCATCGCGACCGGGTTGATCAAGGCGATCCTGGTGATGGTCGGCACACCGGTGGCGGCGCGTTGGATGGGCTTGGATAACCCGCGTTCGGCGATGGTGTTCGGTGGCTTGGCCGGCACCGTGAGCGGCGTGACGGCAGGGCTGGCGGCGACGGATCGGCGCTTGGTGCCGTATGGCGCGTTGACGGCGACGTTCCATACCGGGCTTGGGTGTTTGCTTGGGCCTTCGTTGCTGTACTTCATTGTGCGTGGGTTGGTCGGCTGACCCCCAATCGCGGAGTGTCAGGCTGTCCCCTGCCGATTGGCGTACATCCGACACTCCGCCAACAACGCCAGCAAGTTCGGATCACGCTCCTTGGCCTTCAGAAACACCACCCCGATATGCTGCTGCAACCGATACCGGGGTTGCAGCGGTATCAGCTTCACGCGGTTCTCGTACACCGCCGCAATCCGCCCCGGCAGCAACGCATAACCCACTCCCGAACTGACCATGCTCAGCAGTGTGAAGATGTCATTCACCTGCATCGCCACCTTCGGTTCGAACCCCGCCTGCTTGAACACACGGTTGCCGTCCTGGTGGGTGGCGAAGCCTTGGGTGAGGGTGATGAAGGTGGCATCGCGCACGTCGGCCAGGTCGATTTCCTGGTCGCGGTCGAAGGGCGAGTCGGCCGGGGTGGCGAGGAAAATGTCGTCGGAGAACAGCGCAATCTGTTCGCAGTCGGGGTCGTTGGCGTGTTCGTCGAGGGAGATGAGGATCGCGTCGACTTCCATGTTCTTGAGCTTGTACAGCAGGTCGAAATTGGAGCCGAGGATCAGGTCGATATTGAGTTCGCTGCGCCTGATTTTCAGGCCCATGATCAGTTGCGGCACGGTCTTGACCGTCAGCGAATACAGCGAGCCGAGCTTGAAGCGTTCGGCGGAGAAACCGGCGGCTTCGCGGGTCAGGCGTACGCTGTCGACCACATCGGCGATCAGTTTCTGCGCGCGTTCTTCTAACACGTAGGCGCTTTCCAGCGGGGTGAGGTTGCGGCCCTCGTGTTTGAACAGCGGGCAGCGCAGGGCATTTTCCAGGGAGTGGATGGCGCGGTGTACGCTGACATTGCTGGTTTGCAGTTCGGCGGCGGCGCGGGCCAGGTTGCCGGTGCGCATGAATGCCAGGAAGATTTCCAGCTTTTTGAGGGTGAATTCTTCGTCGATCAGCATGGCCGTGGGCTCTTGTTCGAATGCGTCCGATTGTGCCCGCAAAACCGTGCGGCGTCCTCGGAACGTCACAAGACGCTTGCACTCTTATGCGCAAGGCTGGACGCTTGCCAGCCAGTTCCAGCGGCTACAGGAGGTCAGTGACAGATGTATCACGGGGAACGATTCAACGCCTGGAGCCATTTGCTCGGTGCGGTCGCGGCGTGTATTGGTGCCGTGTGGATGTTGGTGGTGGCGAGCCTGGACGGCAGCCCCTGGAAGATCGTCAGCGTGGCGATTTATGGCTTTACGCTGATGGTGCTGTACAGCGCGTCGACCGTGTACCACAGCGTCCAGGGGCGGCGAAAAGAGATCATGCAGAAGGTCGATCACTTTTCGATCTACCTGTTGATCGCCGGCAGCTACACGCCGTTTTGCCTGGTGACGCTGAGAGGCCCGTGGGGGTGGACGTTGTTCGGCATCGTGTGGGGGCTGGCGGTGATCGGCATCCTGCAAGAGATCAAGCCGCGCTCCGAGGCGCGCATCCTGTCCATCGTGATCTACGCGGTGATGGGCTGGATCGTGCTGGTGGCGGTCAAGCCGCTGATTGCCGCGCTGGGGACGGCGGGGTTTACCTGGCTGGCGGCGGGCGGGGTGTTGTACACCGTCGGCATCATCTTCTTTGCCCTGGAGGATCGCCTGCGGCATTCCCATGGGATTTGGCATTTGTTTGTGATCGGCGGCAGCCTGCTGCACTTTGTGGCGATCATGCATTACGTGCTCTGAATGTGGGAGGGGCGGTGTCCTTAGAGGCGCCCCAATAACTCGCCTGCGCGCTTGCCCAGGATCTCCAGCAGGTTTGCCAGCATATGCGGCGGCGGTTCATCGGCGCGGGTCAGGGCGTAGAGGGTGATCGGCAGCGGCGGTGTGAGCGTGCGGATACAGGTGGTAGCCGTTGAGGCGCCCAACGCCGTGAACGGATCGATGACCGTCAAGCCGGCGCCGGATTCCACCATCGCCCGGGCCAGGGAATAGGTTTGCACTGAAATCGTCACTCGAGGCGGTGGGTCGACATGTTCCAGGTAGCTGTCGAGTTTCGCCGCCAGCGGGTCGGCGCTGGACAGGCCAATCAACGGCGCACCCGCCAGCTCAGCCAGTGGCAGGGCCTGATGCAGTGCTGCGTCTGGCCAGTAGTTTTTCGACGCCAGGGCCACCAACACGCCATTGGCCAGCACTTGTGTGGTCAACCCAGGATGGCCGGAGAAGTTGAGGGTCAGCGCCAGGTCGATCTCGCGCATCAACAGCTTGTGCACCAGCTCGCGGCTATGGTCGCTGGACAGCTCGCACGCGATGTCCGGGTAGTCGCGCTTCCATTCCAGAATCGCCGGTGGCAGCAGCGACAGCGCCAATGCCGGTATCGCACCAATCCGCACGCTTTGCCCTGGGGCGCGGCGCAAGCTCTTGGCCAGGCGCCGCACACCTTGCAGGCTCTCGGTGACTTTCTCGACCTCGCTTTCCAGCGCCAGGGCTTCCGGCGTGGGCTGCAATTTACCGCGCACCCGCAGGAACAGCGGAAAGCCCAGCTGCAACTCGGCATGCTGCAACACCTTGGTCACCGCCGGTTGCGACACATGCAGCAACTGCGCGGCGGCGCTGATGGAGCCGGTCTGGCGGATGGCCTGGAAGATTTCGATATGACGCAAGCGCATGGCAAGTCCATAACCTTTATTTATAGGTGGTCCATCTTTATTCATTGTCGCTGGCCTGTCACCTGCGCCTACGCTTGAGCCTACTTATTCAAGGGCTGGAGGTCGGGATGGCCGGGCAGGTTTGCATCGTTGGTGGTGGCGTTATTGGCCTGGCGAGCGCTTATGCGCTGGTGCGTGCCGGCCATGAAGTGACGGTGATCGATGCGCGCGACACCTTGGGCAGCGAAACCAGTTTCGCCAATGGCGGGCAATTGTCCTACCGCTATGTCGCACCGCTGGCTGATGCGGGCGTGCCGTTGCAGGCGATTGGCTGGTTGCTGCGCGGTGACTCGCCGCTGAAGCTGCGCCCACGCCTGGACCCTCAGCAATGGCGCTGGATGGCCGCCTTCATCGGCGCCTGCCGGGGCTCGGTGAACAAGCGTAATGCCGCCCATTTGCTGCGCCTGGCAAGCCTGAGTCAAAACACCTTGCAGCAATGGCGCGTCGACGATCGCCTGGACGCTTTCAACTGGCGGCGTAATGGCAAGCTGGTGACCTTTCGTAATGCCGCCACCTTTGAGCGCGCGCGCAGCAAGGTCACCGATATCCTGCAACAACAGGTACTGTCGACACTGGATTGTGCGCGCCTGGAGCCGGCCCTGGCGCAGACGGCGGAGGAGTTTGTCGGGGGGATCTACACGCCGAATGAGGAAGTGGCGGACTGTCATGCCTTCTGCCAACAGCTGGCGGCACGCCTTGAAGCGTCGGGGCGCTGCACCTTTTTGCTGGGGCGCAAGGTCACCAGGATTCGCCATGCGGGTGGCGCGGTGCAGGCCATCGAGTTGGGTGGCGAAGTGATGCCGGTGGAGCACCTGGTGCTCGCGGCCGGTCATCGCAGCGCCGAGTTGGCGTTGCCTGGGTTGTCATTGCCACTGTATCCGCTCAAGGGCTACAGCCTCAGCGTGCCGATTGGCGCCCAGCACCAAGCGCCGAATGTAAGCATCACCGACTACGACCGCAAGATTGTCTACGCGCGTATTGGCGAACAACTGCGGGTGGCGGCTATGGTGGATATCGTCGGCTTTGACGCCAGCCTTGAGCCCAAGCGCCTGGCGCTGATGAAACGTCAGGCGATCGAGACATTTCCTGCGGCTGGCGACTATGCCCATGCCGTGGAATGGGCCGGTATGCGCCCGGCCACCCCGACCGGTGTGCCGCTGATTGGCGCCAGCGTCTATCGCAACCTGTGGCTGAACCTGGGCCACGGCGCCCTCGGCTTTACCCTGGCGTGTGGCAGCGGCCAATTGCTGGCCGAACTGATCGACCACCACCTACCTTCCATTGATATGCAGGGCCTGGCGCCCCGCGCTGCATAAGGATGCTTCCATGACCATCAACCGAATCAGCAGCAACGACCGACTGTCCGGCGCCGTCACGTTCAAGGATCTGGTATTCCTTTCGGGCCAGGTGCCCGGCGAAGGCCAGGATGTGGCGACGCAAACCCGCGAAGTGCTGGCCAAGGTCGATGCGCTGCTGGCCCAGGCCGGCAGTGACAAGGATCATTTGCTCAATGCGACCATTTACTTGAAAGACATTGGCAGCGGTTTCGCGCCGATGAACGACGTATGGGCCGCCTGGCTATCGCCGGGGATGGCGCCGACGCGCACCACCTTGCAGGCGGAACTGGCACGGCCGAGTGTGCTGGTGGAAATCAGCGTGATTGCAGTACGTAAATAACGTTAAAGACCAACGGAGAATAACAATGAAAAAAATCCTGTTGACCGGCTGCACCCTGGGCCTTTTGCTGGGGGCACATGCCCATGCCAATCAGGCGCCGCTGGACGGTACGCTGGGCAAGATCGCCAACGCCAAGTCCATCACCCTGGGTTATCGCGACGCGTCGGTGCCGTTTTCCTACGTGGGCGATCACAGCGGCAAGCCGATGGGCTATTCGGTGGACCTGGCCAGCAAGATCGTTGAGCGTATCCAGCAGAAAACCGGAGTGGCCGACCTTAAGGTGAAGTACAACCTGGTGACCTCTCAGACGCGCATTCCGCTGGTGCAGAACGGCACTGTCGACCTGGAGTGCGGTTCCACCGGGGTGACCGCCGAGCGGCAGAAACAGGTGGCGTTTTCCTACGGGTTTATTTACGTGAAAGGCCAGTTGCTGACGGCTAAAGACAGCGGCATCAAGGGCTTCGCCGATCTGGGGGGCAAGAACGTGGTGACCACCGCCGGCACCACCAACGAGCGTTTTCTCAAGCGTTACAACGCCGAGCACAAGAGCAATATGTTCGTCATCAGCGCCAAGGACCACGGCGAGGCATTCAAGATGCTCGAGACGGGCCGCGCGGCCGCGTTCTATATGGACGATGCATTGCTCTACGGCGAACGCGCCAAAGCCCGCGACCCGCACAACTGGGTGGTGGTGGGCGAGGAACAGTCGCGGGAGATCTACAGCTGCATGGTGCGCAAGGATGACCCGCAGTTTCTCGCGGTGGTCAACGAGACCCTCGGCGACCTGTACCGCTCGGGGGAGATCAACGGGATTTACCAGCGCTGGTTTGAACAGCCGATTCCGCCCAAGGGCTTGAACCTGGAATTCCCGATGACCAGTGAGTTGAAGGCGATCATTGCCAAGCCGATCAGCGATCCGGTGGACTGATCTCCTCCCACAGTTAGAAGTCGCCCCAGAGTTGTTGGGCGACGGCCAACGCGACGACGGGCGCAGTCTCGGTGCGCAACACGCGCGGGCCGAGGCGGGCGGCGTGGAAGCCGGCGCCTTGGGCGGTGTCGACTTCGTTGTCGGTCAGCCCACCCTCCGGCCCGATCAGAAACGCCAGGCTCGCAGGCTTGGCATGGCTGACCATTGGCTCGGCCACCGGGTGCAGCACCAGCTTCAGATCCGCCTCGACCTGCTTCAACCAGTCTGCCAGCAGCAACGGCGGATGAATCACCGGCACCGTCGAACGCCCGCATTGCTCACACGCGCTGATCGCCACCTGGCGCCAGTGCAGCAGGCGTTTGTCGGCGCGTTCGTCCTTGAGGCGCACTTCGCAGCGGTCGCTGAAGATCGGCGTGATGGCGTTGACGCCCAGCTCGGTGGCTTTCTGGATCGCCCAATCCATGCGCTCGCCCCGGGACAGGCCCTGGCCGAGGTGGATGTGCAGCGGCGATTCGGCCTGGCCGGCGAAGCTTTCCGTCAGTTGCACGGTGACGCGTTTTTTACCGACTTCCAGCAGACTGCCCAGGAACTCCTGGCCGGAACCGTCGAACAATTGCACGGCGTCACCTTCGCCCATGCGCAGTACGCGGCTGATGTAGTGCGCCTGGGCTTCGGGCAGTTCGTGATCGCCGAGGCTCAGCGGGGTGTCGGTGAAAAAGCGGGACAGTCTCATTTCTGTTCTCTGGAAAAAGGTGTAGGTGTGCCGGCAATCAACCCGGATCGCGGAAGCCGGGGTGGAAGTCTTTCGGCACCGCCACGCTGACTTTGCTGTTGGTGGCGATGTCGATGCCTTCGCTGGCAACTTCGGCGAGGAAGTCGATTTGCTCCGGCGTAATCACATAGGGCGGCAGGAAATACACCACGCTGCCCAGCGGCCGCAACAGCGCGCCGCGTTCCAGGGCGTGTTCGAATACCTTCAGGCCACGGCGTTCCTGCCACGGGTAAGCGGTCTTGGTGGCCTTGTCCTGGACCATTTCGATGGCCAGCACCATGCCGGTCTGGCGTACTTCCGAGACATGCGGATGGTCGACCAGGTGCGCCGTTGCCGTGGTCATGCGCTGGGCCAGGGCCTTGTTGTTTTCGATGACGTTGTCTTCTTCGAAAATATCCAGGGTTGCCAGGGCCGCCGCGCACGCCAGCGGGTTGCCGGTGTAGCTGTGGGAGTGCAGGAAGGCGCGCAGGGTCGGGTAGTCGTCGTAGAACGCGTCGTAGACGTCATCGGTGGTGACCACGGCGGCCAACGGCAGGTAGCCGCCAGTCAGGGCCTTGGACAAACACAGGAAGTCCGGACGGATGCCGGCCTGTTCACAGGCGAACATGGTCCCGGTGCGGCCGAAGCCCACGGCGATTTCATCGTGGATCAGGTGCACGCCATAGCGGTCGCAGGCCTCGCGCAGCAGCTTGAGGTACACCGGGTGGTACATGCGCATGCCGCCGGCGCCCTGGATCAGCGGCTCGACGATCACGGCGGCGACGGTGTCGTGGTGCTCGGCGAGGGTCTGCTCCATGGCCATGAACAGGTTGCGCGAATGTTCTTCCCAGCTCATGCCCTCGGGGCGCAGGTAGCAGTCCGGGCTCGGCACCTTGAGGGTGTCCAGCAGCAGCGCCTTGTAGGTTTCGGTAAACAGCGGCACGTCGCCCACCGACATCGCGGCGATGGTTTCGCCGTGGTAGCTGTTGGTCAGGGTGACGAAGCGTTTTTTGTTTGGCAGGCCACGGTTGAGCCAATAGTGAAAGCTCATCTTCAGCGCGACTTCGATGCACGACGAACCGTTATCGGCGTAGAAGCAGCGGGTCAGGCCCTCGGGGGTCATCTTTACCAGGCGCTCGGACAACTCGATCACCGGCTGGTGGCTGAAACCGGCGAGGATCACGTGTTCCAGTCGGTCGACCTGGTCCTTGATGCGCTGGTTGATGCGCGGGTTGGCGTGGCCGAAGACGTTGACCCACCAGGAGCTGACGGCGTCGAGGTAGCGCTTGCCTTCGAAGTCTTCCAGCCAGACGCCTTCCCCGCGCTTGATCGGGATCAGCGGCAGTTGCTGGTGGTCTTTCATCTGGGTGCAGGGATGCCACAGCACCGCGAGGTCGCGTTGCATCCACTGGTTGTTCAAGCCCATCGGTGATCTCCTCGAAGCGGTCCTGCGAGCGGCGCAGGTGAAACAATCGCGCAAGCCTATGCAATGGTGGCCCGGGTCACAAGCCATTGTGGGGAATTCGGAGTAAACGTAGGACGGACTGTCACGTTTCTTAGGAATAGTCCTTAATCCTTGGTTAACTTACTGTGCATACGCTCCAGATCGTATTTCTCGATATTTCAAAGCGAAATTTTCCGCTTTAATTCGATAGGTAAATCGCTAGTCTGGGCGCAGCTCTTACGGGATTAAGTACATGCAGCTACGTAACTCACCGGCCCGTTATGGCTGGGTCAGTATGGTTTTGCACTGGGGCGTGGCCCTGGTGGTGTTCGGCCTGTTCGCCCTGGGCTTGTGGATGGTCGGTCTCGACTATTACAGCGCCTGGCGCAAAGAAGCACCGGACCTGCACAAGAGCATTGGCATCACGCTGTTCGCCATCATGCTGGTACGAATCGTCTGGCGCCTGATCAGCCCGCCGCCTCCGCCGCTGGCCAGTTACAGCCGCTTGACCCGCATCGGTGCCGCGTTCGGCCACGCGTTCCTTTATCTCGGGCTGTTTGCCGTGATGATCGCCGGTTACCTGATTTCCACCGCAGACGGTGTCGGTATCCCGGTGTTTGGCCTGTTTGAAATTCCTGCCGTGGTTTCCGGTCTACCGGACCAGGCAGACACCGCTGGCGTGGTGCACCTGTACCTCGCCTGGGTGTTGGTAGTCTTCGCCGGCTTGCACGGCGTGGCTGCGTTGAAACACCACTTTATCGATCGTGATGCGACCCTCACGCGAATGCTGGGGCGCAAAGCCTGATGTTCAACCTCGACTCACAAGGAATAGAAAGCATGTTGAAAAAGACACTCGCTGCTCTGGCAATCGGTACTGCACTGCTGTCGGCAGGCCAGGTGATGGCCGCTGACTACAAGATCGACAAAGAAGGCCAGCACGCCTTCATCGACTGGAAAATCAGCCACCTGGGCTACAGCTACATCCACGGTACCTTCAAGGACTGGGATGGTACGTTCAGCTGGGATGCCGCCAAGCCTGAAGCCAGCAAAATCGCAGTCGACGTGAAAACCGCCAGCCTGTGGTCCAACCACGCTGAACGTGACAAGCACATCGCCAGCAAGGATTTCCTGGACGTTGCCAAGTTCGCGGACGCCAAGTTCGTGTCCACCGCGGTTAAATCCACCGGCGAAAAAACTGCTGACGTGACGGGCGACCTGACCTTCCACGGCGTGACCAAGCCTGTGACCTTCAAGGCTACGTTCAACGGTGAAGGCAAGGATCCATGGGGCGGCGAACGTGCTGGCTTCAACGCCAAGACCACGCTGGACCTGAACGACTTCGGGATCAAAGGCCCAGGCCCGACTTCCCAGACTGTCGACCTGGACATCTCGCTGGAAGGCGTGAAAGCGAAGTAATGCTTCGCAGGCAGGAGCGAGCTTGCTCGCGAAAAACGTAGAGACACCGCGTTTTTCAGGCTGCCAGCGTTATCGTTGACGACCTTCGCGAGCAAGAACTAGGCGTCCCCCTCGCTCCTACAGGCAAAAAAAACCCGTATCTCGCGATACGGGTTTTTTTTATGCCTCGCGGTTGCGGGTCAGCAGCGCTGGTTTTTCACCACGAGGACGGCCTGGCAGTTGATCCAGCTGCTCAGGTGTCGGGAAGCGATCAGCCTTCGACTCCTTGTGGATGATCTTTGGCGCCGGACCACCGCGCGGGTTCTGCACGGCTGGCTCGGACAAACGCGGCTGGTCATCACGGGCCGGGCGGCGGTTGTTGCTGCGCGAATCTTCGCGACGTGCCTGGCCATCACGAGGTGCACCGTTACGCGGGCCGCTGCGCTTGGCCGGCGGGGTGCCGGTCGTGCCGCCGCTGCTGTTGCGCGGACCGTTCTGACGACCGCCCTGAGGCTGGCCGCCACGTGGAGCGCCAGTCCCGGCAGCTGCGCCCGGCGCCGGAGCACCTGGACGACGGCCACGGCCCTGGGCTGGTTTGGCCTGGGGCACGTAGTCAACGCGGTTACCAAAGTTATCCACGTCGTCGTCGAGGAACTCGTCCGGGGCGCGGTCGGCTGTGGCACGTGGCGGCTGGCTCGGCTGGCGCTGTTCGCGGGCCGGGGTGCCTTCACGGGGCTTCTGCTCGCGGGCTGGGCGTTCGCCACGGCCGTTGGTGGGCGCTTTTTCCTTGCCGCCTTTGTCTTTGCCCTTGTCGCGACGACCACCGCCACCGCCGCCGCCGTTCGGGCCATCGCCCTTTGGACCGCGAGGGTTACGTGGGTTGCGCACGTCCGGACGCTCGCGCACTTCAGGCTTCTCGGCCTCAACGGCGCTGGCATCGAAGCCCATCAGGTCACCATCGGCGATTTTCTGCTTGGTCATGCGCTCGATGCTTTTCAGCAGTTTCTCTTCGTCCGGAGCAACCAGGGAAATGGCTTCACCCGAACGACCGGCACGGCCGGTACGGCCGATACGGTGCACGTAGTCTTCGTCGACGTTTGGCAGCTCGAAGTTGACCACGTGTGGCAACTGGTCGATGTCCAGGCCGCGTGCGGCAATATCGGTGGCGACCAGGATGCGCACTTCACCGGCCTTGAAGTCGGCCAGGGCTTTGGTGCGGGCGTTCTGGCTCTTGTTGCCGTGGATGGCGACGGCGGTGAGGCCGTGCTTGTCCAGATACTCGGCCAGGCGGTTGGCGCCGTGCTTGGTGCGGGTGAACACCAGCACCTGTTCCCAGGCGCCGGCAGTGATCAGGTGCGCCAGCAATGAACGCTTGTGGCTGGCAGCCAGGCGGAAGACGCGTTGCTCGATACGCTCGACCGTGGTGTTCGGCGGCGTGACTTCGATGCGCTCCGGGTTGTGCAGCAGCTTGCCGGCCAGGGCAGTGATGTCTTGGGAGAACGTTGCCGAGAACAGCAGGTTCTGACGTTTGGCCGGCAGGCGGGCGAGGACCTTCTTCACGTCATGGACAAAGCCCATGTCGAGCATGCGGTCGGCTTCGTCCAGCACGAGGATTTCCACGTGGGACAAATCGACGCTGCCTTGGCCGCACAGGTCGAGCAAACGACCGGGGCACGCCACCAGCACGTCAACACCGCGGGACATGGCCTGAACCTGTGGGTTCATGCCGACGCCGCCGAAGATACAGGCGCTGACGAACTTCAGGTCGCGGGCGTACAGCTTGAAGCTGTCGTGCACCTGGGCGGCGAGTTCGCGGGTAGGGGTCAGGACCAGTACGCGCGGTTGGCGCGGGCCGTGACGCTGGGATTTGTCCGGGTGACCGTTGGGAAACAACCGCTCCAGAATCGGGAGGGCGAAGCCGCCGGTTTTACCAGTACCTGTCTGAGCCGCAACCATCAGGTCGCGACCTTGCAACACGGCGGGAATAGCCCGCTGTTGCACCGGAGTAGGCTCGGTATAGCCCGCTGCCTCGATGGCGCGGACTAAAGCCTCGGAGAGACCGAGGGAAGCAAAGGACATGAGTAATCCTGTTTTAGTTAGGGCTTGGCCCAAAGGGATAATCTTGCCGGGCGTGAATGGCGCTTAGGGGAGCGCAATCCCGTCCGGTCCTGCTGCGTCTGGCGGGCACTCCACCGGCTCGCGCGGGCTGAAAGCTGCGCAGTAGCGGGGTTGGGTGCCTTTTTCAGGACCTCAGCGGCCGGGCGTGAGCCTGGCGGAAAGGCCGGAGTATAACAGAGCAATCACGGCGCGCTGCTTTCCTGCTGCTCAACGGTGCCTCCAGGCGCTGTTTTGGCTTGGATTCCACCATATTTGGCGCTCAAGGCGGCGTAGGCCGGCTCCTGTTTGAAACGCTTGAGTTCGGCGGCAAAGCGTTGCACCAGCAGGTCCATCCCCGCGCCACGGCGAACGGCAAGGTATTGCTGCTGGCGGCTGACCACGACGGGAGCCTGGCTGACCTTGCCCTCCAGGCCCAGCGTCTTGATCACATGCTGGCCGACCCGGCGGTCGGTGATCGCCAGGTCGATGCGCCCCAGCAGCAATTTGCCGAAGTTGGCCTCATGGCTGGGGGCCGGCTCGCGGTTGAACGCGGCAGAGTCGCTGAAGGGGGCGCTGTACAGGTAGCCTGGGGACGTGCCGACAGTCAGGCCGCCAAGGTCGTCAAGGCTTTGGACCGGGTAAGGGCGCTCGTTGGCGTAGAACATCACGAACTCCACTTCCGACAACGGTTCGCTGGGGTACAGCAGCAGCGCGTCGCGGTCGTGACTGTGGAAAATATCCAGTGCGCCATCGGCATTGCCCTGGTCAAGCATGGCCAGACAGCGCTTCCAGGGCAGGAACTGCCATTGCACATCGACCCCCAGGCGCTGGAACACGATCACCGTGGTTTCGTAGTCCAGCCCGCGCATGGCGCCGTGTTCTTCATACACGTAAGGCGCCCAGGGCTCGGTGACAATGCGCAATTTCTCGCCATAAGCGGCCAGGCTCAAGCAAGTAAAAAGCGCAGCGGTCAACAGCTTCAGAATGACGGGCATGCCCCGAGGTTACGACGCCCGCGCGCTAAAGAGAAGCTCTGGCACACGCATCTGCGGGCAGCGCTATTTTGTCGGTGAAGTCATCAGGTGTGCGTAGATGGCTGCACGTCGTTCGCCCAGAATCAGGCGCACCACAGGGTTGGCGAACCAATGTTCGAGCTGGTGCGCGTCGACCGGGCATTTTTGCCGCTCTTCCTGATTCTGCAGGGCCTTGTCCCACCAGACCGGGCCACAGGCCTGGTCGAATTCATTTTCGTGCTCGTAGCAGCCGTAGAGGATTTCGCGGATGAACTGCTGCTTGCGTTTGGGCAAGGCCAGGGTGATCAGCTTGTACATCAAGCGCTGCAGGCGCGGCGGACGAGGCAGGTGGGCAGACACATTGCGGGTGTCGGCCAGGGCCTTGGCGCAGATGGGGTCTGCGGCGTGCTTGGTGATCCACGCCTTGACCTTGGCGCGGAACAGCTGCTTGCGGCTCCAGTAATGGTGGATCAGGTCGGGACACTGGCGCACGTTGAGCGTGCGGTACACGGCCACCGACAGGCAGAATTCTTCCAGGGTGTAGGCGCCCCGGGCCATAGGGAACAGTTCGTCCATCAACTCGATCGAGCGATCAAGGATGTGCGCGTCTTGCCGGGTCAGGCCCATGACGCCGGAGTTGAGCAGCCACATGTCGTCGTCGGCCAGGCCTTTGTCTGCGAGGTGCTTGGCCATGGTTTCATACAGCACGCTTTCGCGGTTGTCGCCGTACTTGGCCTGGAAGGCATTGCACAGCACGGTACCGGGCGCGACGCGTTCGAACAGCGCCATGGGCGAGTCGTGGAAAAAAGTGTCGGTGTCGATCAACAGCGCGCGCTCCGCTGTTTCCAGCACCTGGCGCAACAGCACATGTTTGGTGCGGAAATGGTAGCCGTGGGGCTCGCTCCAGCGTCTGCGCGTGGCGTCGTCCAGCGTGTGAACCTGTACCGGCAAGCCGCGATAGGGGGCCGGGTTGTCGCTGAACACCTGGATGTCCAATGGCATGTTCTGGGGGCCGCCCAGTTGGGCCAGGGCGCTGGCGATGCTGAATACGGCTTCCTGATGATAGGTCTCGGCGCCGAATACCAAGTACACCAGCTGCGGGCGGGGAGTCGGGGACGCTGTATTCATGTACTGCAGGCTTCCTTTCCGGAGATATATAGACGAAAAAAACCCCCGTAATAACGAGGGCCGGGTACAGCGATTAAACCAGCCTAGCGTGGCAGTTTAAGGTTGTTCCAGATCGCGAGGCTTGGTTCAGCCTGGTTCAGGGTATAGAAGTGCAGGCCTGGCGCGCCACCTTGCAACAATTTTTCACACATATTGCTGATCACCTGCTCGCCGAACGCCTGGATGCTCTTAACGTCATCGCCATAGGCTTCCAGTTGCTTGCGCACCCAGCGTGGGATCTCTGCACCGCAGGCGTCAGAGAAGCGCGCCAGCTTGCTGTAGTTGGTGATCGGCATGATGCCCGGCACGATCGGGATGTTCACACCCATGGCCTGTACACGCTCGACGAAGTAGAAATAGCTTTCGGCGTTGAAGAAGTACTGGGTGATCGCGCTGTCGGCGCCGGCGTTGGCCTTGCGTACGAAATTCTGCAGATCGTCTTCGAAATTGCGCGCCTGGGGGTGCATCTCCGGGTAAGCGGCCACTTCGATATGGAAGTGATCGCCGCTTTCTTCGCGAATGAAGCTCACCAGGTCATTGGCGTGGCGCAGCTCACCGCTGGCCATGCCCATGCCGGACGGCAAGTCGCCACGCAGGGCAACGATGCGCTTGATGCCGGCGCCCTTGTATTGGGTGAGCAGGCCGCGCAGATCGGCCTTGCTGTCGCCCACGCAGGACAAATGCGGAGCGGCGGGAATTTTGACTTCGCTTTCAAGTTGCAACACGGTGTTGATCGTACGATCACGCGTCGAACCGCCCGCGCCGTAGGTGCAGGAGAAGAAGTCGGGGTTGTAAGTGGCCAACTGCTTGGCAGTCGCCATCAGTTTTTCATGCCCAGCATCGGTCTTGGTGGGAAAGAACTCGAAGCTGTAGCGACGGTCTTGGGACATGGTCATACCCTTTGAAACTCAGAAGCCGACTGTGCAACCCATCTGCACTGTAGGCGCGAGCTTGCTCGCGAAGAACGTCAACGATAACGCGTAGAAACAGGATGTACGCGGTGTCCTTGAGTTTTTCGCGAGCAGGCTCGCTCCTACAGGTAGAGCAGGTTGGGCTGATTACTTAGTAGCGATAAGCGTGCGGCTTGAACGGACCTTCGACGGTCACGCCGATGTAGTCGGCCTGGGTCTTGGTCAGCTGAGTCACCACGCCGCCGAAGCCGCGGACCATTTCCAGGGCCACTTCTTCGTCGAGTTTCTTCGGCAGTACTTCCACGGTCAGGCGCTCGGCTTTCTGGGCTGGCGACAGGTCGGCGTATTTTTGGCCGAACAGGAAGATCTGGGCCAGTACCTGATTGGCGAACGAGCCGTCCATGATGCGGCTTGGGTGGCCGGTGGCGTTGCCCAGGTTGACCAGGCGGCCTTCAGCCAGCAGGATCAGGTAGTCGTCGTTCTGTGGGTCGAAAGCGCCAGCGCCGGTACGGTGAACCTTGTGCACCTGCGGCTTCACTTCTTCCCACGCCCAGTTCTTGCGCATGAAAGCGGTGTCGATCTCGTTGTCGAAGTGACCGATGTTGCACACCACGGCACGCTTTTTCAGGGCCTTGAGCATGTTGGCATCGCAGACGTTGACGTTACCGGTGGTGGTCACGATCAGGTCGATCTTGCCCAGCAGGGCCTTGTCGATGCTTGCTTCGGTGCCGTCATTGACGCCATCGATGAACGGCGAAACCACTTCGAAACCGTCCATGCAGGCTTGCATGGCGCAGATCGGGTCGACTTCGGAGACTTTAACGATCATGCCTTCCTGGCGCAGGGACTGGGACGAACCCTTGCCCACGTCGCCGTAGCCGATCACCAGGGCTTGCTTGCCCGACAGCAGGTGGTCGGTGCCGCGCTTGATGGCATCGTTCAGGCTGTGACGGCAGCCGTACTTGTTGTCGTTCTTGCTCTTGGTCACCGAGTCGTTGACGTTGATGGCCGGGATTTTCAGCTCGCCCTTGGCCAGCATGTCCAACAGGCGGTGCACGCCGGTGGTGGTCTCTTCGGTCACGCCGTGGACGCGGTCGAGGATCTGCGGGTATTTCTTGTGCAGCAGCTCGGTCAGGTCGCCGCCGTCGTCGAGGATCATGTTGGCATCCCAAGGCGCGCCATCTTTCAGGATGGTTTGCTCCAGGCACCACTCGTACTCTTCTTCGGTCTCGCCTTTCCAGGCGAATACCGGGATACCGGCAGCGGCGATGGCGGCAGCGGCCTGGTCTTGAGTCGAGAAAATGTTGCAGGACGACCAGCGCACTTCGGCACCCAGGGCCACCAGGGTTTCGATCAGTACGGCAGTCTGGATGGTCATGTGGATGCAGCCGAGGATCTTCGCGCCCTTGAGCGGTTGCTCGGCGGCGTACTTGCGACGCAGGCCCATCAAGGCTGGCATTTCGGATTCGGCGATAAAGGTTTCGCGACGGCCCCAGGCGGCGAGGGACATGTCGGCGACTTTGTAGTCGTTGAAATCTGCAGGCGTAATTACAGCGCTCATGAAGAGCCTCCATTCGTAGTGTGCGAATGGGCGCCGTTGTGCGTTTAGTATCAGGCCAGGGCAACCAGGCCGGACAACGCCCCATCCGAGCCTGACAGGTTGAACCTGCTGCAGCGCCCCTCGGACAGGTGGCGGGAGAAACGGTATCAACTGAAGATGACCGTTTTGAAGCGGTGGCGATTATAGCCGTGTACGCGATACTTCCCAAGCCTTTCTGTCGGCGGCATGCAGATCGCGCATGGGGTTGATAGGCAATGGCGCATAGAGCTTGGGGGCAGGCTCTGCCATTATGTTGCCCATCATTTGGCAAGACGCTTTGGAGTGACCATGAACTTCCACACCCGCAAATGGGTAAAACCTGAAGACCTCAACCCCAACGGCACCCTGTTCGGCGGCAGCCTGCTGCGCTGGATCGACGAAGAAGCGGCCATCTACGCCATCGTCCAACTGGGCAACCAGCGCGTGGTGACCAAATACATTTCCGAAATCAACTTTGTCAGCGCCTCGCGCCAGGGCGACATCATCGAACTCGGGATCACTGCCACCGAATTTGGCCGCACCTCCATCACCCTCACCTGTGAAGTGCGCAACAAGATCACCCGTAAAAGCATCCTGACTGTAGAGAAGATGGTCTTCGTCAACCTCGGCGAAGACGGCTTGCCCGCGCCCCACGGCCGTACCGAGATCAAGTATGTAAAGGACCAGTTCCAGGAAGATGACATGCGCGAATAATTACATGCCACCGGTTTGATTTCTGTTGCCAGGTTGTTCCGGGTGGATCTTTTCCAGGCTCTCTCGTCACTCAGGATTACACCCCCGCAGAGAGAGTCAGTGCATGAAAGTGCTCAATCCGGTCACTCCTGTTCAGTCTCATTTGCATGGAAATGCCGGAGTCAGCGCCGATCACACGGCGAAGACGTTGTTGGTGGACAGTGGCGGCGAGCGCAATCTGACCCTCCTTCGCGATCCTCAAGGGCGGGTGGAGGTGGTGTTATCGCCGCCGCCCGTCACGCATTTGGTGCTCAGTGGTGGTGGGGCCAAGGGCGTCGCTTTCTCGGGAGGCGTGCAGGCACTTGAAGACGCAGGGACACTGGAAGGCATTCGGGTGATCTCCGGTTCCTCCGCCGGCGCGATTTCCGCAGCTTTGGTTGCCAGTGGCATGGGGGCGGCAGCATTCGATGGGCTGTCGGACAACATCAATCTGCCCAGTCTGCTGAACAGCAAAGACCCTGTGACGGCCTGGTTGCAGGAAGCCAGTTCGACGATTGGTAAGCAGGTGGGGCGCTTGCCGGGCCTGGTCGGCAACATTTCCCAGTTGCTGATGACCCTGCTGCCACGTCTGAAAACCGCTGCCGTTCCGCTGGAGGAAATGATCCGCGACGAGTCGCGCAAGGCGCTTCTTGGTCATATTGCCGACACTCCCAGAGAAACCCGTCCCGCCGACGTCATGCGCATTGCTGACAAGCTCAGTGCAGGTGGCGCGCCCACGTTTGCCGACCTTGAGGTGTTAAGTCGCAATATTCCAGCGGTCAAGCAACTCAATATCACGGGTACTGGCATGTTTGGTGGGCGCCCACAGTTGGTAGTGTTCAACAGCAGTTTGACTCCGGACATGGATATCGCCCGCGCCGCGCGTATTTCGGGTTCGTTGCCTGTACTGTTCAAAAGCCCTGTGGAACAAGGGCATGGCTTCCAGATGGCATCTGAAACCACGGCCTTTCAGGACGGTGGCCTGCTGCTCAATACACCAGCGTCGGGCGTGGTGGACCGTTTGTTTTCCGAGAGCCCCCTGAGTAAGTCTGAGTCGCTGATCATCAAGTTCGAGTCAGACCCCGTCGGGGCGCCAGCCCAACGTGGCGGTTTTTTCAGCAGCCTGGTCGACTGCATCACGGGAACACCCCACTCGGCCGCCGAGGCTTACCAGGATAAAAGGCTCGAAGCATTTGCCGACCAGACGCTGGCGTTGCCACTTAATACCGAAAAAGGCGATTTTCGCGGCCTGCTCAACGGTACGGTCAACTTCACCATGAAGGATGAGTACAAGCAGCACCTGCAGGAGAGGGCGCGTGAAGCGGTGGAGGGGCATCTGCAGCGTCGTGCCACGACGCGTGAGTCTCACTCGTTCGGTACGCTGGATGAAGCGGTGCTGGCGATGGATGATAAAACACTGGCCAGTGTGCAGCCGGCATTGCAGAAAGACACGGCCGCTGCCAGTGTGCTGATGTTTCGAGAAGAAGCGAAGCAGGTGTTGCACGCCCTGGACCGTGCGATTACTGCGGTCGAGAAGTCCCATGATGGCTTGCTGTTCACACCGAAGCTGTCGTCGGCAGTTCGTAATCTGGATGCACTTGCCCGCAGTCCCGAGAAAATCGAATGGTTGGGACGGCGCTTGAATGACCCTGACCAACATAATTTCCAGGCGTTGCTGCAAGTGGCTGCCAAACGGAGTGCCGGCGATGCTTCACCCTCTTCCAGGGTCATGACCTGCGCTGTCGCTGAAATGAAGCGGCGCGATATCGCGGTGAGTGCCGAGAGCTTTACGCGGGAGGTCATCTACCCATCGTTGTTCCGACCAGGCCAGCCTGCGTCGAATGTTGAACTGTTACAGCGCGCAGCCCGAGACTTGGCCAAGGCCACTACGCCACTCGCGTTCAACCGTGTGCTTGATGACCTCAGCGAAAAATACCAGGCGCGCAACAAACCCTGGAGCACGCCTTCCAGTTCCACCACTGTGGAGATGGCCAAGGCTTGGCGCATGCCGGTTTAGTTGTCTGGTCACTGAACAGCTACCGCGCCAGCATGTCGTAGCTACAGGCACCCCTCGGACTCTGGAACATCATGGCTACCCACGAAGACGGCAAGACCCCCAACCTGTCGCAGGAAGAGCAACAGGACGTGGACAAGAACCAGCCACCCCGCGCTGCGGTGCTCCACGAAATCATCCGAACCCAGGGCGACCAGGAGTTGGAGCGCAGCGTCGCCGCCTTGTGGTGGTCGGCCCTGGCCGCAGGCTTGACCATGGGCCTGTCGTTGATGGCCATGGGGCTGCTCAATTCACGCCTGCCGGACGGCGAAGCGTTCAAGGTGATCGCCAGCTTCGGCTACTGCGCAGGCTTCCTCGCGGTGATCCTGGCGCGTCAGCAACTGTTCACCGAAAACACCCTGACCGCCGTGTTGCCGGTGATGAGCAAGCCTACACTGGCCAATGCCGGGCGGCTGATAAGGCTCTGGAGCGTGGTACTGGTGGGCAACCTGTGCGGCACGCTGTTGGTGGCGTATGTGATGCTGCACCTGCCGATCTTCGACACCAAGACCGACATGGCCTTCCTGGACATCGGGCGCAAGATCATGGAAAACGACGCCGGCCAGATGTTCGCCAAAGGCATCGTCTCCGGCTGGATGATCGCCACCATGGTGTGGATGATCCCTTCGATGGAAAGCGCCAAGATGTGGATCATCATTCTGATCACCTACCTGATGGCCCTGGGGGATTTCACCCATATCGTGGTGGGTTCGGCGGAAGTGTCATACCTGGTGTTTGCCGGTGAGCTGCCGTGGAAAGACTTCTGGCTGGTGTTTGCCGGCCCCACACTGGCCGGCAACATCATCGGTGGCAGCTTCATCTTTGCGCTGATCAGCCATGCGCAGATTCGTAGCGAAACCAAGGCACCTTCTGCAACTCACTCCGGCGCACGGGGGCAGCTTTCTCAGAGTAAGAAAAAGGCCTGATATTGCCCCGCAAAGACTCAAACGCGTTCTTTGCGAGGCACCTGGATCAGGACTTTCAGACTTTGAGCGACGCGCCGGCAGAATCGGCGGCAATTGTGCGGTCAGGTGTCTTCAGTTGACCCTCCCACCGGGCAATCACCAATGGCGCCAGCGCGTTGCCCAGCACATTCAACGCTGTGACCGGCATATCCATCAGGCGATACACGCCTGCAATGATCGCCACTCCTTCCACGGGCAGACCCGCCGCAGTCAAGGTCGCGGTAAGGATGATAAACATGAAACCTGGCACGCCCGCCGCGCCCTTTGACGTCAACACCATGATCAATACCAGCATCCCCTGATCCGCCAGACTCAGGTCGATGCCATATGCCTGGGCGATGAACAACGTGCCCAACGCAGCAAAAAGCGATGCGCCATCCAGGTTGAACGAGTAGCCCAGCGGGATAACCATGCTGGTAATAGGGCGCGGAGCGCCGTAGCGCTCCATTTTTTCGATCAATTGAGGCATTACTGTTGCTGACGCGGCGCTGCTGTAGGCCAGCAACAATTCACTGCGTATCTCCCGCACCAGGTGGAAAAAGCCGACCCCCGCCAATCGTGCAACTGCGCCCAATACGCACAATGCAAATAACAGCACTGCGACATAAGTTGTGCCGATCAGTTTGGCCAGCGGCAGCAAGGCACTCAGGCCAAAGCTGGCGACGGTGACTGCGATCAGCCCGAAAATGCCGATCGGCGAGTAATGCATGACCAGATGGGTGACTTTGAACATGGTGTCGGAGATGCCCTGCATCACGCTGATCAGGGGGGCCTTGCGCTGCTCGGGCAGCATAGACAAGGCGCAGCCGAACAGGATGGCGAAAAACAGCACGGAGAGCAGCTTGCCCTGCGACATGGCCAAGACGATGTTATCCGGCACGATCGCCAATAGCGTTTGCCCCAGATTCTGCGTTTTGCCGTTGGCGGCCAGTTCTGTTACTGGCGTCTGCAACGTACTGCCAAATTCGGCACCTGAGCCGGGCTCGACGACGTTTCCAACGATCAGACCAAAGACGATTGCAATACTGGTGATCGTGAAGAAGTAAACGAAGGTCTTCACGCCAACGCGTCCCAAGGCGGCAGGATTTCCCATCCCGGCAATGCCGACGGTCATGCAAGCAAAGACCAAAGGTACGACGATCATCTTCATCAGCTTGATAAACAAGTCGCCTGCCGGTTGCAGCAGATTGTCAATGAACCACGTCTTGTGTTCGGGAAACTGGTTGAGAAGGATGCCGACGATTATCCCGGCAGCCAGGCCGATCATGATGCGAGTCACAAGGCTGGTTGGTTTTTTGGTGGTCATGTAGGTGCCCCTTATTGTTGTAGATGTCAGGGATTTATTGAGCGAACAGCGCGGCGAAGTCCTTGAACCCTTTCACCTCGATGGGGTTGCCGCTGGGATCAAGAAAAAACATCGTGCGTTGCTCGCCTGGCTCGCCGGCAAAGCGGATCACTGGCGGAATCTCGAAACATGTACCCAGGTGGGTAAGGCGTTCGGCAAGCGTCAGCCATTCCTCAAGCGGTAACACCACGCCGAGATGCGGCATCAGGACATGATGCTCACCGACCAGCCCGGTACGTGTGGTGGGAAACGGCGTGCCCAGGTGCAGTGAAAGCTGGTTCCCGAAAAAATCGAAGTCGATCCAGGTCTCGCTGCTACGGCCTTCCGTGCAGCCCAAAACATCTCGATAAAAAATGCGCGCCTGATTTAGGTCATAAACATGATATGCAGCGTGGAAAGGTCTGTTCATGGGGGGGGCATCTCTGTGTGGGAGAACCCTCAAATTAAACAGGTCGTGTACCTGGGTAAAACGGGTTCGCCTTGGTCTGAGCGAAAGGAAAACTTATGGATGTTCGATTCCTGAGAAGTCTGGTCGCCGTCATTGAAACCGGCTCCATTGCTGCGGCCGCGCGACGTGAAAACCGTACCGCAGCGGCGATCAGCCAACGGGTCAAGACGCTTGAGCGAACACTGGGGTGCACGCTGCTTATGCGCACTGCGCATGCCGCATGGCCCTCAGACCAGTGCCTGCTGTTGCTGCCAAAAATTCAGGCGGTCATTGAACAGGCGCGCGAGTTGCAGGAGGACCTGAGCCAAGATGGCTTATCGGGAGAGATCAAGATCGGTGCCATTTCGACGGCATTGACCGGGGTCTTGCCGGGAGCGATTGAGCGACTGGCGCTTTCGGCACCAGGGCTGAGACTGAAGATCACACCGGGTGACTCCAGAAGCCTCTATGAGAGATTGCTGGCCCAGGAGCTGGACGCGGCGATTCTTGTCAGGCCACCCTTTCAGCCACCCAAGGCTTTGGCGACGACCTTGTTGCGGGCTGAACCTCTGATATTGATTGCCCCCGCTGGGTTTGGCACGCAAACGTTAGAAGCATTGCTGCGCGAGCGGCCATTCATCCGCTATGACGCTCGTTCGTGGGGTGGGCAGATTGCCCAGCGTTTCCTCGATGAACAGTCCTTTGATCCGCAGGTGTTGTGTGAGCTGGATGCCTTGGAAACCATCGTCATACTGGTCGCCCAAGGCATGGGTGTATCACTGGTGCCGCAGTGGGCAGGGATGTCTCGCAATGGCCTGTGTGTCTTGCCGGTCGACGACGCGCCGCGCTATGCGCGGGATCTGGTCGTCATGCATAGCTCGACGCCGCGGCGCCCACTGGCGATGCGGCACTTGCTTGAACACCTGGGCAATCGCAGTGCGCCCTTAGGCAAATGTGTGATGTAGCGACGTAATTGCTCACAGCTTCACAGAGGCTCGGCTATGCGCTTTACGACTCGGCCAATGGTCAAGCCCTGCACCAGGATCGACGACAGCACCACGATGTAGGTGATGCTCAGCAGCAGATCGCGCTCCGGACCCAGTGGCAGGGCCAGCGCCAGTGCCACTGAAACCCCGCCGCGCAAACCGCCCCAGGTCAGGATACGGATGGTGCCGCGCGGCACCGTGCGCCAGCGGCGCAGCAACAGGATCGCCGGGGCCACGGTCAGCAGGCGAGACAGCAGGATCGCCACCGCCAGCAAACTGGCCGCGAACACGTGCAGCCAGTTGAACGGCAACAGCAGCAACTCCATGCCGATCAGCGCAAAGAGCAACGCGTTGAGCATGTCATCGAGCAGTTCCCAGAAGCCGTCCAGGTAGCGCCGGGTCATGTCGTTCATCGCCAGCTTGCGCCCCAGGTTGCCGATGATCAGCCCCGCCACCACCATCGCGATCGGTGCGGAGACGTGCAGTTCGGTGGCCATCGCCGAGCCGCCGATCACCAGGGCGAGAGTCAGCATCACTTCGATCTGGTGCTGTTCGATGCTCTTGATCATCAGGTACACCAAGTAGCCGATCAGCCCGCCGAAGACCACGCCGCCAATTGCCTCATGGGCGAACAGCATGGCCGTGGCGCCCACGGTCGGCGTCTCGCCCAACTGTGCGATACCCAGCAATACGGTAAACACCACCACCGCCGTGCCGTCGTTGAACAGGCTCTCGCCCACAATCGTGGTCTTCAGCGGTTTCGACGCATTGGCGGTTCGCAGCACGCCCAGCACCGCAATGGGGTCGGTGGGTGAGATCAGTGCGCCGAACAGCAGGCAGTAAAGGAAGCTCACGTGCCAGCCAAACAGGGCGAAGATGTAATAGGCCAGGCTGCCGATCACCACGGTGGCGATCAACACGCCGAAGGTTGCCAGCAGGCCGATGGGCCAGCGGTAGCTGCGCAGGTCGTTCAAGTTGACGTGCAAGGCGCCCGCGAACAGCAGGAATGACAGCATCCAGTTCATCAGCAGGTCGCCGAAGTCGATCTGGCCGATCAGTTGCTGGATGCGCTCCTCCAGGCCTGGGTAGCCGAGCAGGCTCAGGCCTTGCAGGAGCAGGGAAAACAGCAGGGCCGTGACCATGACACCGATGGTGGGCGGCAAGCCGATAAAACGGAAGTTCACGTAGGTGAGCAGGGTGGTGAGGCAAATGAAGGCGGCGACAAGTTCAAGCATCCGGGGTCCTTGGAAGGTGGGTGGTGGAGTGTTAGTGGGGGGATGGACCGCAGTGGCGGCTTGAGGTTGCAAGGTCTTGGGCGAAAGTGCGGTAGAACCTTTCGGTGTCGCGCGGCTCATAGCGGTTAGGTGCGATATTGGGTTTTTAGTGCTAGAACTCTAATCGCTGCATAAAACTACAAAAGGAATGAGTGATGACGGCTGCTTTCTGGTGTGTGTTGATCGCGATTTTTCTGCCTTACCTGTGTACGGGGGTGGCCAAGTTCAGTGGCGGCAAGTTCGGGCTCCGGCAGAACCACGACCCGCGTACTTTCCTGGATACACTCGACGGGTTTGCCAAGCGGGCCCACAGTGCGCAGCTCAACAGCTTTGAAGTGACGCCAGCGTTTGCGGCGGCGGTGATTATCGCCCATTTGGCCGGCACGGCCGAACTGGTGACCATCAATGTGCTGGCCGTGCTGTTTATCACCAGCCGCCTGCTGTACATCATTTGCTACTTGGCCGACTGGGCGATATTGCGTTCGCTGGTGTGGGCGGTGGGTATGGCGTTGATTGCGAGTTTCTTCTTCGTCTCGATCTGACCCGATTTCTGTAGGAGCGAGCTTGCTCGCGAAGAATGAACAGACGACGCGGGCTGCCAGAAAGCGCTGCGTTATCGTTGACGTTTTTCGCGAGCTAGCTCGCTCCTACGGGGTGTTTTCGGCGAGTGTCAGGTTCCGGTAGGTGCATCCGGCACCTGCGGCAATGCCGCGCCCTTGGGCCACAGCATCCAGATCTGCCCTTGCTGCTTCATGTTTCCCGCCAACTCTCCGGCAGCATCACCCGTGCCCCAGAACAAATCCGCGCGCACTTCACCGGTGATTGCACCGCCGGTGTCCTGCGCGGCGACGGGGCGTGCCAATGGCGAGCCGTCGGGCTTGGTAGTCGACAGCCACAACAGGCTGCCCAGCGGAATCACCTTGCGATCCACCGCCACGCTGTAACCGGCCGTCAACGGCACATTCAGCGAACCGCGTGGACCTTCATTACTGTCGGGGCGTGCGCTGAAAAACACGTAGCTGGGGTTGCTCGCCAGCAGTTCCGGGATGCGCTCCGGGTGCGCTTTGGCCCAAGCGCTGATGGCGCCCATGGTCACGTCTTCTTTCTTCAACTCGCCTTGCTCCACCAGCCAACGGCCGATAGGGCGATAGGGGTAGCCGTTCTGGTCGCCGTAACCGACGCGCAGCTGGCGCCCGTCCTTGAGTTGAATGCGGCCCGAGCCCTGGATCTGCAGAAATTGCAGGTCCATCGGGTTGGTCAGCCAGGCAATCGGCTTGGCGGTGGAGCCCTGGCCGTTGATCGCGCTGGCATCGTCATAGGGCTTGAGCACACGGCCTTCAAGGCGACCGCGCAGGCGTTTGCCCTTGAGTTCCGGGTAGATGCTTTCCAGATTGACGATGATCAGGTCGTCCGGCACGCCATACACAGGAACATGGGCGGTGGCGGTCTTGGTCAGGCTGCCGGGGTAGACCGGTTCGTAGTAACCGGTGATCAAGCCGTTGGGGGTGTTGTCGGCCGAACGCAGGCCGAACACATCCAGGCGCTCCTTGAGAAAACCGCGCACCGCCACGGCATCGGCGGGCACGCTGGCTGCTGCGGCACAGGTCGCGCCCCATACCGGGTCTGCCTTGAGGCGTTGACAGGCGCTGCGCCAGGATTCAAAACCGGCCAGCAAGTCGGAGTCGGACACGCTCGGCAAAGCCTCCCAAGTGGCATTCACGTAGGTGGCCACGGCGTGGGGTTTAACAGTTTCATCTTTGCCGGCGTCTTTGCCCGCGTCACAGCCTGCCAGCAGTGCAATTATCGGCAGAGCCCACGCCAGGCGGCGGCTCCAGTGTTTCAATGTGAAATTCATGCAAACAGTTCCTGAAGCGATTGCCTGCGCCGCAGCGCCTGTGGGCAATCCTTATTATTAATAGGGCTATTGGTCTTTACGGGCGGGGCGAGGATACTGGCCGCCGTTTCCCGTGACCCTGAGCCACCATGACTTTTAAAAAAATTACACTTGTGCTGTTGGCCTGCCTGACGCTGTCCGCCTGCGGCGGTGTCGACCCGAATTCGCCCCTGGGCCAGCGTAAGGCGATCTTCAAGCAGATGCTCAAGACCGGCGAAGACCTGGGCGGCATGCTGCGTGGGCGCATCCCCTTCGATGGCGCGAAATTCGCCGAAGGCGCGGTCAAGCTCGATGCGCTGTCCCATGAACCGTGGAAACACTTTCCGAGCGTACGCGAAGAGGATCACACCAGTGCCAAGGACGACGTGTGGCAAAAGCAGGCGCAGTTTCAGCAACTGGCTCGCGACCTGGAAGCGGCCACCGGTGAGTTGGTGATCGCCAGCCAGGTGCAGCCCTACAAGGCCAGCAACCTTACGCCTGCCGTACAGAAAGTCGAAGATGCCTGCAGTGCCTGCCATAAACAATTTCGGGATCACTGACCGGTTTTACTGGTCGAGTTCTTCCACGGCGTCCTGCAGTTCCTTGCGTGACTCGGCGAGTTTGTCCTTACGCTTGTTGATCTTGTCCGCGTCGCCTTTTTTCATCGCCTTGTCGAGGTCGGCCTGACGGCGGCTAACCTCATGCTTGGCGTCGAGTACCTTGTTTTCGCGCTCCTTCCTCAAGGAGGCATCCGTGCAGTTGGCGGTGACTTCGCTCAGGGCTTTTTCCAGGCCGGCTTGCTGGTCGCTGTTGCCGTGGGCCTTGGCTTGTTCGATCTGTGTGCTGATGGCCTGGCGCTTGGCGGCGCAGCCGGTGAGTGGGGTGGCTTCTTCGGCGGCCAGCAGTGGCGTGGCCATGAAGCTTGCGACGGTCAACAGGGCGAAAGGGGCGAGGAATTTCATGTGGAGCTCCAGGTGCGCAAATAGCAGGGTGAATTCTGCTGTGATTCAAAGGTGGCTGGGTTGGGTTCAAAAACCATCTATTCCGGTCACGCGTAATGTTTCAGCCAGGGTCTGTACGTGTGGGTCGCGAAAAAAAGCGCTCAGTTGCGCCGCGCGGCCCGGGCCGATGCCATCGATGGCCAGCCAGGCCTGGGTGTCTCTGGCGACCAGCGTCTGCCAGTCGCCTTCCAGGTTGTTACGTGCCGCCGGCGGTACACCCAAGGCCTTGAGCCATTGCGCAAAGGGGCGTTGCCGAGCGCTGTGAAGGCTGTGGAGCAGCCGCGTGCGGCTGCGCTCACCGAAGCCATCAATGTTAGCAAGCTCTGCCGCATCCAGGGTTAACCAATCGAGAAAGCCTGCGATTAGACCGGCCTGGATCAATATGTTCCACGTCTCGCGGCCTATGTGTGGCAATGCCAGGCCCTGGTTGCCGCTCAGCCAGGTAAGGCGTGCGAGCAGCTGTTCTTCGCAGCCGGGGTCCAGTTGCCAGCAACTCAAGGCGTGAAAGTCCCGAGGGTCGGGCACTGGCAGCTCGACCCTGGTGGTATTGCGCAGAATCACTTGGTCCAGCCGAGGGATCACTTGGCCCGCCAGGCTGATGGACACTTGGTCGCCCGGGCGAATATCCAAGGCTTGCCAGCGCTTCAAGGAGCCGGCGTTGACCCGGCTGATCTGGCGGTCGTCCAGGTGCACAGGCTCCAGTTCCAGAATGGGCGTGATGCGTCCGGTGCGGCCGATCTTGAACTGCACCTGGCGCACCAGAGCCAGGGCTTTGGAGGCTGGGTACTTCCAGGCGACCGCCCAATAAGGCGCGCTGACCTGCCAGCGCTCGGCAGGTGCGCGTAATGCCTGGTGCAGCACCACCCCGTCGCTGGCGAAGGGCAGTGGGTGGTTGTACCAATAAGTGCGCCAGTGCCCGGCTTCGGCGATGTTCTGGACTGGCTGGCTATAGCGCTGGCTGTCGGTGAACCCCCAGCGTGCCAGGGTGGCCAGGCGTTCGGCAAAGACAGCGGGGCCGTTCGGCCAGGCCCAGACAAACAGGCCGATGCCCGCGGCGTCGGTGTCGCTCAACTGCCGGCGGTTCATCAGTCCAGCCACCTTGCTGCGCGCGTTGAGCCCGCCACGAGCCGATTGCACATGCTCGTCAAGGCGCCAGTAGAGCTCGCCTTGCAGCACCAGATCGATGGGTTCCGGCAGTTGCTGGACAATGGCGGGGATCTTGCGCGCGGAGGCTGACCAGTCCTGGCCGAGCGCTCCATCGCCTCGGCTGATCAACTGCTTCAACTGGCCCTGGCGATACACCAGGGTCACCGCCACGCCGTCGACCTTGGGTTGAATCCACACGTCTTGTCGTGTGTTCAGCCAGGCGCCGACGGCTTGTTCATCCAGCAGTTTTTTCAGGCCGGTATGGGCGACCGGATGCGGCAAGGTGCCCCGGGCGCTGGCCAGTGGGTTGTCAGGTTGGGTGGTGACTTGTGAGAAACACTGGCGCCAAAGGGTCAGGCGCTGGAGGGCCTGGTCGTAGAGTTCATCGCTGACGGGGGATTGGCCGAGGCGGTGGTAACTGTCGTCCCACAGGCGGATTTGTTCGGCCAGGGTGTCGACCTGGGTCCGGGCCTCATCGGAGCAGTTTTCAGCCCAGGCCGAAAAGGGTAGAACGCTGAGTAGAAGAGCAATCAATAAACGCATCATGAGCATCCTTGCTCGAAAGGGGCGCCCAGCCTAAATGATCCCTTCACCCACAAAAAAGCCCCGACGATGCGGGGCTTTTTACCGGGTGTTTCGGCTTACTTGAACAGACCGCCCAGTGCTTTCACGGCATCAGGCTTATCAGCCTTGGCTTCCTGGGTTTGCTGCTTGGCGTCGGCTTTGGCTTGGGCTTCAGAGAGTTTGTCACAACCTTTGTTGATCTGGTCTTGCGCCGCTTTGAAGGCCTTCACTTTCAAGCTGTCTTTGCTGGCTTCGGCCGCATCGATCTTGGTTTGCAGGTCTGCGGATTGCTTTTGGCAGTCGCCAGCGTTGCTGACACCCAACTGGGAGCCCAGGGCGCCGCTCAGTGCGCTCAGGTCGGCGGCGTGGGCCGACAGGGCGAACAGGCTGATCAAAAGGGCGGCAGGGGCGAGCGTGGAGATGCGCATGAAAAACCTCAATGTTCGATTGCCTGCGCACTTAGGAATCCCGGGCTGGCGCAGGGCAATATCCAAATAAGGTAGAGGCCCGAGAGGGCGCGGATTCTAGAGGGCCATTATTTCGCCTGCAAGCATTGGATCCAAAAAATGTGAAGAGAGTCCCGCAATAAAAAAGCCCCGCCGGGCAAACCCGGCGAGGCTTTATGTACCGTGAGCGGTTACAGGCCGGCGGCAGTGCGCAGGTCGTTGGCGCGGTCGGTTTTTTCCCAGGTGAAGGTAGTGAAGGTGTCGTCACCGACGGTCTTCTGCGCAGGGGTACGACCGAAGTGGCCGTAGGCTGCGGTTTCCTGGTACATCGGGTGCAGCAGGTCGAGCATGGTGGTGATCGCGTAAGGGCGCAGGTCGAAGATCTCACGCACCAGCTTGACGATCTTGTCATCGCTGATCTTGCCGGTGCCGAAGGTATTCAGCGAGATCGACGTAGGCTGGGCCACGCCGATGGCGTAGGACACCTGAATCTCGCAACGCTCGGCGAGGCCGGCAGCTACGATGTTCTTGGCCACGTAGCGACCGGCGTAAGCGGCCGAACGGTCAACCTTGGATGGGTCTTTACCGGAGAACGCGCCACCGCCGTGACGGGCCATGCCGCCGTAGCTGTCGACGATGATCTTGCGACCGGTCAGGCCGCAGTCACCTACCGGGCCGCCAATGATGAACTGGCCGGTGGGATTGATGTGGAACTGGGTGTCCTTGCTCAGCAGTTCGGCCGGCAGCACGTGCTTGACGATCAGCTCCATTACGCCTTCGCGCAGGTCGGCGTAGGAAACGTCCGGGTTGTGCTGGGTCGACAGTACAACGGCGTCGATACCGACCACTTTTCCGCCTTCGTAGCGGCAGGTCACCTGGGACTTGGCATCCGGGCGCAGCCAAGGCAGCAGGCCGGATTTACGCGCTTCGGCCTGACGCTGCACCAGCTGGTGCGAGAAGGTGATCGGTGCCGGCATCAGCACGTCGGTTTCGTTGCTGGCGTAGCCGAACATCAGGCCTTGGTCGCCGGCGCCCTGGTCTTCCGGCTTGGCACGGTCGACGCCCTGGTTGATGTCGGGCGACTGCTTGCCAATGATGTTCATCACGCCGCAGGTCGCACCGTCGAAACCGACGTCGGAGCTGTTGTAGCCGATGTCGGTGATCACGTCACGAACGATCTGCTCCAAGTCAACCCAGGCGGTAGTGGTCACTTCGCCAGCGATGATCGCTACACCGGTTTTCACCAGGGTCTCGCACGCCACACGGGCGAACTTGTCTTCAGCGATGATGGCGTCCAGCACCGCATCAGAAATCTGGTCGGCGATTTTGTCCGGATGCCCTTCAGACACGGACTCGGAGGTGAAAAGGGAGTATTCGCTCATCTCGATGTTTTCCTGATATTTACCGATGGTGAGTGTCGCCAGTCGGTCGCTGAAAGTGGCGGACCTGGATCTGGAAACCATTACGTAAACCTACATAGAGGCTTTCCCCGGGAACGAGTCCCGCAGCGGTGGCCCAACGGGCCAGATCGTCCTGTTCAAAACCCAACCAGAGATCACCGCAGGCCTCCCTGGCCCAATTCTGGTTGTGGCTGCATAAATCCGTAACCAACAGGCTACCGCCGGGTTGCAGCAACCCGGCCATTTGCTTTAAGGCGTCGGCGGGGGCAGCGAAATGGTGCAGGACCATGTTCAGCACCACGCAATCGGCCTTGATCGTTGTGCTGCTCAGAGCATCAGCCAACTGCAGGCTGACATTGCCTAACGCCTCGCGCTCACAGAGCTGGCGCGCCAGTTCGAGCATCGCCGGGCTGTTGTCCAGCGCCGTGACTTGCTGAAAGCGGCGCGCCAGTTCCGGCAGGAAACCGCCATCCCCAGGCCCAACTTCCAGTGCCGTGGCCCCTTCACTGAAGCTCAGCTTGTCCAGCAGCGCCAGTACGCTGTCGCGGTATTGGGTCAGGCCTGCGATCAGGTCCTGTTGGGCGCGAAATTTGTCGGCAACCCGTGCGAAAAAGTCCTGGCTCGCGGCGGCCCGTTGCCCGTGGACCTGGCCGATGCGTGACTGCACGTCATTTGGCAGGCTCAGGCTGTCCACTTCCTCAAGTAAGGCGGCGTGCAGCTTGCCGCCGAGCAGGTCGGTGTGGGGCAGGGCGCGGCGGTAGAAAATCGCATTGCCTTCGCGGCGGGTGGCGACCAGGTCGGCCTGGGACAGCACCTTCAGATGGTGGCTCATGCCGGACTGGCCGATGGCGAAGATCTGTGCCAGTTCCAGCACGCCGAATGAATCGTTGGTCAGTGCGCGCAGTACGTTCAGACGCAATGGGTCGCCAGCGGCCTTGCACAAGGCTGCCAGGTCTTCGCCGTCGTCAGGACGCAGGGTGGGCACGGGTAGGTTCATAAGACCAGCAGTCTAGTGACGGGTGGGTATCCTCGCAAGGCCAATATCAAAAAGTTTTGATATTGGTCGATAAGTGGCGGTTATAAGCAGCCGCTATAACCTTTAGACGAAGCGGTTAAAGGTTTCTGCAAGCGATTGCCGCCCAAAGCACAGGAAAAACACCTGCAAGTGACTATCTGTCATTGCCCGCAGGCGGTGGCTGAGGGAAAATGCCGGTCCTTTTTTCCGTTTCTTTTAATCATTCACTCTTCAAAATCCTCAGGAGAACAGCGATGCCCAGCCGTCGTGAGCGTGCCAACGCCATTCGTGCCCTCAGCATGGATGCCGTGCAAAAAGCCAACAGCGGCCATCCCGGTGCCCCGATGGGCATGGCGGATATCGCCGAGGTACTTTGGCGTGATTACCTGAAACACAACCCGAGCAACCCGTCGTTCGCCGATCGTGACCGCTTCGTGCTGTCCAACGGCCACGGCTCGATGCTGATCTACTCGCTGCTGCACCTGACCGGCTACGACGTCACCATCGATGACCTCAAGAGCTTCCGCCAGCTGCACAGCCGCACTCCGGGTCACCCTGAATTCGGCTACACCCCAGGCGTCGAGACCACCACCGGTCCCCTGGGCCAAGGCCTGGCCAACGCCGTAGGTTTCGCGCTGGCAGAAAAAGTCCTGGGCGCGCAATTCAACCGTCCTGGCCACGACATCGTCGATCACCACACCTACGTGTTCCTGGGTGATGGCTGCATGATGGAAGGCATTTCCCACGAAGTTGCTTCCCTGGCCGGCACCCTGGGCCTGGGCAAGCTGATCGCCTTCTACGATGACAACGGTATCTCCATCGACGGCGAAGTCGAAGGCTGGTTCACCGACGACACCCCTAAGCGTTTCGAAGCCTACAACTGGCAGGTAATCCGCAATGTCGACGGCCACGATCCGGAAGAAATCAAGATCGCCATCGACACTGCCCGCAAGAGCACGCAGCCGACCCTGATCTGCTGCAAGACCACCATCGGCTTCGGCTCGCCGAACAAGCAAGGTAAAGAAGACTGCCACGGCGCCCCACTGGGTGACGCGGAAATCGCCCTGACCCGCGAAGCGCTGAAGTGGAACCACGGCCCGTTCGAAATCCCGGCCGACATCTACGCCGAATGGGATGCCAAGGAAAAAGGCCTGGCCACCGAAGCCGAGTGGGACCAGCGCTTCGCTGCCTACTCCGCTGAGTTCCCTGAATTGGCCAATGAGCTGGTGCGCCGCCTGGCCGGTGATCTGCCTGCCGACTTCTCGGAAAAAGCCTCGGCCTACATCGCCGAAGTCGCGGCCAAGGGCGAGACCATCGCCAGCCGTAAAGCCAGCCAGAACACCCTGAACGCCTTTGGCCCGCTGCTGCCTGAGTTCCTCGGCGGTTCGGCTGACCTGGCCGGTTCCAACCTGACCCTGTGGAAGGGCTGCAAAGGTGTCTCGGCCGAAGACGCCAGCGGCAACTACATGTACTACGGCGTGCGCGAATTCGGCATGAGCGCCATCATGAACGGCGTGTCCCTGCACGGCGGCCTGGTGCCTTACGGCGCGACGTTCCTGATGTTCATGGAATACGCGCGCAACGCCGTACGCATGGCTGCGCTGATGAAGAAGCGTGTGATCCATGTGTACACCCACGACTCCATCGGCCTCGGCGAAGACGGCCCGACGCACCAGCCGGTCGAGCAACTGACCAGCCTGCGTACCACGCCGAACCTGGATTGCTGGCGCCCAGCCGACGCGGTGGAATCCGCGGTGGCCTGGAAGCACGCGATCGAGCGCAAGGACGGTCCTTCGGCGCTGATCTTCTCCCGTCAGAACCTGCAACACCAGGTGCGTACCGACGCGCAGATCGCCGACATCAGTCGTGGCGGCTACGTGCTCAAGGACTGCATCGGCGAGCCGGAGCTGATCCTGATCTCCACCGGTTCCGAAGTGGGCCTGACCGTTCAGGCGTACGACAAGCTGACTGCCCAAGGCCGTAACGTGCGCGTTGTGTCCATGCCGTGCACCAGCGTGTTCGAAGCCCAGGACGCCGGCTACAAGCAATCGGTGCTGCCGTTGCAGGTCAGCGCGCGTATCGCCATCGAAGCGGCTCACGCCGACTACTGGTACAAGTACGTGGGCCTGGAAGGCCGCGTGATCGGCATGACCACCTACGGTGAGTCGGCGCCGGCGCCAGCGTTGTTCGAAGAGTTCGGTTTCACCCTGGAAAACATCCTGGGTCAGGCTGAAGAGCTGCTGGAAGACTAAGTCAGTCTGCGTTGTCTGTACTGGCGCTATCGCGGGCAAGCCCGCTCCCACATTTGGATCTCGGTCTGATGTGGGAGCGGGCTTGCCCGCGATGGCGATACTGCATTCAACACCGAACTAACCTTGATCGAGAACCCCATGCCCCAAACGCGTCCCTACAAAGTTGCACTCAACGGCTACGGCCGCATTGGTCGTTGCGTCTTGCGTGCTCTGTTCGAGCGAGGGGCGGCAGCCGGGTTTGAAATTGTCGCGATCAACGATCTGGCTGACATGGCCAGCATCGAATACCTGACACGCTTTGACTCCACCCACGGCCGCTTCCCCGGCGAAGTGCGGGTCGAAGGCGATTGTCTGCATATCAACGGCAACTGCGTGAAAGTATTGCGCAGTGCCACCCCCGAGGGCATCGACTGGGCGGCGCTGGGCGTCGACCTGGTGTTGGAATGCTCCGGTGCTTATCACACCCGTGCCGATGGCCAGCGTTTCCTCGATGCCGGCGCTCCGCGTGTGCTGTTTTCCCAGCCGATGGCCAGCGAGGCGGATGTCGACGCCACCATCGTCTTCGGCATCAACCAGGATTGCCTGACCGGCAATGAGCTGCTGGTGTCCAACGCCTCCTGCACCACCAACTGCAGCGTGCCGCTGTTGCGCCTGCTGGATCAGGCGATCGGCCTGGACTACGTGTCGATCACCACCATCCACTCGGCGATGAACGACCAGCCCGTGATCGACGCCTATCACCATGAAGACCTGCGCCGCACGCGCTCGGCGTTCCAGTCGGTGATTCCGGTGTCCACAGGCCTCGCCCGCGGCATTGAACGCCTGCTGCCGGAACTTGCCGGGCGAATCCAGGCCAAAGCCGTACGGGTGCCGACGGTGAACGTGTCCTGCCTGGACATCACCATGCAAACCGTCAGCGACACCGATGCAGTGGAGGTCAACCGGATCCTGCGCGACGCCGCCACCAGCGGCCCGCTCAAAGGCTTGTTGGCCTACACCGAGTTGCCCCACGCCAGTTGTGATTTCAACCATGACCCGCATTCGGCAATTGTCGATGCCAGCCAGACCCGCGTTTCCGGCCCGAGGCTGGTGAACATCCTGGCCTGGTTCGACAACGAATGGGGCTTTGCCAACCGAATGCTCGACGTTGCGGAACATTATCTGCATATCGCCTCTAAACAACCTCAACAGTAATTCAGGAACTGCCACCCATGACCGTGTTGAAGATGACCGACCTCGATCTGCAAGGTAAGCGCGTACTGATCCGCGAAGACCTCAACGTCCCCGTCAAGGACGGTGTTGTCACCAGCGATGCGCGAATCCTGGCCTCGCTGCCGACCATCAAGCTGGCCCTGGAAAAAGGCGCGGCCGTGATGGTCTGCTCCCACCTGGGTCGCCCGACCGAAGGTGAGTTCTCCGCCGAAAACAGCCTCAAGCCGGTAGCCGACTACCTGAGCAAGGCCTTGGGCCGTGACGTGCCGTTGGTGGCTGACTACCTGGGCGGCGTTGACGTTAAGCCTGGCGACATCGTGTTGTTTGAAAACGTGCGCTTCAACAAAGGCGAGAAAAAGAACAGCGACGAACTGGCCCAGCAATACGCCGCCCTGTGCGACGTGTTCGTGATGGACGCTTTCGGCACTGCCCACCGCGCCGAGGGTTCGACCCACGGCGTGGCCAAGTTCGCCAAGGTGGCGGCTGCCGGCCCATTGCTGGCGGCTGAACTGGATGCGCTGGGCAAGGCCCTGGGCGCTCCGGCCCAACCAATGGCTGCCATCGTTGCCGGCTCCAAGGTGTCCACCAAGTTGGACGTGCTCAACAGCCTGAGCCAGATCTGCAACCAGTTGATCGTCGGCGGCGGCATTGCCAACACCTTCCTGGCTGCAGCAGGCCACCCGGTGGGCAAGTCCCTGTACGAGCCGGACCTGCTCGATACCGCCCGCGCCATTGCCGCCAAGGTCAGCGTGCCGCTGCCGGTGGACGTGGTGGTGGCCAAGGAATTCGCTGAAACCGCCGAGGCCACCGTCAAGCTCATCGCCGACGTGGCCGCCGACGACATGATCCTCGACATCGGCCCGCAAACCGCAGCCAACTTCGCAGAACTGCTGAAAGCCTCCCAGACCATCCTGTGGAATGGTCCGGTCGGCGTGTTCGAGTTCGACCAGTTCGGCAACGGCACCAAAGTGTTGGCGAAGGCCATCGCAGAAAGCTCGGCATTCTCCATCGCCGGTGGCGGCGACACCCTGGCGGCCATCGATAAATATGGCGTCGCTGACCAGATCTCCTACATTTCTACCGGTGGCGGCGCATTCCTTGAGTTCGTCGAAGGCAAAGTCCTGCCGGCCGTTGAAGTGCTGGAAACCCGAGCCAAAGGCTAAGGCTCGTGATCCGGAAAAGGAGCATTCCCATGATCAAGTCGTTGGCAATGGTGATCGCAGCGGGCCTGTTAGCCGGCTGCGGCAGCACGCCAAGCGCCGCTCCACCGGCAGGGAAACCTGCCTCGGAGCAGAAAAAAACCTGCTACCAGGCTGACTGGCAAGCCGAGACCATGCCGGTGATCAACAAGCGTATCGGCAACGAACGGCTGGAGAAATACGACTCTGCGCCCAACGGTCAGGAACAGGGTTGCCCTTGACGGGTCTGATCAACTAACCGACGGCATCGGCGGCCTTTGGCCCCGCTGCGAGGATTGGCAATGAAAGGCGTTTTCGCCCTGGCAGCCCTGGCCCTATTGGCCGGTTGCAGCAGCATGAACATGTTCAACAAGGCAGAGCCGGAAGGTAAGTGGACCACCTGGACCTGCGACAGCAAGGCCGAGGTCAACTGGCGCTTCGCCAACCAGGCCCGCAGTGAGGTGGATGTACGCCTCGGCGGTTCCGACCAGGTTTATCGCCTCAAACAGGATGTGGCGGCTTCGGGCGTGCTGTATAGCAACGACCAGTTGGCGTTTCACACAAAAGGTGAGGAAGGCCTGGTTTACTGGGTTGCCACCGACGATTTGATCGGGCGCGGCTGCAAGGCCCAGTAAATAGAACGCGGTCTCAATATCGATGGGACCAAAATGTGGGAGGGGGCTTGCCCCCGATAGCGGTGGATCAGCCAACAGAGTCATCACTGACAGGCTGTCATCGGGGGCAAGCCCCCTCCCACATCAGCAATAACGATTCAGCACGCCAGGCATGCAAAGCCTGACCTGCAATAACTTGAATAGCAGCCGCCGCTACGGCAGGCTTGCACGATTAACGACCCTCGACCGGGAGAGACAACACAATGGCACTTATCAGCATGCGTCAAATGCTGGACCACGCAGCCGAGTTCGGCTACGGCGTCCCAGCCTTTAACGTCAACAACCTTGAGCAGATGCGCGCCATCATGGAAGCCGCTGACAAGACCGACTCCCCAGTGATCGTCCAGGCTTCGGCCGGTGCGCGCAAATACGCCGGTGCTCCTTTCCTGCGTCACCTGATCCTCGCTGCGATCGAAGAATTCCCGCACATCCCTGTGTGCATGCACCAGGACCACGGCACCAGCCCTGACGTGTGCCAGCGCTCCATCCAACTGGGCTTCAGCTCGGTGATGATGGACGGCTCCCTCGGCGAAGACGGCAAGACCCCGACCGACTACGAGTACAACGTACGCGTAACCCAACAAACCGTGGCCATGGCCCACGCCTGCGGCGTTTCGGTTGAAGGCGAACTGGGTTGCCTGGGTTCCCTGGAAACCGGCATGGCCGGTGAAGAAGACGGCATCGGCGCCGAAGGCGTGCTGGATCACAGTCAGATGCTGACCGACCCGGAAGAAGCTGCCGACTTCGTCAAGAAGACCCAAGTGGACGCCCTGGCAATCGCCATCGGCACCAGCCACGGCGCCTACAAGTTCACCAAGCCACCGACCGGCGACGTACTGGCCATCGACCGCATCAAGGAAATCCACAAACGTATTCCCAACACCCACCTGGTGATGCACGGTTCTTCCTCGGTACCGCAAGAGTGGCTGGCGATCATCAACCAGTACGGCGGCGACATCAAAGAAACCTACGGCGTACCGGTTGAAGAAATCGTCGAAGGCATCAAGTACGGCGTGCGCAAGGTCAACATCGACACCGACTTGCGCCTGGCGTCCACCGGCGCGATGCGTCGCCTGATGGCCACCAACCCGAGCGAGTTCGACCCACGTAAATTCTTCGGCGCAACCGTGACTGCGATGCGTGACGTATGTATCGCACGTTATGAAGCCTTCGGTACTGCGGGCAATGCTTCGAAGATCAAGCCGGTTTCGTTGGAAGCGATGTACCAGCGGTATTTGAAGGGTGAGTTGAACGCTAAGGTCAACTAAGCCTAACGCGTTAATTAAGAAGCCCGCAGCGATGCGGGCTTTTTTTGTTTTTGATTAGGTAAGTTTGAGAGACAGAAGATTCGCGGGATGATCGTTTGATTCCGCACTAGCTGACAGGTGCGTTCGGTTGTTTTCTGTACAAATATAAATAGACCGCAATGGACAGCGATGCAGTTAAAAATGCCATGCCCGCAGCCACAACAAAAGGTGCTGGGCGACCACCTGCGATTATTAACATTGTTCCTAAAGAAGGTCCCGTTATTACGCATAGTATTTGGATGCTTCTGAAGGACATGGATACTCTTCCGATATTGTCAGTAGGGCATAATTGCTGAAGGATTATATTTGAAGATATTATTAGCGTTTCATAACCGAAGCCATTCAAAAACCAAACCAATGGATAGAGATAGGCTCTTCCAGGTAATTGAAAAAATACTAAAACTGCGGTCAGGATTAATGCGGTAGAGAAAACAACTAATGCGCCTGACCGAAGAAGAATCTCATCGAAACTGCTCAATTTGAATTTCATCAGCAATGCGGCACATATTGCACCTCCGGCTGTTGCTGAGACGATTATTGAAAAATTAACTGGAGGTAAACCTTCATAGGCTAGAAAGGACGCCAAATGCGAGTCGTAAATTCCTAAAGCCAGCGACGTAAGCAGGGAGTACAAAAAACCTATGCGTAGTTGAAAGGGCAAGGCATTGAATATAGAGAGTCCTCTTATAATGTCGCGATAAAGTGGCAGGGCGTTGGTAGCGGTGCCATTCATTTGCGTTCGGGATGTCAGGCAAATAGACCTTAGGAGTGGGAAGGTTAATAAAACGGCGACTGCCGAAAAAAAGAATAAATCCTTAGGTGATAATGCTACCGTTAACATCCCTGCAAGTAACGGCGCAAAAATTTTGGAAGATTGATCAAATACACTTACGTGGCTGAAAAAAGATTTGCGCTCCTCAGCATGTATCAGTTGCCGAACTATAATGGTTATCGAAGGAAAGTAAAATAAATTTGACACGCCTTTGAAAATGACGAAAAGCAAAAAGCTCTGAAGATCTGGAGACACTGCTAGCCCTACGGTAGACAGTGTGCGGAGTAAGACGCCGGATACTAGTGTTTTCCTTACGTCATATCGATCTATCAGCGTTCCTACGATAGGACCTAGAAACAACATAGGGGCACCCAGGCAAAAAGCCAAGAACGCTATTGATGAAGGAGAGGCATGCCATAGATAAACGGGAACCGTGAAGATTAAAAAAATATCAAGCCATAGTGAGAAACTGGATAGCGCTTGCACGCAAATAAGCTTACTTGACGTTTTCATCAGGTCTATCTGAATGTAGGAAAAGTGTGTTTTCAAATACGTAGCTGTCGAGTTCATGTTTACTGGCGAATCGATACAAGTCGCTAAGTCTATTTATAAAGCCGCGTCCGTTAAAATTTAAGGATGTGTTACAAAGTACGCCGACTCCTGACACGGCACGATAGGCGCTTAGCAATTGATGTATACGAAAATTTTGCGATTTATTGACTGATTGAGGATGCGCTGAGTTATCAACGTGCGTCACCGCCGGAATGCTAGCTGAAATAACTTTGCGAAACTCCAGCATGTAGGGTGAGGGGGTAGATGGGCAGAAGTATTCAGCCATACATTCTTCTAAACATATCGGTGCTATAGGGCGAAATCCTTCGCGCCTCTTGATTTTGTTCAACCTAATGAGATTTGTTCACTTATATAATGATAAATACCGGGGGCAAGATCCTCGACATTTCGCACCCATACATAACCCTCCGTCGCTTGTAAGCCTCCGGCCGAAGGTGATGTCCTTCTGAAACCGAATTTTTGAGCGCCAATCGGAGCGTCGTACTCGGTCTCTTTCTTATCCGCTAAAGTTCCATACAGTGTGGTTGCCAGTGATGAGATTGATACTGAAGTGTCAAAAAAATCTCGGCAGGTATGACGCGCCAAAAGCGTTTCCCAAAGACTCGCTTCTTTAATAGCCGACAGGTTTGGAGGTGGTAGTAATGTCTTTTTTTCTCCTTTTGTTAAAGAAATATTTGGTTCGTTTTTATGAATTGACTTGCAAAAGTTTAAGTGGCTTTTGGCATATTCAATGTACATTTCAGGCTTGTCGGGGGTTGGCGAACTCGGGTGAGATGTCCCAATATAGAATATTTTTGATAGCACGTCTCAGCCCCACTCATCGGCTGGTTTCACTTCATACAGTACCCCGGAGGTGTCTATGGACATGTCATCGGCTGTATCCGATACGAAATCGCCTGCAAAAAAATTCACTAACCGCTCAAATTTTCTTGTGCTTATTTGATATTGGACGTGATTTCTATAGTCCCACAAATAAGCTGCGCCATCTTTAGGCACTAAAAATATGTCGTTCGAGAGCCATTTTTTTTTCGCAGTACACATAGCCGCCTGACCACCCATGAGTGAGGTTCATTTTTAGTGGCTGCCTGCGCCGAAGCCCAGGCGGTACATCATTATTTAATTGCTAGCTTTCTGCTGTCAGAAGCTTTGATAACACTACCCTATTGTTGGGAGTAAATTTGTAGTGGGGTACAGTCACCGTCTTAATTGAGAAGTGAGGAGTCTGGTACGCGTCGTTTGACTGATTGTTGAGCGTCGGTTCTATAATGACACGTTTTATATATAGTTCCTCAGTGTTATTGCCCTCGCAGATTTGTGATGCACTTATAAACCGTATGAGGGCTTATTGTGAATGTCAATTTCTATTTTTTGAATTGTATTGTTTTTCAGCTGAGTCTTTGTGTGTTTTTGTAGGGGGTTGTCGGATAGTTCTGATTGGTATTTCCTACATATCGCTCTATTGCGGATATCTAAAAATACTGATTAATACACAAGGCTGTAACATCCAGTTGCACATATGCCGAAGATTCGGTGGTCGTTGTGGTTCACATGTTTTTCTTCGCGGGTGCTCAATTTAGAACGTTCAGTCGGGGACACCAAGTGCGGCGTATGGAATGACTACGTTGATATTGACCTGTATCTGGGGTTTACCCTAGTGGCCGTGAACGCCGTACTGGGGGGAACTCTTCGAAGATCCAGGCGATCTTTCAGGGAGCGCTGTACCAGCGCTCAGCAAAATCTAGTACAGCGCTTAAATCCCGAGCAACAGTCATAAAAAGTCCTGAGTTCTTATCAGACTCCGGATTTTCCGGCTGCTTGAGGATTAGTCAACAATCCTTAAGTGAACAGCATTGCGCGTTACTGCAGGCTTGTTGTTAGGATTTGATTACCACCGCGGGTGGGGTATCAAAGCCTCGCCGCTCAATCACATGAAAGACATCGCTCACGTCCTGCACCAGAATGCGTGCGGTATTGGCCACGTTATTCAGATCACGCTCGGCGAAGTCCGGCAGGTTGGAGCAGGCGATCAGGTTGAGGTGTTCAAGGGCGGCGTTGAGGCGTTCACGCAGGCAGGCGTGGAGGTCGCTGTCGATTAACAGCACCGGGTAATCGGTGGCGGTTTCGGTGCAGGGGGTGAAACGACGGGGTGGCAGTTGTGTGCGGGTTCGCAAACCGAGGATACGAGGAACCCGGCAGACCCGAAGGTCTCCCACACACAGCCACCATAAAATAAACGTTGGGCGCAAAAGCGCTCGTCGTTTAGCGGGGTGGCGAAGTGTCAGTCGCGGGAAATAGTGGCTGACACTCCGCCATCGCGGGTAAGCCAGGCTCCTACAGGGTTAGTGGCTGTTCAAGAGGGGGGAATAGTCTCTGACGCCATCAGACAATCCCTGCTCGAAATGAGGCCAGTCCCTTCACTCGTGATCAATATCCAACTTCGCAAACGTCACCTTTGCGCCTTCCTTGCTGTCCCCGCTGTTGTCCTGCACATAAGCGCCCGCCTTGAAGTACAGCGGCTTGGCCGCCCACGCTGCACCGATGCGTTCGTTCCACTCACTGTCGGCGGCGTACACGCTGAGCAGCCCGGCTTTGTTGAGGTTGATCACGTAGGTAAAGCTTTTCTCCAGCGGCACATTGGACGCGACGATGATCACGCGGCTTTCATCTTCATCCGGGCGCATGCGCACCTTGGCGACGATGTTGCCGGTCTGGGTCTTTTCCTTGAACTGGTATTCGAGTTTGATCAGCGGTTTCTGGCTGTCGTAGGCGTGGATCTGGCCGATGACGATCTTGCCGCTGGAGGGCACCTGGTTGACCGCCAGGGTGGCGCGCAGGAAGTTATCGGCTTCGGGGTAGGTCCAGTTGCGCAGGCGGCCGTCGGCGTAGGTTTCGCGCAGTTCGCTGCGCGGGTACACGGCGTTTTCGGTGCGGGTGCCGGTGACCGGTGTCCAGAATTGCACGTTGCTGCCTTCGGCCTGGAAATATTGGTCATTGAAGCCGCTGAGCAGCTTCGGCGTGTCGATGGTCGCGGGGGGCGAGCCGACCGGAATGCTCAGGTTCCAAGTGGAGAGGTCGATCATGGCATTGGCCTTTTACAGGGGGTGAAGGCTTTGGCCCGGGGGCCTGACAGGTTCTTTATAGGCGGTGGTCGGCCAGTTGTTAAACATTTACTGGCAATTTATTGGCGCCAAGGGAATGCCAAAAAGCCATGTTTCCCATGAAACGTGGGCTGTAGAGGTTGACCGTTAGTCGGCTGACTGAACTTTGGCGCAATGATGGCATCCACGTCACTTCTGATTTTCAGGATCCGGGGCTAGAGTGAGGCCTCAATGTTTGTCCGGGGTTTCTCTCAGAAGTGACCGGAGTAGACCCAAGGAAGAGACCTAGCATGGAATGCGCTCCACCTCATGGCGATGGCAGTTCGGTTCTTCTGGTGGTCGATGACTACCCGGAAAATCTGATCAGCATGCGCGCGCTTCTGCAACGTGATGATTGGGTGGTGGTCACCGCCGCGTCCGGCGTGGAAGCCCTGGAGTTGCTGCTGCAGCATGACGTCGACCTGGTGCTGCTGGATGTGATGATGCCCGGCATGGACGGTTTCGAAGTCGCCCGCTTGATGCGCGGCAGTCACCGCACGCGCATGACCCCGATCATCTTTCTAAGCGCCAACGCCCAATCGCCCGCCGCCGTGCTGGAAGGCTATGCCAGCGGCGCTATCGACTACCTGTTCAAGCCCTTCGACCCGCACATTCTCAAGCCCAAGGTCCAGGCGTTGCTGGAGCACCAACGCAACCGTCGGGCCTTGCAGCGCCTGAGCCATGACCTGGAGTCCGCCCGGGCGTTCAATGCGTCGGTGTTGGATAACGCCGCCGAGGGCATCCTGGTGGTGAGTGAAGAGGGCGTGATCGAATACGCCAACCCGGCGATTTCGCGCCTGCTCAATGCCACGATCCAGGAACTGCAAGGCCAGGAATTCCTGAGTTTCCTGCAAAAACCCCATGTGCCCACTTGGCCGGATTCGCAAATGTACGCCGGCTACCGCCGGGGGGAAACCTGGCGCCTGCATGATGCACTCCTGCGCACCGGCCGCGGTCAACAAGTGCCGGTGGCGTTGTCCTGTGCGCCGCTGCCCGCTGAACAGAAGGCCATGGTAGTGACGGTGCTGGATATGTCCGAAGTGCGCCACCTGCATCAGCAACTGGAGTTTCAGGCCGTGACCGACCCGCTGACCGGTCTGCTGAACCGGCGCGGTTTCTACCAGGCGGTGGAAAACACGTTATCGCGCAGCGACCGGACAGAGCAGTCCCTGGTATTGCTGTACCTGGACCTCGACGGTTTCAAGCGGGTCAACGATTCCCTGGGCCATGATGCCGGCGACCGTGTATTGCGCTGGGTTTCGGAGCAATTGCAGGGCTGTCTGCGTTCTTACGACGTTATCGGCCGCATGGGCGGCGATGAATTCACGGCGTTGCTTGAGCTGGAGTTCCCGGAGCAGGCGGCAAAAATTTCAGAAAAGCTGATCGAGCGAGTGTCGGTGTGCCAGCTGGTCGACGGTTTGGATGTAATGCTCGGCGTCAGTATCGGTATTGCCACCTTCCCGGATTGCGGCGCGGATTTGAGTGGGTTGCTGCGCGCAGCCGACATCGCCATGTACGAAGCCAAGCGTGCCGGCCGTCAGCAGTATCGCTATTACGACCAGGAAATGAATGGCCGCGCCCGCTCGCGGCTGATGCTTGAAGACAGCGTGCGCACGGCGATTCAAAACAAGGATTTCACCCTGGTCTATCAGCCCCAGGTCTCGCTGGTGGATGGGCGTTTGCGCGGCGTTGAGGTGTTGTTGCGTTGGCAGCATCCCAGCGTCGGCGATGTGCCGCCGGGGCTGTTTTTACCGTTGCTGGAAGAGGCGCGGCTGATCAGCCAACTGAGCACGTGGATCTACCAGCAGATCGCCGCCCAGCGCCAGGCATGGCAAGCCGCGTTTGACGATGCGTTGGTGCTGAGCGTGAGCCTGAGCAGCAGCCAGTTCAATATGCCTAACCTGGTGAACCAACTGCAGCAGATGCTGGAGCGCTATGGGCTGGAGGGCTACCAGCTGGAGGTGGAAATCAGCGAGGACTGCCTGATGAGTAACCTGGAAGAGGCCGCCAAGCAGCTCAAGTTGCTGCGCCGTATCGGGGTGCGTATCGCCCTGGATGACTTCGGTTCGGGGCAGTGTTCCCTGGCACATTTGCGCGACCTGGCGTTCGACACGCTCAAGCTTGATCCGCAATTGGTTGCGCGGCTGCCGGGCTCGGTGCGGGACGCGGCAATGGCGCGCAGCATTATCGAGCTGTGCGGGCATTTTGAGGTGGTCGTGGTGGCCGAGGGTGTAGAAACCCAGGAGCAGGCCCAGTGGCTCAAGGCCCAGGGTTGCCCGTTTATCCAGGGGCCGTGGGCGGCGCAGCCGTTGATGGCCGAAGAAGTGGTCGACTGGTCACGCGCCCGCGTGCGCTGAATTCGCTACACTGGCGCTCATCCGAATCCTGTTGCAGACCCCAATGACCGCGCTGAAATACCTCCAGGCCTACCCCGCAGCCCTCCAGGAGCAAGTACGCCAACTGATCGCCAAGGACCAGTTGGGCGCCTATCTGGAGCAGCGTTACCCCGACCGCCATGGGGTGCAGAGCGACAAAGCCCTGTACGCCTATGCCCAGGCCTTGAAGCAGGAACACCTGCGCAACGCGCCGGCCATCGACAAAGTGCTGTTCGATAACCGCCTGGACCTGACCCACCGCGCCCTGGGCCTGCACACCACAATTTCACGGGTGCAGGGCGGCAACCTCAAATCCAAGAAAGAGATCCGCATTGCCTCGCTGTTCAAAGAGGCCGCACCGCAATTCCTGCGCATGATCGTGGTTCACGAGCTGGCGCACTTCAAGGAATCGGACCACAACAAAGCGTTCTACAAACTCTGCGACTACATGATGCCCGGCTACCATCAGGTGGAATTTGACCTGCGGGTGTACCTCACGTATCGCGACCTGCAGGGCAAACCCTGACCGCACAAGGCGACTGACCATGGATGTGAGCAAGACCAAAAGCAGCTTCTACCGCCGCCTGTACGTGGCGTACCTGATCGACAGTGGGCTGGCCAGCAGCGTCCCGGCGTTGACCGACGTCACCGGCATGCCCCGGCGCACCGCGCAGGACACGATTGCGGCGCTGGCCGACTTGGATATCGTGTGTGAGTTCGAGCAGGAAGACGGCGCCCGCAACCATGCCGGGCACTATCGGATTCGCGACTGGGGCGCGATTGATCGGGGGTGGATCGAGGTGAATCTCAGTCAGATCAAGCGGGTTCTGGATTACCCCTGAGTTCAGCGGTGGCTGGGCCGACGCTATCGGGAGCAAGCCCCCTCCCACAGTTTGAACGGTGAATACATTCAAAATGTGGGAGGGGGCTTGTCGAATCGTCGCACCGCCCCGATGGCAGCCTCAAGCGCGCCGCATTCCGATATGTGGAATGTCATCCTCCAGGTACTCCTCACCCGCCACCACAAACCCATACCGCCCGTAATACCCCTGCAAATGTGCCTGGGCTGACAGGAAGATCGGCGTCTCTGGCCAGATATCCTCAATCTGCCTGAGGGTTTCTTCCATCATCTGGTGCCCCAGCCCGGTGCCCCGTGCAACAGGCGCAACGACCACCCGGCCGATCACCACGTCGCCGCCCTGGGACTCCGGGTCCAGCAGGCGCAGGTAGGCCACCAGGTCGTCGTCTTTCCAAGCCATCAGGTGGTGGGTATCGCCCGCCAGGTCTTGCCCGTCGATGTCCTGGTAGATGCACTTCTGTTCGACAACGAAGACCTCGCCGCGCAAACGCAAAATGGCGTACAGCTGCTCCTTGCCCAGGTCAGTGTGATGCTTGCAGACCCAATCGACTGTCATGGTGTGTTCTCACGTAAATGTCTGTTCTGGATAGTAGGCGCGACGGGCAGCGGTGTCTAAATCAACTATTTTTGTGAATGAAATCAATTTGCCATCATTGAGTGCTCTCGACGTCCGTTTCTTTGTGTAATCTGAGCTAATGTTAGAACCTCAGGCACTGCCTGAGCTAAGGCCACCGCCTGCCCCCAAGGACGTTGAGCATGCCGCGATTGTCTCGTGCCGTTGCTTTGATTGGAGTGTTTTTGCTGGCGATGCCTGTGTACGCAGAGCGTTTGCGCCTGGTCGCGGATGCCTGGCCACCCTTTACCGATTCCACCTTGATCAATGGTGGGTTGGCGACCGACATTGTCACCACGGCCTTGGCCCGCGCGGGTTACGCCAGTGACTTCGAACAGGTGCCCTGGGCCCGGGCGCTGATGGGCGTGGGCGACGGGCGTTATGACGTGCTGGTCAACGCCTGGTACGACGAGGCGCGTACGCATTTGGGGCAGTTCTCCGGTGAATACCTGCTCAATCGCGTGCGTTTCATCAAGCGCCGTGACGATCCCATTGAATTTCAGAACCTGGAACAGTTGCACGACTATCCCATTGCCGTGGTGCGCGGTTATGCCTATTCGGCGGCGTTCGATGGGGATGTGCAGTTGCAGAAAGTGCCGGTGCATAACTTCGCCATGGCGGTGCGGATGTTGGCGGCGCAGCGGGTGCGGCTGACGGTGGAGGATGAGTATGTGGCGCGCTATTACCTGTCGCGGGAATCGGCGCGGGTGCGCAATTCGGTGGAGTTTTTACCCAAGGCGCTGAGCGAAAACAGCCTGCATATTCTGGTGAGCCTGAAGCACCCTGAGCATGCGCAGATCGTTGCCGGTTTTGACCGCGAGATTGCCAGGATGAAGGCGGATGGCAGTTATGAGCGGTTGAGGAAAGCCCATGGTATGTAGTGCCTGTGCGGGCCCCCGATAGCGGCCTAAGCCGCGCTGGTGTCTTTGATCAAATGCGCCGCCAAGGTGCGCAACGGTCCCAACTGTCTGCATATCAACGCCAACTGCGTCTGCACCAACCGCTGCCCTTCATCAATCTCATCCGGCATCTGCTCCAGGTCCGCCGCTAAGGCCTCCTCGGCATCGCTCTGAATCGCAATCGGCTGCTTGTTCGCCAGGCCCGTGGCGATTTCATCAATGCTCGCCGCCAGGCTATTGCCGGCGCCATCGATCAAGTGTTCACGCACCTCGGCCGGCAGCTGGGTTTCGCGGTGTGCGCCGAGCCCCGACAGGTAGCTTAGCAAGGTGTGCGACAGCACCAGGAAGCGGAAGCCCACATCCGCTTCCTTACGGAAATGACCAGGTTCCATCAGCATATTCGCCAAGGTGGTGGACAGCGCCGCATCGGCGTTGTGGGCATTGCGCCGGGCCAGGCGGTAAGCCAGGTCGTCGCTCTTGCCGGCGGCGTATTGCTGCATGATCTGGCGCAGGTAAATGCTGTTGCAGGTCAGGGTGTTGGCCAGCACCTTGTTCAGCCGCCGACCTTGCCAGTCCGGCAGGAACAGGAAGACCGCCAGGCCTGCAATCAAACTGCCGAGCAAGGTATCGAACAGCCTTGGTAAAAACAGCCCGTAGCCATCGCCCACCTGGTTGAAGCAGAACAACACCATCAGGGTGATGGCTGCCGTGGCCAGGGTGTAGCGGGTGGTGCGGTTGATAAAGAACACCAGGCCGGCGGCGATGGCGAACATCGACTGCACCAGAGGGCTGGGGAACAGATCGAACAGCGCCCACGCCACGGTGAGGCCGATGGCGGTGCCGATGATCCGCTGGCCGAGCTTGCGCCGCGTGGCGCCGTAGTTCGGTTGGCAAACAAACAGCGTGGTGAGGATGATCCAGTAGCCCTGGGAGGCGTGGATCGCATGCAGCATGCCGTAGCCGACGGTCAGCGCTAGGGACAGGCGCAGCGCATGGCGGAACAGCAGCGACGTCGGCGTCAGTTGCGTACGCAGGCGCGTCCACATTTCCTTCAGGTTACGTGGGGCGCGGTCCAGCAGGTTGCTGTCGGTGGCATCGGCCAGGGCATCGGGGTTGCTCGCGTCGCCGAGCAGGCGGTCGAGTGTGGACAGGTTGGCCGCCAGGGCGCGCAACGAACGCAGCAGGCCGCGCCAGGCCGGGTTGCTCTGGATGCGCAGGTGTTCCAAGGAGGCATTCAGGTCGCTGAGGGCTTCGGCGAAGCTGTCGTCATAGATGAACGGCTGGCGCAGCTGGATCGACTCGGCCAGGGCCTGGCAGGCCTTGCCTTGCTGGCGTAGCAGGCGTTGGCAGCGGAACAGCACATCGCTGTGGAAGAACGCATCGGCCAGGGCGTTGTAAGGATAGTGGGACGAGCTGGCACGTTCGTGGATGTCCTGGGCCAGGAAGTACAGCTTGAGGTAGCGACTGACCTTCGACCCCGGCCGGCCATTGCCTACACGGTGCAGGATGATTTCCTTCGCCGCATTCAGCGCCGCCACCACCCGGCCATTTTGCTGGGCCAGTTCCAGGCGGCGAGCTTCCACGTCCAGTTGGCGAATCGGTTCGAACAACGATGATTTGAGCTTGAGGTAACGCCCCAGCTCGCGGAACAACCGCGCCAGGCTCTGCTGCACCGGCTGGTTGGAAAACAGCGCCTGCCACAGCACCGACAACGCGCCGTACCAGGCGGCACCGGCCACCAGCAGCAACGGCTCATGCCAGAAATCACTGACGGCGCCGCCGCGCTGGTCCACACCGATCATGGTGTAGACCGACAGGATCAAGGTGGCAGAAGCAATTGCACCATAGCGTTCGCCCAAGGCGCCGAGCATGGTCAGGCAGAACGTGGCCAGGGCCAGGGAGATGGCGAAAATCCAGGGGTAGGGGAACAGCAGCTCCACCGACAGCGCGGCAATGCTGAAACACACCAGCGTCACTGCCAGGGCGTTGAGGCGGCCTTGCCAGCTGTCGTCGGTCTCGGCCAGGGCGCTGGCGATAATTCCCAGGAACAGCGGGATCAGCAGGGTCATCTCATCCTGATACCAGCACAGCGTCATGCTGCCGGTGAGGGCGATGAACACCCGGATGCTGTAGCTGAATTTATCCAGCGCCCACAGGCGCCGCATGGACTGCTTGAACGAGGTCGATGACATGAAGTCTGGAGTCTTCCGGGACGATGCCGCTAAATTGAGCCATCAGTGACGCCACGGCAAGGGTGGTGATCACATCTGGCAGCAAATTATTCTCAGGCATACCGCAAATCAAAATGTGGGAGGGAGCAAGCCCCCTCCCACATTCTTCAGGCGTACTGCGCTGCGGCGTAACCCGACGCCCACGCCCACTGGAAGTTAAACCCGCCCAGATGCCCGGTCACATCCAGCACTTCGCCAATAAAGTACAAGCCCGGGCTTTTCAGCGATTCCATGGTCTTGGACGACACTTCCCGCGTATCCACCCCGCCCAAGGTCACCTCGGCCGTGCGGTAGCCCTCGGTGCCGGCCGGCACCAGTTGCCAGCTCGAGAGTTTTTGCGCGATGTCGGCCACTTCGGCGTGGGTGTACTGCTTCATGGGCTTGGACACGAACCAGGTTTCCGCCAGCAGGTTGGCCATCTTCTTGGTGAAGATTTCACCCAGCAGGGTTTTCAGCTCGCTGTTGGGGCGTTCGACCTGCTGCTGTTGCAGCCAGGTGTGGGCGTCGTGGTCGGGCAACAGGTTGATCTCCACCGTGTCGCCGGACTCCCAGTAGGAGGAAATCTGCAGAATCGCCGGGCCGCTGAGGCCGCGATGGGTAAACAGGATGTTCTCGCGAAAGCTCTGGTCGTTGCAGCTGACCAGGCAATCCACCGAGGTGCCGGACAACTCGCCGCACAAGTCCTTGAGCTGGTCGGTGATGGTGAACGGCACCAGCCCGGCGCGGGTCGGTAACAGCTCATGGCCGAACTGCCTGGCGACTTGATAGCCAAAACCGGTGGCGCCCAGAGTCGGGATCGACAGGCCGCCAGTGGCGATCACCAGGGATTCGCAGCGCAGTTCACCCAAGGTGGTCTGCAACTGGTAGCCGCTGTCGACCTTGGCGATTTCTTCAATCGAGGTGTCCAGGTGCAGGCTTACGCCGGTCTGGATGCACTCGTCCAACAGCATGCCGAGGATGTCACTGGATTTGTTATCGCAGAACAGCTGGCCGAGTTTCTTCTCGTGGTACGGCACACCGTGCTTGGCCACCAGCCCGATAAAGTCCCACTGGGTATAGCGGGCCAGGGCCGACTTGCAGAAGTGCGCGTTGTGCGACAGGAAGTTGGCCGGCTCGGTGTACAGATTGGTGAAATTGCAGCGGCCACCGCCGGACATCAGGATCTTCTTGCCGGCCTTGTTCGCATGGTCGAGCAACATCACCTTGCGCCCACGCCCGGCGGCGGTCAGTGCGCACATCAAGCCTGCGGCGCCGGCGCCAATGATCACAACTTCGGTCGAGCGCACAGCAATGTCCTCATACAAATTCTGAATTGGAATACAGTCAAATGTGGGAAGGGGCTTGCCCCCGATGGCGGTGTATCAGTGACAGATGTACTGACTGATACACTGCAATCGGGGGCAAGCCCCCTCCCACATTGGATCTCCATATAGGTCGGAGATCGTGTTACAGGATCCGAACGCGCAACGAACGGCCTTTGATCTTGCCGTCATTCAAACGCTGCAACGCCTGCTTGGCGATGCCGCGTTCCACGGCCACGAAAGCCTGGAAGTCAAAGATCGCGATCTTGCCGACCTGGGCACCGGGGATGCCGGCTTCGCCGGTCAATGCGCCGAGGATGTCGCCTGGGCGCACCTTGTCTTTACGGCCGGCGGCGATGCATAGGGTGCTCATCACCGGCAGCAGCGGGCCACCGCTTTGCGGCTTGAGGTTGTCCAGTTGGTCCCAGTTCAGCGGCGACTTCTGCAGCTGCTCGATGGCCTGGGCGCGGTGCGCTTCGGACGGCGCCACCAGGCTGATAGCGATGCCGGTCTCACCGGCGCGACCGGTACGGCCCACGCGGTGGATGTGGATTTCCGAGTCGCGGGCCAGTTCGACGTTGATCACCATGTCCAGCGCGTCAATGTCCAGGCCGCGGGCGGCGACGTCGGTGGCCACCAGCACCGAGGTACTGCGGTTGGCGAACATCGCCAACACCTGATCACGGTCGCGCTGTTCCAGGTCGCCATGCAGGCCGACGGCGGAAATGCCCTTGGACGTCAGGTGATCCACGGTTTCCTGCACTTGCTGCTTGGTGAAGCAGAACGCCACGCAAGAGGCCGGGCGGAAATGCGCCAGCACCTTGGTCACGGCGTCCATGCGCTCTTCCGGGGAGATCTCGTAGAAACGCTGCTCGATCTGGTCGTCGGAGTGGAACGCTTCGGCTTTCACTTGCTGCGGCGCGCGCATGAACTTCGAGGCCAACTGCTTGATGCTCACCGGGTAGGTGGCCGAGAACAGCAGGGTCTGGCGGCGCGGCGGGGTCTTGCTGATGATGTCTTCGATGGCGTCGTAGAAGCCCATGTCAAGCATGCGGTCGGCTTCGTCGAGGATCAGGGTGTTCAAGCCGTCCAGCACCAGCGAACCTTTGCGCAGGTGTTGCTGGATACGGCCCGGGGTGCCGACGATCACGTGGGCGCCGTGCTCAAGGGAGGCGATCTGCGGGCCGAGGGACACGCCGCCACACAGGGTCAGGACCTTGATGTTGTCTTCGGCGCGGGCCAGGCGGCGGATTTCCTTGGCGACCTGGTCGGCCAGCTCACGGGTCGGGCACATCACCAGGGCCTGGCAGCCGAAGTAGCGCGGGTTGATCGGGTTCAGCAGGCCGATGCCGAACGCAGCGGTCTTGCCGCTGCCGGTCTTGGCCTGGGCAATCAGGTCCAGCCCCTTGAGGATCACCGGCAAGCTTTGCGCCTGGATCTGCGTCATCTCGACATAACCCAGCGAGTCGAGGTTAGCCAGCATGGCGGCGGACAGGGGCAAAGTATTAAAAGCGGTGGCGATGGTAGTCACGGGACTGGCTCTGCAAAACAAAATGTCGCGCAGTGTACCAGCCCTGTGGGAATTTCCCCGCAAGTTCTAGACGAGACGCCCGTTAATGCTCGATATGCTGTTCCGGGTTGGCCGCCCGTTTGCCGTCTTGGGGCGACAGTTGCAGGAAGATCGCCGCCGCCAGCATCGCCATGATGCCCACGGTGAGGAAGGTCAGCTGGAACGCGCCGAGCACCGTGCTCACGCCGTCGTTGCCCGCTTCGGCGGTAAACCCGCCGAGCAGCGCACCGGCGCAGGCCACCCCCAGGCTCAGGGACAGTTGCGCCACCACCGACAGCAAACTGTTGCCGCTGCTGGCCTGGGCGTCGTCGAGGTCGATCAGGGTGACGGTGTTCATCGCGGTAAATTGCAGCGAGTTGATCGCCCCCAGCACCGCCAGCATGGCCAGCAGCAGCGGGTAGGGCGTCTGTTCGCTGACCAGGCCCATGCTCGCCAACATGATGCCCAGGGCCAGGGTATTGCTGGTCAATACCACGCGATAACCCAGGCGCTCGATCAACGGGCGCGCCACCGACTTGGCGAACATCGCCGCCGCTGCCAGGGGCAGCATGCTCATGCCGGCCTGGGACGGTGAATAACCCAGGGCCACTTGCAGCAGCAACGGCACCAGGAACGGCAACGCACCGCTGCCCAGGCGCGCAAACAGGTTGCCGAGGATGCCCACGGCAAAGGTGCGGGTCTTGAACAGCGCCGGCGAGAACAGTGGGTTATCGATATGCCCGGCGCGCAGCCAATACGCCGCCAGGCACGCCAACCCGCCGAACAGCAGCAACATCACCCGCAGGTGCGGCAGGTGCAGCTCGCCCAAGCCTTCCATGGCAATGGTGATCAGCACCATCGCCGCACCGAACAATAGAAAACCGATGCCATCGAAGCGCGTGCGCTCGCTGCCGCGCAGGTCGGGGATGAACTTCCACACGGCGTAGCAACCGATCATGCCCACCGGCAGGTTGATCAGGAAGATCCAGTGCCACGTCAGGTACTGCACCATCCAGCCGCCCATGGTCGGGCCGAGCAAGGGCCCGAGCAGGCCGGGGATGGTGATGAAGCCCATGATCCGCACCAGCTCGGAGCGGGGGTAGGCGCGTAGAACCACGAGTCGGCCGACCGGCAGCATCAGCGCACCACCCAGCCCCTGGATGACCCGTGCGCCCACCAGCATGGTCAGGCTGCTGGACAGCGCGCACAGCAAGGAGCCGATGCTGAACAGCATGATCGCGCCGAAGAAGATTTTCTTGGTGCCGAAGCGGTCGGCGATCCAGCCCGAGGCCGGGATCAGCAAGGCGACGGTGAGCATGTAGGCGATCACCACCCCTTGCATGCGCAGCGGGTTTTCCGCCAGGTCTCGGGCCATGGCCGGCAGTGCAGTGTTGAGAATCGTCCCATCCAGCGATTGCATGAAGAAGGCAATCGCTACCACCCAGGGGAGCCAGCGGGCGGTCTTGGCATCGAGAGGGGCACGATCTGGCATGGGGTACCTTTTTGTTAGCCGGCTATGTGTCGGCGATTATGCGCCATTCGTCGCTCCTTTTCCCACTGGCGGTTCGTCTAAGTCCGACAAGTTCGCGTGCTCTCCCACCAGGAAATCCAACAACGCACGGTGCACCGCCAAAGCGGCCTCGCGGGACTCCAGGTCGAGTAAATGCCCGGTGTGTTCGGCCACGGCAAAGCTGCTGCGGTCGACGTAGTGTTTGAACAGTTGGGCATCAGCGGCGGGGGTGTATTCGTCCAGCGTGCCGTTGAGAAAGTGCACCGGGGTTTCGATCTGTCGCAGTGCCGGCAGGTAGTTGCCATCACCCAATGCCAGCACCTGGTGGATATGAAAGCGCGCCTGGCGGTACTCGGTGGTGGCCATGTTCGACAGGTGCCGGTGGTTGTTGCGCTTGAGCCGGGGCGACAGGTATTTGCCCACGGTCTCGTTGAGCAGGTGCCCGACTGCGGATTTGTCATCGGCCTCGATCAGCACACGCACGCGCTCTACATAGTCGAGCATTGCCTGGTTGAGGTTGGGCGCCAGGGCCATCACCACCGAGCTTTCGATAGACGGCGGGTTGTGCGCCAGGGTCAGCAGCGTCGAGATACCGCCCCAAGAGGCCGAGACCAGATGGTTGACCTGGAAGCGCTCCACCAGGGCGCGCAGGATTTGCACCTCGTCGTCCTTGGTCACCAGGTCCAGGTCGGTGTTGTGTTCGCGGGAATAGCCCGAGAAGGGCAGGTCGAACAACAGCACATTGAAATGCTCGGCCAGGCACTTGCTGGTACGCGCGAATGAACGTGTGGTGGACAGTGCGCCATTGACCATCAGGATGGTCTTCTTTTCCGAATCGTTTCCCAGCTGCTCAACATGAACGTTGTAGTGCTTGAACAGCTTTTCTATGACAAAACTTCCATGGTTCATGTCAACGCTCCAGCTTGCCCTTCCCGGGCAAGGTCATGCTCTCGTGGGTGGGGTGGCGGGGGGCCACTAACCGTTATAACGAGGTTTTTCACAGGCGACAACAGGCTGCCCGTGCAGACTGGGAGGAAGAGAATTTACGGTAGGAAGGGCCGAAACCGAGGTGTCTGAAATCAGCACAAGACAATGTGGGAGGGGGCAAGGCCCCTTCCCACAGGGGGGTTGTATTTACAGGGTCAGGGTCAGGCGTTTTACCAAGGCCCCCGGCAACAGGTTGGAGGCGGTATTGCGCTGGCTATAGGTGCTGGCCGACAGCAGCAGTTCGCGCTCAGCGGTCAGCGCTTCCAGTTGCGAACCGAGCAACTGGTAGACGCTGTCATCAAAACGCATGGTGCTGACCGGCGCCTTGATCTCGCCGTCTTCCACCCAGAACGTGGCGAAGCGCGTCATGCCGGTCAGGCGTGCGGCGGGCAGGTCGGAGTAGTTCAGGTACCACAGGTTGCTGATGTAGAGCCCGGTGCCCAGTTGCTTGAGGATATCGGCCTGGGCCAGGTTGCCCGCTGCGATCTGCAAGGCGCTGGGTGATTCGTCGCCGCTGGCGCCGTTGGCGCTGAGGCCATATTCGGCGGCGCTGCGCGAGTTCACCAGTTGGCCGTCGGCCTGGCCGGCGTTGATCAGCGTGACGTCACTGCGCGGGTAGCCTTCGCTGGAGAACGCCTGGCTCAGGGAGTCGGTGATGTGTTCTTTCACCGTCACCAGCGGGCTCAAGGACTGCTCGCCGGCATACAGCCGTTGCAACGAGCTGCCTTTGCTGGCGATAGCCTGGGCGGAAAAACCGCCCCAGGTGATGATGCTGAGGATTTCTTCCAATGCCGCCGGGGCGAGGTAGGCGCGGTACTGTCCGGGCGTCAATGGGTGCAGCGGGCGGCCGAGGAATTCCAGCTGTTCACGCGCCAGCTGGAAGCGTCGGGCGAACTCGGCGCTGTCCCAGGCGTCGCCGGCGTAGCTGGCTTTTACCGCCTCGCCATTGGCGTGGAACAGGCTGAAATCGAAGTTGAAGCTATTGGCCTGATGCCAGCCAAACGCGCCGTCCGAACTGGCAAAGCCCCGGCTGATCGGGCCGGCGGCGTAGAAACCGACCAAGTCGACGCCATCGGCCGCCCGGCTGATTTCTTCCAGCACCTGGACCAGGTCGGGCAGGGGGCGGGCCTGTTCGTTGTGGCTTTGCCAGGCGTTGTGGTTGAGCAACAGGTACGGGTCATGGGGCAGCAGCGGCAGGGTTTCGCGCAGTTGCTGCAGGCCGTCGGCGAGGCGCTGGCGATCCAGCTCGGGCTCGCCGGCCAGGGTGATGCCGAGGTCGGCATGGCGGCCATCGTTGATCAGCTTGAGGTTGAGGCTGGCCTGCTGCACTTGGCCGGCCTGACGCACCTTGGCGTGGTTGAAGCGCACGAACTCGGACGATTCTGCCGCGTAGCCCAAGTGGAATCGTTCCTTGTCGGTGATGGCCTGCTTGAGCCACTGCACCAATGCCTTGAAGGTGTTCATCAGGCATCTCCCCCAAATACATCAACGTTGCTGAACACGCAGGCCGGCGATGCATGACCGACGCGGATCACCTGGTTGGGCTCGCCCTTGCCGCAGTTCGGCGTGCCCAACACCTTGAAGGTGCTGGCGTCGCCCACGGCGCTGAGGTTGCGCCAGAACTGCGCGGAAATCGCCCGGTAGTTGGGGTTTTTCACCACGCCCTTGAGTTCGCCGTTTTCAATCAACTGGCCCCACTCGCAGCCGAACTGGAACTTGTTGCGGGCATCGTCGATGGACCACGAACGGTTGGTCGACATCAGGATGCCGTGTTCGATGCCGCCAATCAGTTGCGCCAGGCTCTTATCGCCGGCTTCGATATTCAGGTTGGCCATGCGGTCGATCGGCGGGCGGTTCCAGCTGCTGGCGCGGCTATTGGCCACGCCGCCCATGCCCGAGCGGAACTGCGACAACGCCCCACCCAGCGGCTTGAGCAGCAGCCCTTCGCGGATCAGGAATTGCTTGCTGGCCGCGGTGCCGTCGTCGTCATGGCCGTAGCTGGCCAGTTGCTCGGGAATGTCCGGGTCGAACGTCACGTTCAACAGCTTGGAGCCGTATTGCAGCTGGCCGAAGTCGCTGGCCTTCACAAAACTGGTACCGGCGTAATTGCGCTCATCGCCGAGGATGCGGTCGAGTTCCAGCGGGTGGCCGATGGACTCGTGGATCTGCAGGATCATCTGGTCGGGCATCAGCAGCAGGTCGCGCGGGCCCTGGGGCGTGTTTGGCGCCAGCAGCAGTTGCAGGGCTTCGTCGGCAATGCGCGGCGCGGCGCCGACCAGGCCGAAGCGGCTGATCACGTCAAACCCGCCTTGCTGGCCGAAGTTGCTGCCACCGAGGGTGCGCGACTGGCTGTCGTTGCCGTCGTAGGCCGTGACATTGACGCCGGGGAACACAAACCGCTGGGCCTGGCGCAGTTCGGCGCCGGCACTGTTGAGGTAGATCTGCTCGACATGGGTCAGGCCGAGGCTGACTTCCCAGTTCACCAGGCGCTCGTCCTGGGGCACTGCCGAGGACTCATCGCCGAGCAGTTGGTAGCAGTCGCTCAGGGACGGGAAGGCGTGCTCGAGGTTTGGCGACAGGTAGTCGGCGACGTCGCTGGACACCTGTTGGTCGCGCAGGTCGAGCAGGGCGTGCGGTTTTATCAGGCGGGCTTGCTGCTCGGCGCGCTCAAGGGCGGCTTGCAGGCCGGCAAGGGAAATATCGTGGGTGGCGGCGTAGGCCTCCGCACCGTTGACACGCACGGTGAGCATGACGCCTTCGTCGTGGTTCAGGTGGGGCGGTTCGGCGACGTTCTTGCGCACCGACAGGTACTGGCCGGATTCGCGCACGTAGCGCAGGGAGAAGAAGTCGGCGGTGGTGCGCAGGGCACTGAAATGCTTTTTGAGTGTGGCGTGGTGTTCGAACATGGGGCCTTCCTTGTGGGCGGCTCAGCGCGGGCAGGCAAACAGAGTAGGCCTGGGCTGGGGGCTGATCAAGGAAAGTGTAGAGGCAAGGTTTGCAGTGCCTGATCGGGCCCTATCGGGGGCAAGCCCCCTCCCACACTTGATTTGTGAATACATTCAAATGTGGGAGGGGGCTTGCCCCCGATGAAGGCACCGCAGTGAATCAGTTACTGCGCAGTCGGCCCCACTTCACGCAACGGCTTGCCCCGCACCGGCGCATCGCCGGCCACGTAGTAGTCGGCAGTGCTGCGCGGCAGCGGCTGGCGGCCACGGATCTTGTCGGCGATTTTCTCGGCGATCATGATCGTCGGCGCGTTCAGGTTGCCGGTGGTGATGATCGGCATGATCGACGCATCGACTACGCGCAGACCCTGCATGCCGTGCACGCGGCCTTCGCCATCGACCACGGCCATCTCGTCGTCGCCCATCTTGCACGAGCAGGACGGATGGAATGCGGTTTCGGCGTGCTCGCGGATGAACTTGTCCAACTGCTCATCGGTTTGCACCTCGATGCCCGGACTGATTTCGCGGCCACGGTAGGGATCGAGTGCCGGCTGCTGCATGATTTCACGGGTCAGGCGGATGCCGTCGCGGAATTCCTGCCAGTCCTGCTCGGTGGCCATGTAGTTGAAGAGGATGCTCGGGTAGTCCCGTGGGTTCTTCGACTTCAGTTGCACGCGGCCACGGCTCGGCGAGCGCATGGAGCCCATGTGCGCCTGGAAACCGTGCTCTTTCACACCGTTGCTGCCGTTGTAGTTAATCGCGACCGGCAGGAAGTGGTACTGGATGTTCGGCCATTCGAATTCTTCACGGGTCCGGATAAAACCGCCCGCTTCGAACTGGTTGCTGGCGCCGATGCCGGTGCCGTTGAACAGCCATTCGGCACCGATGGCCGGCTGGTTGTACCAGAGCAGCGACGGGTACAGCGACACCGGCTGGGTGCACGCATATTGCAGGTACAGCTCAAGGTGGTCCTGCAGGTTTTCGCCGACGCCAGGCAGGTCGTGGACCACCGGGATGTCGAGGCTTTCCAGCAGTTTGGCCGGGCCCACGCCGGAGCGTTGCAGCAGTTGCGGCGAAGCGATTGCGCCGCTGCACACCAGTACTTCTTTACGCGCACGGGCTTCAACGCGCTCTTCGGCGGCACCGATCAGGTAACGCACGCCCACGGCACGCTTGCCTTCGAACAACACTTTGTCGGTGAGGGCGTGGGTGACGATGGTCAGTGTGGAACGCTTCTTGGCGGTGTCCAGGTAACCGCGCGCGGTGCTGGCGCGACGGCCATTAGGCGTGACGGTACGGTCCATCGGGCCGAAGCCTTCCTGCTGGTAGCCGTTCAAGTCTTCGGTGCGCGGGTAACCGGCCTGCACGCCCGCTTCAACCATGGCGTGGAACAGCGGGTTATTGCCCGCTTTAGGCGTGGTCACGCTCACCGGACCATCGCCGCCGTGCCAGTCGTTCGGGCCGATGTCGCGGGTTTCGGCCTTGCGGAAATACGGCAGGCAATCGAGGTAGCTCCAGTCTTCCAGGCCTGGCAGCTTCGACCAGTTGTCGTAGTCCATGGCGTTGCCACGGATGTAGCACATGCCGTTGATCAGCGAAGAGCCACCCAGGCCCTTGCCGCGACCGCATTCCATCCGGCGGCCGTCCATGTGTGGCTCCGGATCGGTTTCGTAGGCCCAGTTGTAGCGGCGGCCTTGCAGCGGGAAGGCCAGGGCGGCGGGCATTTGGGTACGGAAATCGAGGCGGTAGTCGGGGCCGCCGGCTTCCAGCAGCAGGACGGTGACGCCTTCGTCTTCGGTCAGACGGGTCGCCAGGGTGTTACCGGCGGAGCCGGCACCCACAATGATGTAGTCGTATTCTTGGGACATAAATGCACCCTCTTTGGAGATGGTCAGGTCAGTCAAACAGTGGTGTCCGGGATGGGGCTGCTGCGCAGCCCAGCGCGGGGCAAGCCCGCTCACCACAAAGGCGAATCCCGGATCTGTTAGAACACCGAGGCGTAGTCGCCCAGCTCAACCTGTACCGATTTGATGCGGGTGAAGTTGTTCAGCGAGCTGATGCCGTTCTCACGGCCCACACCGGATTGCTTGTAGCCGCCGACCGGCATCTTCGCGTCGGATTCGCCCCAGGCGTTGATCCAGCAGATGCCCGCTTCCAGCTGATGAATCACGCGGTGGGCGCGGTTCAGGTCCTTGGTCACCAGGCCCGCGGCCAGGCCGAAGTCGGTGTCGTTGGCGCGGCGGATCACTTCTTCTTCGGTTTCGTAGGTGAGGATGCTCATCACCGGGCCGAAGATTTCTTCACGGACGATGGTCATCTCGTCGGTGCAGTCGGTGAACACGGTCGGGGCCACGAAGGCGCCTTTGGCGAAGTCGCCGTCGGTCAGGCGGTCGCCGCCGCACAGTACGCGGGCACCTTCTTCCTTACCTTTGGCGATGTAGCCCAGCACGCTTTCCATGTGGGCGAAGCTGACCAGCGGACCGAAGTTGGTGTTGGCGTCTTGCGGGTCGCCGACGCGGATACGGGCAACACGTTCAACGATCTTGGCTTCGAACGCGGCTTGCAGGTGCTTGGGCACGAACACACGAGTGCCGTTGGTGCAGACCTGGCCGGAGCTGTAGAAGTTGGCCATCATCGCGATGTCGGCGGCACGATCCAGGTCGGCGTCTTCGAACACGATCAGCGGCGATTTGCCGCCCAGTTCCATGGTCACTTCCTTGAGCGAAGAGCTCGACGCGCTGGCCATGACTTTCTTGCCGGTGTCGGTGCCGCCGGTGAACGAGACTTTCTCGATGCGCGGGTGCTCGGTCAGCCAGGTGCCGACTTCACGGCCGCTGCCGGTCAAGACGTTGAACACGCCTGCTGGAACGCCGGCTTCGGTGTAGATCTCGGCCAGTTTCAGGGTGGTCAGCGAGGTAACTTCGCTTGGCTTGAAGATCATCGCGTTACCGGCGGCCAGGGCCGGTGCGGATTTCCACAGGGCAATCTGGATCGGGTAGTTCCAGGCGCCGATACCGGCGACCACGCCCAGCGGCTCGCGGCGGGTGTAGACGAACGAAGTGTCGCGCAGTGGGATCTGCTCGCCTTCGATGGCCGGCACCAGGCCTGCGTAGTATTCCAGCACGTCAGCGCCGGTAACGATGTCGACGTACTGGGTTTCGGAGAAGGCTTTACCGGTGTCCAGGGTTTCCAGGGCGGCCAGCTCGTCGTTGCGCTCGCGCAGGATGTCGACGGCACGACGCAGGATGCGCGAACGCTCCATGGCGGTCATCGCAGCCCAGATTTTCTGGCCTTTTTCGGCGCTGACCACGGCACGTTCAACGTCTTCTTTCGTTGCGCGTTGCACTTGGGCGAGAACTTCACCGTTAGCCGGGTTGATGGCTTCGAAGGTGGCATCGCTGCCAGCGTCGCTGTAGCCGCCGTCAATGTAGAGTTTTTGCAGGTCGAAACGGGCCATAAAGTCCTCGCAAGTGCATAAGTGGTTGGCGTTACCCGCCGCACAGTGGGCCATAAGGGTGTGGCAACACTGAGCGGCGGACGTTCAGGGGCTGAGCGTTTGTAAGGGCTCTAACTCACCTGCTTGGCCAATTGGAAATCCATGTATTCGTAAGCGATCCGTTGCGCCTGCGCCGTGTCGAAAGCGTCTCCCGACAGGGCACCGCGCAACCACAAACCGTCGATCAGGGCCGCCAGGCCTCTGGCTGCTTTGCGTGCGTGCGGCAGCGGCAGCACTCGGCGGAACTGGCAGCACAGGTTGGAATACAGACGTTGATCGTTGATCCGCTGCAACCTGTGCAATGACGGGTGATGCATGCTGGCGGCCCAGAAGGCCAGCCAGGTTTTCATTGCCGGGCCATTGACCTGGCTGGCGTCGAAGTTGCCCTCGATGATCACCCGAAGGTGCGCCCGTGGGCTGTCGTCCTTCAGCGCAAGCCTGCGTTCGTGGACGTTCTCGATCAGCACATTCATCAAGTACCGCATCGTCGCGGCGATCAGGCCGTTCTTGTCCTGAAAGTAGTGACTGATGATGCCGTTCGAGACCCCGGCCAAACGGGCGATCAGCGCAATGCTGGCATCTCCCATTCCGACCTGATCGATGGCCGTCAACGTGGCTTCGATCAACTGTTGGCGGCGTATGGGTTGCATACCGACCTTGGGCATCTAGCACCTCTCCTTAGGCCTGCCGACGGGCGATGAACGTTCGTCGACTTGAAGGCCAGTCTATTTTGTTTTGATTGAACGTTCAATCAACAAAGAATAAGCTCTGCGACAAATGGTCGCTGCCTACAGGTATTTCCTACGTGAAGGCCGCGACATCTGACACCTGCAAAAACCTTTGAAACAGGCGGTATCAAGGCCTGCCCACTGCCTGGTGGGGCTCAAGGATTTTCGGGGTGTCTTTATAACACCCGTCCGTCGACTGCCGAAAAATCGATAGGTCGGGATAACCGTTGCCTTGTGTTTCTCTCTCGCACTGCCTGGAGCATCTGCGCCATGAGTTCTGCCTCTCTTATAAAGACCCCGCCGGAAAAGGTGCGGGTCAACGGTTGGGTGTTCTACACCTCCACCGCGCTGATTCTGTTGTTGACTGCCATTCTGATCATCGCCCCGCAGGAGGCCGGGCGCATGCTCGGCGTAGCCCAGGCCTGGCTTTCCAAAAGCTTTGGCTGGTACTACATGGTGGTCATCGCCGCCTACCTGGTGTTTGTGGTCGGCCTGGCGTTTTCGTCCTACGGCAAATTGAAACTGGGCAGCAAGGACGACACCCCGGACTTCAGCTACGGCGCCTGGGCCGGCATGTTGTTCTCGTCGGGCATCGGTATCTCGTTGCTGTACTTCGGCGCTTCGGAGCCGCTGGATCACTACTTCAACCCGCCGGAAGGCGCCGCCGCCAGCAACGGCGCGGCACGTCAGGCGCTGCAGTTGACTTTCCTGCACTGGGGCCTGCATGGCTGGGCGATCTATGCGCTGGTCGGCCTGGCCGTGGCGTACTTTGCCTACCGGCATAACCAGCCGCTGGCCCTGCGTTCGGCGTTGTACCCGCTGGTGGGCGAGCGTTGGGTCAAGGGCGCCGCTGGTCACGCGGTGGATGGTTTCGGCATGTTCGTGACCCTGCTGGGCCTGGTGACTAACCTGGGCATCGGTTCGATGCAGGTGTCGTCCGGCCTGGAAAACCTGTTCGGCATGGCGCACAGCAACACCAACCTGCTGATCGTGATCATTGTGATGAGCACCGTGGCGACCATCGCCGCCGTGTCGGGCGTGGAGAACGGCATCCGCCGCCTGTCCAACCTCAACATCGTGCTGTTCAGCGGTTTGCTGATCTTCGTGCTGCTGTTCGGCCCGACCCTGCACCTGCTCAACGGCCTGGTGCAGAACACCGGTGACTACCTCAACGGCATCGTGCTGAAAACCTTCGACCTCTATGTGTACGAAGGCGATGGTGACAAGACCGAACGCTGGATGGGCCTGTGGACCCTGTTCTACTGGGCCTGGTGGATTTCCTGGGCGCCATTCGTGGGCATGTTCATCGCGCGTATTTCCCGTGGCCGCACGGTGCGTGAACTGGTGGCCGGCGTGCTGCTGATTCCGCTGGGCTTTACCCTGGCGTGGCTGTCGATCTTCGGTAACTCGGCGTTGGACCTGGTGCTCAACCACGGTGCGGTGGAGTTGGGCAAGACGGCGCTGGAACAACCGTCCATGGCCATCTACCAACTGCTGGAGCATTACCCTGCGTCGAAAGTCGTCATCGGCGTGTCGATCTTTGTGGGCTTTGTGTTGTTCCTGACCCCGGCGGATTCCGGTGCGGTGATGATGGCCAACCTTTCCTGCAAGGGCGGCAATGTGGATGAAGATGCGCCGCACTGGTTGCGCATCTTCTGGTCGGCGGTGATCACCCTGGTGACCATCGGCCTGCTGTTTGCCGGCAACTTCGAAGCCATGCAAACCATGGTGGTGCTGGCGGGGCTGCCGTTCTCGGTGGTGCTGATTGTCTTTATGTTCGGTTTGCACAAGGCGATGCGCCAGGACGTGGCGATCGAACAGGAGCAGGCGCAACTGGCTGAACGCGGGCGTCGTGGCTTCAGCGAGCGCTTGACGGCACTCGACCTGCAACCGAGCCAGGGCACTGTGCAGCGCTTTATGGACAAGCATGTCACGCCGGCGCTGGAAGAGGCGGCGGTCGCGTTGCGAGAGCAAGGGTTGGAAGTGCAGACGCTGTTGGGTAAGTCCAAGCGCTGCATCGGTGTGCGCATCGAGATGGAAGAGGGCAATCCGTTTGTTTACGAAGTGAGCCTGGATGCCTACTCGTCGGCACCGAGCGACCTGCCTGAAGAAGAGCGCACCCGCTATTACCGTGCCGAGGTGTACCTGCACAACGGGCCTCAGGAGTACGACCTGATGGGCTTCGCCCAGGAACAGATCACCCGGGACGTGCTCGATCAGTTTGAAAGCCATCGGCAGCTCCTTGGCCGTGTCTATAGCTGATAGTTGAGCCAGGTGGTGCTTTAAATGTGGGAGGGGGCTTGCTCCCGATAGCGGTGTGTCAGTCAGTCCATCTGTTACTGATCCACCGCTATCGGGAGCAAGCCCCCTCCCACATTTTTGACCCAGTTTCTCTAATGGCTGCTAGCCCAGGTTTTTGCCCAGCAAGGCATGGTAGAGCTCGCTGTCGCCCAGGATCCCCACCACCTGGTTGTTGTCATGCAACACCAGCTTGTTCCCCGTCTGATAACGAATCTGCAGCGCATCACGCATGCCGATATTCGAATCCACCAGTGTCGGTACCCGGCCCAAACCTTCCACCGGTTGCCCCGGTGCCCAGTTCTGCAAATTCATCACCACGCCATTCTGCCGCGCGCCCTGGATGGTGTTGCCTTCAGCCAGGTCCAGCCATGAGTCGCCACCCGGATCCAGGCACACCGAACCGTTGACGCGTTTGCAGTTGTCCAGCGTGCGCATCAGGCTGCGGCCGCACAGTACGTTCAGCGGGTTGGTGTGGGCGACGAAGGTGCGTACGTAGTCGTCCGCCGGGTTCAGCACGATCTCTTCCGGCACGCTGTACTGGATGATCTTGCCGTCTTTCATGATCGCGATACGGCTGCCCAGTTTCAGCGCCTCGTCGAGGTCGTGGCTGACGAACACGATGGTCTTGCTCAGCTTGCTTTGCAGTTCCAGCAATTCGTCCTGCAGGCCTTGGCGGATCAGCGGGTCGAGGGCGGAGAAGGGCTCGTCCATCAACAGGATGTCGGCGTCCATCGCCAACGCGCGGGCCAGGCCGACGCGCTGTTGCATGCCGCCGGACAGTTCATCCGGCTTCTTGTTGCGCCACTGGGTCAGGCCCACCAGCTCAAGTTTTTCATCCACCAGCTTGCGCCGTTCTTTTTCCGGACGGCCCTGCATTTCCAGACCAAAGCTGATGTTCTCGCGCACCGTCAGCCAAGGCATCAGGGCGAACTTCTGGAACACCATGGCGATGCGCTTGGTGCGCATCATTTTCAGCTCGGCGGGGGTGCAGGAGGCGATGTCGATCTGGCGACCTTCATGCTCCACGAACAGCTGGCCACGGCTGACGGTATTGAGGCCGTTGATGCAGCGCAGCAGGCTCGACTTGCCGGAGCCCGACAGGCCCATCAGCACGCAGATCTCGCCTTTTTCCACATCCAGGCTGGCTTTTTCAACGCCGACAATCTGCCCGGTTTTTTTCAGGATTTCGTTACGGCTCATGCCCTGGTCCAGCAGCTTGAGCGCTTCACGTGGGTCTTTGGAGAAGATTACGTCGACATTGTCGAATCGGATAATGCTCATGCATCACCCCCTACTTTGGCGTCGGGTTGTTTGCAGATGCGGTCGAGCATGATGGCCAGCAGCACAATCGCCAGGCCGGCTTCAAAGCCCAGGGCGATGTCGGCGGTGTTCAGCGCGTTGACCACCGGCTTGCCGAGGCCATCGGCGCCCACCAGGGCGGCGATCACCACCATCGACAACGACAGCATGATGCATTGGGTAATACCGGCAGCGATGCTCGGCATGGCGTGGGGCAGTTCAATGCGCGAGAGCAACTGACGGCGCGAGCAGCCAAAGGCCTTGCCGGCGTCCATCAACTCTTGCGGTACATCACGGATACCCAGGTAGGTCAGGCGGATGGGCGCGGCAATCGCGAACACCACCGTGGAGATCAAACCAGGCACCACACCCAGCCCGAAGAGGGTCAGGGTAGGGATGAGGTAGACGAAGGTCGGTACGGTCTGCATCAGATCGAGCACCGGCCGCATCAGGGTGTAGAACATGGGTTTGTGCGCGGCAACAATGCCCAGCGGCACACCAATGACCACGCAGACCAGGGTGGCGAACAGCACCTGGGCGAGGGTTTCCATGGTTTCCTGCCAGTACCCAAGGTTCAGGATCAGCAGGAAGGAGGCGATGACAAAAACAGTCAGTCCCCATTTACGTTGAATAAAGTGAGCCAGCAGCGCAATCAGACCGATCAATGCCAGCGGATTGAACCAGGTCAGCGCAAACGTCACGCCGTGGATCATCGTTTCCAGTGTCGATGCGATTGCGTCGAAGTAGTTGGCGCCGTGTTGGGTCAACCATTCGACGAAGGCAGCGATGTACTGGCCTAGTGGGATTTTCTGTTCAGTCAGCATGGTAGTGAATGTCCACATGCGAAGAGGGAAAACATCCCGGGGCAGCGTACCGCCCCGGGGTCAGCAGTTACTTGTTTAGATACGCTTTGACGGCTTCCAGGCCTGGTTTGCCATCGACGGTGTTGACACCAGCAAGCCAGGTGTCGAGGACTTGCGGGTTCTTTTTCAGCCAGGCCTTGGCGGCGGCGTCGGGCTTCATCTTGTCGTCCAGGACATTACCCATCAGGGTGCTTTCCATGTTCAAGGTGAACACCAGGTTCTTCAGCAACTGACCGACGTTGCTGCATTCCTCGGTGTAGCCCTTGCGGGTGTTGGTGTAGATGGTGGCCTGGCCGTAGTTGGGGCCGAACGAGTCGTCACCCCCGGTCAGGTATTTCATCTTGAAGCGGGTGTTCATCGGGTGCGGTTCCCAGCCAAGGAACACAATGGCCTGGTCACGCTTGGTGGCGCGCTCCACCTGGGAGAGCATCCCGGCTTCGCTGGATTCGACGACTTTGAAGCCGGCGGTCTTGAGGCCGAAGGCGTCTTTGTCGATCAGGGTCTGAATGGTGCGGTTGCCGTCGTTACCCGGCTCGATGCCGTAGATCTTGCCGCCCAGCTCTTCCTTGAATTTGGCGATATCGGCGAAGTCTTTCAGGCCTTTGTTGTACAGCGCCTCGGGTACCGCCAGGGTGTACTTGGCGTTTTCCAGGTTGGCGCGCACGGTTTCCACGGTGCCGGCATCACGGTACTGCTTGATGTCGTTTTCCATGGTCGGCATCCAGTTGCCGAGGAACACGTCCATGTTCTTGCCGTCGGCCAGGGACTTGTAGGTCACTGGAACGGAAATCATCGTGGTCTTGGTCTTGTAGCCCAGGCCCTTGAGGATTTCGCTGGTGGTTGCGGTGGTGACAGTGATGTCGGTCCAGCCGACATCGGAGAAGTTGACGGTCTTGCACTGTTCCGGTTCTGCGGCGTGCGCCATGACTGGCAGACTCAGCATGGCGGCCAACAACAACGAGGGTGAACCTTTCATCTGGGTAGACTCCTGTGTTTTTTCTGGCGGCATTCGCCGCGCTTTATAAGTGTTGCGGTTGGAGCGTGCGGCAACAGCTCTGCCACGGTGCCTTGCAAACGAGTCGAGACTGATCATGTACCAGCGAAAATCTGACGCCTACAGGGGGCGTCGTATCCAGTACAGGGAGGGTCGTATCCAGTGTCGGTGACGTCGCTTACAGGTTTTTCCCAAGTCAAAACTGCTGTTTTTGCCCATCTGCACCGCTGAAAACGGCCAAAACAGGCGATCGCACGGGAGCGACGCTGGTGAGCATGGGTGCGTCGGTGTGAGACGCCGTGGCAGCGAATAAAACCTTGATGATGCCGCCATCTGGGCGATCTGAGCGTAGCACCTCGTTCAAGCCTGGCCGTGCTTATCGAGGAGTTCTACCGCAATGGCTATCAGTGTTTTCGACCTGTTCAAGATCGGCATCGGGCCTTCTAGTTCTCACACCGTCGGCCCCATGCGCGCCGCGGCGTTGTTCGTTCAAGGGTTACGTGAACGTGAACTGTTGGAACAGGTCAGGCGCGTCGAAGTTCAGCTCTACGGCTCATTGTCGGCCACCGGCATCGGCCACGGCAGCGACACCGCCACCATCATGGGCCTGATGGGCGAGTGGCCGGACGCGATCGATCCGTCGCAAATCGGCCTGCGTATCCACACCCTGCGTGAGACCGACACCCTGCTGCTGGATGGGCGTTTGCCGGTGCCTTTCGTGTGGGCCCGGGACATGCGCCTGCTTGACGAAAACCTGCCGTTCCACCCCAACGCCATGACCCTGGTGGTGTTTGGCGCTGATGGCGAGCTGCATCGCGACACCTATTACTCAGTGGGCGGTGGTTTCGTGGTGGATGAAGCCCAGGCGCAGAGCGGCGTGGCGGACATGGACCGCACCGAGTTGCCGTATGATTTTTCCAGCGCCGTGGAGTTGTTACAGCTGTGCAAGACCCACAACCTGCGCGTCGCCGAACTGATGCTGGCCAACGAAAAGGTCTGGCGCTCCGAAGACGAAATCCGCAGTGGCCTGATGAAGCTCTGGCGCGCCATGCAGGCGTGCGTGGAGGAGGGACTCAAGCACGAAGGCATTCTGCCTGGCGGCCTCAACGTGCGCCGTCGCGCCGCCAAGTTGCACCGCAGCCTGCAGGAGTTGAACAAGCCCAATGTGATCGGCTCGACCTTGAGTGCGATGGAATGGGTCAACCTGTTCGCCCTGGCGGTGAATGAAGAAAACGCCGCCGGTGGACGCATGGTCACGGCGCCCACCAACGGTGCGGCGGGGATCATTCCGGCGGTGTTGCACTACTTCATGAAGTTCAGCGACGAAGTCACCGAAGCCAACGTGGTCGACTACCTGCTCAGCGCTGCGGCGGTGGGGATCCTGTGCAAGAAAAACGCCTCGATCTCCGGGGCCGAAGTCGGTTGCCAGGGTGAAGTGGGTTCGGCCTGCGCCATGGCCGCTGCCGGGCTGGCCGAGATCCTCGGCGCAACCCCGGAGCAGCTGTGCAACGCCGCTGAAATCGGCCTGGAACACAACCTCGGCCTGACCTGCGACCCGGTGGGCGGGTTGGTGCAAGTGCCGTGCATCGAGCGCAATGCAATTGCAGCGGTGAAGGCGATCAACGCGGCGCAGATGGCCCTGCGCGGTGATGGCCAGCACTTTATCTCCCTGGACCGGGTGATCCGCACCATGCGCGATACCGGGGCGGATATGCATGACAAATACAAAGAGACGTCGCGAGGTGGCTTGGCGGTCAGTGCGGTGGAGTGCTGAGACCGAGTCGCCGGTATCGGGGGCTTGCCCCCGATGGCTGTCATCCAGACGATGCTGCTCAAAAAGTGAACACTCCAACCAAAAGCGCCACCTTTTAGCGCGTCGCAAACAGATAAGTAGCTTCCAAACGATTTTCCCCGCGACCACCCGTCACCTGTGCGTGCGGTGACAGACTTTTCCTACGCGCTGAAAGCGCCTTCCCACAAGTGATACCGAACTGCTCACACACGTTGAGCAGGGCCGCTCCGACGTCTATTTCAGCCTTATCCCGTACTCCTCGCGCGGGCTTATTTAGACGCGTCATCAGGTCGTTTTCAGGATTTGTTGAATAGCCATTCAAATTTAGGCATGGCATTTGCTCTACCAATTCAAAGCCTCTCGCCTTGCCGGATGAAGAGCGCAATAACAAGAGCCTCGCCTGAGGCCATCACCTGCTTTGTGTGAGGAGATACCGCCATGACGTCGTTCAACTCCGGGGCCCAACCCCAGAACCGTGCGCCTCAATCCATCGGCTTTTTGCTGCTGGACAATTTCACGCTGATTTCCCTGGCTTCGGCCGTGGAGCCGCTGCGCATGGCCAACCAGCTGTCCGGCCGCGAGCTGTATCGCTGGACAACCCTGAGTGTCGACGGCAACCAGGTGTGGGCCAGCGACGGTCTGCAAATCACCCCCGATGCTTCCATGCACAAAGCCCCAGCCCTGGACACTGTGATTGTGTGCGGCGGCGTGGGTATCCAGCGTACCGTGACCCGTGAGCATGTGTCGTGGCTGCAAAGCCAGGCGCGCCAGTCCCGTCGCCTTGGCGCGGTGTGCACCGGCAGTTGGGCCCTGGCCTGTGCCGGCCTGCTCGACGGTTTTGATTGCAGCGTGCACTGGGAATGCCTGGCGTCGATGCAGGAAGCCTTCCCGCGTGTGTCGATGAGCACCCGTTTGTTCACCCTCGACCGCAACCGCTTCACCAGTTCGGGCGGTACCGCGCCGCTGGACATGATGCTGCACCTGATCAGCCGCGACCACGGCCGTGAACTGTCGGCGGCGATCTCCGAAATGTTCGTGTACGAGCGCATCCGCAATGAACAGGATCACCAGCGTGTGCCGCTTAAGCACATGCTTGGCACCAACCAGCCGAAGCTGCAAGAAATCGTGGCGCTGATGGAAGCCAACCTCGAAGAGCCGATCGACCTGGACGAACTGGCGGTGTACGTCGCCGTGTCGCGTCGCCAGCTGGAGCGGCTGTTCCAGAAATACCTGCACTGCTCGCCGTCGCGCTACTACCTCAAGCTGCGCCTGATTCGCGCGCGGCAGTTGCTCAAGCAAACGCCGATGTCGATCATCGAAGTGGCATCGGTATGCGGTTTTGTGTCCACGCCGCACTTCTCCAAGTGCTACCGCGAATACTTCGGCATTCCGCCACGGGATGAGCGCGTAGGCTCCAATACCGCCCAGCAGGTGGCGATGATGCCGATTCCGCAGGCGCTGGTGTTGTCACCGTTGTCGGGGCCGATGTCGGCGTTGAGTCAGGCGCGCAATGAGTCGACTTTCGCGAGTGTACGGCTTTAAACCGAGTTGACTGCATCGGGGGCAAGCCCCCTCCCATACTTGACCGAGTTGTCATGACGAACATGGCCAGATGTGGGAGGGGGTTTGCCCCCGATAGCGGTCTGTCAGGCGCCAGAGTTCTGCTTGAACTGCATCAGCGCCGGCAACAACTGCTTATCGATCGCCTGACGCACCGCCGGCAAAATCGTCGCGCTGCCGGTGTACATCTGCTCAACCATACCCTTGAGCGCCTTGGCCCGCGCTTCGCTCAAACCGCGTACCGCGCACTCGCAAGCCTGTTCGGCGCTGGCGCCGCTGGATACCTCGAAACCCAGCGAGCGCAGTTGGCTCAGCAGGTCATCCTGGTCAATCAAATCCGCGTGCATCATGACGTTTATCCTGGTGAAGGGAGCGGGGATTGACTTGGATTCTGGTAGGCCCCCGGCCGGTCGGCAAGGGCAGAATGCACGAATGGCTCAGATGGCTATGAACGTGTCGTTTTCGGGTCATTTACCCGCTGCAGTAATAGGCACACTGGTTGCCAGCAAGCAGCTTGAAGGTTTGGTCACCCTCGGGATGTACGGCTCACACAAGGCACTCTGCCCCGATCCAGTCACGGCTGGACCGGGGCTTTTTTAGCGCTGCAGCACCAGGATTCGTGAAAGCAGTTCGTCCCGGTCGATATAGCAACCCTGAAAGTGCCGCGCCCCCGAAGTGGGATCAAACGCATTGCGCGCATGCAACGTGCGGCGATTATCGAAGCACCACAGCTCGCCCGGGTTCAGGCGCTTGACCAGCCGAAAGCGCGCCTCGCGCGTCATCGCGATAAACCGCCGATAAGCCCGATACAGCAACGGCATCTGCGCCACCGATGTCTCGAACGGCCCGCGCAGAAAATTGGCCATGCGAATCTCTGCCACATCCCCCAAGGCGTCCAATGCGATGATCGGCGCGAGGCGGCGGTAGTCGCTGTGACGGTCTTTGTTGCGAAACTCCACGGGTATTTCACACAGCGCACGAAATGCTTCGGGATCCTCCTGGCGCAGGGCATTGGCGATGGCAAACCCATCGACAAAAATACTCTCGCCGCCGTCGGCATCGTTGACCAGGCAATGCAGAAACTGCAGCCCCGGTTGCAGCTCCCGGGTCGGCAAATCACTGTGCAAGGGCAGGTTGAAAGCGGTGTAGGCATTGCTGTCAGCATCGGTCTTGGATTGCACGTTGAACAACACACCGAAATTGCTCTCGCGGATAAACGAAATGCGCTCGGCAACACACGCCAGGGAGCCGGGTTCGGTGGGTACGCCACGTACTTGGGTGAGGCCTCCATCGCGCAGTGCCAACAGCCATTGCAGCAGGGCTTTCGGGTCTTGCATCACGGCTGAGTAATCGAATACCGGCAGGTCGAAGCTGCTGTCCCACAGTCGGGCTTCGGGTTTGGCGGCCCGGCGTTCGGCGCGGGATTCATCGTCATAGGCATGGGCCCGCAGCCAGCCGGGATCGTACTGGCTGTGATGACCGCCGCGCCATTCAACGCTGAGAAAACCCTGGTCGATACGCGCGCTGATGGCGCCGAGGTTTTCATCCACATCGACAATTTCCAGCACTTGCTCGCGGGTCACGCTGTACACGCATTGCGTGCACGGACAGTTGTCCCGCAACCACTGATGATGAAACGGGCTGACCCGGCCATCGGCCCATTGCACGCGAATCTGATCGTCGAGCACCTGCGTATCGGCGAGCTCGCAAAGCTTGGGGTAAGTACGGAAATCGGCAACAGCGGCGGCGGTTTGCATGATGGCTCCTTATTTTTTCGGTGGCAGTCCAATCACTCGGCCGAGGAGGGCGGGCCTTGGCAGGTCGGCTTGCTCGGTACTGATGGCAGCGAGTTTCTCCAGCGTCGCCTCGGTAAATGGCGCCGAATGCGGACCTGCCAGGTCAACGTGCAGCAGCATCTGTTCGTTGCCGGCCAGTTCTTTCTCATCGCCCACCAAATGCAGGCTGTGATAGAGGTGCAGGCGCTTGGCGTCGTGGGCGATCAGTTGGGTGTGCACCTCCACTTCGGCACCGAGTTTCACTTCGTGCAGGTAGTTCAGGTGCAGTTCCAGGGTGAACAACGAATGGCCGCTGGCTTCGCGGTTTTCACTGTCCAAGCCGAGGGTGTCCATCAGCGCGTCGGTGGCGTAGCTGAAGATCAGCAGGTAGAACGCATCGCGCAGGTGGCCGTTGTAGTCCACCCAGTCGGCAAGGACTGGGGTGGTGTAGGTGGTCAGTGCAGGCATGGTGAGGGTTCCGTTATTCGGCGAAGGTCATGCCGTGCTTGGCTTTGGTGGTTTTCACCGCGTCGAGCACCGCCAGCAGGCAATCATCACGATAGCGTTCCAGCGCCGAAATGCTGTGTTTACCCAACTGGTCGCTGGTGCCGTCGACCACATCGTCAATCAACTTGTCGGTCAACTCCGGTGCCGGCAGATAGGTCCACGGCAACTGCAATGCCGGACCGAACTGCGCCATGAAGTGCCGCATGCCCGCATCACCGCCCGCCAGGGTGTAGGTGAGGAAGGTGCCCATGAACGACCAGCGCAGGCCGGCGCCAAAGCGGATCGCATCGTCGATCTCGCCGGTGGTGGCCACGCCGTCATTGACCAGGTGCAGCGCCTCGCGCCACAGCGCTTCGAGCAAGCGGTCGGCGATAAAGCCGGGGACTTCCTTGCGCACATGCAGCGGCCGCATGCCGAGGGATTCATACACCTTGATCGCGGCCTGGATCGCTTCCGGTGCGGTGCGCTTGCCGCCGACCACTTCCACCAGCGGCAACAGATAGACCGGGTTGAATGGATGGCCGACCACACAGCGTTCCGGGTGGGTCGACCCCTCGTAGAACTCGCTCGGCAACAGCCCGGAGGTACTCGAGCCGATCAGCGCATTCGGCTTGGCGGCGGCGCTGATCTTGCTGTGCAATTCCAGTTTCAGCTCCAGGCGTTCCGGGGCGCTTTCCTGGATGAAGTCGGCGTCTTTCACGCATTCTTCGATGGTGGGGACAAAGCGTAGGCGGTCCTGGGATGCGCCGGGCGCGAGGCCCTGTTTTTCCAGGGCGCCCCAGGCATTGGCGACGCGTTTGCGCAGCGCCGCTTCGGCACCCGGCGCCGGGTCCCAGGCGACCACATCGAGGCCGTGGGCCAGGGCACGGGACACCCAGCCGCTGCCGATGACACCGCTGCCGAGGGCGGCGAAGGTTTTGATCTCAGTGATAAAGCGCATGGCAAATTCCTAAAGCGTTCGGTGATTCCCTGTGGGAGGGGGCAAGCCCCTCCCACATTTTTTTTGATTCGGTTTCGACCGGGGGTCAGCCGCGTTTGGTAAGGCCCATCTTGATGCGGCCTTCCGCCGGGCTCATGACCCGCGCGCCCAGGCGGCTGAGGATTTCACTGGCGCGTTCCACCAGTTGGCCGTTGGTGGCGAGTACGCCCTTGTCCAGCCACAGGTTGTCCTCCAGGCCGACTCGAACGTTGCCGCCCAGCAGCACCGCTTGCGCGGCCATGGGCATTTGCATGCGGCCGATCCCGAACCCGGCCCACACCGCGTCGGCCGGCAGGTTGTCGACCATGGCTTTCATCGTGGTGGTGTCGGCCGGCGCGCCCCATGGGATGCCCAGGCACAGTTGGAACAGCGGGTTGTCGAGCAGGCCTTCCTTGATCATCTGCTTGGCGAACCACAGGTGGCCGGTGTCGAAAATTTCCAGCTCGGCCTTTACGCCCAATTCCTGGATGCGCTTGGCACCCGCCCGCAGCTGCGCCGGGGTGGAGACGTAAATCGTGTCGCCATCGCCGAAGTTCAGGGTGCCGCAGTCCAGGGTGCAGATTTCCGGCAGCAGTTCTTCTACATGGGCCAGGCGGGTCAGTGGGCCGACCAGATCGGTATTGGGACCGAATTCCATCGGGTTCTCGCCGCCGCCGATCTCGAGGTCGCCGCCCATGCCGGCGGTGAGGTTGACGATGATGTCGATGTCAGCCTCGCGGATGCGCTCCATCACTTCGCGGTACAGGGCGACGTCGCGGCTGAACTTGCCGGTCTCGGGGTCGCGCACATGGCAGTGCACCACGGTAGCGCCGGCCTTGGCGGCCTCCACGGCGGCGGCGGCGATTTGTTTGGGAGTGACCGGCACGTGTGGGCTTCTGGCGGTCGTGTCGCCAGCACCGGTGAGTGCGCAGGTGATGATGACGTCGTGGTTCATGAGGCAGGTTCCTTACAGGCGTGGTGATGCCGTTCGCGGTCGGTAGTGACCGCGAAACGGTGATTCGAAGAAGGTTATTTGCTGGTCAATTGCAGGTTGGCCGCCGCCGGTTTGCCGTCGAAGGTGGTCACACCTTCCAGCCAGCGGGCTTGGTCCTGCGGGTGATCCTTGAGCCACTGCTTGGCAGATTCCAGCGCGTCCTTGTGATCCAGCAGCGGCTGCATCATCCGGCTCTCGTCGGCGGCGGTGAAGGTCAGGTTGGTCAGCAGTTTGTGCACGTTGGGGCACTGTTCGGCGTAGGTCGGCGCGGTCACGGTCCAGACGGTGGCCATGCCTTCGTTCGGGCCCAGGGCGTCGTCGCTGCCGGTGAGGTAAGTCATCGCGATATTGACGTTCATCGGGTGCGGCGCCCAGCCGAAGAACACCACGGCTTCCTTGCGACGTACCGCACGGTCCACGGCGGCAAGCATGCCGGCCTCGCTGGATTCCACCAGTTGGAATTTGCCCAGGCCGAACTGGTTCTTGGTAATCATGGCCTTGATCTGGGTGTTGGCCCCCGAGCCTGGCTCGATGCCGTAGATCTTGCCGCCCAGCTCCTTCTCGAACTTGGCGATGTCAGCGAAAGTTTTCAGGCCCTTGTCCGCCAGGTAAGTCGGCACCGCGAGGGTGGCACGGGCGTCTTCCAGGCTGGGTTTGTCGAGGACTTTGACTTGCTTGGCGTCGACGAACGGCGTGATGGTCTGGGTCATCAACGGGTTCCAGTAGCCCAGGAACAGGTCCAGCCGCTGGTCGCGGATACCGGCGAAGATGATTTGCTGGGAAGCGCTGGTTTGTTTGGTCTTGTAGCCGAGGCCGTCGAGCAACACTTGGGTCATGGCGCTGGTGGCGATGACGTCGGTCCAGTTCACCACGCCCATGCGTACGTTCTGGCAAGATGCCGCGTCGGCCGCCAGTACGTTCGTGCTCAAGATGGCGCTGGCGCTGAGTGCAAGCACGCAGTGGCGAATCAGTCGGTTCATGGTGGATCCCTCGGCAGGTCGTTATTGTGGGGGCCGGCGTCTTTGTGCGCCGTGGGATCACGTTACGGAGCTTTGGGCCCGCCGAAACGCACGGCGGCGACCAGCTCTTGCACTGCAGCGACCTGTGCTCTTGAATGGCCCGTTGAACTGGCGTATCACAGTGACCACGCTGCCCGTCCTACGAGAGCGCCATCATGTCCCAGGATTTCTACTTTCTGCTGATGCCGGGGTTCTCGGCCATTGGCTTTATTTCTGCGCTGGAACCGCTGCGCGTGGCCAACCGCTTTCGTGGCGAGCTGTACCGCTGGCATGTGCTGAGCGCCGATGGCGGCGCGGTGCTGGCTAGCAATGGCATGTCGGTCAACGCCGACGCCGCGCTGGAACCGCTGAAAAAGGGCGCGACGCTGCTGGTGGTGGCCGGCTTCGAACCGCTGCAGTTCGCCACGCCGGCGCTGGAACACTGGCTGCGCCGTCTGGACAATGACGGCGTGACCCTCGGCGCCATCGACACCGGCGCCTGCGTGCTCGCCGAAGCCGGCCTGCTCGACGGCCACCGCCTGACCCTGCATTGGGAAGCCATCGACGCCTTCAAGGAGTCGTACCCGCAGCTGACCGTGACTCAGGAACTGTTCGAGATCGACCGCCGTCGCATCACCTGCGCCGGCGGCACCGCCTCCATCGACCTGATGCTCGACCTGATCGCCCAGGCCCACGGCGCGGACCTGGCGATCCAGGTCTCCGAACAATTCGTACTCGGCCGCATCCGCCCACGCAAGGACCACCAGCGCATGCAGATCGCCACGCGCTACGGCATCAACAACAAGAAACTGGTGCAAGTGATCGGCGAGATGGAGCAGCACACCGAACCGCCCCTGAGCACCTTGGCGTTGGCCGATGCGATCAAGGTTACCCGGCGTCAGCTTGAACGGCTGTTTCGCCTGCATTTGAACGACACGCCCAGTAATTTCTACCTCGGCCTGCGCCTGGAAAAAGCCCGGCAGTTATTGCGCCAGAGCGATATGAGCGTGCTGGAGGTGAGCATTGCGTGCGGGTTTGAATCGCCCTCATATTTTACCCGGAGTTATCGGGCGCGGTTTGCCAAGTGTCCGAGGGAGGATCGGCGACGGGAGGTGGTTTGACGGGCAATTATAGTCAATTATACTCGCTACTATAATTTATAGTCCTTTTCATAATTGAGTATAAAACCATGTCCAAGCACAGCGGCTTTGTGTTTCGCCGCCCCACCCTGGCAAGCAGTATTGCCGATGGCCTGGTGGGGGCCGGTATTCAGGATTTCACCTCTGGCCTGTTTCTCGCGGCGCCCCGTCGCACGGGCAAAAGCACGTTTTTGCGCGAAGACTTGATCCCGGAATGTCAGCTCCGGGGCTGGCTGGCGGTGTATGTGGATCTCTGGGCTGACAAAGAGAAAGATCCTGCAGAGTTGATTGCCAGTGCTATTGCTGCTGCTCTGGTTCCCTATGAAAAGGGCATTCGCAAACTGGCCAAGAACATTGGCATCGAGAAACTCAGCTTTCTGCGTACGCTTTCCTGGGACTTTACCAAGCCACAATTGCCTGTCGGTGCGACGCTGACCCAAGCGTTGGAATTGCTCCACAGCGCTGCAGAAAAACCCGTTGTGCTGGTGATTGACGAAGCGCAGCACGCCTTAACCACCGAGTCAGGTATCAATGCGATGTTCGCGTTGAAGGCTGCCCGGGATCAGCTCAACCAAGGCCGTGACGAGGAGGGCAGCGGCTTGCGCCTGGTGTTTACCGGTTCCAACCGCGACAAGTTGGCCCACTTGGTGCTCGGCAAAAGCCAGCCGTTCTTCGGTTCCAGCATCACGCCGTTCCCGTTGCTGGGCAGGGAGTTCACCCAGGCCTACACCGCGCATCTCAACGCGCACCTGGCCGAGACCAACCAGTTCAACGCGGCTGATATTGATGAGGCATTTGAGTTGGTCGGCCGTCGCCCCGAGATGCTGCGCACCATTATTGGTGAAGTCGCGCTGGAGTTAGGCGAGGCAAGCAACCTGGGCCAACTGCTGCACAGTCGCGCCGAACTGCTGCGCGCGGGTGTATGGACCGAATTCGAAAGCGCCTGGAACGCCCTGACCATCCCGCAGCGTGCGGTGTTGGAGGTGATGGTGGAGCGCTCACACAACAACGAACCTTTTGCGCCGTTTACCGACAGCACACTGATAGCGGTCAGCAAGGCGCTGGAGGACATGGGCAGCGACGTGGTGCCGGGCACCCAGACCATTCAGGCCTGTATCGATGCGTTGCGCGATAAGGAGCTGGTGTGGAAGTCGAGCCGGGGAGGTTATGCCCTGGAGGACAAAACGTTCGGCGATTGGCTGCGGCACAAGCGCCATACACCCCACTGAAAACACCACAGACCCAGTGTGGGAGGGGGCTTGCTCCCGATAGCGGTATGTCAGCCAATGCATGAGCAAGCTGATCCACCACCATCGGGAGCAAGCCCCCTCCCACAGTGGATTTCGGCGTGGCTTATTTCTTCAGCAGGGCGGAGCATGCGGTCTTGAAGGCCTCATGCTGATACTTGTTCAGTGTCGCCGGCAGTTCAAAGTTGTGCTTCTTGTTCTGCGCATTGATGGTCTGCGGCGACAGCAACGTCACCTCAACCCCCTCCAGCAGTTGAAACACCCCTTCAATCTTGAACGTGGTCGGGCCACCGGCGAATTCGCCTTTTTTGCTGCGCTTCTTGATCGCGATGCGAGTGACGGCGTTGGCCTGCACGAAGGCCTTCACCTGGGCGGCAAAGGCTTTGACGTTGGCCGCTTCATCATCGTCTTCAAGGGCGATTTTCTTGGTAGCCAGGGCGACGTGGCTCAGCGCCTGGTTGTCCAGGGAGGCGACAGCGATGATGGCTTCGCTGCCTTTGATTTCGATGCCACAGATAGTCATGAAGGGCCTTGGTTCAAAGAGAAAGTGGAGGGATTGTCGCTTATTCCTGCCCAATCGACTCCAAAAACTCCGACCGCTCATCACTCATCCGCGCCAAACAGTCATTCTGCTCAATGGCGTAGGCCTTGGTGCCGGTCACCGCCGGGAAGGTGTCCACCGCGCAATCGGCGTCACGCAGTTTTTCCCACTTCTGCTGGGCATCCTTCAGACGAGCGGTAATGTCGGCGAGCTTGGTCTTGTCGCTGCCATAGGTGGAATGCATACGTTCCAGCAGACCCTGATAATTATCCTTGAGCAATTGCTCGGCAGTGGTTTTGTTGTAGGTGGCGCATTCCAGGGTTTGCTTGTCGTTTTCGATGCCATCGCATGGCGTGCTGTCGGTGTCTTCGGCCGCGTGGACGCCGGTTGCGATGAGTGCCAAAGCCAGGAAAATCGATTTCATTGCGCCGTCTCATATCAGTTGATGCGGGAATTCTGGCTCAAGCGTAAGACAAATAACAGCCGCCAGTCAGACACCTCTTAACAGCCTTTGTCGTGGATTGACGCTTTCGGCAATTCCCCTGTCGTTTTTGCACCCGGCTCCGTCGTCCCCTGGGCATATGCTGGCCCCAAAGCGCCGGCAGACGATTCGGCGCATGAATCGCCAATAAGGGGACGCCTGATGAGCCCAGCCGAATTGCACGCCGACAGCATCGTTATCGACGGGCTGATCATTGCCAAGTGGAACCGCGACCTGTTCGAGGATATGCGCAAAGGCGGCCTGACCGCCGCGAACTGCACCGTGTCGGTGTGGGAAGGGTTCCAGGCCACGATCAACAACATCGTCGCCAGCCAGACCCTGATCCGCGAGAACAGCGACCTGGTGATCCCGGTGAAAACCACCGCCGACATCCGCAAGGCCAAGGAACAGGGCAAGACCGGCATCATCTTCGGCTTCCAGAACGCCCATGCATTTGAAGACCAGCTCGGCTATGTCGAGATCTTCAAGCAGCTCGGCGTCGGTGTGGTGCAGATGTGCTACAACACCCAGAACCTGGTGGGCACTGGTTGCTACGAGCGCGACGGCGGCCTGTCGGGCTTCGGTCGTGAGATTGTCGCCGAGATGAACCGTGTCGGCATCATGTGCGACCTGTCCCACGTCGGCTCCAAGACCAGTGAAGAAGTCATCCTCGAATCGAAAAAGCCGGTGTGCTACTCCCACTGCCTGCCGTCCGGTCTTAAAGAACACCCGCGCAACAAGTCCGATGAAGAACTGAAGTTCATCGCCGACCACGGCGGCTTTGTCGGCGTGACCATGTTCGCGCCGTTCCTGGCCAAGGGCATCGATTCGACCATCGACGACTACGCCGAGGCCATCGAATACACCATGAACATCGTCGGCGAAGACGCCATCGGTATCGGCACCGACTTTACCCAGGGCCATGGCCAGGATTTCTTTGAAATGCTGACCCATGACAAGGGCTACGCCCGCCGCCTGACCAGCTTCGGCAAGATCATCAACCCGCTGGGCATCCGCACCGTGGGCGAGTTCCCCAACCTCACCGAGACCTTGCTCAAGCGCGGCCACCCTGAGCGTGTGGTGCGCAAGATCATGGGCGAGAACTGGGTCAACGTGCTCAAGGACGTCTGGGGCGAATAAGCCACCGCTGACACTTCTTTTCCCCCGGCCACCCAGGTCTGGGGCATCCAAACGAATTTTCTGGAGTTAAGTTTCCATGGCCAAGATCGCCCCTCAATTGCCTATCGAAGTCGACAGCGAAACCGGTGTCTGGACTTCCGACGCCCTGCCGATGCTGTACGTACCGCGCCATTTCTTCGTCAACAACCACATGGGCATCGAAGAAGTGCTGGGCGCCGACGCCTACGCCGAAATCCTCTACAAGGCCGGCTACAAGTCCGCCTGGCACTGGTGTGAAAAAGAAGCTGAATGCCACGGCCTGGAAGGCGTCGCGGTGTTCGAGCACTACATGAAGCGCCTGTCGCAGCGCGGCTGGGGCCTGTTCAAGATCCAGGACATCGACCTGGATAAAGGCACCGCCAGCGTCAAGCTCGAACACTCGGCATTCGTCTATGTGTACGGCAAGGTCGGGCGCAAAGTGGACTACATGTTCACCGGTTGGTTTGCCGGCGCCATGGACCAGATTCTGCAAGCGCGTGGCAGCAACATCCGCACCGTGGCCGAACAAGTCTACGGAGGCTCCGAAGAGGGCCACGATGACGGCTTGTTCACCGTCAAGCCGTTGTAAGCCGAGGACCGTGCCATGGCTTTCGAAGCAATGTTCCAGCCGATCCAGATCGGCAAACTGACCATCCGCAACCGCGTACTCAGTACCGCCCACGCCGAGGTGTATGCCACCGACGGCGGCATGACCACCGACCGCTATGTGAAGTACTACGAAGAGAAAGCCAAGGGCGGTATTGGCCTGGCGATCTGTGGCGGTTCCTCGGTGGTCGCCATCGACAGCCCCCAGGAATGGTGGAGTTCGGTGAACCTGTCCACCGACCGCATCATCCCGCACTTCCAGAACCTGGCGGATGCCATGCACAAGCATGGCGCCAAGATCATGATCCAGATTACCCACATGGGCCGTCGCTCGCGTTGGGATGGCTTTAACTGGCCGACCCTGATGTCGCCGTCCGGCGTGCGTGAGCCGGTGCACCGTGCCACGTGCAAGACCATCGAACCGGAAGAGATCTGGCGCGTGATCGGCAACTACGCCAGCGCCGCCAAGCGCGCCAAGGCCGGTGGCCTGGACGGTGTGGAACTGTCCGCTGTGCACCAGCATATGATCGACCAATTCTGGAGCCCACGGGTCAACAAGCGTACCGACGAATGGGGCGGCACCTTCGAAGGCCGCATGAAGTTCGGCCTGGAAGTGTTGAAAGCCGTGCGCGCCGAAGTCGGTGATGACTTCTGCGTGGGCATGCGCCTGTGCGGTGACGAGTTCCACCCGGACGGCCTGTCCCACGAGGACATGAAGCAGATCGCCAAGTACTACGACGACACCGGCATGCTCGATTTCATCGGCGTCGTCGGCTCGGGCTGCGACACGCACAACACCCTGGCCAACGTGATCCCCAACATGAGTTATCCACCGGAGCCGTTCCTGCACCTGGCGGCCGGTATCAAGGAAGTGGTCAAGGTTCCGGTGCTGCACGCACAGAACATCAAGGACCCGAACCAGGCTACGCGCATCCTCGAAGGCGGCTATGTGGACATGGTCGGCATGACGCGTGCGCACATCGCCGATCCGCACTTGATCGCCAAGATCAAGATGGGCCAGATCGACCAGATCAAGCAGTGTGTCGGCGCCAACTATTGCATCGACCGCCAGTACCAGGGCCTGGACGTGCTGTGCATCCAGAACGCCGCGACCTCCCGTGAATACATGGGCGTGCCGCATATCATCGAGAAATCCACCGGACCGAAACGCAAGGTGGTCGTGGTGGGCGCCGGCCCTGCCGGGATGGAAGCCGCGCGGGTGGCCGCCGAACGTGGTCACGACGTGACCCTGTTCGAGAAAAAAGAGTTTATCGGCGGGCAAATCACCACCGCCTCCAAGGCCCCGCAGCGCGACCAGATCGCCGGTATCACGCGCTGGTTCCAGCTGGAGCTGGCGCGCTTGAAAGTCGACCTGCGCCTGGGCGTGGCCGCCGATGCCGAGACCATTCTGGACCTGCGTCCGGACGTGGTGGTGCTGGCGGTCGGCGGGCATCCGTTTATCGAACAGAACGAACACTGGGGCGCTGCCGAAGGCCTGGTGGTGAGCAGCTGGGACGTGCTCGACGGCAAAGTCGCGCCGGGCAAGAACGTGCTGGTGTACGACACCATTTGCGAATTCACCGGCATGTCGGTGGCGGACTTCCTGGCCGACAAAGGCTGCCAGGTGGAAATCGTCACCGATGACATCAAGCCGGGCGTAGCCATCGGCGGTACGTCGTTCCCGACCTACTACCGCAGCATGTACCCCAAGGAAGTGATCATGACCGGCGACATGATGCTGGAAAAGGTCTACCGCGAGGGCGACAAGCTGGTGGCGGTGCTGGAGAACGAATACACCGGCGCCAAAGAGGAGCGGGTGGTCGATCAGGTGGTGGTCGAGAACGGCGTGCGTCCGGACGAAGCCATCTACTACGGGCTCAAGGAAGGTTCGCGCAACAAGGGCCAGATCGACGTTGAAGCCCTGTTCGCGATCAAGCCGCAGCCGTGCCTGAGCGAGGCGGGTGAGGGGTACTTGCTGTTCCGCATCGGTGACTGTGTGGCACAGCGTAATACCCACGCTGCCATCTATGACGCCCTGCGCCTTTGCAAAGACTTTTGATGAGGTGAACTCGGTCAAATGTGGGAGGGGGCTTGCCCCCGATAGCGGTGGTTCAGCGACAGCTGTATCAACTGACAGTCCGCCATCGGGGGCAAGCCCCCTCTCAATTTCGGGCCAGTTTCACAGTAGACCTGTGTGGTCTGTGGGAGCTTCACCATGTTGAACACCTTGCTGCCTATTCTCTTATTCGCCGCCCTGGGCCTTGCCGTCCTCGGCGCCTTGCGCCGGGTGAACATGTGGCGCCGTGGCCGTGCCTCCAAGGTCGACCTGCTGGGCGGCCTGCTGGCCATGCCCAAGCGCTACATGGTCGACCTGCACCACGTGGTCGCCCGCGACAAATACATCGCCAACACCCACGTCGCCACGGCGCTGGGCTTTGTGCTGTCGGCGCTGCTGGCGATCCTGGTGCACGGTTTCGGCCTGCACAATCGCATCCTCGGCTACGCGCTGCTTTTGGCCTCGACCTTGATGTTTGTCGGCGCCATCTTCATGTACCTGCGCCGCCGCAACCCGCCCGCGCGCCTGTCGAAGGGCCCGTGGATGCGCCTGCCGAAAAGCCTGATGGCGTTCTCGGTGAGCTTCTTCCTGGTGACCTTGCCGGTGGCCGGGATTCTGCCGGCGGACTTCGGCGGCTGGTTGCTGGCTGCACTGCTGAGTGTGGGTGTGCTGTGGGGTGTGTCCGAGACGTTCTTCGGCATGACCTGGGGCGGCCCGATGAAACACGCCTTCGCCGGTGCCCTGCACCTGGCCTGGCACCGCCGCGCCGAGCGCTTCGGCGGCGGTCGCTCCACCGGTTTGAAACCGCTGGACCTGAGCGACAAGACCGCGCCCCTGGGCGTGGAAAAACCCAAGGATTTCACCTGGAACCAGCTGCTCGGTTTCGACGCCTGCGTGCAGTGCGGCAAGTGTGAAGCCGCGTGCCCGGCCTTCGCCGCCGGCCAGCCGCTGAACCCGAAAAAACTGATCCAGGACATGGTGGTCGGCCTGGCGGGCGGCACCGATGCCAAGTTCGCCGGTAGCCCGTATCCGGGCAAAGCCATTGGCGAACACGGCGGCAATCCGCATCAGCCGATCGTAAACGGCCTGGTGGACGCCGAGACCCTGTGGTCGTGCACCACCTGCCGCGCCTGCGTGGAAGAGTGCCCGATGATGATCGAGCACGTGGACGCCATCGTCGACATGCGCCGCCACCTGACTCTGGAAAAAGGCGCCACGCCGAACAAGGGCGCCGAAGTCCTGGAAAACCTGATCGCCACCGACAACCCCGGCGGTTTTGCCCCGGGCGGCCGCCTGAACTGGGCGGCGGATCTGAACCTGCCACTGCTCAGCGAAAAAGGCAGTGCCGACGTGCTGTTCTGGGTCGGCGACGGTGCCTTCGACATGCGCAACCAGCGCACCCTGCGCGCATTCGTCAAAGTACTGAAAGCGGCCAAGGTCGACTTCGCGGTGCTCGGCCTGGAAGAACGCGACAGCGGTGACGTGGCGCGACGCCTGGGCGATGAAGCGACGTTCCAACTGCTGGCCTCGCGCAATATCCAGACGCTGGCCAAGTACAGCTTCAAGCGCATCGTCACCTGCGATCCGCACAGTTTCCATGTGCTGAAAAACGAATACGGCGCCTTCAACGGCAACTATCTTGTGCAGCACCACAGCACCTTCATGGCCGAGCTGATCGGCGAAGGCGCGCTGAACCTGGGCCAGCACAAAGGCAACAGCGTGACCTACCACGACCCGTGCTACCTGGGCCGCTACAACGGTGAGTACGAGGCCCCGCGCCAAGTGCTGCGTGCCTTGGGCATCGAGGTCAAGGAGATGCAACGTTCGGGCTTCCGCTCACGCTGCTGCGGCGGCGGTGGCGGCGCGCCGATTACCGACATCCCCGGCAAGCAACGGATCCCCGACATGCGCATGGAAGACATCCGCGAGACCGGCGCCGAACTGGTAGCGGTCGGTTGCCCGCAATGCACGGCGATGCTCGAAGGTGTGGTTGAACCGCGCCCGTTGATCAAAGACATCGCCGAGCTGGTGGCCGATGCATTGCTCGAAGACGTCGCACCGGCCAAAGCTCCCAACAAGCGTGAACCTGCGGAGGTGCACTGATGAGCGACATTATCCGCCGCGACCCACGGGCCGAATGGATCGCCCGTAACCGCCTGCACCCGCTGCACGCGGCGATGCAGCCGGTGCAACACAGCTGGATGGGGCCGAACGGTGTTATCCGCAAAAACGTACATGGCGTCGGTTTTATCGGCCCCAACGGCATCAAGCGCATCGACCGCAGCGGTGCCCAGCAGGGCGGCGCGGCCAAGCGTACGGCAGCGATTGAAGTGCAGTTGCCGCTGCATCAGGTGCCTGCGCCTGCGTTCTACATCAACGTAGTGCCGGACATGGTCGGCGGCCGCTTGAGCAGTCACGACCGCGACCTGCTCGGCCTGGCGCGACAACTCGCCGGCAGCGACGGTGCGGTGTTGGCGGTGGTGTTTGGCGAGCACAAGGAAAGCGCGTTTGCCACGGCCGGTGTCGATCGCCTGCTGGTGCTGGACGGCCACGAATTCGACGGTTACTCACCGGAGCAACGCGTGCAGGGTTTGCGCGCTGTGGATAACCAGTTCAACCCGCGCCATTGGTTGCTGCCCGACAGCCGCAGTGGTGGCGGCGAGCTGGGTCGGCGTTTTGCCGCCAGCCTCAAGGAGCGCCCGGCTACACGGGTGTGGCAGATCAAGGGCGACGAGTGCATCGGCCGCGCCGGTGCGGGCCGGGAAGACTTGGCGCGACCGCTGCCGCGTCTGATTCTTGCGGCTGCCGAATGCGCCGATCCGGTCAGCGACACACGCCATGAAGTGCTGCCTGTGGAGTTATCCACAAGCCTGGCGCGCAGCCTGCCGCGTATCGAGGATCTCGGCGCGGTGGCGGTGGACCCGGCGGCGATTCCCATGGCCGAGGCCGAGTTTATTTTCTCCGGCGGCAACGGCGTGAAGGACTGGGCGCTGTTCCACCAGACCGCCGCCGCATTGGGGGCAACCGAAGGCGCCTCGCGGGTGGCGGTGGACGACGGCTTTATGGCCCGTGATCGCCAGGTCGGCGCCAGCGGTACCTGGGTGACGGCGCGGGTGTATGTGGCCGTGGGAATTTCCGGGGCGATCCAACACCTGCAAGGCATTGGCGCCTGCGACAAGGTGGTGGCGATCAACCTCGACCCGGGCTGCGACATGATCAAGCGTGCCGACCTGTCGGTGATCGGCGAAAGCGCCGCGATTCTGCAAGCCTTGATCGATGCGGTCGAGGCCTACCGCAACGGCGCCAAGCGCGATGCGGCTTGAGGACATGACCATGACCACGAATGTAATCAGCCTGGTGTCCATCGGCGCCCACCCCACCTCCGGGCGCCCGCGCCGCGCCGAACAGGACGCGCGCGCGGTCGAGCTGGGCCTGCAAATGGCCGGGGATAAGTTGCAGGTGCTGCACGCCGGCAATATCGCCGAACCGACCCTGCGCAGCTACTTGGGCATGGGGTTGCCGCAACTGCATGTGCTGGAACAACCGGAGGGTGCCGATGCCTTGCCGGTACTCAGTGATTATCTGCGCGAGGCAGGTGCCCAGGTGGTGCTCACCGGCAGCCAGGCCGAAACCGGTGAAGGCTCGGGGATGTTGCCGTTCCTGCTCGCCGAGCAATTGGGCTGGCCGCTGGTTGTCGGGTTGGCTCAGGTGGAGTCCATCGACGGCGGCGTTGCTCATGTGCTGCAAGCCTTGCCGCGTGGGCAGCGGCGGCGCTTGAAGGTGCGCTTGCCGTTTCTGGCCACGGTGGACAACGCCGCGCCGAAGCCTCGGCAGAGCGCCTACGGCCCGGCACAGCGCGGTGAGTTGGCGGCCCATGAGGTCGAAATTGAAGCCGATGAGTTATTCACAGGCGCGGTGCTGCAACCGGCCAAACCTCGTCCCAAACGCCTCAAGGTGATCAAGGCCAAGAGCGGTGCCGACCGTATGAAAGCGGCCACGGCCAAGGCCAGTGGTGGCGGTGGACAGGTGCTCAAGGGTGTGAGCGCCGAGGAAGGCGCCCAAGCCATTCTCAAGTTGCTGATCGAAGAAGGCGTCGTGCGCTAACCCACTAACACTGCAAAACCAATGTGGGAGGGGGGCAAGCCCCCTCCCACATTTTTATCTCCATCAGGGTCTGAGATTAAGGTGGGGCTGGCGCAGGCTTGGGCACCAGATCCGGCAGCGGTGGCGGCAGTGGCTGCCAGGTGGCATCCGGCTGTTGCATCGGCGGTGGCAGCGCCGGTGTAGGGTCGCCTCCCATCGGCTTGAGAATCATTTTTTCGGTGGTGTCGCGCAGGATCATGCCTTGGGTCGAACTGCGCGCTTCGGTGCCGCTGTGGAAGGTGCTGATCTGGGAAATCGGCAGGTCCAGGTTGCGTTCGATCCTCGGGGTCAGCAGCAGGATGATCTCGGTTTTCTGCTGCGTGTTCTGGTTAGTGCCGAACAGCTTCTTGCCGATCCACGGGATCTGGCTCAACCACGGTAGCCCCGAGCCTTCATCGATATCCGAGGTGCGGATCAGCCCCGAGACGATCTGGGTTTCATTGTTGCGCGCGGTCAGCAAGGTCTTGGTGGCCCGTGAGCCGAGCTCGAAAGTAGCCGGTACATGTTCCGAGCCGGGAATGCGCTTGGTGATATGGCTCATTTCCACGTTCAGTTCCAGGTTTACCTCATCGCTCAGGCTGATATTCGGTTTGACCGTAATCTGCAGCCCCACGTCCTGGTAAGACACTGACGAGGTGGTGATCTGGTTGGCGGTAGTGGTGGTCACCACGGGGATCTTGTCGCCGATGTTCACCTGGGCTTCTTCACGATTGCGCACCCGCACCCTGGGGTTGGCCAGGGTCACGGTGTTACCGCTGCGTTGCAGCATATTGATGCGCGCCGAGGTGCTGCCCGAATCGAGCAGGATGTTGTCGCCATTGATCCCCCGCAACGCGCTGATCGGGATGCCTGCCAGCCCGGCAGGTACGTTGGCGAGGTTGCCCACGGATAAGCCGATGCTCTCCGGGTACTGGATGCCCAGGTTCAATTCGTCGGTCAGGCTGACCTCCAGCACCTGGATGTCGATGGTCACTTCCGACTGCGCGATATCAATGGCCTCCACCAGTTTTTCCACGGCGCTCAGGGTGTCCAGGCCGTCGCGCACAATCACCGCGTTCAGGCGTTCGTCCACCAGCACTTCCTTGGGCTTGAGCACCTGTTTGATCTCGGCGGCGATGACCTTGGGGTCGCCATGACTGAGGTAGAAGGTGCGTACGGCCAACTCGCGGTATTCACGTTCTTTGTCCGGGCGTCGCGGGTAAACCAGGATGGTGTTGGCGTTGAGGATTTTCTTGTCCAGCCCTTGGGTGGTCAGCAGCAGGTTCAGTGCGTCTTCGGCGGTGGTTCGGCTGGCGGTCATGCTCGCTGAGGCACTGGGATTGACGTCCTTGTCGATGACGAAGTTGACCCCCGACAGGCGCGCAATGGTCTCGAAAATCGTGGTCAGGCTTTGGGCGCTGAACTCCAGGCTCAGGGGTTTGCGCATCGCTTCGGAGAGGTCGGCGCTGAGGTAATCGGCGCTCACCAGTTCACGGGTCAGGGCATTGCGAAAGTCCAGCGCCTCTCGGTAATTGGGCTTTTGCGCGATGATCTGGCGCACCAGGTTGAGTGCTTCTACCGGGTTGGCGCGTTTCATTTCGTAGGCCCGGGCCAGTTGCGGGCGCAGCTGTTTCATTGCCTGGATGCTCTGGATTTCCTGGCGCGCGCCGAGGTTGCTGGGGTCGTATTTGAGGATGGTTTCCAGGGCGCGGAGGGCGGCGGCATCGTCGCCACGCATCAGCGCGGTACTGGCTTCGCGGCTGTATTGGGCCACCAGCAATTCCAGTTTGCTGAAGTTGGCGGTGCGCAATTGCACATCGTCAGGGGCTTGTTTGGCTTCGGCTTGCAGCACTTCGACCGAGCGGATGATGTCGCCCTTCTGGCGCAACTCGTCGCTCTCCTTGATCGCCCGTTGGGTCTGGCAGGCGCAGAGCAAAGCCATGGCCAGGCTCAAGGGAATCCACGTGCGTATGGCCATGATCGTGTCCTGCCCCGGTCAGTGAGGGTCCAGCCGCAAGGTGCTGGCATGCTTGAGCGGCATGTAGGTCAGCACCACGGTGGTGTCGGTGAGTTTGTCCAGCCGGTAATGGGCGTCGAGCATCTTGCCGGGCACGATGCGCCCGGGTACCGAGCAGCGGTTGCACAGGGTGTACTGGCTGCCATTGCCGCGCAGCACGACGATTTTCGCTTGGTTCTCGTAGCGCCATTGCGCACTCACGGTGAAGGGCAGTGGCGGGGGCCTGGGGGGCGCCGGGTCGACCGTCGTGGGTGGCGGCGGTGGGGCCCAGGTCTGCGCGGGAAACAGGTCGATGGCCACCATCGTCGTTGCTGTCGCGGAGGGTGATACCGGCGCAGGCTCGATCGCCGGGGGGACGACAGGCACTGGCGCGCGGGTGACGGTGTCGGGTGTGTCCTGCCAGAACAGCCAGCCGCAGCCGATCAAGGTCAGCAGTAACAGGATGCGCAGATACAGCGGCAGTTTCATTCCACCACCCCCAGTACGCTCACTTTGAGATCGATATTCAGCATGCCGCTGGCGATGTCCTTGCGTTCCAGCGTCAGGCTTTCGATACGCACTGCGGGCTCGCGTGCCACTTCAGCCAGGGCTTCGCGCAACAGGTTATAGGGGCCGGAGAGGGGGATCTGCGCGTCCAGGCGTTGCAGGCCTGTGTCGCCTGGCGCGGAGTAGGCCAGGTGGGTCTGCGCGATGATGAAGCCGTGACGTGTGAGCAGGCCCAGCAGTTTTTCCAGGCGCGGCGCGAAGTCGGCGGCGGCGGGCAGTTTTTCCACCACCGCAGGCGTGGTGACTTGAACCTGCTGGGGCTGTTCGGCGATCCCGGCTTCAAGTTCCTGGCGTCGCTGGGTGTCGGCGAGAGTCGCCGGTCGAATCACCGTCACTTCAATCAACAGCGCCGCCGCGATCACTCCCAGGGCCAGCAACCCCCAGAAACCCAGGCTTTGCTGGCACTGCAACAGTTGCCAGCGCAGGCGCGGCAGGTAGCGAGTGAGGGTGTCCATTGGCGGCTATCCTGCGCCCACGCGGAGTTTGATCTGCACCGGCTGCTGCGGGTCGGTGGTCTTGAGCGTGCTTTGTTGCAGGTTGACCCGCACGCCCGGCTGGGCCTGGAGCCGTTCCACAAAACGGAAGGCATCGCCCAGCGCCTTGGCTTCCAGATCGAGGTGCACCTGCAGGGACTGGGTGTTGACCTCTACACGGGTCAGCGCGACCTCCCCGGACAAGGCCCTGGCCACGGTATCCATCAAGGCGAAGGGGGTGGTCGATTGTTGGGCGAAAGCGGCCAATTGCTGTTTTTGCCGGGGCGACAGGCGGATGGCCGCCTGGATTAATTGTTCCTGTCGGCGGGTCAGTTGGATGAATTGCTGCTCCAGTTCGTCGGTCTGCACCTGCTGTTGTTCCATGCGTTGCCAGTGCTGCCAGGTACTGAACAGCAAGGCTGCGGCGACCAGCCATAACACGCTCACCACGGGGCGATGGGTCGCGTTGGGACGCTGGAAATCAACGCCCGGGGCCTTGGGCGCGCGTAGCCGTTGCCAGATGCCGATGAGCCTGGATTTCATGCCGGTGCCTCCTCCAGCCACGGGTGCACAGGCCCCAGGCGATGTTCGACAGGGGTGCTGGCGATAACCACGGTCTGCGGCGCATGGCGCTCCGCGAGAAGGTCGGCGTTGAACAGGTTGTCACTCAAGGCGCTGCCGGGTTGGGTGGGGATCACGCACACCTGGTCGATCACACCGTGCTGGCGATACAGGCAACTGAGGCTGTCGGTTTCGGCGACCGCCAGCACACAGTCGGCGGGCAAATGCCGCCAGTACTGCTGGGCCACCGCCGTCAGCAGGGGGGTGCAGGTGAACAGGGGCAAGCGTTGCAATTTGAACAGCTCGCGCAGGTCTTGCAGCAGATCCCGTGGCGTCGCGACCGCCAGGCGTTGCTGGCCAAAGGGGCTGTTGGCGAGTTGTACCTGCCAATGCTCGGGGTCGAGCCCCGCCTGTTGGCTGAACATGGCCTCGGCAAAGTCCTGCCAGTCGGCCTGACTGTACAGGCCGGTTTGCCAGGGCAGCATCAGATAGTGCACATGGGGAAACCCCAGCAGCACCGTGGCCCGGTCGAGGAAGCGCACCTGGCTGCGAGGCGCCTGTTCCAGCAGGTCGGCGCATGCTGCCAGGGGGGCGCCTTGCTGCTGTGCGCGCCAGATACGTGCTCCGCGCCACCGAGCACGTGCGGCCCACTCGGCGCCGGCGCTGTGCAGGCGCACCACGTGTTCAATAAAGGGAAATGACACGGTGGATCTCCTTGAGGGTGGTGTGGCCCTGGGCGGCATGGGCCAGGGCGATATCGCGGATGAACACATGGCCGGCTTCGCGCGCCAGTTCCCGCAGGGTGGACGCCGAATTACGGTTGAGCAGGCCTTCCTTGATCGGGTCAGTCATGTTCAGCACTTCCGCAAGCGCCAGGCGGCCGCGATAGCCCGTATGGCGACAGGCCTCACAGCCCTTGCCCAGGCGGTATTGACCCTGGCTGAGCAGGGCGTCGGGCACGTGGGCGAGGCGGACGATTTCCGCGTCGGGTTCGGCGGCTTCACCACAGTCCGGGCAAATGCGCCGCACCAGGCGCTGAGCGACGACGCCGTTGAGCGCTTCGACGAAACTGGCCGGGTCCACATTCATGTAGGTAAAGCGCTCCAGCACGTTGAACGCGCTGTTGGCGTGCACCGAAGACATCACCAGGTGCCCGGTCAGCGCGGCCTGCACGGCGATGCCGGCGGTTTCACCGTCGCGTATTTCCCCCACCAGGATGGTGTCCGGGTCATGGCGCAGGATCGAGCGCAGGCCACGGGCGAAGGTCAGGCCCTTCTTGTCGTTGACCGGGATTTGCAGGATCCCGGGCAGCTCGTATTCCACCGGGTCTTCGATGGTGATGATCTTTTTCTCGCCGGTATTGGTCTCCGACAAAGCGGCATACAGCGTGGTGGATTTGCCGCTGCCGGTGGGGCCGGTCACCAGCAACATGCCATAGGGTTCGCTGGCCAGCACGCGGATCCGGTCGATGGTGTCGGCGGCCAGCCCGAGGTCGGAAAGGCTCAGGGATTCGCCCCGCTGCGATTTGTCGAGTACGCGCAATACAGCGTCTTCGCCGTGGATGCTGGGCATGATCGACACGCGAAAATCCACCTCGCGGCCCTGGATCTTCATCTTGAAGCGGCCATCCTGGGGCACGCGGCGCTCGCCGATATCCAGCTCCGACAACACCTTTATGCGCGACAGCGCCTGCTCCGCCATGTCCATGCCGCTGGCCTGGCCCATCTGCTGCAACACGCCGTCGATGCGGTACTTGATGACCAGGCCGACCGGTGTGGTTTCCACATGGATATCGCTGGCGCGACTTTGCAGCGCGTCGAACAACATGGAGTTGACCAGGCGTACCACCGGGTTGTCGTCCCTGGCGATACTGCTCAAGGAAATCTCCTGGGCGGCCTGGCTGACCTGGGCGTTGTCGGCGGCCTCGCCGAAAGGTTGCATGACCCGTTGGCTGGCTTCTGCCTGGCTCAGTTGGGCCTTGACCGCCCCCGGCAGGCTCATCCCCAGGGGCAGTGGGCGCAAGGTGGCAGAGGACTGCAGCCAGTGCCGGCTGGCCAGTGTGAACGGGTCGCCCAGCACCAGGCAGGGCTGGCCCTGGTGCTCCACCGGCAACACGTTGTGGATCAGCGCCTGGGGCAATGGCAGCAGATCAAAGCGCCAGTGTTCACCGAGGTTTTCCGGCGCAATGGCGAGCAGTCCCAAAGGCTGGGCGATAGTACCCAGCTGTTCGGGCGCCTTATGCAACACCTCCAGCAGGTAATTGGACAAGCTCAGCCCGCGTTGCTCTGCAAGGGCCTGCCATTGCCGTGTCTGCTCGCTCATAGCGCTACCCCTGGATGGAACCTGCCAGTTCGAAAATCGGCATATACAGCATGAAAACGATCAGGCCGATCAGCCCGCCCACCACCAGCATCAACAGCGGCTCGAACACCTTGCTGAACAACTCGATGGCGCGTTCCAGCGCTTCATCGTGGAACTGCGCGATGCGCTCGCACATGGCCGCCAATTCGCCGCTTTGCTCACCCACGCGTAGCAGGCGTTCGGCGACGGCGGTGGTCAATTGATGGCGGGCGAGGGCGGTGGACAGTGGCTGGCCGGCCTGGATGTCGGTCATGGCCTGGCGCAGGTCCGCCTGGCGTTCCACGGGCAGCAGCGCGCCGGACAGCTCCACCGCGGTGACCACCGGCATGCCGCCCATCAGCAACATGCCGGCCGTGCGGTAAAAGCGCGCGAGGATAAACAGCGTGCGTTGGGCGCCCAGGCTGGGGATCTTCCAGAACAGCTGGGCGACGCGGCGCTTGAACCCGGCGCTGCGCAATAACAGCACCAGCACGGCAATCGTCAGCACCAGGCCAAGCAGCAACTCCATGCCACGTGCGTCTACCAGTGCGCCCCACCACACCATGAAGCGCGCGGTGGCCGGCAGGTCGGCGACCGCGTCGAACACCGAGGCAAAGCGTGGGATCACGAAAAACAGCAGGAACAGCAGGATCAGCGCGCCAACGCTGAGCACTACCAAGGGGTACATCAGGGCGCCGCTGACGCGCTTCTTCACGGTTTCCAGGTGGGCTTCAAAATGATGGTAACGGCGCAGGGCCACGGCCAACTGGCCGCTGTGTTCCGAGGACGCCACGGTGGCAATCAACAGTGACGGGAAGGTCTGCGGCTTGAGCAGCATCGCCTTGGACAGCGAATTGCCTTCGTACATAGACGCGAGCAGATCGCTCATGACTTGCCGGTTAATCCCTGCTGGCGCCTTGTCGCGCAGGGTCTCTACCGCTTCCACCAGCACCAGGCCAGCATCGAGCAGTACCACCAGTTCCTGGATAAACAGGCCCAGGGCGAACGTGCTACGACGGCTGGGCAGTTTGAGTGAGCGGCGGGCTTTCAGCGAGATGACCTGGGCGCCATCGGCCTGCAGTTGCTGGCGCGCCTGGGCGATGTCGAGGGCTTGCAGGCGCAGGGTCTGCAAATGGCCGTCGCGGATGATGCGCACGTCAAAGTCGATCATGGCGTTTGCCCCGCCTGTTGTTGGCGCTGTTGCAACAACACACCGTAGTAACGCCACACGGTCAGGGCGTAGCGTGAGCGCCGCGCCTCCCGCTCCGGTCTGGCCCCGGCGTTATAGGCGCCGACGGCCTGCCAGCCATAACCCTGCTCGCGAATAAAACCGGCGAGGATCCACGCGCCCACCATGACGCTGGTGCAGGGCTGTGTGAGCAGATGCTGTTCGGTGATGCCGAATTGGGCCAGTACGGGCAAGTGGCGGCTATTGATCTGCATCAGGCCGATGTCCTGGCTGCCGTCACTGTTGAAGTTGCGCGCGCTGGGATTGAGGCCGGATTCGACCTTGGCAATGGCATACAGCAACAGCGGGTCGACGTGGTAGCGGCTGGCTGCCAGTTGCCAGCAGTTGGCCTGTGCGGTACCCGTGAGGCACAGCAGCGTCAGGACGAGCCGCAGCGTGTACATGTCACAGGCCGTACACAATGTCGGCGTAGGTGTTGACACCGCCGGCCTTGCCGTCACGGCCCAGGCAGATGATTTCCGCATCGTTGGGCGGTGTGCCGGGGTTCTTGTAGAGATACGGGTTGCCCCAAGGGTCTGGCGGCAGCGTCTTCACATAGGGGCCCTGCCAATGGTTGGCGGTGGCGGGCCGGGTGGTGAGGGCGTTGAGGCCGAGCGTTTCGTCGGGGTAGTTGCCGTTGTCCAGGCGGTACTGGTTCAAGGCATCGGCAAGGGCTTTCATCTGGCCCTGGGCGGTTTGTACCTTGGCCAGTTCCAGGCGGTCGAACATCTTCGGGCCGACGTAGCCGGCGAGCAGGGCGATGATCAGCAGGACGACCAGCAGCTCCAGCAGCGTGAAGCCACGTTGAGGGCTGTGGATAAGTGAGTGCGTGCGCATGGAGAGACCCTGTTGGGAGTGCCAAGGTACGGCGGTTGTGTGTAACTCTCCCGGCCCGCTGTAAAGCGGGCACCGCCGGTAGAACTGCGTTAGAACCTTTTCTATTCACGTACATCTTCAACTGTAGCGTTGCTCGATATAAGGCGCCGGGAGGCGCCCTATAACGTTTGGCACTTACGCTTATCCACTAACTGAATATGCGGCGGAATGGGTCATTGAACTTCCTCCCAGGCCTGATCCCATGCCGTGCCCGAGCCAGGGGCATACGCCCATGCGGCGCCTGCGCACCACGCGGTGTAGGGGTGAGGTTTGCACTTATAGTTTTTGCCGTTATTGGTCACGATGTCGTCCGCTTTATACGGGGTGCCTTCTTTGTAGGCCGGGTGTTCTTCACCTCCACCGGCGGGCGTGACGGTAAACACAACTTCGGCTTGGCCGGTCTTGCCATTTTGCTGGTCACGAACCTTCAGCTGTGCAGTGAATTTAGTCTCCTGTGTGACGGTGTAAGCGTTGCCGCTGACCGTGGCGCCATCCTGTGCGCCCACCATCCCTGGAGCTGTCCACAGATAGAGCAAGGGGCCGTTGCTGCCTGACGATCCCGTGCCGCTGAACGTAAAGGCTTGCCCCGACTTCAATGTGCTCGGCCCCGTGATGCGTGCCACCGGTTGCGCTGGATTGACCGGGCCTGGGCCCTCGCCGGCGATGATCGCCATCGCTCGGCTGTAACCCTTGGCGGTGGTGTAGACCGAGTTGGCGCTGGAGTCGGTGGGGTTGAATACGATCGTGTTGCCCTTCTTCTCTCCCACTCTGGCAATGGTGGGATTGATCCTGTCCGCCAACTGCTTGCCCCAGATGTTGGGGTCCAGGTTGTTCGCGCTGATCGGCAGGGTGATGTCCACCACTTCCTTGGCCGCCGGTGAGTTATCGAGGATGCGGAAGTGGACCGAGTCACCGGCTTTGAGGGTGTTCATGATCGAATCGATGAATTGGCCAAGATTGACCCACTGCTCCGGAACCCCACCGCCGATGATGTTGATGTCACTGCAGTTATAGAACCCTTCGCCCGCTGGATCGATACGCTGCCACTGCACGAACAGCGTGGCTTTGCCCGTTTGCGTCGAAGGAATCGGCACAGGGAACTTGAAGTACCCGGAAGCGCCGGAAATGGTGGGAGGATCGTTGCCCCAGTTGGTTTGTGCGACGCTGAATTGCTCGGAATGGATGAGTGTCAGGTCATTCCAGGTCAACGGCGACTGGGTCGGGTCAAAACCCGGTTTTGTGAGAAAGACCTTCACAAAACTGGGAACGTGCGGGGCCGTACCGATGATGCGCACGTCCATCATGCCGTTGGAGGGTGTTACGTCAGTACGGTACCAGTCATCCGAGACAATGTTCAGGCCATCCTTCTTACTGTCGGCCGCCGAGCACAGTTGGCCGTCGGGCACTTCTCTTTTGACGATCTCCGGATCGTTGTAACCAGGTGCCGTGATCAAATGGGCCACTTCATTCCATTGCTGGCCTGGATACTGTCCACTTTTTGCAGACAGGGCTGCGCAGCCGTTATCGCTGGGGCTTCCTGACCAGAAATCCGGGAGCGTCTTGCAATAGACCTGCCGTGCGATGGGCTTGTCCACCGCACCGTGGGCCATGACCAGCGTCGGGGCCAACAAGACCGCCGCCAACAACCATTTCGTTAAGCGCTGTAAGTTACTCATGCTTGATCCACCTTAATTCAGATAAACAAGTTCCGAACGGCTGGAACGATCAGTCTGTCGAGTGTGTGAGCGTCATCGGGTCAGTTGATCTCCCATGGGAGCGACGCGGGTTGCAGGGTTGTTCTGCCCAGGGCCAAACAGAAACACCCACCCTTGATAACTGCCTTGTCCTGTAAAACTCTGATTGATAACTGAAAAGTTACCTTGTTTGAACGGTGTGCCCTCGGCCGTGCTGAACACGCCCATGATGGTTTCACCGGGCCCGGCCACCACGCCCCACTCGGCGCTGCCGGTCAGCGGGTCGGTATAGGCACGGCGCAAATAGCGCCGGGTGGTGGGGTGGCGACGGTCGAGCACCAGGTCTTCGAGGGACTTGGGGTAGGTGCTGCCGGCGGCGTAGTACAGGCCTATTGCGCGGCGGATTTCATTGCCTCGCGCCAGCAATTCCAGCTCGCGCTCGCGCTGCAGCACGCTGGACCACAGCGTGCCGACTTCCATCAACATCACGGCCACCACGGCCACCGTCACCAACATGCCCATGAACACCGAGCCCTGCTGGGGGTGTTTACCAGTCGGCATAGGTGCTCCCGTTCGTGTCGGTGCCGGGCGCGCCGCTGCGTACATCGCCCAGGCCTTGTTCGTCGGAAGGTTGCAGTTGCCAGGTGTCACGCCTGCCGGTCAGCGGGTCTGTGGGAATCTCGCGCAGGTAGCGGCGGTCGACCAGGGCTTGCAGGGACTCGGGGTTGGCGCCGTGGTCTTCGCGGTACTGGTCCAGGGCCTGGCGAATGGAAGACAGGTTGTGGCGCAGCACGGTTTCCTGGGCCTTGGTGTGCTGGCGGAAGTACTGCGGGGTGACCAGGGTCATAAGGGTGGCGATGATCGCCATGACCACCAGCAACTCAATCAGGGTAAACCCCCGATTACCATTGGCTGTATGACGTTCCATTCAAGCTCTCCCGGGTGCTTCGGGATGAAACGTCGAATACATCTTCTCCCTCTTGTGGATTATCCGCAGTGCTTTTGTAGCTGCGCAGCTGCCAGGTTTCTGCGGGCGCGTGTTCAGGGCACTCGCACACGGGATCGCGGGGAATGCGTCGCAGGAAATAGAGTTTGTTGCCCTGAAGGTTGGTCTTGTCGGTCACCCCCTCGACCAATACGTGCAGGGAGGGTGGATAGCCGCTGTCAGTGATGCTCTTTTCAATGCGGCCATCGTCACTGGCGTCTTTGTAGGCATCGATTGCGCGCCGGATTTCCCGCAACGAACGTTGCAGGTCCAGTTCTCGATCACGTTTACCCATCAATGCTGTCAGCGGATAAGCCACTGTCGCAAGCGTGGCCAGCAGGGCCAGCGTCAGTAGTAATTCAATCAGCGTAAAACCTTTGGCGCAGTGATGGCTGGGCTTGCCCTGCCACATCACCGTTCTACCTCCCGATCAGGCTGCCAAGGACTTCCGCGTTAACCCAGGCCATGGAATTGACTGCAAAGGTGAGTGTAGATGCTGAGTGTTTTTTGTACAGGTTGCACGGTTACCCACAAACGCTGTGCGCGTAGCTGTGGATAAGGTGTTCGTGGGTGTCCACGAGGCCCGTGAATCAAGGCCTGCAAGCCGCTGTACGAAAATTGATCAAGCTAAGTCACGGTTTTTTGGTGCTTTTTTGTGTGGATAAGCTTGAAGCAGCGGTTGGACTTGCCCCCAAAGTCTGTTGGCGCTTCTGTGGATAAGATGTTTGCTATCCGCTACAGGCCTTATAGATAAAGGCTTTCAATCGTTTGGTTATTTATTGATCAAATTGCCGCTGAAACCGAAGAATACAGCTGAAACCCACGGTTTATGACGGTTTGGCATGGTTTTCCACAGCGCTGTAGAAGTTGCCCCCAAAGTCTGTTGGCGGTTCTGTGGATAAGGTGTTTGCGTACCGCTACAGGTCACGATTTACGTGGCTTGTAAGGTCTTGATCAATAAATGATCAATGCGCCTTGGGAACCGTCAACTTGAATAAGTCACGGATTTTCTTCAATTAATTTTGCTTGGATAGCGGAGTTGCCCACAATTGCTGTGGGTGGCTTTGTGGATAAGTTGTTGGGTAAAGGCTGGAGGGCAGGCTGGCAGTGGTCTGCGAGAGACTTGATCAAATATTAAGCAGTGTGAGGTTCAAGTGTGGGAGGGGGAACGCCCCCTCCCACAGTTTTGAGCTGTGGGTATCGGTTATTCGTGTGCTGCCACGCCTTTCAGGTAAGGCGCCGGGGCTGCACCGAGGTTGTTCAACATGCGCTCGCTGTACCAGTCCACAAAGTTCACCACGCCGAACTCATAGGTCTTGGAGTAAGGGCCAGGCTGGTAGGCGGTGGAGTTGATCCCGCGCTGGTTCTCTTCGGCCAGGCGACGGTCCTGGTCGTTGGTGGCGTCCCACACCTTGCGCATGCGCTCCACGTCGTAGTCCACGCCTTCCACGGCGTCCTTGTGCACGATCCACTTGGTGGTGACCATGGTTTCCTGTGCGCTGATCGGCCACACGGTGAACACGATAATGTGGTCGCCCATGCAGTGGTTCCACGAATGCGGCAGGTGCAGGATGCGCATCGAGCCCAGGTCGGGGTTCTTGATCCGGCCCATCAGCTTGGCGCAGCCCTGCTTGCCGTCCAGGGTCATCGACACGGTGCCCTTGAGCAGCGGCATGCGCACGATACGGTTACGCAGGCCGAAGCTGGCATGGGCGTAAGGGATCTTCTCGGCATCCCAGGCAGCGGCCGACGCCGCGACGTGGTCCTTGAACGCCTGGTCGGCGCGTGGGTCGGTAACGTCGTCCCACTCAAGCAGGGTTTTCAACAACTCGGGGTGCGACGCGTTGCAGTGGTAGCACTCGCGGTTGTTTTCCAGCACCAGCTTCCAGTTGGCTTTTTCGAACAAGGTGGTCTGGATCGCCACCTTGGTGTTTTCCATGTCGTAGGGTTCCATGTAATGGTTCAACGTCGACAGGAAGTCATCGATGGCCGGCGGGTTCTCGGCCAGGCTGATAAAGATGTAGCCGCCGGCGGTCTTCACATTCACCGGTTTGAGGCCGTATTGCTTCATGTCGAAGTCGGCGCCCATCTCGGTGCCGGCGAACAGCAGGCGGCCGTCGATCTCGTAGGTCCACTGGTGGTAAGGGCAGACCAGCTTGGCGACTTTGCCTTTGTCGCTGGTGCACAGGCGCGAACCCCGGTGGCGACACACGTTATGGAACGCATGCACCACGCCTTCGGCGCCACGGATCACGATGATCGGGTTCTTGCCCACTTGCAGGGTCAGGTAGTTGCCCTTGGTGGGGATTTCGCAGGTCATGCCGGCGATCAACCACTCTTTCTGGAAGATCTCCTGCATGTCGATATCAAACAACCGCTCATCAGAGTAGAACGGCTGCGGCAGCGAAAAGGTGCGCTCGCGCTCTTGCAGCATTTGCGCGGTGGCCTTGCGTGCGGGTTCCAGCGGATCGCCCAAGCTTAAGGTTGCGGTGACGTCCATCGTGTGTGTCCTCATGGCCATTCTGTGTGGCCGGCGAATAGTGGCTGATCAGGTTTGCAGCAAGGCGTAAAGAAAGCGTCGTTGTTGGGAGCGAGTGTGGGGCTGCTGATGCACGGAACCTTATCCATGAGCGACATGGCCCACTCTGTTCCCGACGCGCAACCCCCGTGGTATGGGGGCTGGTCGCGATAAGTATGTGAATGTCGCAGATAGGTAAATGGGTGGTTCTCGCGTTACGCAGAATTGCCCCCATAAGGCCGACTATCGGCGGTGGAGAACAGCATGTCCAACAGCTTCCTGAATCCGGTAACCACCCAGACCTGGGCCAATGGTCGGCACATCGTCCGTTGCGTCAAAGTCATCCAGGAAACCTGGGATGTGCGCACCTTCTGCTTTATGGCCGACCAGCCGATCCTGTTCTTTTTCAAGCCGGGGCAGTTCGTCACCCTGGAGCTGGAAATCGATGGCCAGCCGATCATGCGCTCGTACACCATTTCCAGTTCGCCGTCGGTGCCCTACAGCTTCTCGGTGACCATCAAGCGCGTTCCGGGCGGCAAGGTGTCCAACTGGCTGCACGACACGCTGCACGAAGGACAGGAATTGGCGGTGCACGGGCCGGTCGGGCTGTTCAATGCCATCGACTTCCCGAGTCCGAAAGTCTTGTACCTCAGCGGCGGTGTTGGTATCACCCCGGTGATGTCCATGGCGCGCTGGTTCTACGACACCAACGCCAATGTCGACATGACGTTTATCCACAGCGCGCGTTCGCCCAAAGACATCATCTACCACCGCGAGCTGGAGCATATGGCGTCGCGGATCGACAACTTCAGCTTGCATCTGATCTGCGAAAAACACGGCCTGGGTGAACCTTGGGCCGGCTACCGCGGTTACCTGAACCACAAGATGCTCGAACTGATGGTGCCAGACTTCCTTGAGCGCGAAGTATTCTGCTGCGGTCCTACGCCGTATATGAATGCGGTGAAGCGCCTGCTGGAGGCGGCCGGTTTCGACATGGCGCGGTACCACGAGGAATCCTTCGGTGCCACGCCGCCGGAAGCCCGCGCCGACGCGGTGGAGCAGGCCGAGCAAGCGGCGGATGCGCCGGAAATCGACCTGGCGGATTTGCACCAGGTGGAATTCCTTGCCTCCGGCAAGAGCATTCGCGTCGCGCCGGGCGAGACCGTCCACGCGGCGGCGGCCAAGCTTGGGCTGTTGATCCCGAAAGCCTGCGGCATGGGCATTTGCGGAACGTGCAAGGTAATGAAGCTGGGCGGAGAGGTGGAGATGGAGCACAACGGCGGGATCACCGAAGAAGACGAAGCCGAAGGCTACATCCTCTCGTGCTGCAGTGTGCCGAAGGGGGATGTGCGCATCGATTTCTGATTGCTCGAGCAGGCACAACACAATCCAAATGTGGGAGGGGGCTTGCTCCCGATAGCAGAGTGTCAGCCACTGTATGTGCAGGCTGACCCACCGCTATCGGGAGCAAGCCCCCTCCCACATTTGTTTTATGTACATCAGTGAGTCATTGTCAGTCACCCATGACTTCGCGGATATCTGCTGCCAATTCCCGCACGCGCTCTTCGTCGGTATCCCACGCACACATGAACCGCGCGCCACCTTTGCCGATGAAGGTGTAGAAGCGCCAGCCCTTGGCGGTCAGCGCGGCAATCGCCGGTTCCGAGAGTTGCAGGAACACGCCGTTGGCCTGTACCGGGAACATCAACTCCACACCCGGAATATCCGCCACCAGACTGCTGAGCAATTGCGCGCAGTGGTTGGCGTGGCGCGCATGTTTGAGCCAGGCGTCGTTTTCCAGCAGGCCCACCCAAGGGGCGGACAGGAAGCGCATTTTTGAGGCCAGTTGGCCGGCCTGTTTGCAGCGGTAGTCGAAGTCTTCGGCCAGCGCGCGGTTGAAAAATAGGATGGCTTCACCCACGGCCATGCCGTTCTTGGTGCCGCCAAAGCACAACACGTCCACTCCGGCTTTCCAGGTCAGGTCGGCCGGCGAGCAGCCGAGAAACGCGCAAGCGTTGGAGAAGCGCGCGCCGTCCATGTGCAGGTTCAGGCCCAGCTCCTTGCAGGTGACGCTGATCGCGCGGATTTCTTCCGGGGTGTAGACGCTGCCGACTTCGGTGGCTTGGGTCAGGGTCACTACGCGGGGTTTGGGGTAGTGGATGTCCTGGCGCTTGAGGGCGATCTCGCGGATCGATTCCGGGGTCAGCTTGCCGTTCTCGGTGCGCGCGGTGAGCAGCTTGGAGCCGTTGGAGAAAAACTCCGGCGCGCCGCATTCGTCGGTCTCGACGTGGGCGGTTTCCGAGCAAATCACGCTATGGTAGCTCTGGCACAAGGAGGACAGCGCCAGGGAGTTGGCGGCCGTACCGTTGAAGGCGAAGAACACTTCGCAGTCGGTTTCGAACAGGTTGCGGAAACCGTCGGCGGCGCGGTGGGTCCATTCATCATCACCGTAGGCGCGTTGATGACCCTGGTTGGCTTGTTCCATGGCGGCCCAGGCTTCCGGGCAAATGCCCGAATAGTTGTCACTGGCGAATTGTTGGCTCTTGTCGGTCATGGCCCATTCCTGTGGTCGATGTTGGTGCGCACTTTAACCAAGATTGTCGGGCGTGCGCACGCACTGTAAATGCAAAGTCACTGGGGAATTATGCACGGTTCTGAAACGATGCCTGTCGGACGCGTCCGTGATGGCGCTTTGGATTTGCTCAAGTGGCTGGCGCTGCTGAGCATGGTGCTGGACCACCTGCGTTATGTCGGTCTGGACCTGGATGGCCTTTATGTACCGGGGCGCCTGGCGTTCCCGTGGTTTTGCCTGGCGATTGCGGCGAACCTGCACCGGGCCAGAGACCTGGCGGTGAGCGGCCAGTGGCGCTACCTGGGCTGGCTGTTGCTGTTCAGCGTGATCAGCGAGGTGCCGTATCGGCTGTTTATCGAGGATGCCGATACGTTGAACGTGCTGCCCACCTTGGCGTTGGGACTGCTGGTTGCCCGAGGATGGCAGCAGAAGGCGCTTATTGATCGAGGATTGGCGTTGATCGCTGTCACTATAGCGGCGGTATTTTCGTCGCAGCTAATGTTCGGGTTCTTTGGGGTATTGCTGCCACTGGCGATGCTGCTGGTGTTTCGGCGGCCTTGGTATTTCAGTGTGTTGCCGGGATTGGTCTGCGTGGCCGCCAACCAATGGCAGGTCCTGCTCAATAGCGGCACGCCGGTGGCGTTGTTGGGATTGGCGACCTGCCTGATTGCGCCATTGCTCGGTATGGTCTTGTTGCGACACGCAAAAAGCGCTGGGCCACCAGCCATGCGCCGCTGGGCGTATGCCCTGTATCCCATGCACTTCCTCCTGCTGCTACTGCTCCGCCACATCATCGCCTAACCCCTGTGGGAGGGGGCTTGCTCCCACATTTGTTCGGTGTTGTTTCGGCAATGTCGTAAACGCACCTTTGCGTGGCGTCCGTAGGCATTTGGCCTGTCTGCGCCAGCCCTACCATCGCATCAAAGGGCCCTGCATGGGCCTCAACAATACGAAAGGCTGGGAGAGACGCGATGTTCAGCAAACAAGACCAGATCCAAGGGTATGACGACGCACTGCTGGCAGCCATGAATGCCGAGGAGCAGCGTCAGGAAGATCATATCGAGCTGATCGCGTCGGAGAACTACACCAGCAAGCGCGTGATGGAAGCCCAGGGCAGCGGCCTCACCAACAAATACGCCGAAGGCTACCCGGGCAAGCGCTACTACGGTGGCTGCGAGCACGTGGACAAGGTCGAGGCCCTGGCCATCGAGCGCGCCAAGCAACTGTTCGGTGCCGATTACGCCAACGTGCAACCGCACTCCGGCTCCTCCGCCAACAGCGCGGTGTACCTGGCGCTGTTGAACGCCGGCGACACCATCCTCGGCATGAGCCTGGCTCACGGTGGTCACCTGACCCACGGTGCCAAGGTGTCGTCCTCGGGCAAGCTGTACAACGCGGTGCAATACGGCATCAACACCGACACCGGCCTGATCGACTACGACGAAGTCGAGCGCCTGGCCGTGGAGCACAAGCCGAAGATGGTCGTGGCTGGGTTCTCCGCCTACTCCAAGACCCTGGATTTCCCACGCTTTCGCGCGATCGCCGACAAGGTCGGTGCGCTGCTGTTCGTCGACATGGCCCACGTCGCCGGCCTGGTCGCCGCCGGCCTGTACCCGAACCCGCTGCCTTACGCCGATGTGGTCACCACCACCACCCACAAGACCCTGCGCGGTCCACGTGGCGGTTTGATCCTGGCCAAGGCCAACGAAGAAATTGAAAAGAAACTCAACGCCGCCGTATTCCCTGGCGCCCAGGGCGGCCCCCTGATGCATGTGATCGCCGGCAAGGCCGTGTGCTTCAAGGAAGCCCAGGAGCCAGGCTTCAAGGCCTACCAGCAGCAAGTGATCGATAACGCCCAGGCCATGGCCAGCGTGTTTATCAAACGCGGCTACGATGTAGTGTCCGGCGGCACCGATAACCACCTGTTCCTGGTCAGCCTGATTCGTCAGGGCCTCACCGGCAAAGAGGCGGATGCCGCCCTCGGTCGCGCCCACATCACCGTCAACAAGAACGCCGTGCCGAATGACCCGCAGTCGCCGTTCGTGACCTCGGGCCTGCGCATCGGCACCCCGGCGGTGACCACGCGCGGTTTCAAAGTGCCGCAGTGCATCGAGTTGGCCGGTTGGATCTGCGACATCCTCGACAACCTCGGCGACGCCGACGTCGAGGCCAACGTGGCCAAGCACGTGTCTGCCCTGTGCGCTGATTTCCCGGTTTATCGCTGAGCGCGGTTTTGGAGTAATGACTATGCAACGCTACTCGGGCTTCGGCCTCTTCAAGCACTCCCTCAGCCACCACGAAAACTGGCAGAAGATGTGGCGCACGCCGACCCCTAAGAAGGTCTACGACGTGGTCATCGTCGGCGGCGGCGGGCATGGTCTGGCGACGGCTTACTACCTGGCCAAAGAGCACGGCATCACCAACGTGGCCGTGGTCGAGAAAGGCTGGCTGGGCGGCGGTAACACCGCGCGCAACACCACCATCGTACGTTCCAACTACCTGTGGGACGAGTCGGCGCACCTTTACGAACACGCGATGAAACTGTGGGAAGGCCTGTCCCAGGACCTGAACTACAACGTGATGTTCTCCCAGCGTGGCGTCTACAACCTGTGCCACACCCTGCAGGACATCCGTGATTCCGAGCGTCGTGTCAGCGCCAACCGCCTTAACGGCGTGGATGGCGAGCTGCTGAATGCCAAGCAAGTGGCCGACGAGATTCCGTACCTGGACTGCTCGAAAAACACCCGCTACCCGGTACTCGGCGCCACCGTGCAACGGCGTGGCGGCGTGGCCCGTCACGATGCCGTGGCCTGGGGCTTTGCCCGCGCCGCCGACGCTCTCGGCGTGGACTTGATCCAGCAGACCGAAGTGATCGGTTTCCGCAAGGAAAACGGCGTGTGCATCGGTGTGGAAACCAACAAGGGCTTTATCGGCGCCAAACGCGTCGGTGTGGTCACCGCCGGTAACTCCGGTCACATGGCTTCGCTCGCCGGTTTCCGCCTGCCGATCGAATCCCACCCGCTGCAAGCGTTGGTGTCGGAGCCGATCAAGCCGATTATCGACAGCGTGATCATGTCCAACGCCGTGCACGGCTACATCAGCCAGTCCGACAAGGGCGACCTGGTGATCGGTGCCGGTATCGACGGCTACAACGGCTACGGCCAGCGTGGTTCGTACCCGGTGATCGAACACACCATCCAGGCCATCGTCGAGATGTTCCCGGTGCTGTCGCGGGTGCGCATGAACCGTCAGTGGGGCGGCATCGTCGACACCACGCCGGACGCCTGCCCGATCATCTCCAAGACCCCGGTGCCGAACATGTTCTTCAACTGCGGTTGGGGTACCGGTGGCTTCAAGGCCACCCCAGGCTCAGGCAACGTGTTTGCTGCCAGCCTGGCCAAGGGTGAAATGCACCCGTTGGCGGCACCTTTCTCCATCGACCGTTTCCACAACGGTGCGTTGATCGACGAACACGGCGCTGCGGCCGTCGCCCACTAACAGGAGAAATTCCCTATGTTGCATATCTTCTGTCCTCACTGTGGCGAACTGCGCTCCGAAGAGGAATTCCACGCGTCCGGCCAAGCGCACATCCCGCGCCCGCTGGACCCGAATGCCTGCACCGATGAAGAGTGGGGCGACTACATGTTCTTCCGCGATAACCCGCGTGGCCTGCACCACGAACTGTGGATTCACGCCGCCGGTTGCCGCCAGTACTTCAACGCGACCCGCGACACCGTGACCTACGAAATTCTTGAAACCTACAAGATCGGTGAGAAGCCTCAGTTCACCGCCAAGGCCTCTGGAGAGAAGGTATGAGCCAGATCAATCGCCTGTCCAACGGTGGCCGCATCGACCGTAATAAAGTCCTGACCTTCAGCTTCAACGGTCAGAGCTACAAAGGCTTTGAAGGCGACACCCTGGCCGCAGCCCTGCTGGCCAACGGCGTCGACATCATCGGCCGCAGCTTCAAGTACTCGCGCCCACGCGGCATCTTCGCTGCCGGCGCCGAAGAGCCGAACGCCGTGCTGCAGATCGGCGCTACCGAAGCCACGCAGATCCCTAACGTGCGTGCCACGCAACAGGCGCTGTACCAAGGTTTGGTCGCCACCAGCACCAACGGCTGGCCGAGCGTCAACAACGACATGATGGGCATTCTCGGCAAGGTCGGCGGCAAGCTGATGCCGCCGGGGTTCTACTACAAAACCTTCATGTACCCGCAATCGTTCTGGATGACCTACGAGAAGTACATCCGCAAGGCCGCAGGCCTGGGTCGCTCGCCGACCGAGAACGACCCGGACACCTACGACAACTTCAACCGTCACTGCGACGTCCTGGTGGTCGGCGCAGGCCCTGCCGGCCTCGCTGCGGCACTGGCTGCGGCACGCAGTGGTGCTCGCGTGATCATCGCCGATGAGCAGGAAGAGTTTGGCGGATCCTTGCTTGATTCCCGCGAAAGCCTCGACGGCAAACCGGCCACCGAATGGGTCGCGAGTGTCATCGCCGAATTGAAAACCCTGCCGGACGTGGTGCTGCTGCCCCGCGCCACCGTCAACGGCTACCACGACCATAACTTCCTGACCATTCACGAGCGCCTCACCGATCACCTGGGTGACCGTGCGCCGATTGGCGTGGTGCGCCAGCGTATCCACCGCGTGCGTGCCCAGCGTGTGGTCCTGGCGACCGGTGCTTGCGAGCGTCCGCTGGTGTACGGCAACAACGATGTGCCGGGCAATATGCTGGCGGGTGCGGTGTCCACCTACGTGCGCCGCTACGGCGTGGCACCGGGCAAGAAACTGGTGCTGTCGACCAACAACGACCACGCTTACCGCGTGGCGCTGGATTGGCTCGATGCCGGCCTGCAAGTCGTGGCGGTGGCCGATGTGCGCCACAACCCACGCGGTGCATTGGTTGAAGAAGCCCGCGCCAAAGGTATTCGGATCCTCACCGGCAGCGCTGTGATCGAGGCCCGTGGCACCAAGCGCGTGACCGCTGCGCGTATCGCCGCGATCGACGTCAAGGCGCATAAAGTCACCAGCCCCGGCGAATGGCTGGACTGCGACCTGGTGGCCAGCTCCGGCGGCTACAGCCCGGTGGTCCACTTGGCCTCGCACCTGGGCGGCAAGCCGACCTGGCGTGAAGACATCCTCGGTTTTGTACCGGGCGAAGCCCCGCAGAAACGTGTGTGCGTCGGTGGCATCAACGGCGTCTACGGCCTTGGCGATTCCCTGGCGGATGGTTTTGAAGGCGGCGTGCGCGCCGCCAGCGAGGCCGGTTTTGCCCCGGTGGAAGGTACGCTGCCAAAAGCCTTGAGCCGGCTGGAAGAGCCAACCCTGGCGCTGTTCCAAGTGCCTCACGAGAAAGCTACCGCACGGGCGCCGAAGCAATTTGTCGACCTGCAAAACGATGTCACCGCCGCCGCCATCGAACTCGCCACCCGCGAAGGTTTCGAGTCGGTGGAACACGTCAAGCGCTACACCGCGCTGGGCTTCGGCACCGACCAGGGCAAGCTCGGTAACGTCAACGGCCTGGCGATTGCCGCGCGCTCGCTGAACGTGACCATCCCGCAGATGGGCACCACCATGTTCCGTCCCAACTACACGCCGGTGACCTTCGGCGCGGTGGCGGGCCGTCACTGTGGGCACATCTTCGAACCGGTGCGCTACACCGCTTTGCAAGCCTGGCACGTGAAGAACGGCGCCGAGTTCGAAGACGTCGGTCAGTGGAAACGCCCGTGGTACTTCCCGCGCAACGGTGAAGACCTGCATGCCGCGGTGAAACGCGAATGCCTGGCCGTGCGCGACAGCGTCGGCCTGCTGGATGCGTCCACCCTCGGCAAGATCGACATTCAAGGCCCGGATGCGCGTGAGTTCCTCAACCGCATCTACACCAACGCCTGGACCAAGCTCGACGTGGGCAAGGCGCGTTACGGCCTGATGTGCAAGGAAGACGGCATGGTCTTCGACGACGGCGTCACCGCCTGCCTCGCCGACAACCACTTCCTGATGACCACCACCACCGGCGGCGCCGCCCGCGTATTGCAGTGGCTGGAAATTTACCAACAGACCGAGTGGCCGGACCTCAAGGTGTACTTCACCTCGGTCACAGACCATTGGGCGACCATGACCCTGTCCGGCCCCAACAGCCGCAAGCTGCTGGCGGAAGTCACCGACATCGACCTGGACAAGGACGGCTTCCCGTTCATGACCTGGAAAGAAGGCCTGGTGGGCGGTGTTCCGGCGCGGGTGTTCCGTATCTCGTTTACCGGTGAGTTGTCGTACGAAGTCAACGTGCAGGCCGACTACGCCATGGGCGTGCTGGAACAGATCGTCGCGGCCGGCAAGAAGTACAACCTGACCCCTTACGGCACCGAGACCATGCACGTACTGCGGGCCGAGAAGGGCTTCATCATCGTCGGCCAGGACACCGACGGCTCGATGACCCCGGACGACCTGAACATGGGCTGGTGTGTCGGTCGTACCAAGCCGTTCTCGTGGATCGGCTGGCGCGGCATGAACCGTGAAGACTGCGTGCGTGAAGAGCGCAAGCAACTGGTGGGCCTGAAGCCGATCGATCCGAACGTGTGGCTGCCGGAAGGCGCGCAACTGGTGTTCGATCCGAAGCAGACGATCCCGATGAAGATGGTCGGTCACGTCACCTCCAGCTACGCGCATAACTCCCTGGGTTATTCGTTTGCCATGGGCGTGGTCAAGGGCGGCTTGAAGCGCATCGGTGAGCGGGTGTTCTCGCCCCAGGCGGATGGCAGCGTGATCGAAGCGGAGATTGTGTCTTCGGTGTTCTTTGATCCTAAGGGTGATCGGCAGAACATCTGATAGACCGCGGCGCGGCCATCGGGAGCAAGCCCCCTCCCACATTTTGATGTGTGAATACTTTCAAATGTGGGAGGGGGCTTGCTCCCGATGAGGCCATCAGCCTCACAACAGAATTCAGGAAAGGTGCTCCATGACAGCAGCCAATGTTTACCAACAACGCCCCACCTCCGGCGCCAAGGCCGAGTCGTCCCTGCACCATGCCGACCTCGCCAGCCTGGTCGGCAAGGGCCGCAAGAACGCCGGCGTGACGGTGCGCGAAAAGAAACTGCTCGGCCACCTGACCCTTCGGGGTGACGGTCATGACGCCGCCTTTGCCGCCGGCGTGCACAAGGCCCTGGGCATCGAACTGCCTGGCGCCCTGCAGGTCATCGTCAAAGGCGAAACCAGCCTGCAATGGCTCGGCCCGGATGAGTGGTTGCTGATCGTGCCAAGCGGTGAGGAATTCGCCGCCGAACAAAACCTGCGCGCCGCCCTGGGTGACCTGCATATCCAGGTCGTCAACGTCAGCGGCGGCCAGCAGATCCTCGAACTCAGCGGCCCGAACGTGCGCGATGTGCTGATGAAATCCACCAGCTATGACGTGCACCCCAACAACTTCCCGGTGGGCAAGGCGGTGGGCACGGTGTTCGCCAAATCGCAGCTGGTGATTCGCCACACCGCTGAAGACACCTGGGAACTGCTGATTCGTCGCAGCTTTTCGGATTACTGGTGGTTGTGGTTGCAGGACGCCTCGGCCGAATTTGGCCTGAGCGTTCAAGCCTGAGGAATGACCCATGAGCCGCGCACCCGATACATGGATTTTGACCGCCGACTGCCCCAGCGTGCTCGGCACGGTGGACGCGGTTACCCGCTACCTGTTCGAGCAGGGCTGCTACGTCACCGAGCACCATTCGTTCGATGACCGCCTCTCGGGCCGGTTTTTTATTCGCGTGGAATTTCGCCAGCCGGATGGCTTCGACGAGCAGGCTTTCCGCGATGGCCTGGCCACGCGCGGTGAAGCCTTTGGCATGATCTTCGAGCTGACGGCGCCGAACTACCGGCCAAAAGTGGTGATCATGGTCTCCAAGGCCGATCACTGCCTCAACGACCTGCTGTACCGTCAGCGTATCGGTCAGCTGTCGATGGACGTGGTCGCGGTGGTGTCCAACCATCCCGATCTCAAACCTTTGGCCGACTGGCATCAAATTCCCTACTACCATTTCCCCCTCGACCCTAACGACAAACCGTCCCAGGAGCGTCAGGTGTGGCAAGTGATTGAAGAGACCGGCGCCGAACTGGTGATCCTTGCGCGCTACATGCAAGTGCTGTCGCCGGAGCTGTGCCGCAAGCTGGACGGCAAGGCCATCAATATCCACCACTCGTTGCTGCCGGGGTTCAAGGGCGCCAAGCCGTATCACCAGGCCTACAACAAGGGCGTGAAATTGGTCGGCGCCACGGCGCATTACATCAACAACGACCTGGACGAAGGCCCGATCATCGCCCAGGGTGTGGAAGTGGTGGATCACAGTCACTATCCCGAGGATCTGATTGCCAAGGGGCGGGACATCGAAGGGCTGACACTGGCTCGGGCGGTGGGGTATCACATTGAGCGGCGGGTGTTTTTGAACGCCAATAGGACTGTGGTGCTCTGACTGCCGCCATCGGGGGCTTGCTCCCGATGAGGCCCAAACAAACAACACAAGAAACAGCATCTGTACCCGAGCATTTAACGCGCTGCCTGCCTGGGCAACGCAGTTCCATAAAAACAACAGCGAGGTGAAAGCATGTCTGGTAATCGTGGTGTCGTGTATCTCGGCAACGGCAAGGTCGAAGTACAGAAAATCGACTATCCCAAAATGCAGGACCCCCGTGGCAGGAAAATTGAGCACGGCGTCATCCTGCGCGTGGTCTCCACCAACATCTGCGGCTCCGACCAACACATGGTGCGCGGCCGCACTACTGCCCAAACCGGCCTGGTGCTCGGTCACGAGATCACCGGTGAAGTGATCGAGAAGGGCAGCGACGTCGAAAACCTGAAGATCGGCGACCTGGTTTCCGTCCCCTTCAACGTCGCCTGCGGGCGCTGCCGCTCTTGCAAAGAGCAACACACCGGCGTGTGCCTCACCGTCAACCCGGCCCGTGCCGGTGGTGCCTACGGCTATGTCGACATGGGCGACTGGACCGGCGGCCAGGCCGAGTACGTGCTGGTGCCGTACGCCGACTTCAACCTGCTGAAACTGCCGGACCGTGACAAGGCCATGGAGAAAATCCGTGACCTGACCTGCCTCTCCGACATTCTCCCGACCGGCTACCACGGTGCCGTTACCGCTGGCGTAGGCCCTGGCAGCACCGTCTACATCGCCGGTGCCGGCCCGGTCGGCCTGGCGGCTGCTGCGTCTGCACGTCTGCTGGGTGCGGCGGTGGTGATCATCGGCGACGTCAACCCGATCCGCCTGGCCCACGCCAAGGCCCAGGGTTTCGAAATTGCCGACCTGTCCACCGACACCCCCCTGCACGAACAGATCGCCGCGCTGCTCGGCGAGCCGGAAGTGGACTGCGCCGTCGACTGCGTAGGCTTTGAAGCCCGCGGCCACGGGCACGACGGCGTCAAGGCCGAAGCCCCGGCCACTGTGCTCAACTCACTGATGGGCGTGGTGCGCGTGGCGGGCAAGATCGGTATCCCCGGCCTGTACGTCACCGAAGATCCAGGTGCTGTGGATGCCGCCGCGAAAATGGGCAGCCTGAGCATCCGCTTCGGTCTGGGCTGGGCCAAATCCCACAGCTTCCACACCGGCCAGACTCCGGTGATGAAGTACAACCGCCAACTGATGCAGGCGATCATGTGGGACCGTATCAACATTGCCGAGATCGTCGGCGTGCAGGTGATCAGCCTGGATGACGCGCCACGTGGGTACGGCGAGTTCGATGCGGGCGTGCCGAAGAAGTTTGTGATTGATCCGCATAAGTTGTTTAGTGCGGCGTAAATCCCAGGCATACGAAAACCCAAATGTGGGAGGGGGCTTGCTCCCGATAGCGTTCAGTCAGTTACCTATTTACTGGCTGACTCAACGCCATCGGGAGCAAGCCCCCTCCCACAGTGGGTTGTGGTGTTTGGAACATCAGCGGTTGGCCAAAGCCCCCTGATAGACGGTCGGCCCCGTCGGTTGCTTGCTCACCGAGCCCCCTTTGCTCTCCGAACTCACCATCAATTCCACCGGCTTGCTGATCGAGGCCTGCTGCCTTGGATTCAAGCCGATGATGCCTTCGCCACTCTCCGGTAACAGTCCAAGTGACACGGGCTTGCCGTCGTCGGGAATCGCCCACAGTTCCAGGCTCTGATCCGACGCGGGTGCGGTGATGGCGATGGGTTGCACTTTCAGGTAATCCTTGTGCGCCATGATTTGCGCGGCCGGCTGTTGGGTGGTGGTCACCAGCGTGGCGGCGGACTTGACGTTGTCCTGGGTGTAGAACGCGCCGCCGAGACCGGCGACTATGGCAATGCACACCCCGATAAACATCCGGGGGCGGCTCCAAAAAGGGGGCTTGGATTCAATCACTTGGGGGCGGGTCGCGCTCATAGGGCTGTTTCCTGGAAAGTTTTGACGTTGTTTCATGGACTCTGATCTGGCCATTGGGTTCCTGGGCCGCTCGGAACAATGTGCCGGATGCCCAGTCAAACGCCTGCGTTTACCCCTACATCCAGAGGTTGTTTCAATGAAGATTTCACGCGGTTTCGCCCTTTCCTGCCTGATGAGCCTGGCCGCCACCCCGGTGTTTGCCGCGGGATTCAGCCTTGGCGACGCGGCCAATGCCATCTCCGGCATGCAAGGGGGCAATAACAAGGCCGCAGCTGCAGCACCGTCGTCCGAGACGGCCGGCCTGCTCAGCGCCCTGACCTCGCAACTGAACATCACCCCCGAACAAGCCGTAGGCGGTACCGGCGCGATGCTGGGCCTGGCCAAGAACAAATTGAGCGGCAACGACTATTCGCAACTGGGTAACAGCGTGCCGGGCCTCGACCAACTGTCGGGCAACAATGCATTGGGCAGCCTCGGGGCCTTGAGCGGGATGCTCGGCCAGACCGGCGGTAGCAAGACCAGCGGCCTGGACGGCTTGCTGGGTAACGTGAAGAACACCAACGACCTGAACACCGCGTTCAGCGCCTTGGGTATGGACAGTGGCATGGTCGGCCAGTTTGCTCCGGTGATCCTGCAATACCTGGGTGGGCAGGGCGCCAATAGCTCGTTGCTGGGTAAACTGGCCCAGGCCTGGGGCACCGGGAGCTAAATACGCTCCGCGCGCAGTTGTTCGATGCGTGCGTCTTTCTGCGTCCAGAGCTGGTTGACCCAGCTCTGGACGGTCTGGCGAAACGCCGGATCGTTTTCGTAATCACCCTGCCACAACGCCGGGTCCAGCTCACGGGTCTGGATGTCGATGATCACCTTGGGCACTGCGCCGCTGATCAAATCCCAGAATCCCGGAATCTTTTGCTGCGGATAGACCACGGTCACGTCGAGCACGGCGTCCAGCTGTTCCCCCAGCGCCGCCAGCACAAACGCCACGCCGCCCGCCTTGGGCTTGAGCAAGTGAGTGAATGGCGAAGCCTGCTGCTTGCGCTTGGCCTCGCCGAACCGCGTGCCTTCGAGGTAATTGACCACGGTCACCGGCTGGCGCTTGAACAGCTCGCAGGCCTCCTTGGTGATCTTCAAATCCTGCCCCGCCAGCTCCGGGTGCTTGGCCAGGAACGCCTTGGTGTAGCGCTTCATGAACGGGTAATCCAACGCCCACCAGGCCAGGCCCAGGAAGGGTACCCAGATCAGCTCTTTTTTCAGGAAGAATTTGAAGAACGGTGTGCGGCGGTTGAGGGCCTGGATCAGCGCCGGGATATCCACCCAGGATTGGTGGTTGCTGATCACCAGGTAGCTGGTATCGCCGCGCAGCTCATCACCGCCGCGAATGTCCCATTGGGTGGGGATGCACAAGGAAAAAATCAGCTTGTCGATCTCGGCCCAGGTCTCGGCGATCCACATCACCGCCCATGAGGCGTAGTCCCGATAGCGCCCGGGCGCCACCAGTTTGAGCAGGGCAAATACCATCAGCGGTCCGATCAGGACCAGGGTGTTGAGCAACAGCAGCAGTGAGACAAAACAGCCGGTGAGCAGGCGGCGCATAAGTAACTCTTGGAATCTTGTGGGCGGGCCATCATAAGCAAGCTGAGTCTAGAGGCCAAATCGCAAATGGCCGTACGAATGTTTCACAATGTGCCGGTTATGGTGGGTGTGACTAACTAAGTGCTGTCTTTGCGGTCTAGAATCCGCCTACTTCTTTCCGAGGAAATCACTTCGTGAAACTGCTTCTTGCCTCCCTCGCCCTGGCTGCCCTGCCTGTCATGGCTGCCGAGCCGACCCTTTACGGTCGCTATGAATACATCCAGTTGCCGGAGATCGGCGAAACCTTCAAGGCCAAGATGGACACCGGCGCGCTGACCGCTTCGCTGTCGGCCCGTGATATAGAGACCTTCACCCGTGACGGTGACGACTGGGTGCGCTTCCGCCTCGGCGGCAAGGACGCCACCAACAAGGTCTACGAGCACAAGGTGTCGCGCATCAGCAAGATCAAGAGCCGCGCCGATGAAGACGATGACAAGGACGAAGCCACTGTGGCCAAGCGCCCGGTGATCGACCTGGAAATGTGCCTGGGCAACGTCAAGCGTACCGTCGAGGTCAACCTGACCGACCGCAGCAGCTTCAATTACCCGTTGCTGATCGGCGCCAAGGCCTTGCGTGAATTTGGCGCAGCAGTAAACCCGGCCCGTCGCTACACTGCCGACAAACCGGACTGCTGATTTGAACCCATGCCCCACATCCTGATTGTCGAAGACGAAGCGGCAATAGCCGACACGCTGATATTCGCCCTGCAGGGCGAGGGCTTTACCACCACCTGGCTGAGCCTCGGCCAGGAGGCGTTGGCCCATCAGCGCCAGACCCCCGCCGACCTGATCATCCTCGACATCGGCCTGCCGGACATCAGCGGTTTTGAAACCTGCAAGCAATTGCGCCGTTTCAGTGAAGTGCCGGTGATGTTCCTCAGCGCGCGGGATGGCGAGATCGACCGCGTGGTGGGGCTGGAGATCGGCGCCGACGATTACGTGGTCAAGCCGTTCAGCCCGCGGGAAGTGGCGGCGCGAGTGCGGGCGATCCTCAAACGCGTCGGCCCCGGTGTGGCGCCGGCGCTGTTCCAGGTTGACCTGGAGCGCATGCAAATCAGCTATCGCAGCCAACCCCTGAGCCTGACCCGGCATGAATTTCGCCTGCTGCAAAGCCTGCTGGAGCAACCCGAGCGGGTGTTCAGCCGCGAGCAGTTGCTGGACGCGGTGGGCGTGGCGGCCGACGCCGGTTACGAGCGCAATATCGACAGCCACATCAAGAGCCTGCGCAGCAAGTTACGCAGCGTGGCCGCCGATGCTGAGCCGATCCAGACCCATCGCGGCCTCGGCTACAGCTACAGCCCGAGCAACGGCTGATGCGCCTGGGGCTGCGGATTTTCCTGGTGTATGCGCTGTTTATCGGCCTCACCGGTTATTTCGTGCTCAGCACGGTGATGAAGGAAATCCGCCCCGGCGTGCGCCAATCCACCGAAGAAACCCTGGTGGATACCGCCAACCTGCTGGCCGAGATCCTGCGCGAAGACGTGAAGAACGGCACCCTCGGGCAGAGTCACTGGCCGGAGCTGCTCAAGGCCTACGGCAATCGCCAGCCGGGCGCGACCATCTGGGGCCTGCCGAAAAACCAGGTCAACCATCGTATCTACGTCACCGACGCCAACGGCACCGTGTTGCTCGACTCCATGGGCGAAGCGGTGGGCCAGGACTATTCGAAGTGGAACGACGTGTACCTGACCCTGCGCGGCGAGTACGGCGCGCGTTCCACTCGCAGTGCAGCGGATGACCCCACCTCATCGGTGATGCACGTGGGCGCGCCGATCCGCGATAACGGGCAGATCATCGGCGTGGTCACCGTGGCTAAACCGAACAGCTCGCTGCAGCCGTATGTCGACCGCACTGAACGCCGCCTGCTGTGGTACGGCGCGGGCCTGGTCATCCTCGGCCTGTTGCTCGGCGCGCTGTTGTCGTGGTGGCTGAGCGTTGCACTGCGTCGCCTGACCGCTTACGCCGAAGCCGTCAGTGAAGGCCGAAGGGCCGAGCTACCGCATTATCGCGGCGGCGAGCTGAAGCAGCTGTCCACCGCTGTCGAGCACATGCGTACGCAACTGGAGGGCAAGGCCTACGTCGAACATTACGTCCACACCCTGACCCATGAATTGAAAAGCCCGCTGGCAGCGATTCGCGGCGCGGCCGAGCTGTTGCAGGGCGAGATGAGCCGCGAACAGCAGCAGCGCTTCGTCGGCAATATCGACAGCGAAAGCGCGCGCCTGCAACAGTTGATCGAGCGCCTGCTGAACCTGGCGCAGGTGGAACAACGCCAGGGTTTGGAAGAGCAGACGAGTATCCCGCTGGCGGCCTTGGTCGACGATGTACTCAACGCCCAATGTGCGCGAATCGAAGGCGCCGGGCTGCACGTCGAACAGACAATTGCCGCTGAAGTGAAGGTAGTCGGCGAACCCTTCCTGTTGCGCCAGGCCCTGGGCAACTTGCTGGACAACGCGCTGGACTTCACACCGCCCGGTGGTGTGTTGAGATTCAGCGCACAGACGCTGCACAACGACGTGCAGGTGAGCCTGTTCAATCAGGCTGCCCCGATCCCCGACTACGCCCTGCCGCGCCTCAGCGAGCGCTTCTACTCCTTGCCGCGCCCCGGCAGCGGGCGCAAAAGTACCGGCCTGGGCCTCAATTTTGTCGAGGAAGTCATGAAGCTGCACGGCGGCACCCTGCAGATCGGTAATGTGCCTGGCGGCGTGCACGTGGTGCTGCATCTCCACACAGTCTCCACATTGCCCACATAAATCCCCCACACAGGCTGCCCAGACTCTCCCCATCAAAACAGGGAGAGACCCATGAACCGCAGCCTGCTTTTCAAACTTGGCGCGATTGCGCTGCTGATCCTGCTGTTGCTGATTCCGTTGCTGATGATCAACGGCATCATCAGTGACCGCCAGCAACTGCGCGACGGCGTCCTGATGGACATCGCGCGCAGTTCCAGCTACGCCCAGCGCCTCACCGGCCCGGTGATGGTGGTGCCGTATCGCAAGACCGTGCGCGAGTGGAAGCTCAATGAAAAGCTCAACAAGCGCTACGAGGTCACCCGTGAAGAGCGGGGTCGTCTGTATTTCCTGCCGGACCGTTTTGAGCTCGACGGCAAGGTGCAGACCGAACTGCGCGCACGGGGTATTTACCAGGCGCGGCTGTTCCATGCCGACAACCGTATCAGTGGGCGTTTCGAGCTGCCGGCGCAGTTGGGCATCACCGAAGACTTTGCCGATTACCGCTTTGAACCGGCGTTTCTGGCGGTGGGGATCAGCGATATTCGCGGCATCGAAAATGCGCTGAAGCTGGAGCTGGGCAGCCAGCGCCTGGAGTTCGAACCAGGCTCCCAGGTGGACTGGCTGGGGGAGGGCGTGCATGTGGCATTGCCAGAGCAGGACAGCAGAAAACCGGCCGTAGTGGACTTCGCCTTTGATCTGCGCCTGCAAGGCACCGAGCAACTGCAAGTGGTGCCAGTGGGCAAGACCAGTCAGGTGTCCCTGGCCTCCAACTGGCCGCACCCCAGCTTTATCGGCAACTTCCTGCCGGCCCGGCGCGAAGTGACTGACAGCGGCTTCACGGCCAACTGGCAGACCTCGTTCTTTTCCACCAACCTCGAGCAGGCGCTGCAATCCTGTTTGGACCAGCAAGGCTGTGACGACTTCAACAACCGCAGCTTCGGTGTGAACTTCATCGACCCGGTGGACCAGTACCTCAAGAGCGACCGCGCGATCAAATACGCGCTGCTGTTTATCGCCCTGACCTTTGCCGGTTTCTTCCTCTTCGAAGTGCTCAAGAGTCTGGCGGTGCACCCGATTCAATACGCGTTGGTGGGCGTTGCCTTGGCGTTTTTCTACCTGCTGTTGTTGTCGTTGTCCGAGCACCTGGGCTTTGCCTTGGCCTACCTGATTTCGGCGAGTGCCTGTGTGCTGTTGATCGGGTTCTACGTATGCCACGTGCTGCGCAGCGTTGCCCATGGCCTGGGGTTTTCGGCGGGGTTGGCGGCGTTGTATGGCTTGCTGTACGGGCTGTTGAGTGCCGAGGACTACGCGCTGCTGATGGGCTCGCTGCTGCTGTTCGGGCTGCTGGGTACGGTGATGGTGCTGACACGTAAGCTGGATTGGTATGGCGTGGGCAAGCGCAAGGTGGCCGAGCCGCTGCAGTTCGATCTGGAGGCGGTGCAATGATCGGGTTGCGGGAGGATCAGCAAGTGGGGGCGCATTTAGCCGCAAGGATCGTTACATTCCTCAATACCACCACCGTCCAATGTGGGAGTGGGCTTGCCCGCGATAGCGGTGGTTCAGAAACAGATGTGCTGAATGACATACCGCGATCGCGGGCAAGCCCGCTCTCACATTGGGTCGGTGTGAACGTCACACGGGCGGCTGGGTCTCGAGCATCGAAGGTCGCTGGCTGACCTCGGCATACCAGGCGGCCAGCTTGGGGTTATCCGAGCGCCATTGCATATCCGGATGGCGGAAGTCGAGGTAGCCCAGGGCGCAGGCCACGCTGATCGAAGCGATGTCGAAGTGGCTGGTCAGCTCGGCGATGGCGTCCTGTTCCAGCTCGGCGAGGGCGCGACGGATCTTGTTGCGCTGTTCGTCGAGCCACGGCGCCCAGTGTTTTTCCGCCGGGCGCAGGGCGGTCTCGTAACGCACCAGCACGGCGGCATCCATGATGCCGTCGGCCATCGAGGCTAGGGTCAGGCGCCGCCAGCGGGCCGAGCCATCGCGGGGGATCAGCGGGTTGCCGACGTGCTGGTGGTCGAAATAATCGAGAATCACCCGGCTGTCGTGCAGCACGGTGCCGTCGGCCAGGCGCAGGGCCGGGATCTTACCCACGGGGTTGTCTTGCACCAGATGCGCATCGGGGTTGACCGGTGTCGGCATGCAGACATGCAGGGCGACACGGTCCTGCTGGCCGGTTTCAGCCAACAGCACACGGACTTTGCGCACGAACGGTGACGCGGGGTTGTGGAACAAGGTCATGCTGGGAGCGGACATGGGCGAACCTCACAATGGACTGTGGCTAGCCTAGAGGGTTGCGCGGTGGCTGGCGAGGGGGAGTGCGGGTGTTCTTGAGGGCCTCATCGGGGGCCCCCTCCCATATGTGTCCCGCGTTCGTCATAACCACGCGGTCAACTGTGGGAGGGGGCTTGCCCCCGATAGCGCCCTCAGCCACGCCGCTTGAACAACGCCCAAATGCCAATGGCAGCCGGCAGGCCCAACCCCAACCAACTCAACGAATCCCACAGCCCATCCCCCAGCAACGCCGCAAACAACCCGGTGGCGCTGAGCAGGCCAATCCCCAGCGGAATACCAAATACCTTCCAGAAACTCGACTGCCTTGGCTTCATGCCTTGCCCGCCCTGCGCCGAACGATCCACAGGTAAATCCCACTCACCAGCACGATGATGGTCAGCACATCCAGCGCCGCCCAGAGGATCTTCATCGGCATGCCGCCGTAGTCACCAAAGTGCAGGGGCTGCGACACGCCCATGGCGTCCATGTACCACGGCCGTTCGGCGATGGCGGTGACGGCCAGGGTGCTGGCGTCGATCAGGACCGGCGTGAGCAGGTGCGAGGTCAGGTGTGTACTGCCCTTCATGAACACCGCGTAATGGTGCTCGCTGGAAAAGCGTGTGCCGGGGAAGGCGATAAAGTCCGGCTGCATGCCGGGCGCGGCCTTGGCGGCGATGCTCAGCAGCTCGCTCGCGGGTGCGCGTTGGGTCAGGGGCGGGGCGTTTTTATAGGGTTCGATCATCGCGCTGAGGCTGTCGGTGCGCCAGGCGGCGATGATCAAATCGGCACAGGCGCTGATCACGCCGGTCACGCCCACCACCAGTGCCCACGTCAGGGTGACAACGCCGATCAGGTTGTGCAGGTCGAGCCAGCGCAGGCGCGTGGACTTGTCCTGGCGCACAGTGGCGAACTTCAAGCGGCGCATGAACGGCAGGTACAGCACCGTGCCCGAGACAATCGCGACCACAAACAGAATGCCCATGAATGCCAGCAGCAACTTGCCCGGCAGGCCGGCGAACATATCCACATGCAGGCGCAGCAGGAACAGTGTGAGCCCGCCATTGGCCGACGGCATCTCGACCGCATCGCCGGTGCGCGCGTCGAGCATGAAGGTGTGGGATGAGTTGGGCTCGGTGCCGGCCGTGGCGGCCATGATCGCGATCACGCCGTTCTTGTCGTCTTCGTCCCACGCCAGGTATTGCATGGCCTCGCCCGGGCGATGGGCCTGGGCTTTGGTCACCAGTTGCTCGAGGTCGAGCTGTGGCGTATCGGCGGGCATCTGCGCCAGTTCGGGCTCGTTGCCCAGCAGGTGATCGATCTCGTGGTGAAACACCAGCGGCAGGCCGGTGAGGGCGAGCAGCAACAGGAACACCGTGCAGATCAGGCTGGTCCAGGTGTGGATGAAGGACCAGCGGCGGATGGTTTTGCTTTTCATCACGGCTCCAAAGGCAAAAGGGCCGCGGTTCAGGCGGCCCTTCATCAGCGGTTTATCACCGTTTTAGAATTTGTAGTTCACGCTGGCGACCACGTTACGCTGGTCGCCGTAGTAGCAGTAGAAACCATCGCAGGTGGACAGGTAGTCCTTGTTGAAGATGTTCTTGGCATCAACGGCCACGGTCACACCCTTCATGGTGCTGTTCAAGCGGCCGAGATCGTAATGCACCGAGGCGTCGTAAACGGTGTAGGAACCTACATGGCCCAGTTCGGTGTTGGCAGCGTTGCCGTAGGTGTCGCCGACGTAACGCACGCCCGCACCCACCCCAAAACCGTCCAGCAGCCCGCTGCGCCATGTGTAGTCAGCCCAGCCAGTGGCCTGGTTGCGAGGCAACTGGTTCAGACGGTTGCCTTTTTCAGCGGCAGCGCCTTGAGTGATTTCGCTGTCGTTATAGGTATAGGAACCCACCAGTTTCAGGCTTTCGGTGACGTCGGCACTGGCTTCCAATTCCAGGCCGCGTACCTGCACTTCACCCACTTGGCGAGTGATACTGCCCTCGGTGACTGAGGTGTTTTGCTGGGTCAGGTCGAACACGGCAGCGGTGAACAATGCCTTGGTGCCAGGAGGCTGGTACTTGATACCGGCTTCGTACTGTTTGCCTTCGGTGGGCTTGAACGCCCCGGTACTGGCCACTTGGGTGCCTGAGCCAGCCTGGAATGATTCGGCGTAGGACAGATACGGGGTGATGCCGTTGTCGAAGACATAGCTCAGCGCTGCGTTGCCACTGAAGTGCTTGTCACGCTGGGTGTTGGTCGCATCGTTCAGGTTATGGAAGGTGGTACCGGTATGTACCCAGTCTTCACGACCGCCGAGGGTCAGGCGCCAGTTGTCGAGGGCCATCTGGTCCTGGACGTACAGGCCGGTCTGCTGGGTCTTTTGGGTGTAGTCGTACATGGTGAAGTACTGGACCTTGGAGAAGTCCTGCCCGTACACCGGACGGTTGAAGTTGATGGTCGGCACACCCGTCGAACCCCAGTCCCAGCGCGCGTCGCTGGTGGAGCGCTGGTGGTCCAGCCCCAGCAACAGTGTGTGGCTTACCGCGCCCGTCTGGAAGTCGGCCTGGAAGTTGTTGTCGACGGCGAACTGACCGATGTTTTCATCAACCTTTCCGGCGGAGCGCCTCACGTTGCCGTCGGCGTCAACTGCGACTTCAGGGCCATTCGGAAAGAATGCGCCACCGGCAGTGATGCCCTGGAACGACAGATCGTTCTTGGTGTAGCGCAGGTTCTGATGGAACTGCCACGTGTCGTTCAGGCGTGTTTCGAAGGCATAGCCCAGCGCATAGTAGGTGCGATCGTAGAATTCCCAGTCCGGATCGCCCAGGTTCTTATGATGGGAAATCTTGCCGGCCGGCGAACTCAGCTTGGTGCCTTGCAATGGCAGGAACTGCCCGGTGATCCCGGTATCGTCGCGGGTGAACTGGGTGAGCAACGTCAGCTTGCTGTCGTCGTTGATGTTCCAGGTCAGGCTGGGCGCGATGTTGTAGCGCTTGTCCGGGATGTGATCCACGGCGGTGTTGCTGTCGCGCACCACGCCGCTGACGCGGTAGAGGAACTGGCCTTCGTCGTCGATCTTGCCGGTGCTGTCGAAGTTGATCTGTTTGTGGTTGTTGCTGCCGGCCTGTACTTCGATTTCATTCGAACTTTCGGCCTGGGGGCGGCGGCTGACCATGTCCAGCAAGCCGCCAGGTGGGGTTTGCCCGTAAACCGAGGAAGCCGGGCCGCGCAGGACGGCAATGCGTTCCAGGTTCCACGTGTCTATTTTCGGTGTGGCGTAGTTGCCTTTGGGCAATGGCAGTCCGTCGAGGAATTGAGTTGGGACAAAACCGCGGACCAGCAGCCAGTCGCTGCGGGAATCGGAGCCGTAGCCGGAGCTCTGCACGCCTGCGGTATAGCGCAAAGCGTCATTGAGGTTGAGTACGGATCGGTCTTCCATTTGCTTGCGAGTGATCACGGTCACCGAGCGAGGCAGCTCGGCAATCGGTGTATCGGTCTTGGTACCAGCGGCGGTGCGTGTTGCAACATAACCATCCACCGGGCCCCAGGCGCTTTCATAGCTGCCTTGCCCCGTGATGTTGGTCACCGGCAGCGCCATCACACCCTCCGGAACCGCCACCAGCGTGTACGTCCCTGCGCTGCTTTGCTCCAGTTGCAACCCGGTGCCACGCAAGGCTTCACGCAGTGCACCCGGTGCATCGAACTGGCCCTGGACCGGGGCCGAGGTCTTGCCCGAGGCCAACGCTGGGTTGAGGGTCAGTGCGAGGCCGGCCTGGCTGGCGATCTGGTTCAGGGTGCTCGCCAGCGGGGCGGCCGGCAGGTTGTAGGCGTGCACGCTGGAGGCTTGTTCGGCGGCAATCAGCGCAGTGCTGGCCAGTGGGGCGCTGAGGGCAATGGCCACGGCTAACAGGCTGGGGCGCAACAAGGTGTCTAGCGTGCGGGACATGGGCGGCTCCTGAATGGAAGTAATTCGCAATTGCCTATGTGCCGAACGAGAATTGAAAAGTGATAGGGCAGGATCAAACTATTTTTTGTGGTGGGTTTGAGGGCCTCATCGGGGGCAAGCCCCCTCCCACATTTGAAGGTATTCGCAAATCAACCTGTGGGAGGGGCGGTGCGACGATTCGACTTGCTCCCGATAGCGATAGCCCAACTACCACAGAACCTAAGGCTTACCCGTGACCGTCACCCACCACGGCGTGTGCTGTTCGATCTGCACCGGCAGGGTCGGCAGCAGCGCGTTGAGCGCCAGGGTGGTGTCGTGCAGCGGGAAGCTGCCGGTGATGCGCAGGTCGGCCACGTCTTTATCCACCCCGAGATGGCCGGTGCGGTAGCGGCTGAGTTCCTGCACCACATCGCCCAGGCGGGCGTTGTCGACCACCAGCATGCCGCGCGTCCAGGCATCGGTGGCGGGGGTGACGGCCAGCGCAGGGCCGAGGCCGTCGCTGCGCATCAGCACTTGCTGGCCTTCCTTGAACACCTGTTCCTGCTGCAGCGCTTCGGGCTGGGCGCCCACCGCCGATTGCAGCACGCTCAGGCGCGTGGCGTCGTCTTCGCGCTTGACGATAAACCGCGTGCCCAGCGCGCGCAGGCTGCCGTCGCGGGTTTGCACATAAAACGGGCGCGCATCGTTGTGGCCGGTCTCTACGAGGATTTCGCCTTCCTGCAACACGATCAGCCGGCGCTTCTCATCGAAGCGCACGTCGATGGCACTGTGGGTGTTGAGGTTGATCAACGTGCCGTCCGCCAGTTTCAGCGTGCGCTGCTCGCCGGTGGCGGTGCGTTGGTCGGCCAGCCAATAGTGGATCGGCACGTAGCGTTCGCCGGCAAACAACGCCAGGCCGCACACCAGCGCAATACTCGCCAGGCCGCTGCCCAGCTTGCGCACGCGCTGGCGAATGCCTTCGCGCGATTGCAACAACGCCGTCCGTGCCGGGCCCGAGGCCACGCTGAAACGCTGGTCGAGCATGCCCAGTTGGCGCCAGGCTCGGGTGTGTTCTTCATCACTGGCCAGCCATTTGCTGAACTCTTCTCGCTCCACCGCGCTGCCATCACCCGAATCGAGGGACAACTGCCAGGCAATCGCCGCATCCAGCACGCGGGCCGACACCGGCTTGGCGCTGACAAAGGTCACAGCGGCTCGCCATACAGGGCGATGTAGCACTGGCGAATGCCCTGGGCCAGGTACTGGCGCACACGCGGCACCGACACACCCAGGCGTTGGGCGATTTCGGCATGGCCGAGGCCGTCGAGGCGGTTATAGAGGAAGGCGGCGCGGGCCTTGCTCGACAGTTTGCCGAGCAGGCGGTCGATGGCTTTGAGGTCTTCGAGGATCAGTTGCTGTTCTTCCGGCGACGGGTGTTCGCTTTCCGGGATCAGCATCAATTCGGTGAGGTAGGCCTGTTCGAGGGCGGCGCGACGGAAGTAGTCGAACAGCAAGCCCTTGGCGATGGCCACCAGAAACGCCCGTGGCTCGCGGGGCTCGCGCAACTCGTCACGGCCGAGCAGGCGCATGAAGGTGTCCTGGCTCAGGTCTTCGGCACGGCTCGGGCAGGCCACATTGCGCCGCAGCCAGGCCAGCAGCCAGCCACGATGGTCGCGATACAACGCGCCAACAAGCTCACTGTGTGGGTTCTGGGCCGACGACAAGGCATCACCGAATAAACAAAAGGTTTAAACTAACGAGAATTATTCGCGATTGTGTCAGAGGCGTGGGGCGGGCGCAATTGGCGTCTGTCGGGAGATGACATTAAAACGATGGCGCGTGTTTACGCCGTTTCCATTGGCTCAAGCGCTCTTGCAGCGCCTGAGGCGTGTCGATCTGCTGCTGACGCGCGCGGCTGAACAGGATCAGCATCAGCTCCGCCGTGGCCAGGGCATCAGCGCTGGCATGATGGCGTTCGCCTACCTGCAGGTCGAAGTGGTTGATCCAGTCGTCCAGCCCGGCCTCGCGTATGTGCGCCTCGGGGCACAACAGCGGGGCGATGTCGGCCACATCCAGGAACGTATGGGCCAAGCGATACCCGAGGCTGTCCTTGAGGGCGCGGCCGAGCATGTGTTGATCGAATGGCGCGTGGAAGGCGAGCAGCGGGCTGTCGCCGACAAACTCCATGAAGTCCAGCAGTGCCTCGACCGGGTCACTGCCCGCCGCGATGGCGCTGGGGCCGAGGCCGTGGATCAGCACGCTGGGGCTGAGTTTGGCTTCGGCGCGGTGCAAGGTGCGCTCGAACAGTTGGGAAAAATCCACCGCGCCGTCCTCGATCACGACCGCACCGATGGACAGTACCTGGTCACGGTTGAGGTTCAGGCCGCTGGTTTCCAGGTCCACCACCACCCAGCGCTGGCTGCGCAACGCGTTGTCGCCCAAGACAAGAGGCGTGGGGAGTTGCTCCAGGCGCCGTTGTTGCGCGGCATCCAGTCTGGGCTTGGCCGCGCGCAGCCAACCAAACAAGCTCACAACTGATACCGCAAGGTCAGGCTGCTTTGCAGGCGCTGGGCCTGGCGCAGGGATTCGCGCAGGATACGGCGGTCCAGGTGGTTGAGGCTGTCGGGGTCGACGCGGTTGGAATACGGCTGGTTCTCGCGGGTCTGCAACTGATGCTGCTGCATGCGGGTTTGCTGGATAAAGTGATAGGCCTCTTCATAGGCGGCGCCGTCCAGGGGCTCGATCACTTCCTTGACCACCAGTTGGCGCAGGCGCTCCAGGGTGTTATTGGCGTGGATGCCATTGGCCAGGGCCAGCAGGCGTGCGCCGTCGACAAAGGGGGTGAGCCCCTGCACCTTGAGGTCGAGGGTGGCCTTTTCCCCGCCTTTGCGCGTCAGCACAAAATCGCGGAAACGCCCTACGGGCGGGCGCTGGCGCAAGGCATTCTCGGCCAGCATGCGTTGGAACAGCCGGTTATCCCCGACCTGGTCGAGAATGCCCTGGCGCAGTTGCTCGCAGCCACGTTCATCGCCCCACACGACGCGCAGGTCAAAATAGATACTCGACCCCAGCAGGTTCTCCGGCGTCGCCTCGCGAATGAACGCCGCAAACCGCCGCGCCCATTCCGCCCGCGACAGGCACAGCTCCGGGTTGCCGGCCATGATATTGCCCGTGCACAGGCTGAACCCGCACAGCGCCAGGCTTTGGTTGATCTGTTGTGCCAGGGGCAGCAGCCGCCCGCGAATCTCGGCGGCTTCCACCGCGTCCTTGGCCTCGAACAGGATGCCGTTGTCCTGGTCGGTGTACAGCGTCTGCTCGCGCCGGCCTTCGCTGCCGAAACACAACCAACTGAAGGGCACGCCGGGGTCGCCTTTTTCGGCCAGGGTCAACTCGATCACCCGGCACACGGTGTGATCGTTGAGCAGGGTAATGATGTGGGTGATCTGGGTAGACGACGCGCCATGGGCGAGCATGCGCTCCACCAGTTGGCCGATCTCGCCGCGCAGCGCCACCAGGTTCTCCACCCGTGGCGCGTTGCGGATGGTGCGGGCCAGGTGCACCAGGTCGACCCGTTGCAGGGAAAACAGATCGCGCTCGGACACCACGCCGCACAGGCGCTGGTCCTTGACCAGGCAGACGTGGGCGATATGCCGCTCGGTCATGGCGATGGCCGCGTCGAAGGCGCTGTGGTCCGGGGTTAAAAAGAACGGCGCCTGGGTCATATGGCCTTCAATGCCCTGGCTGAAGTCGCCGGTGCCGTCGGCCACCACCTGGCGCAGGTCGCGCAGGGTGAAAATGCCCAGGGGCGCCTTGTGTTCGTCGACGATCACAATGCTGCCCACCTGCTGCTCATGCATCAGCGTTACCGCTTCGCGCAGTGGCGTCTGCGGGCTGCAGGTGACCGGATGGCGCATGGCCAATTCGCCCAGGCGGGTGTTCAGGGAATATTGGGTGCCGAGGGTTTCCACGGCTTTTTGCTGCACTTGCTGGTTGACCTGGTCGAGCAGGCTGCTGACGCCACGCAAAGCGAAGTCGCGGAACGGGCTGGACAGCGCGAACAGCTTGATAAAGGCCGGTTTGTTCAGTTGCAGGCAGAAGGTGTCTTCAGCGGCCTTGTGTTCGGTGCGGGTGGCCCGTTCACCTAACAGCGCCGCGAGGGGGAAACACTCGCCTGTGGTGATTTCGAAAGTGGCTTGGGTGGAGTCCGGCCGTTCACCCACGACGCGGCCCTGCTTGACGATGTAGAAGTGTTCCACCGGCCCGCCCGACGGTTTGAGAATGCTCTCGCCGGGGCCGAAGAAGCGCAGTTGGCACTGTTCCACCAGAAACGCCAGGTGCGCGTTTTCCATCTGGTTGAACGGCGGAAAGCGTTGCAGGAACTGCAGGGTGCCGTGGATGTTCTGCAATACAGCAGTTTTTCCCGCCTGGGCGAAAGCATCAGCTTTACTCATAACCATGACCGCAATTTTTTTGTCGTTATCGTCCTGCATGGTCGACTCCTGAGCGGCGGGTGCCCATTGGACGTAAGTCTAGGTCGATGAAAACGCCGCAGAACTAAGGAAAAACCTTACACGACTATCGTCCAAACCCCGTAGAACACCCACTAGGAAAACTTTCCGACGAAGTGCACATTGATCGCCCTTCCGCAGATGTCTGACGAGTGTGCTGGAAGATTGTCGAAAACCGCTGAGAAACGTATGTCCGACCACGATATTTTGAGTGATGCCGAGCGCGAGGCGCTGAGCGCCGTGATGCTGGAGCCTGATTTACCGCCACAACGCGTGTTGATTGTTGACGACGACAAGGATGCGCGTGAACTGCTGGCGGAGATCCTGGGCTTGGACGGTATTCGCTGCATGACTGCCGACAGTGGCGAGGCAGCGTGGGATTTATTGAAGTCCAGCAGCTCCATCGGTTTGCTGATCACCGATCTGCGCATGGAACCCAGCAATGGTCTGGAGTTGATCAAGCAAGTGCGCGAATCAACCCGCGCGGCACTGCCGATCATCATCATGTCGGGGGATGCCGAAGCGCCGGATGTCATTGATGCGATGCATTTGAGCGTGGTGGATTTTCTGTTGAAGCCGATCGACAGCGTGAAGTTGGCGAAGCTGGTCAAGCGCGAGTTGGGGATGGCTTCCTGATTTTCGCGGTGTCTGTACGGGCCTCATCGGGAGCAAGCTCCCTCCCACAGTTGACCGCGTACATCCACGCCACAGCCCCAAAGAAAAAGCCCTGATCTCACGATTAGGGCTTTTTCATTTACAGGCCGTTTTTAGCCTTGAACTCCCGACGCCGACGGTGCAACACCGGCTCGGTATAGCCATTCGGCTGTTTGGTCCCTTCAATAACCAACTCCACCGCTGCCTGGAACGCAATGTTGCTGTCGAAATCCGGCGCCAGTGGGCGGTACAGCGCATCCCCGGCATTCTGACGGTCCACCACCGGCGCCATGCGCTTGAGGCTTTCCATTACCTGGGCTTCGTTGACAATGCCGTGGCGCAGCCAGTTGGCAATGTGCTGGCTGGAGATGCGCAGGGTGGCGCGGTCTTCCATCAGGCCGACATCGTTGATGTCCGGCACTTTCGAGCAACCCACGCCTTGGTCGATCCAGCGCACGACATAGCCGAGGATGCCCTGGGCGTTGTTGTCCAGCTCGTTGCGGATTTCTTCGTCGGACCAATCGGTGTTGCTGGCCAGGGGAATGGTGAGGATGTCGTCCACCGACGCACGCTCGCGCTTGGCCAGTTCGGCCTGGCGTGCGAACACGTCGACCTTGTGGTAATGCAGCGCGTGCAGTGCGGCTGCCGTCGGCGATGGCACCCAGGCAGTGTTGGCGCCGGCCAGTGGGTGGGCGATTTTCTGTTCGAGCATCGCCGCCATCAGGTCGGGCATCGCCCACATGCCTTTACCTATCTGCGCACGGCCTTGCAGGCCGGTACTCAAGCCGATATCGACGTTCCAGTTCTCGTAGGCGCCGATCCATTTTTCCGCCTTCATCGCCGCCTTGCGCACCATCGCGCCGGCTTCCATGGAGGTGTGGATTTCGTCGCCGGTGCGGTCGAGGAAGCCGGTGTTGATAAACACCACGCGCTCGCTGGCCGCCTTGATGCAGGCCTTGAGGTTGACCGTGGTGCGGCGCTCCTCGTCCATGATCCCGACCTTGAGGGTGTTGCGCGGCAGGTTCAGCACGTCTTCGATGCGGCCGAACAGCTCGTTGGTGAACGCGGCTTCTTCCGGGCCGTGCATCTTCGGCTTCACAATGTAGACCGAACCGGTGCGGCTGTTCTTGCGCGTGTTGTTGCCGTTGAGGCTGTGGACCGCTGCCAGGCTGGTGAGCAGGCCGTCGAGGATGCCTTCGGGTACTTCGTTGCCGTCTTTGTCGAGGATCGCGTCGATGGTCATCAAGTGGCCAACGTTGCGCACGAACAGCAGGGAACGGCCGTGCAGCGTCACGTCCTTGCCGTCGACGCCGGTGTAGACGCGGTCGGCATTCATGGTGCGGGTGAAGGTCTTGCCGCCCTTGGCCACTTCTTCGGCCAGGTCGCCCTTCATCAGGCCGAGCCAGTTGCGGTAGATCACCACCTTGTCATCGGCATCGACGGCGGCGACGGAGTCTTCGCAGTCCATGATGGTGGTGAGTGCGGCTTCCATCAGTACGTCTTTGACGCCGGCGGCATCGGTCTGGCCGACCGGGGTGCTGGCGTCGATCTGGATTTCGAAGTGCAGGCCGTTGTGTTTCAGCAGGATCGCGATCGGCTCGGCCGCAGGGCCCTGGAAACCAATCAACTGCGCATCGTCACGCAGGCCGCTGTTGCTGCCACCCTTGAGGCTGACGATCAACATGCCGTCGACGATCTTGTAGCCGGTGGAATCGACGTGGCTGCCGGCGCTCAGCGGCGCGGCTTCGTCGAGGAAGGCACGGGCGAAGGCAATCACCTTGTCGCCACGCACTTTGTTGTAGCCCTTGCCCTTTTCGGCGCCGTCGGCTTCGCTGATGGCGTCGGTGCCATACAGGGCGTCGTACAGCGAGCCCCAACGCGCATTGGAAGCGTTGAGGGCGAAGCGGGCGTTCATCACCGGCACCACCAGTTGCGGGCCGGCCATGCGGGCAATTTCGTCATCGACGTTTTGGGTCGAGGCCTGGAAGTCTGCGGCTTCTGGCAGCAGGTATCCGATGTCTTGCAGGAAGGCTTTGTAGGCCACCGGGTCGTGGGCCTGGCTGGCGTGAGTCTGGTGCCAGGTATCGATCCGCGCCTGGAAATCGTCGCGTTTGGCGAGTAGGGCTTTGTTCTTCGGAGCCAGGTCGTGGATGACCTTGTCGGCACCGGCCCAGAACTGATCGGCAGTGATGCCGGTACCGGGAATGGCTTCGTTGTTCACGAAGTCGAACAGGACTTTGGCGACCTGCAGGCCACCGACTTGAACGTGTTCAGTCATTGCTTGCCTCACTCTGCGGAGCTTATGCGCTGATTCAGATTTTCATTATGTAGTGCTCGGGAGGGCATACTACATGATGACTTGCGGTTGTGAAAATTAGACTAAATACGTCGTTTAGCGACCCACTTTGGTCGTACGGTCACAGCGGAGAATCGGATGTTCTCAAAAAACTATTAGATTGTTCCAGATAAATATAAAAATGGTACACGATTTGTTTTCGCGGGCTTCCGAGTCCACCTTGTAGATTGAATTCAGAGGGCTTCGCCATGGACCATCTTGTACTCACTATTATTGCCGCCGACAAACCCGGCCTGGTAGAACGCATCGCGCAGAACATTGCGGCCCACGGCGGCAATTGGCTGGAAAGCCGAATGGCGCATATGGCCGGGCAGTTTGCCGGGATCCTGCGGGTCAGCGTTCCTGCGGAAAGCCGTCAGGCGCTGGTAGGGGCGCTGGAAGACTTATCCACCCACGGCATTCGCGTGCTGGTAGGAGAGGGCAGTACCGGGCAGGCATCGGCGTCCAAACCCATCGTGATGACCTTGGTCGGCAATGATCGCTCGGGCATCGTGCGTGAGATTACCGCGCTGTTGAGCAAGCAGGGTGTGAACCTGGAACGCCTGAGCACCGATGTACGGCCGGCCCCGATGAGCGGTGACCCGCTGTTCAGCGCGGAGGCTTTGTTGCAGGTGCCGTCGACGTTGTCCCTGGATAAGTTGCAGGAGTCGCTGGAAACCTTGGCCGATGACCTGATGGTGGAGTTGCGTAGCGAGGAATAACCCACAAGGTTATGCATGGAAATCTTGCATGGGCCTGTGGATAACCTGTAGAGACCCGGCGCCAGGCCACGCCGACCGGGCTTCTGCGCGGGCTGAGCAAAAAACGAGCAGTTTCAAGGGCTTGTGCACAAATGGCGGGGATCAGGTTGTGGATAACCTTGGGGTGGATCTCTGCAAGCCAAGCCGGCTGGGGCTTGCAGAGGTTTGTGCGTTATTTGATCAGCGTTTGCGCACGGTCAACCAGGCATCGACGCTGTAGACCACCAGCCCGGCCCAGATAAAGGCAAACGCGATCAGCGTGCTCGACGCCAGGTGCTCGCCGAACAGCAGCACCGCTTCCAGCAACACCAGCGTCGGTGCCACATACTGCAAAAAGCCCAAAGCGGTGTAAGGCAAATGCCGTGCGGCGGCGTTGAAGCACACCAGCGGGATCAACGTTACGGGGCCGGCCGCCACCAGCCACCAGGCTTCGGATGTGCTCCAGAACGCCAGTTGCGCACTGTGGGCCGACGGGTTGAACAACAACCAGGCCACCGCAATCGGCACCAGCATCCAGGTCTCCACCACCAGCCCCGGCAGCGCCTTGACCGGCGCCTGCTTGCGGATCAGGCCGTAGAAACCGAAGGTCAGCGCCAGCACCAAAGACACCCACGGCAAGCTGCCCACCTGCCACACCTGTTGCGCCACACCCACTGCGGCCAGCCCCACGGCCACCCATTGCAGGCGACGCAGGCGCTCGCCAAGCAGCAGCATGCCCAGCAGCACATTCACCAGCGGGTTGATGTAGTAACCCAGGCTCGCTTCGAGCATGCGCCCGCTGTTCACCGACCACACATAGGTCAGCCAGTTACCGGCAATCAACGAACCGCTGAGTGCCAGGATTGCCAGGCGCTTGGGGTTGTCGCGCAGTTCGCGGAACCAGCCCGGGTGCTTCCACACCATCAGCAGCAAACCACCGAACAGCGCCGACCAGAGCACCCGGTGCACGATGATTTCGGCGGCGGGCACACTGGCGATGGCTTTGAAGTAGAGCGGGAACAGACCCCAGATGACATAGGCACTCAGGCCCAGGATGTACCCCTTGCGGGGGTTGGCGGCTTGCATGCGTAATCCTTGCTTAGGCAGCTAACAAAGCGCGATTGTAAGGATATTTGTCAACCAATGGGACTGGCTTGGTAATGCGGTCTGCTTTGTGTGGGAGGGGGCTTGCCCCCGATGGCGGTGTATCAGCTAGCTTATTTGCAGCTGACACACTGCTATCGGGGGCAAGCCCCCCTCCCACACAAAGCAATCAGAAGAGTTTGAGGGGTTCTTCGTTGAGCGCTGAGAGCTGCTCACGCAACGCCAGCACCTGGTCGCCCCAGTACCGCTCGCTGCCGAACCACGGGAAGCTGTGGGGGAACGCCGGGTCATCCCAGCGCCGTGCCAGCCAGGCGCTGTAGTGCATCAGGCGCAACGCGCGCAGCGGTTCGATCAGCGCCAGTTCGCGCGGGTCGAAGTCGTGGAACTCCTGGTAGCCGTCCATCAGTTCCGACAGTTGGCCCAGGCATTCCTGGCGATCACCGGCAAGCATCATCCACAAGTCCTGCACCGCCGGGCCCATGCGGCAGTCGTCGAGGTCGACGATATGGAACATCTCATCGCGGCACATCATGTTGCCGGGGTGGCAATCGCCGTGCATGCGGATGTTCTTGTGCGGCGTGGCTTTGTAGACGTCTTCTACACGCTTGAGCAGGTCGCGGGCCACGGACTCGTAGGCCGGCAGCAGGCTCTTGGGAATGAAATTGCCTTCGAGCAACGTATTGAGAGAGTCATGACCGAAGTTCTTCACACCCAAGGCTTCGCGGTGTTCGAAGGGGCGGGTGGAACCCACGGCGTGCAAGCGGCCGAGCAGCTGCCCAAGGCGATAAAGCTGGTCAAGGTTGCCCGGCTCCGGTGCACGGCCGCCACGGCGCGGGAACAGGGTGAAGCGGAACCCCGCGTGTTCGAACAGGCTTTCGCCGTTATGAATCATCGGCGCGACCACCGGCACGTCGCACTCGGCCAACTCGAAGGTGAAACGGTGTTCTTCGAGGATCGCTTCGTTGGTCCAGCGCTGGGGGCGGTAGAACTTGGCGATCAGCGGTTCGGAGTCTTCGATGCCCACCTGATACACGCGGTTTTCGTAGCTGTTGAGCGCCAGAACGCGAGCATCGCTGAGGAAACCGATGCTTTCGACAGCGTCGAGTACCAGGTCGGGGGTGAGTGTTTCAAACGGATGGGCCATGCGAACTCCTGCGCGCAGCAGGTCGCCGCGTCCGGCCGGGTATGGTAACGCACCAGGCTGGAGATAGGGGGCGCCTGTGCCATTGGCATCGGGGGGCAAGCCCCCTCCCACAGGTGACCGCGTTTATCCTTTAGGAATGTGGTCCTGTGTGGGAGGGGGCTTGCCCCCGATAGCGGTCTATCAGGCGCCGACAATCCCGCCATCGTCCCGCCGAATCGCCATCACCGACGAACGTGGCTTGCCATTCGGCAGGTGTTCCGGCCACGTCGAACCACCGGTTTCGCCTGGGTGCTGAATCCCCACAAACAGGGTTTTCTGATCCGGCGAGAAGCTGATGCCCGTGACCTCACAGGCCACCGGCCCGACCATGAATCGGCGGATTTCCCCGGTGCTCGGGTCGGCGCAGAGCATCTGGTTATTGCCCATGCCAGCGAAGTCGCCGGCGTTGCTGTAGTCGCCATCGGTAAGGATCCACAGGCGCCCGGCCTTGTCGAACCCCAGGCCATCGGGGCTGTTGAACATGTTCTGCGGGTTGATGTTCGACGAGCCGCCTTTTGGCGTGCCGGCATGCGCGCCCGGGTTGCCGGCCACCACAAACAGGTCCCAGCTGAAGTCCGCTGCGCCATGGTCATCGGCGTTGGCCTTCCAGCGCAGGATCTGGCCGTAGACGTTTTTCTCGCGTGGGTTGGGCCCACCCACCGGCTGGCCGTCTTCGCCGCGCTTGGCGTTGTTGGTCAGGGTGCAATAGACCTGGCCGTCGGTAGGGCTGACCACGATCCATTCCGGGCGGTCCATGCGTGTGGCTTTCACCACACTGGCGGCCAGCCGTGCGTGGATCAGCACTTCGGCCTGGCTGGCGAAGCCGGTGCTGGCGTCGATACCGTTTTTGCCATGGGTCAGCTCGACCCATTGACCTTTGCCTTTCGGATGATCGGCGTTGCCATCGCCCGCGTCGAAGATGGCCACGTACAAGGTGCCGTGGTCGAGCAGGTCTTTGTTGGCCTTGGGATTCTTGTGGTTGATCTTGTCGCGGCTGACGAACTTGTAGATGAACTCGCCGCGTTCGTCGTCGCCCATGTACACCACGGCGCGGCCGTCACGAGTTTCCGCGAGGGCGGCGTTCTCGTGCTTGAAACGGCCCAGGGCGGTGCGTTTGGCCGGGGTGGATTGCGGGTCGAACGGGTCGATTTCCACTACCCAGCCGTGGCGGTTGAGTTCGTTGGGGTTCTTGGCCATGTCGAAGCGCGGGTCGTGCAGGTGCCAGTTGATCTCTTTGCTGGCGGCCACCACGCCGTAGCGTTTCTGCCCGGCGTCGAACACTTGCTGCGGGTTACTGCTGCCGAAGCAGTCGGTGAAGTTCTCTTCGCAGGTCAGGTAAGTGCCCCATGGGGTCTTGCCGTTGGCGCAGTTCTGGAAGGTGCCGAGGACTTTTTTGCCGGACGTGTCGGCGCTGGTTTTCAACCATTCGTGGCCGGCGGCGGGGCCGCTCAGGCGGATCGGTGAATTGCCGTGGATGCGGCGGTTGTAGCGCGAGTCCTGGACGAACTGCCAGGTGTCACCTTTGCGCCGCACTTCGATCACCGACACGCCTTCGCTGGCCTGAGCCTTGTGTACGTCTTCGGCCGATTGGGGTGCGCCGCCGTGGGCGTAGAGGTAGCGGTAGTTGGTGTATTCGTTGTTGATCGCCATCAGCGCGCGGTTGTCGTCGCCGGGGAAGGCGAACAGGCTCATGCCGTCGTTGTTGTCGCCAAACTGTTGTTCCTGGGCTTTGGCGGTGCCATTGCCGGATGGGTCGAAGGCCGGGGCGTTCTTGTGCAGCGGCTGGCCCCAGCTGATCAGCACCGAAGCGCTGTAGCCCGGCGGCAGGGTGATGGCGTCGCTGGTGGCTGCGGCGATGCTGGTAAAGCCCAGCAGCGGGCTGGCGGAGGCGGCGTTGACGGCCAGGGCGCTGCGGCTCAGCAGGTTGCCACCGAGGAACATCGCGGCACCGCACAGGGCACCGGCACCGATGAAGCGGCGGCGGGTGAGGCCGACCATGTGTTCGAGGTCGGTGGCTTGGTTTTCTTCTAATAGGCTCATCTCAGGCTCCCTGCGGTTTTTGCAGACACCATAAGGAGCGGGCGTGACGAAATTGTTGCAGTTTGAAGAGCCGCTCGGTTCAGACCGGCGTGCCGAGCAGCACATTGCTGGGGGCAAATTGCACTTGGAGTGTCCGGCCTGCGGCGGCGTCCAGTGTCTTGAGCTCGGCGGGCTGCGCCAAGGCGCATAAAACCTGGCCATTGGGCAGGGCGATGCGCACTTCGCTGGGGCCGTCCTCGGCGTCGAGAATCGCGTCGACGGTTCCACTCACGCAATTGTGTCCAGGTGTTGCAGGCTTGTCGAGCGCCAGCAATTCCAGCCAGCCGGCCTTGATCAACGCAACGACTTCCACGCCGACCTCCAGCTCCAGCCGTTGCGTACTGTCATGGGTGATTTGCGCCGCCAGGGTCAGCCCACCGGCGAGCTGCAAGTGAATCAGGTCGTTGCGGCCATGCTGTTCAATCGCAATGACCTGGCCATGCAACTGGTTACGGGCGCTGGTGCGCAGCATCAAGCGGCCGAGCAGGTTGAAGTCGCTGGCGGCTTCGTCCGAGCCGAGTACTTCGGCCTGTAACACTTGCAGGCGTTGATAGAGGCGCAACACCCGTTCACCTTCGGCCGTGAGTCGGGCCCCGCCGCCGCCCTTGCCGCCGACACTGCGTTCGACCAAGGGTTTTTGCGCCAGGTTGTTCAGCTCATCAATGGCGTCCCAGGCGGCCTTGTAGCTCAAACCCGCACTTTTGGCTGCGCGGGTGATGGAGCCCTGCTCGGCGATATGCCCCAGCAGGGCGATACGCTGGGGGCGGCGGACAATATGTTGGCTGAGCAGAGTCGGTAGAGACATGGGCGCACGCTGTGTTGGGATGAGCGGACGTTGCGGCCGCGAGGCATGAGAGTCAAGTACCAGGCTTTGGCGTGCGGGCCAGGCAGTACACGTCCACCTGTCGCGCTCCGGCGTTGATCAATAACCGCGCCAGGCTGTGGGCGGTGGCACCGGTGGTGAGCACGTCGTCCACCAGCGCGAGGTGGCGGCCGCGCACCTCGGCGCCAGGGGCCAGGGCGAAGGCGTTGAGCAGGTTGCGTTTGCGCGTCCTGGCGTCGAGGGCTTGCTGCGCGACGGTTTCATAAGGGCGTAGCAACAGATGTTCATCGTGGGGAAGGTTCAGGTCGGCACTGAGCCAGCGCGCCAGCATCAGCGCCTGGTTATAGCCCCGTTCACGCAGGCGCCTGCGGGCCATGGGCACTGGCAACAGAATGTCCGGGCGGGTGAGTGGGTGGTTGTCGAAGCGATGTTGCAAGTAGTGCCCCAACAAGCGCCCCAGCATATGCCCGAGGGGCCAGCGTGCCTGGTGCTTGAAGCGACTGATCAGGGTGTCCACGGGAAAGCTGTAGGTCCAGGGCGCGATCACCTGTTTAAAGGCGGGCGGTTGTCGCTGGCATTGGCCGCAGACCAGGCCGTCCATCGCCAAAGGCAAGGCGCAGACTTCACACTGCTCCATCAGCCAGGGCAGCTCGGTTTCGCAGGCGTTGCAGACACAGTCGGCTGTTTCAGTCGTCTCGTCGCAGATTAAGCATTTCTGTATGTTTTTTAACCAGATGTAAACTTCGTGTTTGCGTATTGGTTGACAGTGCATGAGTCTTCCTTAAATATGCCGAGCATCCGTGTCGTGCCTGTGGGTATTGCCCTTCCCGCAGCGCTTGCCAAAGCATAATCAAGGAATCGCCCATGAGCGCCAGCACCACCGCCACCTTGCGTCACGATTGGTCTTTAGCCGAAGTCAAAGCGTTGTTCGTGCAACCGTTCAATGACCTGCTGTTCCAGGCGCAGACCGTGCACCGCGCGCACTTCGATGCCAACCGTGTACAGGTGTCGACGCTGCTGTCGATCAAGACCGGCGCCTGCCCGGAAGATTGCAAATATTGTCCGCAGTCGGGCCACTACAACACTGGCCTGGAAAAAGAAAAGCTGATGGAGGTGCAGAAGGTCCTTGAAGAGGCTGCCCGCGCCAAGGCCATCGGTTCGACCCGTTTCTGCATGGGCGCCGCCTGGAAGCACCCGTCGGCCAAAGACATGCCCTACGTGCTGCAGATGGTCAAAGGCGTAAAGGCCATGGGCCTGGAAACCTGCATGACCCTCGGCCGTCTCGACCAGGACCAGACCGAAGCCCTGGCCCAGGCGGGCCTCGATTACTACAACCACAACCTCGACACGTCGCCGGAGTTCTACGGCAGCATCATCACCACCCGCACCTACAGCGAGCGCCTGCAAACCCTGGCCTACGTGCGTGAGTCGGGAATGAAGATCTGCTCGGGCGGTATCCTCGGCATGGGCGAGTCCCTCGACGACCGCGCCAACCTGCTGATCCAGTTGGCCAACCTGCCGGAGCATCCGGAGTCGGTGCCGATCAACATGCTGGTGAAAGTTGCCGGAACGCCGCTGGAAAACGCCGAGGACATCGACCCGTTCGACTTCATCCGCATGCTGGCCGTGGCGCGCATCCTGATGCCGCAATCCCATGTGCGCCTGTCCGCCGGCCGTGAAGCGATGAACGAGCAGATGCAGGCCCTGGCGTTCTTTGCCGGTGCCAACTCGATCTTCTACGGCGACAAACTGCTGACCACCGCCAACCCGCAGGCCGACAAGGACATGCAACTGTTCTCGCGCCTGGGCATCCTGCCGGAAGCCCGTGAAGAGCATGCGGATGAAGTGCACCAGGCGGCGATTGAACAGGCGTTGGTGGAGCAGAAGAGCAGCGAGCAGTTCTATAACGCCGTTGTTTGATTCCCACCTGTTTTGACCGAGTTGCACCTGCCACCCCGAGGCCTGCATGTCTTTTGATCTTTCCGCGCGCCTCGCTGCCCGCCGTGCCGAACACCTTTACCGTCAACGCCCGCTGCTCCAGAGCCCTCAAGGCCCGGAAGTGGTGGTTGACGGTCAACCCCTCCTGGCATTCTGTAATAACGATTACCTAGGCCTGGCCAATCACCCGCAAGTGATCGAGGCCTGGCGCGCCGGGGCGTCCCGCTGGGGCGTGGGCGGCGGTGCCTCGCACTTGGTGGTGGGCCACGCCACGCCGCACCATGAACTGGAAGAGGCGCTGGCCGACCTCACCGGCCGCCCGCGGGCGCTGTTGTTTACCACCGGCTATATGGCCAACCTCGGTGCGGTCACGGCGTTGGTGGGACAGGGCGATACGGTGCTGGAAGATCGTCTCAACCATGCCTCGCTGCTGGATGCCGGTTTGCTCTCCGGTGCGCGCTTCAATCGCTACCTGCACAACGACGCGACCAGCCTGGCCAAGCGCCTGGAGAAAGCCATCGGCAATACGCTGGTGGTCACCGATGGTGTGTTCAGCATGGACGGCGACTTGGCCGACCTGCCGGCATTGGCCCGTGCAGCCAAGGCCAAAGGCGCCTGGTTGATGGTGGATGATGCCCACGGCTTTGGCCCGCTCGGCGCTAATGGCGGCGGGATCGTCGAGCATTTCGGCTTGAGTCAGGACGACGTGCCGGTACTCGTGGGCACCCTGGGCAAAGCGTTCGGCACGGCCGGGGCGTTTGTCGCGGGCAGTGAGGATTTGATCGAAAGCCTGATCCAGTTTGCCCGGCCGTATATCTACACCACCAGCCAACCGCCGGCGCTGGCCTGCGCCACTCTGAAAAGCCTGGAGCTGCTACGCACCGAGCATTGGCGGCGCGAGCACCTCGACCGCTTGATTCGTCAGTTCCGCCAGGGCGCCGAGCAGCTTGGCCTGGACTTGATGGACAGCTTTACACCGATCCAGCCGATTCTGATCGGCGACAGTGCCAAAGCCATGCGCCTGTCGCAGCTGCTGCGTGAGCGCGGCCTGATGGTCACCGCGATCCGCCCGCCCACCGTACCTGCCGGCAGCGCGCGTTTGCGCGTGACACTGACGGCCGCCCACAGCGAAGCGCAGGTACAGCTATTGTTAAACGCATTGGAAGAGTGTTTCCGCTTGTCTGGTGCCACGGAGCCCGACCATGCGTGATCGACTGATCTTGCTGCCCGGCTGGGGCCTCGGCGTATCGCCGCTGGAGCCATTGGCCGCCGCCTTGCGTGGCCTGGACGAACACCTGCAGGTGCAGATCGAGCCGTTGCCGGCGCTCGATTCCAGCGACCTCGATGAATGGCTCGACGAACTCGACGCCACCCTGCCTGACAACGCCTGGCTCGGCGGTTGGTCCTTGGGCGGCATGCTCGCTGCCGAACTGGCGGCGCGGCGCGGCGAGCGTTGCTGCGGTTTGCTGACCCTGGCGAGCAACCCGTGTTTTGTCGCCCACGAAGGCTGGCCGAATGCGATGCCCGCCGAGACCTTCGATGCGTTCCTGGCCGGTTGTCATGCCGATTCCCAAGTCACCCTCAAGCGCTTCGGCCTGTTGTGCGCCAAAGGCGCCGAAGACCCGCGCGGGCTGTCGCGCCTGCTGGTCAGTGGCGCGCCGAATTCAGCGTCCAGTGTGTTGATGCCCGGACTGGAACTGCTGGCCCAGCTGGATACCCGCGACGCCTTGCTGGCCTATCGTGGCCCACAGTTGCATCTGTTCGCCGGCATGGACGGATTGGTGCCCGCCGAAGCCGCCAGCGACCTGCTGGCGCTGCTGCCTGATGTGGAAATCGGCCTGATTGAACAGGCTGGTCACGCTTTTCTTCTGGAAGACCCCCACGGTGTAGCGGGGGCCATCCAGGCTTTTTTGCATGAGTGCGTTGATGACTGATTTATCCCTTCCCCCACTGCCGGGCGCCTTGCCGGACAAGCGCCAGGTGGCGGCATCGTTTTCCCGTGCGGCGGCCAGTTACGACAGTGTCGCCGAGTTGCAGCGAGCGGTGGGGCATGAGCTGCTGTCCCGTCTGCCATCAGCGTGTGCGCCACGACGTTGGCTGGATATGGGCTGCGGTACGGGTTATTTCAGCCGCGTGCTGGGTGAGTTGTTGCCAGCGAGCCAAGGTGTGGCGCTGGATATTGCCGAAGGCATGCTCGATCACGCACGGCCTTTGGGCGGTGCTGAGTATTTCATCGCGGGCGATGCCGAGCGTCTGCCTTTGAAGGATGGCAGCTGCGGGCTGATCTTCTCCAGCCTGGCGGTGCAATGGTGTGCGAACTTCGAGGCGGTGCTCAGCGAGGTCTATCGCGTGCTGCAACCGGGTGGCGTGCTGGCGTTCGCCAGTTTGTGCGTCGGGACGCTGGATGAGCTGCGCGAAAGCTGGCGGGCGGCGGATGGCCTGGTGCACGTCAACCGATTTCGCACCTTCGAGGCGTACCAGCAGTTGTGCGCGGCAAGTGGTTTGCGCGTGCTCAGCCTGGAGCGGCGTCCCCATGTGCTGCATTACTCGGATGTGCGCAGCCTGACCCATGAACTCAAGGCGCTGGGGGCGCACAATCTCAATCCGGGCCGCCCGGGAGGGTTGACGGGCCGTGCGCGGATTGCTGCACTGGTAGACGCCTACGAGCAGTTCCGTCAGGCCGAGGGACTGCCGGCCACTTATCAAGTGGTGTACGCCGTCCTGGAGAAGCCCCTATGAGCGCCGCTTATTTCATCACCGGCACCGATACGGATGTCGGCAAGACCACCATCGCCGCAGGCCTGTTGCACGCCGCGCGGCTTGCCGGCAAAAGCACCGCGGCTGGAAAACCCGTGGCTTCCGGTTGCGCAGTTACGCCCAAGGGCTTGCGCAACGCCGATGCCCTGGCGTTGCTGGCCGAGTGTTCACTGCCGTTGAGTTATGCCGAGGTCAACCCGGTGGCGTTCGAACCCGCCATCGCCCCGCACCTGGCTGCGCGGGAGGCCGGCGTCGCGCTGACGGTGCAGTCGTTGTTGAAACCCATGCAGCAGATCCTGGCGCGACAAGCGGATTTCACCCTTATCGAAGGCGCAGGCGGCTGGCGCGTACCGCTGGCCGACCAGGACAACCTGTCGGACCTGGCCATAGCGCTGCAACTGCCGGTGATCCTGGTGGTGGGCGTGCGCCTGGGTTGCATCAGCCATGCCTTGCTCACCGCCGAAGCCATCGCACGGGACGGTTTGCCCTTGGTCGGTTGGGTGGCGAATATCATCGACCCCAAGACCTCTCGTCTGGAAGAAAACCTCGCGACCCTGGCCGAACGCTTGCCCGCGCCGTGCCTGGGCCGAGTGCCCAAGCTCAAGCAAGCCAGCGCCGAAGCGGTGGCTGAGCACCTGCAACTGGACCTGCTTGACTGATTCTGGCTATCGGCAAGGCATTATGCCATTAGTGTTTTTGACGGGCTTTTTGCCAGGATGTCTGCTTCAATTCAATTTCACGATTCTCTAAAGGCAGGTTAAAGCCATGGAAATCTCTGGCAGCAGCGCGTTTTACTCGGGGCTGAGCACTATTCAGGCCGGGCAGAGCCGTGTCGACCAGGCCGCCGGCAGAATTGCCAGCACCGCGACCACTCAGCCGTCGGACGCACAGAGCGACCGGCTGCAAGCCAATGACCGCGCCCAGCCGACGAATTCGGCGAGCAATATGGTCGAAATGGCCCAAGGCAAGTTTCAAGTGGAGTTGGGCGCCAAGGTCGCCAAGGCTTCGGACGAAATGCTTGGCACCTTGATCGACACCTTCGCTTAACCCCTCTTGCGTACGACCGGCTTCTTTCTGGGGCTGGTCACTCTTGCGCAATCCTCCATTTTCTTCTGAACACCTTGTGGCATCCCGCCGCAGGCCTCGCCGTGCCTGGCATTGACCCGCGTCATGACAAACGGTGTCTGGACGACGCTTGACATCCCTAGGTCGTAAACGTATGTTTCAAACACCTGTTTGACCGCCACAAGACATCCACGCGGTTGTTCATTCCAGATACATCAGCAGAGGTTTATCGCTATGCCTGACTACAAGGCCCCCTTGCGTGATATTCGCTTCGTTCGTGACGAACTGCTCGGCTATGAAGCGCACTATCAGAGCCTGCCGGCTTGCCAGGACGCTACCCCGGACATGGTTGACGCCATTCTCGAAGAAGGCGCCAAGTTTTGTGAGCAAGTGCTGGCACCGTTGAACCGCGTGGGTGACATCGAAGGGTGCACCTGGAGTGAGTCTGGCGTTAAAACCCCTGCTGGTTTCAAAGAAGCCTACAAACAATTCGTCGAAGGCGGCTGGCCAAGCCTGGCCCACGACGTGGAGCACGGCGGCCAAGGCCTGCCGGAATCCCTGGGCCTGGCCGTGAGCGAAATGGTCGGCGAAGCCAACTGGTCGTGGGGCATGTACCCGGGCCTGTCCCATGGCGCGATGAACACCATCTCCGAGCACGGCACCCCCGAGCAGCAAGAGGCTTACCTGACCAAGCTGGTGTCGGGCGAATGGACCGGCACCATGTGCCTGACCGAGCCACACTGCGGTACCGACCTGGGCATGCTGCGCACCAAGGCCGAGCCTCAGGCCGACGGTTCCTACAAAGTCTCCGGCACCAAGATCTTCATCTCGGCCGGTGAACACGACATGGCCGACAACATCGTCCACATCGTGCTGGCCCGCCTGCCGGACGCACCGGCCGGTACCAAAGGCATCTCGCTGTTTATCGTGCCGAAATTCCTGCCTGAAGCCGATGGTTCGATCGGTGCGCGCAACGCAGTGAGCTGTGGTTCCCTGGAACACAAGATGGGTATCCACGGAAACGCCACGTGCGTGATGAACTTCGACGCGGCCACCGGTTTCCTGATCGGCCCGGCGAACAAAGGCCTGAACTGCATGTTCACCTTTATGAATACCGCTCGCCTGGGCACCGCGCTGCAAGGCCTGGCCCACGCCGAGATCGGCTTCCAGGGTGGCCTGAAATACGCCCGCGATCGCCTGCAAATGCGCTCCCTGACTGGCCCGAAAGCGCCGGAAAAGGCCGCTGACCCGATCATCGTGCACCCCGACGTGCGCCGCATGCTGCTGACCATGAAAGCCTTCGCCGAAGGTAACCGTGCGATGGTGTACTTCACTGCCAAGCAAGTGGACATCGTCAAGTACGGCACCGACGACGAGGCCAAGAAACAGGCCGACGGCCTGCTGGCATTCATGACCCCGATTGCCAAGGCGTTCATGACCGAAGTCGGTTTTGAATCCGCCAACCACGGCGTGCAGATCTATGGCGGCCACGGCTTTATCGCCGAGTGGGGCATGGAGCAGAACGTTCGCGACAGCCGTATCTCCATGCTGTACGAAGGCACCACCGGCATCCAGGCGCTGGACCTGCTCGGCCGTAAAGTGCTGATGACCCAGGGCGAAGCGCTCAAGGGCTTCACCAAGATCGTGCACAAGTTCTGCCAGGCCAACGAAGGCAACGAAGCGGTCAAGGAATTCGTGACGCCGCTGGCTGCACTGAACAAAGAGTGGGGCGAGTTGACCATGAAGGTCGGCATGGCCGCGATGAAGGACCGTGAAGAAGTGGGTGCTGCCTCGGTGGACTACCTGATGTACTCCGGTTACGCGTGCCTGGCTTACTTCTGGGCCGACATGGCACGCCTGGCGGCCGAAAAACTGGCTGCCGGTACCAGCGAAGAAGCGTTCTACACCGCCAAGCTGCAAACCGCGCGCTTCTACTTCCAGCGCATCCTGCCGCGTACCCGTACCCACGTGGCCACCATGCTGTCGGGCGCCAATAACCTGATGGACATGAAAGAAGAAGACTTCGGCCTGGCTTACTAAGCCTTACCGGATTCATCTGAAACCGTCGCTTCCCTTGGGAGCGGCGGTTTTTTCATTGGGGGATAAAAAACACAGTACAGCGCTCAGGGATTGCTTCCGGCTGCCGTTACAGTGATGGCAATGTGATACACGACGGACAGGTTGTGCTTAACTGTTTGCATTAAGGCACAGTGCCACTACTTTTTGCGGGTCGGAGTTTTACCCTTGTCACGCGTGTCTGCTTTACGTTTCAGTCACTTTCTTCCTTCGTTACTGCTGCTGTTGGCCGGGCTCTCGGCTGCGTACGTCAAGGACCTCAGCGTCTTCTTCACTTCACTGTTCAATGTGTTGCCGACCCTGGTGCTGTTGCTGGGCGGTTCGTACTGCGCCGTGTATCGCCGTCAGCGTGAATTGTTCCTGATGATCACGGTGTACATCGCCTATTTCCTGCTCGATACCCAGACTGACTACTACCGCGACAATGGCCGCGTGCGCGAAGACGCGGCCGTGGTGTTTCACCTGTGTTGCCTGTTATTGCCGCTGCTGTTCAGCATCTACGCGCTGTGGCAGGAGAAGACCCATCTGTTCCGCGACTTCGTCGCCCGTTGTGCGGTGCTGCTGGCAATTGGCAGCGTGGCGCTGGCCCTGGAGCAAAGTTATCCCCAGGCACTGCTGAACTGGCTGGCGGAGATCCGCTGGCCCGTCCTGCATGGGACCTGGATGAGCCTGATCCAACTGTCATACCCGATGTTCCTGATCGGCTTCCTCACCCTGGCGGCGCAGTACTGGTACCAGCCGCGCCCGCTGCATGCAGCGCAACTGGTGGGCTTGCTGGGGATGTTCTGGATGTTGCCGCAGACCTTCATCCTGCCGTTCACGCTGAATATCATGTGCAGCCAGGTCATGCTGATGATCGCCGCCGGTGTGGCCCACGAGGCTTATCAAATGGCGTTCCGCGACGAACTGACCGGCCTGCCGGGGCGCCGTGCCCTGAACGAACGCATGCAGCGGCTGGGGCGCAACTATGTGCTGGCGATGACCGACGTCGATCACTTCAAGCGCTTCAATGACACCCATGGTCACGATGTGGGCGACCAGGTGCTGCGCCTGGTGGCGAGCAAGCTGTCCAAGGTCAATGGTGGTGGGCGTGCCTACCGCTACGGCGGTGAAGAATTCGCCGTGGTGTTTGCCGGCAAGACCCTGGATGAGTGCATGCCGCACCTGGAGGAAATCCGCGAGATCGTCGCCAACTACGACATCAAGCTGCGCAACTCGGACCGGCCCCAGGACGATCAACAAGGCCGTCAACGCCGGGCGGGCAGCGGCGCGTCGAGTGTGTCGGTGACGGTCAGCATCGGCGTGGCCGAACGCCAGATCGACCAGCGTACGGCGGAAGAAGTGCTCAAGTCCGCCGATCAGGCGCTGTACGCCGCCAAGGGCGCGGGGCGTAACTGTGTTGTTGCGGCCGGGCAGACCCGCCGTGGCGCGGTGCGCACGCAGAGCGCTGCCGGTTGAGTGATGGCGGTGTATTCAGCGGTTCTACAATGATTGTCCGGGGCGCCGGCCGGCAGTAGGTTGAAAGGATCTGCTGCCGGAGACATCGCCATGCCTGAGTACAAAGCTCCCCTGCGCGACATGCGCTTTCTGATCGACAACGTGTTTGATTTCCACGGCCACTACGCTGCCCTGGGCGCCACGGACGCCAGCCCGGACATGGTCAGTGCAATCCTGGAAGAAGGCGCGAAATTCTGCGAGAACGTGCTTTCGCCACTCAACCGCAGTGGTGATGAAGAGGGCTGCCATTTCGACAATGGCGTGGTGACCACGCCCAAGGGCTTCAAGGAAGCCTTCGCCCAGTACGTCGAGGGCGGCTGGCACGGTGTGGCGGCAGACCCGGCCTACGGTGGCCAGGGCCTGCCGCAATCGTTGGGCCTGGTGCTCAGCGAGATGATCGGCTCCAGCAACACCTCGTGGGGCATGTATCCGGGCCTGACCCACGGCGCCATGTCGGCGATCCACGCCCACGGCACCGAAGAGCAGAAGGCCACGTTCCTGAGCAAACTCACCGCAGGCGAATGGACCGGCACCATGTGCCTGACCGAAGCCCATTGCGGCACCGACCTGGGCCTGATCAAGACCCGCGCCGTGCCCCAGGCGGATGGCAGCTATGCGATCACCGGCAGCAAGATCTTCATCTCGGCCGGTGAGCACGACATGAGCGCCAATATCATCCACCTGGTGCTGGCCAAGCTGCCGGATGCGCCGGCGGGCACCAAAGGTATCTCGCTGTTTATCGTGCCCAAGTTCCATACGGATTCGGCAGAGCGCAACGCAGTGCACTGCGGCTCCATCGAGCACAAGATGGGCATCAAGGCCTCGGCCACCTGCGTGCTCAACTTCGACGGCGCCAAGGGCTTTTTGATTGGCGAGGCGAACAAAGGCCTCAACTGCATGTTCACCATGATGAACCACGCCCGCCTGGGTACCGGCATGCAGGGCCTGTGCAATGGCGAAGCGAGCTTCCAGGGCGCGATCAAGTACGCCAACGATCGCCTGCAGATGCGCGCGCTGACCGGTGCCAAGGCCCCGGAGAAAGCCGCCGACCCGATCATCGTGCACCCCGATGTGCGCCGTATGCTGCTGACCATGAAAGCCTTCAACGAGGGCAACCGCGCACTGACCTATTTCACGGCGCAGTTGCTCGACACCGCGCACCTGAGCAGCGACGCCGACCAGCGCCAGGAGGCCGAAGACCTGTTGGCCTTCCTTACCCCAATCTGCAAAGCCTTTATGACCGACACCGGGCTGGAGGTGACCAACCACGGCATGCAGATATTCGGCGGCCATGGCTACATTCGTGAGTGGGGCATGGAGCAACTGGCACGCGATGCGCGGATTGCGCCGATCTACGAAGGCACCAACGGCATCCAGGCCCTCGACCTGCTGGGGCGCAAGGTACTGGGCAGCCAGGGCAAGCTGCTGCGCGGCTTTACCAGGATTGTGCATAAGTTTTGCGCGGCGAATGCCGACCATGCGCAGCTCAAGGGTTATGTGGTGCAGCTCAATCAACTGAATCAGGAGTGGGGCGAGCTGACCACCCAGGTCGGTATGGCGGCGATGAAAAACCCTGATGAAGTGGGCGCGGCGGCTGTGGATTACTTGATGTACAGCGGTTACATCATCCTCGCCTACCTGTGGCTGCGGATGGCCATTGCAGCGCTGGCGCACGATGACACTGACTTCGCCAAGGCCAAGCTGGCCACCTGCGACTTCTACTTCAAGCGCCTGCTGCCACGTACCGCAACCCATCGCGCCGCCGTGGAAGCGGGCAGCGAATGCCTGATGAGTCTGCCTGCGGAGTCGTTTGCGCTGTGATGACTTAAAAATACCAGCCAGTCACAAGTGGACCCTATGTGTCTGAAAAGTTGTTCGGGTACACTCGGAGCCTGTAAAACCGATCCTATCGAATCACTTTTCACGTTCTCACGAGGTTTGCCATGGCTGATTACAAAGCGCCGCTGCGTGATATGCGCTTCGTCCTCAACGAAGTCTTTGAGGTCGCCACCACTTGGGCCCAATTGCCGGCATTGGCAGACAGCGTTGACGCCGAAACCGTAGAGGCCATCCTCGAAGAAGCCGGCAAGGTCACCGCCAAATCCATCGCCCCGCTCAGCCGCGGTGGCGATGAGCAGGGCTGCCGCTGGGATAATACGGCGGTGTTTACTCCGGATGGTTATCCACAGGCCTACAAAACCTACGCTGAAGGTGGCTGGGTCGGCGTAGGCGGTGACCCCGTGTTTGGCGGCATGGGTATGCCCAAGGCGGTGTCGGCCCAGGTTGAAGAGATGATCAACTCGTCGAGTCTTGCGTTTGGCCTGTACCCGATGCTGACCTCCGGCGCCTGCGTGTCGATCAACACTCACGCCAGTGAAGAGCTCAAGGCCACCTACCTGCCGAAAATGTATTCCGGTGAGTGGGCCGGCTCCATGTGCCTGACGGAAGCACACGCCGGTACCGACCTGGGGATTATCCGCACCAAGGCCGAGCCGCAGGCAGACGGTTCCTACACGATCAGCGGGACCAAGATCTTTATCACTGGCGGTGAACACGACCTCACCGAGAACATCATTCACCTTGTGCTGGCTAAACTGCCGGACGCACCGGCCGGTCCCAAGGGGATTTCGCTGTTCCTGGTGCCGAAGTTCATGGTCAACGCCGACGGCAGCCTGGGCGCGCGTAACCCGGTGAGCTGCGGCTCCATCGAACACAAGATGGGTATCCAGGCGTCCGCCACCTGCGTGATGAACTTCGACGAAGCCGTGGGTTACTTGGTGGGCGAGCCTAACCGTGGGTTGGCGGCGATGTTCACCATGATGAACTACGAGCGTCTTGGCGTGGGTATCCAGGGCCTGGCGTCCGGCGAGCGCTCCTACCAGAACGCGATTGAATATGCGCGCGACCGCCTGCAAAGCCGTTCGCCGACCGGTGCCCAGGCCAAAGACAAGGTGGCCGACCCGATCATCGTCCACCCCGATGTGCGCCGTATGCTGTTGACCATGAAAGCCGCGAACGAAGGCGGTCGCGCGTTCTCCACCTACGTGGCGACGCAGTTGGACATCGCCAAGTTCAGCGAAGATGCCGCTGCCCGCGAGCGGGCCGATAACCTGGTGGCTTTGTTGACGCCGGTGGCCAAGGCGTTCCTCAGCGATCTGGGCCTGGAAACCACCGTGCTCGGCCAGCAAGTGTTTGGTGGCCACGGTTACATTCGCGAATGGGGCCAGGAGCAACTGGTGCGTGATGTACGCATCACCCAGATCTATGAAGGCACCAACGGCATTCAGGCACTGGACTTGATGGGACGCAAGATCGTCGGCAGCGGCGGTGCGTTCTACACCTTGTTCGCCGACGAGGTTCGCCAGTTCATCGCCTCGGCGGGGCCTGAACTGGCTGAGTTCAGCCAACCGCTGAGCGCGGCGGTGGATAACCTGGACGAGTTGACCGCCTGGGTGCTGGATCGCGCCAAGACCAACCCGAACGAGATCGGCGCAGCCTCGGTGGAGTATTTGCATGCATTTGGTTACATGGCCTACGCCTATATGTGGGCGCGTATGGCCAAGGCCGCGTGGGGCAAGGAGACGGAGGAAGACTTCTACGCCAGCAAGCTGGGCACCGCGCGCTTCTACTTTGCGCGTCTGTTGCCACGTATTCACTCGCTGAGTGCGTCGGTAAAAGCTGGTAGCGAATCCCTGTTTTTGCTGGATGAGGCACTGTTCTAAGGGTTAGGAGGGCGTGTAAGCATTCTCTTACATGACGTACTGCTAATCGTCCTCTATCGCCAAATTGGATCCACAGATAATCTACTTCACATGGACGTCGCGCAGGAAGCGCAAAGCAACAACACGGACACGTAGGATTCTGCCAGGATGGCGGAGTGAAATGGATGTCAGGGAAACAGTCTGCAAAGCCCCGCTTCGGCGGGGTTTTCTTTTGCCTGCGAAAAAGTCAGGCGCCGAATTTCACGCCAGGGCTGGCGGCGCATTCATCACGTCTTCCAGCAACGTGCGTAACAGTGCCACCGTCGCCTGTTGGCGCTGCACATCGCGGCAGACCAGCCCGACTTTCAGCGGCACCCTCGGTTCGCTCAAGGGTTTCCACAGCAGCATTTGGCTGTTGTGCTCGTCCTGAGAGCGCCCCGGCAGCACCGTTGCCAATTGGGTGTTAGGCAAGCTGTCGAGAATCCCCACCATGGTATTGAGCTCCGCCTGAACCTGGGGCCGTCGCCCAAGGTTTGCGAGCTGGCCTTGCCAGATCTGCCTGACTTGAAACTCCTCCCCCAACAGCAACATCGGCAACTCGGCCGCCTGTTTCAGCGAGACTTTCTTGAATTCGCGCAGCGGATGATCTTCCGGGATGACCACCTTCAGCTCATCCTCATACAGCAACACGCCGTGCAGCCCCGGCTGGCGTGGCGGCAGGTAGCTGATGCCGATGTCCAGCGAGCCGTTAAGCAATCGCCGTTCAATCTCAAGCCCGGTCAATTCGTAGATCTGCACCACCAGGTGCGGCTGGGCCTTGCGCACGCGCTCGAGCATTTGCGGGACCAGGCTGGTGTGCACGGTTTGCAGCACACCGATGGCCAGGGTGCGCATGGCCTGGCCCTTGAAGTTACGCAAGGCTTCGACGGCTTGCTGCATGCCATCGATCAGCGGCAAGGCATGGTTGTACAGCGTATGGGCGGCCAGGGTGGGCAGCAGGCGTTTGCTGCTGCGTTCGAACAGGCTCACATCGAGGTTGCGCTCCAACTGGCGGATCTGTTGTGAGAGCGCCGGCTGAGAGATCGACAGGCGTTCAGCGGCACGGCCCACATGGCCTTCTTCATACACCGCGACGAAATAACGCAGTTGCTTGAAATCCATAAGACTTACTTATCGAAAAAGCTGGAAAATCGAAATGGCCGATGGCCCCCGAGGCGCCTAGTCTAGCGCCTATTCGCAGGGCTTACAGGGCCGGATCGGGCAATGAACAGTGTTTATGTTGATGACGTTTACATAGGCAAGGCAACACACCCGCAGACAGTGATTGCAGGAGAAACCGACCAAGGCCCGGTTGCCATCGGGGGAAAGCTGTGAATCTCTTCAATATACGTCGTCCCGTGCCCAGCCTGGACGACCTGGTTCTGGAGGCTTCACCCGATACGCTGTCCAGCGAGGCGCTGATGCCCACCGTGGCGAGGCCGCCTCAGGTTTTCGTACGTGGCCAGGGCTCCTGGCTGTGGGACAGCGACGACCGTGCCTACCTGGATTTCAGCCAGGGCAACGCCGCCAACAGCCTCGGCCACAGCCCGCAGGTCTTGATCAAAGCCCTCGCCGAGCAGACCCAGGCCCTGATCAATCCGGGCATGGGTCTGCATAACCGCGCTCAACTCAATCTTGTCGACCGCCTGTGCCATCGTACCGGCAGCGACCAGGCCTACCTGCTCAACAGTGGCGCCGAGGCCTGCGAAGCGGCGATCAAGCTGGCGCGCAAGTGGGGCCAACTGCATCGCGGCGGGGCCCACCGCATTATCAGCGCGAGCAATGGATGCCATGGGCGCAGTTTCGCCGCACTGGCGGCGTCGGCCGGCAATCTGGAAAATCGCTTTGAACCGCAATTGCCCGGCTTCAGCCATGTGCCGTTCAACGATCTGCCGGCCCTGCATGCGGCGGTCGATGCACAGACAGTCGCCATCCTGCTGGAGCCGGTCCAGAGCGAAGCCGGCGTGATCCCCGCGACGGAACATTACCTCAAGGGGGTTGAACGGCTGTGCCGCGAACTGGGGATCCTGCTGATCCTCGATGAGGTACAAACCGGCCTCGGTCGTTGCGGCACCTTGCTTGCCGAACAGCAGTACGGCGTGCGGGCCGACATCATCACCCTCGGCAAAGGCCTGGGCGGCGGCGTGCCGTTGGCAGCCCTGCTGGCGCGCGGCAACGCCTGTTGCTTCGAAGTGGGTGAGTTGGAAGGCACCCATCATGGCAACGCGCTGATGGCGTCGGCCGGGCTGGCGGTGCTCGATACGGTGCTGGAGCATGGCTTCCTGGAACACGTACGTGAATCCGGCCTTTACCTGGGCGAAGGCCTTGCCCGGCTGGGCTACCGCTACGATCAGGGCCCATTGCGCGGCCACGGCCTGATGTGGGGCCTGACGTTGTCGGATGATTCTGCAGATGCAGTGGTAAAAGCCGCCCTGCACGAAGGCCTGATCCTCAACGCCCCCCAACCTGACTGCCTGCGCTTCACCCCGGCGCTTACGGTGAGCAAAAGCAACATCGACGAAATGCTCCTGCGCCTGGCTCGCGCTTTTTCCCGGGTGCGCACCGCCCAGTTGCAGTGCCGCAAGGGCATCGCCGTTTAACCCACATTCCTGAACCGTCTCGCGGTATACGCGGCGCCTCCAGCCTGATTTTTTCGGCTGGGGGCGTTTTTTTGTCTGGCCATTAAAGGATGGCCCGGTGCCAGATCCCACTGAACCCTCACGAACGCCCAAGGTCGATTAGCTACACGGCTCACACGAGCCGATTTTCTGGAGCTGACCCATGGACATCATTCGTATCATCATCGCCATCCTGCTGCCGCCACTGGGTGTGTTCCTGCAAGTGGGTTTCGCCGGCGCGTTCTGGCTGAATATTCTGCTGACCTTGTGCGGTTACTTCCCGGGCATCATTCACGCCGTGTACATCATCGCCAAACGCTGATGGCCTCAGCCTTTTGCGATGAGCCGTGAATTGCGCTCATTGCGAAAGGCCAGTTGCTCGATGGTCTGGGTGGCATGTTCGGCCTCTTCCCGCGCCTTGAGGATGATGCCGTGCTGCTCGGACTTGCTGCACACCGGGTCGGCATTGCTCGCATCCCCCGTGAGCATGAAGGCCTGGCAACGGCAGCCGCCGAAGTCCTTTTCCTTTTCATCGCATGAACGGCACGGCTCGGGCATCCAGTCGTAGCCGCGAAAGCGATTGAAGCCGAAAGAGTCGTACCAGATGTGCTGCATGCTGTGGTCGCGCACATTGGGAAACTGCACCGGCATCTGTCGGGCGCCGTGGCAGGGCAGGGCGGTGCCGTCTGGCGTCACCGTCAGAAAGATACTGCCCCAGCCGTTCATACAGGCCTTCGGGCGCTCCTCGTAGTAATCCGGCGTGACGAATATCAGCTTGCACGGGTGGCCTTCGGCTTCGAGCTTGGCGCGGTATTCGTTGGTGATGCGTTCGGCGCGCACCAGCTGTTCCTTCGTCGGCAATAAACCCACGCGATTGAGTTGCGCCCAGCCATAGAACTGGCAGGTGGCGAGCTCGACAAAGTCCGCCTCCAGCGCGATGCACAGCTCGATGATGCGGTCGATCTTATCGATATTGTGCCGATGGGTGACGAAGTTCAGCACCATCGGGTAGCCGTGTGCCTTCACTGCGCGGGCCATTTCCAGCTTTTGCGCGAAGGCTTTTTTCGAGCCGGCCAGCAGGTTGTTCACCTGTTCGTCGCTGGCCTGAAAGCTGATCTGGATGTGGTCCAGGCCGGCTTTCTTGAAGTCGCTGATTTTCTGCTCGGTGAGGCCGATGCCCGAGGTGATCAGGTTGGTGTAGAACCCCAGCTTGCGCGCCTCGGCGATCAGTTCGGCAAGGTCCTGGCGTACCAGTGGCTCACCGCCGGAAAACCCCAATTGCGCGGCGCCCATCTCACGGGCCTCGCGAAACACCTTGATCCACTGTTCGGTGCTCAGCTCCTTGCCCTGCTCGGCAAAGTCCAGCGGGTTGGAGCAATACGGGCATTGCAACGGGCAGCGGTAGGTCAGCTCGGCGAGCAACCATAGCGGCAGGCCGATGGCTGGTTTTTCAGGCAAGGGTGATCCAGTGCTCAGCACGGGCGACCTCCATGAATTGCTCGATGTCGTCACCCAACTCAGGCACGCCGGGGAACTGTTCTTCGAGCGCGGCAATGATCGCCGCCACGTCGCGCTCACCGTCAATCAAGCCACCAATCAGCGCGGCGCTGTCGTTGAGCTTGATCATGCCTTCGGGGTAGAGCAACACGTGGCCTTTTTGCGCGGGTTCGTACTGGTAGCGGTAGCCCTGGCGCCAGGTCGGTTTTCTGCTGCGATCAAAACTCATAGGGTGATCCCTTTGTGCCAGACCCGCTGCTCGGTCACGCTGTGATACGGCGGGCGTTTCAGTTCGTAGGCCATGCTCATGGCATCCAGCATGCTCCACAGGATGTCGAGTTTGAACTGGAGAATTTCCAGCATGCGCTCCTGGCCTTCACGGGTGGTGTAGTGCTGCAAGGTGATTGCCAGCCCATGCTCCACATCGCGCCGAGCCTGGCCCAGGCGGGTGCGGAAATACTCGTAACCGGTGGGATCGATCCACGGGTAGTGCTGCGGCCAGCTGTCCAGGCGCGACTGGTGGATCTGCGGCGCGAACAGCTCGGTGAGCGAGCTGCTGGCGGCTTCCTGCCAGCTGGCGCGGCGCGCAAAGTTCACGTAGGCGTCTACCGCAAAGCGCACGCCGGGCAGCACCAGTTCCTGGGAGCGCAGCTGGTCGGGGTCGAGGCCGACCGCCTGGCCCAAGCGCAACCAGGCTTCGATGCCGCCGTCTTCACCGGGTGCGCCATCGTGGTCGAGCAGGCGCTGGATCCACTCGCGGCGGATCTCGCGGTCCGGGCAGTTGGCCAGGATCGCGGCGTCTTTCAGCGGGATATTCACTTGGTAATAAAAACGGTTGGCGACCCAGCCCTGGATCTGCTCGCGGGTGGCACGGCCTTCATACATCGCCACATGGTACGGGTGATGAATATGGTAGAAGGCGCCTTTGGCCCGGAGGGCTTTTTCAAATTCGTCGGTGTTCATGGGTCTATCAGTCATAAGAGGTCTCCTGTAGGAGCGAGCTTGCTCGCGAAGGTCGTTAACGATGACGTGGGCGTTCTGAATGAGCACGGTGCCCTTGGGTTTTTCGCGGGCAAGCCCGCTCCTACAATTCAATGCTCATGCCGTCGTAAGCGACTTCGACATTACGCCGCACCAGTTCCGCGCGCTCGGGGGAGTCTTCATCGAGGATCGGGTTGGTGTTGTTGATGTGGATAAGCACCTTGCGCTGCTCGGGCAACTGCTCCAGTACTTCGAGCATGCCGCCGGGGCCGTTCTGCGCAAGGTGGCCCATCTCGCGGCCGGTACGGGTACCGACGCCACGGCGCTGCATTTCGTCGTCGTCCCACATCGTGCCATCCACCAGCAGGCAATCGCTGCCGGCCATGATCTCCAGCAACGGCGCATCGACTTTGCCCAGGCCCGGCGCGTAGAACAGTTTGCCGCCGGTGCGCAGGTCTTCGACGATCAGGCCGATGTTATCGCCTGGGTGCGGGTCGAAGCGGTGCGGCGAGTAGGGCGGGGCGGCACTGCGCAGTGGCAGTGGGGTGAAGCGCAGGTTGGGACAGGCCGGGATGGTGAAGCTGGCGTCCAGCTCGATGCGGTTCCAGGCCAGGCCGTCGTTCCAGTGGGTGAGCATGGTGAACAGCGGGAAGCCGGTGCTCAGGTCTTCGTGGACCATATCGGTGCACCACACCTGGTGTGGGCAGCCTTCGCGCAGGCTCAATAAACCGGTGGTGTGGTCGATCTGGCTGTCCATCAGGATGATGGCACTGATGCCGGTGTCGCGCAGTGCGCGGCCGGGCTGCATCGGCGCAAAACCCTGGAGTTGCGCGCGGATATCCGGCGAGGCATTGCACAGTACCCAGTTCACGCCATCGTCGGAAATGGCGATGGATGACTGGGTCCGCGCCTGCGCCCGCAGGCTGCCGTCACGAAAACCTGCGCAATTCACGCAGTTGCAGTTCCACTGCGGGAAGCCGCCGCCAGCGGCGGAACCTAGAATCTGGACAAACATGGCCGCTCCATCAAGCAAAGCTCAAAACAAAAACGCCCCGGGCGAACCGAGGCGTTGTATTACCCAGCGGCTTAGCGGCTGGCGAAGTACATGGTGACTTCGAAGCCGATGCGCAGATCAGTGTAAGCAGGTTTGGACCAGGTCATATTCTTACTCCTACGAAGGGATGGGACGTTTACTACCAAGTAATACATATAGTCCACCTCCAGTCGGAGATGTTCAGATGTGTGCGTAGGAATGTTACGCAATTCTTTTCAAGTTAGCGCTGTCTTGGTGGAAAAAGCCTGTTGCAGGGTTGGCAATGATCAGCTCGCCGGTTGCCAGGTCTCGTCGACACGTGGGCCGTTGGCGATGCAGCGCCAGCCGCCAGTCGCGTCCTGTAGCTGTTGGGCTGCTCGTTGCAGGTCCTCCTGCGTTCGGGTCTGGATTAACGCTTGAAGCTGGCACAGATAATCCGACGGATGGCCCGCCAGGCACGCGTGCCAAAGCAGTTCGGCACTTTGGGTGATCGGTAGCGTTGCGGCGCAGAACTGCTGTGCCAAGGTGTGATTGCCCAAGTCATCGCTGCCGTCGATCAACAACGGTAGGTGTTCCAAGAAGGTGTGCACGTGATCGACGATACCTTCCAACGAAACGCTGGGTGACTGCACACCCAACAGCAGGCCGGTTTGCCCGTTGATCTGCCGAATGCCACTGAATACGGCGTAACCCAACTGCAACTCGACCCTCAGGCGCTGGTAAAACGGCCCCTGGAGCACGTGCCCAAGCAGTCGCCATGAGGCTTCATCGACCAGGGACTGGCTGGGCGCCGGGCAAAACAGCAGCACGGCGGCTTCGGTTGAGTCAGTTTTAACCGTATGCCACACACGTTGACCGCCGAGGTGTTGAAGAGCCGGTTCGAGGTGTGCAGGTTGCCCAGGCAGACGAGCGGCGGCGGCCTTTATCAACGTTTCACACGCGGCGGGCATATTCAGCCCCAGGCCGTGCCAGCGTGCAGTGGCCCAGGATGCGGGTTGTTCGCTGGAGTCGGCATTGCCGGTGGCGCAGCACGTGGGGAGCGCCTTGAGCAGTTCTCGGATTGCGATCATGGGTGTTGCTGGCGGGGCGGCATCTTGCGGCAGATGCAGGCTCTGCGCCAACGCCTCCAGGACGGCCGGCATGGGGTTGTGCAGCCCGGTCATCTTCACCAGCCAATCATGGCCGGTGGTTTCGAAAGATAATTCGACGCCCGCCTGGCGCGCGTTCTCACGCAATGGCTGCAAGGTGTTTTCCAGCCCCGCAGGCGCTGGCGCGTCGAAGCGCCACTGCAGGTACAGCGCGCCCTCATCGCTGTCATCCGCCAAGGCCTGGCTGAAGGTCAGCGCCGTTACGTCCCTTCGCCCCCGTGAACGATCCTGGGCAAACGTGCGCAAGCCTCGGTGAGCGCTGGTTTGGCCGCGAATCAGGCCGGCGCGTTCTTCTTTGACCGGTGGGCGCAGGAACGGGTTGTTCGGGGGCAACTGCCAACGATGTTCGGCGGGCGGCAAATGCAGTGAATCAAGCAGGGCCTTGAGCGCAGCGACGCCCTGTTCACTGAGGTCTTCGCGATCGTTGCGGGCCAATGCCAGGGCGCCCTGGGTCTGTTGTTGGCGAGCGTTCAGCAGGGCGAACTCTTCGCGCAGTGGCGTCCAGTCGCTGTGTGCGAAAAAACTCAGCCAGTCGTGCAGCAGCGCCTCAATGTGTGTGGTCGGTTCGTCTTCGCTATCGAGCGTAAAGTCGATGTCCAGCACGGCTTGTCCGGCGAAGTGATACAGCACTGACGCCTGCAGTGCGCTGGCCAGGTGTCGGGTTTTCAACTCGGCGAGCAGCCCGCCCGGCGCGGAGGTATTGAGCCAGGTGCAGAGGAAATCCAGGGCTTCACGGGGCGTGTCACAGGTGATGACGTGGTGCAGGTGGCCGCTGTCGATGTGTTGATAACGCCGAGCCTGGCCTTGCATCAAGGCCGGTGGCGAGGCCTGCGGATGCAAGGGGCCAGTGATCAGTTGCGCGCTGAAGCGTTGCGCCAGGGCTTCCAGCTCATCCAGCGTCTGTGGGCCGGCGAGGCTCAAGGTCATCTGCCCGCTTTGATAGCAATGTCCGTGGAATTCCCTGAGTGCTTTTTGAAATTCCTCGCGCTCCACCGGCAGGCTGTCACGGTTGCCCGCGTGAAAGCCGCGTAGCGGATGATCCGCTGCCAAACCTTCGAGCAGCGCCACCTGCTGTTGTGCCTTGGCATCCTGGGACCAGGCGACGTACTCGGCGTGCAGCACTTCGCGCTCGCGCAGTTGATCTTCCAGGTCCAGGCGCGGACGCGCCAGCATGTCAGCCAGTCGCTCCAATCCATTGGCAAAGGTCGACACCGGTAGTTCGAAGAAGAAGTCTGTGGTGCGTTCGCGAGTGCTGGCGTTGACCTGTCCACCGTGACACTGCACGTAGGCCATCAGCCCTTCGCCTGCAGGAAAGCGCTCGGTCCCCAGAAACAACAAATGCTCAAGAAAATGTGCCAGCCCCGGCCAGGCCAACGGCACGTCGTGGCTACCGGCAGCCACCCGCAGCGCCGCCGCGCAACGCTTTAAGCGCGGTGCATGGCGCAGGGAAACCCGCAGGCCATTGGCCAGGGTCAGATGAACGGGATAAAGGTGGGCCGGGGCGGGCATGGGCACTTCCAGAACGGGGCAAGTGCCTATGCTAACAAACCCGTTCAATCAGGGCTTGTGCAGCGGGCCGTAAAGCTCGGGACGCCGGTCTTGCAGGTAATGGTTGGCGGCGCGGGCGTCGAGGATCGATTGCCGATCCACTGTCCCGACGATCAAGGCTTCATCCAGGCCCGCCTGGGCGATTCGCCGGCCATCCGGTGCGGCAATGCTGCTTTGCCCGCAGTATTGAATCTCGCCTTCGTGCCCGCAGTAATTGGCGTAGGCCACGTAGCACTGGTTCTCGAAGGCCCGCGCCCGCACGGTGACGTCGGCGACAAAGTCGAACGGCACCATATTGGCGGTGGGCACCAGGATCAGCTCAGCACCGGCCAGGGCCAGGCGTCGAGTGTTCTCCGGGAATTCGAGGTCATAGCAGATCAGGAACCCCAGCTTCCATCCGTTGAGTTCCACCAGCGGGAAATCATCGTCGCCGGCACTGAACATCGAGTGGTCCAGATCGCCGAACAGATGGGTCTTGCGGTAGTTGCACCGGCGCTGGCCGTGGGCGTCGATCAACTGCACGGCGTTGTAGATCTGCCCATCATCGGCCCGCTCCGGGTAGCCGTACAGAATGGCCCGCCCGGCGTTTTGTGCGATTTCGGCAATAGCTTGCGCAGACTCCCCATCCTGCGCTTCGGCCAACGCACCCACGGCTTCAGCACCGATGTTGTAACCGGTGAGGAACATCTCCGGCAGCACCAGTACATCGGCGTCCGACGCTTCATGCGCCAGTTGGTGCAGACGCTTGAGATTGCCTGCGACATCCAACGGCAGCGGTGGGCATTGGTACAGGGCGACGCGCATGTTCAACTCCTTAGTCAGCCAGGGCAATCGGCCCGATCTCATCGAACACATCACCCGGCCCCGGGTTCTCGGGGTGAGTGCTGCCGCCAAAGTGGGTCATGACGCCCCATACCGCGTTCAGCGAGGTTTGTACCGCACCCTCCACCCACGCTGGGGTCCAGGAAACGTCGTCACCGGCGATAAAAATCCCACGTTGTTCGGCGGGCATGTCCTTCTGCATGAAGTGCGCATACATACGCTGGTTGTAGCGGTAGTGACCAGGCAGCGCGCCTTTGAAGGCCCCGAGGAAATGCGGGTCGGCTTCCCAGGACACGGTGATCGGGTCGCCGATGATGCGCGCCTTGATGTCGACTTTCGGGTAGATCTTGTTCAAGGCGTCCAGCGCCAGTTTCACGCGCTTGTCGATGGGCTGCGGGAGCATTTTCAGCGCGTCGCTCATCCACGAGTACGACAGGCAGATCACCCCTGGTTTGTCGTCGCCGTTGTCGAAAAGGTAAGTGCCGCGAGTGAGGCGATCGGTGAGGGTCATGCTCATCAGGTCGCGGCCGGTCTCCGGGTCTTTGTCTTTCCAGAACGGGCGGTCGACCATCACGAAGGTCTTTGACGATTGCATGTAGCGCGTACGGTCCAGGGCCATCCACATCTTTTGCGAGAACAGGGTTTCATCGCACTCGATCTGGGTGGTCAGCAGCCAGCTTTGGCAGGTGGTGAGCACGGCCGCGTATTCGCGAGTGTCGCCGTAATTGTCGGTCACCGCGAAACGGCCATCGGCAGCATGGGCAATGCGTTTGACCCCGGCCCTCGGTGCACCGCGGTGCAGCGAACTCAGGCTGGTACCGGCCGGCCAATGGGCGCAACGCTCCGGCACATGGCGCCAGATGCCCATCGGCACCTGGGCAACGCCGCCGACGATGAGATGTTGGTGATCGTCGCAGTTGGTCATGACCACGCGGAAGATTTCCAGCATCGAGTTGGGGAAATCCGAGTCCCAGCCGCCGGTGCCGAAACCTACCTGGCCAAACACCTCGCGGTGGTGGAACGATAACTTTGCGAAAGCCTTGGAGGTCGCCACGAAGTCGTAGAAGGTGCGGTCGTCCCACAAGGGCACCAGCTTGTTCCACAGCGCTTTGAGGCGCGGTACATCACGGTCGCGGATGGCTTGCTGGATATCGCCGAACTGCGAGCCGGCCTCCAGGGCGTCGGCCCAGGCGTCAGCCACTTCCTGGAACAGCGCAGGTAGATCGGACAGCTTTTGTGCGTAGTGGGTTTGGCCTTCCAGGTCGATCACCGTACTGCCGGACGCTGGCGTCAGCGGGTTAGGGAAGGGTTTGGTTTCCAGGCCCAGCTTGTCGACGTAGTGATAGAACGCAGTGGACGACACCGGAAAGCGCATGCCGCCCAGCTCGGCGATGATGCCTTCGGCGCCTTCGAAGGCCTGGGAGCGCAAGCGCCCGCCCATCTTCGAGGCCTCATACACCACGGGCTTAAGGCCCAGCTTCATCAGCTCGTAGGCAGCGACCAGCCCGGCGATACCGGCGCCGACGATGGCCACTTCAGCGCCATGGTTGGCGGCGGGGATACTGCCGAGTCCAGCCGGATGTTCGATCCAGTCATCGAAGGCGAACGGGAAATCCGGGCCAAAGATGGTGATGGGTTTTTTACCGTCTGCAGGGTGGCGATTGGTCTTGCTGATGGTGCTGGACGGAATGCTCATGGCGGGCCCTTGCTGACGACTCGGCGGGAAGTGACCCGCTGAGTATAGGAAAAGATGGCAGCCAGTTTAGGGAGCGTTGCGTTCGTTAATAAGACGCAAAGTGTCGTCGGAATGAATTGTTTTTAGTCATAGTGACGAATTTAGTGGTCAGATTGGTTGTCCGCGGTCCAATTTGTTACTGAGGATGATCGATGTGGTGGTTTTCTCCACGCCATCGACACTGCCAATCTGGTCCAGCAGTTGATCGAGCTGTTCCGGCGAATCGGTGCGCAACCAGGCCACGTAATCGAACTCGCCGCTGACCGCGCACAGTTGTTGAACCTGGGCCATGGCGCTCAGCCTGCGGAGCACTTCTTTGCCCGAACGCGGTTGCACGGTGATCCCCACATAGGCCTGCAAGCCGCCATCTGCCATGCGTTGGCCCAGGCGCACACCATAGCCGGTGATCACCTGGGTTTTTTCCAGGCGCGCAAGGCGCGACGTCACCGTGGTGCGCGCGATGCCTAACTGCCGGGCAAGCATGGCCACGCTTTCGCGGGCGTTGATCTGCAGGGCGGCGATCAATTGACGATCGATTTCATCGAGGACGGCCAAGGGTGGCTCCAGTATGGGCGGTGAGGGGAGCCATATTACAATCTTCCAGATACGCAAAAGCCGCGCAATGCGCGGCTTTCTTGTTTGGTGGGCCCACACGGACTTGAACCGTGGACCAAAGGATTATGAGTCCTCTGCTCTGACCAACTGAGCTATAGGCCCTGTAACAGGTCGCGGATTATAACGATGGTTTCTCCACTGTGCTATCCGAAAAATCCTCAATGCTCCTGCGAAGGAAGGTAGCGGCAAAAAGCTCGGGCGGTAGCGGCAGGCTGACGATGTAGCCCTGCATCTGTTCGCAGCCTTCAGCGGCCAGGAAGGCTTGCTGCGCGGGGTTCTCCACGCCTTCTGCGATGATGGTGAATTGCATGCTGTGGCCCAGGGCGATGATGGCGCGCACGATGGCGGCGTCGTGGGGGTCGTCGGGTAGGCCGCGGACGAAGGATTGGTCGATCTTCAGGAAATCCAGCGGCAGGCGCTTGAGATAGCTGAGGGACGAATAGCCGGTGCCGAAATCGTCGATCGCCAGTTGTACGCCCAGGCGCTTGAGTTGGTGCAGGACTGCCAGCGCTTCTTCGGCCTGGCTCATGATGAAGTTTTCAGTGATCTCCAGTTGCAGGCAGCCCGGTTCGAGACTGTAGTCGCGCAATAGCTGTTCGATGCGATCCAGTAAACCAGGGTGGCGCAATTGCGCGCCGGCGAGGTTGACCGATAGCGGGCCGAAGTCATCAAAGCGGGTCTGCCAGGCGTGCATTTGCAGGCAGGCCTGCTCCAGGACCCAGTCGCCAATCTGCAGGATCGTGCCGTTCTCTTCGGCCAGGGCGATAAAGTGTTCGGGCGGGACATCGCCAAAGGTGGGGTGGTGCCAGCGGATCAAGGCTTCGGCGCCGATCAATTCTTGTGTCACCAGGCTCAGTTTTGGTTGGTAATACAGGCTCAACTCATCACGTTCGATCGCACGCCGCAGTTCGTGCTCCAGTGCCACACGCTCGTTGGCCTGGGCCGTCAGGTCGCGGGTGTAGCTTTCGACCCGGTTACGGCCCTTGGCCTTGGAACGGTACATCGCGGCGTCGGCGTTCTTGACCAGGGTGGCAACGTCGGTACCGTCCTGGGGGTACAGGCTGGTGCCGATGCTGGCGCTGATGAAGAATTCGTGTTCGCCGGCCTGGAACGGTGGGGTGAAGCAGGCCAGCAGCTTGTTGGCCAGTTGCTCGGCATCGCTGGCGTGTTGCAGGCCGGGTAGCAGGATAATGAACTCATCGCCGCCCAGGCGCGCGACGGTGTCGATGTCGCGCAATTGCTCCTTGAGGCGTACGGCGATGTCTTTGAGCAGCAGGTCGCCGATCGGGTGGCCGAGGCTGTCGTTGATGTGTTTGAAGCGGTCCAGGTCGAGAAACAGCACCGCGCCTTGTTTACCGGTTTCCTGATGGCCGTTGAGGGCCGCCTGCAACCGACTTTCAAACAGCGTGCGGTTCGGCAGGCCGGTCAGTGGGTCGTGGTGCGCCTGATAGTCGAGGCGCGCCTGGGCCAGCTTGAGGCTGGAGATGTCGGCAAACACCGCGACAAAATGCGTGATCAACTGATCGCGGTTGCGCACGGCGCTGATGGTCAGCCAACTGGGGTACAACTCGCCGCTCTTGCGGCGGTTGGAGATCTCGCCCTGCCAATGACCTTGGGCCGTCAGTTGGTGCCACATTGCGGCGTAGAAGGCGCTGTCATGCAGGCCGGAGGCGAGCAGGCGCGGTGTCTGGCCAAGGGCTTCGGTTTCGCTGTAGCCGGTGATTTCGCTGAAGGCGCGGTTGACGGCGCTGATGTTCTGGCGGGTATCGGTGATCAATACGCCCTCGGCGGTACTCTCGAATACCGTCGCGGCCTGTTGCAGCTTTTCCTGCATCAACTGGCGCTCGGTGATGTCCCGGGCGATGGTGAGCATGCACTCTTCACCGGCGATTGGCAGTGGGCGGCTGGAGACTTCACACAGTCGAATCTGGCCGTCGCTGCGCCGTATATGGCAGATGAAATCACGCACAAACCCGTCTCGCTGCATCAATTCCAGCATGTGTTTGCGTTCGTTGAGGTCGACCCAGATGCCCAGGTCCAGGGTTGATTGGTCGATGGATGTCGCACTGGCGAAGCCGGTGATGCGACTGAAACCATCGTTCACTTCAATCAGCAGGCCATCACTCTGGCGGCTCAACAGCAAGCCGTCGGGAGAGGCATGGAAGGCCTTGGCGAATTTTTCTTCGGAGGTTTGCAGTTGCTGTTGGGTTTCCTTGAGCTGGGTGATGTCACGTACCACCACCACGATGGCTTCCGTGGTGTCGAGTTGAAACGGCTCGGCGGAAACCAGCCCGGTAAAGGCCTGGCCGTTGCTACGCAGAAAAGGCATTTCCAGGTTGCGAATGCTGGTGGTCTGCACCCGTTGCAACAGGTCCGGGCCAATGCCGGGGATGTCCCAGATATTCAGGGCGGTGGCGGTTTTTCCGATCACGTCTGCGGCCTTCAGGCCTACTTGATCCTCAAACGCTTTATTGACCTCCAGCAGGCAGCCATCGGACAGCCGTGCGATCACCAGGATGTCCGGGCATTGTTGAAACACGGAAGCAAACTTTTGCTCGGAAAGCTGCAGCGCCTCTTCAGTGCGTTTGGCTTCGCTGATGTCGATCATCAAGCCCCGCAGCACCGGCTCATGGCCGTGCTCGATCAGGCTGACAATGTCACGCACCCACAGGCAGCGGCCGTCGGCGGTGATCACGCGATAATCAACGCTGTGATCGCGGTTGGCACGGGTTTCGCGGTAGCAGTACGTTTCTGCACGGAGCAGGTCGGCGGGGTGAATGATGTTGCGCCAGAAGCCTGGAATCAGCCAGTGGGCGCGTGGATAGCCGAGTAGTTCCTCTGCATGAGGTGATACATAGCTGTAGGTGAAATCGGTAACGCTGGCTTCCCAGGCGATGGCGGACAGGCTCTCCACCAGGCCGCGATAGTGGTATTCGCTGCTGCGCAGTTCCTGTTCAAGGGCGACACGGCGGGAAATTTCCGAGCTGAGCCGGCGATTGATCCGAATGACGATGGCCAATACGGTGCTCAACAACAGCACAGCGGGCAAGCCGTACATCAGCAGGTCGGTCCAGAACGTACGGTGGTCGGTGAGGCTGCCCACCCAGCGTTGCTGGATGGCTTCGGTTTCGGCCGGGCTGAGGTCAGCAAGAACCTTGTCCAGGATGCCCACCAGTATTTTGTTGTCGCGTGGTACCCCCATCGCCAATTGATAGCGGTACGGCGTTTCGCCACTTACGTACAGGCCATCAAGCTTGAGCTGGCGCAGGCTCCACACGCTCGATGCGAGGTCGCCTACCACGGCGTCGACTTCGTCGGTGGCCAAGGCCTGCAGCGTCGAACTGACATTTGGCATGGCCACCAGGTTGAGATCTGGATGGTGGGTGCGTAGCAGTTCATGGGGCGCATAATTTTCCACCACGGCAATCTTCAACCCATAAAGGTCATTGAGGTTGCGTGGTCGGGCGCCGCCTTCATGGGCAAGGATAACAATGGGGAAGTCCAGGTAAGGCCGTGTGAATGCCATAAAGCCCTGGCGCTCGGGGGTAGACATGATGCCCGGCAGCAGGTCGAGTTGGTTGTGGCGTGCCTGCTCCAGCAAGGCACTCCAATTGACCGGCTCGATCAGTTTGATCCTGGCACCCAGGCGTTCCTGGATCAGGCGAACGTAATCCGCCGCCAAGCCTTGGTAGCGGCCATCTTCATCACGGTATTCGAAGGGTGGCCAGGAGGCGTCCACGCCCACGCGCAACTCCTGATGGTCCGCCAGCCAGCCGCGCTCATCATCGCTAAGAGTCAACGCGCCAGCCGTTGCGGTCCAGGTCAGCAGCGACAGGAGTAACACAGTCGGCAATCTGGGCATAACGGTCTCGTTATGGCACGGGGAATGTTTCGAGTGTAGACGGGCATTGCGGAGGAGGGGCGTAGCGGGGAATTTTATCGATACAAAGCAAAACCCCCGGCCTGGGCCGGGGGTTCTGGTGTCACTCGTCGAGGAAGGAGCGCAGATGCTCGCTTCGCGTCGGGTGGCGCAACTTGCGCAACGCCTTGGCTTCGATCTGACGGATCCGCTCGCGGGTCACGTCAAACTGCTTACCGACTTCCTCAAGGGTGTGGTCGGTATTCATGTCGATGCCGAAACGCATGCGCAGTACCTTGGCTTCACGGGCAGTGAGGCCGGACAGTACGTCGCGGGTCGCTTCTTTAAGGCTCTCAACAGTGGCGACATCGATTGGCGACTGCATGGTCGAGTCTTCGATGAAGTCACCCAGGTGGGAGTCTTCGTCATCACCGATCGGGGTTTCCATGGAGATCGGCTCTTTAGCGATCTTCAATACCTTGCGGATTTTATCCTCAGGCATTTCCATGCGTTCGCCCAGCTCTTCCGGGGTCGGTTCGCGACCCATTTCCTGCAACATCTGCCGGGAAATACGGTTGAGCTTGTTGATCGTCTCGATCATGTGCACCGGAATACGGATGGTGCGGGCCTGGTCGGCGATCGAGCGAGTGATCGCCTGACGGATCCACCAGGTGGCATAAGTCGAGAATTTGTAGCCGCGACGATATTCGAACTTGTCCACAGCCTTCATCAAGCCGATGTTGCCTTCCTGAATCAGATCGAGGAATTGCAGGCCACGGTTGGTGTACTTCTTGGCGATGGAGATCACCAGACGCAAGTTCGCTTCAACCATCTCTTTCTTCGCGCGGCGGGCCTTGGCCTCACCGATCGACATGCGACGGTTGATGTCCTTGATCTCGGCAATCGTCAGACCGGTTTCGGTCTCAAGTGCGGTCAGTTTCTGCTGGCAACGGATGATGTCCGGCTGCAGGCGACCAATGGCTTCAGCGTACTTCGCCTTGCCTTTGGCCAGAGCGTCGCTCCAGCTTTCGTCAACTTCGTGGCCCGGGAACTGGCGCAGGAAGTCGGTACGCGGCATGCGCGCATCACGGACACAGAGCTGCATGATCGCACGCTCTTGTGCACGCAGACGCTCAAGGGCGCTACGAACACGTTCCACCAGGCCTTCGAACTGCTTCGGTACCAGCTTGATCGGCATGAACAGCTCAGCCAGCGCCAACAGCTCGGCAATTGCCAGCTTGTTGGAGCGACCGTGCTTTTTCAGGGCCTTGCGGGTGATTTCCATTTGATCGGAAACCGCGCCGAAACGCTGGGCAGCAATGATCGGGTCTGGGCCGCTTTCGACTTCGTCTTCGTCGTCGGTGCTGGCTTCAGCCTCGTCGTCTTCGGTGTCATCGTCCGCTTTCGCGGCTTTGGCATCGACAGGCGGCGGTACTTCGGCAGCAGGCGGCGCGATGCCGTCGTCCGGGTCGATATAACCGCTCAGGACGTCGGACAGGCGGCCACCTTCGGTGGTGACGCGAGTGTACTCGGAGAGAATGTGGTCAACCGTGCCAGGGAAGTGCGCGATTGCGCCCATCACTTCACGGATACCCTCTTCGATACGCTTGGCGATTTCGATCTCGCCTTCGCGCGTCAGCAACTCGACGGTACCCATTTCACGCATGTACATGCGCACTGGGTCAGTCGTGCGACCGATGTCGGTCTCCACCGCGGCCAACGCGGCAGCGGCTTCTTCAGCGGCTGCCTCGTCGGTATCGGCGTCGGCCAACATAAGGGCGTCCGCATCCGGAGCACTCTCGTGTACGGGGATCCCCATGTCATTAATCATGCGGATGATGTCTTCCACCTGCTCTGGATCTGAAATATCCTCAGGCAGGTGATCGTTGACCTCTGCGTAAGTCAGATACTTCTGCTCACGACCAAGGGTGATCAACTCTTTGATACGAGACTGCTGTTGCGCTTTTCCGGACATAACACCCTATCCACTGAAGGTCTTGGCGGGCAAAAAACAAGCCGAGGATTATACCCGAGCTATGACCTCACACGCCAGCTGAGGTCGGGTTTGATGCGGAAACATTCTGTTTTAAGAGGTCGCGCATCTGTTTTGCTATCTGAATTTGCTCTTCAGCCGATAATCCCGGCTGTCTTGCTCTCTTGATGAGTTCATCGAGGGTCTGCGTGTGCTGACCCGCGGATAACCTAGTAATGGTGTCTAAAAACTGTTGTTCAAGGTTATCGCCGTCAATTAGCCACTCCTTTTCCGCGAGTGCCTTCAACAGACGACCCTGTTCTGTGCCATGCCAGCGAGCCATCAGCTGAATGGAGTTTAGCTTAGGATTTTTCTGCACGGCCTCGATCAGTGCGATGAGCACCTGAGCGTAGGTATTGCTCGCGTTGGCAAAATGGTCAGCGCTTTCGACCTTGCTCGCTAATTGCGGGTGGTGGATAAGCGTGCGCAGGGCAATCAATGTAGGCGCTTCTACAGCGACCGGCGTACGCGGGGCGTAAGCCTCATCGCGATCGCCGCGTTTGCCATTCTTGCTCCAGGGTTTCTTATCCCATTTCTTGCCGCCGGCACCGGGTTTCTTTGGCGTCCATTCCTGTTGGGGCGCGTACGCATCCTGGGGTTGATGGAAGTCGGCATAGTCCGGCATGGCGTCATAATCCATGCCTGGGTCGTAGGCTGGTGGCGCGTCCTGCGGTGCGCTGTGTACCAGCTGGCTGACGGCTTCGCCACTCAGCCCTGTAATTTCCAGCAGGCGTTGGCGCATCAGGGTGCGCAGGTTCGCGCCTGGAACCTTGTCGATCAATGGCGCCGCAAGGGTGGCCATATGCGCCTTGCCTTCGAGGGAGCGTGGGTCGGCTTCCTCGGTCAGTTGCTGGAAGAAATAATCCGCCAGCGGCTGCGCGTGTTGATTGATGCGTGCGCGGAATGCGTCGGTGCCTTCCGAGCGCACCAGGGTATCCGGGTCTTCACCTTCGGGCAGGAACAGGAAGCGCGCGCGGCGCCCGTCCTGCAGGCTCGGCAGCGTGGCTTCGAGTGCGCGCCAGGCGGCGTTGCGGCCGGCCTGGTCACCGTCGAAACAGAACAGCACGCTGGGCACGACGCGAAAAAGGCGCTTCAAGTGTTCTTCGCTGGTGGCGGTACCTAGGGTGGCCACAGCGTTGCGCAGACCTTGCTGGGCCAGGGCGATCACGTCCATATAGCCTTCAACCACGATGATTTCATCGAGGTTTCGATTGTTCTTGCGCGCTTCGAACAGGCCGTAGAGTTCCTGGCCCTTGTGGAATACCGGGGTTTCCGGGGAGTTCAGGTACTTGGGCTTGTCATCCCCCAGCACCCGGCCGCCGAAGGCGATGATGCGGCCACGGCTGTCGCGGATCGGGAACATAACGCGGTCGCGGAAGCGGTCGTAGCGCTTGCCGGTCTCGGCGTTCTCAACCAGGAGGCCGGCGTCGATCATGGCTTTTTGCTGCAGGGTGTCGCTGCTCAGGTGTTTGTACAGATTGTCCCACCCGGGTGGAGCGAAGCCGAGGCCGAAGTCGCGCGCGATTTCGCCGGTCAGGCCGCGCCCCTTCAGGTAGTCGACGGCGGCCTTGCGCTGCGGATGGCTTTTAAGTGCCTGACGGTAAAATTCGGCAGCGGCAGTCAGCAGCGGGTACAGCGGCGAGTCGGTGGGCTGCCGTGGTTTGTGTGGGCGGCCACTTTCTTCGCGGGGGACTTCCATGCCGGCGGCTTTCGCCAGGTCCTCGATCGCCTGGGGGAAGTCCAGGTTGTCGTGATCCATCAGGAAGCCGAGGGCGTTGCCGCCTGCGCCGCAGCCGAAGCAGTAATAGAACTGCTTGTCGGGGCTGACGCTGAATGACGGGGTCTTTTCCTTGTGGAACGGGCAGCAGGCTGTGTAGTTTTTGCCGGCTTTCTTCAATTGCACGCGTGAGCTGACAACATCGACGATGTCGGTGCGGTTCAGAAGGTCGTCAATAAAGCTCTGGGGAATCAGCCCGGCCATGGCGTTCTCGTCATCACTGCGTGTAAATGAGTGCCCGTGAAGTGCTCAAGTGCACGTATCGAATGGCTCGACCATCAATCGTCTGCTTGGGCTGTCAGGAAGTGTATCTGCCGAACATTCACTGACGTTAGTTTCAATCAGTTTTTCGGCGTAGAAATGTTGCCCTCGAGTCCGGCGCTGGCCAATGGTGGCCTCGGATGCTCGTCGGTGGGCACAGCCGATGCAGTTGATCGCCTGCTTATAAATGAGTGTGCTCGTCAGTAGCCTTGTTAGGCTCGTCAGAAGAGACGTGCACCGCTGGCAAAAGAGCCAGTCCTGACGTTTGAAGCAGGTGTATCAGTCGCGTGTGCGGCCTCAACGATGAAGCATCAAGCGATATCCGCAAATGCCAACAGCCCGGCTGAGGGCCGGGCTTGGCAGAAGCTTGCTACGAACGTCTGTGTATTAGTACAGACGAACGGCGCGGCGCTGTTCGCGCTGAACTTTCTTGGCGTGACGCTTAACAGCGGCTGCTGCTTTGCGCTTACGCTCAGAAGTTGGCTTCTCATAAAATTCGCGGCTACGAACTTCAGCCAGAACACCGGCTTTTTCGCAGGAGCGCTTGAAACGACGCAGAGCTACGTCGAAGGGTTCGTTCTCTTTTACTTTGACGGCTGGCATCCAGAGCTACCTTCTTTCATTACCGGGAATCAACGTTCTCGTCGCAAAAAATTCGCGGCTGAGGTCGTCGGTTTTTAAGGGTTGCGGATGTTAACCCCTCATTGGCAGGAATGCAAAGCCTCTGATCGAAAACCGCTAGTCGGGAGGGGGAGTGGCGACTATTATGCGCGCCTTCGAATTCAGCCTCTACAAGGCGCAAACCCATGCTAGTACTGGGACTTGAAACCTCCTGCGACGAAACCGGTGTCGCACTTTACGACAGTGAACGCGGGCTTTTGGCCGATGCACTGTTCAGTCAGATCGACTTGCATCGGGCCTATGGCGGCGTGGTGCCGGAGCTGGCCAGTCGTGATCACGTCAAACGTATGCTGCCGTTGATTCGCCAAGTGTTGGACGAGGCCGGTTGCGTGCCGACCGAGATCGATGCGATTGCCTATACGGCGGGCCCCGGATTGGTCGGAGCCCTTCTGGTTGGCGCCTCTTGCGCCCAGGCGCTGGCTTTTGCCTGGGGTATTCCGGCCCTCGGCGTGCACCATATGGAAGGCCATTTACTGGCGCCGATGCTGGAAGAAAACCCGCCGCAGTTCCCGTTCGTCGCTTTGTTGGTTTCGGGCGGGCATACGCAGCTGGTTCAGGTCGACGGAATCGGTCAATACACGCTTTTGGGCGAGTCCTTGGACGACGCCGCCGGCGAAGCTTTCGACAAGACCGCGAAGATGATGGGCCTCAATTACCCGGGTGGTCCGGAAATCGCCCGCCTCGCCGAAAAGGGCGTGGTCGGCCGCTACACTTTCCCGCGGCCGATGTGTGATCGCCCTGGCCTGATGTTCAGCTTCAGCGGTTTGAAAACCTCCGCGTTGAATACCTGGCAGCACAGCGTCAGCGCCGGGGACGACAGTGATCAAGCCCGTTGCGACATCGCGCTGGCGTTCCAGCAGGCCGTGGTGGAGACTTTGACCATCAAGTGCAAGCGCGCCCTGAAACAGGCAGGCATGAAGCGCCTGGTGATCGCTGGTGGCGTCAGCGCCAACAAGGCGTTGCGCAGCTCATTGGAAAAGATGCTCGGTGATATGAAGGGAGATGTGTTCTACGCCCGCCCTGAGTTCTGCACCGACAATGGCGCGATGATCGCCTATGCCGGGTGTCAGCGCCTGCAGGCCGGGCAGCACGAAAGCCTGGCGATCAGCGTGCAGGCGCGCTGGCCGATGGAGCAGTTGCCGCCCTTGTAAATACGCAACGTGAGCCGTGCTCATTGACGGTATTTAAAAATGCCGTTCGCGCCCGGCAAACAGGTCGCGTAAATTGCCCCGGTGTCGCCAGACGATCAGCAGTGTCAGCACGCTCATCGGCAGCAGCGCCGCCGGTTCCTGCCAGGCCAGCAACGGCAGGGTGAGCGGTGTGGCGATCAGCGCAGCCAGCGAGCTGGTGCGGGTCAGGTAGAACGTCAATAGCCAGGCGAGTACGGCGAGCAACGCCGCTGGCGGGTAGATCCCCAGCAGCATGCCGGCTGCCGTGGCGACACCTTTGCCGCCGCGAAAGCGGAAGTACAGGGGAAACAGATGGCCGAGGACGGCGCACACGCCCACCCAGGCCTGCTGTTGCAGGGTCAGGCCGGCGAGGTTGGCGATCAGTACGGGCAACAGGCCCTTGCACACGTCACCCAGCAGCGTCAGTACGGCGAGCTTCTTGCCGGCCAGGCGCAACATATTGGTGGCGCCGGCATTGCCAGAGCCACTCATTCGCGGGTCGGGATTTCCCGTCAGGCGGCTGAGCAAAATGGCGAAGGACAGCGAGCCGAGCAGGTAGGCGAGAATCGCCAGTGACCAAAACATGCTAACTATTCCGGGCGAGGACGCCCTGATTCTAACGGGGCATCGCGCCCTTGTCGTGCTGCGGAGAAGAGCTTGGACAGAGTGTTTATCGAAGGCCTGGAAGTCGACACCGTGATCGGGGCCTACGACTGGGAGCGCGGGATCCGCCAATGCCTGCGCCTGGACCTGAGCTTCGCGTGGGATAACCGCCCGGCTGCGGCCGGCGACGACCTGACCCTGGCGCTGGATTACGCCAGCGTGTCCGCGCGTATCCAGGCCTTTGCCGAGCAGTCCCAGTACCAACTGGTGGAGACCTTTGCCGAGCGCCTGGCCGAAGTGCTGATGAGCGAGTTCCAGATTCCCTGGCTGCACCTCAAACTGACCAAGCCCGGCGCAGTGCCGGCTGCCAAGGGTGTGGGCGTGGAGATTGAGCGCGGATGTCGCTGACTCAGGTTTACCTTGGCCTCGGTAGCAATATCGAGCGCGAGCTCCATCTGTGCGCCGGGCTCGACGCGTTGGCGAGTTTTCTGACGGATATGCGCTGCTCGGCGGTGTTCGAAAGCCAACCGGTGGGCATCAAAAGCGGGCCGTTCTTTAATCTGGTGGTGTCGGCCTATACCGACCTGCCATTGATGGAGTTGGATCGCCGGTTGAAATTCATCGAGGCCGAAAACGGTCGCTATGCGCCGGACCGCAAAGGCTTGCCGCTGGATATCGACGTGCTGCTGTACGGCGAGTTGGTGGGCAACTTCGATGGTTTGATCCTGCCGCGGGCAGAGATCCTGAAAAATGCCTTTGTGTTGTGGCCGTTGTCGATGATGGCACCGGATCGCTTGCACCCCGAAGCGGGCAAGACGATGGCTGCGCTGTGGCGTGATGCTCAGATTGATCAGGTGCTGGCGCCTGTCGGGTTTGAATGGCAGGGCCAGCAACTCACCCCGGACTCGCTCTTGTAGGGGCGCGCTTGCTCGCGAAAAACTGAGAGCGCTGCGTTATCGTTGACGCTCTTCGCGAGCAAGCTCGGCTCCTACAAGGGTTTGTGTTGTTCCTTGTAGGCTTTAAGTGCATTGAGCCGTTCGCGCTTGAGTGCCTCCCCCAACTCCGGGCCTTTGAAGCCTTTCTCGAGCAGTGGCGCAACAGCAACCTCGCGCGCGGCCTTCGCCGCGCCGCGCAAGTAATCCGCCTGTGGATAACTTCTTTGCTCCAGCCCCTTGCGGCCCCGGGCATCCATTTCGCAGGCGACCACAAACTCCTCAAAGCGCTGTGGCCTGCGGTATACGTCAAAACTTTGCAGCAACTCCAGCAGCGTCGAGGCTTTCAACTCCAGTGCACGATGACCGTGGGTGTGATACTGGCCCACCAACAGCGCCAATTCCTGGCAATCCCTCGGCACCTTGAAGCGTTCATTGACGGCCTTGATCAGCTTCAAGCCTCGATGCTCATGAGCGATGTGCTGCGGTAACTTATCCACAGGCGTCAGGCCCTTGCCCAGGTCGTGCAGCAGGCAGGCCCAGCGCACGGACAGTGGCTGTTTGTGCAAGGCAGCTTGTTCCAGCACGCTCAAGGTGTGCACGCCAGTATCTATCTCGGGGTGATGGGCCTCGGGTTGTGGCACACCAAAGAGTGCGTCCACTTCCGGCATCAAGATCTTCAGCGCATTACAGTCCCGAAGTACCTGGATAAACACCTGGGGCTGATCTTCCATCAGCGCCCGGGAGATTTCTTTCCAGCTGCGCTCCGGTGTCAGGGCTTCCAATTCGCCGGACTCGCCGAGTTGCCGCATCAGCTCCAGCGTTTCCGGTGCCACTGTAAAACCCAGGTGCGCATAGCGTGCAGAAAAGCGCGCAACACGAAGAACTCGCAGGGGATCTTCGGCGAACGCGGGGGAAACGTGACGAAGTATGCGTGCTTTGAGATCGCGCTGACCATTATAAGGATCGGTCAGATTGCCATCGTCGTCTTCGGCCATCGCGTTGATAGTCAGATCACGACGGATCAGGTCTTCTTCCAGCGTAACCTCGGGGCTGGCGTGAAACACAAACCCGCCATAACCCCGACCACTTTTGCGCTCGGTGCGGGCCAGGGCATATTCGTCGCCATTCTTCGGGTCCAGGAACACCGGGAAGTCAGCGCCGACCGGTTTGAAGCCCTTGGCAAGCATCTGCTCGGTAGTGGCGCCGACAACCACACGGTCGATATCAGTGACCTTGATGCCCAGCAAGCGGTCACGCACGGCGCCGCCGACTTTGTAGATTTTCATGAAAAAGCCTCCATTAGCGGCACAGGATACCGCCTGTACCTGACCAATGGAGGCTTTGCTGTTTCAGAGGTGAACGACAGCCAGGTCCAGGCGGCCGTAGTCGTTGTCGTTATGATCGTTGCGCGGTGGCACATGGTGGGTCTTCATCACTTGGTCGCCCTGCAGGGTTTCCAGATGGATGTCGAAACCCCATAGCCGGTGCAGGTGCTTGAGCACTTCCTCGGTGGATTCCCCCAGGGGTTTACGGTCGTGCTGCTGGTGGCGCAGGGTCAGCGAGCGGTCGCCGCGCACATCGATGCTGTAGATCTGCACATTGGGCTCACGGTTGCCCAGGTTGTACTGCGCGGCCAACGTCTCACGAATGATGCGGTAGCCGGGCTCATCATGGATGGCCGGTACAACCAGGTCGTCCTTGAGGTCATCGTCGAGAATACTGAACAGCTTGAGATCCCGAATAACCTGGGGTGAGAGGTACTGCAGGATAAAACTCTCATCCTTGAAACTGCTCATGGCGAACTTGATCGTCGACAGCCAATCGCTGCCGGCGATTTCCGGGAACCAACGGCGGTCCTCATCGGTGGGGTGTTCGCACATGCGCCGGATATCGCGGTACATGGCAAAACCCAGCGCGTAAGGGTTTATCCCGCTGTAATACGGGCTGTCGAAGCCGGGTTGGAACACCACGCTGGTGTGGGACGTCAGGAACTCCATCATGAAGCCGTCGGTGACCAGGCCTTCGTCGTACAGGTCGTTCATCAGCGTGTAGTGCCAGAACGTCGCCCAACCTTCGTTCATCACCTGGGTCTGGCGCTGTGGGTAAAAGTACTGGGCGATCTTGCGCACAATGCGCACGATTTCCCGTTGCCACGGCTCCAGCAGCGGTGCGTGCTTTTCCAGGAAGTACAGGATGTTTTCCTGGGGTTCGGAGGGGAAGCGCGCGTTGTCCTTGTCGCTGTTCTTGCCGGCGCGTTTGGGAATGGTGCGCCACAGGTCGTTGATCTGCTTTTGCAGGTGCTCTTCGCGCTCCTTCTGGCGCAGGCGCTCCTCCTCGGCAGAAATAGGGTACGGGCGCTTGTAGCGGTCGACGCCATAGTTCATCAGGGCGTGGCAGGAGTCGAGTAGGTCTTCCACGGCGTCGATACCGTGGCGCTCCTCGCACTGCATGATGTACTGCTTGGCGAACACCAGGTAATCGATGATCGAGCTGGCGTCTGTCCAGGTGCGGAACAGGTAGTTGCCTTTGAAGAAGCTGTTGTGCCCATAGCAGGCATGAGCCACCACCAATGCCTGCATGCAGATGGTGTTTTCTTCCATCAGGTAGGCGATGCACGGGTCGGAGTTGATCACGATCTCGTAGGCCAGGCCCATCTGGCCCCGGGTGTAGGACTTCTCGGTGCTGAGGAAATGTTTGCCGTAGGACCAATGGTGGTAACCCAATGGCATGCCGACGGAGGCGTAGGCATCCATCATTTGTTCGGCCGTGATCACTTCGATCTGGTTGGGGTAGGTGTCCAGGGCATAACCTGCCGCGATGCGGCTGATTTCCCGGTCATAAGCCTGGATCAGTTCAAAGGTCCACTCGGAGCCGGTGGAAATGGGTTGGCGCTTAGTCTCTTTTTTGGCGGTCATGTCACTAACCTGCGCTGGAAGAGTTCACGGAAGACCGGATAGATATCGCCGGCCGAGACCAGTTGCTGCTGTGCGAACGTGTCGGCAAAGGCTTCGCCGATGCGCTCGTATTCGAACCACAGGGCCTGGTGCTCACGGGGGGTGATTTCGACGTAAGTGTAGTACTGCACAAACGGCATGATCTGGTTGATCAGGATATCGCGGCAGATCGGCGAATCGTCGTTCCAGTTGTCGCCGTCAGAGGCCTGGGCTGCATAGATATTCCACTCGTTGGCCGGGTAGCGTTCGGCCATGATTTCCTGCATCAGCTTCAAGGCGCTGGAGACGATGGTGCCGCCGGTTTCCCGCGAGTAGAAGAACTCTTCTTCGTCGACTTCCCTGGCACTGGTGTGATGGCGGATGAATACCACGTCGATCTTGTCGTAGTTCCGCTTCAGGAACAGGTACAGCAGGATGAAGAATCGCTTGGCGATGTCCTTGGTGGCTTGGGTCATGGAACCGGACACGTCCATCAGGCAGAACATTACCGCCTTGGAGCTGGGATTAGGCTGCTTGACCAGCAGGTTGTACTTCAAGTCGAAAGTATCGAGGAACGGCACGCGGTGGATGCGCGCACTGAGTTTCTCTATTTCCGCCTCGATTTCCTGGATATCGCCGAAGTTATCCGGCTCCTCGCGCTTCAACCGCTCCAACTCTTCCTTCGCCGTCCTCAATTTGGCGCGGCTGCTGCCCGACAGGGCGATACGCCGCGCATGGGCCGAGCGCAGCGTGCGGATGATGTTGATTCGAGAGGGGTTGCCTTCGTTGCTGATCCCCGCCCGTACGGTCTTGAAAGTATCGGTGCCGGTCAGGTTCCGCTTGACCAGGTTGGGCAACTCCAGGTCCTCGAACATGAATTCGAGGAACTCTTCCTGGGTGATCTGGAACACGAATTCGTCCATGCCCTCGCCGGAGTTACCGGCCTTGCCCGGGCCTTTGCCACCGCCGCCGCCCTGCGGGCGCTGGATATGCTCGCCGGTGGTGAATTCCTTGTTGCCGGGGTGCACGACAGTCTGTTTGCCGCCCCGGCCGTGGTGCAGCACCGGTTCGTCGATGTCGCGTCCGGGAATGCTGATTTGTTCGCCATGCTCCATGTCTGTAATGGAGCGGCGGCTGACGGCCTCTTCAACGGCCTTTTTGATGTGGTCACGGTAACGCCGCAGGAAACGCTGGCGGTTTACCGTGCTCTTGTTCTTGCCATTGAGGCGTCGGTCGATCACATAGCTCATGAGGAGCCCTCCGGGCAGCTTCACGTTACAAGCTTCAAGCGGCGAGCTGGAAGCTTAGAGACAAGCGGTCAACTGCCAGGCCCATGACCTGGCAGTGCACGCCTATCGCTGCCTTACTGCGATTTGCGAACCCGCAGGTACCACTCGGAGAGCAGTCGTACCTGTTTGTCGGTGTAGCCGCGCTCGACCATTCGTGTGACGAAGTCGTTGTGTTTTTGCTGGTCCTCCTTGCTGGCCTTGGCGTTGAAGCTGATGACCGGCAGCAGATCCTCGGTGTTGGAGAACATTTTCTTCTCGATGACCACCCGCAGCTTCTCGTAGCTGAGCCAGGTGGGGTTCTTGCCGTTGTTGTTGGCGCGGGCGCGCAGTACGAAGTTGACGATTTCGTTGCGGAAATCCTTCGGATTGCTGATGCCGGCGGGTTTTTCGATCTTCTCCAATTCTTCGTTCAGGGCTACGCGGTTGAGGATTTCGCCGGTTTCCGGGTCGCGGTATTCCTGGTCCTGGATCCAGAAGTCCGCATACAGCACGTAGCGGTCGAAGATGTTCTGGCCGTACTCGCTGTAGGACTCCAGGTACGCGGTCTGGATTTCCTTGCCGATAAACTCGATGTAGCGCGGCGCGAGGTATTCCTTGAGGAAGCGCAGGTAGCGTTCGCGGGTTTCCGCCTGGAATTGTTCCTGTTCGATCTGCTGCTCCAGCACATACAGCAGGTGCACCGGGTTGGCGGCGATCTCGTGGGGGTCGAAGTTGAAGACCTTGGACAGGATCTTGAACGCAAAGCGCGTCGACAGGCCGTTCATGCCTTCATCCACGCCCGCTGTGTCGCGGTATTCCTGGATCGACTTGGCCTTGGGATCGGTGTCCTTGAGGTTTTCGCCGTCGTACACACGCATCTTCGAATAGATATTCGAGTTTTCCGGCTCCTTGAGACGCGACAGCACGGTGAACTGGGCGAGCATCTTCAGGGTGTCGGGTGCGCAGTGGGCCTTGGCCAGTGAGCTATTGAACAGCAGCTTGTCATAGATCTTGATTTCATCGCTGACCCGCAGGCAGTACGGCACCTTGACGATATAGATCCGGTCGATGAAGGCTTCGTTGTTCTTGTTGTTGCGGAAAGTGTGCCATTCCGATTCGTTGGAGTGAGCCAGCAGGATCCCTGTGAACGGAATCGCGCCCAGGCCTTCAGTACTGTTGTAGTTGCCTTCCTGGGTGGCGGTGAGCAGTGGGTGCAGCACCTTGATCGGCGCCTTGAACATTTCCACGAACTCCATCAGGCCCTGGTTGGCCCGGCACAGTGCGCCCGAGTAGCTGTAGGCGTCGGCGTCGTTCTGCGGGAATTCCTCCAGTTTACGGATATCGACCTTGCCCACCAGCGCCGAAATGTCCTGGTTGTTCTCATCGCCAGGTTCGGTCTTGGCCACGCCGATCTGGTTGAGGATCGACGGGTAGAGTTTCACCACGCGGAACTGGCTGATGTCGCCGCCGAACTCGGCCAGGCGCTTGGTGGCCCAGGGCGACATGATGGTGTTGAGGTAACGTCGTGGGATGCCGAAGTCTTCTTCGAGGATCGCGCCATCTTCCGTGGCGTTGAACAGGCCCAAGGGCGACTCGAAGACCGGTGAGCCCTTGATGGCGTAGAAGGGCACCTTCTCGATCAGTTGCTTGAGTTTTTCGGCCAGGGACGATTTACCACCGCCAACGGGGCCGAGCAGATAGAGGATCTGTTTCTTCTCTTCCAGGCCCTGAGCGGCGTGGCGGAAGTAGGAGACGATCTGGTCGATGCATTCTTCCATCCCGTGGAAGTCTTCAAAGGCCGGATAGCGGCGGATCACCTTGTTGGAAAATATTCGCGACAGGCGCGAATTATTGGCGGTTTCCACCAGCTCCGGCTCGCCAATCGCCAATAGCAGGCGTTCGGCGGCAGACGCGTAGGTGCTGCGATCCTGTTTGCACAGCTCGAGATACTCCTGAAGCGTGAGTTCTTCCTGCTGTGTGGATGCGAAGCGTTGTTGGAAGTGGCTAAAAATACTCATGACGTCGTCACCTCGCTCGATACGTGGAGCCGACGCCGGATCTATCAGTCGATGCTGGCAGTCATTGACGAACGCCAATGGCCGTTTTCCCCCCAGAACACCCTAAACGCTACCGATGACCCGCACGCCGGTGTACCGGCTCTCCCCTGATTCGGATGGCCTGCGCTTAAGGATAGTCGGAATCGGAGAGGGCAAGGGACGATGAGCAATTAGTTTGCCTGCGCCGTTCGTCAGAAACGGCGCGAGCCCAAGCGTCACGCGGGGTAGCGGTGTGTGAAAAAAATTATTGCGAATCGCCGGATGAAATTTCTGCAGGATAGGTCGTACGCCATAGCTCAAAGCCGCCGTCCAGGCTATAGACATCGGAGAAGCCCTGGCTGATCAGGTAGGCGGCGGCGCTTTGGCTGGAATTGCCGTGGTAGCAGGCCACGATCACCGGCGCGTCAAGGTCGGCAGCGCGGATGAAATCGGCGATGTTGACGTTGTCCAGGTGCTGGGCGCCGGCGATGTGAGCGGCGGCGTAAGTCGGCTGGTCGCGGATATCGACCACCACCGCGCCTTGCTCGCGCAGGGCTTGGGCTTGTTCGGGAGGGATACGTTTGAATTCGCTCATGGTGGGCTCCTTGTGCATGGCTGCGGGGACTAGCGTTTGGCGGCAGCTGGCAGTGTAACGGGAAGGGGAGATTCGCACTGGCAGCTCAGGCGCTCGCCGGTGTCGATGTTCATCAAGGTCATGGCGCCGCCCCACACGCAGCCGGTGTCGAGGGCAAACACGCCAGGTTCGTCGCACTTGCCTTCAAGGGCTGCCCAGTGACCAAAGATGATCCTGGTGTCGCGGGTCTTGCGTTCCTTGTGGGCAAACCACGGTTTGTAGCCGGGCAGCGCCGTGTCGGCGCCTTCCTTGCTCTTGAGGTCCAGCTTGCCCTCGGCAGTGCAGAAGCGCATGCGTGTGAAATAGTTGGTAATCACCCGTAGGCGGGCCGCGCCAGTGAGGTCGTTGTCCCACTTCACTGGCTCGTTGCCATACATGCCGTCGAGGTAGGCGGTGTACAGGCTGTCATCGGCCAGGGCGTTTTCGACTTCGGCGGCGCACTTGAGGGCTTTTTTCAGCGTCCACTGCGGCGGAATACCGGCATGGACCAAGGCCATATTGCGGCTTTCGTCGTAATGCATGATCTTTTGCCGACGCAGCCAGTCAAGCAGTTGCGCGCGATCTGGCGCTTCGAGGATTTCGCGCAAGGTATCGCCCTTTTTCAGGCGCTCGATGTTACTGCCGGCCGCCAGCAGGTGCAGGTCATGGTTGCCCAGTACGCACACCAGGGAATCGCGCACGCTATACAGGTAACGTAGCGTTTCCAGGGACTCGGGGCCGCGATTGACCAGGTCGCCTACCAGCCACAGGCGATCATTCGCCGGATCGAAGGCCACCCGTTCAAGCAGGCACTTGAGGGGCTCCAGGCAGCCTTGCAGGTCGCCGACCGCGTACGTTGCCATCAGTGCAGGGCCCCTGGTACGGCGAGGCGAAAAGGCTTGATGATGGCGTCGAACAGTTTGCCGTCAGTGGCTTTCATCTGATACGAGCCTTGCATGGTGCCGACCTTGGAGGTCATTACCGTGCCGCTGCTGTAGGTGTGGCTGGCGCCGATGTCGATCAACGGTTGTTGGCCGACAACGCCTGCGCCGCGAACTTCCTCGACCTGACCGTCACCGTCGGTGATCACCCAGTGGCGTGACAGCAGCTTGGCCGGCACCTGGCCGTTGTTTTTCACCGTGATGGTGTAGGCAAAGGCGAAGCGGTTCTGTTCAGGTTGCGATTGGTCCGCCAGGAAGCGGGTGACGACGCTGACGTCGATCTGGTAGCGAGGATCGGACATGCAAGAGGCCTTAAAAGCAAAAGCGGAGGACAGCAGATGCGGATCAGTCTAGGCCAAGAGGTGGGCACTAGGCCAGACATGTGTCTGGCCATGCCTGGGTGCTTCAGTCGGCGGACGGCGCAGGCTGGATGGCAAGCTGGTCGGCCAGACGCACGAACGCGGCCAGGTCCAGTTGCTCGGGGCGCAGGCTGCCGTCGACGCCGGCGGCTTCGATCTCGGCGTTGCTCAGCAGCGCCTTGAGCGTGTTGCGCAGGGTCTTGCGGCGTTGGTTGAACGCTTCACGTACCACGCGTTCCAGCAATTTGTGATCCTTGGCCGGGTGTGGCAATACGGCGTGAGGCACCAGGCGCACGATGGCCGAATCGACCTTCGGCGGTGGGTTGAACGCACCCGGGCCGACATTGAACAGGTGTTCGACGCGGCAGTGGTACTGAACCATGATCGACAGGCGACCCCAATCACCACCACCAGGGCCGGCGGCCAGGCGTTCCACCACTTCTTTCTGCAGCATGAAGTGCATGTCGCGGATGATCCCGGCGTTGTTCAGCAGGTGGAAAATCAGCGGTGTGGAGATGTTGTACGGCAGGTTACCCACCACGCGCAGGCTGTTGGGCGCGGCGTTGAGGGTATTGAAGTCGAACTTCAGTGCATCGCCCTGATGCAGGTTGAAATTGGGCTTGTTGGCGAACTGCTGGTTGAGGATGGGGATCAGGTCCTTGTCCAGTTCAACCACGTCCAGTTGGCCGCCGCTGGCGAGCAAGCCTTGGGTCAGCGCGCCCTGGCCCGGGCCGATTTCCAGCAAACGGTCTTCTGGCTTGGCATGGATGGAGCGCAGGATACGGTCGATCACGCCAGCGTCGTGCAGGAAGTTTTGCCCGAAGCGCTTACGCGCCCGGTGTTGGTAATGCTCGGTCATATACGGGTCTCGGCCATCTGATAGGCGGTTTCCAGGGCCACATGCAGGCTGCCGGTATCGATCTTGCCGCTGCCCGCCAGGTCCAGGGCGGTGCCATGGTCGACGGAGGTGCGGATGATCGGCAGGCCCAGTGTCACGTTGACCGCGGCGCCGAAGCCTTTGTACTTCAGCACCGGCAGCCCCTGGTCATGGTACATCGCCAACACTGCGTCGCAGTGCTCCAGATATTTTGGGGTAAACAGAGTGTCTGCTGGCAGTGGACCGCGTAGGTCCATGCCTTCTTGGCGCAGACGCTCCAGGGTTGGTTCAATGATGTCTATTTCTTCATGGCCCAAGTGTCCGCCTTCGCCGGCGTGGGGGTTGAGCCCGCAGACCAGAATGCGCGGTTGGGCGATGCCGAATTTTTGCTGCAGGTCGGCATGCAGGATGCGCGTAACGCGCTCCACACGCTCGGCGGTGATGGCGTCGGCAATGTCGCGCAATGGCAGGTGCGTGGTCACCAGGGCGACCCGCAGGCCGCGTGTGGCCAGCATCATGACGACTTGAGCGGTGTTGGTCAGCTCGGCCAGGAATTCGGTATGGCCGGAAAACGCAATGCCCGATTCGTTGATCACGCCCTTGTGGACTGGCGCGGTGATCATGCCGGCGAAGTCGCCGTCGATGCAGCCTTGCCCCGCGCGGGTCAAGGTTTCCAGGACAAACGCCGCGTTGGCCTTGTCGAGTTTTCCGGCAACGACCTTGGCGTGCAGCGGGGTGTTCCACACATACAAGCTGCCAGCGGCTGCCGGCAGGTCGGGCCAGTTGCCGGGTGCCACGTCCAGCAGATTGACGACCACACCCAGCTGCGCGGCCCGCTCAAGGAGGAGGTCGCGGCTGGTAATGGCAATCAGGGGGTGAGGCTGGGGCTGCGAGGCGAGCAGCAGGCACAGGTCTGGACCAATGCCGGCCGGCTCGCCGGGTGTCACGGCGAAACGCTGGGGTTTCACGGAGCTGCCTGGTCGGTGCCTGTTTGCTCGGCGCCTGGCAGCTTGTTTTCCACGTAGGCTTCGTCACGGATCTGACGCAGCCAGGTTTGCAGCTCTTCGTCGTATTTGCGGTTACGCAGTACGTTCAGAGCCTGCTGCTCGCGGGCTTGGCTGGTGTTGTCGGTGGCGCGACGGCCAAGGACTTCCAGCACATGCCAGCCATATTGGGTTTTGAACGGCTTGGACAGTACGCCTTGCGGAGTATCGGCCATCACCTGCTGGAACTCGGGCACCAAGGCTTTCGGGTCGATCCAGTTCAGGTCGCCGCCGTTGAGGGCGGAACCCGGGTCTTCCGAGAAGCTCTTGGCCAGGGTGGCAAAGTCTTCACCGCTTTCGATGCGGTCATAGATCTTCTGGGCCAGTTCCTTGGTTTGTGCTTCGGTGCGAATTTCGCTTGGTTTGACCAGAATATGACGAACATGCACTTCGTCTTTCAGCGAGGTCTCGCCACCGCGACGTTCCAGCAACTTCAGGATGATGAAGCCGCCTGGGGTACGGGCTGGCTGGGTGATGCCACCCACTTCCATGGCACTCAGTTCACGGTCGAACGGAGGTGGCAGTTGAGCAGCTTTACGCCAGCCCATATCGCCACCTTCAAGGGCGTTGTCGCTGCCGGACTGGGCAATGGCCATCTGGGCAAAGTCAGCACCAGCTTTCAGGCGATCATAGATAGCCTGGGTTTTCGCCGCTGCCGCATTCAGTTGCTCGGAGTTGGCGCTGTCCGGGGTCGGGATCAGGATATTGGCCAGGTGCAGTTCTTCGGAAAGCTGCATCTTGCCCAAGTCGGAGGCCAGGAAGTTCTTCACTTCCTGCTCGGACACCTGAACTCGCTCGGCAACGCGACGCTGACGCACACGGCTGATGATCATTTCGCGGCGGATCTGGTCACGGGCGTCTTCATATGAAAGACCGTCGTGGGCCAGGGCTGCGCGGAATTGATCAATGCTCATGTTGTTGCGTTGAGCGATGGTGCCGACCGCCTGGTTCAGTTCTTCGTCCGAAATACGGATGCCGGAACGCTCGCCGATCTGCAGTTGCAGGTTTTCGACGATCAGGCGCTCCAGTACCTGTTGGTCCAGCACGCTGGTAGGTGGCACGCCACCGCCACGCTTGGCGATGGTTTGCTGCACTTCCTTGACGCGCTGGTCCAGTTGGCTTTGCATGATCACGTCGTTATCGACGATGGCCACTACTTTATCCAGTTGCTGAACCGCGGCGTGAGCCGATACGGTGCCCAGGAACAGCGCGCCCAGCACTAGCGGGCGCAGACAATCAGAAAGCTTGGTCTTCACGTTCACGATAACCTTCAATGCCTTTGTCGAGGAAGCTCTCTACCTTGGCGCCGGTCAGGCCGCCGAGTCCTTTGAGGACGATCTGCAGGAAGAGCCCGTGGTCACCCTTTTCGTTAAGCGGGGCGATCTGGCTGTATTCGTCGTTGGAAACCCAGTAACGGTTGATGACGCGCAGTTTCCAGCAGCAGTTGTCGTACTCGAAACCACCGAAGGCTTCCAGGGTACGGTTGCGAGCGTAGTCATACTGCCAGCGGGTGATCAGGTTCCACTGGGGAATGATCGGCCACATCATCGAGAAATCGTGTTGTTGGATTTTGTAGTAATCCTTCACGAAGTTCGGATCGCCTGGCTGTCCGTAGTCACCGCCGAACTGCCATTTGCCGGTCAGCTGGTTGTAGACGACCTGGTCGTTACGATAGCGATAACCGACGTTGATGATCTTGTTCGGGTTGTCTTCCGGCTGGTAGTGAAGCATCGCGCTACCGGAACGAGGGCTGTGCTCCTCGGTGTCCCAGTTGTAGTCGGCAGTGGCGCGCCAGTCGCGGTTGAAGCGGAACTCGTAGTCCAAGGCAACGGGCGATACGTCGGACTGTGCATCGGCACGGTCGGCTGCCAGCACGCCCGGCAGTTGAACTTCGCGGTCCTTGAAATACACAGCCTGGCCGACGCTGACGCGTTGACGTTCGAAGCCGTTTTCTTCGATCCAGCGGTTGGTCAGGCCGAGCGACAGTTTGTTCTCATCGCCGATGCGGTCGGAACCACTGAAGCGGTTGTCACGGAAAAGCGAGGCGTAGCTGAACGAGTACTCGCTGGTATCAAAGACAGGAATATCGCTCTGGTCTTTGTTTGGAACGTAAAGGTAGAAAGCACGCGGCTCCAGGGTCTGGCGATATTCCTTGCCGAACCAGTTGGTGTTGCGGTCGAAGTACAGGCCGCTGTCGACGCTGGCAATTGGGACGGCGCGGCTTTGAGAACTTTTGAATTCGTCCCCAGCAGCCAGCGAGTTCTTGCCGATGGTATCGAGATCGAGGTCGTACTTGGTGTAAACGTATTTCAGCTTCGGCGTGATGAAACCGTACGTCGTATTAAGCGGAAGCGAAATGCTCGGTGCCAGGTTCAGGCGCGTGCCGTTTGCGCGGGTCAGGCCCCTCACGTTGGTATCCAGTCGAGCGCTGGTGACACCGTCTTTATCGGTGAAGTTGCCGTTCTCAAGATCCCGATCAAATCTTACAGCTTCGGTTTCATAAGCGAACTGCAAGCCCCCCGGGCTGTAAGGTAGGGCACCATTGAAGGTGATCTGTGGCAGCCGGTCATACGGTGTGATCTGGGAAATCGTCGCCAGCTGATAAGCCTGGACATTCAAGCGCGCCTGGAAGGAGTCGCCGCGATAGGCCACGGAGCCCTGTTGGTTGACGAAGGTCCGGCTCTCAACACCCTCCTGATAGGACTTGAGGTCCTGGAAGTAGTAAGGGTCACTGATCTTGGTGTAGTCGACCTGGGTCAGTACACGCGAATCCAAGCCACCTTTGTGCTGCCAATTGAGCATGTAGCGGGTTTTGTCGTAATCGGTCTGCAGCTTGCGTTCGTCGCTGTCGTCGTTCAGGTACGCGCCGCCGAACTGACCTTCGCTGGACTTGGTGAGGTAGCGGAATTCGCCTTCCATCATCATGCCGCGCTTGGTCATGTATTGCGGGTACAACGTGGCATCGTAGTTTGGCGCCAGGTTGAAGTAGTACGGCGTGACCAGGGTGAAGCCGGTTTCGCTGCCGGTACTGAAGCTCGGTGGCAGGAAGCCGGACTGACGACGGTCGTCGATCGGGAAATAGATGTAAGGGGTGTACAGGATCGGGATGTTCTTGATCCGCAACGTCGCGTTGGTGGCCGTACCGAAACCGGTGGCCGGGTTCAACGTGATGTTGTTGCCCTTGAGCTGCCAGGCGTTGCTGTCCGGCTCGCAGGTGGTGTACGTACCGTCCTTGAGACGGATGATCGCGTTTTCGGCGCGCTTGGCGTACAGCGCGTTACCGCGGATACGCGACTTGTGCAGCACGTATTCGGCGTTGTCGATCTGCGCCGCGCCGGTGTCCAGTTGAACCTGGGCGTGGTCGCCGACGATCAAGGCACCGTTGTCGCGCAGTCGCACGTTACCGTTCAGCTCACCACGGTTCTCGGCCTGATACAGGCTGGCTTCTTCCGACTCCAGCTGCATGCTGCCCTGGCGCATGACGACGTCACCGGCCAGGGTTGCGACTTGTTGTTCCTGCTCGTAACGAGAGGCCTTGGCACCGATGAAGGTGGGCGCATCGCTTTTGTTCGTCTTGTCGTTCATGCCAGGACGAGTTGGCTCGATGTACGCACCGCCGCAGTAAGGACCGGTTTCTGCCAGTTGGGCTGCGGTCAACTTTTCGCGAGGCACCCAGTCCAAGTGGCTGTAGTCGGCGCTGCGCGAACGCAGGCCACGGCCCTTGGACTCGGTGACCAGTGCGGTCTTCGGCTCGGCTTCGGCACTGCCGCCAGCGTCGGCCTGCGCCGTGCTGTTGGCCGAGCTGACGGCTGCGCCGTCATGCACCGGGCGCGGTGGCAATGGGGCTGCGGCTGTCTTTGGCGCGCAGTCCCAGGCACCCGAAGCAGAGACTGAGCAGTCATACTGTTCCGCGGCGACCACGAATGAGGTGGCGAAGGGTTGCATGACCAGCAGACTGCCGGTTACCAGCAACGGAAATTTTCTACGAAACGCGGGGGATTTCAATGCCATCTTATTAGTCCGGGCTTCCTGCGTGCCATCTGCCCGCGGTTTGGGCCGCACGCCTCTCGATGGTCTGAAAGTTGGGTAGGAACAGACCATTTCTGGTCTGCTCCCCCCTAAAAACCGTACGTGCGCCTTTCAGCGCATACGGCTCAAGTCTTTACGAAGCCCCCCTTGGGGGAGCCGGTTTGTACACTGTTAGTCCACGAGCGTGAAGCTGCTGGTGGCAAATGGGATGCAATAGTACCCGGTTGTCCAGCGAGTCACCACCGCCTTGTGAGCGATAAATGATGTGGTGGTCGTGCCACCCAGTCTCCCTAGATATTGGGCTTTTGCATAGTACGCACAGTCCTTTTTGGGATTGAAACAGATGAAGAATTTGTTTGCGGTATTTCAATTTCCCGAGCATCCGGGACATCCGCAATGCCTCTCCCATTTCTTCCATAGAGGGATCAAACGGATTGAAATCCCCGCTGATCTTCCTGTGCCTCTCAATCGGCGTGGCCTCTAGGGCGTATAACCGAATTGCTTCTTTGCCTCCTGACTCCGTTATGACCGTGGTGGAAAACACCCAGCTTCGATTTTCGTAGGTTTGAAAATACTTCTCCCTTACCCAATCGAGACTTTTGTTTGGGTGTCGCCTTTTCGCCCAACGCCAAAGCGCCTGGAATATTTGGTGGTCCATGCGGCTGTACGCCTTCTTGGCGACTACTGGCTGGTGATACAGCGCCCAGCCTCGCAGTATCGGATTAAGCAGGCGGATCAACTCCTCCTGTTTCACCGCTTTGTTAGTGCTGATGACCTCCTTTACCTTCCGGTAGAACGCTTTCACGTTCTTTTTGGCAGGTTTGATCAGGAGTTTCCCGCCGTATTTGCGGAAATTCCAACCAAGGAAGTCGAAACCTTCATCTATGTGGACGACATGGGTTTTCTCGAGCGACAACTGCAATCCTCGAACCGCGAGAAACTGCTCAACCCAAGGCTTGATTTCATTTTCGAGCATTTCTTTCGAGCTGCCTGTAATCACAAAATCATCCGCATATCGCACCACGTTGATTTTTAGCTTCTTCGCCTTCGTCACGCCCAGATGTTGCTTGAGCTGTGATTCCAGTCCATCCAGCGCCAAATTTGCCAAGGTGGGCGAGATAATCCCGCCCTGTGGTGTACCGGCATTCGTTGCCTGTAGCTGGCCTTTATGAATCACTCCAGCCTTCAACCATTTCCGGAGGATTTCTTTGTCCGTTAGGACATTTTCGATCAGCCAGTTATGGTTGATGTGGTCAAAGCAGCCTTTGATGTCCGCTTCCAATACCCATTGGGCCGAGGCCTTCTTGGATAGACAAACGAACAGCTGTCCCATCGCATCAGCCGTGGAGCGCTCGATCCGAAAGCCGTAGCTGTTTGGATCGCCGGTGGTTTCAGCGATAGGCGCCAGGGCTAGCAGGTATAGCGCCTGCATGGCTCTGTCCGTCATGGTTGGAATGCCCAGGGGGCGTTCCTTTCCATTCGACTTAGGGATAAACACACGCCGTAGTGGCCGTGGTTTATACCCGTGGCGCTTCAACCCATTTGCCGCTTTCCATTTGGCATCAGGTGTATCCCAAAGCACGCGGTCGACTCCCGCCGTGCGCTTGCCCTGGTTTTCAGTGACTCGCCGTATGGCCAAGTATCTGGCCGAACGAGAGCGGGTTAGCATCCGTTGCAGGGCTTTCACCCTGCGCCAGTTGCCTTCCCTACAAGCCTTCGCAATCCGAATCTGCATCGCCCGTACGTTCCGCTGCACACGACACCAATCGATGTCATGCCAATGCTGCGGAACGCCGGAAGGTGCAGACTCGGCCAGTTGGCTAGGTACTAACATGCTGCCTTCCTCTCAAGTTTCCCCAAGCAGAAGACGTACGCATCCCCTGACGGGAATGGACGCTCCCGTCAGGAGTGGATGAAAAAGAAGCCCATTACTGCCGGACTTCGAAGATGATTGAGACAGGTCTACTCAGCGTTCATGCGATAAAAGACCACGCAGAAGTCTGCCCGGTTTCCCGTGGGGGAATGTTCCACCCCCTATCCGTGCCATTACAGCCCGGCGTTCGCTTTTTCTGCGATCCCATACCCGCACAGCCAACAGATCCCCTTGCGGTTCACCTGCCCGAAGGCAGCCATACGGGCTTACCACGTTCCCTGCCTGTCACACGATTGGTTTAGGGTCTGCCTTTTCACCGGAGGCCTTGTAGCGACGTATTCCCACATCCCACAGGAATAACTGGCCCCATACCTTTTGGTCCATGCCTGACAGCAGTTTTGGCATGTTTATCATTACGGCGTTTATCAGCAGTTCACTTACGTTACCCATGCCAACCAGCCTAGCGTCTCGACCCGGTACTGCTCCGAGCGTCTGTACCTTGCCTCACGGCAAAAGCACACCCTGATGGGGACTACATTGTCGGAAAAGCTTCACACCCCACCGTTACCAGTGACGCATGTTTTCCTAGGCTATCGTTGGTCGCACAACGAGTCCGCTGCTATCTCAGAGCAAGATAGTTGGACAATGACAGACAGAGTTTTCGCTCGTGTCTCCGGTTTGATGTGAGCGGAGGACTGCAAGGCAGCACGCTCAAAGAGTATTTCCTCCTGTTTTAAGGCAGGAGGAATCCCTGCGGGGATTCATCCCGCAAGGGTAGGCCTAGGGCCTGAGTGGATTCGCTATCTGATGTAGAAGACGGCGCAAATAATGACGACCGTAAAGGCCGATATCATTCCCGCAAATTTCCAAGTCAGTCGATACAAGACGTCATCGAGAGCTTTGGAGATATCTGTCTGACTTGCCGATACATCAGCTTTAAGGGCTAGACGTTTCCGCATAGAGACCTCATCAGTAGTGAAGTGGGCACTCCCAGTCCGAAATTCGGACCATAGCCGCGCTTCTGAGTGCTAAGCGGCTTTGGGGTTCGCTATCGTCGCCGCAGCGACAACGAGTCCTTCTAAGCAGTGGGACTCCTGGGCTGTTTTGTTTCCCGGATTGGCTACCGGGCTATCGGTTTTCTTGCGGAAAACCCTTGACGATGACGTCTCACCGCCAACCTGGAGACACGCTACGCGTGTCGCACAAGATGCGTGATAATAAAGCATGCCCCGCTTGACGGCTAGCGCCGTCGGAGACCCTTGTAATGCCCGAGCAAGATCTACGTTTACAACAGCTGGAAGTCTGGCTGGATGAGCAGTTGCCGATCCTTTTCAACGCTCAAGGCTGGGGTGTCGTACCCCCGGCCACATTGACTGCGGCCAGCAGCGACGCGAGTTTCAGGCGCTATTTCCGTTGGGACGGCGGCGGTCGAACTTTCGTGGTAATGGACGCGCCCCCCCCCCAGGAAAACTGCAAACCTTTCGTCGATATCGCGTATTTGCTATCCACTTCGGGAATAAATGTTCCGAAAATTTATGCGCAAGACTTGCCCCGAGGCTTTCTTTTGCTCAATGACCTGGGCAGAAAAACCTATCTGGACGTGATAAACGACGAAAACGCCCATCAGTTGTTTGCTGATGCCATCGACGCCTTGCTGGCTTATCAGCAGTTGCCGATGGACGCGCCACTGCCCAGCTATGACGTCGCCTTGCTGCGACGCGAGCTCGAATTGTTTCCTGAATGGTACGTGCGCCGACACTTGGGTATCGAGCTGGATACTCAGCAGCGGGCACTTTGGCAGCGTGTCAGCGATCACTTGATCGACAGCGCCCTGGCGCAACCCAAAGTGCTGGTGCACCGCGACTATATGCCACGCAACCTGATGATCAGCGAGCCGAACCCTGGCGTGCTGGATTTCCAGGACGCAGTGTATGGTCCGGTCACCTACGACATCACCTGCCTGTTCAAGGACGCCTTCCTCAGTTGGCCCCAGGCCCGCGTACGGGAATGGCAACGCGGCTATTGGGAGCGTGCGGCCCAGGTCGGCATTCCGGTACAGCCGGATTTCGAAGACTTCCTGCGCGCCAGCGATCTCATGGGCGTGCAGCGCCATCTCAAGGTCATCGGCATCTTTGCGCGCATTTGCCATCGTGACGGCAAGCCACGCTATCTGGCCGATGTACCGCGCTTCTTTGCTTATATAGAAGCGGTGCTGGCTGATCGTCCGGAGTTGAGCGAGCTGGCTGAGTTACTGACCAGCCTGCGCCAACCTGCAGAGGCTAGCGTATGAAGGCCATGATCCTGGCCGCGGGCAAAGGCGAGCGGATGCGTCCGCTCACGTTGCACACCCCCAAGCCGTTGGTGCAGGCCGGCGGCAAGCGCCTGATCGAGTACCACCTGGAGGCGCTGGCCAAGGCCGGTTTCACCGATGTTGTGATCAACCATGCCTGGCTCGGCCAGCAGATCGAGAGCTACCTGGGGGATGGTGCGCAGTTCGGCCTGCGCATTCGCTACTCCCCGGAGGGCGAACCGCTGGAAACCGGTGGCGGGATTTTCCAGGCGCTGCCGTTGCTGGGGGATGAGCCGTTCCTGGTGGTCAACGGCGATATCTGGACCGACTACGACTTCACCCGGCTCAAGCAACCGCTCCAGGGCCTGGCCCATCTGGTGATGGTCGACAACCCGGCACATCATCCCTCGGGTGGTGATTTCTACCTTGATCAGGGCTTGCTTCATGATGCGGTGCCCGGTGCCGATAACCTGACCTTCAGTGGCATTTCAGTGCTAGACCCCCGGCTGTTCGAGGGTTGCAGCGCCGGTGCCTTCAAGCTGGCGCCGCTGCTGCGTGCGGCCATGGCGAAAGGTTTGGTAACGGGGGAACACATGGCGGGACACTGGATTGATGTCGGCACGCTGGAGCGCCTGGCGCACGTCGAAACCCTGCTGACAGCGGGGCAGTAGCATGTTGTGGCCAGGGACGCTGATCGGCGCCGGGGCTGGCTTTGCCATTGCCAGTATTCCGGGGGCCTTGTTGGGTGCGCTGTTGGGGCAGGCGCTGGATCGCCGAATGCAACTGCACAGTTGGGCACAGTTGCGCGAGCGCTTGGGCGGGCGTCCGGCGTTACGCAATGACGAGTTATTGTTTGTGTTGCTCGGGCGCCTGGCTAAAAGCAATGGGCGTGTGGTGGATGGGCATATCCAGCAGGCGCGGCAAGAAATGCGCTCGCTGGACATGACCGACTCGGCCCAGCGCCGTGCGATTGCAGCGTTCAACCGTGGCAAGTCCGGTTCCGACCGGGTGCGCCGCTACCTTCGTGTGCTCAAGTCCCAACCCCATGCGGCGGAAGGTGTGTTGCGTGCGTGTTGGCGGATGGTCTGGGCGGACGGCAAGGCGGATGACGCCGAGCGTGATTTGATCGACCTGTGGGGTAAGTGGTTGGGCTGGACACCGCAACAGCTCCAGGCATTGGCGGCCGACTACACTCCTGAGCGCAAGCCGCTGGTCAATCGCGGTACGACCTATCAGGAAGCGTTGCGCTTGCTCGGTGTGACAGCTACCACAGAGCCCTCGGCCATCAAGCGTGCCTATCGCCGTCTGCTGAGCCGTCACCATCCGGACAAGGTGGCCGGCAGTGGTGCCAGCCCTGCGCAAGTGCGTGAGGCGACCGAGCGCACCCGTGAACTGCACAACGCCTATGCGTTGATTCGCGAGCGCCGGGATTTCCGTTAGAGGCCACTCTTTCACGGATAACCACATTGGTTTTGCGCTGATCCTCAGTCGGCGCTGGCCTGCGGGCTCAACCAGCCGCGAATCCGGCGATACAACTGTTCCTGCTCGGCGGCGCTGTTGCCGGGCAGGGTCTTCAATGACACCTGCTTATAGCCGTCATTCTTCAGACGCTTCGCGGCCTGGGCGCGCGCCAGGGCGTTTTTGCGTGCTTGAGCGTTGTCTTGATAGAAGACGTCGGCCGTCGGCAGCTTCAGCGCCGGCGCCAGTTGCTGCACATCCGGATGACGCCCGGTAGGCGTCTGGGCGGCAACCATCACGAGCTTCTGCACCTGGGACGGTTGTTTTTCACTCAGGTAACGCGCCGCCCACCAGGCGCCGGTGCCATGGCCCACCAGCACCACAGTGCGTGCGCTCTGGGTCTGGGCAAAGGCCACGGCGGCATCGATGCGCGCAAAGATGCGCGAGGCGTCGGTCTTGTCCTGCTCGTCGGCGCCCGTCACCACCGCCGGGTCGGTGCCTTCCGCCTCGGCGCTGGCGGCTTGCTCGATCGGTTTGTCGGCGGTGCTCGCTTCTTTACTGCTGGTGTCGACGGTGGCGTTGGACGCTTCCATGACGCGCGGCGGCAGGGTGTCCATGCTCACATCCGGTAATGACAGGCTGAGGCTGCCCCAATTGGCATCCGGCAATTTCTGTCGCAACGGACCGATTGCTTGCGGCCAGTCAGCATTTTCGCCGGCGCCCGGTACGATAATCACCACACCTTCGGGCTCGGCGCTGTTGGCCGGTTTCCACAGGGCGAGGAATGAATCACTGCCGGCCTGCAACTGTTGTTGTTCCTGCTGCGGAATTTTGCGTTCCAGCGCGCTGGCCTCTTCCTGGCTACGCTCGGGCAGGGGCTGGCGTTCGACAGGTTTTTCGGCGGCCGGCGCGGGGGCCTCAGCCGCCTGCGCAGAAAAGGCACTGGTAAACAGCAGTGACAGGCACAATGCTGGCAGTGCCGAACGGTTTCGATAGGACATCGTTAATTCCCGGCCAGAAGTGATTCCAGCAGCCTAATGGGTTGGTCAGTATTTGTCAGTGATGTGAGACGTGGATCATGGGTTTTCGCTGTCTGCTGGTTATCGGCTGTTTGTGTTTTGCCTTGATGGCAAACGCCGCGCCTGCGCCCATTGGGCCACAGGCGCAGCTCACTGCGCAGCAGCGCGAATGGCTGGGCCAGCACCCGGAGCTGCGGGTGGGCCTGGTGTTGCAGGCGCCTTACGCGCAATACGACCGGCGTCTGCAGCGCTTGTCCGGGGCGAATGTCGAGCTGATGCAATGGCTGGCCAAGGCGCTGAACATCGAGCTGACCTGGCGCAACTTCCCTGATCAGGAACAACTGGAAGCGGCGGTACGCGACGACGAGGTGGACATTGCCCCCGGCCTGCAGCAAACCCCGGCCGGTTTGCGCCTGTGGCAGTTCACCGACCCGTATATGCGTGTGCCTCAACATATTGTCGGCATCCGCGAGGGCGGTGGTGCCGTGGAGCTGGAGAAGCTCGACGATCAATCCCGTGTTGCCGTGCGCATGCCCAGCGCCGTGGCCGATTACCTGCGCAGTACCTACCCCGGCCTCAACCTGCAAGGCGTGCCCATGGAGCGCCAGGCCTTGCAATTGTTGGTCAGCCAGCAGGCGCGTTATGCCGTTGTGGATGAAGCGCAATTAAGCCGCTTGTCCGCAGAGGCGGAGTTCAGCGGGCTGGCGGTGGTGGGGGATATCGGCCTGCCGCAATTGCTGCGGGTGGCTACTCGCCGGGATTGGCCTGAACTGGCCAGCATCATGGAAAGTGCTCTGAACGCCATCCCGGCCCGCGACCTGGATCAACTGCACAGTCGCTGGCTGCAACCCAAATATCCACGTTTATCCGAATCCAAGGGCCTTTGGCAGAACCTCAGCCTGCTGCTCGGCCTGTTGCTGCTCGCCAGCCTGGCCGTGGTGTTCTGGCTGCGCCGCCAGCAACGCGTGCTGGAGCACGACCTGCTGGCTGCCCGCGAAGAAAGCGCGGCCCGTGCCGCCGGTGCCGAAGCGCTGCGCTTGACGCAGTTTTCCATCGACCAAAGCACCGTCGGCATCCTGTGGGTCAATTGGGATAGCCATGTGCGCTACGCCAATCGTGCGGCCGAGAGTATGCTCGGTTACGAGCCCGGCGCACTGATCGAACGACCGCTGGTCGACCTCGACCCGACCCTGGATATGGACCGCTGGCTCAACCTGTGGAAGCGCGCACGGGCCAGCGAAGAGGGGCCGCAGAATTTCGCCACCGATTGTTTGCGCGCCGATGGCAGCATCCTGCCGGCCAACGTGTCCTTGAGCTTTCTGCGATTTGCCGAGGCCGAGTACCTGGTGGTCTACCTGAACGATGTCACCGAACTGCGCCGCACCCTGGCCGCCTTGATGCAAAGTGAAGCGCAACTGCGCGAGTTGTCCGCCCACCTGGAAACCGTGCGCGAAGAAGAAAAGGCTCGCATCGCCCGGGAAGTGCACGACGAACTCGGGCAAATGCTCACGGTGCTCAAGCTGGAAACCTCCATGTGCGAGCTGTCCTATGCGCAACTGGATCCTGGCCTGCACGAGCGCTTGAACAGCATGAAGCGCCTGATCGCCCAACTGTTCCAGTTGGTGCGGGACGTGGCGACGGCGCTGCGCCCACCGATTCTCGATGCCGGTATTGCCTCGGCGATTGAATGGCAAGCACGGCGTTTCGAAGCGCGTACGCAAATCCCCTGCCTGGTGCAGGTACCGGATAACCTGCCGACCTTGAGCGATGCCAAGGCCATCGGCCTGTTCCGTATCCTGCAAGAGGCGCTGACCAATGTGATGCGCCATGCCCAGGCGCATACTGTCGAGCTGACCCTGGCGGTGGAAGGCAACGACCTGCGGCTGACCATCAGCGACGACGGCGTCGGTTTCGTCCAGGCCCAGGGGCGCCCGGTGTCGTTTGGTCTGGTGGGGATGCGCGAGCGTGTGCTGATCATGGGTGGGCAGCTGAGCCTGGACAGTCAATTGGGCGAGGGCACCACCCTGAGTGTCACGGTGCCGTTGGATGCATAACGATAAGAGGAAGCCCTTGTGATCCGTGTACTGGTAGCCGAAGACCACACCATTGTGCGTGAAGGCATCAAGCAATTGATCGGCCTGGCCAAAGACCTGCTGGTGGTGGGCGAGGCGAGTAATGGCGAGCAGTTGCTGGAGACCTTGCGCCATGTGCCTTGCGAGGTGGTGTTGCTGGACATCTCGATGCCCGGCGTCAATGGCCTGGAAGCCATTGCGCGCATTCGCGCCTTGAACAATCCGCCGGCAATCCTGGTGCTGTCGATGCACGATGAGGCGCAAATGGCCGCCCGCGCCCTGAAGGTGGGTGCTGCGGGTTACGCCACCAAGGACAGCGACCCGGCGCTGCTGCTGATGGCGATTCGCAAGGTCGCGGCCGGCGGGCGTTACATCGACCCGGACCTGGCGGACCGCATGGTCTTCGAGGTCGGCCTGACTGACTCGAGGCCCTTGCATTCGCTGCTGTCCGAGCGTGAATTCTCAGTGTTCGAGCGCCTGGCCCAGGGCGCCAACGTCAATGACATCGCCCAGCAACTGGCGTTGAGCAGCAAGACCATCAGCACCCACAAGGCGCGGCTGATGCAAAAGCTCAATATCACGTCCCTGGCGGAGCTGGTGAAGTACGCGATGGAACACAAGCTGTTGTGACGCCATGCCTGTTTGCGACAGGCCTTGAGCCCCGGTAAAGCCATTCTCGGCGTATGCCGCCGTGGCACTGTTCAATCCCCGCCATCCGTGTAGGGCGATCCCTACCCCAAACCTTCCATCCGGCTGATGCGATTCTCTCCTGGCCCCCGATTTCCGGGGGCTCGCGCCTGGACTACGCTTGTGCCACAGCAGTCCAAAACACAAAGGTGCGGGTATGAGCGAGGCGGATTCAAATGATGTGCTGGTCAGCTTTCGTGGCGTGCAGAAGAGCTACGACGGTGAGAACCTGATCGTCAAAGACCTCAACCTGGAGATTCGCAAGGGCGAGTTCCTCACCTTGCTCGGGCCTTCCGGTTCGGGCAAGACCACCAGCCTGATGATGCTGGCTGGCTTCGAAACGCCGACCGCCGGCGAAATCCAACTGGCCGGGCGCTCGATCAACAACGTGCCGCCGCACAAGCGCGACATCGGCATGGTGTTCCAGAACTACGCACTGTTCCCGCACATGACGGTTGCCGAGAACCTCGCGTTCCCGCTCTCGGTGCGGGGCTTGAGCAAGACCGATATCAGCGAGCGGGTCAAACGCGTGCTGAGCATGGTCCAGCTCGACGCCTTCGCCCAGCGCTATCCGGCGCAACTGTCCGGCGGCCAGCAACAGCGCGTGGCCTTGGCCCGGGCGTTGGTGTTTGAACCGCAGCTGGTACTGATGGACGAACCCCTCGGCGCCCTCGACAAGCAATTGCGCGAACACATGCAGATGGAGATCAAGCACCTGCACCAGCGCCTCGGCGTGACCGTGGTGTACGTGACCCACGACCAGGGCGAAGCCTTGACCATGTCCGACCGCGTGGCGGTGTTCCACCAGGGCGAGATCCAGCAGATCGCCGCGCCGCGCACCTTGTATGAAGAGCCGAAAAACACCTTCGTCGCCAACTTCATCGGTGAAAACAACCGCCTCAATGGCCGCCTGCACAGCCATACCGGCGAGCGCTGCGTGGTAGAGCTGGCGCGCGGCGAGAAGGTCGAGGCGCTGGCGGTGAACGTCGGCCAGATTGGCGGCCCGGTGACCCTGTCGGTGCGCCCCGAGCGTGTCAGCCTCAATGGCTCCAGCGAAAGCTGCGTCAACCGTTTCTCCGGGCGTGTGGCGGAATTTATCTACCTGGGCGACCACGTGCGTGTGCGCCTGGAAGTCTGCGGTAAGGCCGATTTTTTTGTGAAACAACCGATCGCCGAGCTGGACCCGGCCCTGGCGGTCGGCGACGTGGTACCGATTGGCTGGCAAGTCGAGCACGTTCGCGCACTCGACCCACTTCTAGAGGCGAATTGATCGCCCCATGGCTTCACCAACCCTGCACGTGGAGAGAACAACAATGTTGAGATCCCTGAAATATTCCGTCCTGGCCCTGAGCTTGATGGGCGCGACACAGGCCATGGCCGGTCCGGACCTGACCGTCGTGTCCTTTGGTGGCGCGAACAAGGCTGCACAGGTCAAGGCTTTCTATGCACCGTGGGAAAGCGCGGGCAACGGCAAGATTGTCGCCGGTGAGTACAACGGTGAGATGGCCAAGGTCAAAGCCATGGTCGACACCAAGAGCGTGTCCTGGGACTTGGTGGAAGTGGAATCGCCGGAATTGTCCCGCGGCTGTGACGAAGACATGTTCGAGCCGCTGGACCCGAAACTGTTCGGTAACAGCGCCGACTATGTGAAGGGTGCGATCCAGCCGTGCGGCGTGGGCTTCTTCGTATGGTCGACCGTTCTGGCCTACAACGCGGACAAACTGGCTTCTGCGCCAACCAGTTGGGCGGATTTCTGGGACACCAAGAAATTCCCGGGCAAGCGCGGCCTGCGCAAGGGCGCCAAGTACACCCTGGAATTCGCGTTGATGGCCGACGGCGTGGCGCCGAAGGACGTGTACAAAGTGCTGGCCGGCAAAGATGGCCAGGACCGTGCGTTCAAGAAGCTCGACGAACTCAAGCCGTCGATCCAATGGTGGGAAGCCGGCGCACAACCGCCGCAATACCTTGCCTCGGGTGACGTGGTGATGAGCTCGGCCTACAACGGCCGCATCGCCGCCGTGCAAAAAGAAAGCAACCTGAAAGTGGTGTGGAACGGCGGCATCTACGACTTCGACGCCTGGGCCATCCCTAAAGGCCTGGCCAAGGACCGTGCCGAAGCGGCGAAGAAATTCATCGCCTTCTCGGTGCAGCCGCAGCAGCAGAAGACCTACTCGGAAAACATCGCCTACGGCCCGGCCAACACCCAAGCCGTGCCGCTGCTGGCCAAGGACATCCTCAAGGATATGCCGACTACGCCAGAGAACATCGCCAATCAGGTGCAGATCGATGTGAGCTTCTGGGCCGATAACGGCGAGCAGCTGGAGCAGCGCTTCAACTCCTGGGCTGCCAAGTAACACCGCATAACCCTGTGGGGGGGCTTGCCCTCTCCCACAAGGGATTTCTTGCGTGTGAAAGATCGCATTCATTTTCAAGTTTCGGAGTCAGCCATGGCCATCGCCGTTCCCTCGAACGAGGTCAACAGCCCCACCCTCAAGCAGCGCCTGGCGCGTGCCGAGCGGCTCAATCGCTGGAAGGCCCAGGCCTTGATTGCGCCGCTGGTGCTGTTTTTGCTGCTGGTGTTCCTGGTGCCGATTGTTGCGCTGCTGTTTAAAAGCGTCGGCAACCCGGAAGTGGTGGGCGGTCTGCCGCGCACCGTGGTGGCGGTGACGGCCTGGGACGGTCGTGGTCTGCCGGGTGAACCGGTGTATCAGGCTCTGAGTGAGGACCTGGGCGAGGCGCGCAAAAACCAGACCCTGGGCGATCTCTCCAAACGCTTGAACATGGAACTGGCCGGCTATCGCAGCCTGCTGACCAAAACCGCGCGGGCGCTGCCGTTTACCGAAGCGCCTGCCTCTTATAAAGCAGCGCTGGAAAACCTCGATGAACGCTGGGGCGACCCGGCGTACTGGCAGGCGATCCGGCGCAATACCAGCAGCCTGACACCGTTCTACCTGCTGGCGGCCGTCGATCACCGCATCGACGACCTTGGCGAAGTGGCCCCGGCCACCCCGGACCAGGCGATCTACCTGGACATCTTCGCCCGCACCTTCTGGATGGGCCTGGTGATCACCGCCATCTGCCTGTTGCTGGCTTATCCGCTGGCGTATTTGCTGGCTAACCTGCCGGCGCGCAAAAGTAACCTGCTGATGATTCTGGTGTTGCTGCCGTTCTGGACCTCGATCCTGGTGCGGGTGGCGGCGTGGATCGTGCTGCTGCAATCCGGCGGGCTGATCAACAGTGCGCTGATGGGCATGGGCCTGATCGACAAACCCCTGGAGCTGGTGTTCAACCGCACCGGCGTCTACATCTCCATGGTGCATATCCTGCTGCCGTTCATGATTTTGCCGATCTACAGCGTGATGAAAGGCATCTCGCCCACCTACATGCGTGCGGCGATCTCCCTGGGCTGTCACCCGTTCGCCAGCTTCTGGCGCGTGTACTTCCCACAGACGTATGCCGGTGTCGGCGCCGGCTGCCTGTTGGTGTTCATCCTGGCCATTGGTTACTACATCACCCCGGCGCTGCTGGGCAGCCCGAACGACCAGATGGTCAGCTACTTCGTGGCCTTCTACACCAACACCAGCATCAACTGGGGCATGGCGACGGCGTTGGGCGGCTTGCTGCTGCTGGCGACCGTGGTGCTGTACCTGATCTACAACCGGCTGGTGGGCGCCAGCCGCCTGCGCCTGAGCTGAGGAGACCTTGCGATGCTGAGCCCTTATATGTCACCAGTGGAACGGGTGTGGTTCTACAGCTTGCGGATCCTCTGCGGCTTGATCCTGTTGTTCCTGATATTGCCTGTGCTGGTCATCATCCCGCTGTCGTTCAACAGCGGCAGTTTCCTGGTGTATCCGCTGCAAGGTTTCTCGCTGCACTGGTACGAGGATTTCTTCGCCTCGGCGGAATGGATGCGCGCGTTGAAGAACAGCATCATCGTCGCCCCGGCGGCCACGGTGCTGGCCATGGTGTTCGGCACCCTGGCGGCGATCGGCCTGACCCGCGGCAATTTCCCCGGCAAGGCGCTGGTGATGGCCCTGGTGATTTCGCCGATGGTGGTGCCGGTGGTGATTATCGGTGTGGCCAGCTACCTGTTTTTTGCGCCGCTGGGCCTGGGCAACAGTTTCTTCTCGCTGATCGTGGTGCACGCCGTGCTCGGGGTGCCGTTTGTGATCATCACCGTGTCGGCGACCTTGCAGGGTTTCAACCATAACCTGGTACGGGCCGCCGCCAGCCTGGGCGCCTCGCCATTGACGGCGTTTCGTCGAGTGACCCTGCCGCTGATTGCACCGGGGGTCATCTCCGGCGCGCTGTTTGCCTTCGCCACCTCGTTCGATGAGGTAGTAGTGACGCTGTTCCTCGCCGGCCCCGAGCAAGCGACCCTGCCGCGCCAGATGTTCAGCGGCATCCGCGAAAACCTCAGCCCGACGATTGCGGCGGCGGCGACCTTGCTGATTGCCTTCTCGGTGTTGCTGTTGCTGACCCTGGAGTGGCTGCGTGGGCGTAGCGAGAAACTGCGCACGGCCCAAGTCTAAAGCCCAGCACGGCCCCCTCCCACAGGGGGGCTGTGACCATTCAGCGCCTGAATGGAAGACAACCCGATCCAGTCAGCTACTCTTGTGCCAGCCCATCACCGATAAGAGGCCGCGCACATGAGTACTTCCTCATTCAAGATCGCCCACAAATTGCTGACTGGCGCTGGCGCCATTGAGCAACTCGCTGCTGAACTGACGCGCCTGGATGTGGATAACCCGTTGATTGTCACCGACGCGGCGCTGGTCAAGTCCGGCACGGTGGCGCTGGCGCTCGAACACCTGGGTGAACGCCCTTACGAGATTTTCGACCGCGTGCTGCCCGACCCGGAAATCTCCATCGTCGAAGACTGCATGCAGGCGTACCGCGACGGTGGCCACGACGGCCTGATCGGCCTGGGTGGCGGCAGTGCCATCGATATTGCCAAAAGCGTCGCCGCCTATGCCGGTTACCACGGCGCCCTGGCGGACTTATTCGGCGTCGACCAGGTGCCGCGCAAAGGCCCGCCGCTGATCGCCATCCCGACCACGGCCGGTACCGGCTCGGAAGTGACCAATGTGGCGATCCTCTCCGACAAGATCGCGCAGTTGAAGAAAGGCATCGTCAGCGACTACCTGCTGCCGGACGTCGCGCTGATCAGCCCGCAAATGACCCTGACCTGCCCGCGCGGTGTCACCGCCGCCAGTGGCGTGGATGCGCTGGTGCATGCCATTGAGTCCTACCTTTCCCTGAACGCCTCGCCGATCACGGATGCCTTGGCCATCGGTGCGATCAAGCTGATCGCCAAGGCGCTGCCCAAGGCCTACGCCAACCCGGCCAACCTGCAGGCCCGCGATGATATGGCCACCGCCAGCCTGATGGCCGGAATGGCCTTCGGCAATGCCGGGGTGGGCGCAGTGCATGCGTTGGCCTACCCACTGGGCGGGCGGTTCAATATCGCCCATGGCGTCAGCAATGCGCTGTTGCTGCCGTACGTGATGCACTGGAACAAACTGGCCTGTGTCGAGCGCATGCAGGACATCGCCCTGGCCATGGGCGTGAATGTCAGCGGCCTGAGTGTCAACGATGCCGCCGATCAGGCCGTCGAGGCGATGACGCGATTGTGTGCCGCCGTGGAGATTCCTTCCGGCCTGCGCAGTTTCGGGGTTCCCGAGGACGCCATCCCGGCCATGGCCACGGAAGCGGCGGGTATCGAGCGCTTGATGCGCAACAACCCGCGCAAGCTCAGCGCGGCCGATATCGAGAAAATCTATCGGGCGGCGTACTAGCCGTTGAGTTAGGTCACGGTGCGCAGGGCAAAGCATGAGGTATACAATGCGCGCCATCGTGATTTAGCTCAAAAAAGGTGCGTCATGCAGCCCTTCGTTATTGCTCCATCGATTCTCTCCGCCGATTTCGCCCGCCTGGGTGAGGAAGTGGACAAGGTGTTGGCCGCCGGTGCCGACTTCGTGCACTTCGATGTCATGGACAACCACTACGTGCCCAACCTGACGATCGGCCCGATGGTCTGCGCGGCGCTGCGCAAGTACGGCGTCACCGCGCCCATCGACGCGCACCTGATGGTCAGCCCGGTGGATCGCATCATCGGTGACTTCGTTGAAGCCGGTGCTACCTACATCACCTTCCACCCGGAAGCCTCGCTGCACGTCGACCGCACCTTGCAACTGATCCGTGAAGGCGGTTGCAAGGCCGGCCTGGTGTTCAACCCGGCCACACCGCTGGACGTGCTGAAGTACGTGATGGACAAGGTCGACATGGTGCTGCTGATGAGCGTCAACCCAGGCTTCGGCGGGCAGAAGTTCATCCCCGGCACTCTCGACAAGCTGCGCGAAGCCCGTGCGCTGATCGATGCGTCGGGCCGCGACATCCGCCTGGAAATCGACGGTGGGGTCAACGTCAACAATATCCGTGAAATCGCTGCTGCCGGCGCCGACACCTTCGTGGCCGGTTCGGCGATCTTCAACGCCCCGGACTATCAGGAAGTCATCGCCAAGATGCGCGCCGAATTGGCGCTGGCGCGTCCATGAGCGGCTTTGAGCAGTTGTTCCCCGGCAAATTGCCACGGCTGGTGATGTTCGATCTGGACGGTACCTTGATCGACTCGGTGCCAGACCTGGCGGCGGCGGTGGACCAGATGCTGCTCAAGCTGGGGCGCAAGCCGGCGGGGCTTGCGTCAGTACGCGAATGGGTCGGCAATGGTGCGCCGATGCTGGTGCGCCGGGCCCTGGCCAATCACATCGATGCCGAAGGTGTCGATGAGGTTGAGGCCGAGCACGCCCTGGAGCTGTTCAACGCAGCCTATGAGCGCAGCCACGAACTGACCGTGGTTTACCCTGGCGTGCGCGACACCCTCAAATGGCTGAGCAAGCAGGGCGTGGAAATGGCCCTGATCACCAACAAGCCGGAGCGCTTCGTCGCGCCGCTGTTGGACCAGATGAAAATTGGCCGTTATTTCCGCTGGATCATCGGGGGCGATACCTTGCCGCAGAAGAAACCCGACCCGGCGGCGCTGTTTTTCGTGATGAAAATGGCCAATATTCCGGCGTCCCAGTCGTTGTTTGTCGGCGATTCGCGCAGTGACGTGCTGGCGGCGAAAGCGGCCGGCGTGCAGTGCGTGGCCCTGAGTTACGGCTACAACCATGGCCGTCCGATCGCCGAAGAGTCGCCGTCGCTGGTGATTGATGACCTGAGACTGCTAATCCCCGGTTGCTTGGGAGCTGGCGCTGAGATAACGTTGCCCGACATCGATCCGTCCCCTTCTGGAAATTCCATCGTGGTGGTCACTCGCAAACTCTGGATGAAAGTCATCAAGGCCCTGGCCCGCTGGCGTTGGCGCGCCTGACTGATCCTGGCCGCACCCTGCGGCACGTTTGCATACCTGACTGTTAGACCCTCACGCCACGAGGCACCTCATGATCCGCGAAGAATTCCTGCGTTTGGCCGCTGCCGGCTATAACCGTATCCCCCTGGCCTGCGAAACCCTGGCCGACTTCGACACGCCGCTGTCGATCTACCTGAAGCTGGCTGACGAGCCCAACTCCTACCTGCTGGAATCGGTACAGGGCGGTGAGAAGTGGGGCCGTTACTCGATCATCGGCCTGCCATGCCGCACTGTGCTGCGGGTGCACGACCATCATGTGAGCATCACCCATGATGGCGTCGAGATCGAAAGTCATGACGTCGAAGACCCGCTTGCCTTCGTCGAAGCCTTCAAGGCGCGCTACAACGTGCCGACCATCCCAGGCCTGCCGCGCTTCAACGGCGGCCTGGTGGGGTACTTCGGCTACGACTGCGTGCGCTATGTGGAAAAACGCCTGGGCAAATGCCCGAACCCGGACCCGCTGGGTGTGCCGGACATTCTGCTGATGGTCTCCGACGCGGTGGTGGTGTTCGACAACCTCGCCGGCAAGATGCACGCGATCGTGCTCGCCGACCCGTCCCAGGCCGACGCCTTCGAGCAAGGCCAGGCCAGCCTCGAAGCGCTGTTGGAAAAACTGCGCCAGCCGATCACCCCGCGTCGCGGCCTGGACCTTACCCGTCCGCCGGCAGCCGACCCGGTGTTCCGCTCCAGCTTTACCCAGGATGACTATGAGCGTGCGGTCGACACCATCAAGGAATACATCCTCGCCGGTGACTGCATGCAGGTGGTGCCGTCGCAACGCATGTCCATCGACTTCAAGGCTGCGCCCATTGACTTGTACCGGGCGCTGCGCTGCTTCAACCCGACGCCGTACATGTACTTCTTCAACTTTGGCGACTTCCATGTAGTGGGCAGCTCGCCGGAAGTGCTGGTGCGTGTCGAGGACAACCTGATCACCGTGCGCCCGATTGCCGGCACACGCCCGCGTGGCGCGACCGAAGAAGCGGATCTGGCGCTCGAAGAAGACCTGCTCAGCGACGACAAGGAAATTGCCGAACACCTGATGCTGATCGACCTGGGCCGTAATGACACCGGGCGTGTCTCGGAAATCGGTTCGGTGAAGTTGACCGAGAAGATGGTGATTGAGCGCTACTCCAACGTGATGCACATCGTGTCCAACGTCACCGGCGAGTTAAAAGCCGGGCTGACTGCGATGGACGCATTGCGGGCGATTCTGCCGGCGGGCACCTTATCGGGCGCGCCGAAGATCCGTGCGATGGAAATCATCGACGAACTGGAACCGGTCAAGCGAGGTGTCTATGGCGGCGCCGTGGGGTATTTCGCCTGGAACGGCAATATGGACACCGCTATTGCGATTCGCACGGCGGTGATCAAGGACGGGGAGCTGCATGTGCAGGCCGGTGGCGGGATTGTCGCTGACTCGGTGCCGGCCCTCGAATGGGAAGAAACCCTGAACAAGCGCCGCGCGATGTTCCGCGCCGTAGCGCTGGCTGAACAGACCCCCAATTCTTGAGGTTTCCCCATGTTGCTGATGATTGATAACTACGATTCCTTTACCTACAACGTTGTGCAGTACCTGGGGGAGCTGGGCGCCGAGGTCAAGGTGGTTCGCAATGACGAACTGACCGTGGCCGAAATCGCTGCCCTGAACCCGGAGCGCATCGTGGTTTCGCCGGGCCCCTGCACGCCGACCGAGGCGGGTATTTCCCTTGAAGCCATCAAGTACTTCGCCGGCAAGCTGCCGATCCTGGGCGTCTGCCTGGGCCACCAATCCATCGGCCAGGCCTTTGGTGGTGACGTGGTACGCGCGCGCCAGGTGATGCACGGCAAGACCAGCCCGGTATTCCATAAGGACCTGGGCGTATTCCATGCGCTCAACAACCCGGTGACCGTGACCCGCTACCACTCGCTGGTGGTCAAGCGCGAAACCTTGCCGGAATGCCTGGAGCTGACCGCCTGGACCCAACTGGAAGACGGCTCCGTCGACGAGATCATGGGCCTGCGTCACAAGACACTGAACATCGAAGGGGTGCAATTTCACCCCGAATCGATCCTGACCGAGCAGGGCTACGAGCTGTTCGCCAACTTTCTCAAGCAGAGCGGCGGCACGCGCTAAGGACTTTCCATGGATATCAAGACTGCCCTGAGCCGTATCGTCGGCCATCTGGACCTGAGCACCGCTGAAATGAGCGATGTGATGCGCGAAATCATGACCGGTCAATGCACCGACGCGCAGATCGGCGCGTTCATGATGGCGATGCGCATGAAGAGCGAAAGCATCGACGAGATCGTCGGCGCCGTCTCGGTGATGCGTGAGCTGGCGGACAAGGTCGAGCTCAAGACCCTCGACGGCGTGGTCGACGTGGTCGGCACCGGCGGTGACGGTGCGAACATCTTCAACGTCTCGACGGCTTCTTCCTTTGTGGTCGCGGCGGCGGGCTGCACCGTGGCCAAGCACGGTAACCGTGCGGTATCCGGCAAGAGCGGCAGTGCCGACCTGCTGGAAGCGGCCGGCATCTACCTGAACCTGACACCGGTACAAGTGGCGCGCTGCATCGACAACGTCGGCATCGGCTTTATGTTTGCCCAGTCCCATCATGGTGCGATGAAGCACGCCGCCGGCCCGCGCAAAGACCTTGGCCTGCGTACCCTGTTCAACATGCTCGGCCCGCTTACGAATCCGGCCGGTGTGAAGCACCAGGTGGTGGGCGTGTTCAGCCAGGCGCTGTGCCGGCCATTGGCTGAAGTGCTGCAACGCATGGGCAGCAAGCATGTGCTGGTGGTGCATTCCAAAGACGGCCTGGACGAGTTCAGCCTGGCGGCGCCAACGTTTGTGGCTGAGCTGAAGAATGACCAGATCACCGAATACTGGGTCGAGCCGGAAGACCTCGGCATGAAGAGCCAGAGCCTGCACGGCCTGGCGGTGGAAAGCCCGGCGGCGTCGCTGGAACTGATTCGCGATGCCCTGGGGCGTCGCAAGACTGAGAACGGTCAAAAAGCTGCAGAAATGATTGTTCTGAATGCTGGCGCGGCACTTTACGCAGCCGATCATGCCTATAGTCTTAAGGAAGGTGTCGAATTGGCCCACGATGCACTGCACACCGGTCTGGCTCGTGAAAAGCTCGAAGAGCTGGGAGCATTCACCGCTGTATTCAAGATGGAGAATGAAGGATGAGTGTGCCGACCGTTCTGGAAAAAATCCTGGCCCGCAAGGCTGAAGAGGTTGCCGAGCGCCGTGCCCGTGTGAGCCTGGCCGAATTGGAAGCCCAGGCGAAAGCCGCTGACGCACCGCGTGGATTTGCCAAGGCACTGATTGCACAGGCTAAGCTCAAGCAGCCGGCCGTGATTGCCGAGATCAAGAAAGCTTCGCCGAGCAAGGGCGTGATTCGCGAAAACTTTGTACCGGCGGAAATCGCTGTCAGTTACGAGAAGGGTGGGGCGACTTGCCTGTCGGTACTCACCGATATCGATTTTTTCCAGGGTTCCGACCTGTTCCTGCAGCAGGCCCGTGCGGCGTGCAAGTTGCCGGTGATCCGCAAGGATTTCATGGTCGATCCGTACCAGATCGTTGAAGCCCGTGCTTTGGGCGCCGATTGTGTGTTGTTGATCGTCTCCGCACTGGATGATGTGAAGATGGCTGAGCTGGCGGCCGTTGCCAAAAGTGTTGGCCTGGATGTGCTGGTGGAGGTGCACGACGGCGATGAACTGGAGCGCGCACTGAAAACCCTCGACACACCGTTGGTGGGGGTCAATAACCGTAACCTGCACACCTTCGAAGTCAGCCTGGAAAACACCCTCGACCTGCTGCCGCGTATTCCGCGTGACCGCCTGGTGATTACCGAAAGTGGCATCGTCAACCGTGCCGATGTGGAACTGATGGAAATCAGTGACGTTTATTCGTTCCTGGTGGGGGAGACCTTCATGCGCGCCGAGAACCCAGGGGCGGAACTGCAGCGTCTGTTCTTCCCGGAGCGTGGCGTGGCGGTCAGCGGTTCGACGCTCGATTGATTTGAAATGCGATCAAAATGTGGGAGGGGGCTTACCCCCGATGGCGGCGGTTCAGTTGGAGCATCCTTGACTGACACACCGCTATCGGGGGCAAGCCCCCTTCCACATTTGGGTTTGTGTTTATTCAGATAGGTAGGTGCCGATTGATCCAGCCAGTGTCGATGCGTGTTGAAGCAGGCCTTGCCGCCGAGCAAGCCTTGTTGGCCGCCGTTTGCGCGGGTGAGCAGGTGTTTGGGTTGTTGTTCTGGCAGCCCAGCGATCAGGCATTGGTGATGCCACGCCGCTTGAGCCGATTGCCTGCTTTCGATGTCGCCAGCCGTGTGTCTGCGGATGCCGGCTGGCCGGTGCTCTTACGCGAAACTGGCGGCGAACCGGTGCCGCAGTCCAGCGCTACGGTCAATATCGCCTTGGTCTACGCACCGCCGCGCAGTGAAGGTGATCACAATCGTATCGAAACTGGCTACTTGCGCTTGTGCCAACCCATCTGCGACTTACTGATCGAGTTGGGCGGCGATGCCTCTGTCGGGGAAATCGAAGGCGCATTCTGCGACGGTCGTTACAACGTCAACCTCAACGGGCGCAAAATGGTCGGCACTGCCCAGCGCTGGCGGCAAAGCGGGGGGCGCCCGGTGGGGTTGGTGCACGGTGCGTTGTTGCTGGATAACGATCGCGAAGAACTGATCGCGGCGGTCAATCGGTTCAACGAAGCCTGCGGCCTGGAGCAGCGGGTTCGTGCCGACAGCCATATCGCGCTGCACGAAGCTTTCCCCGCGCCGGAAGCAATCAGCCGGCTGGACACCTTGTACCGTCAGATGCTGGCCAGCTTCCTGCCGGGTTAACGGGTACCGAACACCACCATCGTCTTGCCTTTGACGTGCACCAGGTTGCGCTCTTCCAGATCCTTGAGCACGCGGCCGACCATCTCCCGTGAACAGCCGACAATGCGCCCGATTTCCTGGCGGGTGATCTTGATCTGCATGCCGTCGGGGTGGGTCATTGCATCGGGCTGCTTGCACAGTTCCAGCAGGCAACGGGCCACACGCCCGGTGACGTCGAAGAACGCCAGGTCGCCGACTTTGCGGGTGGTATCCCGCAGGCGCTGGGCGATTTGACCGCTGAGGGCGTAGAGGATGTCGGGGTCCTGCTGGGCGAGTTCGCGAAATTTTGCGTAACTGATCTCGGCCACTTCGCACTCGACCTTGGTCCGCACCCAGGCGCTGCGCTCCTGCTCCTTCCCTGCTTGTTCAAACAGTCCCAGCTCGCCGAAAAAATCCCCTGTGTTCAGGTAGGCGATGATCATTTCGCGACCGTCTTCATCCTCGATCAGGATGGTGACTGAACCCTTGATAATGAAAAACAGGGTTTCGGAGCGCTCACCGGCACAGATGATGTTGTGCTTGGCGGGATGACGCCGGCGCTGGCAGTGCATCAGCAACTTGTCGAGATTCTTGATCTTGGGTATGGGCGTAAGAGCAACCATGGTTGTATCCCGAAAGGCAGCGCGAGGTGGTTGGATTTGTTGTACTCAGCGGTATCGGCATTGATACACGCTGTATAAAGGGTGGCAATACGCCACTCATTTGGCGCCAGCTTAACAGACACATTCTGACTCGATTAGCGAATTTACCGAGTCAGCCCGGTTATTGATCGCTTTGATGAGAAGCGCGGTTGCGCCCGGGCCCTGTGCTAAGCTGGCGACCCTTTTTTAGCAGTGGAGTCTGGGCGATGAAGGCACGCATCCAATGGGCGGGCGAAGCCATGTTCCTCGGTGAATCGGGCAGCGGCCATGTGGTGGTCATGGATGGCCCGCCGGAAGCCGGTGGCCGTAACCTGGGCGTACGCCCGATGGAAATGCTCCTGCTTGGCGTGGGCGGTTGCAGCAATTTCGACGTGGTCAGCATCCTGAAAAAATCTCGCCAGGCCGTGGAAAGCTGCGAGGCCTTCCTGGAAGCCGAGCGCGCCACTGAAGATCCCAAGGTGTTTACCAAGATCCACATGCATTTCGTGGTGAAGGGCCGGGCGTTGAAAGAAGCTCAGGTCAAGCGGGCTATCGAGTTGTCGGCCGAGAAATACTGCTCGGCGTCCATCATGCTCGGCGCGGCGGGTGTGGCCATCACCCATGACTACGAGATCATCGAGTTGGGTTGACCGCCAATCGGCAAAAGAAAAGGGCGCTTCGATAGCGCCCTTTTTTGCAGTCGCAGGTTTCGTCAGATGCGGTAGGTGCTTTTGGTCATGACCTTGGCCAGCAGGCTCATGCCGAATCGCACTGGCGCCGGGAAGCGGAAACCGCCGGCATCCAATGCACTTTCGGCGTGGTGCGCTTCATCGATACGCATCTGCTCAAGAATTGCCCGGGACTTTTCGTCGTCGGCCGGCAATTGTTCCAGGTGTTCATCCAGGTGCTTGCACACTTGATGTTCAGTCGCGGCGACAAAACCTAGGCTGACCTTGTCGCTGATCAGGCCGGCAGCCGCGCCGATGCCGAATGACAATCCGTAAAATAGAGGATTGAGCACACTGGGATGGCTACCCAGCTGACGGATACGTTGTTCACACCAGGCAAGATGGTCGATTTCTTCTTCGGCCGCGTGCTCCATGGCTGCACGTACCTGTGGCAGCTTGGCGGTCAGGGCCTGGCCCTGGTACAGCGCCTGGGCGCAGACTTCGCCGGTATGGTTGATGCGCATCAGGCCGGCCACATGACGGGTTTCGGTCTCGCTCATCTGCGCATCAGGCTGCACGATGGCGGGTGATGGACGGTAAGGTTGGCCGCTGAAGGGCAGCAACGTGCGCATGGCCGTGTCGGCTTGCAGCAACAGACGGTCTATCGGCGAGTAGTGACGTTGGGTAGTCATGCTGACCTCCGGGAGGAATCTCGGCGGCCAGTTTACCGCAAGAGAGAGGAACGCGTTTGCCCTGAGTCAAGGGCATGGGGTCGCAGCCTCGGACTGCGCCCCTTGTTGCGGGCTGGTTCAGCCCGGTGGCCAATTCATCTGGCGCTGACCCAGTACATGCATATGGATGTGGTAAACAGTCTGCCCGCCGTCTTCATTGCAGTTCATCACCACACGGAAACCTTTCTCACAGCCTTGCTCCACCGCCAAACGCTGGGCGGTGAACAGAATATGGCCGGCCAGGGCCTTATCGTCCTCGGTCAAGTCATTCAATGTGCGGATAGGCTTCTTCGGGATAACCAGAAAATGTACCGGCGCCTGTGGGGCAATATCGTGGAAGGCGAGGACTTGATCATCTTCGTAGATAATCTTCGCGGGTATTTCTCTGTTGATGATCTTGGTGAACAGAGTATCCACAGCTGTTTCTCCATTATGAAAGTGCAAGGTGAGTGTACTCAGGCGATCAGCGTGGGCAATAGGCCTTGTTGATGGCGCCGGCGATCTTGCGGGTCAGCCAGCGCGGGCTGAAACGCGGGCTGAAGGCCAGCCAGCGATTACGTCGTCCAGGAATGATGATGGCTTTGTTTTTTTCCAATGCGCGCACGGTATAGAGCGCCACTTCTTCCGGGCTCATCAATTGCTCGCTGCGGTCGAGTCTGGCGGTGTCCATTTGCGCTGTACCGAAGAATGCGGTGCGCGTAGGGCCGGGACAAAGCACTGAGACCTTGATGCCACAGGTCTTCAGCTCCTCGCGCAAGCCTTCGGAGAAATGCAGCACATAGGCCTTGCTGGCGTAGTAACTGCTCATCCAGGGACCGGGTTGGAACGCGGCGACCGAGGCGACGTTGAGAATCTGCCCGCCGCCGTGCAGCGCCATGCTATTGCCTAGGGCGTGACACATGCGGGTGAGGGCGAGGATGTTGACTTCGATGAGGTCCTGCTCGGTCATCCAGTCCTGGGCCAGGAATGGCCCGCTGGTGCCAATGCCGGCGCAGTTCACCAGTAAATCTATCTGCCGTTCGCCTTCTTCAAGCTCCAGCAGGAACCCGGACAAGCGCAATGGCTCGCCCAGGTCGCACGCTCGAAACAGCACTTCGACGCCGAAGCGCTGGGTCAATTCGATTGCAATGCTTTCCAACTGATCACGCTGGCGGGCCACCAGAATCAAGCTGCGGCCGCGACGTGCCAGGGCTTCGGCCAAAGCCAGGCCGATGCCGCTGGAGGCGCCGGTGATCAGAGCGTAACGGGTCATGCCTTTCTCCATCACTACGCCGCCGGGCCTGTGAAGTAGGCATCACAGGCGGCGGGCGTTTTTTACTGTTCTGGAGAGTCTACAGGTTCGGCCGCTTCGTCAGCACTTTGCGCTTCGTCTTCCTCGACGGTGGCGCCTTGATCCGCGTCTTCGTCAGAGGTGATGGAGCTGCTTTCGTAGCTGCTATCCACATTGGCCTCGAGCTGATCCAGATAGCCGTTCATCCCCAGCGACACCACGATGATGAGCATCAGCGGAATGAATGCCAGCCACAGTGAGGCCAGGACCTTCACCGCGGTGGAGTTGCGCGGTGGCGGTGCGCCGTACTGGTTGGCACCGGTGTTACCTGGCACCACCAACAGCAGCAGCGGGAAAATACTGTTCACCAGCGGGACCAGGTTCAGCAGGTACAACCAGCCGGACCAGCCTAGATCGTGCAGACGCTGCACGCCGATCTGCACGCTCACGACCACAACCGCGACGAACAGCGCGAAGCCCAGCAGCGAGCCGAGGATGATGGCTATCGTCGGCGACGCGGTCGCGATGGCAAAGCCCACAGTACTGAGGATACCTGCTGCGACTAGCATGGCGACGGTCAGTACCAGCGTCCATGCCAGGTACCGCAGACGACCAATACGGCCATTGATGGTGAAGACCTTGAGGGTGGCGTATTCCGGCAGGCTTTCACCTACGGCAGCACGCGGTGGTGCGTACGGTGAAGCGACAGGGCGGGAGAGGTCCGCAGCGTCGGAATCTGTCTCGTGGGTTTCGGCGAGGCTGAAGGCCACGGGTTGTTCTGCTTCGATGCGGGCATCGACCCCGGCGTTTTTCAGCGCGGTGAGGTAGGTTTCGGCGTCGGGGCGCGACAGGTCGCGCTTCAGTGCAACCGGGCGGCCAGTGAAGAGTTTCTCGATGTCCTCGACTGTGCTCTTGAACAGTTCAGCCAGGTTCAGCTTGGCCGTGGTGCTTTCGACACCCGGGAGCAAGGCCCCATCAAACACAATCTTGAAACGGTTGTCGCTCATGCGGGCATCCTTGTCACTGAATCAGTGGGGTTAATGCAGGACTGCTCGATCGGCAGGCCTTGCGGTTGGGTCAACGTGGCCAGCGCAACTGTGTCGCCCGCTCGCGCGCCTTGCGGTATTCGGCATCCAGGCGGGCAACGAGTTCATCGACGCTGGGTAAATCATTAATCTCACCGACACCTTGGCCGGCGGACCATACGGTCTTCCAGGCCTTGGCTTCGTCGCTCAGCGGCTTGAGCTTGGAACCGAAGTTTACTTCGCCTTTGCCTTGCAGGGCAGCGAGGTCGAAACCGGCATTTTCCAGGCTCTGGCGCATAAAGCTTGCTGGTACGCCGGAGACAGCGGGAGTGTGCACGATGTCGGCGGCGCGCGATGTGAGCAGCATCTCTTTATACGCATCCGGGGCGTGGCTTTCAGTGGTACCGATAAAACGTGTGCCGAAATAGGCCAGGTCTGCCCCCAGCAACTGGGCGGCGAGTATCTCATGGCCGTGGTTAAGGCAGCCGGCCAGCAGCAGGGTCTTGTCGAAGAATTGGCGAATCTCTGCGATCAGCGAGAATGGGCTCCAGGTACCGGCATGGCCGCCAGCGCCTGCGGCCACGGCGATCAGGCCATCCACGCCGGCTTCGGCGGCTTTTTCGGCATGGCGCCGGGTAGTGACGTCATGAAATACCAGGCCGCCGTAGCTGTGCACGGCATCCACCAGTTCTTTCACCGCGCCCAGGCTGGTGATCACGATTGGCACCTTGTGCTCGACGCAGATCGCCAGGTCCGCCTGCAGACGAGGGTTGCTGTTGTGCACGATCAGGTTGACGGCGTAGGGCGCGGGATTGTCCAACTGCGCCAGGCCCGCTTCGATTTCCTCCAGCCAGGCCTTGAAGCCACTGCTCTCGCGCTGGTTGAGCGCCGGGAAACTCCCGACTACCCCATTGCGGCAGCAGGCCAGCACCAATTGCGGATTGGAAATCAGGAACATCGGCGCAGCCACCACGGGCAGGCGCAGACGTTGTTCAAGCAGAGCGGGCAGCGACATTGGAGGTACCCCGAGTAATTGAAGTTAGAACGGTTTGACCACGACCAAAATTACGATAGCCAGCAATATCAGAACCGGGACTTCATTGAACCAGCGATAAAAGACATGGCTGCGGGTGTTTTCGCCACGGGCGAAACGTTTTACCTGCGCGCCGCACATGTGGTGGTAACCAATCAGGAACACTACCAGGGTCAACTTGGCGTGGATCCAGGCGCCCGATTGAAAGATGCCGGGGTTTAGGGCGATCAGCCAGATACCGAACACCAGGCTGGCCAGCATTGCCGGGCCCATGATGCCGCGGTACAGCTTGCGCTCCATGACGCTGAAGCGTTCCTTGCTGATGGTGTCCTCGCTTTGAGCGTGGTAGACGAACAGGCGCGGCAGGTAGAACAGCCCGGCAAACCAGCAGACGATGCTGACGATATGGAAGGCTTTGACCCATAGATAAAGCATTTTTAGTTATTCCCAGGTTCACGGTAGCGAAGATAGTAGTGGCTCATGCAGCCATACGTCACGCTGACGGTTGTCGCAGGACGATACGGCCCCTATTATCGACGGCTTTCCAGTGGGTTCGTTGAGGGCAGGTTTATGGTCAAGGTCGGTATCGTCGGCGGCACGGGTTACACCGGTGTCGAATTGCTGCGTCTGTTGGCTCAGCATCCGCAAGCTGAGGTGGTGGTCATTACCTCTCGATCCGAGGCCGGCCTGGCCGTGGCCGATATGTACCCGAACCTGCGAGGCCACTACGACGGCCTCGCGTTCAGCGTTCCGGACATCAACACCCTTGGCGCCTGCGATGTGGTGTTTTTTGCCACCCCGCATGGCGTTGCCCATGCGTTGGCTGGCGAACTGCTGGCGGCTGGCACCAAGGTCATCGACCTGTCGGCTGACTTCCGCCTGCAAGACGCCGACGAATGGGCCAAGTGGTACGGCCAGCCTCACGGTGCACCGGACCTGTTGGAAGAGGCGGTGTACGGCCTGCCGGAAGTCAATCGTGAGCAGATCAAGCAGGCGCGCCTGATCGCGGTGCCGGGTTGCTATCCGACGGCGACGCAGCTGGGCTTTCTGCCGTTGCTCGAAGCCGGGCTGGCGGATGCTTCGCGCCTTATCGCAGACTGCAAGTCGGGTGTCAGCGGCGCGGGCCGTGGTGCAGCGGTAGGTTCGCTGTACTCCGAGACGTCGGAAAGCATGAAGGCCTACGCAGTAAAAGGGCATCGCCACCTGCCGGAAATCCGCCAGGGGCTGCGTCGCGCCGCGGGCAAAGACGTGGGCCTGACCTTCGTGCCACACCTGACGCCGATGATTCGTGGCATTCATTCCACGTTGTATGCCACCGTGGTCGATCGTTCGGTAGATCTGCAGGCGTTGTTTGAAAAACGTTATGCCAACGAGCCGTTCGTCGATGTAATGCCTGCGGGCAGCCATCCGGAAACCCGTAGCGTGCGTGGCGCTAATGTGTGCAGGATTGCTGTGCACCGCCCGCAGGATGGTGATCTGGTGGTGGTGTTGTCGGTGATCGATAACCTCGTCAAGGGCGCGTCGGGCCAGGCTTTGCAGAATATGAACATCCTGTTTGGCCTGGACGAAAAACTCGGCCTGTCCCACGCCGGCATGTTGCCTTAAGAAGATTGGTAGCGTGTGCAAAAGGCCCGTTGATCGGGCCTTTTGTGTTTCTAATGGCGGCGATGCAGATTGATATACCGTAACAATAGTTGACCGCTTTTCTAGGAGAAGCGGATAATGCCCGTCATTACGCATATGGCGGCGCTACGCCGGGAGATTATCAGCATGAGCGTTGAATCCTTCACCCCCACGGCTTTGCAATTCACCCACGGTGCTGCGCACAAGGTGAAGAGCCTGGTCGATGAAGAGGGTAATGATCGTTTGAAGCTGCGCGTATTCGTTACGGGCGGCGGTTGTTCAGGGTTTCAGTACGGTTTCACCTTTGATGAAGATGTGGCCGACGATGACACCATCGTTGAGCGCGAGGGCGTAAGCCTGGTCGTGGACCCGATGAGCTTCCAATACTTGGCAGGCGCCGAGGTGGATTACCAGGAAGGTCTGGAGGGTTCGCGTTTTGTGATCAAGAACCCTAACGCTACCACCACCTGTGGTTGCGGCTCTTCGTTCTCGATCTGATCGACAGCCTGATCCACAACGAATAAAAAACGCCGCTTGGCTTTGATCGGCCAAGCGGCGTTTTGCTGTCTGCGATTCTGGCGAGGTGGTCGTCAGGCGGGGTAGATCGCGCCAAGTACCCTCGGCCCGCGTGCGCCGGTGACACTGGGCCTGTTGGCGGTAATGCCTTCGAGGCAGCAGTGAGCCAGCCAGGCGAAGGCCATGGCTTCGACCCAGTCCGGGTCTACGCCGTGGGTGGCGGTGCTGCTGACTTGAGTGGACGGCAACAACGCTGCCAGACGGTTCATCATTGTGGTGTTATGGGCGCCGCCGCCACAGACGAGTAGCGTTTCTGTCTGGGGTTGTGCGGTTTGCAGGGCCTCGACGATGGTCAGTGCGGTCAGTTCCAGCAGGCTGGCCTGTACGTCCTGGGGGGCAAAGGCGGGCAGGCGGCTAAGGTGCTGGTGCAGCCACCCGAGGTTGAACACCTCACGGCCGGTGCTTTTCGGGCCTTTGGTCAGGAAGAATGGATCGCTGAGTAGTGCCGCGAGTAGTTGAGGCTCGACCTTGCCACTACCCGCCCACTGCCCGTCACGGTCAAAGTGTTCGCCGCGCTGCTGTTGAATCCAGGCGTCCAGCAGCACATTGCCTGGGCCGCAGTCAAAGCCAGCTACGGGCTTGCCGGTTTCGATCAGGCTAAGATTGCTGAAGCCCCCAATATTCAACACCGCACGGTTGCCGGTGCTTTCGCCAAACAACGCTTCATGAAATGCGGGCACCAGAGGCGCGCCCTGGCCGCCAGCGGCAACATCGCGGCTGCGGAAGTCGCTGACTACGGTGATGCTCGTCAGCTCTGCAAGCAATGCCGGGTTGCCGATCTGCACGGTAAACCCGCGGGCGGGTTCATGACGGATGGTCTGGCCATGGCTGCCGATCGCACGTATGTCTCGAGGCTTGAGGTTTTGCTGGTCGAGCAACGTGTGGATGCCGTGGGCGGCGAGGGTGACCCAGTGCTGCTGGGCAATCGCTGAGCGGGCAATCTCATCCGGGCCGCTGGCGCACAGGCTTAACAGCTCTGCACGCAGGGTGTCCGGCATGGGTGTGTAGTGGGTGGCGATCAGATTGACCGCCGAGTCCTGTTCGATCAGGGCGATATCCAGGCCATCGAGACTGGTCCCGGACATCACGCCTATATAGAGCGGCATACCTTAACGCTTCGCGGAAGCAAGCAGGGTGGAGCGCTCCTGGTCCATGCGCGCCATCAGCGGCTGGCTCTGTTGCATAAAGCGCGCGCGCTCGGCCTTGGCGATCGGGTCGGCCATCGGCAGCTTCTGGCCCAATGGGTCAACGTGCACGCCATTGACCTGGAATTCATAGTGCAGATGCGGGCCGGTGGACAGGCCAGTGGTGCCGATATAGCCGATCACCTGGCCCTGCTTCACGTTGCCGCCAGTTTTCACGCCCTTGGCGAAACCTTGCATATGGCCGTATAGGGTGCGATAGGTGTTGCCGTGCTGGATGATCACCGTGTTGCCGTAGCCACCACGGCGCCCTGCGAGCAGGACCTTGCCGTCGCCGGCCGCCTTGATAGGCGTGCCGCGTGGGGCGGCATAGTCGACGCCTTTATGGGCGCGGATTTTGTTCAGAATTGGATGCTTGCGACCCATGGAGAAACGCGAGCTAATACGAGCGAAATCCACCGGGGTGCGGATGAAGGCCTTGCGCATGCTGTTGCCGTCGGCGGTGTAGTAGCTGCTGTTGCCTTGCTTGTTGGTGTAGCGGACGGCAGTGTAGGTCTTGCCGCGGTTGGTAAAGCGTGCGGAGAGAATGTTACCGGTGCCGACCACTTTACCGTTGGCGACTTTCTGCTCGTAGATCACGTCGAATTCATCGCCCTGGCGGATGTCCTGGGCGAAGTCGATGTCGTAACCAAACACACTGGCCATGTCCATGGTCATGCTGTGGGACAAGCCGGCGCGCGCGGCAGATTGTGACAGTGAGCTGTTGATCACGCCGTGAACGTAGGCGGAACGCATGACTGGCTTGGTGGTGATGCGGTTGAAGGCAAAGCCTTTGGCGCCCTTGGTCAGGGAGATGCTTTCGAGATCGCTGAGGTTAGTGTGCAGGTTGTTCAACTGACCGTCTGGTGTCAGTTCGAACTCAAGTTTCTGGCCGTGTTTGAGTTGGGTGAATTGCTTGGCCTGTTTATCGCTGGCCAGCACGTCGTTAACGGTGGCTGCGGGAAGGCCTACCTTCTCGAACAGGGTAGAAAGGGTATCGCCTTTCGCTACGATCACTTCGCGGTGTTGAGGGTTCTTGGCGGTTTCTGCTACGAGCTTTTGCTGCTCTTGAGCGGCTTGCTGGGTATCTTCCGGCGTGTTTTCGATCTGGGCAAACGGCGATTCAGTTGGAGCATTTGTGGCTTGTTGTGCGTCGGAAGCGTCTTGATCTTGTGTCAGTTGTTCAGCCGGACTCTCCAAGTCAAGGCTCAGGGATGTTCGTTTGGCTTCTACGTCACTGGAAGGGAATACCAGGAGTGCCAGGCTGAGAAGGGCGGCGATACCACTTGCAGCGAGCAGGTGGGTCTTCGGGTAAAGCGGCGGCGCTTTAGACGGTTCAGTGGTCATAGGTAATTTTGACTTTGAAGATGAAATGGAAAAGATGAATGACATGATGAAGATGAAATAACTGTATAAAATATAACCAAATCATCTGTGACGCAAGCTCGCGAACGCTGGGCTTGCTGAACGGTGTCCGTGCGCAGGGCAAAACTTGTAATTAGTCCCTGATCTTGTATGGTTGGTTCCCTTTTGAATCTGAGCCTTGCGGGTCTGTTATGAAGTCGGTTGAAGAGCAGCTAGCGCTGATAAAACGTGGTGCGGAAGAACTGTTGGTCGAGGCCGAGCTGATCGAAAAGCTCAAGCGTGGCCAACCCCTGCGTATTAAGGCTGGTTTCGATCCGACCGCGCCGGACCTGCACCTGGGTCATACCGTGCTTATTAATAAGCTGCGTCAGTTCCAGGAGCTGGGGCATCAGGTGATCTTCCTTATCGGTGATTTCACCGGGATGATCGGCGATCCGAGCGGTAAGAGTGCTACGCGCCCGCCGCTGACCCGTGAGCAGGTTCTCGATAATGCCGAGACCTATAAGACCCAGGTATTCAAGATTCTTGATCCGGCCAAGACCGAGGTGGCGTTTAACTCCACCTGGATGGATCAGATGGGGCCGGCGGACTTCATTCGCCTCACTTCCCAGTACACCGTGGCGCGCATGCTTGAGCGTGATGACTTCGACAAGCGCTATTCAACCAATCAACCGATCGCGATTCATGAATTCCTGTATCCGCTGGTTCAGGGTTATGACTCGGTAGCGCTGCGCGCGGATGTTGAGTTGGGTGGTACCGACCAGAAATTCAACCTGCTGATGGGGCGTGAGTTGCAGCGTGCTTATGGTCAGGAAGCTCAGTGCATCCTGACCATGCCGTTGTTGGAAGGATTGGATGGTGTCAAGAAGATGTCCAAGTCCCTCGGCAACTATGTCGGCATTCAGGAAGCTCCGGGGGTGATGTACGGCAAGCTGGTCTCTATCCCGGATGCCCTGATGTGGCGCTACTTCGAGCTGTTGAGCTTTCGCTCGATGGATGAGATCAACGCGCTGCGTGCGGATGTAGAGGCGGGCGCCAATCCGCGGGACGTGAAGATCAAACTGGCGGAAGAGATCGTGGCGCGTTTCCATGGTGAAGAGGCTGCGGCCAGTGCTCACCGTGCGGCGGGTAACCGCATGAAGGATGGCGAGCTACCGGATGATCTTCCCGAGATTGAATTGACTGCTGCTGAAGCCATGCCGATTGCTGCTGTCCTTAATAAGGCGGGCCTAGTGAAGAACTCGGCGGTTGCGCGTGACCTTCTGGGGTCTGGCGGTGTGCGTATAGATGGTGAAGTGGTGGATCGCACCTTTATGTACGAGCTGGGTGCTACCCACGTTTGTCAGGCGGGGAAGAAGGCATTTGCGCGTATTACGCTCAAATCCGAATAAACCTGAAATTAAGTGTTGACGGCGAATTGTATCTGTCTATAATTCGCCCCACTTCCGGCGCAGTCGAAACGTAAAACTCCTTGGTAAACAAAGAGTTATGCAGGATTAGACGGCGAGTTGCTTCAGTTCATCGAAGCCCAGAAGGAGTTGATAGAGTCGTGCTGTTTGGCGCTATTAACGATTCGATCTTCTCGGTCGAAAGCGGAGAAAAAGAGGTGTTGACAGCAGCGTGTAACGCTGTAGAATTCGCCTCCCGCTAACGAGAGATCGCAAGCGCAAGTGGTTGAAGTTGTTGAAGAAATCTTCGAAAGCTTCTGAAAATAATCACTTGACAGCAAATGAGGCTGCTGTAGAATGCGCGCCTCGGTTGAGACGAAAGCTCTTAACCAACCGCTCTTTAACAACTGAATCAAGCAATTCGTGTGGGTGCTTGTGGGGTCAGACTGATAGTCAACAAGATTATCAGCATCACAAGTTACTCCGCGAGAAATCAAAGAATAACCAACGATTGCTGAGCCAAGTTTAGGGTTTCTTAAAAACCCAAAGATGTTTGAACTGAAGAGTTTGATCATGGCTCAGATTGAACGCTGGCGGCAGGCCTAACACATGCAAGTCGAGCGGTAGAGAGAAGCTTGCTTCTCTTGAGAGCGGCGGACGGGTGAGTAATGCCTAGGAATCTGCCTGGTAGTGGGGGATAACGTTCGGAAACGGACGCTAATACCGCATACGTCCTACGGGAGAAAGCAGGGGACCTTCGGGCCTTGCGCTATCAGATGAGCCTAGGTCGGATTAGCTAGTTGGTGGGGTAATGGCTCACCAAGGCGACGATCCGTAACTGGTCTGAGAGGATGATCAGTCACACTGGAACTGAGACACGGTCCAGACTCCTACGGGAGGCAGCAGTGGGGAATATTGGACAATGGGCGAAAGCCTGATCCAGCCATGCCGCGTGTGTGAAGAAGGTCTTCGGATTGTAAAGCACTTTAAGTTGGGAGGAAGGGCCATTACCTAATACGTGATGGTTTTGACGTTACCGACAGAATAAGCACCGGCTAACTCTGTGCCAGCAGCCGCGGTAATACAGAGGGTGCAAGCGTTAATCGGAATTACTGGGCGTAAAGCGCGCGTAGGTGGTTTGTTAAGTTGGATGTGAAATCCCCGGGCTCAACCTGGGAACTGCATTCAAAACTGACTGACTAGAGTATGGTAGAGGGTGGTGGAATTTCCTGTGTAGCGGTGAAATGCGTAGATATAGGAAGGAACACCAGTGGCGAAGGCGACCACCTGGACTGATACTGACACTGAGGTGCGAAAGCGTGGGGAGCAAACAGGATTAGATACCCTGGTAGTCCACGCCGTAAACGATGTCAACTAGCCGTTGGGAGCCTTGAGCTCTTAGTGGCGCAGCTAACGCATTAAGTTGACCGCCTGGGGAGTACGGCCGCAAGGTTAAAACTCAAATGAATTGACGGGGGCCCGCACAAGCGGTGGAGCATGTGGTTTAATTCGAAGCAACGCGAAGAACCTTACCAGGCCTTGACATCCAATGAACTTTCTAGAGATAGATTGGTGCCTTCGGGAACATTGAGACAGGTGCTGCATGGCTGTCGTCAGCTCGTGTCGTGAGATGTTGGGTTAAGTCCCGTAACGAGCGCAACCCTTGTCCTTAGTTACCAGCACGTTATGGTGGGCACTCTAAGGAGACTGCCGGTGACAAACCGGAGGAAGGTGGGGATGACGTCAAGTCATCATGGCCCTTACGGCCTGGGCTACACACGTGCTACAATGGTCGGTACAGAGGGTTGCCAAGCCGCGAGGTGGAGCTAATCCCAGAAAACCGATCGTAGTCCGGATCGCAGTCTGCAACTCGACTGCGTGAAGTCGGAATCGCTAGTAATCGCGAATCAGAATGTCGCGGTGAATACGTTCCCGGGCCTTGTACACACCGCCCGTCACACCATGGGAGTGGGTTGCACCAGAAGTAGCTAGTCTAACCTTCGGGAGGACGGTTACCACGGTGTGATTCATGACTGGGGTGAAGTCGTAACAAGGTAGCCGTAGGGGAACCTGCGGCTGGATCACCTCCTTAATCGACGACATCAGCTGCTCCATAAGTTCCCACACGAATTGCTTGATTCATTGAAGAAGACGATAAAGAAGCAGCCCGAAATTGGGTCTGTAGCTCAGTTGGTTAGAGCGCACCCCTGATAAGGGTGAGGTCGGCAGTTCGAATCTGCCCAGACCCACCAATTTTGTGTGGGAAACGCCTGTAGAAATACGGGGCCATAGCTCAGCTGGGAGAGCGCCTGCCTTGCACGCAGGAGGTCAACGGTTCGATCCCGTTTGGCTCCACCACTACTGCTTCTACGTTATGAAAGCTTAGAAATGAGCATTCCATCCGTGTGATGGTGAATGTTGATTTCTAGTCTTTGATTAGATCGTTCTTTAAAAATTTGGGTATGTGATAGAAAGATAGACTGAACGTTACTTTCACTGGTAACGGATCAGGCTAAGGTAAAATTTGTGAGTTGCTCTTAATTGAGTATTATCGAATTTTCGGCGAATGTCGTCTTCACAGTATAACCAGATTGCTTGGGGTTATATGGTCAAGTGAAGAAGCGCATACGGTGGATGCCTTGGCAGTCAGAGGCGATGAAAGACGTGGTAGCCTGCGAAAAGCTTCGGGGAGTCGGCAAACAGACTTTGATCCGGAGATGTCTGAATGGGGGAACCCAGCCATCATAAGATGGTTATCTTGTACTGAATACATAGGTGCAAGAGGCGAACCAGGGGAACTGAAACATCTAAGTACCCTGAGGAAAAGAAATCAACCGAGATTCCCTTAGTAGTGGCGAGCGAACGGGGACTAGCCCTTAAGTGGCTTTGAGATTAGCGGAACGCTCTGGAAAGTGCGGCCATAGTGGGTGATAGCCCTGTACGCGAAAATCTCTTAGTCATGAAATCGAGTAGGACGGAGCACGAGAAACTTTGTCTGAATATGGGGGGACCATCCTCCAAGGCTAAATACTACTGACTGACCGATAGTGAACTAGTACCGTGAGGGAAAGGCGAAAAGAACCCCGGAGAGGGGAGTGAAATAGATCCTGAAACCGTATGCGTACAAGCAGTGGGAGCCCACTTTGTTGGGTGACTGCGTACCTTTTGTATAATGGGTCAGCGACTTATTTTCAGTGGCGAGCTTAACCGAATAGGGGAGGCGTAGCGAAAGCGAGTCTTAATAGGGCGTCTAGTCGCTGGGAATAGACCCGAAACCGGGCGATCTATCCATGGGCAGGTTGAAGGTTGGGTAACACTAACTGGAGGACCGAACCGACTACCGTTGAAAAGTTAGCGGATGACCTGTGGATCGGAGTGAAAGGCTAATCAAGCTCGGAGATAGCTGGTTCTCCTCGAAAGCTATTTAGGTAGCGCCTCATGTATCACTGTAGGGGGTAGAGCACTGTTTCGGCTAGGGGGTCATCCCGACTTACCAAACCGATGCAAACTCCGAATACCTACAAGTGCCGAGCATGGGAGACACACGGCGGGTGCTAACGTCCGTCGTGAAAAGGGAAACAACCCAGACCGTCAGCTAAGGTCCCAAAGTTATGGTTAAGTGGGAAACGATGTGGGAAGGCTTAGACAGCTAGGAGGTTGGCTTAGAAGCAGCCACCCTTTAAAGAAAGCGTAATAGCTCACTAGTCGAGTCGGCCTGCGCGGAAGATGTAACGGGGCTCAAACCATACACCGAAGCTACGGGTATCACGTAAGTGATGCGGTAGAGGAGCGTTCTGTAAGCCTGTGAAGGTGAGTTGAGAAGCTTGCTGGAGGTATCAGAAGTGCGAATGCTGACATGAGTAACGATAATGGGTGTGAAAAACACCCACGCCGAAAGACCAAGGTTTCCTGCGCAACGTTAATCGACGCAGGGTTAGTCGGTCCCTAAGGCGAGGCTGAAAAGCGTAGTCGATGGAAAACAGGTTAATATTCCTGTACTTCTGGTTATTGCGATGGAGGGACGGAGAAGGCTAGGCCAGCTTGGCGTTGGTTGTCCAAGTTTAAGGTGGTAGGCTGGAATCTTAGGTAAATCCGGGATTCTAAGGCCGAGAGCTGATGACGAGTTAACTTTTAGTTAACGAAGTGGTTGATGCCATGCTTCCAAGAAAAGCTTCTAAGCTTCAGGTAACCAGGAACCGTACCCCAAACCGACACAGGTGGTTGGGTAGAGAATACCAAGGCGCTTGAGAGAACTCGGGTGAAGGAACTAGGCAAAATGGCACCGTAACTTCGGGAGAAGGTGCGCCGGTGAGGGTGAAGGACTTGCTCCGTAAGCTCATGCCGGTCGAAGATACCAGGCCGCTGCGACTGTTTATTAAAAACACAGCACTCTGCAAACACGAAAGTGGACGTATAGGGTGTGACGCCTGCCCGGTGCCGGAAGGTTAATTGATGGGGTTAGCTAACGCGAAGCTCTTGATCGAAGCCCCGGTAAACGGCGGCCGTAACTATAACGGTCCTAAGGTAGCGAAATTCCTTGTCGGGTAAGTTCCGACCTGCACGAATGGCGTAACGATGGCGGCGCTGTCTCCACCCGAGACTCAGTGAAATTGAAATCGCTGTGAAGATGCAGTGTATCCGCGGCTAGACGGAAAGACCCCGTGAACCTTTACTATAGCTTTGCACTGGACTTTGAATTTGCTTGTGTAGGATAGGTGGGAGGCTTTGAAGCGTGGACGCCAGTCTGCGTGGAGCCAACCTTGAAATACCACCCTGGCAACTTTGAGGTTCTAACTCAGGTCCGTTATCCGGATCGAGGACAGTGTATGGTGGGTAGTTTGACTGGGGCGGTCTCCTCCTAAAGAGTAACGGAGGAGTACGAAGGTGCGCTCAGACCGGTCGGAAATCGGTCGTAGAGTATAAAGGCAAAAGCGCGCTTGACTGCGAGACAGACACGTCGAGCAGGTACGAAAGTAGGTCTTAGTGATCCGGTGGTTCTGTATGGAAGGGCCATCGCTCAACGGATAAAAGGTACTCCGGGGATAACAGGCTGATACCGCCCAAGAGTTCATATCGACGGCGGTGTTTGGCACCTCGATGTCGGCTCATCACATCCTGGGGCTGAAGCCGGTCCCAAGGGTATGGCTGTTCGCCATTTAAAGTGGTACGCGAGCTGGGTTTAGAACGTCGTGAGACAGTTCGGTCCCTATCTGCCGTGGACGTTTGAGATTTGAGAGGGGCTGCTCCTAGTACGAGAGGACCGGAGTGGACGAACCTCTGGTGTTCCGGTTGTCACGCCAGTGGCATTGCCGGGTAGCTATGTTCGGAATAGATAACCGCTGAAAGCATCTAAGCGGGAAACTAGCCTCAAGATGAGATCTCACTGGGACCTTGAGTCCCCTGAAGGGCCGTCGAAGACTACGACGTTGATAGGTTGGGTGTGTAAGCGCTGTGAGGCGTTGAGCTAACCAATACTAATTGCCCGTGAGGCTTGACCATATAACACCCAAGCAATTTGAATACTCGAAAGAGCATCAGATTGCGGTGTGTGAAGACGCAATGAACCGAAAGTTCGATGCTCACAAAACACCGATAGCTGTCACATACCCAATTTGCTGAAGCGAGGCCAACTGGTCACGACTCAGTACCCGAATTTCTTGACGACCATAGAGCATTGGAACCACCTGATCCCATCCCGAACTCAGCAGTGAAACGATGCATCGCCGATGGTAGTGTGGGGTTTCCCCATGTGAGAGTAGGTCATCGTCAAGATTAAATTCCGAAACCCCATTTGCGAAAGCAGATGGGGTTTTGTTTTGCGCGGTCGAAAAGTGCGAAGAGGCGCCTCGGGGTGGCCTTCAGTGCTAAAGTCCGGCCTTTCTATGCAATGACCCTGCGCATGGCTATCATGCGTGCCTCATTGTGAGGCGATACTTGCATGCTGACGTTGTTAAAACTTCTAAAAGATGGTCGATTCCATTCCGGAGAGGCACTTGGCGCTGCCCTGGGCGTTAGCCGCAGTGCTGTCTGGAAGCAACTCCAGCATCTTGAGGCTGAATTGAATCTACCTGTCCATAAGGTTCGGGGGAGGGGGTATCAATTAGCTTCGCCACTGGTTTTCTTGAGTTCCGAGCAGATTGCACTGCATGCGTCTTCCCTGGCATGGCCTATCCATATCTACGACTCCGTTGACTCGACAAATGCCGAGGCTCTGCGCCTTGTTGAGGTTGAGTGTACGACGCCGTACATGGTGCTTGCGGAGCAGCAAACGGCTGGAAGGGGGCGGCGTGGTCGAAAGTGGGTCAGTCCATTCGCTCAGAATGTGTATTACAGCCTCTTATTGCGTATTGAGGATGGTCCGCGACAGCTGGAAGGCCTGAGCCTTGTGGTTGGCTTGGCGGTCATGCAGGCGCTGCGTGAGTCTGGGGTCCACGGGGCGGCCTTGAAGTGGCCAAATGACGTCTTGGTGGGGCAGAAGAAGATTGCCGGGATCTTGCTGGAGCTCGTAGGGGATCCCGCGGATATCTGCCACGTTGTCCTCGGCATCGGTATTAACGTGAATATGCAGAAGGCTGATGAGGTTGATCAGCAATGGACATCAGTGCAGTTGGAGACGGGGTCTCCTGCTGATCGCAACTCTTTGGTGGCGTGCCTGTGCTTGCAGTTGCAAAGCTACTTGGGTCGGCACAGGGCACTAGGTTTTGCGTCACTTCAGGATGAGTGGGAGAAAGGTCACGCCTGGCAGGGAAAGGCGGTATCACTCATCGCTGGGGCCAACCGTGTCGATGGGGTGGTGCTGGGTATCGACGGTCAGGGTGCATTGCGTTTAAGTGTCGGTGGTGTTGAGAAAATATACAGTGGTGGTGAGTTAAGCCTGAGGTTGCGTGATGATTCTTGAGCTCGACTGTGGGAATAGCTTTATCAAGTGGCGTGTACTTGATTCGGATCGGGCGATCGCATCTGCAGAGGGTGTCGCTAGTTCGGATGTTGCATTGATTGAAAGTCTGTCAGTGCTACCTGGTGTGTCATTGACGCGTTGCCGGTTGGTGAGTGTTCGTGCTCTGGACGAAACAAACAATCTGGTTGAGGCGCTGGTGGCGGCTTTTGGTGTTGCTGTTTCCTGCGCTGTTTCTGCGCGAGAAATGGCCGGGGTGCGCAACGGCTACGAAGATTTCGAGCGTCTCGGCCTTGATCGCTGGTTGGCAATGCTGGGCGGTTTCAAGTTGGCGTCGGGGGCATGCCTGGTGCTCGATTTTGGTACGGCTGCGACTGCAGATTTTATCGCTGGAGACGGTGAGCATTTAGGTGGTTTCATCTGTCCTGGTATGCCTCTCATGCGTAATCAGTTGCGTACACATACACGCAAGATACGTTACGACGATGCTGCTGCCGAAAGAGCCTTGGGGTGCCTGTCACCAGGGCGTACGACCGTAGAGGCTGTAGAGCGTGGCTGTACGTTGATGCTCAGAGGGTTTGTACTGACGCAGCTTGAGCTGGCCCGAAGTTATTGGGGTGATAACTTTACTGTATTCCTGACAGGTGGCGATGCTGATTTGGTGAGGGATGCCGTGCCTCAGGCTCGACTCGTGCCTGATTTGATTTTCGTAGGTCTGGCGATGGCGTGCCCTTTATCTTGAGGTGTTTATGCGTTGGCTGTTTTTGCTTTTAGTGGTCCTCAACGCCTTCTACTACATATGGCATCAGCAAGAAGCGCCGTTGCGCGCTAAAGATGTTACCCCTTTGAGTCTCTATCGGAATACTCAGCAGGATATTCGTCTGCTGAGTGAGTCCTCCGATGCTGTGGTCCGCAGGGATCGAGCTAAGGCATCTGATGCGCAAAGTACTTGCCTGTACATTGGTGGCTTTGCCGACCAGCGACAGGCGCAATTCGTTGAGCAGCGTCTCACTAGCCTGGATATAAAGGTTAAGGTTCAGTTGCTGAGCACTCCTGATGCGCAGGGTTACTGGCTCCGGGTTGCCCCAGAAAGCCGACGTCTGGCTGACGATCTGCCCTTTGAAAACCTTGCTAAGGAATTCAATGAGTTAAAACATAAAATAATGCTGTGCGAAGGCATTGCAACTCTCGAATAGTTTGCATAGAATGGCGCCCGCTTCGCAGTGAAGACCTTTAAAGTGTACGGTGCGAAGCTAAGGTCAATGCAGCTAACCTCATATTTTTAATGAGAAAATGCTTGACAGAAGGCTGGCATGATGTAGAATGCCGGCTCGCTTAGGAGGGGTTCCCGAGCGGCCAAAGGGATCAGACTGTAAATCTGACGTCTACGACTTCGAAGGTTCGAATCCTTCCCCCTCCACCATTTTAGCGTGAGCTGCAAGCTCCGCGGGTATAGTTTAGTGGTAGAACCTCAGCCTTCCAAGCTGATGATGCGGGTTCGATTCCCGCTACCCGCTCCAAGTTTGCAGGTTGTGCATAGTGTTTCGCTCTTGTAGCTCAGTTGGTAGAGCACACCCTTGGTAAGGGTGAGGTCAGCGGTTCAAATCCGCTCAAGAGCTCCATATAACAAGGCAGATATGAAAATATCTGCCTTTGTTTTAACGGCTGACTCGGCTTGATGGTGTTTCAGATCGCTTGTGGTTGAGTGATTTCAAGTCTCTGGGGGTTGGCTGTTGTAAAGTCTTTTTCAGGTCTGCATAATGGTCGGCCTGATTTTGTTTTAGGTCAGTAGCTCAATTGGCAGAGCGACGGTCTCCAAAACCGTAGGTTGGGGGTTCGATTCCCTCCTGACCTGCCAGATTCACGTGGTGTATCTGGCTTTCTTTTCACAGGATCTTCATAGATGACTCCTAAGGCTGAAGCTCAAAGCTCTCGTTTCGATCTGGTCAAGTGGCTCGCTGTAGTCGCTTTGGTGGTCGTAGGCGTTGTTGGCAATCAGTACTACTCTGCTTCGCCGATCCTGTACCGGGTGCTCGTTTTGCTGGCCCTTGCTGCTGTAGCTGCCTTTGTAGGCCTGCAGACTGCCAAAGGCAAGTCTTTCGCGGTCCTGGTGAAGGAAGCTCGCACCGAAATTCGTAAAGTCGTTTGGCCGACTCGCCAAGAAACCACGCAGACCACATTGATTGTCGTGGCTGTTGTTCTGGTTATGGCGTTGCTGTTGTGGGGGCTCGATTCCCTGCTCGGCTGGCTTGTTTCCTTGATTGTTGGCTAAGGGTGTCCCGTGGCTAAGCGTTGGTACGTTGTGCATGCTTACTCGGGTTACGAGAAGCATGTTATGCGCTCTTTGCTGGAGCGCGTAAAGCTGGCAGGCATGGAAGATGGCTTCGGCGAAATTCTGGTTCCCACTGAAGAAGTGGTTGAAATGCGGAATGGTCAGAAGCGCAAGAGTGAACGCAAGTTCTTCCCTGGCTATGTGCTGGTGCAGATGGACATGAACGAAGGTACTTGGCACTTGGTCAAGGATACTCCTCGTGTTATGGGTTTTATCGGTGGTACTGCTGATAAGCCTGCTCCGATCACTGACAAAGAGGCAGAAGCAATTCTGCGCCGCGTCGCCGACGGTAGCGACAAGCCTAAGCCGAAGACGTTGTTTGAGCCGGGTGAGGTTGTTCGTGTCACTGATGGTCCGTTTGCTGATTTCAACGGTACCGTCGAAGAGGTTAACTACGAAAAGAGCCGGATCCAGGTCGCGGTGCTCATTTTCGGTCGCTCTACTCCGGTGGAGTTGGAATTCAGCCAGGTCGAGAAGGTCTAGCTGAGTAAGCATCCCAACCCCGCAGCCTTAGGCTGTGGGGTTTTGTCGTCACTGGGATAAACGCGCAAGTAACCGGGGAGCCTTTCGAGGCGTTTGAACCCGTAATTGGAGTGCCTCATGGCCAAGAAGATTACCGCTTACATCAAGCTGCAAGTGAAGGCCGCTCAGGCCAATCCAAGCCCACCTGTTGGTCCAGCTCTGGGTCAGCACGGCGTGAACATTATGGAGTTCTGCAAGGCCTTCAACGCCCGTACTCAGGGTCTTGAGCCAGGTCTGCCGACTCCAGTGATCATCACTGTATACAGCGACCGTAGCTTCACTTTCGAAACCAAGTCGACCCCGGCTTCGGTTTTGCTGAAGAAAGCTGCTGGTCTGACTAGCGGTTCCGCTCGTCCTAACACCGTTAAGGTTGGCACCGTAACTCGTGCTCAGCTGGAAGAAATCGCGAAAACCAAAAACGCGGATCTGACTGCAGCTGATATGGATGCAGCCGTGCGTACCATCGCCGGTTCTGCTCGTAGCATGGGCCTTAACGTGGAGGGTGTGTAATGGCTAAGCTGACCAAGCGCCAAAAGGCTATCGCCGGCAAAATCGAAGCGGGCAAGTCCTACAGCTTTGTAGACGCTGCTGCTCTGCTGACCGAGCTGTCGACTGTCAAGTTCAGCGAGTCCGTTGACGTTGCTGTAAACCTGGGTGTTGACCCACGTAAATCTGACCAGGTCGTTCGTAGCGCTACTGTGCTGCCACACGGTACTGGTAAGACTGTTCGTGTAGCTGTCTTCACTCAAGGCCCGGCAGCTGAAGCTGCTCTGGCCGCCGGCGCCGACCGCGTTGGTATGGACGACCTGGCTGCCGAAATGAAAGGCGGCGACCTGAACTACGACGTAGTTATTGCTTCCCCGGATGCAATGCGTGTTGTAGGTCAATTGGGTCAGATCCTGGGCCCGCGTGGCCTGATGCCTAACCCTAAAGTCGGCACCGTAACACCAGACGTAGCTACCGCGGTTAAAAACGCCAAGGCTGGTCAGGTTCGTTATCGCACCGACAAAAATGGCATCATTCACACCTCCGTTGGCAAAGTCGGCTTCGACGCCGTCAAGCTGAAGGAAAACGTTGAAGCCCTGATCGCTGATCTGAAGCGTATCAAGCCAGCTTCCTCGAAAGGTATCTACGTCAAGCGCGTTACCCTGAGCACCACTATGGGCCCAGGTCTGGTCATCGACCAAGGCTCGCTGGACGTATAAGACACAGATTGGCGCAAGCAATTGCGCCAATTGGAAAAATTGGGGTCCCTGCCTGGCGGGGGCTATCCAAGACCGTAGGCGGCGCAAGTCTTAAACCACAAGCCTACGCAGATGGTGCTCCCGGTTCCTTACCGAATCAGACACCAAAACGACATCCGGCCTCGGCCAGATGAAACGGTAACAAGCAGGAGTTAAACCCGTGGCAATTAATCTCGAAGACAAGAAGGCCATCGTCGCTGAAGTCAACGAGGCTGCCAAAGCTGCTCTGTCCGCTGTCGTGGCTGATGCCCGTGGTGTGACAGTAGGCGCTATGACCGGACTCCGTAAAGAGGCTCGTGAAGCTGGCGTGTACGTACGTGTTGTACGTAACACCCTGCTCAAGCGCGCTGTTGCTGACACTGAATACAGTGTCCTCAACGACGTGTTCACTGGCCCGACTCTGATTGCTTTCTCCAAGGATCATCCAGGCGCTGCTGCCCGTTTGTTCAAAGAGTTCGCTAAGAGTCAGGATAAGTTCGAGATCAAGGCAGCTGCGTTCGAGGGCAAGTTCCTCGCAGCTAACCAAATCGACGTACTGGCAACACTGCCGACCCGTAACGAAGCCATTTCGCAGCTGATGAGCGTGATTCAAGGCGCTACCAGCAAGCTGGCTCGTACTCTGGCTGCAGTTCGCGAGCAAAAAGAAGCTGCCGCAGCCTAAGGCTGAGCAACTTCTCTCGCGTATTTTTGTTTATTTCGATGGCCGCGTAGGCCGTCCCCCAATTCAGGAAATACAGCAATGTCTATCTCCCAAGACGATATCCTCAACGCCGTAGCTGAAATGTCGGTTCTGCAGGTTGTTGAGCTGATCAAAGCTTTCGAAGAAAAATTCGGCGTTTCCGCTGCCGCTGCTTCCGCTGGCCCAGCTGCTGCTGCTGCCGTTGTTGAAGAGCAAACCGAATTCAACGTCATGCTGCTGGAAGCTGGCGAGAAGAAAGTTAACGTGATCAAGGCAGTACGTGAACTGACCGGTCTGGGCCTGAAAGAAGCCAAGGCTGTAGTTGACGGCGCTCCTGCTATGGTTCTGGAAGCAGTGACCAAAGATGCAGGCGACAAAGCCAAAGCAACTCTGGAAGAAGCAGGCGCTAAAGTCGAGCTGAAGTAAGCATCGACCTTGCGTCTCCAGCCCAAGCGTTAAGCTGAAGGCTGATGGCTGGTGGCTCTTGCCACCGGCCTTTTTCCGTTCTTGGCTGTCGACTCGGTCGCCGCCATTAACGCGCTGTAGCCACCCGATGCGGTGGTGCAAACCATGGGGTTTGCAAGATTTTCTGGCTGCTCCCGTCGGGAGGGCCAAACAAGCAGGTGACCAAGCTGGGGAACGCTGATGGCTTACTCATATACTGAGAAAAAACGTATCCGCAAGGACTTTAGCAAGTTGCCGGACGTCATGGATGTCCCGTACCTTCTGGCTATCCAGCTGGATTCGTATCGTGAATTCTTGCAGGCGGGAGCGACCAAAGATCAGTTCCGCGACGTGGGCCTGCATGCGGCCTTCAAATCCGTTTTCCCGATCATCAGCTACTCCGGCAATGCTGCGCTGGAGTACGTCGGTTATCGCCTGGGCGAACCGGCATTTGATGTCAAAGAATGCGTGTTGCGCGGTGTTACGTACGCCGTACCTTTGCGGGTAAAAGTCCGTCTGATCATTTTCGACAAAGAGTCGTCGAACAAAGCGATCAAGGACATCAAAGAGCAAGAAGTCTACATGGGCGAAATCCCATTGATGACTGAGAACGGTACCTTCGTTATCAACGGTACCGAGCGTGTTATCGTTTCCCAGCTGCACCGTTCTCCGGGCGTGTTCTTCGACCACGACCGCGGTAAGACGCACAGCTCCGGCAAGCTCCTGTACTCCGCGCGGATCATTCCGTACCGCGGTTCGTGGTTGGACTTTGAGTTCGATCCGAAAGACTGCGTGTTCGTGCGTATCGACCGTCGTCGTAAGCTGCCGGCCTCGGTATTGCTGCGCGCGCTTGGCTACACCACTGAGCAAGTCCTGGATGCGTTCTACACCACCAACGTATTCAGCCTGAAGGATGAAACCCTCAGCCTGGAACTGATTGCATCTCGCCTGCGTGGTGAAATTGCCGTCTTGGACATCCAGGATGAAAAGGGCAAGGTCATTGTTGAGGCGGGTCGTCGTATTACTGCGCGCCACATCAACCAGATCGAAAAAGCAGGTATCAAGTCGCTGGACGTGCCTTTGGACTACGTCCTGGGTCGCACGACCGCCAAGGTCATTGTTCACCCGGCTACAGGCGAAATCCTGGCTGAGTGCAACACCGAGCTGAACACCGAGATCCTGGCGAAAATCGCCAAGGCTCAAGTTGTTCGTATCGAGACCCTGTACACCAACGATATCGACTGTGGTCCATTCGTCTCCGACACACTGAAGATCGACTCCACCAGCAACCAATTGGAAGCGCTGGTAGAAATCTATCGCATGATGCGTCCTGGCGAGCCACCAACCAAAGACGCTGCAGAAACCCTGTTCAACAACCTGTTCTTCAGCCCTGAGCGCTACGACCTGTCTGCGGTCGGCCGGATGAAGTTCAACCGTCGTATCGGTCGCACCGAGATCGAAGGTTCGGGCGTGCTGTGCAAGGAAGACATCGTTGCGGTCCTGAAGACTCTGGTCGACATCCGTAACGGCAAAGGCATCGTCGATGACATCGACCACCTGGGTAACCGTCGTGTTCGCTGCGTAGGCGAGATGGCCGAGAACCAGTTCCGCGTTGGCCTGGTGCGTGTTGAGCGTGCGGTCAAAGAGCGTCTGTCGATGGCTGAAAGCGAAGGCCTGATGCCGCAGGACCTAATCAACGCCAAGCCAGTGGCTGCAGCGGTGAAAGAGTTCTTCGGTTCCAGCCAGCTCTCGCAGTTCATGGACCAGAACAACCCGCTCTCAGAGATCACCCACAAGCGCCGTGTTTCCGCACTGGGCCCGGGCGGTCTGACCCGTGAGCGTGCTGGCTTTGAAGTGCGTGACGTACACCCGACGCACTACGGTCGTGTATGCCCGATCGAAACGCCGGAAGGCCCGAACATCGGTCTGATCAACTCCCTGGCCGCCTATGCGCGCACCAACCAGTACGGCTTCCTCGAGAGCCCGTACCGTGTGGTGAAAGACGCTCTGGTCACCGATGAGATCGTGTTCCTGTCCGCCATCGAAGAAGCTGATCACGTGATCGCTCAGGCTTCGGCCACGATGAACGACAAGAAAGTCCTGATCGACGAGCTGGTAGCTGTTCGTCACCTGAACGAGTTCACCGTCAAGGCGCCGGAAGACGTCACCTTGATGGACGTGTCGCCGAAGCAGGTAGTTTCGGTTGCTGCGTCGCTGATCCCGTTCCTGGAACACGATGACGCCAACCGTGCGTTGATGGGTTCCAACATGCAGCGTCAGGCTGTACCGACCCTGCGTGCTGACAAGCCGCTGGTAGGTACCGGCATGGAGCGTAACGTAGCTCGTGACTCCGGCGTTTGCGTCGTGGCTCGTCGTGGCGGCGTGATCGACTCCGTTGATGCCAGCCGTATCGTGGTTCGTGTTGCTGATGATGAAGTTGAAACGGGTGAAGCCGGTGTCGACATCTACAACCTGACCAAATACACCCGCTCGAACCAGAATACTTGCATCAACCAGCGTCCGCTGGTGCGTAAGGGTGATCGCGTTCAGCGCAGCGACATCATGGCTGACGGTCCGTCCACCGATATGGGTGAACTGGCTTTGGGTCAGAACATGCGCATCGCGTTCATGGCATGGAACGGCTTCAACTTCGAAGACTCCATCTGCCTGTCCGAGCGTGTGGTTCAAGAAGATCGCTTCACCACGATCCACATTCAGGAACTGACCTGTGTGGCACGTGACACCAAGCTTGGGCCAGAGGAAATCACTGCAGACATCCCGAACGTGGGTGAAGCTGCACTGAACAAGCTGGACGAAGCCGGTATCGTTTATGTAGGTGCTGAAGTTGGTGCAGGCGACATTCTGGTTGGTAAGGTCACTCCGAAAGGCGAGACCCAACTGACTCCAGAAGAGAAGCTGTTGCGTGCCATCTTCGGTGAAAAAGCCAGCGACGTTAAAGATACTTCCCTGCGTGTACCTACCGGTACCAAGGGTACTGTCATCGACGTACAGGTCTTCACCCGTGACGGCGTAGAGCGTGATGCTCGTGCACTGTCCATCGAGAAGACCCAGCTCGACGAGATCCGCAAGGACCTGAACGAAGAGTTCCGTATCGTTGAAGGCGCGACCTTCGAACGTCTGCGCTCCGCTCTGGTAGGCCACAAGGCTGAAGGCGGCGCAGGCCTGAAGAAAGGTCAGGACATCACCGATGAAGTCCTCGATGGTCTTGAACATGGTCAGTGGTTCAAGCTGCGCATGGCTGAAGATGCTCTGAACGAGCAACTTGAGAAGGCCCAGGCCTACATCGTTGATCGCCGCCGTCTGCTGGACGACAAGTTCGAAGACAAGAAGCGCAAACTGCAGCAGGGCGATGACCTTGCTCCAGGCGTGCTGAAAATCGTCAAGGTTTACCTGGCAATCCGTCGTCGCATCCAACCGGGCGACAAGATGGCCGGTCGTCACGGTAACAAAGGTGTGGTCTCCGTGATCATGCCGGTTGAAGACATGCCGCACGATGCCAATGGCACCCCGGTCGACGTCGTCCTCAACCCGTTGGGCGTACCTTCGCGTATGAACGTTGGTCAGATCCTTGAAACCCACCTGGGCCTCGCGGCTAAAGGTCTGGGCGAGAAGATCAATCGTATGATCGAAGAGCAGCGCAAGGTTGCTGACCTGCGCAAGTTCCTGCACGAGATCTACAACGAGATCGGCGGTCGTAAGGAAGAGCTGGATACCTTCTCCGACCAGGAAATCCTGGATCTGGCGAAGAACCTGCGCGGCGGCGTTCCAATGGCTACCCCGGTGTTCGACGGTGCCAAGGAAAGCGAAATCAAGGCCATGCTGAAACTGGCAGACCTGCCAGAAAGCGGCCAGATGCAGCTGTTCGATGGCCGTACCGGTAACAAGTTCGAGCGCCCGGTTACTGTTGGCTACATGTACATGCTGAAGCTGAACCACTTGGTAGACGACAAGATGCACGCTCGTTCTACCGGTTCGTACAGCCTGGTTACCCAGCAGCCGCTGGGTGGTAAGGCTCAGTTCGGTGGTCAGCGTTTCGGGGAGATGGAGGTCTGGGCACTGGAAGCATACGGTGCTGCTTACACTCTGCAAGAAATGCTCACAGTGAAGTCGGACGATGTGAACGGTCGGACCAAGATGTACAAAAATATCGTGGACGGCGATCACCGTATGGAGCCGGGCATGCCCGAGTCCTTCAACGTGTTGATCAAAGAAATTCGTTCCCTCGGCATCGATATCGATCTGGAAACCGAATAACACGTGACGCGAATCGAGAGCGGGGCCGTTTGGCCCGCTCTCTGCTCCGCCAGGAGGAAAGGCCTTGAAAGACCTACTGAATTTGCTGAAAAACCAGGGTCAAGTCGAAGAGTTCGACGCCATCCGTATTGGATTGGCATCGCCTGAGATGATCCGTTCGTGGTCGTTCGGTGAAGTTAAAAAGCCGGAAACCATCAACTACCGTACGTTCAAACCTGAACGTGACGGCCTGTTCTGCGCCAAAATTTTTGGCCCGGTAAAGGATTACGAGTGCCTGTGCGGTAAGTACAAGCGCTTGAAGCACCGTGGTGTGATCTGCGAGAAGTGTGGCGTTGAAGTTGCACTCGCCAAGGTTCGTCGTGAGCGCATGGCGCACATCGAGCTGGCTTCGCCGGTTGCCCACATCTGGTTCCTGAAATCGTTGCCGTCCCGTATCGGCTTGCTGATGGACATGACCCTGCGTGATATCGAGCGCGTTCTCTACTTCGAGAGCTATGTCGTTATCGATCCAGGCATGACCACCCTTGAAAAGGGGCAGCTGCTGAATGACGAGCAGTATTTCGAAGCGCTGGAAGAGTTCGGTGATGATTTCGATGCCCGCATGGGTGCCGAAGCTGTCCGCGAACTGCTGCACGCTATCGACCTGGAACACGAGATTGGCCGTCTGCGCGAAGAAATTCCGCAAACCAACTCCGAAACCAAGATCAAGAAGCTGTCCAAGCGTCTGAAGTTGATGGAAGCCTTCCAGGGTTCCGGCAACCTGCCAGAGTGGATGGTGCTGACCGTTCTGCCGGTTCTGCCGCCAGATCTGCGTCCGCTGGTACCGTTGGATGGTGGTCGTTTCGCGACTTCCGACCTCAACGACCTGTACCGCCGTGTGATCAACCGTAACAATCGCTTGAAGCGCCTGCTCGATCTGTCCGCTCCGGACATCATCGTGCGCAACGAAAAGCGTATGTTGCAGGAAGCTGTCGATGCCTTGCTCGACAACGGTCGTCGTGGCCGCGCTATCACCGGTTCCAACAAGCGTCCTCTGAAATCCTTGGCTGACATGATCAAGGGTAAGCAAGGTCGTTTCCGTCAGAACTTGCTCGGTAAGCGTGTTGACTACTCTGGTCGTTCGGTAATTACCGTAGGCCCGACCCTGCGTCTGCACCAGTGCGGTCTGCCTAAGAAGATGGCACTTGAGTTGTTCAAGCCATTCATCTTCGGCAAGCTGGAAATGCGCGGTCTCGCGACCACCATCAAAGCGGCCAAGAAAATGGTCGAGCGCGAGCTGCCAGAGGTTTGGGACGTTCTCGCTGAAGTGATTCGCGAACACCCGGTTCTCCTCAACCGTGCACCGACCCTTCACCGTCTGGGTATCCAGGCGTTTGAACCGGTACTGATCGAAGGTAAGGCTATCCAGCTGCACCCTCTGGTCTGTGCTGCGTACAACGCCGACTTCGACGGCGACCAAATGGCCGTGCACGTACCGCTGACACTGGAAGCCCAGTTGGAAGCGCGTGCGTTGATGATGTCGACCAACAACATTCTGTCGCCAGCCAACGGTGAGCCAATCATCGTTCCGTCGCAGGACGTTGTATTGGGTCTGTACTACATGACCCGTGAGGCGATCAACGCCAAAGGCGAAGGTCGTGTGTTCGCTGACCTGCAGGAAGTTGACCGTGTGTTCCGTGCCGGCGAAGCCGCACTGCACGCCAAGGTCAAGGTGCGCATCAACGAAACGGTCAACGACCGTGACGGCGGCAGCGTGAGCGGCACTCGTATTGTAGACACCACCGTTGGCCGTGCGCTGTTGTACCAGGTTGTGCCAAAAGGCCTGTCGTACGACGTCGTCAACCTGCCGATGAAGAAAAAGGCGATCTCCAAGCTGATCAACCAATGCTATCGCGTGGTTGGTCTGAAAGAGACCGTGATCTTCGCTGACCAATTGATGTACACCGGTTTTGCCTATTCGACTATTTCCGGCGTTTCCATTGGCGTTAACGACTTCGTTATCCCTGATGAAAAAGCCCGCATCATCAGTGCTGCTACTGATGAAGTGAAAGAGATCGAAAGCCAGTACGCCTCGGGCCTGGTAACACAGGGCGAGAAGTACAACAAAGTGATCGACCTTTGGTCCAAGGCCAACGACGAAGTATCCAAGGCAATGATGGCCAACCTCTCGAAAGAGAAAGTCATCGACCGTCATGGCGTCGAAGTCGACCAGGAGTCTTTCAACTCGATGTACATGATGGCCGACTCGGGCGCCCGGGGTTCTGCTGCGCAGATCCGTCAGCTCGCCGGTATGCGTGGCCTGATGGCCAAGCCGGACGGTTCCATCATTGAAACGCCGATTACTGCGAACTTCCGTGAAGGGTTGAGCGTACTCCAGTACTTCATCTCCACTCACGGTGCTCGTAAAGGTCTGGCGGATACCGCGTTGAAAACCGCTAACTCCGGTTACCTGACTCGTCGTCTGGTAGACGTTGCGCAAGATCTGGTTGTAACCGAGATCGATTGCGGCACCGAGCACGGCTTGCTGATGACTCCGCACATTGAAGGCGGTGACGTTGTAGAGCCACTGGGTGAGCGCGTATTGGGTCGTGTTATTGCCCGTGACGTATTCAAGCCAGGTACCGAGGAAATTATCGTTCCTGCCGGCACACTGGTTGATGAGAAGTGGGTCGAGTTCATCGAGCTCAACAGCATCGACGAAGTGATCGTTCGCTCGCCGATCAGCTGCGAAACCCGCTACGGCATTTGCGCCAAGTGCTACGGCCGTGACTTGGCTCGTGGTCACCAGGTGAACATCGGTGAAGCGGTCGGCGTTATTGCTGCCCAGTCCATCGGTGAGCCGGGTACCCAGCTGACCATGCGTACGTTCCACATTGGTGGTGCGGCAAGCCGGACCTCCGCAGCCGACAGCGTTCAGGTGAAGAATGGCGGTACTGTCCGCCTGCACAACCTGAAGCACGTTGAGCGAGTGGATGGTCACCTGGTGGCTGTGTCCCGTTCCGGTGAGCTGGCAATCGCTGATGACTACGGTCGTGAGCGTGAGCGCTACAAGCTGCCGTACGGTGCTGTGATTTCGGTTAAAGAGGGTGACAAGGTCGACGCTGGCGCAATCGTGGCCAAGTGGGATCCGCACACTCACCCAATCGTTACCGAAATGAAAGGTACCGTGACCTACGTGGGCATGGAAGAAGGCATCACGATCAAGCGTCAGACTGACGAATTGACCGGTATGACCAACATTGAAGTACTCGACGCGAAAGATCGTCCAGCTGCCGGTAAAGACATCCGTCCTGCCGTGAAGATGGTCGATGACAACGGCAAGGATCTGTTGCTGCCAGGCACTGACGTAATTGCTCAGTACTTCCTGCCAGCCAACGCATTGGTCGGTGTAGCGGATGGTGCGAAGATCGCGATCGGTGATGTTATCGCGCGTATCCCGCAAGAAACTTCGAAGACCCGTGACATCACCGGTGGTTTGCCGCGTGTTGCCGACTTGTTCGAAGCTCGTCGTCCGAAAGAAGCGTCGATTCTGGCAGAAGTCAGCGGCACCATCGCGTTCGGTAAAGAAACCAAGGGCAAGCGCCGTCTGGTCATTACCCCGAACGACGGTACCGATCCGTACGAAGAGCTGATTCCAAAGTGGCGTCACCTGAACGTGTTCGAAGGCGAACAGGTAAACCGCGGCGAAGTTATCTCCGACGGCCCGAGCGATCCACACGATATCCTGCGTCTGCTGGGTGTGAGTGCGCTGGCCAAGTACATCGTTAACGAGATCCAGGACGTTTACCGCCTGCAAGGCGTGAAGATCAACGATAAGCACATCGAGACCATCCTGCGTCAGATGCTGCGTAAAGTTGAGATCGCTGAATCCGGCGATTCCAGTTTCATCAAGGGCGACCAGATGGAACTGACTCACGTGCTGGTGGAAAACGAGCGTCTGGCTGGCGACGAGAAATTCGTTTCCAAGTTCACTCGCGTATTGCTGGGTATTACCAAGGCGTCGTTGTCCACTGAGTCGTTCATCTCGGCGGCCTCCTTCCAGGAGACCACTCGCGTACTGACCGAAGCAGCGGTAACCGGCAAGCGCGATTACCTGCGCGGCCTGAAAGAGAACGTGGTCGTGGGTCGTCTGATCCCGGCTGGTACCGGTTTGGCTTACCACAGCGAGCGTAAGCGTCGCCGTGATGCTGACAAGCCGTTGCGCGTAAGCGCCAGTGAAGTGGAAGCTGCACTGACCGAAGCGCTGAACTCAAGCGGTAACTGAGTTCTGCGATAAATAAGTCTGGGCCCTGGCAGCCCCATTCGTCGGATCAAGGCAATTTTGCCTGGGTTCGACGAGAGGGGAGGTCGGGGCCTTGCCTTGACTGGGGGCAAGATCCTCTTTAGACTCTTGTACCCCTAAATTTGGCGGGAATTCGTTCCTGCCATTTTGCTTTTCTTGCAAGACAATAGCGTCGCAAGACAACAGTGGAGCTAGTAGATGGCAACTATCAACCAGCTGGTACGTCAGCCGCGTAAGCGTATCGTCGAGAAATCCGACGTGCCTGCGCTGCAGAACTGCCCGCAACGTCGTGGCGTATGCACTCGTGTGTATACCACCACGCCGAAAAAACCTAACTCGGCACTGCGTAAAGTATGCCGTGTGCGCCTGACCAACGGTTTCGAGGTTTCCTCGTACATCGGCGGTGAAGGCCACAACCTGCAAGAGCACAGCGTGGTACTGATCCGCGGCGGTCGTGTAAAAGACTTGCCAGGTGTTCGTTATCACACCGTACGCGGCTCCTTGGATACTTCCGGCGTTAAAGGTCGTAACCAGGGTCGTTCGAAGTACGGTACCAAGAAGCCTAAGTAGTAGCGGCTTTTTGTAAAACTGAATCATCTTATTTTCTGAGTCGATAAGAGTAAGGTCGGAGGCGTCCCGAAAGGGCACCGATTCCGAGCGAACCTGAAGACCGTTTGAGGGCTTATCCATGCCAAGAAGACGCGTAGCAGCCAAGCGCGAAGTGCTTGACGATCCAAAATACGGAAGCCAAATTCTGGCCAAGTTCATGAACCACGTGATGGAAAGCGGCAAGAAAGCCGTTGCCGAGCGTATCGTTTATGGCGCGCTGGAAAAGGTTAAAGAACGCAAGAACAGCGACCCCCTGGAAATCTTCGAGAAAGCTCTCGACGCCATCGCTCCGCTGGTCGAAGTGAAGTCGCGCCGTGTAGGCGGTGCTACTTACCAGGTTCCGGTCGAAGTTCGTCCGTCCCGTCGTAACGCTCTGGCAATGCGCTGGTTGGTAGACTTCGCCCGTAAGCGCGGCGAGAAGTCTATGGCTCTGCGTTTGGCCGGCGAACTGTTGGACGCTGCTGAAGGTAAAGGTGCTGCTGTTAAGAAGCGTGAAGACGTGCACCGTATGGCTGAAGCTAACAAAGCTTTCTCGCACTACCGCTTCTAATCTTAGCTTCACTAATTTTGCGAGGGCTTTATGGCTCGTACTACTCCGATTAGCCGCTACCGTAACATCGGTATCGTTGCTCACGTGGATGCTGGTAAAACCACCACCACTGAGCGCGTACTGTTTTACACCGGCAAAAGTCACAAAATGGGCGAGGTGCATGACGGCGCCGCGACCACAGACTGGATGGTTCAGGAGCAGGAGCGTGGTATTACCATTACTTCTGCTGCTATTACCGCCTTCTGGAAAGGTTCCGAGAAGCAGTACAAAGACGAGCACCGCTTCAACGTTATCGATACCCCAGGCCACGTAGACTTCACTATTGAAGTTGAGCGTTCCCTGCGCGTACTCGACGGCGCTGTCGTTGTGTTCTGCGGTACCTCGGGCGTCGAGCCTCAGTCGGAAACCGTATGGCGTCAAGCCAACAAGTACGGCGTTCCACGTCTTGTTTACGTAAACAAGATGGACCGTGCTGGTGCCAACTTCCTGCGCGTGATCGGTCAGATCAAGCAGCGTCTGGGTCATACACCGGTGCCAATCCAATTGGCTATCGGTTCCGAAGACAACTTCCAGGGTCAGATCGATCTGCTCAACATGGAAGCGGTCTACTGGAATGACGCTGACAAAGGTATGGTTCCTGTTCGCAAGCCTATCCCTGCAGAGTTGCAGGAACTGGCTGACGAGTGGCGCAACAACATGGTTGAGGCTGCTGCCGAAGCCAGCGAAGAGCTGATGAACAAGTACCTCGAAGGTGAAGAACTCACCAACGCGGAAATCAAGGCCGCTCTGCGTCAGCGTACTATCGCTGGTGAGATCGTCTTGGCTGTTTGCGGTTCTTCCTTCAAGAACAAGGGTGTTCCCCTGGTTCTCGACGCCGTGATCGACTACTTGCCTGCCCCAACCGACATTCCTGCTATCAAGGGTACCAACCCTGATAACGAGGAAGAAGAGATGGAGCGTCATGCTGACGACAGCGAGCCGTTCTCGGCTCTGGCGTTCAAGATCGCTACCGACCCATTCGTGGGTACTCTGACCTTCGTCCGCGTTTACTCGGGCGTGTTGGCCTCCGGCGACGGCGTGATCAACTCGGTCAAAGGCAAGAAAGAGCGTGTGGGTCGTATGGTGCAAATGCACGCAAACGCCCGTGAAGAGATCAAGGAAGTGCGCGCTGGTGACATCGCGGCCTTGATCGGCATGAAGGACGTCACCACTGGTGAGACTTTGTGCGACGCTGCCAAGCCAATCATCCTGGTTCGCATGGACTTCCCGGAGCCGGTTATTTCGGTTGCCGTAGAGCCTAAGACTAAGGATGACCAGGAAAAAATGGGTATCGCTCTGGGCAAGCTTGCTCAGGAAGATCCATCTTTCCGCGTCAAAACTGATGAAGAGACTGGTCAAACGATCATCTCTGGCATGGGCGAGTTGCACCTGGACATCCTGGTTGACCGGATGCGCCGTGAGTTCAACGTCGAAGCCAACATCGGTAAGCCTCAGGTTTCCTATCGTGAGCGCATCACGAAGAACTGTGAAATCGAAGGCAAGTTCGTTCGTCAGTCCGGCGGTCGTGGTCAGTTCGGTCACTGCTGGATCCGTTTTGCCCCTGCTGACGAAGGTCAGGAAGGTCTGCAATTCGTGAACGAAGTAGTAGGTGGTGTTGTTCCTAAGGAATACATCCCTGCTATCCAGAAGGGTATCGAAGAGCAGATGAAGAACGGTGTTGTTGCCGGCTATCCGCTGATCGGCCTGAAAGCAACCGTTTTTGACGGTTCTTACCACGACGTCGACTCCAACGAGATGGCGTTTAAGGTGGCTGCTTCCATGGCAACCAAGCAACTGGCCCAGAAGGGCGGTGGTGAGTTGCTTGAGCCAATCATGGCGGTAGAAGTTGTTACACCTGAAGACTATATGGGTGATGTCATGGGCGACCTTAACCGTCGTCGCGGCATGATCTTGGGTATGGAAGACACGGTTTCCGGCAAAGTGATTCGCGCCGAGGTTCCGTTGGGTGAGATGTTCGGTTATGCGACCGACGTTCGCTCCATGTCCCAGGGTCGCGCAAGCTACTCTATGGAATTCAAAAAATACAACACAGCTCCGGCGCACATCGCTGAAACTGTATCCAAAAAACAAGGCTGATTCAGTCCTTTAGGCAAGGAGTTAATTGTCGTGGCTAAAGAAAAATTTGATCGTTCCCTACCGCACGTCAACGTTGGCACTATCGGTCACGTTGACCACGGTAAAACCACTCTGACCGCAGCTCTGACTCGCGTCTGCTCCGAGGTTTTCGGTTCTGCAGTCGTTGATTTCGATAAGATCGACAGCGCTCCAGAAGAAAAAGCTCGTGGTATCACCATCAACACCGCGCACGTCGAGTACAACTCGAAGATCCGTCACTACGCTCACGTTGACTGCCCAGGTCACGCTGACTATGTGAAGAACATGATCACCGGTGCTGCCCAGATGGACGGCGCGATCCTGGTTTGCTCGGCCGCTGATGGTCCGATGCCACAAACCCGTGAGCACATCCTGCTGTCCCGTCAGGTAGGCGTTCCGTACATCGTGGTTTTCCTGAACAAGGCTGACCTGGTAGACGACGCTGAGCTGCTGGAACTGGTTGAGATGGAAGTGCGCGATCTGCTGAGCACTTACGACTTCCCAGGTGACGACACTCCGATCATCATCGGTTCTGCTCGTATGGCGCTGGAAGGCAAAGACGATAACGAAATGGGCACCACTGCCGTTCGTAAACTGGTTGAAACTCTGGACAGCTACATCCCAGAACCAGTTCGTCTGACCGACAAGCCGTTCCTGATGCCAATCGAAGACGTATTCTCGATCTCCGGTCGTGGTACTGTTGTTACTGGTCGTATCGAGCGCGGTATCGTTCGCGTTCAAGATGCACTGGAAATCGTTGGTCTGCGTGATACCACCAACACCGTCTGCACTGGTGTTGAAATGTTCCGCAAGCTGCTCGACGAAGGTCGTGCTGGCGAGAACTGCGGCGTTCTGCTGCGTGGTACCAAGCGTGACGACGTTGAGCGTGGCCAGGTTCTGGTTAAGCCGGGTTCGGTTAAGCCGCACACCAAGTTCACCGCAGAAGTTTACGTTCTGAGCAAGGAAGAAGGCGGTCGTCACACTCCGTTCTTCAAAGGCTACCGTCCACAGTTCTACTTCCGTACTACTGACGTGACTGGTAACTGCCAGCTGCCAGAAGGCGTTGAAATGGTAATGCCAGGCGATAACATCCAAATGGAAGTTACCCTGATCAAGACCATCGCAATGGAAGACGGTCTGCGCTTCGCTATCCGTGAAGGCGGCCGTACCGTTGGTGCTGGTGTTGTAGCTAAAATCATCGAGTAAGCGTCTCTTTTGAGATAGCTTCGATGCTTTGAAAAGCCCCCGCTCAGCGGGGGCTTTTTTATTGGGTTGACACCTATCTAGGGCGTCTATAGAATTGCGCCTCCTTTTAACGGGCGTATTGCGCTCGCTGGGAATAGCAGCCGGAGTCTGAAATCCAATGCAAAATCAGCAAATCCGTATCAGGTTGAAGGCTTTTGACCATCGCCTGATCGACCAATCCACCCAGGAAATCGTGGAAACCGCGAAACGTACTGGTGCTCAAGTGCGTGGTCCAATTCCACTGCCTACCCGTAAAGAGCGGTTCACCGTTCTGGTCTCCCCGCACGTCAACAAAGACGCGCGTGACCAGTACGAGATCCGTACTCATAAGCGCGTACTGGACATCGTCCAGCCAACGGATAAAACCGTTGATGCACTTATGAAGCTCGATCTGGCGGCCGGTGTGGAAGTACAGATCAGCCTCGGCTAAGACTTGGGTCTTAGTCGTGTAACGCTCTGAAATGGGCGGCCATAGCGGGTGAAAGCCCCGTACACTCATGAGGTTTACAACATGACTATTGGTGTAGTCGGTCGTAAATGCGGTATGACCCGTATTTTCACCGAAGAAGGTGTCTCCATTCCGGTTACGGTCATTGAGATCGAGCCGAATCGCGTCACCCAGTTCAAAACTGAAGAAACCGATGGCTATCGTGCAGTGCAAGTCACTGTCGGCGAGCGTCGTGCTTCGCGTGTGACTGCTGCTCAAGCAGGCCACTTCGCTAAAGCAAACGTTGCAGCTGGTCGTACTGTCATGGAGTTCCGTCTTGAAGAAGGCGACTACCAGGCTGGCGATCTGATCAACGCTGAAATCTTCGCCGCTGGTCAACTGGTTGATGTAACCGGTCAGTCCAAGGGTAAAGGCTTCCAGGGTACGATCAAGCGTTGGAATTTCCGTGGTCAAGACAACACTCACGGTAACTCCGTCTCCCACCGCGTCCCGGGCTCTATTGGCCAGTGCCAGACTCCTGGTCGTGTATTCAAGGGCAAAAAAATGTCCGGTCATATGGGCGCTGAGCGCGTGACCGTGCAGTCCCTCGAAGTAGTGCGCGTCGACGCTGAACGCAATCTGTTGTTGGTCAAGGGTGCTGTTCCTGGCGCTACTGGCGGCAACCTGGTTGTACGTCCAGCGGCCAAGGCTCGCGGTTAAGGGGAAGCTGACATGCAATTAAATGTAAATGACGCTCAAGCGATCGAAGTTTCCGAACTGACATTTGGCGGCGAATTCAACGAGACGCTGGTTCACCAAGCAGTCGTGGCCTACATGGCCGGCGGCCGTCAAGGTAGCAAGCAGCAAAAGACCCGTTCCGACGTTCGTGGTGGCGGTAAGCGCCCGTGGCGTCAGAAAGGTACTGGCCGTGCTCGTGCCGGTACTATCCGTAGCCCAATCTGGCGCGGCGGCGGTACCACTTTCGCAGCTCGTCCGCAGGATCACTCTCAGAAGCTCAACAAGAAGATGTATCGCGCAGCACTGCGCTCCATCCTTGCTGAACTCGTGCGTACTGATCGCCTGGTCGTGGTTCAGGACTTCGCTGTTGAAAGTCCAAAAACCAAAGATCTGCTGGGCAAACTGAACAACATGAGCCTGACCGACGTTTTGATCGTGTCTGAAGCTGTTGATCAGAACCTGTACCTGGCTGCTCGTAACCTGCCACACGTTGATGTACGTGACGTGCAAGGTTCCGATCCAGTTAGTCTGATCGCATACGACAAGGTGTTGATCACCGTGTCGGCCGTGAAGAAATTCGAGGAGCTGCTGGGATGAACCAGGAACGCGTATTTAAAGTTCTGCTTGGCCCGCACGTTTCCGAAAAGGCTACGGTTCTGGCTGACAAGAAAGGCCAGTTCGTTTTCAAGGTTGCAACTGACGCAACCAAGCTGGAAATCAAGAAGGCCGTCGAAAGCCTGTTCAGCGTGAAAGTTGAGCGTGTTACTACCCTGAATGTTCTGGGTAAGAGCAAGCGCACTGCTCGCGGTCTGGGCAAGCGTAATGACTGGAAGAAGGCAGTTATCTCCCTTCAGCCAGGCCAAGATCTCGATTTCAGCAGCAGTGCTGAGTAAGGAAGGGGTGCATCATGGCAATCGTTAAATGCAAACCGACTTCCCCTGGCCGCCGTTTTGTGGTCAAGGTGGTCAACCAGGAGCTGCATAAAGGCGCTCCTCACGCACCGCTGCTCGAGAAGAAATCGAAGACTGGTGGTCGTAACAACAATGGTCGTATTACCACTCGTCACATTGGTGGTGGCCATAAGCAGCATTATCGTCTGGTCGATTTCCGTCGCAACGACAAAGATGGCATCGCTGCCACTGTCGAGCGTATCGAATACGATCCAAACCGTACTGCTCACATCGCTCTGCTGCTGTACGCAGATGGCGAGCGTCGCTACATCATCGCGCCTAAGGGCGTGAGTGCTGGCGACCAGCTGATCGCAGGTGCCTTGGCGCCGATCAAGCCGGGCAACGCTCTGCAACTGCGTAACATTCCAGTTGGTAGCACCGTACACGGCATCGAATTGAAGCCAGGTAAAGGCGCGCAAATCGCTCGTTCCGCTGGTGCTTCGGCTCAGCTGATCGCTCGTGAAGGTGTCTACGTGACCCTGCGTCTGCGTTCTGGTGAGATGCGTAAAGTGCTGGCTGAATGCCGCGCGACCCTGGGTGAAGTCTCGAACTCCGAGCACAGCCTGCGTTCGCTGGGTAAAGCTGGTGCCAAACGCTGGCGTGGCGTTCGCCCAACCGTTCGTGGTGTTGCCATGAACCCGGTTGACCACCCACACGGTGGTGGTGAAGGTCGTACCTCTGGTGGTCGTCATCCGGTATCGCCATGGGGCTTCCCGACTAAGGGCGCGAAGACTCGTGGTAATAAGCGTACCGACAAAATGATCGTCCGTCGTCGCAAGTAAATAGAGGGATACGACAGTGCCACGTTCTCTGAAAAAAGGTCCTTTTATTGATCTTCACCTACTGAAGAAGATCGAAGTGGCGGCGGAAAAGAACGATCGCAAACCAGTTAAGACCTGGTCGCGTCGTTCGATGATCCTGCCACAAATGGTCGGTCTGACCATCGCTGTACACAACGGTCGTCTGCACGTCCCAGTTCTCGTTAACGAAGACATGGTCGGCCACAAACTAGGCGAGTTTGCCGGTACCCGCACTTATCGTGGGCACGTGGCAGACAAGAAAGCCAAGCGTTAAGGGGTAAGGAAATGGAAGTAGCCGCTAAGTTGTCGGGCGCTCGAATCTCCGCCCAGAAAGCCCGCTTGGTCGCCGACCAGATCCGCGGGAAGAAGGTGGGCGAAGCGCTCAACCTGTTGGCTTTCAGCAGTAAGAAAGCCGCCGAGATCATGAAGAAAGTGCTGGAGTCGGCCGTAGCCAACGCCGAGCATAACGAAGGCGCAGACGTTGATGACCTGAAGGTCAGCACCGTTTTCGTCAACGAAGGGCGTTCGCTGAAGCGCATCATGCCACGTGCCAAAGGCCGTGCTGATCGCATCGTCAAGCGGTCTTGCCATATCACTGTCAAGGTTGCTGACAAGTAACGGAGTCGAAGAGATGGGTCAGAAAGTACATCCCATTGGCATTCGCCTGGGAATCGTCAAGGAGCACACCTCCGTCTGGTACGCAGACGGTCGGACTTATGCGGACTATTTGTTCGCTGATCTGAAGGTGCGTGAGTATCTCCAAGACAAACTAAAAAGCGCGTCCGTAAGCCGTATCGATATCCATCGTCCGGCGCAAACTGCACGTATCACCATCCACACCGCTCGTCCAGGTATCGTTATCGGGAAGAAAGGTGAAGATGTTGAGAAACTGCGTCAGGACCTGACCAAGCAAATGGGTGTGCCTGTGCACATCAATATCGAAGAGATCCGCAAGCCGGAGCTCGACGGTATGCTGGTTGCGCAGAGCGTAGCTCAGCAGCTGGAGCGTCGCGTAATGTTCCGTCGCGCTATGAAGCGCGCCGTACAGAACGCCATGCGCATTGGTGCCAAAGGCATCAAAATCCAAGTGAGCGGTCGTCTCGGCGGTGCTGAAATCGCACGTACTGAATGGTATCGCGAAGGTCGTGTGCCACTGCACACCCTGCGTGCCGACATCGACTATGCCAACTACGAAGCTCACACCACTTACGGTGTGATCGGTGTAAAGGTTTGGATCTTCAAAGGCGAAGTAATTGGTGGTCGCCAAGAAGAACTGAAACCACAAGCACCAGCGCCTCGTAAAAAAGCTGCTAAGTAAGGGGTACGCCAAATGTTGCAACCAAAGCGTACGAAGTTCCGCAAGCAGATGACAGGCCACAACCGTGGTCTGGCTCAGCGCGGTAGCAAAGTCAGCTTCGGCGAGTTCGCGCTGAAGTCTGTAGCTCGTGGTCGTCTCACCGCTCGTCAGATCGAGTCAGCGCGTCGTGCACTGACCCGTCACGTAAAACGTGGCGGCAAGATCTGGATCCGTGTATTCCCGGACAAGCCGATCTCCAAAAAGCCTCTCGAGGTTCGGATGGGTAAAGGTAAGGGTAACGTGGAATACTGGGTAGCCCAGATTCAGCCAGGCAAAGTCCTGTATGAAATCGAGGGTGTAACTGAAGAGCTGGCGCGTGAGGCTTTTGCCCTGGCTGCTGCAAAGCTGCCGCTCGCCACCGCCTTTGTTAAACGGACGGTGATGTGATGAAAGCGAATGAACTTCGTGAAAAATCCGCACAGCAGCTGAACGAGCAACTGCTCGGCCTGCTGCGCGACCAGTTCAATCTGCGCATGCAGAAAGCAACTGGCCAGTTGGGGCAGTCTCATCTGCTCTCGCAAGTTAAGCGTGACATTGCTCGCGTGAAGACTGTGCTCAACCAGCAGGCAGGTAAGTGATCATGGCTGAAGCCGAAAAGACTGTCCGTACGCTGACTGGCCGTGTTGTCAGCGACAAGATGGACAAAACCATCACCGTTTTGATCGAGCGTCGCGTTAAGCACCCGATCTACGGTAAATATGTTAAGCGTTCGACTAAGCTGCACGCGCACGACGAAACCAACCAGTGCCACATCGGCGACAAAGTCACTATTCGTGAAACTCGTCCGCTGGCCAAGACTAAGTCTTGGGCATTGGTTGATGTTCTCGAACGCGCTGTGGAAGTCTAAGGACTAGGGGTCGGAGAAATTATATGATTCAGACTCAATCCATGCTCGATGTGGCCGATAACAGCGGCGCTCGCCGTGTTATGTGCATCAAGGTGCTGGGTGGCTCCCATCGTCGTTACGCTGGTATCGGTGACATCATCAAAGTTACCGTGAAGGAAGCAATTCCTCGCGGTAAGGTGAAAAAAGGCCAAGTGATGACTGCTGTTGTAGTCCGCACTCGTCACGGCGTACGCCGTGCAGATGGCTCCATTATCCGCTTTGATGGCAACGCTGCTGTTCTTCTGAACAACAAGCAAGAGCCGATCGGCACCCGTATCTTTGGGCCAGTGACCCGTGAACTTCGTACTGAGAAGTTCATGAAGATCGTCTCGCTCGCCCCAGAAGTGCTGTAAGGAGATCCGACATGCAAAAGATTCGTCGTGACGACGAGATCATCGTGATCGCCGGCAAAGACAAAGGTAAGCGCGGTAAGGTGCTGAAGGTTCTCGCTGACGACCGTCTGGTTGTTGGTGGTCTGAACCTGGTCAAGCGTCATACCAAGCCTAACCCGATGTCGGGCGTACAAGGCGGTATCGTCGAGAAAGAAGCGCCACTGCACGCTTCTAACGTCGCCATCTTCAATGGCGAAACCAACAAGGCTGACCGCGTTGGTTTCAAAGTAGAAGACGGTAAGAAAATTCGTGTCTTCAAGTCGACCCAAAAAGCGGTTGATGCTTGAACACTGCTAGGTAGATAAGACCATGGCACGACTACAAGAGATTTACCGGAAGGAAATCGCCCCCAAGCTTAAGGAAGAACTTAAGCTCGGGAACGTGATGGAAGTTCCGCGCGTTACCAAAATCACCCTGAACATGGGTCTGGGCGAAGCGATCGGCGACAAAAAAGTCATCGAGCACGCTGTTGCTGACCTGGAAAAGATCACCGGTCAAAAAGTCGTTGTGACTTACGCTCGGAAATCCATCGCTGGCTTTAAAGTCCGTGAAGGTTGGCCGATCGGCGTCAAAGTGACTCTGCGCCGTGAGCGTATGTACGAATTCCTGGATCGTCTGCTGTCGATCTCCCTGCCTCGGGTTCGCGACTTCCGCGGCCTGAATGCCAAGTCCTTCGATGGTCGTGGTAACTACAGCATGGGCGTGAAAGAGCAGATCATCTTCCCGGAAATCGACTACGACAAGATCGATGCTCTCCGCGGTCTGGACATCACCCTGACCACCACTGCCAAGAACGATGATGAAGGTCGCGCCCTGTTGCGTGCTTTCAAATTCCCGTTCCGCAACTGATTGGAGTAGGACCATGGCCAAGATGAGCATGAAAAACCGCGAGCTGAAGCGTCAGCTCACGGTTGCCAAGTACGCCAAGAAGCGTGCAGCACTGAAAGCAATCATCGTTGATCTGAACGCAAGTCCAGAAGCGCGTTGGGAAGCTACAGTTGCCCTGCAGAAGCAGCCACGTGACGCAAGCGCTTCGCGCATGCGTAACCGCTGCCGCCTGACCGGTCGTCCACACGGCGTTTACCGCAAGTTCGGCCTCGGCCGTAACAAATTGCGTGAAGCGGCAATGCGTGGTGACGTACCAGGTTTGGTTAAAGCCAGCTGGTAAGTACTTTCAGCGCCTAGGTGGTCTGAATCGAAAGATACTGACCGCCGGTGGCCCTGAATCTGGAACAAGCCCCTTTTGGGGCTTGTTTCATTTCCGGAGTGTGTCTAAAATACGCGGCTCGCCTGAGCCCGTGTTTTTTACCCGGAGATTCTCAGCGACATATGTAGCCGCAAGGCTAATTTTTTTGTATTAGGAGCGTCTAGCCCATGAGTATGCAGGACCCGTTAGCGGACATGCTAACTCGTATCCGTAATGCCCAGATGGCTGAAAAGTCCGTCGTAAGCATGCCATCTTCCAAGTTGAAGGTTGCTGTTGCCAAAGTCCTGAAAGACGAAGGCTACATTGCGGGTTATCAGATCAGCAGCGAAATCAAACCACTGCTGTCCATCGAGCTGAAGTACTTCGAAGGCCGTTCGGTCATCGAGGAAGTGAAGCGCGTTAGCCGTCCAGGCCTGCGTCAGTACAAGTCCGCTGAAGATCTGCCGAAAGTTCGTGGCGGTCTGGGCGTGTCTATCGTCTCCACCAACAAAGGTGTGATGACGGATCGTGCTGCGCGCGCTGCCGGTGTCGGCGGCGAAGTTCTTTGCACTGTGTTCTAAGGGGGGATAAGCATGTCTCGCGTCGCTAAGAACCCCGTTAAGCTGCCAGCCGGTGTCGAAGTCAAATTCGCAGGCCAACAGCTTTCGGTGAAGGGTGCCAAGGGCACTCTTGAACTGAATATCCATTCGTCCGTTGAGATCGTTGAAGAAGCTGGTGAGCTGCGTTTCGCTGCTCGCAATGGCGATCAACAAACTCGCGCAATGGCTGGTACCACGCGTGCGTTGGTAAACAACATGGTCCAAGGCGTAAGCCAAGGCTTCGAGCGTAAGCTCCAGCTGGTCGGTGTTGGTTACAAAGCGCAAGCAAAAGGCACGGTTTTGAACCTGGCCCTTGGCTTCTCGCACCCAGTGGATTACGAACTGCCGGAAGGCATCACCGCTGAGACTCCTAGCCAGACCGATATCCTGATCAAGGGCATCGATAAGCAACTGGTAGGTCAAGTGGCTGCTGAGATCCGCGACTTCCGTCCACCAGAGCCGTACAAAGGCAAAGGTGTGCGCTACGCGGACGAAGTCGTCCGTCGTAAAGAAGCCAAGAAGAAGTAGGGCATAGCAAATGACCGACAAAAAAGTTACTCGACTGCGTCGCGCTCGCAAAGCACGCCTGAAAATGCACGAACTCGAAGTCGTGCGTCTCTGCGTGTTCCGCTCGTCGCAGCACATCTACGCCCAGGTCATCTCGGCCGACGGCAACAAAGTCTTGGCCAGCGCCTCGACTTTGGATAAAGAACTGCGTGATGGTGCCACTGGCAACATCGACGCGGCCACAAAGGTTGGCCAGCTGGTCGCTACGCGTGCTAAGGCCGCTGGCGTCTCGCAAGTGGCTTTCGACCGCTCTGGCTTCAAGTACCACGGCCGCGTTAAAGCGCTGGCTGATGCTGCTCGTGAAGCTGGGCTGGAGTTCTAAGTTATGTCAAATAACGACCAAAAGCGCGACGAAGGCTACATTGAGAAGCTGGTTCAAGTTAACCGCGTAGCCAAAACCGTTAAAGGCGGCCGTATCTTCACTTTCACCGCGTTGACCGTGGTTGGTGATGGTAAAGGGCGCGTTGGCTTCGGCCGTGGTAAGTCACGTGAAGTGCCTGCTGCGATCCAGAAGGCAATGGAAGCTGCTCGTCGCAACATGATCCAAGTTGATCTGAACGGCACCACGCTGCAGTACGCAATGAAGTCCGCTCACGGCGCTTCGAAGGTGTACATGCAGCCTGCTTCTGAAGGTACCGGTATCATCGCTGGCGGCGCTATGCGTGCTGTCCTCGAGGTTGCTGGCGTTCAGAACGTTCTGGCCAAGTGCTATGGCTCGACTAACCCGGTAAACGTGGTTCACGCCACTTTCAAAGGTTTGAAAGCTATGCAATCTCCTGAATCCATTGCCGCCAAGCGTGGCAAAAGCGTCAAGGAGATCTTCTGATCATGGCTACCGTTAAAGTAACGCTGATCAAAAGCATGACCGGCCGCATCCCTAACCACAAATTGTGCGTTAAGGGTTTGGGTCTGCGTCGCATCGGTCACACTGTAGAAGTCCAGGATACTCCCGAGAATCGCGGGATGATCAACAAGGCTTACTACATGCTGCGTGTCGAGGGTTAATCGATGAAACTCAATGATCTGAGTCCAGCGCCGGGTTCCCGTCGCGAAAAGCATCGTCCGGGCCGTGGTATCGGTAGCGGTTTGGGTAAGACTGGTGGCCGTGGCCACAAAGGTCAAACCTCCCGCTCCGGTGGCACCATTGCTCCAGGCTTTGAAGGCGGTCAACAGCCGCTGCATCGTCGCCTGCCTAAGTTCGGTTTCGTTTCCCTGAAGGCCATGGACCGCGCAGAAGTGCGTCTGTCCGAGCTGGCTAAAGTGGAAGGCGACATCGTTACTGTGCAGACCCTGAAAGATGCCAACGTGATCAACGTCAACGTACAGCGTGTGAAAATCATGCTGTCCGGTGAAGTGACTCGCGCTGTCACTATCGGCAAGGGAATCGGCGCCACCAAAGGTGCGCGTTCGGCTATCGAAGCAGCTGGCGGCAAGTTCGAGGAATAAATGGCTAAGCAAGGTGCTCTCTCAGCGCTCGGCAAAGGCGGTATGTCTGAACTTTGGGCTCGTCTGCGTTTTCTGTTCCTGGCGATTATCGTCTACCGAATAGGCGCACACATCCCGGTTCCAGGTATCAACCCGGACCGACTCGCAGACCTGTTTCGACAGAATGAGGGGACCATTCTTAGCTTGTTCAACATGTTTTCTGGCGGCGCGCTGGAACGGATGAGCATTTTTGCACTGGGGATCATGCCGTACATCTCGGCATCGATCATCATGCAACTGATGACCGCCGTCAGCCCGCAGCTGGAGCAGTTGAAGAAGGAAGGTGAAGCTGGCCGTCGCAAGATTAGCCAGTACACCCGCTACGGCACTGTCATCCTCGCCCTGGTTCAAGCTATCGGCATGTCCGTTGGCTTGGCGGGGCAGGGTGTTGCGTTCACTGGTGACTTTGGCTTCCATTTCGTCGCGGTATCCACTTTTGTGGCTGGTGCGATGTTCATGATGTGGCTGGGTGAGCAGATTACTGAGCGTGGTGTTGGTAACGGTATCTCGATGTTGATTTTCGCAGGTATCGTCGCCGGTCTTCCGAGAGCAATCGGGCAGTCTTTCGAGTCTGCGCGTCAGGGTGATATCAATATCTTTGCCCTGGTTGCCATCGGTTTGCTGGCAGTAGCGATTATCGGTTTTGTGGTGTTCATTGAGCGTGGCCAGCGTCGTATTGCTGTTCACTACGCCAAGCGTCAGCAGGGCCGTAAGGTTTTTGCTGCGCAGACCAGCCACTTGCCGCTGAAAGTGAATATGGCCGGTGTTATTCCGGCAATTTTCGCGAGCAGCATTTTGCTGTTTCCGGCTTCGTTGGGTACCTGGTTTGGTCAGTCTGAAAATATGGGCTGGCTGCAGGACCTCTCTCAGTCGATCGCTCCTGGTCAGCCGTTGAATATTCTGCTGTTTAGTGCAGGGATTATTTTCTTCTGCTTCTTCTATACGGCGTTGATGTTCAATCCGAAAGACGTAGCGGAAAACCTGAAGAAGTCCGGTGCCTTTATTCCGGGTATTCGTCCAGGTGAGCAGTCTGCACGCTACATTGATGGCGTTCTGACTCGTTTGACCCTGTTCGGTGCTCTATATATGACGGCCGTGTGCTTGTTGCCCCAGTTCCTGGTGGTTGCAGCAAACGTTCCGTTCTACCTTGGCGGGACCTCGTTGCTGATCGTGGTCGTGGTTGTGATGGACTTCATGTCCCAAGTACAATCGCACCTCGTTTCGCACCAGTACGAATCCCTGATGAAGAAAGCCAACCTGAAGGGTTACGGCAGCGGCATGTTGCGCTGAGTACCCATAAGGTTCGAGGAGTTGGTGATGAAAGTTCGTGCATCGGTGAAAAAGCTGTGCCGTAACTGCAAGATTATTCGCCGCGAAGGTGTTGTTCGAGTAATTTGCAGCGCGGAACCGCGTCACAAACAGCGCCAAGGCTGAGTGTGATCCGCTTGAAGCCCGGCAGCTAGTGCGCTGCCGGGTTGATTATTTGTTATTACAGCGATATTATCTCGCGCCCTATTTCTTGGCTTCCGGGGCGTAGGTAGCTGTCAATTGGAGTCCCACTGAATGGCCCGTATTGCAGGCGTTAACATTCCAGATAACAAGCACACTGTTATCTCGCTGACCTACATCTATGGTGTTGGTCGCACTACTGCGCAGAAAATTTGCGCGGTTGCTGGGGTAAACCCAGCCGCTAAGATCAAGGATCTGAGCGACGAGCAGATTGAATTGCTGCGTGGCGAAGTGGCGAAGTTCACCACTGAAGGTGACCTGCGTCGCGAAATCAACATGAAAATCAAGCGTTTGATGGACCTCGGTTGCTATCGCGGTCTGCGTCATCGTCGTGGTCTTCCAGTACGCGGTCAGCGTACCAAGACTAACGCGCGTACCCGTAAAGGTCCGCGTAAGCCGATCCGCAAGTAATCGCCCCAGCGAATCGACAGGAAAATTATCATGGCAAAACCTGCTGCTCGTCCTCGTAAAAAAGTTAAAAAGACAGTGGTTGATGGCATCGCCCACATCCATGCATCTTTTAACAACACCATCGTGACCATCACCGACCGTCAAGGTAACGCGCTTTCTTGGGCTACCTCCGGTGGTTCGGGTTTCCGCGGTTCCCGCAAGTCCACCCCGTTTGCTGCTCAAGTAGCTGCTGAACGTGCTGGTCAAGCTGCGCTGGAATATGGCCTGAAAAACCTCGACGTTAACGTCAAAGGTCCAGGTCCAGGTCGTGAGTCTGCTGTCCGTGCTTTGAACGGCTGTGGCTATAAGATCGCCAGCATCACCGACGTGACGCCAATCCCGCACAACGGGTGCCGTCCGCCGAAGAAGCGCCGCGTGTAATCCAGGAGATTGTAAAGAATGGCTCGTTACATTGGTCCAAAATGCAAACTCGCTCGTCGCGAAGGCACCGATCTCTTCCTGAAGAGCGGCGTGCGCGCGATCGAATCGAAGTGCAACATTGAAGCAGCACCTGGTATCCACGGCCAACGCCGCGGTCGCCAGTCCGATTACGGCACCCAGCTGCGTGAAAAGCAGAAGGTCCGTCGTATCTACGGCGTTCTCGAGCGTCAGTTCAGCGGCTACTACAAAGAAGCTGCTGGCAAGAAAGGTGCAACCGGTGAAAACCTGCTGCAACTGCTCGAATGCCGTCTGGACAACGTTGTATACCGTATGGGCTTTGGTTCGACTCGTGCCGAATCCCGTCAGCTGGTATCGCACAAGTCGATCAGCGTTAACGGTCAGACCGTAAACGTTCCGTCCTACCAGGTTCGTGCTGGTGACGTGGTCGCAGTTCGCGAGAAAGCAAAAAACCAACTTCGCATTGTCCAAGCTCTCGATCTGTGTGCCCAACGTGGCCGCGTAGAATGGGTAGAAGTAGACACTGAGAAGAAGTCGGGCGTTTTCAAGAACGTTCCTGCTCGCAGTGATCTGTCCGCCGACATCAACGAAAGCCTGATTGTCGAGCTCTACTCCAAGTAAGGGCTAGAAAATAGGTGCATCCATGCAGATTTCGGTAAATGAGTTCCTGACACCCCGCCACATTGATGTGCAGGTTGTCAGTCCAACCCGCGCCAAGATCACTCTCGAGCCTCTCGAGCGTGGTTTTGGCCACACCCTGGGCAACGCGCTGCGCCGCATCCTGTTGTCCTCAATGCCCGGCTGTGCAGTAGTCGAGGCCGAGATTGACGGTGTGCTCCACGAGTACAGCGCCATCGAAGGTGTACAGGAAGACGTAATTGAAATCCTGTTGAACCTTAAAGGTCTGGCTATCAAGCTGCACGGCCGTGACGAAGTTACGCTGACCTTGTCGAAGAAGGGTTCGGGGGTGGTTACCGCTGCCGATATTCAGCTGGATCATGATGTCGAGATCGTTAACCCCGATCACGTAATCGCTAACCTGGCGTCTAACGGCGCCCTGAACATGAAGCTCACCGTAGCTCGTGGTCGTGGTTATGAACCGGCCGACTCGCGTCAGAGCGATGAAGACGAAAGCCGCAGCATTGGTCGCTTGCAGCTTGACTCTTCGTTCAGCCCGGTTCGCCGTATCGCATACGTGGTGGAAAACGCCCGTGTCGAGCAGCGTACTAACCTGGACAAGCTGGTTATTGATCTGGAAACCAACGGTACTCTGGATCCTGAAGAGGCTATTCGCCGCGCTGCAACCATTCTGCAACAGCAGTTGGCTGCGTTCGTCGACCTCAAAGGTGACAGCGAACCAGTGGTAATCGAGCAGGAAGACGAGATCGATCCGATCCTGCTTCGCCCGGTTGACGATCTGGAACTGACTGTACGTTCGGCTAACTGCCTTAAGGCGGAAAACATTTACTACATCGGCGACCTGATTCAGCGTACCGAAGTAGAACTGTTGAAGACTCCGAACCTGGGCAAGAAATCCTTGACTGAAATCAAGGACGTTCTGGCCTCCCGCGGTCTGTCCCTCGGCATGCGCCTCGACAACTGGCCGCCTGCAAGTCTTAAGAAGGACGACAAGGCGACTGCCTGATCGTCGTAATCACCGAACGTGAGTTTGGTAAGGAATGAACCATGCGTCATCGTAAAAGTGGTCGTCACCTGAGCCGTACCAGCTCGCACCGCAAGGCCATGTTTCAAAACATGGCGGTGTCGCTGTTCGAGCACGAGCTGATCAAAACTACACTGCCGAAAGCTAAAGAACTGCGTCGCGTTGCTGAGCCGCTGATCACTTTGGCTAAGACAGACAGCCTGGCTAACCGCCGTCTGGCATTCGACCGTACTCGTTCGAAAGCTATCGTTGGTAAGCTCTTCAACGACCTGGGCAAGCGTTACGCTACCCGTGAGGGTGGCTACCTGCGCATCCTCAAGTGCGGTTTCCGCGCTGGCGACAACGCGCCTATGGCGTACGTCGAGTTGGTTGATCGTGCTACTGCCGGCGAAGCTGTAAGCGCCGAGTAAGACGACAAGCTGTAACGAAGAACCGGGCCGAGTGCCCGGTTTTTTGTGCGCGTAACAAAAGCGCGATTTGTACAAGCTTCCACAGGCAGCGCTCGGCAACTATGAGCTTGGGGTGTTGTTAGTTATTCTCTATTGATGCTTACGATTTAATGAATTTGTAGGTGTCATGTTGATAGTCAATACTCCCTCCAAGCCGATTAGCCGGCAGTTCCAAGTCCGACCTGAGGAAAATTGAGCATGAGCCAGAATAAAGTCCTTACCACCGCCAGCGGCGCTCCCGTTGCGGACAACCAGAATTCCCGTTCAGCCGGCCCGCGCGGCCCGCTGCTTCTCGACGATTTTCACCTGATCGAGAAGCTTGCCCATTTCAACCGTGAAAATATCCCTGAGCGTCGCGTGCACGCCAAGGGATCGGGTGCCTACGGTACCTTCACGGTCACCCGAGACATTACCCAGTACACCAGCGCCAAATTGTTCGAGTCCGTTGGTAAGCAAACTCCAACGTTCCTGCGCTTCTCCACTGTGGGTGGTGAGCGTGGTTCGGCAGACACTGAGCGCGATCCCCGTGGTTTTGCCTTGAAGTTCTACACCGAAGAAGGCAATTGGGACATCGTGGGTAACAACACGCCGGTGTTCTTCATACGCGATCCGCTGAAATTCCCAGATTTCATCCATACTCAGAAGCGCTTGCCGCAAAGCAACCTGAAAAGCGCCCAAATGATGTGGGACTTCTGGTCGCACTCTCCAGAGGCGCTGCACCAGGTCACCATTCTGTTTTCGGACCGTGGTATTCCCGATGGCTACCGTCATATGCACGGCTTTGGTAGCCACACCTACAGCTTGATTAACGCCAACGGCGAGCGACACTGGGTGAAGTGGCACTACAAGACCAAGCAAGGCATCAAGAACCTGGCGCCGGCTGAGGCTGCACGCTTGGCCGGTACCGATCCTGATTATGCCCAGCGTGATCTGTTTGGTGCGATTGAGCGTGGTGACTTCCCGAAATGGCGGGTTTGCATCCAGATCATGACCGAGGCCCAGGCGAACGCTCATTACGAGAATCCGTTTGATGTGACCAAAACCTGGTCGCAGAAAGAGTTTCCGTTGATTGAAGTGGGCGAGTTGGAGCTTAACCGTAACCCGCAGAACTACTTCGCTGAAGTGGAGCAGGCAGCATTCGGTCCAAGCAACATGGTTCCAGGTGTTGGCTTGTCGCCAGACCGCATGCTGCAGGGTCGCGTTTTCGCTTATGCGGATGCTCACCGCTACCGCGTGGGCACCAACCATCAGCAGTTGCCGGTGAATGCTCCACGCAGCCCGGTGAATAGCTACCAGCGTGATGGTTCGATGGCATTTGGCAGCAATGGTGGTGCAACTCCGAACTACGAGCCGAACAGCTACGCCGAAGCACCCAAGCAAGCGCCTCAATACGCCGAGCCAGCATTAGCTTTGAGCGGTGCAGCTGATCGTTACGATCACCGTGAAGACACCGACTACTACAGCCACGCCGGTGCGCTGTTCCGCCTGATGAGCGATGAGCAGAAGACATTGCTCACCAGCAACATCGCGGGGGCAATGGGCGGAGTTTCCAGTGATGTGGTCCAGCGTCAATTGCAGCACTTCTACAAGGCAGATCCTGCTTATGGAGAAGCAATCGCAAAGGCACTGGGTGTATCGCTTAACTGACTCTAAACGATAAGCAGAACCGCCCTCATTTGGGCGGTTTTTGCGTTATTTCAGCTACTTTTCTCCGGAAATCTTCACTTTTCTGCCGTTAGTCCCGTGACCTCCGCGTCATCATGGTTCAAACTACAGACTTTCAAGCAGGGAGATGTAGGGCGATGCAAGGTCACCCCGACGTAATCGATTACCTCAACACGTTGCTGACGGGCGAACTGGCAGCTCGTGACCAATATTTCATCCACTCGCGCATGTACGAAGACTGGGGTTTTACCGAACTCTACGAACGTATCAACCACGAAATGGAAGAAGAGGCGCAGCACGCCGACGCACTCATGCGCCGTATCCTGATGCTCGAAGGTACGCCACGTATGCGTCCCGACGACCTGGACGTGGGCACCAGCGTACCTGATATGCTCGCAGCCGATCTTCGCCTTGAATACAAAGTGCGTGCCGCGCTCTGCAAGGGCATCGAGCTCTGCGAGCAGCACAGCGACTTCGTCACGCGGGAAATCCTGCGCGTGCAGTTGAACGATACCGAAGAAGATCACACTTACTGGCTGGAAAAGCAGTTGGGCCTGATCAAGTTGGTGGGGCTGGAGAATTACCTGCAATCGCAGTTCTGATTTCCGGCTACAAAAAAGCCCCTGTCACCTCAGCAGTGACAGGGGCTTTTTATTGAGCCTTGATATCAGGCCCGGTCGCGCTCCAGCAATGGTTTCAAGTAGTAACCAGTATGCGATTGCGGCATCTCGGAGACCTGCTCCGGAGTACCTACGGCAATGATCTGGCCACCCTTGGATCCGCCTTCCGGCCCTAGATCAACCAGCCAGTCGGCGGTCTTGATCACATCGAGGTTATGCTCGATCACCACCACGGTGTTGCCGTGGTCTCGCAAGCGGTGCAACACGTCCAGCAGCTGCTGAATATCCGCGAAGTGCAGGCCGGTTGTTGGTTCATCCAGGATATAAAGGGTCTTGCCCGTATCGCGTTTGGACAGCTCGCGAGACAGCTTCACCCGCTGCGCCTCACCACCGGACAACGTAGTCGCCGACTGTCCCAGCTTGATATACGACAGACCCACATCCATCAATGTCTGCAGCTTGCGCGCCAACGCCGGGACTGCGTCGAAGAACACTCGAGCTTCCTCGATGGTCATCTCAAGGGTTTCATGGATGCTCTTGCCCTTGTACTTGATCTCCAGGGTTTCGCGGTTATAACGCTTGCTCTTGCACACATCGCACGGTACGTAGATGTCCGGCAGGAAGTGCATCTCCACCTTGATCAAGCCATCGCCTTGGCATGCTTCGCAACGCCCGCCCTTGACGTTGAACGAGAACCGGCCAGGACCGTAGCCCCGAGAACGGGATTCCGGCACGCCAGCGAACAGTTCCCTAATTGGTGTGAACAGCCCGGTATAGGTAGCCGGGTTGGAGCGCGGTGTGCGGCCAATCGGGCTCTGGTCAATATCGACCACCTTGTCCAGGTGTTCCAGGCCCTTAATGCTGTCGTGCGCGGCTGCTTCCAGGGTGGTCGCGCCGTTCAAGGCGGTGGCACTCAGGGGGAACAAGGTGTTGTTGATCAGCGTCGACTTGCCTGAGCCGGAAACACCGGTCACGCAGGTCAGCAGGCCCAGGGGAATTTCCAGGTCTACATTGCGCAAATTGTTGCCGCGCGCGCCCTTGAGGTGCAATGCCATCTTCTTGTTGCGCGGTGTGCGCTTGGCTGGCACTGCGATTTTCACGCGGCCAGACAGGTACTTGCCGGTCAACGAGTCGGGGTGTGCCATTACCTCGGCAGGCGTGCCCTCGGCGACAATATGTCCACCATGCACGCCGGCGCCTGGGCCAATGTCAACCACGTAGTCCGCCAGGCGAATCGCGTCTTCATCGTGCTCGACCACGATCACTGTGTTGCCGATGTCCCGCAGGTGTTTCAACGTGCCCAACAGGCGATCGTTATCGCGCTGGTGCAAACCAATCGATGGTTCATCGAGGATGTACAACACCCCCACCAGGCCGGCACCAATCTGGCTGGCCAGGCGAATCCGCTGCGCTTCACCGCCGGACAAGGTATCGGCGCTGCGGTCCAGGGATAGATAGTCCAAGCCGACGTTAACCAGGAACTGCAAGCGCTCGCGAATTTCCTTGAGGATCTTGTCGGCAATTTCCCCACGGCGTCCGGTCAGCTTCAGTACACCAAAGTATTCGCAGGCATCGCCGATCGGCAGGTTGGTCACCGCGGGCAAGGTTTTTTCGCCGACCCACACATGCCGCGCTTCACGACGCAGGCGAGTGCCCCGGCAATCCGGGCAAGGTTGAGTGCTGAGGAATTTCGCCAGCTCTTCGCGCACGCTCGCCGATTCAGTCTCACGGTAGCGCCGCTCCAGGTTCGGCACGATACCTTCGAACGGGTGGGAGCGCTTGACGATGTCGCCACGGTCGTTCAGGTACTTGAAGTCGACGTTCTGCGAACCGCTGCCATTGAGGATGACCTTCTGCTGGTCTGCCGGCAGTTGGTTGAATGGCACTTCAAGGCTGAACTTGTAGTGAGACGCCAACGATCCCAGCATCTGGAAATAGTAGACGTTACGCCTGTCCCAGCCGCGTATCGCTCCCTCCGCCAACGTCAGGTCGCCGTTGACCAGACGCTTGATGTCGAAGAATTGCTTCACGCCCAGGCCATCGCAGGTCGGACAGGCGCCGGCCGGGTTGTTGAAGGAGAACAGCTTGGGTTCCAGCTCGCTGATCGCGTGGCCACAGATCGGGCAGGCAAAGCGTGCGGAGAAGATGATCTCCTCGCCCGGCTCGTCATCCATCGGCGCCACCAGGGCTATACCGTCTGCCAGCTTCAACGCGGTCTCGAACGATTCCGCCAGACGCTGCTGCAGGTCGGCTCGTACCTTGAAGCGATCGACCACTACATCAATCGAGTGCTTCTTCTGCTTGTCGAGTTTCGGCGCTTCGTCCAGCTCATACAGCTTGCCGTTGATGCGCGCACGTACAAAGCCCTGTGCACGCAGCTCTTCGAATACAGAGAGATGTTCGCCCTTACGCTCGCGAATCACCGGCGCCAGCAGCATCAGCTTGGCGCCTTCCGGCTGGGCCAGCACCAGGTCGACCATCTGGCTGACGGTCTGGGCCTCCAGCGGAATGTCGTGGTCCGGGCAGCGAGGGATGCCTACCCGCGCGTACAGCAGGCGCAGGTAGTCGTAGATTTCGGTGATGGTGCCCACGGTAGAACGCGGGTTATGGGAGGTCGACTTCTGTTCGATGGAAATCGCCGGCGACAGGCCTTCAATGGTGTCGACGTCTGGCTTTTCCATCATCGACAGGAACTGACGGGCATAGGCCGACAGCGATTCCACATAACGACGCTGACCTTCGGCATACAGCGTATCGAACGCCAGGGACGATTTGCCGGAGCCGGACAAGCCGGTGATGACGATCAGTTTGTCCCGGGGCAGGGTCAGGTCGATGTTCTTCAGGTTGTGGGTTCTAGCCCCACGAATCAGGATCTTGTCCAAGATGGCCTCGCACGGCGGGCGTAAATAATGCCGGAGTATACGGCTAAAGACTGGATGAATATACACTGTCAAAAGGCCGCTTGCAGCCTTACATGAAAGCTGCGCGGCAAACCGCCGCATATACCCTCTCAATCGATGGGACTGGTAGAATCGCCGCCGGTTCACACGAGGTTTTTCCATGCACGATCCCCACAGCGAACGCATGAGTAGCGGCGAGACCCGAGCAGCAAGCGGTCTGGCCCTGGTGTTCGCGTTCCGTATGCTTGGCATGTTCATGGTGTTGCCGGTACTGGCGACCTATGGAATGGATCTGGCAGGCGCGACTCCCGCACTCATCGGCCTGGCGATTGGCGCCTATGGCCTGACCCAGGCGATTTTTCAGATCCCGTTCGGAATCATTTCCGACCGTATTGGCCGGCGTCCGGTGATTTACCTCGGGCTGATCGTCTTCGCCCTCGGCAGCGTGCTGGCGGCACAATCCGATTCGATCTGGGGCGTGATCGCCGGACGCATCCTGCAAGGTGCAGGGGCGATTTCCGCTGCCGTCATGGCGCTGCTGTCCGACCTGACCCGCGAGCAACACCGCACCAAGGCCATGGCCATGATCGGCATGACCATCGGCCTGTCGTTCGCCGTGGCCATGGTCGTCGGCCCGTTGCTGACACGTGCCTTTGGCTTGCACGGCTTGTTTCTTGCCACCGGCGGCATGGCATTGTTCGGGATCGTGATCGTGGCCTTCATGGTGCCGCGCTCCACTGGCACGTTGCAGCACCGTGAGTCGGGCGTTGCACGCAAGGCACTATTGCCGACGCTCAAGCACCCGGACCTGTTGCGCCTGGACTTAGGTATCTTCGTATTACACGCAATGCTGATGTGCAGCTTCGTCGCCTTGCCCCTGGCGCTGGTGGAAAAAGCCGGGCTGCCCAAGGAACAGCACTGGTGGGTCTACCTCACCGCACTGCTGATTTCGTTCTTCGCCATGATCCCGTTCATCATCTATGGCGAGAAGAAACGCAAAATGAAACGAGTTCTGCTCGGCGCCGTCGCGACATTGATGCTCACTGAACTATTCTTCTGGCAGTTCGGCGACAGCCTACGGGCGCTGGTTATCGGCACGGTGGTGTTCTTCACCGCGTTCAACCTGCTGGAGGCTTCATTGCCTTCGCTGATCAGTAAAGTTTCACCGGCGGGTGGCAAGGGCACGGCGATGGGGGTGTATTCCACCAGCCAGTTCCTTGGCTCGGCGTTGGGCGGCATCATGGGCGGCTGGATGTTCCAGCATGGCGGTTTGTCGGTTGTGTTCCTCGGATGCGCCGGGCTGGCTGCACTTTGGTTGGCCTTTGCTGTTACCATGCGCGAACCTCCCTACGTCACAAGTCTGCGTTTGCCGCTATCGCCCGAGGCGATCCGTGAAAGCGGTCTGGTAGAGCGCCTGAAGGCTGTCGTAGGGGTAACAGATGCAGTCGTGGTCGCTGAAGAGGCGGCCATTTACATCAAATTGGACACCGAATTATTGGATCGCGCGACGCTCGAGCAACTGGTCAACCCAGTGCCGACAGCGCGCCCAGCATAGGAGAACGTTATGGCCCGTGGGGTTAACAAAGTCATATTGGTCGGTACATGCGGCCAGGATCCCGAAGTTCGCTACTTGCCTAACGGTAACGCCGTGACCAACCTGAGTCTGGCGACCAGCGAACAGTGGACCGACAAGCAAACCGGCCAGAAGGTCGAGAAGACCGAGTGGCACCGTGTGTCGATGTTCGGCAAGGTGGCAGAGATCGCCGGTGAGTACCTGCGCAAAGGTTCGCAGGTCTACATCGAAGGCAAGCTGCAAACCCGCGAGTGGGAAAAAGACGGCATCAAGCGTTACACCACTGAAATCGTGGTCGACATGCAGGGCACCATGCAACTGCTGGGCGGCCGTCCGCAGGGCGACCAACAGGGCCAGGGCGGCATGTCCAACTCGGCACCGCGTCCACAACAGTCGCGCCCGCAGCCAAGCCAGCAGCCACAGCGTGAGTCGCGTCCAGCACCGCAACAGGCCGCTCCGCAACCGGCTCCGGATTTCGACAGCTTTGATGACGATATTCCGTTCTAGGATATATCTCGGAGCAATCCGTATAGCTTTCCCGAAAAGCCCCGTGAGCCCTGCTCTCGGGGCTTTTTTGCAGGTTTGCATTCAGAACCGCTGATCAACACACTCATGGATGAACACCGTGTCGAACAAACTGCTCCGCTGCCTGCTGGCCCTTGTTTTCGCGTCCGGCTGCACCTCGCTACACGCTGATTCAAACACTTACGCGACGCTCGCCAGCGACAAACGCCTGATTGTCGGGATCTGGGCCATGCAGGCATTGAACGAAGGTCAAACGACGGTGGCTGAGTTCAGGCCCGATGGTCAATTGTTGATGCACGCGTTCGATTGCGTGAAATCAACCCGGGCGCCGACGAATGTGGTCGCGTATTCGGTGGCCGACGATGGCCAGGTGATCAACATGATATTGCCGACAAAAACCATTGAGCTGAAGGTGCTGACATTCTCGCCCGAGGCGATGCAGTTCACCTCCCGAACGGATGGCATGGAGATCAGGTATGACTTGGAAAAGGTCGACAAGGTCGACTCCGTGTGCGAACGGTACCCTCAGCTCAAGGCCGAACAGGCTCGAATCACGCCCTATAATCCCAGTGATTTCGTCGCAGCCCCAGCCATTCCCGAACATCCGAATATGGACCGCTACGTCGGTAAATGGAGCTCCAGTAATTTTGTGATGTATGAAATTGCCCGAGATGTGAACGGAGTTTTTTACCTGAGTACGCCCAGTGACAAAAACTGGCATTACCTCTACAACAACGTTCACTGGATAGGCAATGCACTGCATTTCCAACGGTATACCTACTCGGACCATGAAGAGGCGTTTCGTTTCCCCAAGCACAAATTACTCACCCCCACCAGTCTTGAGCCCATGCTTGACGGCCGGATGCGCGAAGACTTCATCATGAATGACGATCCGTACATGAGTTTTCTGCAACGGATGAAATGACGGCGTGGAAGATCGCCAGCCCTGGCATTTGTCCTCATGGAGCACACGATTTAGGCTGTAGCCCACTTCAACAGAACAAGGAGAGCCGCGATGACCTGGTCAGCCAAGCAGTACAGGATGTTTGAACAACAACGCACTCGTCCGGTCCGTGACCTGGTCGCGGCCATCCCGAATACCGATGTGCGCACAGCGGTCGACCTGGGTTGCGGCCCTGGCAACTCCACTGAAGTGCTGGCTGAGCGTTTCCCTCAAGCACACGTCATCGGCATGGACAGCTCCGACGATATGTTGATCGACGCCCGCAAACGCCTGCCGGAATTGAGCTTTGAACTGGCCGATATCGGCGTCTGGAGTCCCGCGCAAAAATTCGACGTGATCCTCGCCAACGCCTCGCTGCAATGGCTGCCCAGCCACGGCACGCTTTACCCTCATCTGGTCAACCAGCTGACGCCCGGCGGCACGCTGGCGGTGCAAACCCCGGACAACCTCGATGAGCCTGCACACCGGCTTGCGCGTGAAGTCGCGGCCGAGGGCTCGTGGTCTGCAAAGCTTGGTGCGGTCAAACACAATGAACGGCACGCCGCGAGTTACTACTACGAACTGCTGAGCAAACACTGCAGTACCGTCGATGTTTGGCGTACCACCTATCTGCACCCTTTGGCGGATCATGCGGCCGTGGTGGAGTGGTTTAAGGCCTCGGCTTTGCGACCCTTTCTCGCGCCGCTGACCGATAGCGAAAAAGCCGCCTTCCTACAGGAATACCAGACGCGGATTGCCCAGGCTTATCCAGCTCTAGGCGATGGCACCGTATTACTGCCCTTCCCGCGCCTGTTTATCATCGCGACCCGCTGACGGCACAGAAGCAAGCAGCGCTTAAGCCGCTGCTGCTTGTGCCTTCAAATACTCATCCGCCGACACTACGCCCGCGTAGCCAAACGCCAACGATGCCATATACGCGCCATGCACCTGCGCCGCCGGAATCACCTGACCATTGAATTCCAGGTCGCGGGTGGCACACGCGTCATGAATCACCGTGACCTTGTAGCCAAGGTCCGCTGCCGCCCGCACCACAGCATCGACGCACATATGGCTCATGCTGCCGACTATCACCAGTTCGGTGATGCTGCGCTGCTCCAGCAGGGCGCGTAGATGGGTTTCGCGGAACGCATTCACGAAGTGTTTAAGCACCACCGGCTCGCTGCCCTCGTTCAGCACCTTGGGGTGCAAATAAGCGCCTTCGGAGCCAGGCGTGAAGAACGGCGCATCCTCGGACGTGAATTCATGGCGCACATGAATCACCGCATCGCCCGCTTGGCGAAAGGCCTTGAGTACCTGCGCCGCCTTGTCCGCTGCAGCTTCGACACCATCGAGTGGCCACTTGCCTTGGGGGAAGTAGTCGTTCTGGATATCGATTAGGATGAGCGCTTGCTTGGCCATGGGTATTGCCTCGTGATGGGTTGATAGGGCCAGTATGTTAGCTGGCGACGGGGCGCGGGATTGGCTGCACCGACAATAACAGGGGGAAAACTGACAATGGCGGTTGTTGAGCTGGGCGTATTGATCTACCAGGGGGCGCAGTTGGCAGCGGTGCACGGTTTGACCGACCTGTTCGGCGTCGCCAACCGGATCGCCGCCGAGCATCACTCTGCGCAGTTGCCTCTATTGCGGGTCAGCCATTGGCAGGTGGACGCGAGTGGCAGACCCACAAGGGGATTCGCCAGCCACCCCGGCCCTGACCAACCGATGATGGCCGTGCTGGTGCCACCGTCGATTGGCGAATTCACCGAAGAACAGGCGCCCTCTGCGTTGCTGGAGTGGATTCGCCAGCAACACGCGGCGGGCACCGTACTCGGGGGCGTGTGCATTGGCTCGATCCTGCTGGCGCGCAGTGGGTTGCTGGATGGGCGCAGCGCCACCACCCATTGGTCTTCCGCAAAGTCCTTTGCCGCGCGTTACCCGGCCGTGCGCCTGGAAGCGGATAAACCCATCGTCGATGACGGCGATCTGATCACGACGGCCGGGCTGATGGCCTGGTCCGAGCTGGGCCTGCGCCTGGTCGACCGCCTGATGGGCCCGAGCATTGCCGCCGACACCGCGCGTTTCCTGGTGATCGAACACAGCGACAGCGCCAGCCAATGCGGCAGTAACTTCGCGCCGATCCTCAGCCATGGCGACGCGGCCATCCTCAAGGTTCAGCATGGGTTGCAAGCCAGTGGCGCGGTGGACGTGTCTGTCGCCAGCATGGCGCAAGAGGCTGGGCTGGAGGAGCGCACCTTCCTGCGACGCTTCCGCAATGCTACCGGCTTGAAACCCACTGAATACTGCCAGCACCTGCGCGTGGGCAAGGCGCGGCAGATGCTGGAGTTTACCAACGGCACCATCGACCATATTGCCTGGACCGTGGGCTATCAGGACCCCAGCGCTTTTCGCGCCATTTTCAAAAAAATTACCGGGTTGGCCCCCAGTGACTACCGCAGCCGTTTTGGCGTGTGAATCGTGCAGAACACCGTACGTTCAAGGTGTCGTCGTGCAGAATCAGGCAGGCCAACTGCCATCGCTTTTTCGACAACGGCTTGATTTTAAAAGCATCCTCTTTGAAACAACCTTGGCGTGATACCTGCAGCCTTCCCCCCACACACATGGCAGGATGGCCAAGGGGGATGCATGACCCCGATTCAACGCAAAAAATGGATCGTCGCTCACTCCACGCGAGCGGGCGCGCCCCAGCATGAAGTCGAAACCAACCGCGCGTTGGCCCGATGGCTGGCGCAGATACTGGGGCTCAAATTCGGCGGCAGTTATGACCCACAAAAGCATGCCGGCTGTGAACTTTACCTGCTGCCCACGCAGACTCTGGTAGGTCCTGCCCAGGCACGCGAACTTCACGTCAGCGGTCCGGCGGACCTGTGGGGCGGTTATGTCGATCACGACTTTATCTGCACCAAGGCCATCAGCCATGGGCTGCTATGCCCCCAAGCGAAAGCCCCCGAAGGCTGGTCGCCGTTATTCTGCGAGCGTGTACGCGATGTTGTGCTGGCGGGTCTCAGCGTATTTGCCTTGGAGGATGCACGACCTGCCGCCGAACGCCTGCTGTACAACGGGCCGATCCGCCTGAAACCGGTGCATGCCTGCGCCGGGCGCGGCCAGGAAGTTATCCACAGCCTGGATGAGTTCGAGGCTGTGCTGGCGCGCCCCGAAGCGGTCCGAATGTTCAGCGAAGGCGTCGTGCTGGAACAAGACCTGCACGATGTGGTCACCCATAGTGTGGGCCAGAGTTTTATCGGCGATCACGTCATCAGCTACTGCGGCGAGCAATACCTGACCCAGGACGGACAGGGCGAGGAGGTCTACGGTGGCTCCAACCTGCTGGTGGTGCCTGGCGGTTATGACGATTTGCTCGAGCTCGAGCTGCCCGACGACGTGCGCCAAGCCATCGAGCAAGCCCAGGTCTTCGACGCGGCCGCCGATGAGGCCTACCCGGGTTTCTACGCGTCTCGGCGCAACTACGACATCGCCCAGGGCCTGGACAGCGACGGCCAGCGCCGCAGCGGCGTGCTCGAGCAATCCTGGCGCATGGGCGGCGCCAGCAGCGCGGAAGTCGCGGCGTTGCAGAGTTTTATCAACCACCCGGGCCTGAAGGCGATTCATGTGTCCTCGGTAGAAACCTACGTGGACCAGGCGTTGCCCGCGGATGCCATCGAGGTGTACCGAGGCCCGGCCGAAAACAGCGACTTTCTTCTCAAGTATGTGACGGTTGAATCTTATGACGGCTAGAAGCGAAAGCATTGCAATCGACATCGACGACGAACAGATGAGCGGCACGTTCCTGAGTCCCAAATCCAAAGTGCCGGGTGTGTTGTTTGTGCACGGCTGGGGCGGTAGCCAGGAGCGTGACCTGGAACGCGCCAAAGGTATCGCCGGCCTGGGATGTGTGTGCCTGACGTTCGATCTGCGTGGCCACGCCGGCACGGGTATCCCGCTGTCCCGCGTCACCCGTGAAGACAACCTGCGCGATCTGCTGGCGGCCTACGACCGACTGCTCTCGCACCCGGCCATCGACACCTCGGCGGTGGCGGTGGTGGGCACCAGCTACGGGGGTTACCTGGCGGCGATCCTGACATCGTTGCGCCCTGTGCGCTGGCTGGCACTGCGTGTGCCGGCGCTGTACCGCGACGATGAATGGCTCAAGCCCAAGCGTGACTTGGACAAAATGGACTTGATGGACTATCGCAGCACGCTGGTGCGCGCCGAGACCAATCGCGCCTTGCACGCCTGCTCGGCATTCACTGGCGATGTGCTGATCGTCGAATCGGAAACCGACGACCATGTGCCCCACGCCACCATCATGAGCTACCGCGCGGCCTGCCAGCAGACCCATTCCCTGACTCACCGCATCATCGACGGTGCCGACCATTCCCTTAGCGACCCCGTGTCCCAGCAGGCTTACACCTCGATCCTGGTGGACTGGATCACCGAGATGGTGGTGGGCGAGCGGTTGAGCATCATCCAATCTCAGTAACGCGATCATGCCGGTGTTTTCTTCACCCGTAATGCCTTGGCTTTGGCCTCGACACCCAGGTACATCACCAACGCGATCAGCAGCGGCAGGATAAAGTAGATGGCCCTATAGGCGATCAGCCCGGCCAGCAAACTGCCGCGCGACGCTTCATGTTGCAGCAGGGCGATAAACACCGCTTCCAGTACCCCGAGCCCGGCCGGGATATGGGTGATAACACCGGCGATCGCGCTGATCAGCAGCACGCCCAGCACCAGCGGGTAGTCCAGTTTGGCGGGCAACAATGTAAAAATCACCGCAGCCATCAGCGACCAGTTCAACGCACCCAATGCTAACTGCAGGCACGCCATGCGCAGTGATGGCAGGTTGATCTCGATCCCCCGAATCGACCACGCACGCTTTTTCGAAAACTGGCACGCCGCCAGGTAACCCAGGCTGGCCAGTACCAACAACACGCCAACCCCCTGCAGGGCGCCGCTGCTCAGTTTCCAGCCTGGCGGCATGGTCACCAGGCCGCTGCTGAACACCACCCCGGCCAAGGCCATATAGCCAAACCAATTGGTGGCCAGGCTCAGGCCGAGGATCTTGGCGATATTGCCGGTGCTCACCCCCAGCCGCGAATACAGCCGGTAACGCATGGCGATCCCGCCGACCCAGGCGCTGAGGTTGAGATTGAACGCATAGCTGATGATCCCGACCGGCAGAATCTGCTTCCAGCGCAGCGGTTGGCGAATGTAGGTGCGGCCGATCAAGTCGAAGCAGGCGTAGACGATAAAGCTGCACAACGTCAGCGTGCCCGCGATCAGCAGGGTGCGCAGCTTGAAATCGCCCAGGGTCTGGAATACTTCGCTCCAGTCGATACGCCTTGCAAGCAGGGTGAACAGCACGATCAGCAGCAGGAAGAACGCCACGGTCAGCGGTTTCTTCCAACGCTTGAAGCGTGAACCGTTGGCTTCAGATGTCATGGGCTCGAGCCTCAAAGGGTTTCAACCGTGGCTTGTGCGCCGGCAACCAGCCCGTCAGCGCGGGGAAGTGGCGCATCACATGGAACACCAGGAAACCGACGGTCAATCGCCATAGCCACAGGCGCGGCTTGCGGTTTTCCGGCATGGTCTGGCAATGCTCCTTGGCGAGTACCTCCAGGCGTTCGTACAGCTGCTGATTGAACGCCCGGTCACGAATCAGCACGTTGGCCTCCAGGTTCAGCGACAGGCTCAACGGGTCGAGGTTGCTCGAACCCACCGTGCTCCACTCGTCATCCACCAGCGCGACCTTGCCGTGCAGCGGGCGCTGGCAATACTCATGAATCACCACGCCATCCTTAAGCAGATAGTCGTAGAGCATGCGCGCGGCCAGCTTGGCCAGCAGCACATCGGGCTGGCCCTGCATGATCAACTGCACTTTCACGCCACGGCGCGCCGCATTGCGGATCTCGCGCAGCAGGCGGTAACCGGGGAAAAAGTAGGCGTTGGCAATCACCGCGCGTTGTTGGGCTTTGCTCAAGGCATGGATATACGCCTCTTCAATGTCGTCGCGGTGTTGCAGATTGTCGCGGTAAATCAGGCGCACCAGGCCGTCGCCTGTATCGGTCGGCCAAGGCGATGGCCGTTGCTGGCGCCGTCGCCACCCGCGTCGCGTGCGCACCTGGCGCCCGCTTTGGGCGAGGGCAAAATGATGCAGGTCGCCCACCGCCGGGCCTATCACCTGCACCGCGTAATCCTGTTTGGCTTCTGGGCCAAAATCCCCCAAGTGGTCGGCAGAAAAATTGATCCCGCCGATAAACGCCACCTTGGCGTCCACCACCACGATCTTGCGGTGCAGTCGCCGAAACCAGTTGGTACGAACCCCCAGGGTCTTTGACGCGGGATCAAACATTTGCACCATGACGCCGGCGTCAGCCAGTTCGCTCAGGAACAACGGGCTCAGCTCGCCGCAACCAAAACCGTCGAGGCTGACCACTACCTTCACGCCACGTTGCGCAGCCTCGATCAGGATGCCTTGCAGCTCATGGCCGACCTTGTCCTCGAAAAGGATAAAGGTCTCCAACAGGATCTCGCGCTGGGCCTGGCGCATGGCGTCGAACACTTGGGGGAAATAGGCTTCGCCGTTCTCCAGCAATTCGATCTGGTTGCCGCTCTGCCAGCCGTAATCGAGGTCACGAGCCTTGGCATCATCCGGCGGCTGGTCGGTGGAAATATGCTCGACCGCAACGTTCATAGCTCAATCTCCACCGACAGGGGTACGTGGTCGGACAAATGGGACCAGGGCCGGGTGGTCAGCACCTTGGGGTTATGAATCTTTAGATTGCGTACGTAGATGCGGTCCAGCGGCAGCAGCGGCAGGCGGGCCGGGAAAGTGCGCGCGGGTTTGCCCAAGGCGTGCACGAACACTTCCGTGAGGCCGCTTTGGCTCAAGTCGGCGCGCTGGCGCCAGTCATTGAAATCCCCGGCAACCACCAACGGCGCATCGGCAGGAATTTCGCTGATGCGCTGCTCCAGCAAACGTAATTGCTGCTGGCGATGCACCTCGCGCAAGCCCAGATGAATACAGATCGCATGCACGTCCTGCCCGGTGCCTGGCAGGCGCAGCACGCAATGCAACAGGCCACGGTTTTCATGGCCGCTTTGGGAAATGTCGAGGTTGTCATAGCGCACGATCTGGAATTTCGACAGCAACGCATTGCCGTGGTCGCCATGGGGGTAGACCGCGTTGCGCCCGTAGGCGAACTGCGGCCAGATGCTGTCGGCGAGGAATTCGTACTGCGGCATGTTCGGCCAGTCGCTGTAGCGCTGGGGATGGCGTTCGTGGGTGCCGTGGATTTCCTGCAGGAACACGATGTCGGCTCCCACACTGCGCACCGCTTCGCGCAACTCGGGCAGGATGAAACGTCGGTTCAGGGCGGTGAAACCCTTGTGGATATTGACCGTCAGCACCGTGAACTGTGTGATGGCGACGGTGGGCGTAATGGAGACCCATTCCGGATGCGTCATGGCAACACCCCCGGTTCAGGCAACTTGCCGGGCTCGGTGGAAAGCTGCCTGTCCAGCCCGAAACGCTGCAGCAAGTGGCGTGCATCGAAGGGCGCACGCACTTTGATGTCATTGTCGAAAAAGCAAAACACATCCCGCTGTTTGCGGGCGCGAGGTTTGTGCTGCGGGGCGGCCAGGTGCGCATCGGCCGGTTGCTTGCCGTGGGCCCAACGTTCGATGCGATCGCCCCAGCGCTTGAGGGCTTCATCGGTATAACCGCTGGCGTACAGCTGCTTGTCGCCGTGCAAACGCAAGTACATGAAGTTAGCGGTAACATCTTCGAGATACGGCCACTTGCCGGCGGTGTCTGCCACCACCAGCGCCACGCCGTGCTTATCCAGCATCTGCACAAACTCCGGCACCGCAAAACTGTTATGACGAACCTCCACCGCGTGGCGCAGGGCGCGCTTGCCGTGGGCCTGCAGGCTGGCCTTGCCGTTCAGGCGCGGCTCATGCTGGTGGGCGAGGGTGGCGGCCTGCCGGGTGTCGGTGGGCAATTCGGCGAGGAAGGCTTCGAACAGCGGCGGATCGAATTTAAAGCTGGGCGGAAACTGCCACAGGATCGGGCCGAGTTTGTCTTTTAGCTCCAGCACTCCGGAGGCGAAGAAATTCGCCATCGGCTTGTGCACATCCTGCAGGCGCAGGATATGCGTGATGTAGCGAGGTGCCTTGACACTGAACATGAAGTCTTCAGGCGTTTGGGCATACCACTCGGCGTAACGCTTGGGAGTTTGCAGCGCGTAGAACGAACCGTTGATCTCGATGCTGTTGACGGCGCGTGACGCAAACTGCAGCTCGCGTTTCTGGGTCAGCCCCTCGGGGTAGAAATCCCCCCGCCAAGGCGTGTAGCGCCAGCCGGAAATGCCGATATGAATCGCCGCCATGGTTACTCCCGTCGATGTGGGTCGATTGACCTCCGTTTTGGGATGACCGTGCAATTTGCGCGAAAGTTTCCACCGTCCTACAGACGGTGCAGGTTCAAAACTGTGCCGAAGGCCATTACGCCTCACCTCGGCATTCAGGCCGCATGTGATATTTGCCCCAGCGGCAAAGATGCCGAAACCGGGGAACGATCAAGGCTCAAACCCGTCAGTTCCTTACAGACCCTTCTGAAGGAGCCCGGTGTTTTGCTGAATTTCAAGACTGCATTACTGCTCGGCGCGCTGCTTTTCTGCGGCAGCGACGCACTGCAAGCCGCGGCCACCGCGCCGGAAGCCGAAGCGCCGGCCAAACCCGAGTTGCTGGTGGAGGGCGGACTGCTCGGTGCCATCAGTTCCAGCATCGATGATGTGCAGAACAAGCTCGACCTCAATCAGAACCTCGTTGATGCCTGGCGCCTGCGCGCGGACCGCGCGGCAGATGAGGTCGGCCGGTTGGTTGACCAGACGTCGGAGCGTTCGCCGTGGAGCGTGGCCGGCGACTTTCTGCTGCTGTCCGGGGTGTGGGTCGGTGCCTTCGCGGGGTTGACGCTGCTGGGGCGGTTTATCGTGCTGCGCCTGAGTCGCCGTCCTTTCATCGAACGACGGGGGCGCCTGCAAGGCGTGCTGGGTTATGTGGTGCCCTACACGATCCCGGCGCTGATCTGCCTGCCGTTGACACTCTACGTCAGCCACTTTTTACCCACCTCGATAGGCCGTGCGCTGGCGCTGTGTTTTGCCTACGCCACCAGCAGCGGCATCTTTTCCACCTCCATGCTGCTGTGCGTCATCGTCATGTTCAATGTCGGCCACAAGCGGCCGGCGGTGCAGATCATTCGCGACTACTGCCCCAAGCCGCTGTTCCTGATCGGCTTCCTCGCGGCCCTCAGCGACGCCCTGACCAGCCCGCAGATTGCGCGTCAGCTCGGCGGTAATATCACCAGCAGTATCGCGGTGTTTACCGGCCTGTTCGCCGCGGTGATCTTTGGCGTGCTGGTGGTGCGCCTGCGCCGTCCGGTGGCTCACCTGATCCGCAATCGACCGCTGGCCCAGCGCCTGAAACATCCGGCGTTACAGCAGTCGCTGCGGGTATTCTCCGGGCTGTGGTACTGGCCGATCTTATTGATGGTCCTGGTCTCGGCGATCAACCTGATCGGCGCCGGCGACGACAACCAGAAGGCCCTGCGCTGCGCGTTGTTTACGACGATCCTGTTGATCGGTACGGTGTTTCTCAGCACGGTGCTGCAACACTTGTTCAAGTCCCGCAGCCAGGTGGCGATCCAACGCAGCAGTGCCTACAAGGAGCGCTTTCTCAGCCTGTTGCACGCGATCTTGCGCATCGTCATGGCCATCGCCTTTATCGAAATTCTCGGGCGGATCTGGGGCGTGTCGCTGTTCGAATTTGCCCAGCGCAACTCGGTGGGCCGTGCGATCAGCGACTCCCTCAGCAGCATCGGCCTGATCCTGCTGATGACCTGGTTGTTCTGGGTGGTGCTCGACACGGCGATCCAGGAAGCGCTGAAACCGCCGGTGAACAAACGCTCCAGCCGCCAGCCCAGCACCCGGGTGAAAACCATCCTGCCGCTGCTGCGCAATGCGATCAAAATCATCCTGGTGGTGATTTGCGCAATCACCACCATGGCCAACCTCGGCATCAACGTCGCGCCGCTGCTGGCGGGTGCCGGTGTGGTCGGGCTGGCGATTGGTTTCGGTTCCCAGCAACTGGTGCAGGACGTGATCACCGGCCTGTTCATCATCATCGAAGACACGCTGTCCATCGGCGACTGGGTGGTGCTCGACTCCGGCCACGCCGGCACCGTCGAAGGCCTGACCATCCGCACCCTGCGCCTGCGTGACGGCAAAGGCTTTGTGCATTCGGTGCCGTTCGGGCAGATCAAGGCGGTCACCAACCAGTCGCGGCAATTTGCCTATGCGTTCTTCTCGGTGCAGTTCACCTACGACACCGATGTGGACAAGGCCGTGGAGCTGATCCGCGAGGCCGGGCAGTCGATTCGCGACGATGTGTTCCTCAAGTACAACCTGCAAGGGCCGCTGGAGGTGTTTGGTGTCGACAAGATGGACCTGAATGGCGTGGTGCTCACGGCGCAGTTCCGTACCGTGTCCGGCGGGCAATATGCGGTGAGCCGTGCGTTTAACCAGCGTTTGAAAAAGCTTGTGGATAACTGTGATGAAGTGCACTTCGCGCAGACTTATCCACAGCAGGTTTTGCTGCCAAAGCGCACAACCCAGGTGGATGAGCCGGCTGAAGAGATGCCGGCGTCGGTGGTGTTGACGGATCAGCCCAGGCCTCAATGAGGCCTTCAAACTCAGTGCCTGATCAACTTCTCCTGCACCGCCTGCTGATCCACATCCAGCAGTATCTGCTGCTTGCCGGCGACCCTCACCGCCGCCGGCAACCCATCCCGATACACAATTCGATTCCCACTCACCGCCGGCACCTTGCTGCCCGGCAACAGTGTGCCCACCAGGTTCAGCGGGTCAGCCCCGCACACCGCAATCAAACTCCCGTCATGGGGCCTGCGCCGCACTTCGCGCAGCAACGGGATCGCTTCGGGCAAGGCAAACTGCTCACCCGCCAACCCGCTGACAAACCGCCCGCCACGAATCTCACCCCGCGCCTCCAGCCGATGGAACGTACGCAGCAATTCGCGCCAACTCGGCAACCAATCCGCCTCGCGCTCCAGCAAGCGCCAGAACACCACGCCATAACGGCGCAGCAAAGTCATCGCCACATGTTCCAGGGTTTCGGCCGAGTGCGGGCCGGCGGCGGCCGATGGGCGGCGAATCAGCGCCCAGCGCCCGGCATCGTCCATGCCGCCGATAAACGCCCCACGCCCGCGCCGACTGCTGCGCGCCTGGCGCTTGCTGGCCGGGGTGGTCAGTGCACGCAACCCGGCAAAGCTGTCGGCATTCACCAGGCCGGCGCCGACCAGTTCCTGCAAGGCGGTTTCCAGTTCGCTGCGCAGCAGATGGGCTTCGTGCACCAGCTCATCGAAAAACAGCGCGCCGTGTTCACGCAGGGCCAGGTGGACCTTTTGCGCCTTGAGCGACAGGGTCGTGCTGTCGGTGGGGTCGGTCAGCCCGCTCCACAATGCCACCTGGCTGCGCGGTAACAGCACCACCGGCGTGCTGCGCAGGGCGATGGCGCCGGACTTGTTGCTCAAGCGCGTCCATACCAGCTTGCCGCTGCGGCACAGGTCGTCGAGCCAGGTTGATGAGTAATCCTTGAGCCGTGCACTGAGCAGGTCACTGTCCCAGGCCGACGTGGCGGCGGCATACCCTTCGAACTGGCCGACAATCTGCGGCAACACGGCGCTGCCCTGGCCGCGCGTGCTCTCGGACAGGTGCTGCCAATCGAACAGGAAGCGCATGAAATCCTGCAGCGCCACCGGCTCGATTTCCCGGCGCAGGCGCTTGACCGTGTAGCGATGAATGCGCGCGAGCAGATGCCGTTCGCACCATTGTTCCTCAAGTGCGCCGGGGCTGAAGCGACCGCGCAGCACGTAGCCTTCCTGCTCCAGGCGGGCCAGCGCCTGGGTGACATCGCCCAGCGGCAAGGTCAGCGGCGCAGTGATCTCGATCAGGCGCTGCGGGCCGAAGCCACCAAGGCGCGCGCGCAGCAGTTCCACCAGTGCGTCGTCAAAGGTCCAGGACTCATCGAAGCCGGGGAGCAGTGGCAAATTGTGGGGATAGATCGCCTGCAAACACCCCAGGCGTTCCACTGCGACCCACAGGCCGTTGGGCAATTGATAGGCGCGGCCACCTTTAGCCAGGGCCTGCAACCACTCGGCCCATTGCGGGGTGACCTCGTTGCTGGCGATGCACGCCAGGCTCATCAATGCCTCATGCATTTCATCCACGCCATGGGGCGCCGGCCAGGCCTCTTCGCACACGCCGGCGATGGCGTCCGCGTCCAGTGCGCCGAGGTCGTCGGTGCTCTGCGGGTCGCTCCAACGGCGGTTGAGCACGGCCTGGGTGCGGCGTTCTTCCAGCGGTGCATCGTCGAGAAAGGTGTAGGGGCGCGCGCTGAGGATTTCGGCAGCCATGGGCGAGGGCGCCGGCAGGTCGCGGCTGATCAACCGCACTTCGCCGCGCTCCATGCGCCGCAGCAAGGCAAGCCACGCGTCGCTGTCCATGGCTTCGTGCAGGCAGTCGTCGAGGGTTTGCTCCACCAGCGGGTGCTCGGGCACTTCGCGTTCGCCGGCGAGGTTTTCCAGGCAGGCGATCTGGTCGGGGAACACGCTGGCGATCAGGTCTTCGCTCTTCATGCGCTGGATCTGCGGCGCCACTTTGCGCCCGGCGGTAAAGCGCGGCAGCGCCAGGGCCACGCCGGCGTTCCAGCGCCAGCGCACACCGAACAGCGGTGCATCCAGTACGGCCTGGATCAGCAGGTGTTCGGCACTGTTGCTGTTGAGGTAACGCCATACCTCATCGAGCTCGAAACTGTGGCTGGTGGACAGCGACAGCACGATCGCATTTTCACTGGCTGCCGCTTGCAGTTCAAAGTTGAAGGTGCGGCAAAAACGCTTGCGCAAGGCCAGGCCCCAGGCCCGGTTGACGCGGCTGCCGAACGGCGTGTGGATGATCAGTTGGGTACCGCCGGACTCGTCGAAAAACCGCTCCATGATCAACGTGTCCTGGGACGGCAACGCGCCGAGGGCCAGGCGCGCGCGGGCCAGGTAATCGAGGATCTGTTCGGCGCTGGCGCGGTTCAGGCCGAGGGTGCCGGTGAGCCAGTCATGCGCCGGTTGCAGGTCGCCGGGGCTGGCGCTGAGCAGGCTGTCGAGTTGCCCCTGCAAACGTGCGACCGCGGCGGATAACTCATTGCTGCGCCCCGGCGCTTCACCGAGCCAGAACGGAATGGTCGGCGGTTGGCCGTGAGCGTCTTCGACCCGCACTTTGCCGGCTTCGACCCGCAAGATCCTGTAGGACGTATTACCGAGCTGGAAGATGTCCCCGGCGATACTTTCCACCGCGAAGTCTTCGTTGACGCTGCCGATATTCAGGCCCTGGGGCTCCAGCAACACGCTGTAGTCGGCGTTGTCGGGGATGGTGCCGCCGCTGGTCACGGCGGTCAGCTTGGCGCCACGGCGACCGCGCAGGGTGCGGGTCAGGGCGTCGCGGTGCAGGTACGCGCTGCGGATGCCCTGGCGGCCGTTGTAACCGTCGGCGAGCATCTGCAGCAGCGCCTGGTAGTGGCGTTCATCCAGGGTGGCATAGGGCGCGGCGCGGTGGATCAGGTCGAGCAGGGCCTGTTCCGGCCACACCTGGGCACTGACCTCGGCGATGATCTGCTGGGCCAGCACGTCCAGCGGCGCCACCGGGACCTGCAAGGTGTCCAACTCGCCCCGGCGTACACAATCGAGCAGGGCGGCGCATTCGATCAAATCGTCGCGGGTCGTGGCAAACAGGCGTCCCTTGGGCGTGCCGCCGACCTGGTGCCCGGAGCGGCCCACCCGCTGCAGAAAACCGTTGATGGAGCCTGGCGAAGCGATCTGGCACACCAGGTCGACATCGCCGATATCAATCCCCAGTTCCAGGGACGCGGTGGCGATCAGCACTTGCAGCTCGCCGGCCTTGAGGCGTTGCTCGGCGTCCAGGCGCATTTCCTTGGCCAGGCTGCCGTGGTGGGCAGCGACGGCGCTCTTGCCCAGGCGCTCGCTCAAATGCCGGGCCAGGCGTTCGGCCAGGCGCCGGGTGTTGACGAAGATCAGCGTGGTGCGATGCTCACGGGCAAGGGCGGCGAGACGGTCGTAGACCAACTCCCAGACATCGTTGGCCATCACCGCCGACAGCGGCACCGGCGGCACTTCGATATCCAGGTCGCGGGCACGGGCATGGCCGATGTCGACGATGTCGCACCCCCGGTCGGTACCCACCAGAAAACGCGACACCGCCTCGACAGGTTTTTGCGTGGCCGACAAACCGATGCGGGTCAACGGCTCGGCACACAAGCCTTGCAGGCGTTCCAGGCTCAGGGCCAGGTGGCTGCCGCGTTTGCTGGCGGCGATGGCGTGGATTTCATCGACGATGACCGTGCGCGTGCTGCCCAGCATTTGCCGGCCGGAGTCCGAGCCCAGCAGCACGTAGAGCGATTCCGGCGTGGTCACCAGGATATGCGGCGGGCGCTTGCGCATCTGTGCGCGGTCTTTCTGCGGGGTGTCGCCAGTGCGTACGGCGGTGCGAATCACCAGCGGCGGCAGGCCCAGGCGCTGCAAATGCTCGGTGATCCCGGCCAGCGGGGTTTGCAGGTTGATCTGGATGTCGTTGGACAGCGCCTTGAGCGGCGACACATACACCACCAGCGTCTCGTCCGGCAGTTGCCCGCCATTGGCCAAGCCCTGGTGAACCAAGTCATCCAGCACCGCGAGGAACGCCGTCAGCGTCTTGCCGGAGCCGGTCGGCGCCGCGATCAGCGTTGAACGGCGCGCGCGGATCAGCGGCCACGCCTGGGCCTGGGCTCTGGTCACCGAGGGGAAGGTGTGGCGGAACCAGGTGCTGACGGCGGGGTGAAAGCCGTTCAATACCGGGTCGGTTGAATCAGGAAGGTTCATGCCTAAGTTATGCAGCCCACTCCAACAAGTTGCAACCCCGCACTTTATCCGTGACGGTTGCGCTACAAACCCGCAAAATGCAACGATTCTGGAATAACCCTACGGCATGCCTCACCCGCCTGCCGACAATAACCATCGTTCCAAACAGACCGGGCCTGCTCAATCTATGCGAATGCGCCTTATGTTACTGGGCGGCGGGAATGCCCTCGGGCAGGCGCTGATTCGCCTCGGTGCAGAGGAAGACATCGGTTTCCTCGCCCCCAAACCGCCCAAAGACGGCTGGGATGCCGCGAGCCTCACCCAATTGCTCGACGACACCCGTCCCGATGCGTTGATCAACCTCGCCTACTACTTCGACTGGTTCCAGGCCGAAGCCGTCAGCGAAACCCGCCTGGCCGCCCAGGAGTTCGCCATCGAACGCCTGGCCGAACTGTGCCAGCACCACAATATTACCTTGCTACAACCGTCCAGCTACCGCGTGTTCGATGGCTCCCGCGCCACCGCCTACAGCGAAAAGGACGAGCCGGTACCCCTGGGCCTGCGTGGCCAGGCGTTGTGGCGTATCGAGCAAAGCGTGCGCGCCACTTGCCCGCAGCATGTGCTGTTACGTTTTGGCTGGCTGCTGGATGACAGCGTCGACGGCACCCTTGGGCGCTTCCTGGCCCGGGCGGAAAAACCGGATGAATTGTTGATGGCGGACGATCGTCGCGGCAACCCGACGCCGGTGGACGATGCGGCGCGGGTGATCATCTCGGTGCTCAAGCAACTTGATTGCGCGGCGCCGCTGTGGGGCACTTACCACTATGCCGGGCATGAGGCGACCACGCCGCTGGCGCTGGGCCAGGCGATCCTCACCGAGGCGCGCACCTTTCACCCGCTGGCCATTGAAGCCCCTACCGCCCAGGCCCACGCGGCACGGCCGGATGCGGCAGACGAACCGCAGCATGCGGTGCTGGCCTGCAAGAAAATCCTCCACACCTTCGGCATCAAGCCTCGGGCGTGGCGCGCAGGGCTACCGGCGTTGCTCGATCGGTTCTATCGCCACAGCTGATACAACACAAAGTAAATGTGGGAGGGGGCTTGCTCCCGATAGCAGCGTGTCAGTCAACAGGTTCATGACTGATCCACCGCTATCGGGAGCAAGCCCCCTCCCACATTGGTTATGCAGTGTTGCTTAGAACTTGTAACCGATACCCACCATGTAAACCATCGGGTCCACGTCCACATTGACCTTGGCACGGGTGCCCGGCGCCACGGCATTGTTTTCCACGGTAGCCTTGGTGCTGATGTCGATGTAGCGCGCCTGGGCGTTGATCATCCACTTGTCGTTGATCATGTAGTCCGCGCCGATCTGCGCAGCCCAGCCCCAGGAGTTCTCGGCCTTGAAGTTGCTGAAACCGGCTTCGGAGGCGCGGCTGCCGACGTGTTCGTCGTAGATCCAGGTGTAGTTGATACCGGCGCCTACGTAGGGTTGGAACGGGGATTTGTTGTCCAGTGGGTAGTACACGACGCTCAGGGTTGGCGGCAGGTGTTTCAGCGTACCGAGCTTGCCGTTGGCGGCGCCGAGGGCGGTGCCCTTGATCTTCACGTCGTGCTCGAACGGCGTGGCGGCCAGCAGTTCGATACCGACGTGGCTGGTCAGCATGTAGGCGAAGTTCAAGCCCAATTGGGTGTCGCTGCTCATGGTCGCCTTGCCGCCCAGGTTGGCACCGGCCAATGGGCCCTGGTCAACTTTGACGGTGCCGCTGTCTGCCTTCGGGTTAACGGTGATTGCACCGGCACGAATCAGAATGTCGCCCGCTTCGTGAGCGTGGACGGCAGGGGCGGCGAGGGCGAGCGCGAAGAGCGATGCGCCGAGCAGAGACTTGTTCATAGGAGCTCCAGAGGACGTTTAGAAGTTGTACGTCCAATGGTAAAGATCGTTCCGTTCGGTCTGTTGACTCAGCTCAATGAAAGGACGATCAGCGTTATTCCGGCAGTTCGTAGATATAAATTTTCTCGGCATCCATCTGGTAGCCGGCGTCGGCCAGTTCACTGGTGGACGGTTTGACCTGCATCGCACCCTCGATCCAGTACGGCTGGTAGAGCTCATCGAGCTTCACGCCGAGTTCGCTTTTCACGTGCACGATCTGGTTCGATGGCGGTGGCGGTACGTGGATGCACGCGCCGAAATACGGCACCAGCAAGAACTCGGTGGTGCGGCCTTCTTCGCTGACTTCCAGCGGCACGATATACCCCGGCAGGCGAATATGCTGGCCATCAAGGCTCTGCACTACCGGCGCGTTGGGCAGATCCTGCTTGGCCGCTGGCGCCGCTTCGACGGACAAGGCATCGGCCATGTTCGACAGGTTGTGCAGCGGTTTCATGTTGGGGATTTCCGGCGGCGCGTCCGGCGGGATCATCTCCTGCCAGGACAGGTCCTTGGGCTGGTCCTCCGCCCAGGCGGGCACGGTCACCAGCAGCAATAACGCAAACAGAGCGCGACGCATCGAAGCCTTCCTCATAAACGTATGGACAGGCCATCGGCCAGGGATTGTCGGTAGGCGCGCCAGGCGGGCACGCTGCCCATTAACAGCGCTGCCGCCAGGATACCGGCGAGCAAGGTCCATTCATATTCGCTGGGCCACGACATCGGCAGGTCCAGGCCGTAATTGGCCTGCAAATACCCGCGCGATGCGGCGATGCACACATACAGCAAACCCACGCCTGCGATCACGCCGGACAGGGCCAGGGCGAAGGCTTCGAAGATCAGCAGCGTCGCGATATGCCACGGTCGTGCACCCACCGAACGCAGGATCGCCATTTCGCGGCGGCGTTCGTTGAGGCTGGTGAGGATTGCGGTGAGCATGCCGATCAAGCCGGTCAGCACCACGAACAGCGAGATCACGAACAGGGCCTTTTCGGCGGTGCCCATCATGCTCCATAGCTCTTGCAGCGCCACGCCGGGCAGGATCGCCAGCATTGGCTCGCCACGGAACTCGTTGATCTCCCGCTGCAGGGCGAAGGTGGAGATCTTGTTGTTCAGGCCGAGCATAAAGGCCGTGATGGCTTGCGGGGTGAGGTCCATGTTGCGCGCCTGGTCGGCACTGATGCGGCCTTTGCCCTGGGCCGGTACGCCGTTGTGCCAGTCGATATGGATCGCCTCCATGCCGCCGAGGCTGATATGCAGCGTACGGTCCACCGGCGTGCCGGTGCGCTTGAGGATGCCGACCACGGTGAATGGTTTGTCATCGTGCTTGACCAGGCTGACCACCGCCACACCGTGGGCCAGCACCAGCTTGTCGCCGAGCTTGTAGTGCAGGGCATCGGCGACTTCGGCGCCGAGTACCACTTCGAACGGGTCGGTGGCGAAGGCGCGGCCGCTGGCCAGTTCCAGGTTCTGTTTGCGCCCGTACTGGTAGTGCTCGAAGTACGATTCGTTGGTGCCCATTACGCGGTAGCCGCGATGGGAGTCGCCGAGGGAAATCGGGATCGCCCATTTCACCTGGGGGCTGGCGGCGAAGTGCTCGTAGCTGTCCCAACGAATGTTGTTGGTGGCGTTGCCGATGCGGAACACCGAGTACAGCAGCAGGTTGACCGAACCTGAGCGCGCGCCGACGATCAGGTCGGTGCCGCTGATGGTGCTGGCGAAACTGTTGCGCGCCTCAACGCGCACGCGCTCCACCGCCAGCAGCAGGCACACCGACAGGGCGATGGCGAAGGCGGTGAGGATCGCGGTAAAGCGGCGGTTAGCCAGGCTGGCCATGGCTAGACGAAACAGATACATCTCAAACCTCTGCGGGCGTGGCGGCGCGATTGAGTTCGGCCAGCGACAGGTTGCGGTCGAACAGCGGCGCCAGGCTCTGGTCATGGCTGACAAACAACAGGCTGGCGCCGGCTTCGCGGCATTCGGCGAACAGCAGCCGAATGAAGGCTTCGCGGGCGTCGTAGTCCAGGGCCGAGGTGGGCTCGTCGGCGATCACCAACTCCGGTTGGCCGATCAGCGCACGGGCGGCGGCCACCCGTTGCTGTTGGCCGATGGACAACGAGTCGGCACGGCGCTCCAGCAGGTCTTTGTCCTTCAAGCCCAAGTGCGCCAGCAAGGTCGCGGCGGCCTGGTCGACGCTGCCGTGGCGTTGGATCGCCCGTTGCGCGCGCAGCTTGGAAAAGTGACAGGGCAGCTCGACGTTCTCGCGCACCGACAGGAACGGCAGCAGGTTGAACTGCTGGAAGATATAGCCGGTGTGGTCAACGCGAAAGCGGTCCCGCGCACCGGCCGAGAGTTCGGTCAGCTCCTGGCCGAGCAGGCTGATGCTGCCGCGGCTGGGTTTCTGTACGCCGCCGAGCAGGCCGAGCAAGGTGGTTTTGCCACTGCCGCTCGGCCCCTTGAGAAACAGGGTTTCCCCCGCTTCCAGGCGGAACGCGGGGATGTCCAGTAACTGTGGGTGACCGGGCCAGTTAAAGCCCAGGTCAGACAGTTCGATCAATGCGTGGGTCATGGGGGCTCAGAACTTCAGGGTGGCTGCTGTGGCCGTCGCTTCAACGCCCTGCTGGCCGCTCGGACCGATCAGTTGTACCTGAATTTTCTGGGTCGCGGGGAAGGTCTTGAACACCTGGGTCAGGTCCAGGCTGCCCAGGGCGGCCGGCGTAGCACAGGTGAATTGGTAGTGGGCGTGGATCTCACTGTGATCGTGATGATGCTCGTGGGCGCCGTCTTTGGCGTCGTCATCATGATCATCGTCGTCGTGGTCGGCTTCCGGTTTGTCGCCGAACAGCGGGCTGTTGAGTTCCTGGGTGCTGATCACGCAACCGGCGGCCTTGGGCAGGTTGAACAGGGCCAGAGGGTTCTCCAGCTGTTTGCGTGCGGCGGCGACCTTGGCTTTGTCGGCAGCGCTGGTGGCGACGTGTTCGAAGCCCACCAGGTTCATCGCCGGGCTGTCCAGTTCAAGCTCCAGGGCCTGGCCGTCGAGCACCGCGTTGAGGCGACCGACGCCGTGTTCGTGTGCGCCGAGGCTGCCGTGTTCGTGATCGTGGTCATGCTCGTCGGCGGCGTGAGCGATGGCGAGTGGCAACAGGGCAAACGGCAAAGCAAGCAGCAGACGGCGCATGAGAAGGCTCCAGAAAATGAAATTTATGTTATGTGATCTTATAACAATAGTGCTGAGAGTTTGACCGCCCGCTTGGCGTTGCGCAAGCCACATGGGAGCATGCTTGTCAGAAAAATGCAGGAGTAAGGACGATGTTGCGAATTCGTGGAACCGTTGGCGACCTGCCGGTGGACTTGACCCTGGAACTGGATGACGGCGATTGGACGCGACTCGGCGCACAGTTGCAGGCAACGGCAACGGCAGACGCGGCCGCCGCGCCGGCGGCGCCGGTCAAGCACAATGATGATCTGTGGCAAAGCGCCCAGGACCTGTTGCGCAACGCCGGGCAGCTCAGCGGCCTGGAATTGCTTGATCGGCTGGAAGGTTTGGCGGGGGATGCCGCGGCGGGCAAGCGCCTGTTGGTGCGCCTGCGCCATAGTGCCAAGGTGAAAGTGGCCAGCGGCGGAGATACGCCGCTGTACAGTTGGATCGGCGATTAGTACAACGCGGCGAACAACTTGCGGCGGTACACGGTCACCAGCGGGTGATCATTGCCCAGCAGTTCGAACACCTGCAGCAAGGTCTTGTGCGGCAGGCCTTCGCTGTAGCTGCGGTTGCGAATAAACAGCTTGAGCAAGCCTTCCAGCGCCGCGTCGTATTGCTGGCGCGCCAGTTGCTGGATGGCCAGTTGATAGGCGGCTTCGTCGTCCTGCGGGTTTTGTGCCAGGCGGCTTTTTAACTCGGCGGCGTCCGGCAGGTCGGCGGCCTGGCGCAGGAAGGTGATTTGCGCCTTGGCGCCGGCGAGGGCGGCTTTGTGGTCATCGCTCTTCACCGCATCGAGCACGGTTTGGGCTTCACCCAGCTCACCGCGTTCGGCCAGGCAACGCGCGTACAGAATCAATGCGGCGGCGTTGGTGTTGTCTTCACCCAGCAGCGCCACCAGCACGGCCTCGGCATCGCTGATGCGGCCATCGGCAAACAGCGCCTGGGCCTGCTCCAGCGGGTCAGCTGCAGCCGGTGGCGGCATCTGCACATGCGGCTCCAGCATCGCCCGCACCGCCGACTCCGGCTGCGCCCCGGCAAATCCATCCACCGGCTGGCCATCCTTGAACAGCACCACCGTCGGCAGGCTTTGAATGCCAAAGCGCGCGACGATGTCCTGCTCGGCCTCGCAATCGACCTTGGCCAGCAGCAGCTCGCCCTGATAACTCTGGGCAATCTGCGCCAGCATGGGCATCAACGCCTTGCACGGCGCGCACCACTCGGCCCAGAAATCCACGAGTACGGGTTTTTCGAAGGAGTTTTGGATCACGGCCTGGTCGAAATTGGCGCTGGTGACGTCGAAGATGTACGGCGTGGGCTCACTCATGGGGCGTCTCGAATAAAGCGGGAATGGGGCAACTATAAGGGCTGGCGCCGCGAATGGTACAGGCTCACCTTGCGAAACTCCCAAGGCTCGGCCAAGTCCGGCAATGTCAGCGCATCGAGTATCTCCAGCCGCCGATAAGCCGGGTGCTGGAAGTCCCGCACGCGCGAGTCCGCCACCAGCGCTTCGCGGCCTCGGCTGAGGAAGTGGTCGAGCAACGGCAGGTTGGCGCGGTCGTAGAGCACATCGGCGACCAGGATCAGGTCGAAGCGGTCGGCTTCGGCGAAAAAGTCCGCTGAATAGCTCAGCGCCACACCGTTGAGTTCGGCATTCGCCCGGCAGGACGCTAACGCCAGCGGGTCGAGGTCGCAGGCAACCACTTCCAACGCGCCGGCTTTAACCGCCGCAATCCCGGCCACACCGGAGCCGGCGCCGAAATCCAGCACGCGCTTGCCTTTCACCCATTGCGGGTTCGCCGCCAGATACCGCGCCAGCGCCAAACCACTGGCCCAGCAAAAACTCCAGTAGGGCGGTTCATGCAGGATGCGTCGGGTTTCCTCGGGACTGAAGGCGCGGTCCATGTTGTCCGCATCCAGCAGCCACAATGAAAGCTCGGTGCCCGGCAGCGGGCAGGGCACCAGTTGGGCGTCGCCGATCAGCGCGCTCAGGGCGTGCTGCAAGTCCCACGGTGGCGTCATGGTGCCTTGACGAGTTCCAGGGGGCCGGTGGTCTGGGTGATGGCCTGGGTGATGCGTACGGCGGGCAGGTGCAGGATCAACTGGCCGGATTGGCTGGCACGGCCACGCAATTCAACCCGCGCACCGGCTGGGAACGCCTCGGGGTTGTAGCGCAGGCGGAAGGCCAGGGGCTTGCCGTTGCCGGTCAGTACACTGCTCGCCAGCAGTTGTTGCGGCCGCGAACGGTCATCGATCACCAGCAGCGCCATCTCGACTTCGGCACCGGCCGGCACGTTGGTGAGGCTGCCGCTGATTTCGCGTTGATAGGCGGGCAGGGGGCCGAGGTCTTCAATGCCGGGGACTTTTTTCTCTTGTGCGGGCGTCGGTTGAGGTGCGGCCGGCTTGGGGGCTTCGCTGCTGCAGGCGACCAGGACACTGAACACGGTGAGCAAAACAAGTGGTCGTAACTGCATGTACGGCTCCAGAAAAGGACAAAATCCGTGGCTTGAAATATAAGAAACATATAGGCCTGCCTATATACCGTAAAGGCTATGGCTTGTCTTGCCACAGGGATGCGCTACCATGGCCCTCCCTTTTTTTGTTGCCTGCCACCATGCACTGTCCCTTCTGCGGTGCCAACGACACCAAGGTCATTGACTCGCGTCTGGTCGCCGAGGGCGATCAAGTGCGTCGCCGGCGCGAATGCCTGGCCTCTGGCTGCGGTGAACGTTTCACCACCTTCGAAACCGCCGAACTGGTATTGCCGCGTCTGATCAAGTCCGACGGCAGCCGCCAGCCTTTCGACGAAGAAAAACTGCGCGCCGGTATGCAGCGCGCCCTGGAAAAACGCCCGGTGAGTGTCGAGCGGCTGGAGGCGGCGCTGGCGCATATCAAGCACAAGCTGCGCGCCACCGGCGAGCGCGAGGTCAAGAGCCTGGTGGTTGGAGAGCTGGTGATGGGCGAGCTGCAAAAGCTCGACGAAGTCGCCTATATCCGTTTCGCTTCGGTGTATCGACGCTTCCAGGACCTCAACGAGTTCCGCGAAGAGATCGACCGCCTGGCCCGTGAGCCTGCCAAAGAATGACCCCGCCTTCTGCTGAACAGACTGTCCTCGACGCCCATTACATGGCCCGCGCCCTCGAACTGGCGCGCAACGGCCTGTACACCACCCACCCCAACCCGCGCGTGGGCTGCGTGATTGTCCGCGATGGTCAGGTTGTCGGCGAAGGCTGGCACGTGCGCACCGGCGAACCCCATGCCGAAGTGCATGCCTTGCGGGCTGCCGGTGACAAGGCCCGAGGTGCCACGGCGTACGTAACCCTCGAGCCCTGCAGCCATTACGGCCACACCCCGCCGTGCGCCGATGCGCTGGTGAGTGCCGGGCTGGCGCGGGTGGTCGCGGCGATGCAGGACCCCAACCCGGAAGTCGCCGGGCGCGGCATGCAGCGCCTGGCCCAGGTTGGGATCGAGGTGCGCAGCGGCGTGCTCGAAGGTGAAGCGCGGGCCCTGAATAAGGGCTTCCTCAAGCGTATGGAGCATGGCCTGCCGTTTGTGCGGGTCAAGCTGGCGATGAGCCTGGACGGCCGCACCGCCATGGCCAGCGGCGAAAGCCAATGGATCACCGGCCCCGCCGCCCGCGCCGCCGTGCAGCGCCTGCGCGCCGAGGCCAGCGTGGTGCTGACCGGCGCCGACACCGTATTGGCCGACGGCGCACGCCTGACCGTTCGCGCCGCCGAGCTGGGCCTGGATGCCGAAACCACGGCACTGGCCATGTCGCGTCCGCCGCTGCGCGTGCTGATCGACGGCCGTTTGCGCGTGCCGCTCAACGCACCGTTCTTCAAGGCCGGCCCGGCGCTGGTCATCACCTGCGTCACCGCGGAAAAGCAGTTCCCCCGTGGCCCTGAATGCCTGGTGGTACCGGGCGTGGACGGCCAGGTCGACCTGCGCTCGGCGCTGGTGGCGCTGGCCGCCCGTGGCGTCAACGACGTATTGGTGGAAGCCGGCCCAAGCCTGGCAGGTGCATTTGCCCAGCAAGGCCTGGTGGACGAATACGTGATTTTCGTCGCCGGCAAGTTCCTCGGCTCCGCCGCCCGGCCTTTACTCGACTGGCCGCTTGAGAAACTGGCAGACGCCCCCCAACTCAAGATCACTGAAATGCGCGCTGTAGGCGACGACTGGCGAGTCACTGCCATCCCTGTGCCAGCAGCGAGCGTATAATTCTGACCGGGCGCTCAAGTGCCCGCCCCGTTTTCCAGGAGAAGGCCATGTTCACCGGCATTATCGAATCCATCGGCAGCATTCGCGCCATGACCCCCAAGGGTGGCGACGTGCGCCTGCTGGTTGAAACCGGCAAGCTCGACCTCGGCGACGTCAAGCTGGGCGACAGCATCGCCGTCAGCGGCGTGTGCCTGACCGTCATCGAACTGCCGGGCAACGGCTTTGCCGCCGACGTCAGCCGGGAAACCCTGGACTGCACCGCGATGAACGACCTCAAGGCCGGCAGCCCGGTCAACCTGGAAAAAGCCCTCACCCCGACCACCCGTCTGGGCGGCCACCTGGTCAGCGGCCACGTCGACGGTGTCGGCGAAGTGGTTGCCCGCAGCGAAAATGCGCGTGCCGTGGAGTTCCGCATCCGCGCGCCTAAAGAGCTGGCCAAGTACATCGCCCACAAAGGCTCGATCACCGTCGATGGCACCAGCCTGACCGTGAACGCCGTGAACGGCGCCGAATTTGAACTGACCATTATTCCCCACACCCTGAGCGAAACCATCATGGCGTCCTACCAGCCAGGTCGCCGGGTGAACCTGGAAGTCGACTTGCTTGCCCGTTACCTGGAGCGCCTGCTGCTGGGCGATAAGGCCGCAGAGCCTGCCGCCGGTAACATCACCGAAAGTTTTTTGGCCGCTAACGGCTACCTGAAATCCTGACCAAGGGGGTGCCCTGTGGCGCTCAATAGCATCGAAGAACTGGTTGAAGACATCCGCCAAGGCAAGATGGTCATCCTGATGGATGACGAAGACCGTGAAAACGAAGGCGACATCATCATGGCCGCCGAGGCCTGCAAGCCTGAGCACATCAACTTCATGGCCAAGCACGCCCGTGGGCTGATCTGCATGCCCATGAGCCGAGAGCGCTGCGAGTTGCTCAAGCTGCCGTTGATGGCGCCGCGCAACGGTTCGGGTTTCGGCACCAAGTTCACCGTATCGATTGAAGCGACCACCGGTGTCACCACCGGCATTTCCGCCGCCGACCGTGCCCGCACCGTGCAAGCCGCCGCCGCCAAGGACGCCAAGGCCGAAGACATCGTCAGCCCCGGCCACATCTTCCCGTTGATGGCTCAACCGGGCGGCACCCTCGCTCGCGCCGGCCACACCGAAGCCGCCTGCGACCTGGCGCGCATGGCCGGTTTCGAGCCGAGCGGCGTGATCTGCGAAGTGATGAACGACGACGGCACCATGGCCCGTCGCGCCGAACTCGAAGCCTTTGCCGCCGAACACAACATCAAGGTCGGCACCATTGCCGACCTGATTCACTACCGGATGATCCACGAACGTACCGTTCAGCGGATTGCCGAGCAGCCACTGGACAGCGAACTGGGCCAATTCAATTTGGTGACCTACCGTGATTCGGTGGAAGGTGACGTGCACATGGCCCTCACCCTGGGCACCATCTGCGCCGACGAGCCGACTCTGGTGCGCGTACACAACATGGACCCGCTGCGCGACCTGCTGATGGTCAAGCAACCGGGCCGCTGGAGCCTGCGCGCCGCCATGGCTGCGGTGTCCGAGGCGGGCAGCGGTGTGGTGCTGCTGCTGGGTAACCCGGTGGATGGCGACGTGCTACTCGCGCATATTCGCGAAACCGCCGAGCAGACCCAGGTGAAAACGCCGACCACCTACAGCATCGTCGGTGCCGGTTCGCAGATCCTGCGTGACCTCGGTGTGCGCAAAATGCGCTTGATGAGCGCACCGATGAAATTTAATGCGATATCCGGATTCGATCTGGAAGTTGTAGAATACGTGCCCTCCGAATAAAGGCCGGCGCTTTTTGCCCCTTGTTCGCGGTTAAATCATCACTGAGGGACGCACTTTTCGCGTCCCGGCTCTTTAAGAGATTTGTCGAATGACCCTGAAGACCATCGAAGGTACCTTCATCGCCCCCAAAGGCCGCTATGCCCTGGTGGTTGGCCGCTTCAACAGCTTCGTGGTTGAAAGCCTGGTAAGCGGTGCCGTGGATGCCCTGGTTCGCCACGGTGTGAGCGAGAGCGACATCACTATCATCCGCGCCCCTGGCGCCTTCGAAATTCCACTGGTTGCGCAAAAAGTTGCTCAACAGGGTGAATACGCGGCGATCATCGCCCTGGGCGCGGTCATTCGTGGCGGCACGCCGCACTTCGAATACGTGGCCGGCGAATGCACCAAGGGCCTGGCCCAGGTGTCCATGGAGTTCGGCGTGCCAGTCGCTTTCGGCGTACTGACCGTGGATTCCATCGAGCAAGCCATCGAGCGTTCCGGCACCAAGGCCGGTAACAAAGGCGCTGAAGCTGCCCTGTCCGCGCTGGAAATGGTCAGCCTGCTGTCGCAGTTGGAGGCCAAGTGATTTCCGACGAGAGCGATCGTTTCAACCCACGTGACGAGCGTCCAGCGGACGCCGGCAAACCGTCGAAAAGCGAAAAGCGCCGTGCTGCCCGTCAGCTCGCGACCCAGGCGCTGTACCAGCGTCATATGGCCGGCACTTCGCTGAACGAGATCGAAGCGCAATTTCGCGTCGATAACGACTTCACGTTTGCCGACCAGAGCTACTTCCACGACATCCTGCACGGTGTGCCGGCCAACCTGGACGAGATCGATGCTGCGTTGTCGCCGTGCCTGGACCTGACCCTCGAAGAGCTGGACCCGGTTGAACTGGCTGTACTGCGCCTGTCTACCTGGGAGCTGCTCAAGCGCGTCGACGTGCCGTACCGCGTGGTGATCAACGAAGGCATCGAACTGGCGAAAGTCTACGGTTCGACCGACGGTCACAAGTTCGTCAATGGCGTGCTCGACAAGCTGGCCCCGCGCCTGCGTGAAGCCGAAGTGAAGGCGTACAAGCGCTAACCTGCGCTTGAGTCCTGAATGGGCGAGTTCGAGCTGATCCACAAGTATTTCGCCGCTGCAACGTGTGCGCAGGGCGGCGAGGGCATTGCCTTGGGGATCGGCGACGACTGCGCCTTGCTGGCGCTCCCCGCCGGGGAGCAGTTGGCAATTTCCACCGATACCTTGGTGGCCGGCGTGCACTTTGCCGACCCCTGTGACCCGTTCCTGCTCGGTCAGCGCTCGCTGGCCGTGGCGGTCAGCGACCTGGCCGCCATGGGCGCCCACCCCCTCGCGTTTACCCTCGCACTCACCACGCCGACCGTGGATGCCGATTGGCTGCAACGCTATGCCCAGGGGTTGAACGCCATGGCGCAAAGTTGCGGTGTGGGCCTGGTGGGCGGCGATACCACACGCGGCCCGCTGAGCCTGACCCTGACCGTGTTCGGGCGGGTACCGGCCGGCCAGGCGCTGACGCGCAGCGGTGCGCAGCCGGGTGACCTGCTGTGTGTGGGCGGCGAGTTGGGCAACGCCGCCGGTGCCTTGCCGCTGGTATTGGGGCAGCGCAGCGCCGACGCAACGATTGCCGAACCACTGCTGGCCCATTACTGGTCGCCCCAGCCCCAGTTGGCCTTGGGGCTGGCGCTGCGGGGCAGGGCGACGTCTGCGATGGATATCTCCGACGGGCTTCTGGCTGATTGCGGGCATATCGCCAAGGCCTCGGCTGTCAGCCTGTTGATCGAGCGCCAGGCGCTGCCGTTGTCCAAGGCCTTGCTGGCGTTTGTCGGGGATGACGCGGCGCGGGTGGCCGCACTCAGCGGTGGCGACGACTACGTACTGGCGTTCACCCTGCCGCCCCTGGAACTTGCGCCATTGCTGGCCGGCGGCTGGCCGATCCACGTGATCGGCCGGGTCGAGGCGGGGCAGGGTGTCACGTTGCTCGACACCAACGGGCAGGACATCACCCCGGTCGTACGTGGCTATCAGCACTTTCGCGAGACGCCCTGAATAGGCTGCCGCGCTCCTACATAGAATCAACACAAAGGCCAATCAAACCGATTGATCTTTATCAGCGATAATTCAGCTTAAGCGTCTGTAGGAACGTGCTGTTACAATGGCCGCCTTTGTAAAAACTGAAATCAGGAGCACACGGTGCCCGTCGTTTTCGTCGCTGCTTCCAAGCTGCCTACCCCTTTTGCCACGTTCACCATGAGCGGCTTTCTCGAAGAAGCCACCGGGCGCGAACACGTTGTGCTCAGCCTGGGCGACATCGCCGATGGCGCACCGGTTCTCGGTCGTGTGCATTCCGAGTGCCTGACCGGCGACGCGCTGTTCAGCCAGCGCTGTGACTGCGGCTCGCAACTGGAAGCCGCGATGCGCGCCATCGCCCGTGAAGGCCGTGGTGTGCTGCTGTATTTGCGTCAGGAAGGCCGTGGTATTGGCCTGCTGAACAAGATCCGTGCCTACGAGCTGCAAGACGGCGGTGCCGATACCGTCGAGGCCAATGAGCGCCTGGGTTTCGCTGCCGACCAGCGTGACTACGCGATCTGCCTGCCGATGCTGGAGCACCTGGGTGTGAAATCCCTGCGCCTGATGACCAATAACCCGCGCAAGGTCAAAGCCTTGACCGAGATGGGCATCACCGTGGCCGAGCGTGTGCCGCTGCACACCGGGCACAACCCGCACAACAAACTCTACCTGGCGACCAAGGCCAGCAAGCTCGACCACATGATGGGCAACGAGCATCAGGGCGAGGTCGACCGCGCGTGACCCGGGGCCAGGTGAAGCGGCGACTGTCCTTCAGTTGGTGGCAGTACCTGGCCCTGGCGCTGCTCCCGCTGTTCGTGATCAACCTGGTGTTTGGCCAGGCCGAGCCCATGCTGCCGGTGCTGGCCATGCCGTTCTTTATCGCCGGCGTGGCGTCGATGTTCCTCAGCCTGCGCTACTTCCATGGCTATAAACACGCCCTGATCGCCACCTCCAAAGCCCTTGATACTGCGGAAGAACCGGCTGCCTGGATCACCCTGGCGGCCCGTCGGCGTACGGCCTTGATGGTGGCTGCCGTACCGGCGTGGGTGGGTGCCCTGGCGGTGTTCGTTGGCCTGGAAGCGGTGCCGCTTTTCCTGCTGGCGCTGTCGACGATGGTGTTGTTTTACCTCTACCGCATTCCTCGTCAGTTGGGATGATGCGCTGCTGGCTGGCGATTCTGCTGCTGGCATTCAGTGCCCAGGGCCTGGCGGTCGAACGTGTCGTCAGTCTGGCGCCTTCACTTTCTGAAATCGTGGCTGAGCTGGGTGCTGCCGACCTGCTGGTGGGCGTGCTCGATAGCGGTGAGCGGCCAGCGGCGCTGGCGAACGTGCCGTCGGTTGGGCGTTATGGGCAACTGGACATGGAGCGCCTGTTCAGCCTCAGGCCCGACCTGATCCTGCTCTGGCCCGGCAGCGTCGGCCCCGCCCAGCGCGAGCAGCTGCAGCGCCTGAATATCCCGGTGTACGTCGCCGAACCCCATAGCCTTGAACAAATGACCACCCAGGTCCAGGCCATCGCCGAGCAACTGGGCCGTGCCGACGCCGGCCGGCAATTGGCTGCGCAACTGCGCCAGCGCCTGGCGCAGTTGCGTCAGCGTTATCAACGTGCCGAACCGTTGCGGGTGTTCTATCAGGTGTGGAATCAGCCGCTGTACACCGTGGGCGGTGGCCAGATCATCAGCGACGCGCTGAGCGTGTGCGGTGCGCGCAACGTGTTTGACGACCTGAAGCTACCCGCGCCACAGGTCAGCATCGAGTCGGTATTGCAACGTAATCCCGAGATGATTCTGGTAGGCGATCAGGCGCAGAAGGAGGCCTGGAAGGCCTGGCCAACCATGGCGGAGCGGGTGCGGCTGGTTCCGGACAAAGGCCTGGAACGGCCCAGCGGGCAGATGCTGGAAGCGCTGGCGCGGCTATGTCAGGTGATTGCTCCCAGCCGTTGAGAGCGCTATCGGGAGCATAGATATCTACACAACGTTGGTTCAACGTTGAGCGCCCGGCAGATAGGGCTGTTGTGGCGAGCGGGCTTGTCCCGCGTTGGGCTGCGTAGCGGCCCCAGTAAAGAAGAGCGCAGTGTATCAGGCACTCTGTAGAGGCTGGTTTTGGGGCTGCTTCGCAGCCCAACGCGGGACAAGCCCGCTCGCCACAGGGGGATTTGTCAGGGGCTGAAAAGTTGTATAGATACCCATGCCCCGATGAGACATTCCAGGCGACAATCAGATTTCAGGTGTCCACGTCACGCCAAACATCCACACCCGGCCTTCTTCACGGTAATCGTGATTGTTGACGAATGCCGGATCGTCGTAGCTGTAGCGCGCCCGCGCATAGGACTTGTCCAGCAGGTTATCGACCTTCAGCGACAACGCTACTTCCCGCGTCACCGCCCAACTGCCACGCAGCCCGAGCAACCCATAGCCGCCCAGGCGGTGGGTGTTGTCTTCATCGTCATAGCTGTGGCTGATCGCCTGCCAACTGGCGCCCACGCCCACCTGATCGAATTGCCGGTCCAGGTCCAGGCTCAACGTGCGCCGCGCCCGGCGGGCCAGGGTGTGACCACTGTCGCGGTCGCGCGGGTCGATGAGCGACAGCCCGAGGTTTCCTTGCCAGCCGAACAGGTCCTGCTTGAGCGCCGTCTCAAAACCGTTGATGCGTGCCGAGGCCACATTCTGTGGCTTGCCGGTTTGGTCGAGAATGATCGCATCGCTCAAATCGGTGCGGTACAGCGAGGCCTCCAGGCGCGTGCTGTCACTCAACTGGCTGCGCCACTGCAGTTCGTAGCTCTTTGAGGTTTCGGGCTGCAGGTTGGGGTTGCTGTACTTCGTGTCCGGGTAATAGAGGTCGTTGAAGGTCGGCGCGCGGAAGCCTTCGCTGTAGCTCAGCAGCAGGTCATTGTCGGGGTTGACCGGCAAGGTCAGGGTGCCGCTCCAGCTGTTCTGGCTGCCGAACTGCTGGTTCTGGTCGTGACGCAGGCCCAGTTCGGTGGAAAACCACTCGCTGTGAAAACGATGCTGCACAAAGGCGGCGCGGTTCCAGCGGCTGTTTTCGGTAAACGTGGTGGAACCGTGAAAGCGGTCTTCGTACCAGTCGCCGCCCAGGATCAGGCTGTTCTGGTCATCCAGGGTCAGATCGTTCTGCCAGTTGACCGAGTCACGGTAGGTGTTGAATACGCTGAAATCATCGCTGAGGGTGTCGCGCTTGGTATCGCGATTCTCGCTGTGGCCCAGCTCCAGGCGCGATTGCCAGTGCTCATTGAGCGTGGCGTCGACATAGCCGCTGGCGCTACTCACGGCGTAGTCGGTGTAGGGTTTCTGGCCGACGGTTTGCCTGGTGACGGGGTCGTAGCGGCCGAAGCTGTTGTCATACTCCGACTTGCCGCGGTTATCCAACAGATGGAAGCCCACCTCCAGCTCATCGCTGAGGGAATGGCTGAGGTTCAGGCTCACGGACTGGTTGCGATAAGCATCATGGTCGCCGTCGCTGGGGAACGACTGGTGGGTTGAGTTGATGCCGGCGGTTTCATCCAGGCTCGCGCCCAGGTTGAAGCGTGTCTGTTCGTCACCACCCGAAAGGCCGAGGCTGCGCTGCCAGGTGTTATGGCTGCCGAAGCCCAGTTTCACCCGCGGTTGCACGCCCTGCTCGGCATTGCGCCGGGTGAATACCTGGATCACCCCGCCGATCGCGTCACTGCCGTAGATCACCGAGCGCGAGCCGCGCAGTACTTCCACGCGCTCAATCTGGTCGACGTTGAGGTATTGCAGGCCGCTGTCGCCGGATGTGGTGTTGGCGATACGTTGGCCGTCTACCAGCACCAAGCTTTGGGCGGACTTGGTGCCCCGCAGGTAGATGCCCGGCAAACTGCCACGGCCACCGGAGGGTGCGACTTGTACACCGGGCACACGGCTGAGCAGGTCGGTGAGGCTGGTGGGTTGCAGGCGGTCGATGTCGTCGCGGGTGAACACGGTGTTGGCGGCGCTGCTGTCGTTGCGTGCCTGGACCTGGCGGTTGGCGCTGATGACCACGTCGGGGAGTTTCAGGGCGTTGTCGCGGGTGTCGGCGAGCAATTCAGGGGAGGGCAGAAGCAGCAGGGCAAGGTACAGGTGTTTCATGGGCTGTCCACAGCGCTTGAGGATGGCGCAAATCAAATGTGGGAGGGGGCAAGTCGAACCGCCCCTCCCACCTGTTGGTCCCGCTTTCTACAGGCCCAGCAGCGCTAGGCGCTCGCGCACCGAAGCCTCGATCCCCGCTTCATCCAACCCGCACTCAGCCAGCATCTGCGCCGGCTTGGCGTGTTCGACGTACGCATCCGGCAAGCCCAGGTGCAGCACCGACTTGAGGATATTCTCCCGCGCCAGGAACTCACTGACTGCCGCACCGGCACCGCCCATGATGGCGTTTTCTTCAACGGTCACCAGCAGCTCATGACTGGCAGCGATTTCGCGTACCAGGGCTTCATCCAGCGGCTTGACGAAGCGCATGTCGACCACGGTGGCGTCGATCTTCTCGGCCACCTTGAGCGCTTCGGCCAATTGCACGCCAAACACCAGGAATGCAGCCTTGCTGCCCTGGCGACGCACAATGCCCTTGCCGATTTCGATAGGCTCCAGGTCCTTCTCGATCATCGCATTCGGGCCGTTGCCCCGTGGATAACGCACGGCGGCCGGGCCGTTATACAGGTGGCCGGTGCTGAGCATTTTGCGCAGTTCGTTTTCGTCGCTCGGCGTCATCACCAGCATGCCGGGGATGCAACGCAAGTAGGACAAGTCGAAGCTGCCCGCGTGAGTCGGGCCGTCTTCGCCGACTAAGCCGGCGCGGTCGATGGCAAACAGCACGTCGAGGTTCTGCACCGCGACGTCATGCACCAACTGGTCATAACCGCGCTGCAGGAACGTGGAGTAGATCGCCACGACCGGCTTGGCGCCTTCGCAGGCCATACCGGCCGCGAACGTGACAGCGTGCTGCTCGGCAATGGCCACGTCGAAATAGCGCAGCGGGAAACGCTCGCTGAACGCCACCAGGTCGGAGCCTTCCTTCATCGCCGGGGTAATGCCCACCAGGCGCGGGTCGGCGGTGGCCATGTCGCACAGCCATTCGCCGAACACGCCGGAGTACTTCGGCCCGCTGGCTTTTTTCGGCGCAGCGGCGGGAGCGTCCACCGGTTCGAGCTTGGTGATCGCGTGGTAGCCGATCGGGTCGACTTCCGCCGGCGCGAAGCCTTTGCCTTTCTTGGTGACGATATGCAGGAACTGCGGGCCCTTGAGGTCGCGCATGTTACGCAGCGTGGCAATCAGGGTCGGCAGGTCATGGCCGTCGATGGGGCCGATGTAGTTCCAGCCCAGTTCTTCGAACAGCGTGCCGGGGACCAGCATGCCCTTGGCATATTCTTCGGTACGCCGGGCAATTTCCCACGCGCCGGGCAGACGCGAGAGCACCTTCTTGCTGCCTTCGCGCATGCTGGCATAGGTGCGGCTGGAGAGAATCTTGGCCAGGTAATTGGATAGGCCACCGACATTGCGCGAGATCGACATGTCGTTGTCGTTGAGGATCACCAACATGTTGGCGTCCACTTCCGGCGCATGGTTCAGTGCTTCGAAGGCCATGCCGGCGGTCAGCGCGCCATCACCGATCACGGCAATCGCCTTGCGGTCGCTGCCTTGCAGGCGGGCGGCAATTGCCATGCCCAGCGCTGCGCTGATCGAGGTGCTGGAGTGGCCGACGCCAAAGGTGTCGTACTCGCTTTCGGAGCGGCGCGGGAAGGCGGCAACACCGTCCTTCTGACGGAGAGTCGCCATGCGCTCGCGGCGGCCCGTGAGGATCTTGTGCGGATACGCCTGATGGCCCACGTCCCACACCAGCCGGTCATCCGGGGTGTCGAACACGTAGTGCAACGCGATGGTCAGCTCGATGACGCCCAGGCCGGCACCGAAATGCCCACCGGTCTGGCCGACCGTGTAGAGCAATTCCAGGCGCAACTCATCGGCCAGGGTTTCCAGCTCGGCTTCACCCAGACGACGCAGGCCGTCCGGCGTGACAGCACGGTCGAGCAGGGGCGTGGACGGGCGCTTGCGGGGAATCTCTTGAAACGTCGTGGGCATCAGGCGAATCGTTATAGGTATAGAAGAGGCGGCAGTTTACCTCAAGCATCGCAAACTGCCCACGCAGAGCGCCGAACTTGGCCGATATGCGGCTGCAATGGCCGCCGTAATCAGTGGCGGCGTTCGACGATATACCGCGCCAGGTCACGCAGCGGCTCGGCCGCCGCGTCGAAAGGTCGCAGGGCGTCCAGCGCCTGGTCGCGTAGTTCCAGGGCGTAGGCCTTGGCGGTTTGCAGCCCGAGCAGCGCAGGATAAGTCGGTTTGTCTCGTGCGATATCGGCGCCTTGGCGTTTGCCCAGGGTGGCGGTATCGCTTTCCACGTCGAGAATGTCGTCCTGCACCTGGAACGCCAGGCCAATGGCCCGGGAATAGGTCTGCAGCGCCGCCAATTGCGCGGCTTCGGCATGTCCGCTGGCCAGGGCGCCCAAGTGAACGGCGGCTTCGATCAGCGCGCCGGTCTTGTGGCGGTGCATGTGCTCAAGGGCTTTTTGATCCAGCTTGACGCTGACCGAACCCATGTCGATCGCCTGCCCGCCAACCATGCCCGCAGGGCCGGCAGCCAGGGCCAGGGCCGTGACCATGCGCAAGCGGATCTCGGCGTTGACGCTGCTCAAGCGTGGGTCCAGCAACGCGCTGAACGCCAGGCTCTGCAAACCATCACCGGCGAGGATCGCATAGGCTTCATCAAAGGCTTTATGGGTGGTGGGCTGGCCGCGACGCAGATCGTCGTCGTCCATCGCCGGCAAATCGTCGTGTACCAGGGAATACGCGTGAATCAGCTCGACTGCACAGGCTGCACCGTTGGCCTGCTCGGCCGGCGCGCCCAGCGCTTCACAGGCCGCATACGCCAGCAACGGGCGCACACGCTTGCCGCCATTCATCACGCTGTAGCGCATGGCTTCATAGAGGCGCTTCATTTCCGGGCTTGGCGCAACAAACAAGGGCTCCAGCGCCGTATTTACCCGGGCTTGGCTACTGGCCTGATACGCGTCGATCATTCCGGCTGTTCCGCATCGAAAGGTTCTTCGGCCAACTCCCCGTCACGCTCCAGCAACACCTGCACCTTCTGCTCCGCCTGCGCCAGCGCGCTCTGGCAGTCACGGGTCAGGCCGATGCCTTGCTCAAACGCCGTCAGCGAGTCCTCCAGCGACAACTCGCCGTTCTCCAGACGCTCGACCAATGTTTGCAGGTCGGCGAGGGATTGTTCGAAATCGAGTGCAACTTTTTTGCGGGCCATGGCGGCTATTCCGGTAGACGGTAAACCGGCGCGACACTAGCAGACATGGGGGATGGGGGCAAATGAGTGGGGCATTACTCGCCTGCTGTATTGACCTGATAACGCGTGCTGCGGCCGCCTCCGGGGAGACGAACCAAGCAGTTTTTTTCCAGCAGGTCAGCCAGGTGTCGCGTCGCTGTCGCCTTGGATACCTTTGCCTCCGCTTGGTACTGCGCTGCGCTGATGCCGTGTTCGATGCCCTTCTCACCACCGTCGAGCAGGCGATTGAGGACCTTGATCTGTTCAGCAGACAAAGGGAGGTCGCGGTGTTGCTGCCAGAACCGACTCTTTCCCAGCACTCGGTCAATCCGCGCCATGGCCTGCTGCACGCTGCGTAACAGGGTTTTAAGGAACCACTCCAGCCAGTCAGTGATATCCATTGAGGCCTTCTGGCTGGATTCCAGTGCGTTGTAGTAGCCGGTGCGGTCTTCGAGGATGCTGGCTGACATGGCATAGAAACGGATGGCCTGGTGTTCACCCTGGGCCAGTGCCAAATCGGTGATAGCGCGTGTCAGGCGACCATTGCCGTCATCGAAGGGATGCAGTGTGACAAACCAGAAGTGCGCGACGCCGGCGCGTACCAGCGGGTCCAGTTCCGGCTGATCGCGGCTGGTTTCGAACCACTCCAGAAAATCCGCCAGTGCCTGCTCCAGTCCCAGACGTGGCGGGGCCTCGAAATGCACGGTCGGCCGATCAAGCCGGCCCGACACCACCTGCATCGGCTCATCCCCCCTCAATGACCCGATATTGAGCGCTCTGGCGGCATAGCCTGCTTCCGGGGCCGGGAACAATAAGTGATGCCAGTTCAATAAGCGGGCGAGGGTAAACGTCCGGGTGAATTGTTGAGTGGCATCCATCATCAACTCGGCGAGGCCTTCGCTGCGGCGGCTTACCTGACCGTCTGTCATCGCTTCCAGGCCCATCCGCCTTGCCAGGGACGAGCGCACCGAACCGACATTCAACTGCTCGCCCTCAATCGCCGAGGACGTCAGGATATTTTGCAGCAGCGCATCCAGTTCATTCTGTGCGCTGACTGCCTGGCTGACGGAGCCGAGCATGCCCAACAGCTTGCCCTGGGCGTGCCCGCACTCGCGCAGCAACGCCGCGAGGCGACCGGGTTGCCAGTGGAAGTGCGGCCAGTCGGCGTGTTGCCAGATCCAGTGCGGATGAGCCATGGTGGAATGCTTGGGGTGCGTGAGCCGAATAAAGGGGTTATTCGGCTCATTTGGTGAGCCGATCGTGCTGTGGATTTGGCTCAGGGTCTAGTGTGGTGGTGGGTGTTTTCGTAAGTGCGCCATGGAATCCATTTTTTTCAAAGCCGAAATCCATCGACCGCCTGACCGTTCTGCTTGAGTTGGATATCAGAAGTCACGGTGGTCGCACCGGTGCTTTTCGTTTTTCTCAACAAGAACAGTAATCAGGTCAAAGCGCTGTAGTGGCAGCGCAACGGCTTTTGTCTTTAGCTCAAGCGCCTGGAGGCTGAGCGTTCAAACCCTCGCCCGATACGATCGAGGTTCAAGTTTGAATTATTGGTCTGGAAAGGCTGTCGCGTTTTCAGTCATAATTTTTCAACCCTGTATTTGTCTGAAATTACTGTAAAAATAATCTCCTCACCGTTGATTGCCTTGAAGCAGTAATTTTTCTCATTTTGCAGAGGGATAATGCATTTTGCGTCTTGGGAAAGGTTAAGGTTTTCTTCTTTATAAAGGCCACATGTTTCGGATCCAACCGCCCTAACGCATTTTGAATGCGATGGGGTTGGGAAAGGTGATTAGTGAAAATTCATCTTGCTGATTGGTAAAAACCACCAGTAATTCGTTGCGCTTGCAAGTTGTTTGTTGATGGTTCCCTTCGAGATTTCAAGTACTTCTGTTTCAGGTTGTTTTTTATTCAGAGGTTGGTCGGGTTTGCAAAATTTCAAGTCGGAAAAATGTCTTTCTATATCATCCAGCTCATCATCGCCGAGAGAGTCATCAAAGTGTTGGGAGATTATCGTGCGAACCTTTGACAAACGCTGAGTAACGGCACAGTCATCAATGAAGTCAGTGGTTGCTTTGCGGTATTCTTCCAGAGTGCCAGGTTTTTCAGTATAAAAGCTGCCAATTTTGTGTGGGGGTATTAGTGTGAATTCGATTTCTTTAAGAGCGTCAAGTGCTTATTTTCCAGGAGTTAAAATATTTTTGTTTTGCTCTCGAATATATTTCTCTAATAAATCAATGCATTGATTAATACTGTTTTTGGTTGTTTTTCGATGGGATACCAGGTGCTCTTTTGTTTGTGCTGAGATTACGCAATCGTGGTCGTCAAAATGGACCAAAGCGTTAGGTCGCGATCCGTCAACCAAGACGGTTAGCCAGTCGTTTCACCTATAAGAAGCGCAAGATTCTGCGAGTTATTGATTTTCCATGCTCTGTAGGCAGTGTCTAAAACTAATAGTATTAAATGTGTCTTTTTATACTGCTTGTTATTTTTTAGTCAAAAATTCGGGTTGTGTTGCTACTTTTGCTGTTGATGTTTTTACTTGGGCCAGGTAGCTGGTGGTCACGCTTTCTAAAGGTTGTGCTTTTATGATGTTAAATATTTTAAGTGCTTCTAATGAAGTTGTATTGTCTGAAATGAATAAGCCCTTGGGTTTTGGTGTTATGTAGGCTTCCAGAATTTCAAGCTTTGCATGTGGCGCTCTAAGTCATCCATATCGTCGTCGCCCAAAGTTGTGTCGAATCCTGCGGTGATTAGTCCTCTCACCTTGGCGAGTCTCGATGTAATTCGAGCGCTGTCAATAAAGTCGGTAGTCGCTCGCTGATAGTCTTCGCAGGGTTTATCAATATAGTAGGTCCCCATTTTACGCAGTGAAACTAACATGAATTCGATCTCTGCCAGTGCCTCCAAAGCGTCTTCGCCGGAAATTGTTATTTTTTTGTTTGCATCCAACATTTTACTTTCTCCTAACGAAAGTAGGGTTTATTAATTTTAGATTTCCCCAAATTGTAAGCTCTAGCGAGCCGTACCTTGGGTTTTTCTTCTCTTTTAGCATGTGTTTCGGAACGTCAGTTTCTACATAGTCTCGCCCCCGGCTCACATCTACCTGATAGCGTTTTTGTACATCAGCAGCGCTTAGAACCTTACTTTTTGCTCGTTCCACGTAAACTCTGTTGTTGTCAAGCGCTAAAATTTCTCCATCTTGCTCTATTCCATTCAATCCCTTCCTATTGGTGTAGTGTCTAACCCTTACCATCTCTCCTGATACGGATGGCAGGGGAGGCATGTCCAGATTAGAGTTAGCATTTATCTTCGGATTTTTAGCATCGACAGATGGCTTGCATCTGTCTCCACCAGGACAAGTATTCAATCCCAGTGGATCTACCCACCCCGTTGGATTTGGCACGTACTGGTAGGTATTAATCCCACCCGCCAGCTTCACCGGATCAGGCGTCAGATAACGACCGACATCCGGATTGTAGTAGCGATGACGGTTGTAGTGCAGCCCGCTTTCCTGATCAAAGTACTGGCCCTGAAAACGTAGCGGGTTGTCGATTGTGCCTTTGTCGAGACGGCTGATCTGGCCGTAGGCGCGGTAGTGCGCGGACCACACGATGTCGCCGTCTGGAGAGGTGAGTTCCTGCGGCGTGCCGAGGTGGTCGAGTTGGTAGTGGTAGGGCTTGGTATCTTTTGGGCCGAAGCCTTCCAACAGGACCAGCGGCCTGAAACTGTTCGGTTCGTAGAGATAGCTGCGATGGCGGTCCGCGTGGTGCTCAGCAATCAGCTTGTCGCCTTGCCAGAAAAACTCCGTCGTTAGGCCGTCCACGGTTTTGCTGATGCGCCGCCCAAACGGGTCATAGCGATAGCTGGCGGTTTGGCCGTTGGGTTGGGTGAGGCCTATCAGCCGATGCTGGCAGTCGTAGCGGTATTCGGTAATCAACGTGTGCCCACGGCCCCGTCGTTCACGGATGAGGTTGCCGAAGGCGTCATAGTCGTAGTGGCGGTCGCCTTGGATCATCAGGCGGTTGCCGGCGACGATGTCGGGACCGGGGCGGTCTTGCATGAGCAGGTTGCCGGCCGGGGTGTGGCCGAAACGTTCCTGCAGGTCTTGGGAGTGGTCGGCGCAGGTGAGGCGGCCTACGGGGTCATAGTGGTAGTGGTGTTCGCCTTTGCGGGTGTCGAGCAGGCGGGTGAGGTTGCCGGATTTGTCGTAGTCGTATTGACGTTGGTAGAGATGGTCTTGTTGCTGGGTGATTGCGTGGGCATGCAGGCGGTGCTGGTCGTCGTAGTGGTAGTGGCTGAGGAGTTGGCCTTGTTGCCGTTGGTGTTCTTGACCGGCTTTGAACAGGTGAGAGGTCATCAGCGCGCCATTTAATTCGACGGTGGCGAGGTGGCCGCCTTTGGCGTGGTTGAAGGTGAGGCGGTTGTTGTCGGGCAGTCGCAGGTGTTGAAGCTGGCCGCAGGTGTCGTAGCCATAGCGCAAGGTGCCCCAGCCCTGGTGTTCGGCGGTGAGGCGGTTTTGGCTGTCGTATTCGTAGGTCAGCGCCCAGTGGCCGTCGTCGACGCTGAGGAGGTTGCCTTGGCGGTCGTAGGCATATTCAACAAGGCTGCCATCGGGCAGGGTTTTTCGTACGAGGCGGCCGGTGTGATCGCGCTCGTAGCGAGTAATGAGCTGACTGCCGTCGTCACCGTGTTCGGTTTTTTCCTGCAGATTGCCGTTGAGGTCGTAAGCGTAGGCGGTGCGCTGCCCATCAAACCCGACTTCCTGTTGGATCAGCCCGTTGGGGTGGTAAGCCAGTCGGTAGCTCTCGCCGACCTCGTTTTCGATTTCGGTCAGCAACAACCGGGCATTGTCATAGCGGTACTTGACCTGAGTGCCATCAGCGTTGATGCGCCGACTGATCAGGTGCAGGCCGTCTGCGTATTCGTAGCGAGTAACGTGGCCCCGTTCATCGCGTTCGGCGGTGATTTTGCCGTAGGGGTTGTAGCTGTATTCCCGACACGCCCCACCGGGCAGCACCACGCGAACCAACCGACCCACGCTGTCCCACTGATACTGGGTCAGCGCGCCATGCTCATCCTCGCGGGCAACCTGCCGGCCAAGATCGTCATAGCGATAACGCTTGATCCCGCCATTGGGTAGCTGCTCCTCAACCAGTTGCCCCCGCTCATTCCACACCAGCCGCTGACAACTGTGATCCGGATACCAAACCCCAACCAGTTGCCCATATTTGTCGTAGCTGTAATCCGTAACATGACCATCGGGATCGGTCTTGCGGATGACATCGCCCTGGTCATTGCGCTCGTACTTCCAGACCGCCTCACCACGGCGCACCACCCGTACGAACCCGTTGTCATGCTCGTAGGTTGTCGGCTCATCATCCCCAGGAAACAACGCCACCAAGCGTCCGGCTTCGTCGTACTGATACGCCGTCACCGCCCCCAGCGGGTCCTGCTCAACCGTCAGCCGGCCTTTGGCGTCGTAGGATTTGAAGTGCTGCGCACCGTCCGGATCAATCCGCTGCACCAGCCGTGCCCGGTCGTCATGGACATACACTTCCTGACTGCCATCGGCGTTATGCACCGTGACACGGCCGTCGTCCCCCCAGGCATAGCGCGTATCCATCTGGGAAAAACTGGCCCAATGCCGGACACATCGCGCGGCCTTGCCAGCCCGTTCCCATTCCCAGAAGAAACTCGCCCCACCGGCCAAGCTCCGCTCAAGAATCACGTGCTGATCGTCGTAGCGATAAACCTCGCTTTCGCCTACCGCATTGGTCGCCGAAACCAACCGGCCAGCGTCGTCATAGACGTAGGAAACGATGTTCTGTTCGGTCACCCACTCGAAGGGTTCATACCCCTTGGCGCGCTGAACCTGATAATCCACCGCCACGATGCGGCCCGACGTATAGCGCAAGAACAGCGCACAACCCGCACCGTTATCCAGCCGCTCAATCCGCCCCAAATAATCCCGAGAAATCCGCAGCCGGTTGTCGTACGCATCGCTGATCGAGACCAACACACCGTCGCGAAAGTGATAAAGCCGCGACGCCTGAGCCAACACCAACTCATCCGGCGAAGCGCCCAAATAAATCGCCGCTTCGGCCAAGCTATTGGTGATCGCCGGGCGAGCAACGGTCGGCATCGGAAACGAAGTCATGCGATTCTCATGGTCCGTCCACACCACTGAATCGCCGTCGACCACCAGCCGCTGCGCCAGCGAATGACTCCAGCCAAACCCCAGCCCGCAATCCACTTCCACCGCACTGGTGCGGTACACCCTTGTCCACTCAAACGGCAAAATTCCATCCAACGTGCCATCGGTGAGAGTGAGCAATTCCTCCCCGGTAACCATCGACACGGGGCAGCCGTTGGTGACCGTCTTATCCGAAGAAGCCGCCGCATCGCCGTTCAGGTTCTTCCCCGAAACAGGCACATCATCCACAGGCTCTTTTTGCTTCAGCACCGTGTTCTGCCGCGCCCGCCAGCGCATCTGCAGCGTGCCTTGCTTCAGCCCTCCGACCACACCGCGAACCGCCACCGCCTTGTAGCGATCCACCGCCTGCATGAACTTCGTCAGAATCGCCAGCACGCTATGAACAAAACCAACAGCCGCCTTAACAATCTGCGCGCCATACCTGGCCAGCCGCAGGCTCAAATACGCCACAGCCGCCGCCGGCAATGCGATGGTCAGCACCGCGCCAATCACCAGGTCAATCAGCAGCGACACCACAAACCCAGCGGCCACTTGCGCAATCTCACTGGGCGGCAATGCGTCCAACCAGATCATCGCCGTGCGCACCAGCAGGAATAGCGCCGCTTCGTCACTGGCGAGCAACATCGCCTGTTCCATGACCTTGGGCGCATCGGTGGCGATTTTTGCCAGCTTGGCCGCTTCGGCTCCCAGCTGTTCGACGTACTTCAACGGGTTTTCAAGAATCGCCTGCACCAGCTTGATGCTGTCCCACACGTCCCGGATCGCGGCCCAACTGCCCGCCAGCACGCCGCTGCCAATCGCACTGGCCGTGGACTGCTGCCAATGCGGTTTGAAGCCTTGCCACTGTTCGCGAAGCCACCGCTCCAGGTCCGCCATCAGCCCGGCGTAGGAGGTGAACAATGCGTCAACCTGCTCCTGGGAAACACAGCCCTGTACCCGCACCTGATAGCGCCCGCCAGCGGCGCAGTGGTGTGAGCCCTTGCCGTGCTCATCCAGCATGAGCCGCGTGGAACTGCCGTCATCCAGCCCGATCACCTCGACCGGAATGCCGCCGATCGGCACGTCATACACCGAGTCGAATTTGCTCTCTATCTTCAGCTCGCCGCCCAACTGGCACACGGCGACACTGCCGATAAAGTTCGGGTCGCTCATGCTCACGGTTGTCTGCGAGTCACCGACGCGCAACACCCGATCCATCCCCAGCAACGACGGCATATCCGCCGCATGGCTCACCGAATCCAGCGCCCGCGAATACCAGGCGTCCATCTGCTGGCGATAAATCACCAGGCTCTGATGAAAGCCATCCAGCTCATGTTCGATAGAGGCAATGTGGGAGGCGTGGGTCATCCGTGACGTCTCGGCAGAGGGCAAGGCGTCGGAGTCTGCCGCAGTAAAAAGCGGCTGGATGAACGGCGGGGAAAATCAGAAAGGGCTTACGAAGGTCGCGTAATAGTCAGCCCCAAATCACAGTTGGGGGCTACTTTAGATGGCGATCATGCTGATTGAAGAGCAGTGCGCTGTGGTTCTTTAAGTTGGAAGCTCGGTTGAATAACGAAAGCCTGCTTTTCAGGGCAGGCTTATCGCGAATCTCGGCTGGCTTACTTCTGATGAGCCGTCAGCGCCGCATAACCATTCATCAAGTTGCGATAGTTAGGAATGCGCTGGGACAACAGATTGCCCAGGCCTTCGATATCGTTGCGCCAGTCGCGGTGCAGCTCACACGCCACCGAGAACCAGTTCATCAACTGCGCACCGGCCTGGGTCATCCGGCTCCACGCCGCCTGCTGCACGGTGGTGTTGAACGTGCCGGAGGCATCGGTCACCACAAACACCTCAAACCCTTCCGCCAGCGCCGACAGGGTCGGGAACGCTACGCACACATCCGTGACCACGCCGGCAATGATGATCTGCTTGCGGCCGGTGGCCTTGATCGCCTTGACGAAGTCTTCGTTGTCCCAGGCATTGATCTGGCCTGGGCGGGCGATGTAGGGCGCGTCCGGGAACATCTCTTTCAACTCAGGTACCAGCGGGCCGTTGGGGCCTTGTTCGAAGCTGGTGGTGAGGATGGTCGGCAGGTTGAAGAACTTCGCCAGATCGGCCAGGGCCAGCACGTTGTTCTTGAACTCGTTGGGCGAGAAGTCCTGGACCAGGGAGATGAGGCCGGTCTGGTGGTCGACCAGCAGAACTACGGCGTCGTCTTTGTTCAAGCGGTTGTAGGTTGGAGTGCTCATGGTTGAATCCTTTTTTGTTTAGGTTGGTTGGGCGTTGCGTTCAACATGGGCACAGATTAATGGGTGGGTGCTGGGGGATAAATCGGCTGGAATGGGTAATACCGTCAACTCAAAGGCGACAATTCATGAATTGTCAGTAGGACTGATCCTTTTAGCGGTCGGGAAAGTAAGTCAAAAAATCTCACGCGTGAGCTATTGAGTGTGGCAAAAAATGCCTGTAGATTTTCTCACGCGTGAGTTTTTCACAGCGAGGTCAGTACCATGGAAAGCAGCTCTCCATCGAGTCCGCCTAAAGGGCCCGATACCGATTCAGCAAGCCTCAAGGGAGAGCGCTTGAAGCCGTCCGCCAAAAAGCCATCGAGCTTTTACATGAAGCAGATGCGTGCAGGTCTGGCGGCCGCCGGCTACGTGAAACACGAGACTTGGGTGCTTCCCGAAAACCGAAGCCTGCTCAAGCAGATGGAGAAACAGCTTCGCCAGCCGATTCTGGCTGGCTCATTCATGTCGGAGAATTTCATGAGCGCAGGTACCAACTGGAATATCGATCGCCTCTTCACCGCTCTTCAGGCCCTGGACGACGTGGTGTCCAAGGACATTACGCTTTCTCTCGTTCAAGGCTCCGAGTCCAGCATCAAGCTGGAAATGAACGACTTCGGTGGCTTGCCGATTTACATCGCGGTGGTGGGCGAGCAGATCATCGTTGACACCGTCCTGGTCGATGTCGAGTCCATCAACGATGTCGCTAAATTCAATGACGCGGTGTTGCGCAGCCGGGAAATGTTCCCGCTGTCCTCCATCGGTATCGAGTCCATGCCTAACGGGCAAGTTGTCTACAACATGTTCGGTGCGTTGAGCTCCGACTCCAGCCTGACCAATATCGTCACCGAGGTGAAAACCCTGGTCGACAACGTGCAGCGCGCCAGCGAAGCCTTCGAACGTTTCTTCAATTAAGTATTCGGGAGTATCCAATGACTCAGTCCATCTGGAGCAAATTGTTCACCGCGCTGCGTGGCGGTGCCAACGAAGTCGGCGAATCGATCGTCGACCAACAGGCCCTGCGCATCCTCGATCAGGAAATTCGCGATGCCGACACCGCGCTGGCCAACGCCAAGCGTGAACTGGTCAGCATCATGGCCAAGCACAAATTGGCGACTGATCGCGTCAACGAGTACGACGCCAAGATCAAGGACCTGGAGTCCAAGGCAGTGGCTGCCCTGCAGGCCAATCGTGAAGACCTCGCCCTGGAAGTGGCCGAAGCCATTTCGAGCCTGACCAACGAGCGGGATGTCGAGCATAAGCAAGCCACCGAGTTCGGTGGCTATGCGGAAAGCATGCGCAAGGACATCACCAAGGCCGAAAGCCGGATCAAAAGCCTGCGCCAGCAAGTGGATATGGCCAAGGCGCGCGACAGCGTACAGAAGGCCCAGGTCAGCGCCTCCATCGCCAGCGGCGGTGCCAACGGCAAGCTGGAAACCGCCGTCGGTACGCTGAATCGTTTGCAGGCCAAGCAGCAGCAACGCGCTGCTGAACTGCAAGCCCAGGATGAGCTGGTTGAGGCGTCCACGGGGACCGACCTGGAACGCAAGCTGCGCGACGCCGGCATCACGCCGAACGAAGGCAGCGCCAATGCGATTTTGGAGCGTCTGAAGCAAAAGTCGGCGGAGTAAGCAACGTCGCCGCAGGAAGGGCAGTGTCTGCCCTTCTTTTTTTACGTCGAGGTCAGGATGGATGCCCTGAAGGGTTTCAAGACAATCGCAGGTTTGGCCTTCTTCATGGTCGTGCTGCAACTGCTCAATGTGGCGACCGGTTACAGCCTCATGGCGTTCGGCCTGATCCCGAGAACGCTGCAGGGGCTGCCGGGCATCCTCACCTCACCGTTTTTGCACGGCTCGTTCGCCCACCTGAGCGCGAACCTGGTTGCCTTTTTGATCCTGGGCACCCTGGTGATTATCGAAGGGCTCAATCGGTTCGTTACCGTCAGCGCGATCATTATCCTGCTGGGCGGTTCGCTGGTCTGGCTGTTCGGTTTTGCGGGCATACACGTGGGGGCCAGCGGCTGGGTATTCGGGTTATGGGCCTATTTGTTGTCTCGCGCCTGGTTCCACAGGAGCTGGAGCAACCTGATAACGGCCGGTGTCGTGGCGGTACTGTATGGCGGCCTGATCCTTGGCTTCCTGCCTCGTCAGGGTGTTTCCTTCGAGGGGCATCTGTTCGGTGCATTCGCCGGATTTATTGCAGCCAAGGTACTTCTCTCCAAGCCACGCAGCAGGTTTAATGCCGGCTGAACGCACTTGAGCAGCCGGACGTCGATGCGGTGGCGTCATCGGGAATCAAGCACCCAGGGAGTCAGGGACGGAATGTCGATTTTTCTTTTGCTGCGCATGTACGCCTCCTCCCTCTTTCACCGTTTCGGCTGGGCAGGCCTGGTCGTTGCCTTGGGTGTACACCTGAGCACGGCTTATCTGGGCCTGGTGGTTCTGGGCGAACAACACCTCACCGCGCCCGCCACGTTCGTTTACTTCTATCTCACCACCACGTTGACCGTCGGCTATGGCGACCTTGCGCCACAGACCTCGGCGGGGCGCGTGTTCGTGGCAACCTGGGTCATGCTCGGGGGCATTGCGCTGCTCACGGCAGCCATCGGCAAAACCACCAGCACTGTCATCGATGCATGGAGAAAAGGCATGAAGGGCAAAGGCGATTTCACCGGCAAAATCGGCCATACCGTGCTCATTGGCTGGGAGGGCGCGTCCAGTGAACGGGTCATCGAGTTGTTGCTGCAGGACGAAACCTCGAACGACAACCTGATCGTCATCTGCGATTGCACCCTCGAAGAAAACCCGATGCCGGGCAAAGCGGCGTTCATCCGTGGTGAAAGCCTGTCTTCCACAGCGTTATTGCTGCGTGCCGGTGTGCCCGGCGCCGAGCGTGTGCTGGTGCGAACCCCGTCCGACGATCTGACGTTGGCCACCGTGCTGGCGGTGAATCAATTGAGTCCGGTCGGGCATGTGGTCGCCCACTTCAATGAAAGTGAAATTGCCGCACTGGCCAGCTCCTACGCGCCCAGCCTGGAGTGCACGTCAAGCATGGCCATCGAGATGTTGGTGCGCGCCTCTCAGGATCCGGGCTCGTCGGTGGTCATTAATGAGCTGCTGTGCGTGGGGCAGGGTGCCACCCAATACCTGATGAAATTGCCCGAGGCCTTTGAGGCCTCGTTCGGCGATCTGTACACCCAAATGAAAGAGCGCCACAACGCCACCCTCATCGGCTATCGCGCCAAGGGTGCGTCGCAACCGTCGATCAACCCGCCCAGCGCCACGCGCGTTGAAGGCGGCGAACTCTTCTACATCGCCTCCACCCGCCTCAAGGAAATCTCCAATGGGATGGTTTAAACAGTTGATGGGGCTTGAGGCCCCGCAAGCGAATACACACTCGAAAGGCGCCGCCGCCGAATCATTGCCGACCACCGGGCCGCTGGGCCTGGCACCGGGCAAAGGCGTGATATTCGACGCGACCCTGAAGTTGTTGCTCGACGGGAAAACCACGGTGGTTATCCCCGGCTCCCAGGAAATCTGGAGTAACGGCACCGTTGACCTCGGGCAGTCGACCTGGCTGTCGCGCTATTACATGAACGACGAAGATTACTGGCTGCAGGTGCACACCACGGGCGATATCGCCGGGCAGGTCGAGTCTGTGATCCTGTTCAACTACCTCAGTTACGTCACCCTCAGCAGCGAAGCTGAACTGCGTCGGCTGGCGGGGCCGCAGAGTCCGATCGGTTTGCCGACTTATACCCACAATGGCGTTGAATACGCGCGCGTGTGGGGCAGCGAGGAAGGCCAGACAGAATTGGTGGCCATGAGCGAGCACGTGATAAACCCCGAGGATTCCTACAACGTCGAGCACCGTTCGATGCTATATGCCCGTGACACAGGTTTGACCGATCGACGCGAGTTTCTGCTGTTCTCTGTCGAAGAAGACGCTGAAGGCACCGTCAGCCTGAGCACGTCGCTGGGCATTTCGCTGTACACAACCGACTTGAATGCGCTCTAAAAAAGGAAGAAGTCCATGCTAGAAGCTCTCTCCATCTCCCTGAACAAAGCCGCCGTAGTCGGGTTTGTCGCCTACATTCTGGGGGCGGCGGTGCTGTTCGCGCTGTTCCAGTTCATCTACACCCGCGTCACCCCGCACAAGGAGTTCGAACTGATCCGGGCGGGCAACGTTTCCGCGGCAGTCGCCCTGGGCGGCGCCATCGTCGGTTTCGCCATTCCGGCCAGCAACGTGATTGCCTACTCGATCAGCATCCTCGACTTCGTCGTCTGGGCGGTGATCGCAGCCGTCGTCCAACTGTTGGCGTTTCTGCTGACCAGCCTTGTGCTCAAAGGCACTTCCGAGCGCATCAAGAGAGGCGAGCTCGCAGCGGGCATCTACGTGGCCGCCGTGGCCATCAGCGTCGGCATGTTGAATGCCGCCTGCATGACGCCTACCCAGAACTGATTGCGCACGGAGCTCCCGATGAAACGAAGCAAGTACGTCCAGCTTTCGCTGGCAGCGTCGGTCGCCATGGCGATATCCGGCTGCGGGCCGACGGAAAAAACCTACGATTTGCAGAAGAAGTACAACTTCCAGTCGGTGCAGCAATGTGCCGATGAAAAGCTTCCGGTGGACGTCTGTTCGGACGCCTACATGACTGCCATGGCCGAGCATCGCCGCATCGCCCCGGTATACGCCAGCCAGGCCGATTGCGATGCCGACTTTGTCGCCGGCTGGTGCCAGCTGGACTCCAACGGCCAGTTCATTCCCAAGCTGGGCGGTTTCGAACTGACCGCCGAAGGCCAGGTGACGCAATCCCAGGTCGACGCTGCCAACGCTCAGGCGGGTAACGCTCAGGCAAGCGGCGGCTCCGGCTTCTCCACCAGCAGCCTCCTGACCGGTCTGCTGATCGGCAACATGCTGAGCAGCAATCGCAACAGCTACCGCTCTGAGCCGGTGTACCGCTATCGCGATGATCGCGGTGATTACGGCAACTCGACGCTCAATCAGCGTGTCTCCAATGGCGCGACATTTGGCCGCTCGAATCAGGCCCGTTACGGCAGCAGCAATTACACCAACACGCTGCGCTCCTCCAGCCAGTCGAGCTCCGTGGCGTCGGCCACCTCCCGTGGCGGCTTCGGCAGCAAGGCCAGCGCACGCAGCGGCTGGGGCGGCGGCGGGTCGAGCAGTTAAGGAATCCGGGCCATGAAGAAAATCCATTGCGCAGAGCGTGATGACTGGAAACAGACGGCTGAAAACCTCGGCTTTCTGTTCCATACCATCGACGACGAACCCTACTGGGACGAGAGCGCGTATTACCAGTTCACGCTCAAGCAAATCGAGCACGACCTCGAAGACCCGACCACCGAGATCCACGACATGTGCATGGACCTCGTCGCCCGCGTGGTCCAGAGCGAAGAGCTGCTCGAACGCCTGAGCATTCCCGCGCCCTTCTTCGACATGATCAAAACCTCATGGCTCGAAGGCCACCCGCACTTGTACGGGCGCATGGACTTCTCCTACAACGGCACCGGCCCCGCCAAACTGCTGGAACTCAACTACGACACACCGACCAGCCTCTACGAGGCAGCTGCGTTTCAGTGGGGCTGGCTGGAGCAATGCATCGAACGCGGCTTGCTGCCCAAGCATGCCGACCAGTTCAACAGCATCGACACCAAACTGCACCAGGCTTTCGCTCAACTGCAGGTCAACCAGCCCTTCTACTTCGCCTCGATGAAAGACTCGGTCGAAGACAAAGGCACCACCGACTACCTGCGCCTCGTCGCGGAAAAAGTCGGCATCGAATCACGCCACATCGACATCGAAGACATCGGCCTGACCAGCGAAGGCCGCTTCGTCGACCTCCAGGACCGCTGGATTCCCCACCTGTTCAAACTGCACGCCTGGGAATTCATCTTCCACGAACCCTTCGGCGCCGCCATCGCCCAGAGCGACACGCAGTTTTTCGAGCCTGCGTGGAAATCCATCATTTCCAATAAAGGCATCCTGCCGCTGCTGTGGGAATTCAACAAAGGCCACCCGAATTTGCTCGCGGCCCATCTGGATACCGAACCGGGTAAAACTGTGCCGAAGGGCTGGGTGCGCAAGCCGTTTTTCTCGCGGGAAGGGGCGAACATTGAGCTGCAAACGGCTGATGGGCTGATAGTGAAGGAGGACGGTCCCTACACCGATGCGCCGTTTATTCTTCAGGAGTTCGCACCGTTGCCGCGGTTTGGGGACAGTTACACGTTGATTGGGTCCTGGGTGATTGGGGACCAGGCGGCGGGGATTGGGGTGCGGGAGGATAATAGTTTGATTACCAAGGATTCGAGCCGGTTTTTGCCGCATTTGATATTGGATTGAAACAGCCTGCTGGGCTTCTCAGTCAGTACTGGCACGACACGGCTCAACCGATTGGCTAAATGCCCGCGTCAGCGGGCAAATTTCTGATTCTCAGCAGGTAGCCATCTGAGCATTTGAGTGGTTATGCGTAAGTCGTTTGAGTGCGATCTCAAGCGCTTGGTCGTCGAACAGTTTGTTCTTGCGAGCCCCAGCACCGGCTCCGCCCTCCCATTGCTTCAATGCCTCGCGCATAGCAGGGACGCTAGGGGAGATATTTTTCTGGCTCAGCAACCAATCGACTGTCGCCAGCAACTCCATACCAAACGGTGACTCAAAGCCGTCAATCAATTCGGCAGTGCACTCCAGGGCTTCGGAATATTCCTTGGCTTCTGTTTTAAGATAGGTTTGTAGAAAGGCTTTGCGGTCTTGGTCGAACCAGATTACATCACTGTTTTCCGCATCACCGATGCGCTTATCGCAGTGCAGATAACTACCGTCCAGGTTGTTAAGCAGATGTTCCAACCGATTGGCGTACGGCCCGTACTTATGAGCAACGAACTTAAGGTCCAGCGGGTTCTTGAGGTCTGGCCGCTTCTCAATAGCACGCTCCAGGAACCAGGCCAGCTTTTGAATCTCAAGCAGGCTGCATTCCATTCCTAACACCCAGTATCGCCGAACCAGTTCCGCAATAAGTGCGCGGGCTGGTGTGAGCTTCTCCACGCCGCTCCGTTTGGCGACATTCAGGTACTGATTGGAAGGCTCAAACACAAGTACATCAACATCCAGATCACTCAAGACATCAACGATCTGTTCGCGAACGTCTGGCCATTTCAGGCCGCCGTTACCTGCACCTAAGGGGGGGACCGCCACAGACTTCACATGGTTTTCGATCAAAAAACGACGTAGATCGTGTAGACCCTCTGTTATCCATGCCATCTGTGATGGTGATCGCCAGTGACGTTTGGTCGGGAAGTTAACGATCCAGCGAGGACCGTCCAATTCGTTGACCGCAGTCACGTGAACTTTTCCGGTCTCTACCTCGCCAGCCTTACAGGCTGCCGCGTACAAGCGATAGTTTTCTGCAAAGCGCTCTTTGAACATCAGCGCGATGCCCTTGCCCATCACGCCCACAGTATTCACCGTGTTGACGAGGGCTTCGGTGTTGGCTTCCAGAAGGTTGCCTTGGGTGAATCTGATCATTGGAAATACCATCCCGGACGCGCATGTACAGACAACGTCAGGCCTCTGGCGGCAACGTCCTGCTCTATGCGTTCTTTCATCGCATCGGTGTAACACATGATGCCAAGGAGTCCTGTAATCGGTAGGTGGTGGTAAATCAGCGCTTCAGCCTGATAACGCTCCATTTTGCGAGGGTCATCGGGGTCACGTTTGAAGTCACGCCGTTGAAGGATAGACCAATCGATCTCGTGGAGATTCGTCAGATCGCTGTAATAGTCTGTCCAATCCGGGTACGCATGTGCGTTTGTGAAGACGAACGGTAGGCCAAGCTCGGCGACGCGTGGCAGGCTGGAGACCAGAATCACAATCTCGTCATTGCTGCGCTGCTGAACGCTCCATCCCGACTGGATGTTTTTCATCATTACAGAGAAAGGCGTGAAGTAGAAGGGCACGTAGTCGGCCAACACGCCTGCAGGTGCGATAGGAACGCAGCGAGTGCGGCGTTTGTCGATTAAGTCAGCATTGCCGATGTTCACGTACTGCGGTGCCTGCACCTCGGAGCTGGCGCAGTGCAGGCCGTTGTCCAGAATCCAGGGCAGATTGTCGCGATGAACGATCCGCCAGATCAGAGCCTTTTCTGGATTCAGGTTGCTATAAATCATCTAAGAAACATGCCTCGATTCACTCCGATTTGTACATTAACGCCTGCCTCGCGCATTTTAGACTCGCAGAGGGCTTCTACTTCTGCATTAGAAACAAAAACCCTGAAGAAATCGTTAGGGGAAACTACATCGGGCGATAGGCATTCAGCCATGCAGATGCTCTTGCATTGTGGGTCATGGTAGTCCCTGGCATTCATGAGCTCCCAATTGATCGCCTCGAAGCCCTCAGCATAATCGAGCAACTGAATGGCATCGTTAGCCAATGGATGGTGGGGAATGACTTTCCATTGCTTTCTAATTGCCAGGTTTCGATGAACCGTAATCACGACAAATTGAGCGTCAGGCCTTCTGCGTTGAACGCTTCCATCGAACGGGTTTGCGGCAAACCAGTGGAAAGGTACGTACTGCTCTAGTGCGAGACCTTGTCGTTTTTTCAGAATCTCGGCATCAGCCACATCTTCGAACGCCTTGAGCTGCGCTCGCGGTTTAAGTCCGCTCTGAAAAATACTGCTCAGGTTTTCCAGTGAAGTGAGGTGATAGAGGAGTTTTTGTTCCTTGATATCCGGCATATCGGTCTCCTTGACCTGTGTATGAGCTGAAGTCGTTTCATTCCTGCTCGCTCATCAGTTGGCAGGATGAGATAAGCGATTCTATTGTGGCATCACTTTGACATGTAATGGCCGTACGTATCATGGAGGACTGCTGAAAAATCATAGGAGTCAGCAGTCCCACAGCGTTCTCGAATTCGTTGTGCCAGCAGGTTAGATCCCTTTCATTTGCGGGACATTTCCTAGAAAATCCCAGCCGCTTGCGCTAGCGAAAATGCACGACTAGGCTGCGAATCGTCGCTGCACATTCAGCGATCGGGTTTAGTCGCCCGGATTCGATTGGCGCATAAGCAACTCATGAGTCAGGCCCCTTCGCCTGCATCTTATGGTGGCTGTGCGCAGGGCACCTCCGGGTGCGCCGGGTTTCCAATCGACCGGTCGACTAACCTGCGTACAGCTGCCACCTTTCGTTTAGTCGCGGTTAGTGGCAGCTCCAAATTATCGATTGGAGGTTTGCTATGGATAACGTTGTTGCGGATTCGCCGTCATCGGGTGCGACCTACCCTTTTGTTGTCAATGAAGAATTGAGCTTTGAGGATGCCTGGGTGCGTGTGGCTGAGTTGCTGCAGTGTGCGGTGGCTACATCGCAAGTGCTCGGTGAGCCATTGGGTGCGCCGCAGAGAGCGGTGATGCATTTGGTGGAGATGGCAAAGATGGTAGCGGAACGGGCTGTGGAGTGTATGCAGCCCGCGTAAGGCGACTGAGAGAAGGGCAGGGTATAGCAACCCGCTTTTGATTACTCAATTGTCCAATAGCTGTTGGACAATTGAGTAACGATACTTATCAGGCATTAAAAAGCCGGCTTGTGGCCGGCTTCTCTGTGACCGCCTCAGCTTGTTTTTGACAAACCTCAGCAGCCTTCAAATCGCTCAGCCCACATTGCGTCGGGCTGAATAGTAGGGGCATCCGCGGGAAATCCTCCGCATCGCCGAGCAGGGTGGATAGCGCAACGCAACCCCCTGCCAAATGTGCGGCGCATGATACCCACATTCACCTCAGTTGCCCACCTCCGGTTCCGATTTAGAGCCTTCCCAGCCCAAAAGATGCTCATCCAGCGGCACGGGTGGGCGGCGGTTGTTGAGGGTGGACCACCAGAACACCCAGCCCACGATCTGGAAGTTCTGCTCAAACCGTTGCTCGTGTGTCAGGTATTCATCCGGGTGTTCGCCGGCGTTGTGGCTGCGCATGCGCAAACCACCCCCTGGGCGGTTGTAGAGGTATTTGATGCGTAGCATTCCATCGTGTTCGACGGCGTAGATTTCGCCGTCGATGATTTGGGTGCGGCCTTTGTCGATGGCGAGGGTGGCGCCTTGTTGGATGATGTCGATCATGCTGTTGTCGACCATGTACGCGCCCAGCGCGCGGTCGGGGTTGACGTTGAGGGTTTCGAGGGTGTGCAGGGAGACGCGGATGCGTTCGGTTGAGGTGAAGGTGGGGTGGAGGGGGATCTCCACGTCGATTTTTTCCGGGCTGCAGGCGGGGCCTGTGAGGTATTTGCCACTTTCTTCGCGGGTGGGGAGTCCTTTCCTGATGCTCGGGCCTTCCAGCAGGAAGTTGGCCGGTGGGTGTTTGGGGCCTTCGCCGGTGCGTAGCCAACGGCTGGAGATACACAGCAGTTCTGCGATCTCGTTGAGTCGGCCCATGGGTACACCGCGTTTGAACCAGTTGTTCACGTGTTGAGGCGTGACACCACGGTTCTTGGCGAAGTCGGAGGCGGAAAGATGAACTTCCCTTAATAGCGCTTTTAAGCGATCACCTGATGTATTCATAAACGCAGAGTTTACTGGCCGAGAAAACACATCAAATAAACCATGCGTTGAGTTAGGCCTGTAGGTTTTTGCTTAGTTGTAGCTTGTTACTTCGGATTTTAGCGGTGGTTAAACTAAGCTTATAAAGCATTGAACTTGTCGTTTAATTTTTCCCACAAAAAAAGCCCCGAATAATCGGGGCTTTTTCAATTGCCGAGGCAATGAGTAGCGGGTATCAGCCTTTGTAGGCTGCGACCGACTTCATGATTTCGGCGCGGGCGGCGTCTGCGTTGCCCCAACCGTCGATCTTCACCCATTTGCCTTTTTCGAGGTCTTTGTAGTTCTCGAAGAAGTGCTTGATCTGTTCCAGCAGCAGTGGCGGCAGGTCGGTGTATTCCTTCACGTCCACGTACAGCTGGGACAGCTTGTCGTGTGGCACTGCGATCACTTTGGCGTCGCCGCCGCCGTCGTCGGTCATGTTCAGGATGCCGACTGGGCGAGCGCGGATGACCGAGCCTGGGGTAACCGGGTAAGGGGTTACGACCAGCACGTCGAGGGGGTCACCGTCGTCGGCCAGGGTGTTAGGGATAAAACCGTAGTTGGCCGGGTAGAACATCGGGGTGGCCATGAAACGGTCAACGAACAGGCAGTCGCTGTCTTTGTCGATTTCGTATTTGATCGGCGCGTGGTTGGCCGGAATCTCGATGGCGACGTAGATGTCGTTCGGCAGGTCTTTGCCAGCCGGAATCTTGCTGTAGCTCATTGGGCGTTGCCCCCGTAGTTGGCCATATGACATGGCCGGATTGGCCTAAAAGTGGCGGCGATTATAGGCATATTCTGACGGCGATGCCATGCGCCAGACGTCGTACGGTCATTCGCCTTGTGGCTGATAACGCGGGTCGTGCGCTTGCAGTTGGGTCAGGCGGGCCAAGGGATCCTGGCGGTAAAAGCGGCTGAGTTGGGCGTACACCTGTGGATAACGGTTGACGAGTAAATCCGGGGCGCTGAAAAAATATTCGCTGGTGACCGCAAAGAACTCCGCCGGGTTTTCCGCCGCGTAGGGGTCTATCTCCGTCTCGGCGTCGGGGTTGGCGTCCAGTTGGCGATTGAGATCGTCATAAGCGCTCTGCATCACGCTGGCCCATTCCTGCACGCGCATGTCGTGGTGCAGCGGCGGCAGGCCGTTGGCGTCGCCGTTGAGCATGTCGAGCTTGTGGGCCAGTTCGTGGATCACCAGGTTGTAGCCTTCCCACTGACCGCTGGCCAGTACGCCCGGCCAGGCGAGGATCACCGGGCCTTGCTGCCAGGCTTCGCCGCTGTGTTCGCCGTCCCACTCGTGTTCGATGCCGCTGCTGTCGCGATGGCGCTGGGGGCTGAGGAAGTCGTCGGGGTACAGCACGATTTCATGGAAACCCTGGTACCAGTCGAGGTCACCCAGGTTCATCAGCGGCAATTGCGCCTGGGCGGCGAGCAGCAGGCGTTGTTCCTGGTGCAGCTCGACGCCGGGCAGGGCGGTGAGGTGTTTTTCGGCGAGGAACACCACGCAGGCTTCGCGCAGCCACTGGTCCTGCTCGGCGCTGATGCCGTCGAGGAAGGTCAGGTGGTGGCGCACCCGCTGCCAGGTGTCATCGGCAATCGGGTGCTTGGCCAGCAGGCGCCGGCGACGCCAGGCGCTGAGGGACCACATGCCGGGTTACTGCGACTTGGCTTCTGAAGACGTGCGGCCAAAGCGGCTGCGGAACACGCCGATGATCATCGGCACCAGCGACAGCAGGATGATGAACACCACCAGCAGCGAGAGGTTTTTCTTGATAAATGGCACATTGCCGAAGAAGTAGCCCAGGGTCACCAGGCCGCCGACCCAGAGGATGGTGCCCAGCACACTGAAGCCGAAGAAGCGTGGGTAAGGCATTTTTGCGATACCGGCAACGAACGGCGCAAAGGTCCGCAGGATCGGCAGGAAGCGCGCCAGGGTCACGGTTTTGCCGCCGTGCTTGTCGTAGAAATCGTGGGTCTTTTGCAGGTAGTCGCGGCGGAAGATTTTCGAGTTCGGGTTGCTGAACAGGCGTTCTCCCGCCGTTCGCCCGATCACATAATTGGTACTGTCGCCGAGAATCGCCGCCAACATCAACAGCCCGCCCAACAAGACCGGGTCCATGCCGCCGCCCGCAGCGACGGCGCCGGCGATAAACAGCAGCGAATCACCTGGCAGGAACGGCATGACCACCAGGCCGGTTTCGCAAAAGATGACCAGGAACAGAATGGCGTATATCCACGGACCATAGTTGGTTACCAGCATGTCGAGGTACACGTCGAGATGCAGGATAAGGTCGAGCGGGTTGAAATCCATGGATGGCACCTGTGTGAACGGCCCGACTCGGCAGGCCTGTGCGGAAGCTCGGGTAATAAGGCTACACGTGTATGTAGTGTTTCTTACAACCCTGAAAGGTCCGCATTATACGGATTGAGAGGTGAAAAGCGTGTTGGTTTTGTAGCGGGGGATGTCGCAGTACACGGTGCGCTGGGCGCCACATAACCCGCTGTGCGAGGGGCTTGCTACCGATGAGGCCGTGTCAGTTATAAATAGTCTGACTGAAAAGCCGCTATCGGGGGCAGCCCCCTCCCACAGGGTGTCTACGTGTAAGGGAATCAGTCTTCGCTGATCGGCAACGTGTAGTTCTTGAACTCGGTGTCTTCCCGAAACCCGATTGACTCGTACGTCTTTTGCGCCACTTGGTTATTACTGCTGGTCGACACCCGCAGCCGGACCGCATGGGTCTCCTTGGCCATCTTCTTTGCTGTGCGTATCAAATTGTCCGCCACCAGTTGTCGGCGCGCGTCTTCGGCCACATAGATGTCGTTGAGGATCCACACACGTTTAAGCGACAGCGAGGAAAAGCTCGGGTAAAGCTGGCAAAACCCGAGCACGCGTTTGTCATCGTCATCGGCCAGGGCCAGGTAGATCACCGACTCCTTGCGGCGCAGGCGCTTTTCCAGGAAGGCCCGTGACGAATCCGGAAAGGGCAGGGCCCCATAGAACTCGCGGTACTTGACGAACAATGGGGTCAACAGGTCCAGGTGTTCCAGGGTCGCTTGAGTAATCCGCATGCCAGGCCTCAACTTCCAAATGGGGTATGACCACACGAGCGGCCGTGACTTGATGCTGCCTAAAGACGCGAAAAAGCGCAATCGTGCCGGGATCAGTCGGTGGGTGGGCTGAGCAGGAAATTGCCCTTCATCAGGTCCGGGTCGTCGGATTCGATCGTCTGAACCTGGGCCTCGTCCTTCAGGTTGACCCCCGACAGCTGCCGGCGACACGCCTCTCGCATCAAGTACAGCAGGCGATGGGCCGCCATGCCATAGCTCAAGCCTTCCAGGCGTACATTAGAGATGCAGTTGCGATAGGCATCGGTGAGGCCGACCTTGGGGTTGTAGGTGAAATACAGCCCCAAACTGTCCGGCGAACTGAGCCCCGGCCGTTCACCGATGAGGATCACCACCATCCTGGCGCCGAGCAGTTGCCCGATTTCGTCGGCCACCGCCACGCGGCCCTGTTCCACCAGGATCACCGGCGACAAGGACCACCCTTCGGCGTGGGTCTGTTCTTCCATGCGCGTAAGAAACGGCAACGTATGTTTATGCACCGCCAGCGCCGACAAACCATCAGCCACCACGACCGCCAGGTCCATGCCGCCCGGATGCGCAGCCGCGTAATCCCGCAGGCTCTGGGCCGATTCATCACTCAAGCGCCGCCCCAAATCCGGACGTTGCAGGTAGCTATGCCGGTCGGTTGCGGCACTGTGCAGCAACAGGCTGTCACGCCCACGTTCGGCTAACTGACTGCTCAGGCCGGCATGGTCGAAGGGCAGGTGCACCGCGTCCCGCGCCTGGGCGTGGGCGAACTGAAAATCAAGCTGTGCGTTGGTGGGAATGCTGGTGCCGGTGCGGCCCAGCGCAATCCGCGCCGGGGTCAGGCGGCGCAGTTCCAGCCACGGGTTTTCAGGCAGGTCGAGTTGCACAGGCGGCTCCTTCATCCCAATTGCGCCAGGGCGTGGCGAAACGCCGGTGGCAGGCTGTTGCCGAAGCGCACCTTGCCGTCGGCTTGCGTAAAGATGCCCATTTTGGCCAGCCACTGTTCAAACTCCGGCGCCGGCTTTAAACCCAATGTTTGGCGAGCGTACAAGGCGTCGTGGAATGAGGTGGTCTGGTAGTTGAGCATGATGTCGTCGGAGCCGGGGATACCCATGATGAAGTTGATCCCGGCGACACCCAGCAGGGTCAGCAGGGTGTCCATGTCGTCCTGGTCGGCTTCGGCATGGTTGGTGTAGCAGATGTCGCACCCCATGGGCACGCCGAGCAGCTTGCCGCAGAAGTGGTCTTCAAGGCCCGCGCGAATGATCTGCTTGCCGTTGTACAGGTACTCGGGGCCGATAAAACCGACCACGGTATTCACCAGGAACGGCTTGAAATGCCGGGCCACCGCATAGGCGCGGGTTTCGCACGTTTGCTGGTCGACGCCAAAATGCGCGTTGGCCGACAAGGCGCTGCCCTGGCCGGTTTCGAAATACATCAGGTTCTGGCCCAAGGTGCCCCGGTTCAGGCTCAAGCCCGCCTCGTAACCTTCCTGCAGCACGCTCAGACTGATGCCGAAACTGGCATTGGCCGCTTCGGTGCCGGCAATCGACTGGAACACCAGGTCCAGCGGCACGCCGCGGTTGATGGCTTCGATGGAGGTGGTGACGTGGGTCAGCACGCAGGCCTGGGTGGGGATTTCGTAGCGTTGGATGATGGCGTCGAGCATCTCCAGCATGGCGCAGATCGAGGCGATGCTGTCGGTGGCCGGATTGATGCCAATCATGGCGTCGCCGTTACCGTAGAGCAGGCCGTCGAGGATGCTCGCGGCGATGCCCGCCGGCTCGTCGGTCGGGTGGTTGGGTTGCAGGCGGGTCGACAGGCGCCCGCGCAGGCCCATGGTGCCGCGAAACTGAGTGACCACCCGAATCTTCTGCGCTACCAGCACCAGGTCCTGCACGCGCATGATCTTCGACACAGCCGCTGCCATTTCCGGTGTCAGCCCCGGCGCCAATGCGCGTAGGGATTGTTCATCGGCGGCGTCGCTCAGCAGCCAGTCGCGCAGGCCACCGACGGTCAGGTGGCTGACCACGGCGAAAGCCTGCTTGTCATGGGTGTCGATGATCAGCCGGGTGACTTCATCGCTTTCATAGGGGATCAGCGCTTCTTCGAGGAAGTGTTTCAACGGGATATTGGCCAGCGCCATTTGCGCCGCCACCCGCTCACCATCGTTCTGCGCGGCGACGCCGGCGAGAAAGTCCCCGGAACGCGCGGGGCTGGCCTTGGCCATCACGTCCTTGAGGCTGTCGAAGCGGTAGGTCTGTGCACCCACCGCGTGGGAAAAGCTTGCCATACAGTGTCTCCTTGACGACGCGGGCAGGGGAGGAACCCGCGTCGAGGTTTACGGCAGTTAGTGCAAGGCGGCCTCTGCGGCCTGGATCGCGGCGAATTCTTCTTCGGGCGTGCCTGCTACCAAGTGATGCCGGCTGTAGAAAGCAAAGTAAGCAATTAATACTCCATAGATGATTGCGGCGCCAATCACCACCCGTGGATCCACCAAAAAGCCCGCAACGACGGCCACGCAGGCCAGTACCAGGGCGACACCGGACGTGAAGATGCCGCCCGGCGTGCGATAAGGACGGTCCATTTTGGGGCGACGGATGCGTAGCGTGATGTGCGCGGCCATCATCAGCACGTAGGAAATGGTCGCGCCAAACACCGCCACCAGAATCAGCAAATCCCCCTGGCCGGTCAGCGACAGGCCGAAACCGATAATCCCGGGAATCACCAGGGCCAGTACCGGTGCCTTGCTCTTGTTGGTCTGGGACAGTTTGCGCGGCAGGTAGCCGGCACGGGACAAGGCAAAGATCTGCCGTGAATAGGCGTAGATAATCGAGAAAAAGCTGGCGATCAAGCCGGCCAGGCCGACTAGGTTGACGAAGCTGCCCATCCAGGTCGAACCGCCATATGACAGCGCCAGCGCTTCCACCAGCGGGTTACCGGATTTGATCAGCGCGTAGGTGCCCGCGCCGCCCGGTGCGATCACCAGGATCAACAGGGCAAAACTGGTCAGCACTACAATGGCGCCGATCAAGCCCCGGGGCAGGTCGCGCTTGGGATTCTTGGTTTCTTCGGCGGCGAGCGGCACGCCTTCTACGGCAAGGAAAAACCAGATCGCATAGGGGATCGCCGCCCACACGCCGACGTAGCCGAATGGCAGGAAGGTGCTGGCGCCCTTGGCTTCGCTTACCGGGATATCCAGCAAGTTGGCGACATTGAAGTGCGGCACCATCGACACCAGAAACACGCCCAGTGCAATCGCGGCGATGGCGGTGATCACGAACATCAGCTTCAAGGCTTCACCGACGCCGAAGATATGGATGCCGATAAAGATGATGTAGAACGCCAGGTAGATCATCCAGCCGCCGATACCGAATAGCGACTCGCAATAGGCGCCGATAAACACCGCGATGGCGGCGGGGGCGATGGCGTATTCGATCAGGATGGCGGTGCCGGTGAGGAACCCGCCCCAGGGCCCGAAGGCACTGCGGGCAAAACCGTAGCCACCGCCGGCGGTGGGGATCATGGAAGACAGTTCGGCCAGGGAAAAGCACATGCACAGGTACATGGTGGCCATCAGCAATGTGGCGAGGAACATACCGCCCCAGCCACCCTGGGCCAGGCCGAAGTTCCAGCCGGCGTAGTCGCCGGAGATGACGTAGGCAACGCCAAGGCCGACCAGCAGCACCCAGCCGGCGGCACCTTTTTTAAGTTCGCGTTGTTGGAAGTATTGGGAGTCGACTTTTTCGAAGTCGACAGAAGATCCAGTCGGTTCGCTAGGCATGAAGAAGTACCTTTCATTGTTATTGTTTTTAACTCGGCCTCTGTGTGCCGAATGCAATTCGCAAGTACTTGTGGAGAGCAAAGTGTGGGAGAGGGCAAACCCCTCCCACATTTGAGTGCATTTCAACTGTGGGAGGGGAGGGGTTAGTTAGAAGAAGCCCAGCGGATTAATGTCGTAGCTCACCAGCAGGTTCTTGGTCTGCTGGTAGTGATCCAGCATCATCTTGTGTGTCTCACGGCCCACGCCGGACTTCTTGTAACCGCCAAACGCGGCATGCGCCGGGTACAGGTGGTAGCAGTTGGTCCACACGCGGCCAGCTTTGATCGCACGGCCCATGCGGTAGGCGCGGTTGATGTCGCGGGTCCACACGCCGGCGCCCAGGCCGAACTCGGTGTCGTTGGCAATCGCCAGGGCTTCGGCTTCGTCCTTGAAGGTGGTGATGCTCACCACCGGGCCGAAGATTTCCTCCTGGAACACGCGCATTTCATTGGTGCCCTTGAGCAGGGTCGGTTGGATGTAATAGCCGCCGGCCATGTCGCCAGTGAGCTGCTCGACCTTGCCGCCGGTCAGCAGTTGCGCGCCTTCGCCCTTGGCAATTTCCAGGTAGGACAGGATCTTGTCGAACTGCTGCTCGGACGCCTGGGCGCCGACCATGGTGTCGGTGTCCAGCGGGTCGCCGCGTTTGATCTGCTCGACTTTCTTCATCACTACTTTCATGAACTCGTCGTAGATCGACTCTTCCACCAGCGCACGGGATGGGCAGGTGCACACTTCGCCCTGGTTAAAGAACGCCAGCACCAAGCCTTCAGCGGCTTTCTCGATGAACGACGGTTCGGCTTTCATGATGTCGGCGAAGAAGATGTTCGGCGACTTGCCGCCCAGCTCAACAGTGGACGGGATAATGTTCTCGGCCGCCGCGTGCATGATGTGCGAGCCCACCGGCGTGGAGCCGGTGAAGGCGATCTTGGCGATACGCTTGCTGGTGGCCAGGGCTTCGCCGGCTTCGCGGCCGAAACCGTGCACCACGTTCAGCACGCCCGGTGGCAGCAGGTCGCCGATCACTTCCATCAGCACGTTGATGCCCAGCGGCGTTTGCTCGGCGGGCTTGAGTACCACGCAGTTGCCGGCGGCCAGGGCCGGGGCGAGTTTCCAGGCGGCCATCAGCAGCGGGAAGTTCCACGGGATGATCTGGCCGACCACGCCCAGAGGCTCGTGGAAGTGGTAGGACGCGGTGTGTTCGTTGATCTCGGCGCTGGTGCCTTCCTGGGCGCGGATGCAGCCTGCGAAGTAGCGGAAGTGGTCAGCCGCCAGCGGCATGTCGGCGTTGAGGGTTTCACGCACGGCCTTGCCGTTGTCCCAGGTTTCGGTGATGGCCAGCAGTTCGAGGTTCTGTTCGATGCGGTCGGCGATTTTCAGCAGCACCAGCGAGCGGTCCTGGGCCGAGGTCTTGCCCCAGGCGTCAGCGGCAGCGTGGGCGGCGTCCAGCGCCTTGTCGATGTCTTTGGCAGTGGAGCGCGGGAATTCGGCGATAGGCTTGCCGTTGACCGGCGAGGTGTTGGTGAAATAGTTGCCATCGACCGGGGCAACGAATTCGCCACCAATGTAGTTGCCGTACTTGGCCTTGAACGAAACGATCGCGCCTTCAGTACCGGGGTGTGCGTAACGCATGGTGGGTATCTCCTGGCTTTTATGTTTATTGGAGTGCAGCGCGCAAGCGCTTGGTAAAGCGTAGAGCAAAGGTTGGGCCACTGCTTTGCAGGCCAGGGAAATCAAGGGGTTGGGGTTTGTTGCAAAGCGTTGCTGTGACACAGGTGGTACAGGCGCTGTGACAGTTTGTGCCATAAACGGTACACGCCGTGACCGGCGGGTCGGTCCGGGATTGCATTGGCTGGGTGCCTGGGGGATGCTGGTTGCTCTCACGCAGGGAGAATAATAAGAACATGCATAACGATCATTTCAGTCGCCATGCCCAGCAAGTCCTCACCGTGGCGCGCGGGCGCGATCCGTCCAGCGACCCGTCCATCGCCCGTTCCTGGCTGCGCTGTCTGGAGGACTACCATCTCGACCCTGCGCAAACCATCGCCCCTACGGTGCTTGAGCATGGCCGCCTGCTGGAAAGCCGTGAGCGCCTGCAACAGGTGCTGCATATCGCCGGCAGCGAGATGAACAGCCTGCACCAGCAGCTGTCGGGCGCTGGCCATGCGGTGCTGCTGACCGATGCGCGTGGGGTGATCCTCAACTGTGTCACGGCGCCGTCCGAGCGCAAGATTTTCGAACGCGCCGGGTTGTGGCTCGGTGCGGATTGGAGCGAAGCGTGCGAGGGCACCAACGGCATCGGCACCTGCCTGGTGGAACGCCAGTCGTTGACCATTCATCGCGATGAACATTTTCGTGGGCGCCACACTGGACTGACCTGTTCGGCGAGCCCGGTATTCGACCCCCATGGCGACCTGCTGGCGGTGCTGGACGTGTCGTCGGCCCGGGAGGAGGTGTCGCGCCAGAGCCAATTCCACACCATGGCGCTGGTCAACCTGTCGGCGAAGATGATCGAGAGTTGCTACTTCCTGCGTCACTTTGAAAACCATTGGCTGCTGCGCTTTCATCTGCAGGCCGAGTCGGTGGGCCTGTTCAGTGAAGGGCTGCTGGCGTTTGACGGCGAGGGCCGGATTTGTGCCGTCAACCAGAGCGCACTCAACCTGCTGGGTCAGGTTCGGGGCGGCTTGATGGGGCAACCGGTGGAGGCGTTTTTCGAGTGTTCCCTGGACCAACTGCTCGGTCGCGCCAGTGCCAATGCCACCGCCAGTTGGCCATTGCGCACGCGGGATGGCCGGCACTTGTTCGCGGCTTTGCGCGGTCAATCGCGCAGTGTGCCTGTGCCCATCGTCAAGCCTGAGCCCGTGCGCCTGGCCGGTATCTGCCTGGGCGACCCGACACTGCAGAGTGACTTCCGGAAAGCGCTGCGGGTATTCGAGCGTGATGTGCCCTTGCTGATCAACGGCGAAACCGGCTCCGGCAAAGAGGCCTTCGCCAAGGCGGTGCATCACGCCAGCCAGCGCGCCGACAAGGCTTTCGTTGCCCTCAACTGTGCCGCCATCCCGGAAAGTCTGATCGAAAGCGAACTGTTCGGCTATCGCGGCGGCAGCTTTACCGGCGCGCGCAAGGACGGCATGCAGGGCAAGTTGCAACAGGCCGACGGCGGCACGCTGTTCCTCGATGAAATCGGCGATATGCCGTTGGCGCTGCAGACGCGCCTGTTAAGGGTGCTGGAGGACCGCATGGTGGTGCCCATCGGCGGTGAGCCCCAGGCGGTTGATGTCAGAATTATCAGCGCGACTCACCGGAATTTGCTGGAGCGCGTGCAGGACGGAAGTTTTCGGGAAGACTTGTACTACCGGCTCAACGGCCTGGAAGTCGGTTTGCCAGCGTTGCGTGAACGCAGCGATAAGCCTCAGTTGCTGGATTTCCTGCTGGCGCAGGAGGCGAGTGGGCAGAGCGTACAACTCGACCCGGCAGCGCGCTCGGCGCTGCTGACCTACCCCTGGCCGGGCAACGTCCGGCAACTGCGCACGGTGTTGCGTACGCTGGCAGCGCTGTGTGACGACGGGCGGGTCGGTCTTGAGGATTTGCCAGCGTTGATCCGCCAGGCTCGGCCACAGCCGGTCGCCGAGGCCAGGCTTGCAGAGTCGCCCCTGGGGGACGCCGAACGACTCGCCCTGCTCACTGCCCTGGAGCAACAACGCTGGCACATGACCCACACGGCGGAGCAGTTGGGTGTCAGCCGTAACACGCTGTATAGAAAGCTGCGCCGGCACGGCATTGCACGGGCTGCTCCATAGATCGGTCCTACAGCTAAAGAGTGCGATTTTCGCCCCCCTGCGCTAACCTGCCTCGATGTTTACGAGGTCGACTATGCACATTCATATTCTTGGTATCTGCGGCACTTTCATGGGTTCGATGGCGGTTCTGGCCAAAGAGCTGGGCCATCATGTAACGGGCTCCGATGCCAATGTTTACCCGCCCATGAGCACGCAACTGGAGGCTCAGGGCATTGAGTTGACCCAGGGTTACGACCCGGCGCAATTCGACCCGGTGCCGGACCTGGTGGTGATCGGCAATGCCATGTCCCGGGGCAATCCGGCCGTCGAGTACGTACTCAACAAAGGCTTGCCTTACGTGTCCGGCCCGCAATGGCTGGCCGACCATGTGCTCCAAGGTCGCTGGGTCTTGGCCGTTGCCGGCACCCATGGCAAGACCACCACCAGCAGCATGCTGGCCTGGGTGCTGGAGCACGCGGGCATGAGCCCGGGCTTCCTGATCGGCGGCGTGCCACAGAACTTCTCGGTCTCTGCGCGTCTGGGCGATACGCCTTTTTTCGTGATTGAAGCCGACGAATACGACAGCGCCTTTTTCGACAAGCGCTCCAAGTTCGTCCACTACCGTCCGCGCACGGCGATCCTCAACAACCTCGAGTTCGATCACGCCGACATCTTTCCAGACTTGGCGGCTATCGAGCGACAGTTCCACCATTTGGTGCGCACCATTCCCAGCGAAGGTCTGGTCATCCACCCGACCACCGAGCCAGCCTTGCAGCGCGTGATCGAGATGGGCTGCTGGACCCCGGTGCAAACCACCGGGGCGGGCGGGCAATGGCAGGTCAAGTTGCTCAGTGAAGACGGTTCCAGGTTTGAAGTGCTGTTCGAGGGGCAAGCCCAAGGCATTGTCGATTGGGACATGACCGGCCAGCACAACGTTGCCAACGCTCTGGTCACCCTGGCCGCCGCGCGCCATGTGGGCGTGGTGCCGTCCATGGGCATCGCGGCGCTGAGTGCATTCAAGAGTGTGAAGCGGCGCATGGAGAAAGTCGCCGAGGTGAATGGGATTACCATCTACGACGACTTTGCCCACCACCCGACTGCGATTGCTACCACGCTGGACGGCCTGCGCAAGCGTGTCGGTGATGCCCAGGTAATCGCGATTGTCGAGCCGCGCTCCAACTCCATGAAGCTCGGCGCCCACCGCGACGGCCTGCCGGAAAGCGTTAACGATGCCGACCAGGCGGTGTGGTACGCACCGGCCAATCTTGGCTGGGACCTGCCGGCGATTGCGGCGCAGTGCACGGTGCCGTCGAAAGTCTGTGATTCCATCGAGGGCATCATTGAGTTCGTCAAGCACCAGGCCAAGCCTGGCGCCCATGTGGTGGTCATGAGCAACGGCGGCTTCGGCGGCTTGCACGGCAAACTGGCCGAGGCGCTGAAATGAGTGGCCCGGAACGCGTCACCCTGGCGATGACCGGCGCATCCGGCGCGCCGTATGGCTTGCGCCTGCTGGATTGCCTGGTGCGTGAGGATCGTGAGGTGCACTTCCTGATCTCCAAGGCCGCGCAGTTGGTGATGGCCACCGAGACTGATGTCGCGCTGCCACCCAAGGTGCAGATGATGCAAGCCTTTCTCACCGAGTACACCGGTGCGGCGGCGGGGCAGATCAAGGTCTATGGCAAGGAAGACTGGATGTCTCCGGTGGCATCGGGTTCTGGCGCGCCGGCGGCAATGGTGGTGGTGCCGTGCTCCACCGGTACGTTGTCGGCGATTGCCACGGGCGCTTGCAACAACCTGATTGAACGCGCCGCCGACGTGACGCTGAAGGAGCGCCGCCAGTTGATCCTGGTGCCGCGTGAGGCGCCGTACTCGAGCATTCATCTGGAACACATGCTCAAGCTGTCGAACCTGGGGGTGACTATCTTGCCAGCGTCGCCCGGCTTCTATCACCAGCCGCAGACCATCGATGACCTGGTGGATTTCGTGGTGGCACGCATTCTCAACCTGTTGAATATCCCCCAGGACATGCTGCCGCGTTGGGGCGAACACCATTTGAGCAGCGATGAATAAGGCACTGTTGGTGATACTGGCGCTGCAACTGGCCGGCTGCGCCACCGCACGTACCCTGGACGCCGCGCAGCCCGGCGCGCCGGTGGTGTATGCCGGCACGCGGTTGGATTTGTATGCAATGAACGGAGGTTGCTGCGCCAAGGACCGGTTCGGTGCCGAGGCGCCCAGCTATCCCGGCGTCGACCTGCCAGCCAGCGCGTTGCTCGACACGCTGTTATTGCCGCTGTCAGTGTTGACGGTGCTGGGGGTAGGGTTTAACGCGACTGGCGGGCTCTAGCCCGGATTTTAAACGCATCACAAAACCAATGTGGGAGGGGCTTGCCCCCTCCCACATTTTTGCTTTGTGTTCGGCCTTATTTACCGAGCTTGCGCAGTTCGTCCGACTCCACCACCCGCACCCCGTCCTGCTCTTCCAGCGCCAGGCGCCACATGGCCCGGGCCAGTTCGCAGACTTCAATGCCGTGGTATTTCCCCGGAATCAACCGTGACAGCGGCCCGGCCAATTGCTCGGCCAAGCGCGGTTCCAGCCGCTCCCCCAGCAGCAACGAAGGCCGCACGATGGTCAGCTGTGGCCAGTCTTGCGCCTTCAACGCCTGTTCCATTTCGCCTTTGACCCGGTTGTAGAACACCGAGGATTTCGGGTCGGCGCCAATTGCACTGATCACGATCAGGTGCCGCGCGCCCATCTCCCGCGCGCGCTTGGCAAAGGCTACGACCATATCCAGGTCGACGGCACGAAAAGCTTCTTCCGAACCGGCTTTCTTGATGGTGGTGCCCAGGCAGCAGAAAGCAATATCCACCTGGCCGCTCAGTTGCGGCAGAAACACCGCCGGGTCGCCCACCGGGTTTTCCAGGTGCGGGTGCTCGGCCAGCGGTTTGCGGCTGGGTGCAAGTACACGGGTCACGGTGGGTTCGTTGAGCAGGCGATCGAGCAGGTGTTCGCCGGTGAGGCCAGAGGCGCCGGCGAGCAGGATATGCTGAGGTGTCAGGTACATGGTGTTTCCCCCTTGTTACACGTTACAGCTTAGTTGCCTTTGGCTTCCTTGCTATTCATTGAGACGCTTTCCAGCGCCTTTCGTGCCTGCTGCTTGCGTAATAATTGCCAATGGGCGATCACGCCTTTGGGGGCCCAGATCTGCGGTTCGGACGCTTCGAAGTTGTCTGCCTGCTCGCGTTCGCTCACATGCAACTGCGCCAGCTTGAAGGCTTGCTGCAAATCGTCGGTCTGGTTGAAGGCTTGGGCGAAGAGGGCGTCGCCGAAGTAGGTGAAGTCGGCCTCTTCGGAACAACCGAAGGACACGCGGTCGGCGCGCGAGGCGGTCATGATCAGGGTGCGTTCGTCTTTGAGCACGGGGATGAAGCCGCCGGAGTAGCAAGCCGAAATCACGACGATCTTGTCGCGGTTTTTCAGCGGCGCGAGCACGGCGGCCAGCTCGTCGGCGGGCAGATCGGCCAGTTCCATGCGTGGTTGGTCCAGCACCAGCTCGTGTTCGTGGGTGCCGTGGCTGGTCATGTAGATAAACACCAGGTCTTCCGGGCCGGTGCGCTCGGCCAGGGTTTGCACGGCACGGCGCAGGCTTTCGCGGGTGGCCAGCGGCCGGTCGGCGATATGGTCGCGATGGTTGACCAGGCGGATCTGCCCACGTGCGCCGAAGCGGGTGGCGAGCATATTGCTGACGTAATCGGCTTCGCGCAGGAACACGCTCTGTTTGCCGTCGCCGGCCACGGCCAAGGTGTACAGCTCCACGGCCGGGGTAGAGACGGGCACGGCGGCGAGGGCGGCGTCCAACAGGCGACCCTGGGCCAGTACGCCGATTTCCAGCGGATCGGGCAACAGCTTGCCGTCGGCATCACGCACGCGCATGCCGTTGACCCACGTGCCGGCCTGTACGGTGCCGTCGGTGAGTACCAGGGTGCCGCGGCCTTGATAGTTGTCGCTGTCGAAGCCACCAATGTAGAAGCTGCCGTCGGTCAGGTTCAGGCGGCCTTCGCCGGTAAAGCGCCAATCGCTGAACTGGCCGACGTAATGGCTGCCGTCGACGCCGATCAACTCGCCCTTGCCGCTGAGTGCGCCTTCCTTGAACTGGCCGATCCACACGTCGCCATCGGCGTTTTCGTAACGGCCCTTGCCGTTGAGTTGGTTCTGTTTGAACTGGCCGACATAGATGTCGCCGTCCGCGCTGTTGAAGGTACCGTTGCCCTCCAGCTGGCCGTCGACGAAGTGGCCACTGAACTGGTTGCCGCTGTCGTCATTGCGCTGGCCTTCGCCGTTCGGCTTGCCGTGGGCGAACTGGCCCTGATACTGGCTGCCGTCGGCCAGTTCCAGGCGGCCGAGGCCGGAATACTGGTCGTCCTTGAATTCGCCGCGATAGGTCATCTGCCCTTCTTTGAGGGTGCCTTCGCCGTTGCGCCGACCGTTCTTGAAGCCGCCGACATAGTGGCTGCCGGCTGTGGTCAGGCTGCCCTGGCCGTCGAACAGGCCTTGCTGGAACTGGCCTTTATAGATTTCGCCGTTGCTGCCATGCCATTCGCCCTGGCCGTGCCACTGGCCTTTGTCGAACTGCCCGGCGTACCAGCTGCCGTTGGGGTAATCCACGCGCCCCTGGCCTTGCAGCAAGCCATTGACCACATCGCCCCGGTAACGGCCGCCATCGGGCAGGCGCGCATCGGGCGGCAACAGCGATTCGCCGTTTCCGCAAGCGGTGAGCAACAGGGCAAGGGCAAGGGGGGCGAGTGGGCGCATAGCGGGATCCGGATATTTGAGCGCCGAGTATGCCGCAGCTGCGAGTTTCATACATAAATTTACATACCCTGTGGCGAGTTTCAGTGGCTCGCCACAGGGATGGGCTTACACGAAGTAGAGCGACAACGACTCGGCAACGTAAGCGGGTTTTTCCTGGCCATCGATTTCCAGGGTAGCGGTGGCCTTGAGCAACCACTGGCCGGGCTTTTTCTCGGTGACATCGGTGAGGGTCACGTTCAGGCGCACCTTGGAGTTGACCTTCACCGGCTGGATGAAACGCACGCTGTCCAGGCCGTAGTTGACCGCCATCTTCAGGCCTTCGGGCACGATCAGGATGTCTTCCATCAGCTTGGGCATCAGCGACAGCGACAGGAAACCGTGGGCGATGGTGCTGCCGAACGGGGTTTGCGCGGCCTTGACCGGGTCGACGTGGATGAACTGATGATCGCCGGTGGCTTCGGCGAACAGGTTGATACGTGCCTGGTCGATGGTGAGCCATTCGGAACGTCCCAGTTCCTTGCCGACATAATCTTTGAGCTGCGCTACGGGTACATAGGGCATTGCGTCTCTCCTTGGTTCATCGGTTCTGTTTTTTGGGGTTACAGAGAACCAATGTAGATCATCATGGGCATCCAGCCCGGTCAACCCACCATGCTTTTGGCGAATGCCGGGGCATAGGGCGGGCATGCTTATAATGCGGGCGGGTCTTGAGGGGGAGAGAACGGATGCTGTTACGCGGTCTGACATGGCTGGTGCTGTTTCAATTGATCGGCACGGCGATCAATCATTTGCTGGTGCCGGTACTACCGGGGCCGATCATCGGTCTGCTGTTGATGCTCGGTTTCCTGATCTGGCGTGGCGAAGTCGGCGAGCCCCTGAGCCTTGCGGCCAGTAGCTTGTTGCGTTACTTGCCGTTGCTGCTGGTACCGCCGGCGGTGGGGGTGATGGTGTATGCCAAGGATATTGCCGCTGATTTCTGGGCCATCGTCGGTGCACTGGTGTTGTCGCTGGTGATCGCCATGGGCTTTGTCGGGTTGTTGATGGAACGCATGGTCAAGCGCAAGGAGAAGGATCAATGATCTTCGACTGGCACGGCGCGTGGACGGCTGTGATTCATCACCCGCTGTTCGGTATCGGTATCACCCTGGGCGCCTATCAGTTGGTGCTGGCGGGTTTTGAGAAAACCCGCTGGATTTTCCTGCAACCGGTGCTGGTCTCCATGCTGCTGGTGATCGGCGTGTTGCTCACGTGCGGCCTGAGCTACGCCGAGTACCGCAAGAGCACGGAGATCATGGGGATTTTGCTGGGCCCGGCCACCGTCGCGCTGGCCGTGCCGCTTTATCTCAATCTGCGCCGCATTCGCCAATTGTTCTGGCCGATTTTTACTACGCTGGTGATAGGCGGCGTGCTGGCCACCGGCCTGTGCGTACTGCTGGGTTGGTGGTTTGGCGCCGAACACAGGATGTTGATGACCATGGCACCGAAGTCGGTGACATCGCCGATTGCCATGCTGGTGGCCGAGCAGATCGGCGGTGTGGCAGCCTTGGCGGCAGTGTTTGTGCTGATCACCGGGGTGGTGGGCGCGATGGTTGGCCCGGCGTTACTCTCGCGTCTTGGGGTGTACAGTCCCGAGGCGCGCGGCATGGCGCTGGGCATGACTGCCCACGCCGTCGGCACCTCGGTGGCCCTGCAGGAAAGCGAAGAGTGTGGCGCCTTTGCGGCGCTGGCCATGAGTCTGATGGGCGTAGCCACAGCGGTATTCCTGCCGCTGGCCGTGTCAGTGATTGTTTAAACCGGGTTTAAGGATGCCTTTATGAGTCTGGCGCTGTTCCCCCTCAATACCGTGCTGTTCCCTGGCTGCACCCTCGACCTGCAACTGTTCGAGGCGCGCTACCTGGACATGATCAGCCGCTGCATGAAAAAGGGCGAAAGCTTCGGCGTGGTGTGCATCCTCGATGGCAAGGAGGTGGGCATGGCCCCGGATGGCTATGCGCTGATCGGCTGCGAAGCGTTGATTCGCGACTTCAAGCAGCAGGACAACGGCCTGCTGGGGATTCGCGTCGAAGGCGGGCGACGCTTCCGCGTGCGTGACGCCGGTGTGCAGAAGGACCAGTTGCTGATAGCCGAGGTGCAATGGCTGGAAGAACTGCCGGACCAGGCGCTGGAAGAAGAGGATGCCGACCTGCTGGCTTTGCTCCAGGCCCTGGCCGAACATCCGATGGTCGCGTCGCTGGACATGGGCACCCATGCCGATGGCCAGCAAGCCTTGGGCAATCAACTGGCTTATCTGTTGCCGTTCACCGAGGCCGACAAGATCGACCTGCTGCAACTCGACGACCCGCAGCAGCGGCTGGATGCGATCCAGATGCTGCTCGATGAACTTCAGGGTGAGTTGTTCACCTGAGTTTCGGATCAGCCCTGCACCATTTTCAGATGTTTCTTCGTTGCTCCCGGTGCGTGGGCTGAAATAGTCGCCGATCACTCAACAATGATCGGGGATGAACATGATTCGGCTAGTGCAATCGGAGCAGGCAGCCTGGGACGCTTTTTTTGGCAGTATTGCCGCGCAATTGCTGCGGTTGGACGCCAAGCGCGGTCCGGAATACATCGCTGAACGCGCCGCGGAAATAGCTGATGAGATGTTGCTGGAGCGACGCGAGCGGTGTATTGAACGCCGCGCCGCGCCAGTTGATTGGCTCGGCCCGGCCCAGGATCAGTAGGCGTACCTGAGCAGCGCGTGGGGGGTGCCGGTAAAGGCAATGAAACCGAGCACCGCCACCACGGCGGGTAATACCAGCCACCAGGCCTTCTGCGGCATCGGCGGCAATGGGCTGCGGTACTGGCAGACGGTGAGGCTGAATGCACAGACGGTCATTGCCAGCAGCGTGCCGGCCAGGATGTCGGTGGGCCAATGGGCGCCGAGGTAGACCCGTGACAGCGCGATGAAGGCCGCAGGAATACAGCCCAGCAGCATCCAGGTCAGGCGCAGGCGCGTGGGTTGTCCGCGACCGGCCAGCACCGCCAACGCCAGAAAAAACGCAAACGCACCAGAGGCGTGGCCGCTGGGCATGCTGAAGCTGGTCAATGGGTCGGTGAGGATTTCCGGGCGGCCGCGGGCGAAAAACAGTTTGGTCCCGGTATTGATCACCGCCGCCCCGGCCAGGGTTGCACCGACAAACACGGCATGGCGCCATTGCCGCGCCAGTAGCAGCAGACCCGTGAATACGGCGCTGGCGAAGAACATTTTCTTGAACTCGCCCAACTGGGTCACCATCACCATGGTCTGGTCCAGCCAGGGGCTGCGATGCTCCTGCACCAGCGCACTCAGGCCGTGGTCGAAGTCGTCCAGGTGGGTATAGCCGATAAACAGGGCGATCAACAACGTCAGGCTGGCGCAACCTATCCATAAGGTCGCGCGACGATGGCCGCGCACGCTGGTGTTCAGGCTCAGCCCCAGCATGATCGCCAGGCAGGCTGTAACAACCCCCGCCTCAGGCCAGAACCCTTCCGGCAATGGCAAACGGAATGCAGCGCCGGTCGCCCAGCCCGGCAGCAGGTAGGCGACCGACCAACCCGCTGCTGCCAGCAGGCTGACCAGGGCGAAACGCGGGAACGGCATGTCGCACATCCCGGCGACCATCGGCAGCATCGGCCGCAATGGCCCGATGAAGCGGCCCACCAGCAGGCTGGCGATGCCGTATTTGTGGAAGTAGGTTTCCGCGCCGTTCATCCATTCCGGGTGGTGGCGCAGGCCTGGCAGGCGGCGGATGTTCTGATGGAAGTGTCGCCCCAGGAAGTAGGAAACCCCGTCGCCCAACAAGCCTCCCAGGAACCCCATCAGCAGGGTTTCACTCAGGGACAAGGCGCCGCTGCCAGCCAGTGCCGCAATGGCAAACAGCAACACCGTGCCCGGCACGATCAGCCCGGCAATGGCCAGGCATTCCACGCACGCGACGATAAACACCGCCGCCGCCAGCCATTGCGGGTTGAGGGTCAGCCAGCCGGTAATGCTATCGAGCCACTGGCCCATAAATCTTCACTCCATCGCCACAGATTCAAATCAAAAAGTAGTCGCGGCCTTCGACCTGGCCCCGGCGCAGTGGGTTCCGCGTGCAATAGGGCGCATAGCCAGCATCGACGAAGCGGTACATCAAGTGCTCGTCACGGCCGCTGGGGATGCCCAATCGGGTGGTCTGGATGATGTGCGTCGGTGTCTGGCCGACGTCTTCCACATAGAGCAATTCTTGATCAAAGCGCTTGGCATCCCACATCGGCACCTTCAGGCCCAGCGCCTTGCACAGCAACGTCTGGCCGGCACACAGCTTTTGCGACGCGCGCGGGCTGCCATCGGCATTCGGGTTGTTCAGCAGCATCTGCGCCAGGCTGGCGGGCCCGGAGGTTTCATCGACCCATGGATAGGCCGATTTGATCAGCACGGCATTGCCCGGCCCCTGCGCGCTGAAGTTCAGCGAATCCCCGCCACGGGCGTAGTACATATAGATATGCCCACCATCCAGAAACAAAGCCTTACGCTTTTCTGTGTAGCCAAGCGAGGCGTGGCTGCCTTTTTCGGCCACGTAATAGGCTTCGGTTTCAATAATTCGCGCCGAAAGCCAGATATCGCCGACACGATGGCGTATGACTTTTCCGAGCAAGTCTCGCGCGAGTATTTGCGCATCACGGTCGAAGAAGCTGTCGGGCAGGGCGCTGGCGGGGAGTTGGGGCGAAGAACTGGGCATGGTGGTCTGGGGTTAATACGGCTAAATGTGACGGAATAATAACAACTCCCACCTTAATTACGGCTGAACCCCAGGTTTTTACAGTTCATTTCGACCTTCCGCCCCTCACCGCTGTCAGTCGGGCGGCGTCACAGCTATAATCTGCCGCTTTCCTCTTTGCCAAGACTCCCTGACCATGACTGAGTCCGTTCTTGACTACATGACCCGCCTGGGTCGCGCTGCCCGTCAGGCCTCGCGGTTGATCGCCCGTGCGAGCACCGCGCAGAAGAACCGTGCCCTGCTGGCCGCCGCCGATGCTCTGGACGCTTCGCGCTCCGAGCTGACTGCCGCCAACGAACTGGACCTGGCCAACGGCCGCGCCAATGGCCTGGAGCCGGCCCTGCTGGATCGCCTGGCGCTGACCCCGGCCCGTATCGACGACATGATCGAAGGTTTGCGTCAGGTGGCCAAGCTGCCTGACCCCATCGGTGAAATCCGCGATATGCGTTACCTGCCGTCCGGTATCCAGGTCGGCAAGATGCGCGTGCCCCTGGGCGTGATCGGCATCATCTATGAGTCGCGCCCGAACGTGACCATCGACGCCGCGAGCCTGTGCCTCAAGTCGGGTAACGCCACCATCCTGCGTGGCGGTTCCGAGGCGATCAATTCCAACCGCGCCATTGCCGCCTGCATCCAGCAGGGCCTGGCCGTGGCCGAGTTGCCGGCCGACGTGGTGCAAGTGGTCGAAACCACCGACCGTGCCGCTGTCGGCGCGCTGATCACCCTGCCGGAATTCGTCGACGTGATCGTACCGCGCGGTGGCAAGAGCCTGATCGAGCGCGTCAGCCGCGATGCCAAGGTGCCCGTAATCAAGCACCTGGACGGCGTCTGCCACGTGTACATCGACATCGCCGCCGACATCGACAAGGCGATCCGCATCGCCGACAACGCCAAGACCCACCGCTACGCGCCGTGCAACACCATGGAAACCCTGCTGGTGCACGTCGGCATTGCCGAGCGCGTGCTGCCGCCGTTGGCTGCCATCTACCGTGACAAGGGTGTGGAACTGCGCGGTTGCGAACGCACCCGTGCCCTGTTGGGCGCGGACGTGATCGAAGCCACCGAAGAGGATTGGTACACCGAGTACACGGCGCCGATCCTGTCGATCCGCATCGTCGACGACCTGGACCAGGCTATCGAACACATCAACAAGTACGGTTCCAAGCACACCGACGCCATTGTTTCCGAGCATTTCAGCGACGCCCGGCGTTTCCTCACCGAAGTGGATTCCGCTTCGGTGATGATCAACGCCTCGACGCGCTTTGCCGACGGCTTCGAGTATGGCCTGGGGGCGGAGATCGGCATCTCCACCGACAAGCTCCACGCACGCGGCCCGGTTGGCCTGGAAGGCCTGACCAGCGAGAAGTACGTGGTGTTCGGCGACGGTCATGTGCGCACTTGATGGCTAAACGCATCGGGCTGCTCGGCGGTACCTTCGACCCCGTGCACATCGGCCATTTGCGCAGTGCCCTGGAAGTCGCGGATGCCTTGGCGTTGGATGAGCTGCGCCTGATCCCTAATTTCCGGCCGCCCCATCGCGATACCCCGCAGGTGTCGCCGCAGCAGCGCCTGGAAATGGTACGCCTGGCCGTAGAGGGCATACCGCCGCTGGTGGTGGACGATCGTGAGCTCAAACGCGATAAACCGTCCTACACTGTCGACACCCTGGAGCTGATGCGCGCCGAGTTGGCCGCGGATGACCAGTTGTTTCTGCTTTTGGGCTGGGACGCATTTTGCGGCCTGCCCTCTTGGCATCGCTGGGAGGAACTCCTCCAGCACTGCCACATCCTGGTTTTGCAACGCCCGGATGCCGACAGCGAACCGCCGGATGCCTTGCGCAACCTGCTGGCCGCGCGGTCGGTAAGTGACCCCTTGGCCCTGACCGGGCCAAACGGGAATATTGCATTCGTCTGGCAGACCCCGCTTGCGGTGTCCGCCACCCAGATCCGTCAACTGCTGGCCAGCGGGAAGTCGGTACGTTTCCTGGTGCCTGACGCGGTCCTGGCCTACATCGATGCGCACGGGCTTTACCGTGCGTCGAACTGAAAAGGCGCGCTTGAACGCACGAACAGTCGTGCAGCGAGCGCCCGAACATACGAGCAAAACGAGTTTTTTATGACGAACAAAGACGTAAGCAAAGTAAAACGCAAAGGCACGTTCAAAAGCGCCCCGCTGCCGGTTGAAGCCCACGTTGGGCCTGAACTGGCTGGCGAAGAGCTGGTAAAAGTCGCCGTTGCCGCCCTGGAAGACGTGAAGGCCCAGGACATCCAGGTCCTGGACGTGCGCGACAAGCAGAGCATCACCGACTTCATGATCATCGCCACCGGTACCTCCAATCGCCAGATCGGCGCGATGCTGGACAAGGTTCGCGAAGCCGTCAAAGCCCAAGGCGTGAAGCCGCTGGGTGAAGAAGGCAAGGGCGACAGCGACTGGGTGCTGCTGGACATGGACGACGTAATCGTTCACATGATGACTTCCAACGCCCGTCAGTTCTACGACCTGGAGCGTCTGTGGAAAGGCGCCGAGCAGAGCCGTGCCGCCGATGGCAAGCACCACAGCCCGGAAGTGGGGCACGCGCACTTCGACAAGCTCAACAAAGACCAGGAATAAGGAACGGCTGTGCGCCTGCGTCTGATTGCTGTCGGTTCACGCATGCCCAAGTGGGTGGAAGAAGGCTGGCACGAGTATGCCAAGCGTCTGCCCGCCGAGCTGTCGCTGGAACTGGTAGAGATACCGCTCAACACCCGGGGCAAGAATGCCGACGTGGCGCGCTTTATCCGTCAGGAAGGCGAAGCCATGCTGGCCAAGGTCGGTCCCAACGAGCGCATCGTCACCCTCGAAGTGCACGGCAAGCCCTGGAGCACCGAGCAGCTGGCGGTGGAACTGGATCGCTGGCGCCTGGACTCGCGCACCGTCAACTTCATGGTCGGCGGCCCCGAAGGGCTGGCGCCGGAAGTCTGCGCGCGGGCGGACCAGCGCTGGTCGCTGTCGGCGCTGACGCTGCCGCACCCGTTGGTAAGGATCCTGATTGGTGAACAGCTGTATCGCGCCTGGACAGTTCTGTCCGGGCACCCTTACCACAAATAATCTGCGCCCCTCCCGATGACCCAGCCGATCCGCATCAAGGACCACGAGAAAGACGCACGTCTAGTACGCGCGCGTGTGGTGTTTGGCGCTTTTATGGTGGTGGGTTTGATCGGGGTGCTGATTGCGCGCCTGTATTTCCTGCAGGTGATCCAGTACGACTATCACTCCACGCTGTCGGAGAACAACCGGGTGCATGTGCAGCCGATTCCGCCGACCCGTGGGCTGATCTTCGACCGCAATGGCGTGGTGGTGGCGGATAACCGGCCCAGCTTCAGCCTGAGCATGACCCGCGAACGTTCCGGTGATTGGCAGCAGGTCCTCGATGTGATCGTCGAGGTGTTGCAACTGACCCCGGAAGACCGGGTGATCTTCGAGAAACGCATGAAGCAGGGGCGTCGGCCATTCGAGCCGGTGCCGATCCTGTTCGAGCTGACCGAAGAGCAGATCGCGCGGATCGCGGTGAACCAGTTCCGCCTGCCGGGAGTGGAAGTAGTGGCACAGTTGGTGCGCCACTATCCCCAAGGGCCGCACTTTGCCCACTCCGTCGGCTACATGGGACGGATCAACGAGAAAGAGCTGAAAAGCCTCGATCCCGTCAATTACAGTGGCACCCACCATATCGGCAAGACCGGCATCGAGCGTTTCTACGAGCCCGAGCTGCACGGCCAGGTGGGTTACGAAGAAGTCGAGACCAATGCTCGCGGCCGCGTGCTGCGGGTGCTCAAGCGTACCGACCCGGTGCCGGGCAAGGACATTGTGCTGAGCCTGGACATCAAGCTGCAGGAAGCGGCCGAGATGGCGCTGGGCGGCCGGCGTGGCGCGGTGGTGGCGCTGGACCCGAAGACCGGCGAAGTGCTGGCGATGGTCAGCCAGCCGAGTTTCGACCCCAACCTGTTCGTCACCGGGATCAGCTTCAAGGCCTACGCCGAGCTGCGCGATTCCATCGACCGGCCGCTGTTCAACCGCGTACTGCGCGGCCTGTACCCGCCGGGTTCGACCATCAAGCCGGCGGTGGCGATTGCCGGCCTGGACGCCGGTGTGGTGACTGCATCGAGCCGGGTCTACGACCCTGGTTACTACATGCTGCCCAACTACGATCACAAATACCGTAACTGGAACCGCACCGGTGACGGCTATGTCGACCTGGATACGGCGATCATGCGTTCCAACGACACCTATTTTTACGACCTGGCCCACAAGCTGGGGATCGACCGCTTGTCCGCCTACATGGGCAAGTTCGGCCTCGGTCAGAAAGTCTCCCTGGATATGTTCGAAGAATCCCCTGGCCTGATGCCATCGCGGGAGTGGAAGCGTGCGACCCGCCGCCAGGCGTGGTTCCCGGGCGAAACCCTGATCCTCGGCATCGGCCAGGGCTATATGCAGGCCACGCCTTTGCAGCTGGCCCAGGCCACGGCGCTGGTGGCCAACAAAGGCATCTGGAACCGCCCGCACCTGGCCCGGACCATCGAAGGCGAAAAGCCTTTGGATGAAAACCCCATCCCTGACATCGTGCTGCGCGACCCGTCCGACTGGACCAAGGTCAACCACGGCATGCAGCAGGTTATGCATGGCGCACGCGGTACCGCGCGCAAGGCGGCGATCGGTGCGCAATACCGTATCGCCGGCAAAAGTGGTACCGCCCAGGTGGTCGCGATCAAGCAGGGCGAGAAATACGACCGCTCCAAGGTCCAGGAACGCCACCGCGACCACGCCTTGTTTGTGGGTTTTGCCCCGGCCGACGACCCGAAAATCGTGGTGGCGGTGATGGTCGAGAACGGCGAGTCCGGCTCCGGTGTGGCGGCGCCTGTGGTGCGCCAGGTGATGGACGCCTGGTTGCTGGCCGACGACGGCAGGCTCAAGCCCGAATATGGCGGTCCCCCTTCAACCCCAGAGGTTACGGCCAGTGAAGAGTAATTTTGACCGCATCCTCTCCAGCGAGGATGTGATGCGTCGCCGCGCGACGCTGCTGCAGCGCATGCACATTGATGGTCCGTTGCTGATCCTGCTGCTGACCCTGGCGGCGGGCAGCCTGTTCGTGCTGTATTCGGCCAGCGGCAAGAACTGGGACTTGCTGATCAAGCAGGCGTCGTCGTTCGGCCTGGGCCTGCTGTCGATGGTGGTGATCGCCCAACTGGAGCCGCGTTTCATGGCGCGCTGGGTGCCGCTCGGCTATGTCGCCGGCGTATTGCTGCTGGTGGTGGTGGACGTCATGGGCCACAACGCCATGGGCGCGACCCGCTGGATCAACATTCCGGGGGTGATTCGCTTCCAGCCGTCGGAATTCATGAAGATCCTGATGCCGGCGACTATCGCCTGGTACCTGTCCAAGCGCACCTTACCGCCGCAGCTCAAGCACGTGGGTATCAGCCTGATCCTGATCGGGGTTCCGTTTGTGCTGATCGTGCGTCAGCCTGACCTCGGCACCTCGCTGCTGATCCTGGCCGGCGGTGCGTTCGTGCTGTTCATGGGCGGCTTGCGCTGGCGCTGGATCCTCAGCGTGCTGGCGGCGGCAGTACCGGTGGCCGTGGCCATGTGGTTCTTCTTTATGCACGACTACCAGAAGCAGCGAATCCTGACTTTCCTCGATCCCGAAAGCGACCCGCTCGGCACCGGTTGGAACATTATCCAGTCGAAGGCGGCCATCGGTTCCGGCGGGGTCTTTGGCAAGGGCTGGCTGCTGGGCACCCAGTCGCATTTGGACTTTTTGCCCGAGAGCCACACCGACTTCATTATTGCGGTGATGGGCGAAGAGTTCGGCCTGGTAGGCATTTGCGCGTTGTTGCTGATCTATTTGTTATTGATTGGTCGTGGCCTGGTGATTACCGCACAGGCGCAGACGCTGTTCGGCAAATTGCTCGCCGGCAGCCTGACCATGACTTTTTTTGTTTACGTTTTCGTCAACATCGGTATGGTCAGTGGCCTGCTGCCGGTGGTTGGGGTGCCGTTGCCGTTCATTAGCTACGGCGGAACTTCGCTGGTGACATTGCTGTCAGCGTTTGGGGTTTTGATGTCGATTCATACGCATCGCAAGTGGATCGCACAGGTTTGAATAAGGTGAAGATGTCAATGCAAGTAATGCGCGGCTGGGCGACTCGGCATGCGTCCTGGATGGGCCTGATTGGGCTGCTGGGCGCAACGCAGGAGGCGCAGGCCGGTGACTACGATGGCTCACCCCAGGTCGCCGAGTTCGTCGGTGAAATGACCCGCGACTACGGTTTCGCCGGTGAACAGCTGATGGGCGTGTTTCGCGAAGCGCAGCGCAAGCAGGCGATCCTCGATGCTATCTCTCGCCCCGCCGAGCGCGTGAAACAGTGGAGCGAATATCGCCCTATGTTCCTCACCGACGCCCGCGTGGCCCGGGGTGTGGACTTCTGGCGCCAGCACGAGGCCGTGCTGGCCCGCGCCGAGCAGGAATACGGCGTGCCGGCCCAGGTCATCGTTGCGATCATTGGCATTGAAACCTTCTACGGGCGCAATACTGGCAGTTACCGGGTGATCGACGCCCTGTCGACCCTGGGCTTCGATTACCCGCCGCGCGCCGACTTTTTCCGCAAGGAACTGCGTGAATTCCTGCTGTTGGCCCGTGAAGAGCAGGTCGACCCGCTGACCCTCAAAGGCTCCTACGCCGGTGCGATGGGCTTGCCGCAGTTCATGCCGAGCAGCTTTCGCGCCTACGCGGTGGATTTCGACGGCGACGGGCATATCAATATCTGGAGCAACCCGGACGATGCCATCGGCAGTGTGGCCAGCTACTTCAAGCGCCATGGTTGGGTCGGTGGCGAGCCGGTGGTGATCCGCGCCGATGTCACCGGGGAGCACGCCGATGAAGGCCTGACCCAGGGCATTGAGCCGGCCAAGACGGTCGGGGAGTTGCGGGCGCTGGGCTGGTCGAGTCAGAATGCGCCACGCGACGATATGCCGGTGACGGCGTTCCGCCTCGAAGGTGAAAACGGCCCTGAATACTGGATGGGCCTGAAGAATTTCTACGCAATCACGCGTTATAACCGCAGTGTGATGTACGCCATGGCCGTGCATCAGCTGTCAGACATGCTGGTCCAAGCACGGGGCAACAAGTAATGCGGGCATCGCCGTTCAATCAACCGCTCAAGCTGGTGGCGTTCGCCGCGTTGTCCCTGCTCGTCGTCAGTTGTTCCACCAGCCGTGGCCCGGTACAGAAGTCCGGCGGCACGGCTGTGCGTTCCCAGCCAGGACTGGACATCAACCGCGCGCACAAAGACGGCGCGCCGTGGTGGGATGTCGACGTGTCGAAGATCCCGGATGCCACGCCGACCCTGCACACCGGCCCATACAAGGCCAACCCCTACACGGTGCTGGGCAAGTCCTACTTCCCGTTGCAGGACTCCAAGACCTACGTGCAATCGGGCACGGCGTCCTGGTATGGCACCAAGTTCCACGGTCAGAACACCGCTAACGGCGAGGTATACGACCTGTACGGCATGAGCGCGGCCCACAAGACCCTGCCGCTGCCCAGCTATGTCCGCGTGACCAACCTGGACAACAACCGCACGGTGATCCTGCGGGTCAACGACCGTGGACCGTTCTATTCGGATCGCATCATCGACTTGTCCTACGCCGCCGCGAAAAAACTCGGCTATGCCGAAACCGGTACCGCGCGGGTCAAGGTCGAAGGCATCGATCCGGCGCAGTACTGGGCCCAGCGTGGCAAACCCGCGCCGTTGATGCTCAACGAGCCGCAGAGTGCGCAGCCGCAAGTGACGGCATCAACCGGCAAGATCGAACAGTGGACACCGCCACCGCAGCAGCACGCACCCGATACCGTGGTCGTGCCCCATGCGGCGCCAGGCGCCGCGGTCGCGGGCGGGCAATACCTGCAAGTGGGCGCTTTCGCCAACCCGGATGCGGCAGAACTGTTAAGGTCCAAGCTCAGCAGCATGGTCAGCGCGCCAGTGTTTATCAGCTCCATCGTGCGTAACCAGCAAACGTTGCACCGTGTGCGTATGGGCCCGATCGGTTCGCCGAGCGAGGTCGCACAAGTGCAGAACAGCGTGCGTCTGGCCAACCTGGGGCAACCCAGCGTGGTCACCGCTGAATAAAAAAGGATTGATGGCTCAGGTCCGTGCGCGGGTGTGAGCCGTGGTTGTTGGCTCGTTGAACAATAAAAACCCAGGGGCAAGGGGTGAGCGTGCAACCGAACACGTGACAGTCTGGTAGCGGGCTGTCTGAATAAGTTTTGCCCGCGAGGGCAAGTTTCCATAAGCAATTTCGAGAGACGGATGAACATCACCACCTTAGCCAAACGCACGTGCCTGCTTCTTTCGCTGATCATCACCCCGGCCGCCTGGGCGGTTGAAATGGTGCCGGCTTCACCGCAACTGGCTGCCAAGTCCTGGGTCCTCATGGATGCCGCCAGTGGCAACGTGCTGGTCGAGAGCAACGGTGACCAGCGCCTGCCACCGGCCAGCCTGACCAAGCTGATGACCGCCTACATCGCGACCCTGGAAATCCGTCGCGGCCAGATCGGCGAAAACGACCCGGTGACCGTCAGCGAAAACGCCTGGCGTACCGGCGGTTCGCGGATGTTCATCAAGGTGGGCTCGCAAGTCACCGTGAGCGACCTGCTGCACGGCATCATCATCCAGTCCGGTAACGACGCCAGCGTCGCCCTGGCCGAGCACATCGCCGGCAGCGAAGACGCATTCGCTGACATGATGAACAAAACTGTGGCCGACCTGGGCATGACCAACAGCCACTTCATGAACCCCACCGGCCTGCCAAACCCTGAGCACTATTCGTCGGCTCACGACATGGCGATCCTGGCGCGCGCGATCATTCGTGTCGACCCGGTGCACTACGCGATCTACTCCCAGAAGGAGTTCTTCTGGAACAACATCAAGCAGCCTAACCGCAACCTGTTGCTGTGGCGCGACAAGACTGTCGATGGCCTGAAGACCGGCCACACCGACGAAGCCGGCTACTGCATGGTGTCGTCTGCGGTACGTGATGGCCAGCGCCTGATCGCCGTGGTCTTCGGCACCAACAGCGAGCAGGCCCGTGCGGCCGAGACGCAAAAACTGCTGACCTACGGTTTCCGCTTCTTCGAAACCCAGACCTTCTACCAGAAGGGTGCTGAACTGGCGACCGCGCCGGTGTGGAAAGGCGCGACCTCGCAGGTCAAGGCCGGCCTGGCTGAAGACCTGACCCTGACCATGCCTAAAGGCCAGCTGAAAAAGCTCGCTGCCAGCATGACCATGAACCCGCAATTGGTTGCTCCCATCGCCAAGGGTGACGTGATCGGTAAAGTCGAAGTGAAACTGGACGACAAGGTGGTGCACAGCGCCGACCTGATCGCGCTGGACGCCGTCGACGAAGGTGGTATCTTCCGCCGCGTGTGGGATAGCATCCGTCTATTCTTCTACGGCTTGTTCAACTGATTGTGTGCACCTGCAAAGCCCCGCGTTGATCCGACGCGGGGCTTTGCCGTCGCCACGGCTTACCGCTTACGAGGCCGTTCTGCCATGACCGATAAAGAAGTAAAGGCGCCAAAGATCGAATTCCCGGTGACGGATTATCCCGTCAAGGTGATCAGCGATACCGGTGTAGGCAACAAAGACAAGATTCTGGATATCGTGCGTAAACACGCGACGATCAATGACAACCGGGTGGACGAGCGTTCGAGCACCAACGGTAAGTACACCACGATCCAGTTGCACATCGTTGCGACCGGTCAAGACCAGCTCTACGACATCAATAGCGAACTGCGGGCCACCGGCTTCGTGCACATGGTGCTGTGATGTCACAGGTCCTGGGCTTTCGCGAGCTCGGTCGGATGGACTACGAGCCCGTCTGGCATGCCATGCAGCGGTTCACGAATGAACGCGGCACTTCGGCACCCGATGAAATCTGGCTGGTGGAGCACCCGCCGGTGTTCACCCAGGGCCAGGCCGGCAAAGCCGAACATCTGCTGCTGCCGGGGGATATTCCGGTGGTGCAGGTCGACCGAGGTGGCCAAGTGACTTACCATGGGCCCGGTCAACTGGTGGCGTACCTGCTGCTGGACGTGCGCAAGCTGGGTTTTGGCGTGCGCGACCTGGTGAGCCGTATGGAGGCTTGCCTGATCGAGCTGTTGGCCAGTTACGGCGTGAGCGCCGCGGCCAAGCCCGATGCACCCGGTGTGTATGTGGATGGCGCGAAAATCGCGTCCCTCGGTTTGCGCATTCGCCACGGTTGTTCCTTTCATGGCCTGGCCCTGAACGTGGACATGGACCTGGCACCGTTCCGGCGGATCAACCCGTGCGGTTATGCCGGGCTGGCGATGACCCAACTGAGCGACCACGCCACACCGATTAAATTTGCCGAGGTAAGTGCCCGGCTGCGTGCGCAGCTCGTCAAACACCTCGACTATGCTGAGCAGACGACCCTCACGGGCGGAATCGACTGATTATGACTACTGATGCAGTGCAAACCATGATCCCGACGCTGGACATCACCGAGCGTCCGGCCCCGGCCCCGCGTGCCAAGGTGGAAGCCGGCGTCAAGCTGCGCGGCGCCGAGAAGGTTGCACGCATCCCGGTCAAGATCATCCCGACCACCGAATTGCCGAAAAAACCCGACTGGATCCGCGTGCGCATCCCGGTTTCGCCGGAAGTCGACCGTATCAAGGCCTTGCTGCGCAAACACAAGCTGCACAGCGTGTGCGAAGAGGCGTCCTGCCCGAACCTGGGCGAATGCTTCTCCGGCGGCACCGCCACCTTCATGATCATGGGTGACATCTGCACCCGTCGTTGCCCGTTCTGCGACGTTGGCCATGGCCGGCCGAAGCCACTGGACGTCAACGAACCGGAAAGCCTGGCCATCGCCATCGCCGACCTGAAACTCAAATACGTGGTGATCACCTCGGTTGACCGTGACGACCTGCGCGACGGCGGTGCCCAGCACTTTGCCGACTGCATCCGCGAAATCCGCAAACTGTCGCCGAACGTGATGCTCGAGACCCTGGTGCCGGACTACCGTGGCCGTATGGACGTCGCGCTGGAAATCACCGCCGCCGAGCCGCCGGATGTGTTCAACCACAATCTGGAAACCGTGCCACGCCTGTACAAGGCCGCGCGTCCAGGTTCGGACTACCAGTGGTCGCTGACCCTGCTGCAGAAATTCAAGCAGATGATGCCGCACATCCCGACCAAATCCGGCTTGATGCTGGGCCTGGGCGAGACCGATGAAGAAGTGATCGAAGTCATGAAGCGCATGCGCGAACACGATATCGACATGCTGACCCTGGGCCAGTACCTGCAACCGTCGCGCAGCCACTTGCCGGTGCAGCGTTTTGTGCACCCGGACACCTTCGCCTGGTTCGCCGAAGAAGGTTACAAGATGGGCTTCAAGAACGTCGCCTCGGGCCCGTTGGTACGCTCTTCGTACCACGCCGACGAGCAGGCCAAGCTGGTCAAGGCTAGCCTGGTTTCCTGAGAGGGGTTTAGATCCAGTGTGGGAGGGGGCTTGCCCCCGATTGCGGTATGTCAGTCGCTACATGTGCTGGCTGATCCACCGCTATCGGGGGCAAGCTCCCTCCCACATTTCGTTCTGCGTTAGTTAGGGAGAGTTGTGTATGACTGCAGCCGTTCCAGCCCTTCGTTCTGAAGGCACTATCGCCCTGATCGCCCCCGCCGGCCCCGCCGTGCTGGACGTTGAAAAGGCCGGCCAATGGATGCGTACGCGCGGCTACGATCTGCGAATTTCCCCCGGTGTCTATGAACGCGACGGCTACCTCGCCGGCAGCGATGCAGTGCGCCTGCGTGACCTGCACGCGGCTTTTGCCGATCCGCACATCGACGCTATCTTCTGTCTGCGCGGTGGTTACGGCACACCACGGCTGCTCGACGCGCTGGATTTCGACCTGCTGCGGGCCAATCCCAAGCCGTTCGTCGGCTATAGCGACATCACCGCCCTGCACCTGGCAATCAACCGTTACGCCGGTTTCGTGACCTTCCACGGGCCGATGCTCAATGCCGACCTGCTCGGCGGCAAACAACAACCTACCGAGTCATCATTGTTCGGCCTTCTGCGCGGCCAGCTGGGCGCCGGCAGTGTGCTGGCGCACCCGGTGGCGTACCCGCTGACCACGATTGAGCCTGGCATTGCCTGTGGGCGCTTGCTGGGGGGTAACCTGTCGATGATTGCGGCGGTCATGGGGACGCCTTACGAAATAGATGCTGAAGGCATCATCCTGTTTATCGAAGACGTCAATGAGCCGATCTACCGCATTGACCGTCTGCTGACCCACCTGCGTCTGGCGGGCAAGTTGGCGCAGGTCGCGGGTGTGCTGGCAGGGGATGTGGCGGGTGTGGATAACGTTGCGCTGGAGCGCCTGCTGAAGCAGACGTTCGAGCCGTTGCGCATACCGGTACTGGCCGGCTGGCGCAGCGGGCATTGCGATCCGAACCTGACGCTGCCGATGGGCGCATTGGTACGGCTGGATGCGGGGGAGCAGCGGGTGGTGTTGGAGCAGGATGTGGTGGTCAGGTCCTGAATCTGTTGGCGTTTGAGACACCGCAATCGGGGGCAAGCACCCGATTGCGGTAGTCGCCATACGCGGATCTATCGGTTTTGCAGCGACTCCAGCAATTTCACCGTCGGATACCCATCCGCCGGCCAGCCCAGCGCCTGCTGCGCCGCCCGAATCGCCTTGCGCGTGTTGGCGCCGATAATCCCATCCGGGTTGCCGGCGTCGTAGCCATTGGCGCTCAGCGCCGTCTGCAGGTCAATGCGTTGGGAACGGCTCAGCGGCAGTTCATCCTTCGGCCAATCGCCACGAATCACACCGCCGCCGCCAAAGCGCTCCGACAACAGACCCACTGCCAGTGCATAGGACGACGAGTTGTTGTACTTGAGGATCGCGCGGAAGTTATCCAGCACCAGGAACGCCGGGCCACGGTAGCCTGCCGGTAGCAGCAGGGCGGCGGACAGTTGGTCGACGTTCGGCGGCATGCTCGCGCCCGGTGGCAGCTGAATGCCCAGTTTCATCCAATCGGCAATGCTCTTGCGCACGCCGCCGTCAGCCAGGGCGTAGTCGAAGTTCGCCGGCAATTGCTTGACTTCAAAGCCCCACGGCTGGCCTTTCTGCCAACCGGAGCTTTGCAGGTAGTGCGCGGTGGACGCGAGGGCGTCGGCCGGGCTGTTCCAGATGTCGCGGCGACCGTCGCCATCGAAGTCCACCGCGTGGGTGTTGTAAGTGGTCGGAATGAACTGGGTCTGGCCCATGGCCCCGGCCCAGGAGCCCTTCATCTGGTCGGCGGCGATGTCGCCGTGCTGGATGATCTGCAGCGCCGCGAGCAATTGCGCCTGGGCAAAGGCCGGGCGGCGGCCTTCATAGGCCAGGGTCGCCAGGGAACGGATCACCGAGTTGTTGCCCTGGAACTGGCCGAAATTACTCTCCATGCCCCACACCGAGACCAGCGCCTGGCGGTCGACGCCATAACGCTGCTCGATGCTTTGCAGGATGTCGGCGTACTTGACCAGCAACGCCTGGCCATTGCGTACGCGCACGGGCGACAGGGCACCGTCGAGGTATTCCCACACCGGTCGGGAAAACTCCGGCTGGCTGCGGTCGGCGCGAATCACCGCCATATCGGGGGTGACATTGGCGAATGCAGTGTCGAAAACGTCGGCCGTGATGCCGGCCTGCAGGGCTTGCGCGCGAAAGCCAGCCTGCCATTCAGCAAAGGTCTGGGTCGGTTGGATGTCGAGATTGTCCACGGCCAGGGGGGCCACGACGGCAGGTGCTACCACGGGTGCGGTCTGGAGCTTCGGCAAGGGTTGGGCATCGGCGGCGGTGGGTTTTTCCGCGCAGGCGACAAGCAGAATGAGGCTGGAGGCAGCGATCAATTGGCGAAGGTGCCAACGACGGGAAAGACAAGAGGGCATGCACAGGTCCAGGAATTACAAATCAGGCACAGACCTTATCATGCCAGAGGGGCGCTTGCCTTCAGGCAGCCAGAAAGTAAGAAGCCTCCCAGCTATTAGACTGGAAGGCTTCGCGGCGGTAGCTGCCTTTGCCTTTGCCGGCGCGTTCCTGACGGCTGCGGAACAGTGGCTGGGCGATGATGGATTTGGCCTTGTTGGGGCCATGCTTGGATGGCTTTTTGCTCATGGTCGATGCTCTTGATGGGGGGATGCGGCGCAAATAATCTGCCGAAGTCAGGCCGCTGTAAAGCCCATGAATTGTAAACGCAATCAAAAGTGTGGAAGGGGGCTTGCCCCCGATGATGGTGTTTCAGTCAATACATGTGTCGACTTCAGCTCCGCCATCGGGAGCAAGCCCCCTCCCACATTGGTTCTGTGGTGTGTGGAAACTAGGGTTATTCCGCTGGCAATGTCAGGCGCTGACCGGCCATCAACAGCGACAAACGGCTGAGGCTCATCCACGGTGAACCCGCCGCCTGGCCCTTGATCTGTGCATCAATGCGCTGCGCCTCCAGCAACAGCTGCGCCCAGCGTTGCGCCGAGTGCCGTTGCAGGGCTTTGCTCATCAGGGGTTTGCGCTTGTCCCACACCGGTGGCCGAGCCTGGCTGAAGCATTTGTCCAATGGCGTGCCTTGACTGTATTGCAGGGCAATGTTCGCCAGTACCCGCAACTCCCGGGCCAGGGCCCAGAGAATCACCGGTGGCTCCACCCCTTCGCCGCGCAGGCCTTCGAGCATGCGCAGGGCATGGGCGGGCTCGCCGTTGAGGATCGCATCCACCAGCCCGAACACGTCAAAACGTGCACTGTCTGCTACTGCGCCTTGGACGGTCTCGACGGTAATCTGCCCGTCTTCGGCCATCAGCTTGAGCTTTTCGATCTCCTGAGCGGCGGCAAGCAAGTTGCCTTCGACCCGCGCGGCGATCAGCTCCACTGCATCCTGTGTCGCGGACAGCCCCGCCTGGGACAGGCGCTGGCGAATCCATTGCGGTAACTGATTGCTGTCCACTGGCCAGATCTGGATGAACTGGGTGTGCGCCCCCTCCACCAGGGCCTTGCCCCACTTGGTCTTCTGCGCGCTGCCGTCGAGCTTGGGCAGGCTGATCAGCAACACCGTGTCTTCGGCGGGCCGCGAGCAGTATTCCATCAGTGCCGCCGCGCCCTTATCGCCGGGCTTGCCCGACGGCAGGCGCAGCTCCAGCAGGCGTTTTTCGGCGAACAGCGACATGCTTGCACCGGCTTGCAGCAGCGTGCCCCAGTCGAAACTGGCGTCGGCGCTGAATACCTGGCGTTCATCGAAGCCCTGCTGGCGTGCGGCGGTACGGATGGCGTCGGCGGCTTCCTGGCACAGCAGCGGGTCATCACCGCTGACGATGTAGACAGGCGCGAGGCCACCTTGCAGGTGTTTGGCGAGTTGGGCGGGGGCGAGTTTCATAGGCAGGGTGAGCGGGGCGCCTGGGGCGCCCCGTCTGGCTTACTCGACAGGTACTTCAACAGGCGATTGTTTCGGCGTGTTGTCTTCGTACTCTTTCGCGGCTTTCAGCGCGTCGGCATCGGCCTTGGCCTTGTCGTCAGCGCGTTGCTGCAAGGTTTCGAGTTGTTGCGGAGTCAGCAGCGACAGGCGCAGGACCATGCGTTGCACCAGCTCGCGACGCATCTCCTTGCGCACCTGGATGATTTCGGAGTCCGAACCCACCAGGTTGTTACCATCGTGGCTGACAATCTTCTGCACCTGAATGTCGTCATTCATCAAGGGCAGGCGATCGCGGCCCTGGATTTCAAAACTGAGCACGGTGCTCAGTTCGATATCGGACGCGCGCCCGGCGCTGGCGTAGCTCAGGTTGCGCTGGGTTTCTTTCTCGTTAGCCAGGAACAGCTTGTAAGTCGCGCCGGTGTAGACGTGCACGCCGCTGTTTTGCAGGACCTGGCGCAGCTGGGTCACGGTCTCGCTGTAGGCGTCGCGAGCGCTGACGTCCAGTTCCTTGATCGTCAGGTCATTGGTGCCGGTGCCGCGCAGCTGGAAGCCGCAAGCGCTCAGCAGTACGGCAAGGCCCATAACCAGCAGATTGCGTTTGATCATTTTTGTTGCTCCCCTTGAAACCATGTGGGCCTTATCGAGGCCCTGAAGGCTTTGTTCGGCGCAGGGCTTGAGCCCCACGCCCGATCCGATTAGCTAGCGACGATATTGACCAGTTTGCCAGGCACCACGATCACTTTGCGGATCGTCAGGCCTTCGGTAAAGCGCAGCACGTTCTCGTTGACCCGTGCGGCCGCTTCGACTTCTTCACGGCTGGCACTGGCCGGCATGTCGATCTGGCCACGCAGTTTACCGTTGACCTGGATGACCAGTTGCAGCGTGTCCTGTACCAGGGCGCTGTCATCCTGCACCGGCCAGCGTGTATCGATGACCGCATCGCTATGGCCCAGGCGGCTCCACAGTTCGTGGCTGATGTGCGGCGTGATCGGCGCCAGCAGCAGGGTGACCGTTTCCAGGCCTTCCTGCACCAGTGCGCGATCCTGTTCGGTCGCTTGCGGGGCTTTTTCCAGCACGTTCATCAGCGTCATCACCTGGGCGATGGCGGTGTTGAACTTGTGGTTCTGGCCCACGTCCTGACTGGCTTGCTTGATGGCCAGGTGAGTGCTGCGGCGAATGAGTTTCTGCTCGTCGCTCAACGACGCTACGTCGAGCTTGGCCGGCAGGCCCTGGCTGACATGGGCGTGCGCCAGGCGCCAGACGCGCTTGAGGAAACGGTGCGAACCTTCGACGCCGGAGTCGGACCATTCGGCGCTCATGTCAGGCGGCGAGGCGAACATCATGAACAGGCGGCAGGTATCGGCGCCGAACTGATCGATCATTGACTGAGGGTCGACGCCGTTGTTCTTCGACTTGGCCATCTTCTCGGTGCCGCCGATTTCCACCGGCAGGCCGTCAGCGATCAGTTTGGCGCTGATGACCTTGGCTTTGCTGTCGCGCTCAAGCTCGACGTCCGCCGGGTTGAACCAGGTGTAGGCGCCATTGGCTTCGCGACGATAGTAGGTCTCGGCGATCACCATGCCCTGGGTCAGCAGGTTCTTGAACGGTTCGTTGGAGCTCACCAAGCCTTCGTCGCGCATCAGCTTGTGGAAGAAGCGCGCGTACAGCAGGTGAAGAATGGCGTGTTCGATACCACCGATGTACTGGTCTACCGGCAACCAGTGGTCGGCTGCGGTTTTTTCCACCAGGCCGCCTTCGTAATGAGGCGACGCGTAGCGAGCGTAGTACCACGAGGACTCGACGAAGGTGTCCATGGTGTCGGTTTCACGCTTGGCAGGCTGGCCGCATTTCGGGCAACTGCACTCGTAGAACTCGGGCATGCGTGCCAATGGCGAACCGGCGCCGTCCGGCACCACGTCTTCCGGCAGGACGACCGGCAGTTGGTCTTCCGGCACCGGCACGTCACCGCAGGTTTCGCAGTGGATGATCGGGATCGGGCAGCCCCAGTAGCGCTGGCGGCTGATGCCCCAGTCGCGCAGGCGGAACTGGGTGCGCGAGGCACCGAGGTTCTTCTTGATCAGTGCAACTTCGATGGCGTCGAAGGCACCGGCGAAGTCCAGGCCGTCGAACTCACCGGAGTTGATCAGCGTACCGTGCTCGCCGTAGGCGTCTTGCCACGGCGCCGGGTTGGTGTCGCCCGAACTGGTGCGCACCACCGACTTGATCGGCAGGTTGTACTTGGTGGCGAATTCGAAATCGCGCTCGTCGTGGGCCGGCACAGCCATTACTGCGCCATCACCGTAGTGCATCAACACGTAGTTGGCGACCCATACCGGCAACTTCTCGCCGGTCAGCGGGTGCTCGACGAACAGGCCGGTCGGCAGGCCTTTTTTCTCCTGGGTGGCGACGTCGGCTTCAGCCACGCTGCCGCCTTTGCATTCGGCGATGAACGCCTGCAGCTCGGGGTTGTTCTGTGCGGCCTGGGTGGCCAGCGGGTGCTCGGCGGCCACGGCGACGTAGGTCGCGCCCATCAGGGTGTCGGGACGGGTGGTGAAGACTTTGAGTGCGCCCGCTTCGCCGATGGAGTCGACGTTGTACGGGAATTGCACTTCCATGCCCTTGGACTTGCCGATCCAGTTGCGCTGCATGGTCTTGACCTGTTCAGGCCAGCCCGGCAAATCGTCGAGGCTCGACAAGAGTTCATCCGCGTAGGCGGTGATCTTGAAGTAGTACATCGGGATTTCGCGCTTTTCGATCAGCGCGCCGGAGCGCCAGCCGCGACCGTCGATCACCTGTTCGTTGGCCAGGACGGTCTGGTCGACAGGGTCCCAGTTCACGGTGCCGCTTTTTTTGTAGATCACGCCTTTTTCGAACAGGCGGGTGAACAGCCATTGTTCCCAGCGGTAGTAGTCCGGCTTGCAGGTGGTGACTTCGCGGGACCAGTCCACCGCCAGGCCCAGGCTGCGCAGCTGGGTCTTCATGTAGGCGATGTTTTCGTAGGTCCACTTGGCGGGGGCCACGTTGTTTTTCATCGCGGCGTTTTCCGCCGGCATGCCGAAGGCGTCCCAACCCATGGGCTGCAGGACGTTCTTGCCTTGCATGCGCTGGTAGCGGGAGATCACGTCGCCGATGGTGTAGTTACGCACATGCCCCATGTGTAGCTTGCCGCTGGGGTAAGGGAACATCGATAGGCAATAGAAAGTCTCCTTGCCTGGCTGTTCACTGACTTCAAAGGACTTTTGCTCGTCCCAGAAGGTTTGGGCGGCATTTTCTATTTCACGGGGCTGATATTGTTCGTGCATGGCTACTTTTGAACTGAATAGGGGTGGCCTAATCCTCTTCGGTGCAACGTTCAGGTTGTTCGACACCAAAAAGCGGCGCGTCCGTGCCCAAACCCTGCGGGAAGTGGAGTTACAGGAAGCGCCGTAGCATACATGACCCCACTCTATCGAGGGAAACCCTGATTGCGCGGCGAGGGCCGTCTGTCGCGGCGCCGGGCAGGCGCAGCCACGGGGACTACGCTGTTTATTGGGGAGCAAGTCTTTCTTCAATGAGGTGAGGGGATGGTCGAATCGCAGCGAATCGCAACGAAACCGGAAATCTACGAAGGACTGATCGACCGATTGGGTCGTGCATTGGATGCAGCGAGGACCGCGGGCCGATTGCGTGATGAACGGCCCGTCGAGTTGGAACTGCGCGGTTTGAGCCGTGCGGAGCTGGAACTGATCAAAGCTTACCTGGAACGTAACAAGCGCAGTGCGCCTCCTTGGGTGGCAACCCCGCCAGCCAAAGAGCCTACGCACTCAGCCAAGGTGGTGTGGCTCAAGGACTTGTCGGCCGGTCGTGGCCCGGAAAGGCTCCGGTCCGCCCGCTTCAAGTAGTTCACTCGCCTGAATCACGTCATCGTGCCATGTCACTGTAAAGATTGTCGCTGAACCCCGTTACACCTTAGGCTTCGGGCATCTTTGGAGATGCCCGATGCCTATTCGTTATTTCATCAAACAACTGCTCCTGCCACCCGGCATCCTCTTGCTGCTGCTGGCCCTTGCCTGGTGGTTTCGTCGCAGTCGCCCACGTTTGGCCGGCTGTTGCTTTGCCCTGGGGTTTGGCGGCATGTGGTTGATCAGCCTGCCGGTGACGGTGGAGTGGGGCGCGCGTGCCCTGGAGGCCGAACCGCCGTTGGCCCGTGAAGACTGGTCGACCCTGGCCCAGCGCGCCGACGCCATTGTGGTGTTGGGCTCGGGACGCGAGCGCGGCGACCCGGCATGGGGTTCTGATCAGCCGACCGGTATCGGCCTGGAGCGCCAACGGTATGCCGCGCGATTGGCCAAGGCCTCCGGGCTGCCGGTGTTGACGACCGGCGGCCTGCATTACGGCACGCCGCCCAGCGAGGCACAATTGATGGCGGTGTCGATGCAGGATGACTTCGGCGTTGCCGTGCGCTGGAAGGAAGAGCGCAGCCGCACCACCTGGGAAAACGCGCAGATGAGTGCCGAGATTCTATTGCCTGAGGGCATCAAGCGTGTGGTGGTCGTGACCCAGGCCTGGCACATGCCGCGTTCGGTGTGGAGTTTTGAACAGGCCGGCTTCACCGTGGTGCCGGCGCCGGTGGGGTTCCTGGGCGTGGACAACGCCCGGCCGCTGGGCGGCTGGATGCCTGAGTTCAAGTCGGTGTGGCAGAGCGGGCAATTGATCAATGAGGCGGTGGGGCAGGTGGGGTATCGGTTGTTCTATCGATAACACCGTCCCTCCCACATTGGTTTTGCATTGTCTGTTAGACGGTTTTTGACATCCGGCCTGCCAGCAACGCCCAGCCAAACAACCCCAGGCACACGATGATCAGCGGCCACGAGCGCCATTGCAGGTACGGCGTCAGGTTATGCATTGGCACCACTTCGCCGTAGAGAATGCCGCGTTCGAACTGCGGGATCTGCACGGTGATCTGCCCAAACGGGTTGATCAACCCGGTCACGCCATTATTGGTGGCGCGGATCATCCAACGGCCAGCCTCCAGTGCACGCATCTGCGCCATTTGCAGGTGCTGCAAGGGGCCGATGGAGCGGCCGAACCAGGTGTCATTGCTGATGGTCAGCAGCAGGTCGCTCTGGGCTGAAAGGCCGGCGGCGAATTCCGGGTACACCACTTCGTAGCAAATGAACGGCGCAATCTGATAGCCCTTGGCTTGCAGCATGGGCTGGTCGGCAGGGCCACGGGCGAAGTCCGACATGGGCAGGTCGAAGAAGGCAATCAGGCCGCGCAGCATATCCTGCAGCGGCACGTACTCGCCAAACGGCACCAGCTTCTGCTTGAGGTAGGTACCGTCACCTTCACCCACCACGGTGATGCCGTTGAAGTAGCGCTTCTGGTGATGCACTTCCTGGCGTATCGGCACGCCGGTGATCAACGCGGTGTGCCGGTCGGCCGCAAACTTGCCCATCATCCCCAGGTAGCCCTCGACGGACTCCTTGAGCACCGGCACCGCCGTTTCCGGCCACACCAACAGGTCGACCGGCTTGGAGCTGAAGCTCATGTCGCGGTACAGCGCGAGCTGCGCATTGAGCTGCTCAGGGTCCCACTTCATGCTTTGTTCGACGTTGCCCTGGATCGCGGCGACGGTCAGCGGCGCGCCGGAAGGCGTGGTCCAGGCATGATGCTTGAGCGCCAGGCCGATGGCCCAGGGCGCTACCAGCAACACCAGGCCAGCGCCGATAAAGGCATTGCGCTTGGCCGCCAGCAGGCGCGGCAGGTTGCACAACAGGGCCGCCGTCAGTGCCAGGGCAAACGAAATCAGCCACATGCCGCCCACTGGCGCCAGGCCGGTGAGCGGGCCGTCGAGCTGGCTGTAACCGGAGTACAGCCACGGGAATCCGGTGAGGAACCAGCCGCGAAAGGCTTCCTGGCCGACCCACAATGCGGCAAACGTGAGCGCATCTGCCAACGGTGCTTCATTGCGACGCAACCAGCGCGCCCATAGCCAGGCGGGCAGGGCGAAGAACCAGGCAATGGCGGCGGTGAACAACAGCATCAGGAGCCCCGCCAGCAGCACCGAAGCGCCGCCGAAGTGGTGGATGCTGTAGTAGATCCAGCTGGTACCGGCGCCAAACAGCCCGAAACCGAAGCACCAACCACGGCCCAAGGCCTGACGCGGCGTCAGTTCCCGCAGTCCGATATAGAACAATCCGACCGCGACCAGTGCAAATGGCCACAGGTCGAACGGCGCCAGCGCCAGGGTGGTGATGGCGCCGGCCACCACGGCCAGCAAATTACCGGGCCAGCCGGGGCGGGTCAGACGGCGCATATCAATCCTTAGCGGGCTATAGGTGTCAGGCGAATCAAGTGGATGCGGCGGCTGTCGGCATTCAGGATGCGGAAGCGATAGGCGCCGATCTCGGTGGTTTCGTTACGCTTTGGCAGATGCCCGAACGCACTCATTACCAGGCCACCGACGGTGTCGAACTCATCGTCGGAGAATTCGCTGTCGAAGAACTCGTTGAAGTTCTCGATCGGCGTCAGCGCCTTGACCAGGAAGTCACCACTGGGCAGCGGCTTGATGTAGCTGTCTTCTTCGACGTCGTGCTCATCTTCGATGTCGCCGACGATCTGTTCCAGCACGTCTTCGATGGTCACCAGGCCCGCCACGCCGCCGTATTCGTCGATCACAATGGCCATGTGATTGTGGTTGGCGCGAAATTCGCGCAGCAGCACATTCAGGCGCTTGGATTCGGGCACGAAGGTGGCCGGACGCAGCAGGTCCTTGATGTTGAAGCTGTCACCGTTCTCCTTGAGGATCAGCGGCAGCAGGTCCTTGGCCAGCAGGACACCCATGACGTCGTCATGGCTTTCACCGATCACCGGGTAGCGCGAGTGCGCCGAGTCGATCACGGCCGGGAGGAATTCCCGTGGGGTCTGGGTCGCCTTGATGCTGATCATCTGCGAACGCGGGACCATGATGTCCCGAACCTGCAGGTCAGCCACCTGGATGGCGCCTTCGACGATGGCCAGCGCTTCGCTGTCCAGCAACTTGTTCTGATGGGCCTCGCGCAGCAGCTCCAGCAGCTCCTGGCGGTTTTTCGGCTCGTGGGCAAAAGCCTGGGTCAGTTTACCCAGCCATGACTTTTGCCCGTTGCTCGATCGGTCTTCGCTCATAGCGATTACTCTAAATCCTTTGATGTGACAGTTGAGTGTTGATCAGTTTTCGTCGTCTGCATACGGATCAGGGTGACCCAATTCTGCAAGCAACGTTCGTTCCAGTGCTTCCATTTCCTCGGCTTCTTCATCGTCTATATGGTCGTAACCCAAGAGATGCAGGCAGCCGTGGATGACTAGATGGGCCCAGTGAGCCTCGAGTTCCTTGCCTTGTTCCTTCGCTTCACGCTCGACCACCTCGACGCAGATCACCAGGTCGCCCAGCAAGGGGATGTCCAGTAACTCATCGGGTACGTCAGCGGGAAACGACAGCACGTTGGTCGCGTAGTCCTTCTGGCGCCAGGTGTGATTCAGTTCGCGACCCTCGGGCTCGTCCACCAGGCGGATGGTCAGTTCCGAGTCGGCGGTGCGCTGGCGCAGGGCCAGGGCGCACCATTGCCGGAACTGTTCTTCGCTGGGGGCGGGCGCTTCGGTGGCCAGCTGCAGGTCAAGCTCAAGCATCGCGGCGAACGTCCTTGGCCGGTGCGTCATCGCGGTGGTCGAAGCGCTCATAGGCTTCGACAATGCGCTGCACCAGCGGGTGGCGGACCACGTCCTTGGGCATGAAATGCGTGAAGCTGATACCCGGCACATCCTTGAGCACCTCGATCACCTGGGCCAGGCCGGACTTGGTGCCTTTGGGCAGGTCGACCTGGGTGACGTCACCGGTGATCACGGCGGTGGAGCCGAAACCGATCCGGGTGAGGAACATCTTCATCTGCTCGACGGTGGTGTTCTGGCTTTCGTCGAGGATGATGAAGCTGTTGTTCAAGGTGCGGCCGCGCATGTAGGCCAGCGGAGCAATCTCGATCACCTGGCGCTCGATCAGCTTGGCCACGTATTCAAAGCCGAGCATCTCGTACAGCGCGTCGTAGAGCGGGCGCAGGTACGGGTCGATCTTCTGGGCCAGGTCGCCGGGCAGGAAGCCGAGTTTTTCACCGGCCTCGACCGCTGGGCGCACCAGCAGGATACGGCGTACTTGCTCGCGCTCGAGGGCGTCGACCGCACAGGCCACGGCCAGGTAGGTCTTGCCGGTACCGGCGGGTCCGATGCCGAAGTTGATGTCGTTGCCGAGGATTTCCTTGACGTAGCGCTGCTGATTCAAGCCGCGAGGGCGAATCATGCCTTTTTTGGTACGCAGGGCAACGCTGGCTTCGGCCACCGGGTTGTTGGCCAGGTCTTCCACGGCGGACTCCTGCAGGTACAGGTGCACCGTTTCCGGCGACAGTTCACTGCCCTTGGTCTCGCGATAGAGGCGACGCAGCAGGTTTTCTGCAGACGTGGTGTGTTGGGGGTCGCCAATAAGCTCGAACTGATTGCCGCGATTGCGGATCTCGATGCTCAGGCGTTGTTCGATCAGGCGTAGGTGCTCGTCGAACTGTCCGCACAGGTTGGCGAAACGGCGAGCCTCAAAGGGCTCGAGGAGAAAACGATGGGGTTCTGCTATGGGTGCGTTCAAGGTTGCTTTTAGCCGCCCTTTGGCTGTTTAAGTGAAAGAGAGGATAACGCCAGTGACGCGGGTACGAAAGCACTTACGTCATTGGAATGTTGCACGGTTCCAATGTGGGAGGGGGCTTGCCCCCGATAGCGGTGTGCCGGCAATCAATGAGTGCTCTGATTCGCCGCCATCGGGGGCAGGCCCCCTCCCACACTTATTGCACCAGCGACCCACGCAACGAGTGCGGTTGCGCCGCATCGATGTGCACATCGGCAAATTGGCCGATCAGGGTTGGATTGTCGCAACGGAAGTTGACGATCCGGTTGTTCTCGGTGCGGCCCTGCAATTCGCCAGGGTCTTTTTTCGAGTAGTCGGTGACCAGGATGCGCTGGATCGAACCGACCATTTGTCGGCTGATCTCGAAACCCTGCTGGTTCAGGCGATGTTGCAGCGCGTTCAAGCGCTCTTTTTTCAGCGCTTCCGGCGTTTCGTCCAACAGGTCCGCCGCCGGGGTGCCTGGGCGCTGGCTGTAAACGAACGAGTAGGAGAAGTCGAAACCGACGTCTTCGATCAGCTTCATGGTCTGCTGGAAGTCTTTCTCGGTTTCGCCGGGGAAGCCGACGATAAAGTCCGAACTGATGCAGATGCCTGGCACCGCTGCGCGCAATTTGCGCAGTTTGGATTTGTATTCCAGGGCGGTGTGGTTGCGTTTCATCGCCGAGAGGATGCGGTCCGAGCCCGACTGCACCGGCAAGTGCAGGTGCTTGACCAGTTCCGGCACTTCGGCATGGGCCTGGATCAGGCTGTCGGAGAATTCCAGCGGGTGCGAGGTGGTGTAGCGAATGCGTTCGATGCCATCCACCGCAGCGACCACGCGGATCAACTCCGCCAGGTCAGCCAGGCGCCCGTCGTGGGTCAGGCCGCGATAGCCGTTGACGTTCTGGCCCAGCAGGGTCACTTCGCGCACGCCGTTTTCGGCCAGGTGGATGATTTCTGCGAGCACGTCGTCAAACGGCCGGCTGACTTCTTCACCACGGGTGTAGGGCACTACACAGAAGGTGCAGTACTTGCTGCAGCCTTCCATCACCGACACGTAGGCGCTCGGCCCGTCGATGCGCGGCTCGGGCAGGTGGTCGAATTTTTCGATTTCCGGGAACGAGACGTCGACCTGGGGCAGCTTGGTGATGCGTGCGGCGTCGATCATTTCCGGCAGGCGGTGCAGGGTCTGTGGGCCGAAGACCACGTCGACATACGGCGCACGGTCGCGGATCGCGGCGCCTTCCTGGCTGGCCACGCAACCGCCGACGGCGATCACCATGTCGGGGTTGGCCAGTTTCAATTCGCGCCAGCGGCCCAGCTGCGAGTACACACGGTCCTGGGCTCGCTCACGGATCGAGCAGGTATTGAGCAGGATCACGTCGGCATCTTCGGCGCGGGCGGTGACTTCCAGGGCCTGGTGTTCACCCAGCAGGTCGACCATGCGCGAGCTGTCGTACTCGTTCATCTGGCAACCGTGGGTTTCGATATAAAGCTTCTTGGCCATGGGAATCGTCAACTGGTGGTAAAGAACCGCGCATTATAGGGGTCATGCCCATCGGTTCCTAGCGCTGTGCATCGGGTGCCATGCTATAGTTCGCGCCCTCTTTTATATCCCCCATGTGTTCCTCACCCACCATGACCAAACGTGAAGCTCCAATCTATAAGGTGATTTTCCTCAACCAGGGCCAGGTGTTCGAAATGTACGCCAAGCAGATCTATCAAAGTGATCTGTGGGGCTTCCTGGAAGTGGAAGAGTTCGTCTTTGGCGAGCGCACGCAGCTGGTCGTCGACCCTGGCGAGGAAAAACTCAAGGCCCAGTTCGAAGGCGTGGTGCGCAGTTTTGTGCCGATGCATTCGATTGTGCGCATCGACGAAGTCGAGCGCCTGGGCACGCCGAAAATCAGCGAAGCCCGGGGCATGAGCAATGTCATGCCGTTTCCGATGCCGATGCCTGAAAAGTGAATTTCAACTATTTTGTAGGGCGTTTCTGATTTTGCTCTCTCGTGCATAGACATTTTGTTTGAAAAATAGCAGATTTTGTTTATGCAGAGAGGGCGTCATGAATATACCAATAAGAAAGTGCCTCGACGTTTCCCCTGTTTTAGTGGCGTTTTAGTTTCGCTTGTTAATTAATGAGCCGTCAAAAAAGTTTGCTTTTGAAGCGTGGGCATTAGCGCGCTGTTGCACTATTACGCCACGCTATTAGTTAACACCGAGTTTCTTTTCACGCAGTCATCAACGGACTTATCTGTTCGGGAGTAGCCTTGTGCGCGATCCTCGTTATGACATTCTGTTTGAACCGGTACAAATAGGCCCGGTTCGCACCCGCAACCGTTTTTATCAAGTTCCCCACTGTAATGGCATGGGTCATGTGCATCCGTCTGCCATGGCCCGTATGCGCGGTGTAAAAGCCGAGGGAGGGTGGGGCGTGGTCTGTACCGAAGAATGTGAGATCAGCCCGCTGAGCGAGTTCTCTCCCTACATAGAGGCGCGTTTGTGGGATGAACGCGACATTCCGGCACTCGCTCGGATGTGTGAGGCGGTCCACGAGCACGGTTCTCTGGCCGGCGTCGAGTTGGCGTTCAATGGTTACTCCGCGCCCAACCGCTACAGCCGTGAAATCCCCTGGGCGCCCTCCAATACGCCAGTGCGTGGTTATGACCCCGTGCAGGCGCGGGCCATGAGTCGTGCCGATATCCAGCAGTTACGCGCCATGCACCGCGCAGCCGCCCTGCGGGCGCGGGACGCGGGTTTTGACATCATTTATGTCTATGCCGGGCATGACCTGAGCGTGCCATTCCATTTCCTCACGCCGCGTAATAACCGCCGCACCGATGAGTACGGCGGCCTACTGGAAAACCGCGTGCGCCTGTTGCGCGAACTGATTGAAGACACCCGCGATGCGGTCGGTGATCGGTGCGCCGTGGCGGTGCGCCTGGCGGTGGATGAGCAGATGGCCGGCGGTCTGTGTCGCGAGGGCGAAGGTACTGAAATTTTCTCGATGCTGGCGAACTTGCCGGACCTGTGGGATGTAAATGTCGCCGATTGGGCCAACGACAGCGTCACCGCGCGCTTTGCCTCGGAAGGTTATCAAGAGGCCTTCCTGCTGGGACTCAAGTCGCTGACCTGCAAGCCGGTCGTAGGCGTCGGGCGGTTCACCTCGCCGGACACCATGGCCTCCATGGTCCGCCGTGGCGTTCTCGACCTCATTGGCGCGGCCCGCCCTTCGATTGCCGATCCTTTCCTGCCAAATAAGATTGAAGAGGGGCGCGCTGAAGAGATCCGTGAATGCATTGGCTGCAATGTGTGTGTCAGTGGCGATCACACCAGCACGCCTTTGCGTTGTACTCAGAATCCAACCATGGGCGAGGAGTGGCGGCGCGGCTGGCACCCCGAGTCGGTGAAGCGTACGTATGAGCCTGGGCGCGCCCTGGTGGTCGGCGCCGGCCCTGCAGGGCTTGAGTGCGCGCGGATACTGGGCGCGCGAGGGATGGACGTTGCGCTTGTAGACAGCCAGCGCACGCTGGGCGGACGCGTAGCCCTGGAGGCGCGGCTTCCGGGGCTGGCGAGTTGGGCGCGAGTCATCGACTATCGACAGGATGCCTTGAGCCGCCTGGCATCGGTCGAGATATATCGGGAAAGCCCATTGCAGGCCCAGGACATCCTCGACTTTGCTGCCGAACATGTGTTTATCGCCACCGGCTCTCGCTGGCGGCGGGACGGGCTGGGGCGCGCCCTGCGGTGCACGTTACCGGGTCTGGAGTGCCTGCCCGTGCTGACGCCGGACGATCTGATGGCGGGTGTACTGCCGCCTTCACCGGTGCTGCTGTTCGACGACGATCACTATTACATGGGCAGTGTATTGGCCGAGCACTTGGTGGCGCGGGGCGTGGACGTGGTATTCGTCACCCCGGCGGCGGATGTGGCGGCGTGGACCCACAACACCCTGGAGCAGCATCGCATCCAGCGTCGGCTGCTGGAGTTGAATGTCACGATCATCCCGTCCCACACACTGGTCAGCGGTATGCCGGAAGGTGTGCTGGCCGGGTGCGTCTACACCGAGCGAACTCGCTTTATTCCAGCAGCGTCCCTGTTGTTGGTCACGTCCCGCGAACCCGAGCAGACGCTGTTTCACGCGTTGAATAACGCGCCCGAGCACCTGCGTGCGGCCGGCATCAGCACGCTGTCGTTGATCGGCGACTGCATGGCTCCCGGCACGATAGCCGCTGCGGTCTATTCGGGGCATCGAATGGCACGAGAGTTCGATGCGCCTGCTGATTCTTTATTTGTACGTCGAGAAATTCCGTTGATCGAGGTGTAGCGGTTACTGCTGTTTCATTAATAACGAGGAATACAATAATGAAAAAAATAATCCTGATGTTATTTGCCCTGTTCTTTATAAACGCGCCACTCGTTGCCGACGAATATACGGTAATTCGTTTCGGTGTCGACCCCAACTATGCTCCGTTTGCCTATAAGGACCGGACGGGAACTTTGACTGGTTTCGAAGTTGATATAGGCAATGCTGTTTGCGCACATTTGAATATTCGCTGCCAGTGGGTCGAGAGCGACTTCGACGGAATGGTCCCGAGCCTGAACGCCGGCAAGATCGACGCGATCCTGGCGTCAATGACGGTCACCGAAGCACGGCAAAAGGTGATCGATTTTTCCTCAGAGGTGTTTTCCAGTCCTACTGCCATGGTATTCCGCCCCGGCACTGAGCTGGCCAAGGGTACGGCCGTGGGCTATTTGCAGGGCAGTACTCAAGAAACTTACGCCCGCCAAGTGCTCGTTAAACAGGGCATGAAGGTCGTGGCGTACGCCGATCAGGAGCAGGTCTACGCCGATCTGGTAGCGGGACGTTTGCAGGCTTCGCTGCAGGATGCCCAGCAGGCGCAAAGCGGATTTTTGCGCCTGCCCCAAGGCGCGGGGTTCGTGCTGGGGCCGTTGATTGAAAGCGAACTGATGCCCTCCCAAAGTGCTATCGGTATCGCCAAGGGCAACCATATGTTGAAAGCCTTGCTAGACAACGGGTTGGCCGCCCTGCACGTCGATGGCACCTATGCCCGGCTGCAAGAACAGTACTTTCCGGGTGTGGATATGTTCAGCGGTCAATGATCGGCGAGGCCCCAACCATGCTACCGACCTTCACGCAATTCGCTGCAACCTTGGACGATTTCGCGCCGCTGTTGTTGCACGGTGTCTGGATCACACTGCAACTGGCGTTGTTATCACTGCTGTTGGGGCTGGTATTCGGCCTGGTGGGTGCAGGCGCCAAGCTGTCCGGGTGCAGGGCTTGTCGCTTCTGCGCACAGCTCTACACCACCCTGATCCGTGGGGTGCCGGACCTGCTTTTGATGTTGTTGATTTTCTACGGGGCACAAACCGGCTTGAGTCGTCTGACGCAGGAACTGGGCTGGGCCTACATCGAAATCGACCCTTTCAGCGCAGGAGTGCTCACCTTGGGGTTTATCTACGGCGCCTATTTCACCGAAACCTTTCGCGGCGCCTTGCTGGCCGTGCCTCGCGGTCAGTTCCAGGCCGCCAAGGCCTTGGGCATGACCTTCAGCCAAGCTTTCGTGCACGTGATATTCCCGCAAATGATGCGGTTCGCCCTGCCAGGGCTGGGCAATAACTGGATGGTTTTGCTCAAGGCCACTGCTCTGGTATCGATCATCGGCCTGGCGGATTTGATCAAAGTGGCCCAGGTAGCGGGCAAGAGCAGCCAACAGGTGTTGGCCTTTTTGCTGATGGCGGCATCGGTCTACCTGTTGCTCAGCAGCGTTTCAAGCCTCGCGTTGCGCTGGTTGGCGCGTCGCTACTGCGGCGGTGTGCAGGAGTCATCACGATGATCGAGTTGATCCAGGAGTACTGGCGGCCGTTGCTCTATTCCGACGGTCAACAACTGACAGGCCTGGCCATGACCCTGTGGCTGACCAGTGCCTCGCTGTGTTTCGGCCTGCTGCTTGCACTGCCACTGTCCATTGCCAGGGCGTCCTCCCGACGCCGGTGGCGTTGGCCGGTGCAAAGCTTCACCTATCTGTTTCGCGGCACGCCGCTGTATATCCAGTTGCTCATCTTCTACACCGGTATCTACAGCATTGCTGCGGTTCGTGAGCAACCACTGCTGGATGGGTTTTTCCGCGAGGCACTGAACTGCACGCTGTTGGCGTTCGCCCTGAATACCGCGGCCTACACCACGGAAATACTGGCGGGTGAGATTCGAGCGATGCCGCGCGGTGAAATCGAGGCTGCGCGGTCCTTGGGGTTCGATGGTTGGAAGCTGTATGTCCACTTGATCATGCCTTCGGCCCTGCGCCGCGCATTGCCCTACTACAGCAATGAAGTGATTTTCATGCTGCACTCCACCACGTTGGCGTTTACGGCCACCGTGCCGGACATCCTCAAAGTGGCCCGGGATGCCAACGCTGCCACCTTCCTGACCTTCCAATCCTTCGGCCTCGCCGCAGTCCTTTACCTGTGCATCACCTTTGCCTTGGTCGGTCTGTTTCGCCTGGCAGAACGGCGTTGGCTGCGCTTTCTTGATCCAGGCCGATAGGAGGCCGATATGCAGGCTCACATACACGAGTTACTGGCGGCTGTGCCGGGTACGGCACGACAGATCCATAGCTTTCATTACGGTCCAGACAATGCGCCTGGCAAGGTCTACCTCCAGGCCTCGCTGCATGCCGATGAATTGCCGGGGATGCTGGTCCTATGGCATCTGAAGCAACGGTTGGCGCAGCTGGAGGCGGCCGGATTGTTGCGTTGGTCGGTTGTGCTGGTGCCGTTGGCCAATCCGCTGGGGTTGGAACAGGTGCTGATGGACGTGCCTCAGGGGCGCTTCGATAACGACAGTCGGGAGAACTTCAACCGTTTCTTCCTTGATGTGAGCCAGCAGGTCGGTGATTGTGTGCAAGACCTGTTGACCGATGATCCTGCCAACAATCTGCAACTGATCCGTTCCAGCCTGCGGCAAACGCTTGCCTGCCAAGTACCGGCGACGCAGTTGCAATCGATGCGCTTGGTCCTGCAAACGCTGGCCTGTGACGCTGATATCGTACTGGACCTGCATTGTGATTTTGAAGCCGTGCAGCACTTGTACCTGTCACCGGATTTCTGGTCACAGGTGGAGCCCTTGGCTTGCTACCTGGGCGCCAGGGCATGCTTTCTCACCAAGGAGGCAGGAGGGCAGTCGTTCGATGAGTGCTTTACGTTGTTCTGGGCACAGATGCAGGCGCGGTTTACCGGGCGCTTTACAGCGCCGGGGTTCGCGGTGACGGTGGAATTGCGAGGTGTTGCCGATGTGGACCACGGCCTGGCGCGGCAGGATTGCCAGGCGCTGATTAACTACCTGATTCAGCGCGGAGCCATTGATGGCCATGCGCCGCCCCCGCCGCCATTACTCCACGCGCCGACGCCGTTGGCCGGGGTAGAGCCCGTGATAAGTCCGGTGGGAGGTTTGATTGTGTTTTGCGCGCAGGTGGGCGATTCCCTGGAGGCGGGGCAAGTCCTGGCCGAAATCATTGATCCGATCACCGACCACGTAACACCGGTCGTTTGTACGCGCGGGGGGCTTTTGTATGTTCGGTCACTACGGCGAATGGCTACCGCTGGTATGACGATTGCTCATGTCGCAGGCCCGAAGGCATATCGACAGGGTTATCTGTTATCGCCTTGATCAGGGCAGGGGGGAGAAGGGCGAGCGCCCATCGGCACTCTGCAGCTCCAGCAGGTAGTTGCGGAAAATCTGCCCCAGGACCTGGGTGGCCACTTCCAATTCATCGCGTTGCATGTGCTCGGCGACTTCGTCGGCGGTGTCCAGCGCGTCTTCGGCGCCGTTGACCGCGGCCATTTTCAACACGATATAGGCCTGGACGTTATTGGCCGGCACGCCTTCGCCTTTGAAGAACATGGTACCCAATTGGAATTGCGCCTGGGCGTGGCCCTGCAACGAGGCTTTCTCGAAGTAGCTCAAGGCTTTGTTGAGGTCACGGGCCGGGTTTTTGCTGTCGTGGTAGTACTCGCCCAACTCGTATTGCGCCTGCGCATCCCCGCCGTCGGCCTGTTTCTGACACGCGCTCAGGGCTTCGGCCTGGCTGTCTGGCTGGGTATTGAGGGTGCAACGACCCATCGCTGGGATTAACAACGAGTTGCCGCCTGCCTGGGCATGTGCCAGCAGCGGCTGAAGGAGCAACAGGCAGCCCAGTACCAGGGTGCGGCCGGTGCGTTTCATGGGAATCGACTTACCTCTGACGGGGCGCGCGGATCCTCTCGGGATCCAATAAGCGCGCATTATGAAATAAGCAGGCCTCTGCTTACAAAGTCTTTACTCGTTTTTCTGCTGCTTGGGCAAGTTATCTGCCGGATTGCAGGTAAATTCTCGGAAAAATAAGGAAATGCCTGTCAGCAAAGTAGCAAATCTGACGCCGCCTACAGCAACGCCAGATTTTTTCAGCGGCTATTTCAGTGCGGCAAACGCGCGCTCGGCGGCATCCAGGGTCAGTTTCAGCTCGGCATCGCCATGGGCGATCGAGGTGAAACCGGCTTCGAAGGCACTCGGCGCCAGGTACACGCCGCCCTCCAGCATCAGGTGGAAGAAGCGCTTGAACAGGTCGGCATCGCTGCCCATCACATCATCAAAGGTGACGATGTCATCGGCGCCGCTGAAGTACAGGCCAAACATGCCGCCCGCTTGCGTGGTCACGAACGGGATACCGGCGGCATCGGCGCGCTGTTGCAGGCCGTCCAGCAGGCGGGTGGTGTAGTCGGTCAGTTCGGCGTGGAAGCCCGGGCGGCTGATCAGGCGCAGGGTGGTCAGGCCGGCCGCCATGGCCAGCGGGTTACCCGAGAGTGTGCCAGCCTGGTACACCGGGCCCAGCGGCGCGATGTGCTGCATGATTTCGCGTTTGCCGCCGAAGCAGCCCACCGGCATGCCGCCACCGATGATCTTGCCGAACGTGCTCAGGTCCGGCGTGACGCCGTAGTGCGCCTGGGCACCGCCGAGGGCAACGCGGAAGCCGGTCATCACTTCGTCGAAAATCAGCACCACGCCGTGCTTGTCGCACTGTTCGCGCAGGCCTTGCAGAAAGCCAGGGGCGGGCGGCACGCAGTTCATGTTGCCGGCCACCGGCTCGACGATGATGCACGCCACGTCCTGGCCGACTTCGCTGAGCATCTGCTCGACGGCGCCGATGTCGTTGAACGGCAGGGTCAGGGTGTGTTTAGCGAACGCTGCCGGTACGCCGGCCGAGCTGGGTACGCCTTGGGTCAGCGCGCCGGAACCGGCTTTGACCAGCAGGCTGTCGGAATGGCCGTGGTAGCAGCCTTCGAACTTGATGATGCTGTCGCGGCCGGTGAAACCACGGGCCAGGCGGATCGCGCTCATGGTGGCTTCGGTGCCGGAGCTGACCATGCGCACCATCTCCATCGACGGCACGATGCTGCAGACCAGGTCGGCCATCTCGGTTTCCATGGCGGTCGGCGCGCCGTAGGACAAGCCGTGTTCCAGTTGCTTGCGCACGGCGTCCAGCACGTCCGGGTGGCTATGGCCGAGGATCATCGGCCCCCAGGAACCGACGTAATCCACGTAGCGCTTGTCATCTTCGTCGGTGACGTAGGCGCCTTCGGCATGCTTGAAGAACAACGGCGTGCCGCCCACGCTCTTGAACGCACGCACGGGGGAGTTCACACCGCCGGGGATGTGTTTCTGGGCATTGGCAAACAGGGTTTCGGAACGAGACATGGTGAGGGCTCTCTGAATTCAGGATTTGATGAGTTCGTTGAAGGCGCGGGCGCGGCGCGTGACTTCCTGGGTGCTGTCGGCACCGAACAGGCCGTGGACCACGGCCAGCAGGTCGGCACCATGAGCCACCAGCGGTCCGGCGTTCTCCAGGGTGATGCCGCCGATCACGCAGATCGGCACATGCAGGCGCTTGCGGGCCTCGGCGAGCATTTCAACGGTGGCGGCCGGAGCGCCCGGCTTGGTGTTGGAATTGAAGAAGCGGCCGAAGGCGACATAACTGGCGCCTTCTTTTGCCGCCTGTTCGGCCAGTTCGATCTGGCCGTGGCAGGTGGCGCCGATGATCGCCTTGGAACCGAGCAGCGCACGGGCCGGCGTCAGTGGGCCGTCGGTCTGGCCCAGGTGCACGCCGACGCCCAGGCGCGCGGCCAAGTCAAAGTCATCATTGATAATAAGCTGGGTCTTGTAGCGCGAGCACAGCTCCCGCAGTTTTTCGGCTTCGCGCAGGCGCCGGGCTTCGTCGCTGCTTTTGTCGCGGTACTGCAGCAGGGTCACGCCACCGTCCAATGCCGCTTCGACGTAGGCGAGGAACTTGCCGGCCAACAGTTGGCTGTCGGTAATGGCGTAAAGGCCACGTAGTTTCATCGGGCAGGCCTCTTGCTTTTAAGAGCAGAAAGTTACGAACAGAAATCCAGCGGCAGACGGCGCGGTACAAACTGGCCCTGGCCGAGTTGTTCGGCGTCACGCAGGGTGCGCCAAGTGTAGTTAAGTGCCGACTGCACCGCACTCACCAGCCCTTCGCCTTGAGCGATCCGTCCGGCCAGGGCGCTGGCCAGGGTGCAGCCCGAACCGTGATAGCTGCCGGGCAGGCGCTGGCAGGTAAAGGTCTGGCGCGTGCCATCACGGCTGTAGAGGCGGTTGTGCACTTCGTGCTCATCGCCATGGCCGCCGGTGATCAACAGATGCTTGATAAACGGCAACAGCTTCTCGGCACATTCGTCGGCGGTGCCCTCGGGCAACTCGGCGAGGATACGGGCTTCAGGCAGGTTCGGCGTGGCGATCAGCGACAGCGGCAACAGCCGCTCGCGCATGGCGTAGCCGACTTCGTCCTTGCCCAGGCTGCCGCCGCCGCCGGCACGCAGCACCGGGTCGCACACGACCGGCAGGTGCGGGTGCGCCTGCAGCAGTTCGACTACGGTGTCGACCATTGCGGTAGAGCCGAGCATGCCCAGCTTGACCGCCGCCACTTCGGAGTCGCCGAGCACGGCATTGGCCTGGGCCAGTACCCACTCACGGTCGAGCACGCGGAAATCGCTGACATTGACGGTGTTCTGCACAGTCAGGGCAGTGACGGCCGGAGCCGCGTGGCAGCCTTGGGCGAGCAGGGCTTCGATATCTGCCTGCAAGCCGGCGCCACCACTGGGATCATGGCCGGAGAGACAGAGGACAACGGGGCGAGAGCTGTAGATATTCATGGTGCGCGAGCTTACCACCAAACGCTTTTGGCGGGGCCTTCGGGCGATGGTTGAATTTTGTCCAAAGAATGACGATTTTTTGGCGCTTTTCTTCTCGCAAAAAAGCGCTGAAAGCCTTGTTCTAGAGCCTTAAGGAAAATTATTTCAATGGTGTCCAATGGCCTTTGGTGGCTATGCTAAAGTGGATCCAAACAACTTACTGTACCGCCGGTGTACGTCTTCTCAAAAGGATGGGGGGCTTTTGACATAACCGGACAGGCCACGCTGGGGCTCTATGCGCTATTTGCTGATCTTATTGTTGTGCGGGCTGCCGATGCTCGCCAGCGCCATCGAGTTCAACCAGGACACCCGAAGCCTGCCGCTGGGCCGAGCCATGCAAGTGCTCGAAGACCCGACCGATGCCCTCACCATCGCCGAAGTAAGCTCTCCCGCCTACGCTGCTCAATTCAAGCACCATGACAAAGCCACCCTCAACGCCGGCTATTCGCGCTCGGTGTTCTGGCTCAAGATCGACCTGCATTACATGGCCAAGGACCCCCGTGCCCCCCGCACCTGGTTCCTGGAGTTGGCTTATCCACCGCTCAATCATCTGGACCTGTACCAGAACGATGGCACCGGCAATTATCGGCTGGCCAGCCGCACCGGCAGTGCGCTGCCTTTTTCCAGTCGTGACGTCAGCCAGAGCAACTATCTGTTCAAGCTCAACTTTGTGCCCAACCAGCAACAGACGCTCTACCTGCGCCTGCAAAGTGAAGGCTCGATCCAGGCGCCGCTGACGCTCTGGTCCGGCACCGCTTACCTGGAGCAACAACCGCTGCGCCTGTCTGTGCTTGGCGTGATCTACGGCGTATTGCTGGGGATGCTGGTCTACAACCTGTTCATCTACCTGAGCGTGCGCGACACCAGCTACCTGTATTACATCCTCTATATCGCCTCGTTTGGCCTGTACCAACTGTCGGTCAATGGCGTGGCCGTGCAGTACTTCTGGCCGAACAACCCGTGGTGGGCGAATGCAGCGGTACCGTTGCTGATCGGTTCGGCGGCGCTGTTCGGCAGCCTGTTCGCCCGTAGCTTCCTGCATACCGCGCAGCACAGCCGCTGGCTCAACCGGGTCTTGCTGACACTGGCGGTATGCGGCGGCGTAGTGATGGCGCTGGCGCTACTGACCAGCTACGCCCTGGCCTTGCGCCTGGCGACCGGTTTGGCGCTGGTATTCACCGTGACCATCTTCGTCGCTGCCATCAAGGCCTGGTATTGCGGCCAGCGGGTGGCGCGGTATTTCATCATCGCTTGGTCGGCGTTCCTGTTGGGTGGGGTGGTGAATACGCTGATGGTGCTGGGCTACTTGCCCAATGTGTTCCTCACCATGTACGCCAGCCAGATCGGCTCAGCGATTGAAGTGGCGCTGTTATCCCTGGCCCTTGCCGACCGTATCAACGCCATGCGTGAACAACAGGCGCAAATCCTGTTCGATGCCAGCCAGAAGCTCGAAGTGCTCAACCAGCAACTGGCCCGCAGCAACCGTCTCAAGGATGAATTCCTCGCAACCCTGACCCATGAACTGCGCACGCCCATGAACGGTGTGATCGGCTCCCTTGAGCTGATGCAAACGGTACCGTTGGACGACGACCTGGCGCAGTACCAGCAAACTGCCGCCGGTTCGGCACGGGACATGATGCGCATGGTCGATGGCATCCTCACCCTTACCGAATTGCAGGCCGGCCGCCTGAGTGCCCAGCCTCGGGTGTTCAGCCTGCGCGGCGTGCTCGACACCTTGCGCCAGCAATTCAACGCCAGCGCCCAAGGCAAAGGCCTGGCATTTTCCATCGATGTGGCCGATGAGCTGCCGGACCGCGTGGTGGGTGACGTCGACAAACTGATCCAGTGCCTGGATTGCTTGCTGGACAACGCTTTCAAGTTCACCCGCGAAGGCTCCGTGCGCCTGCGAGTGGTGGGTGTACCTCACAGTGATGGCGGCGTACGCCTGAGCTTTATTGTTACCGACACCGGTATTGGCTTCGCCTTCCTCGACGAGGCGACCTTGTACCAGCGCTTTTTCCAGCTCGATGGCTCCATGACCCGCGAATACGGCGGCCTGGGTATCGGCCTGGCCATCTGCCGGCAATTGATCGAGCTGTTGGGCGGACGCCTTACCCATCATTCCGAGCCGCACAAGGGCAGCCGCTTCCAGCTGGACGTGAAAGTCAGCCCGGTGCCGCCCGAGGCAAAACCGGCGCCCGACCGGCAACGCGCGCCCCAGGATTGCGCGGTATTGCTGGTGGATGACCACAGCGTCGGCCAGTTGGTGGTGCGCGGCATGTTGCTTAAGTTGGGCTACCGGGTGAAAACCGTGGAGAGCGGTCCGGCGGCGTTGGCGGCCTTACAGGGGCAAAACTTCGACGCCGTCTTGTTGGATATACCTGAAGGCGGTTTCTCGTTGTGCTGTCAGATTCGTGCACTGCCGGGCTGTGGTGAATTGCCGGTGATCGCCTTGAGTACGTCGCTGAATACGTCTGAGCGCGAGCGCTGCCACGGCATCGGCATCACCGACCGCCTGGCCAAGCCGGTGCGCTTCGAGGCGCTGCAGGCGGTACTGGAACGCCACTTGTTGAGCGCGCCAGAGGGCGAAAGCGCCGGGCATTCGGCGCGTATGCCACTTTTTTAACCCGGATGACGGTGCTTAACTGAAAAAACCGGCCTCAATCGATCTGCGCCTTCATGGGTAGGTGTGCATTCGACAGGGCCTTTTTCCAGGAGGCCCGTCATGAACCTGCATCAGTTCGCCGAAACCCACGACGTCACCAACCAGCCGCCCTCCCTGGACGGCACCAACCTGTACCGCATCGACGTGCCCCTGCAAGACTGGTCGCGGCGCTTTGGCGCCGGCTGGGCGCAGGCGCGCATCGATGCATACGGAGCGTTGGCCGGCGGGCCGCTGATGACGGCCGGGTTCCTGGCCAACCAGAACAAACCGCTGTTCAGCAGCCATGACCGGTATGGGCATCGTATCGATCTGGTGGAGTTTCACCCGGCCTACCATGAGCTGATGCGCACGGCAGTCGAGCATGGCCTGCCGTCGCTGCCGTGGGCCCATCCACAGTCTGGCGCCCATGTGGCGCGCGCAGCCATGACCTACCTGCACAGCCAGGCGGAGGCCGGCACCGGCTGCCCACTGACCATGACCTTCGCCTGTGTCCCGGCCCTGCGCTTGCAACCCGACCTGGCGCAGACCTGGCTGCCGAAAATCCTCAGCACCCAATACGACCCGCGCAATGTCGGCATTGCCCACAAGGCCGGTGTAACCATCGGCATGGCGATGACCGAGAAACAGGGCGGCACCGACGTGCGCGCCAACACCACCCGCGCCTATCCAGTGGGCGCGGGCGGGCCCGGGCAAGCCTATGAGCTGGTGGGCCACAAGTGGTTCTGCTCGGCGCCGATGTGCGATGCCTTCCTGACCCTGGCCCAGACCGACAAAGGCCTGACCTGTTTCCTGCTGCCCCGGCACCGCCCGGATGACACCCGCAACGAGTTCTACATCCAGCGCCTGAAAAACAAATTGGGTAACTGCTCCAACGCCTCCAGTGAAGTGGAGTTTCGCGGCGCCCTGGCCTGGATGATCGGCGAAGAGGGGCGAGGCGTGCCGACCATCATCGAGATGGTTGCCATGACGCGTTTCGATTGCATGGTCGGCTCCAGCGCCTTGATGCGCCAGGCGTTGACCCAGGCCAGTCATCATTGCGCCCATCGTCTGGTCGGTGGCCGCGTACTCAGCGAGCAACCTTTGATGCAAAACGTGCTGGCCGACCTGGCCCTGGAAAGCGAAGCCGCGCTGGCCTTGAGCATGCGCATGGGCTGCGCCCTGGACAACCTGGGCGATGAGCGCGAAGCCAAGTTCGCTCGGCTGGTGACGGCGGTGGGCAAGTATTGGATCTGCAAGCGCGCCCCGGCGATGATCAACGAAGCCGCCGAGTGCATGGGCGGCGCGGGCTACGTGGAGGACAGTATCCTGCCGCGCTTGTACCGTGAGGCACCGGTGAATTCGACGTGGGAAGGTTCCGGCAATGTGCAATGCCTGGATGTGCTGCGCGCACTGTCCAAGGAGCCCGGCGTGCTGGAAGCGCTGTTTGTCGAACTCGGTGACGGGCATGGTGATAAGCAACTGGCGCGGCATATCGAACACCTGAAGTCGGCGTTCATGGACACCCAGGACATCCAGTACCGCGCGCGGCAGTTGACCGAGGATATTGCCGTGGCGCTACAGGCCAAGTTGCTGCTGGAGGCCGGTCATGGGGCGGTCAGCGATGGTTTTATCGCCAGCCGTTTGGGCCAGTCGTCTGGCCGCGTCTACGGCACCTTGCCGCGTGGCGTCGATGTCGGGGCCATCGTCGCGCGCTCAAGCCCCAATGTATCTGAATAAACACGGTCCAAATGTGGGAGGGGGCTTGCTCCCGATGGCTGAGTGTCAGTCAGCCTATCTATAAACTGACCCACCGCTATCGGGAGCAAGCCCGCTCCCACCGGGATTGCAGCCATCTTGAGAGGGCACTCCAATTCAAGGTTTGCGTCTGACAGGGATACAGGCAAGATAAAGGCCTGCAAGTCAGAACACAGGATGCTTACCGTGACCGAAGCTTTTGTTGTCGTTCAAACCGCCGAAGAAGCCGTGGATCGGCTGGCGGCCCTGCATGAGCGGGCTACCGGCGCGCTCAATCAAGCCCTCAAGCAATACCTCAAGGACCGCGTCGAACCCGACGCTGAACAACGCGCGCTGTTTCGCTACCCGGAACTGCGCCTGACTTACCACTGCCACGGCGAAGTCCCACAGACTACCCGGGCGTATGCCAAGGTCCAGTTACCGGGGACCTACAGCGTTACCGTTACTCATCCGGCGGCGTTTCGTAAGTATTTGCTGGAACAACTGGTGCCGCTGATGCACGACTTCACCGTGACGGTGGAAGTGGGCGTCAGCCAGCAGAACATTCCGTACCCGTATGTGGTGGAGCAGGGCGACGAACTGGCCGGCTCCGGGGTGACCGCCGCGACCTTGGCGCGCGTGTTCCCCAGCACCGACCTGTCGGCCGCCACCGACGGCATCGCCGATGGCTTGTACGACTGGGAAAACACCGATCCGCTGCCCCTGGCGCTGTTCGATGCAGCGCGCGTGGACTTTTCCCTGCGTCGGCTGGTGCATTACACCGGCAGCGACTGGCGCCACGTGCAGCCGTGGATCCTGCTGACCAACTATCACCGCTATGTCGACCAGTTCATCCTGCATGGCCTGGAACAACTGCGCAGCGACCCGCGCTTTATCCGCATGGTGCTGCCGGGCAATGTGATCATCGACAAGAGCATGGACCACGGTGAAGCGTCGGCGATTGCCGCGGGCGTGGTGTGGCACCGCTACCAGATGCCGGCCTATCACCTGCAGGCCAGCGATGGCCACGGTGTGACCCTGGTGAACATCGGTGTCGGCCCGTCCAACGCCAAGAACATCACCGATCACCTGGCAGTGCTGCGTCCACACTGCTGGCTGATGATTGGCCACTGTGGCGGCCTGCGCCAATCCCAGACCATCGGCGACTACGTACTGGCCCACGCCTATATGCGCCGCGACGGGATTCTCGACCGCGTGGTACCGCCGAACATCCCGATCCCGGCCCTGGCTGAAGTGCAGATGGCCTTGCAGCAGGCGGCGGCGAATGTCACCGGTGAAAAAGGCGAAGAGCTGAAAAAACGCCTGCGTACCGGCACCGTGTTGACCTACGACGACCGCAACTGGGAGCTGCGCTGGGCTCAGGAACGGCCGTTGATCAACCTGTCCCGCGCCGTGGCGGTGGACATGGAAAGCGGCACCATCGCCGCCCAGGGCTACCGCTTGCGCGTACCGTACGGCACGTTGTTGTGTGTGTCGGACAAGCCGCTGCACAGCGAGATCAAGCTGCCGGGGTCGGCCAACGCGTTCTACGAACGTGCGGTCAGCCAGCACTTGAAGATCGGCATCGAGGCGGTCGACCTGTTGCGCACCGAACTCAACTCGCTGCACTCGCGCAAGCTGCGCAGCTTCGACGAGCCGCCGTTCCGCTAAGCGGTTGGGATGGTCATTTAGCGGTCAGGCCACTAGCATTGTCGGTCCTGACCGTTAGATGTTCCTTTGCCATGTCCCGTCCCACCCGTCCCGATTCACGCCGCCCCGGTGTGAAACCTCCGTATTCTGCTGCGCGCCGTGTTGCCAAGGCGCCGCCGGCCGAGCCGAAGTTGATCCTGTTCAATAAACCTTTCGATGTGCTGACCCAGTTCAGCGACGAAGGCGGGCGCGCGACGCTTAAGGACTTTATCGACATCCCCGGCATTTACCCGGCCGGTCGCCTGGACCGTGACAGCGAAGGCCTGTTGCTGCTGACCAACGATGGCCAGTTGCAGGCGCGTATTGCCGACCCCAAGCACAAGCTGGCGAAAACCTACTGGGTGCAGGTGGAAGGCGAACCCACCGAAGCATTGCTGCAACGCCTGCGCGACGGGGTAGAACTTAACGACGGCAAAACCTTGCCCGCCGAGGCCCGGCGTTTGGATGAGCCTGAGTTATGGCCGCGCAACCCGCCGGTGCGCTTTCGCAAAAACCTACCGACGTACTGGCTTGAACTGGTGATTCGAGAGGGGCGTAACCGCCAGGTGCGGCGCATGACCGCCGCCGTGGGCCTGCCGACCTTGCGTCTGGTGCGGGTGCGTATTGGCGATTGGACAATCGACGGCCTGGACCAAGGCCAATGGAAGGAAGTACCGGCGCGTTTATAAAGCGCCGGACTCGATGAGGCCGATCACCACGCTCTTGATGATGAATGCGGCCACGCCCAGGCCCAGCACGAAAAACAGGATGAACGAACCAAAGCGCCCGGCCTTGGATTTCTTCGCCAGGTCCCAGACGATAAAGCCCATGAAAATGATCAGGATAGTGACCAGGCCGGTCATCATCCATTCTTCAAACAGGGCGGGGTCAATGTTGTTCATGGGCTCTTCCAACGGGGCAGGCGGCAAGTATACGGCAGCGTCACAGGTGCAACATTGACCTGGATCGAAGTGCGTTCCAAATGTGGGAGGGGGCTTGCTCCCGATGGCGGTGTGTCAGTCAGCTAATCTGTGGCTGACACACCGTCATCGGGAGCAAGCCCCCTCCCACAGTTGACCTTCACCGATCTTAAGTACGCAGGTGGGTCAGTGGCAGCTCGGTGCTGTTCAATACCTGGTTCAGCACAAAGCTCGAGCGCACGCTGGTCACGCCTTCGATCCGAGTGAGGTGGCCCAGCAGCAGTTTCTGATAGTGGTCCATGTCCGGCACCACCACTTTCAACTGATAGTCCGCATCCATCCCGGTGACCAGGCTGCATTCCAGCACCTGGGGCAGGGTGCGGATGGCCGCTTCGAAGTTCTCGAAACGCTCGGGGGTGTGGCGGTCCATGCCGATCAGCACATAGGCGGTGAGGCTCAGGCCGAGCATCTTGCGGTCGAGCAGGGCGACCTGGCGCGCGATGTAGCCGTCGTCTTCCAACTGCTTGACCCGGCGCGAGCAGGGCGAAGGCGACAGGCCGATGCGCTCGGCCAACTCCTGGTTGGAGATCCTCGCGTCGCGCTGCAATTCCGCCAAAATACTCAGGTCGTATCGGTCAAGCTTGCTCATCGGGTTGGCCTTTGTCGTAACTATTGCGGTGAATTATCCATGAAGGGTTAAAAATTGCGCAAGCACTGTTTATTGACGCAATCTTCGCAATCATCTGTCGGGCGCGGGCCTGTATCTTTATCAACAGAATCACCGCCTGGACAACAGTCCACAGCAGCTCGCCCAATCAGGCGCGCTGCGGCCGCCACCCCAGCAGGGTTGAGCCGGCCTCCAGGCTGCACACTGTCCACAAGGCGGCGTGAGGTGAGCCAACGTCAAAAGCGTTGAGCATGGACGAAGTTCTCAAGGGGTGGCCGACGGGTCACCCCTTTTCTTTTGCCTCAAGAAAATTGTTCTTGTGACTGATAACCTGTCTCAGAACCGGACGAGGCTTTTCCAGTCTCATCTATGAGGCCGGACCTTCCAGGCCCTATCCGCAGTGAGGAATAGCATGAAGCGCATCTGGCGTATGGCAGGTGTAGGTTTGCTGATGGTCACCGTCGGCACGCAAGTGATGGCCGAAGACCCACGCCCTGAAGGGGGCGGCCAGCATGAAAGAGGGCCGGAGGGCGGTCGGCAAGGTCAAGGTAACGAACAACCGCGCCCGCAAAATAACCAACCGCGCCCGCAGCCGCAGAACAATCAACCACGGCCGGAAAACAATCAGCCGCGTCCACAGAACCCGCATTTTGATCGCGCCGAGCAACAACACGGTGGCGGGCAGTGGCAAGGTCGCCCGCAAGGTGCCGAACAGCCTCGGCCAGCCCCGCAGCCTGCGAATAACCTGCCGATCCAGGGTCGCCCCGATACCGTGCGCCAGACCCAGGAACCGCGTCAGGGTTACTACCGTGACATTCCTCGACGCAACGACGACAACCGCAATTGGGAGGCCGGTGGCCCAGGTTCGCGGCCGGGCTACAACGGGCATCCCAACGACAACCGCTGGCCAGGTCGCCCCGATGGGCATGGCAACGGCTGGGGCCCTGGCCCGCAATATCGTCCCGGTTATACCGTCGACCGCTTCCCCGACCGCAATTACCGCGTGCCGTACCGTGGCCAGGATTACTTCTTCTCCGGCGGCTACTGGTACCGCCCCCAAGGCCCGCGCTATGTGGTCGTGGCGCCGCCGTATGGTATCCGCGTGCATTACCTGCCGGACTATGCGCGCGAAGTGTGGGTAGGTGGCTCGCTGTTGTTCCTGGCCGCCGGCGCCTACTACGCCTACGAACAAAGCACCCAGCAATACGTGGTGGTGCAACCGCCGACGCAAGTGCCGGCGCCGCAGCCAGCACCGCAAGGCAATGGCTATGACGTGGTGGCCTATCCCACCAACGGGCAGTCACCGGCGCAAGTCCAGCAGGACGGTTACGACTGTTATCGCTGGGCGGTGCAACAAAGCGGCTTCGACCCGCAGGCGGTCACCTACGCCCCTGACCCGGCGGTGGTGCAAACCTACCGCCAGGCCCAGGGCAACTGCCTGAGCAGTCGCGGGTATCAGGTGCAGTACTAGGCCTTGGCGCCCGTGACCACTTCTCGCGGGTCGGCGTGCACCAGCACTTCGGCGCGCGGGTAGGCTGCGTGAATGGCATCGGCGGCCTGGTCGCTGATGCCGTGGGCCACTGACAACGTCAACTCCCCCGGCAGCTCCAGGTGCAACTGCACAAACCAGTGGTTGCCCGAGATGCGCGTGCGCAAGTCATGGGCACCCAGCACCCCCGGCACGCCTCGCGCCAGTTCCAGCATGTGCTGGCTGACGTCCGGCGGCAGTTCCTCGTCCATCAACACCGCAAAGCTTTCCTTGGCGATGTGGATCGCGCTCCACAAAATGTAGGCAGCGATGCCCAGGCCGAACCAGGCGTCGACCTGATGAAAGCCCATGCCCGCCAGCACCAGCGCCACCAGGATGCTGCCGTTGAGCAGCAAGTCTGAGCGATAGTGCAACGAGTCCGCCCGCACGGCATTGGAGCCGGTTTCGCGCACAACCCGGTGTTGCAGCATCAGCAGCGCCACGGTCAGCACCAGGGAAAACACGATCACCCCAATGCTCAGCCACGGCGCGCCGACCGGTTCCGGATGCTGCATACGCTCATACGCCTGCAAGGCGATCAACACCGCGCTGCCACCAATGAACAACGCCTGGGCCATGCCCGCCAGCGACTCTGCCTTGCCATGGCCGTAACGGTGATCGTCATCGGCCGGGCGCAGGGCGTAATGCACTGCCAGCAGGTTCAGCAGCGAGGTCACGCCATCGAGCAGTGAGTCGGTCAACCCGGCGAGCATGCTCACCGAGCCGCTGAGCCACCAGGCGATGGCCTTTGTAACGATCAGCGCACAGGCCACGCCCACCGAGGCGCGGGTGGCCAGGCGTAACAGCCGGGCGTGTTCGGGACTGCTGGTCATAAACGTTCCTTAGCCGGCGGGTTGCAGGCCCAGGGACGCGAGTTGTTGCACGCTGCCCTTGAACTGGATCATGCGCGGGTCGTCCAGCGGCAGGGTGCGGCCGGTTTCCTTCTGGATGATGCTTTGCAGCTTGGCGTTGTCGACCTTGCCGTCGGCGCCGATGGCTTCGTGGAGTTTTTCCGGGGCGACCTGGGCGGTCTTGCCGGGTTCGAAATAGATCGCGCCCGTGGCGAAGTCGACGCCGAACGCGATCAGGCCAGGGATCACGTAGAACAACAGGCCTACGGCATCGAGCACGGCAATGGTCGGGTCGATCTTGCCGTCGATCTGGCCACGGCGGTCCGGGTAGAAAATCGAACCGCAGGCCGTCAGTTGGCTCAGCAGGGTGATGGCGAGGACACCGCCGATGACACGGGAAGCGATACGCATGGAGACTCTCCTGAACACGGTTGATACGGGACTATATAGCACTGCCATTGAGACCAGCGTCGGCATCCGGCAGTTCGCCGTTATACTCGCCGCTCTGCTTTGGAGCCAGTATGAATTCGTTGCCGATCGATGATGTTTTACCCGCCCTGCGTGACGCCTTGGCGAATCGCCATGAAGCCGTGCTGGAAGCGCCGCCCGGCGCCGGTAAAACCACCCGCGTACCCTTGGCCTTGTTGAATGAGCCTTGGCTGGCCGGGCAGACCATCCTGATGCTCGAACCCCGGCGTTTGGCCGCTCGCGCCGCCGCGGAACGCTTGGCCAGCGAACTGGGGGAGAAAGTCGGTGAGACCGTCGGCTATCGCATCCGCCTCGACAGCAAAGTCGGGCCCACTACACGTATCGAAGTGGTCACCGAAGGCATCCTTACCCGCCGCCTGCAGGACGATCCGGCACTGGACGGTGTGGGCCTGCTGATCTTCGACGAATTCCACGAACGCAGCCTCGACGCCGACCTGGCACTGGCCCTGAGCCTGAACGGCCGCGATGTGTTTCGCGACGAGCAACCGCTGAAAATCCTGCTAATGTCCGCCACCCTCGAAGGCGAGCGCCTGGCCAGCCTATTGGACAACGCGCCGATCCTGCGCAGCGAGGGGCGCATGTTCCCGGTGCAGATGCGCTGGGGGCGGCCGTACCAGCCGGGTGAATTCATCGAGCCGCGCGTGGTGCAAACCATTCTGGAAGCCCTGCACGATGAAACCGGCAGCGTGCTGGTGTTCCTGCCGGGCCAGGCGGAAATTCGCCGGGTCAACCAGCAACTGGCCGACGCCCTGGGGAATAGCCCTGACGTGTTGCTCTGCCCGCTGCATGGCGAACTGGACCTCAACGCCCAGCGCGCAGCCATCGATCCTGCCCCTGCCGGTAAACGCAAAGTGGTGCTCGCCACCAACATTGCCGAGACCAGCCTGACCATCAACGGCGTGCGCGTGGTGATCGATGCCGGGTTGGCGCGGGTGCCGCGTTTCGACCCCGGCAGCGGCATGACCCGCCTCGACACCCAGCGCATCTCCCGCGCCAGCGCCACCCAGCGCGCGGGCCGGGCCGGGCGATTGGAGCCGGGGGTGTGTTACCGGTTGTGGTCCGAAGACCAGCATGAAGGGCTGGCCGCGTATGGCAGTGCGGAAATCCTTGCGGCCGACCTGGCAGGGTTGGCCTTGCAGCTGGCGCGCTGGGGCGTCACGCCCACGCAGCTCGTGTGGCTCGACGTACCACCGACCGCTGCGTATGCCCAGGCCCAGGACTTGCTGGTGCGCCTCGGGGCTTTGAATGAAGAAAGACTCACGGCTCATGGCCAGAAGATGGCCGAGTTGCCGGCCCATCCACGCATCGCCCATTTACTGCTGCGCGGCCAGGACCTGGGGCTTGCGGCCACCGCCTGTGATGTCGCTGCACTGTTGGGCGAGCGCGATATTTTGCGCGGTGGCGGCGCGGATCTGCACAGCCGCCTGGCGCTGATGTCCGGCGAAGAGCGTGCGCGCGGTACTCAAGGTGGCGTGCAGCGCGCCAAGCAACTGGCGCGGCAATACCGTGGCTATTTAAGAGGCCAGGCGACTCAGCCGGTGGCCGACCCCGACCACCCGCGCTGGCTCGGTGCGTTGCTGGCGCTGGCCTACCCGGACCGTGTCGCCCAGCAACGCCGCCCCGGTGGTGCCGAATACCGTTTGGCCAACGGCCGCGCCGCGCTGTTCGCCGAGGCCGACAGCCTGATGAAACAACCTTGGCTGGTGATCGCCGACCTCGGCAGCCGCCAGGGCCAGCGCGAAGAACGCATCTACCTCGCGGCAGATTTTGACCCGACGCTGTTCGACACGGTCCTCGCCGAGCAAGTGTGCAACGTCGACCAACTGGACTGGGACGAGCGCGAAGGCGTGCTGCGCGCCGAACGCCAGCGCAAAGTCGGCGAGTTGGTGCTCAGCCGCGAACCGCTCACCGGTCTCGACGAATCCGCACGCAGCCAGGCGCTGGTTAACCTGGTGCGGCGCAAGGGTCTGGAGCTGCTGCCCTGGACCCCTGAACTGCGCCAATGGCAATCCCGCGTCCTGCTGCTGCGCCAGTTGGACGCGGGCAAAACCAGCGAATGGCCCGATGTCAGCGACCGCGCCTTGCTCGCCGGCCTGGAGCATTGGCTGATGCCCTACCTGGGCAAAGTCTCGCGCCTGAGCCATTTCGCCAACCTGGATATTTCCAGCTACCTGCACAACCTGTTGCCCTGGCCGCTGCCCCAACGCTTGGACGAACTGGCGCCGCAGCATGTGAAAGTGCCGTCTGGCTCATCGGTGCGTTTGGACTACAGCGAACATCCGCCGATCCTGGCGGTGCGCTTGCAGGAACTGTTCGGCCTGGCCGACACCCCGCGCATTGCCGGCGGGCGCCAGGTGGTGAAGTTGCACCTATTGTCGCCGGCGCGGCGGCCGGTGCAGGTGACGCAGGATCTGGCGAACTTCTGGCGCAGTACCTATGCCGAAGTGAAGAAGGATCTGAAGGGCAGGTATCCCAAGCATTACTGGCCGGATGATCCGCTGATAGCCGAGCCGACCGCGCGGATCAAACCCCGAAAGTCGTAACGCTAAGGATCCCAATGTGGGAGGGGGCTTGCTCCCACATTAATCTTGTTGTGTGGGTTATTGCGCGGCGGGCAGCAGGAAGCGTGCAATCACCGGCAAATGGTTGGAAATACGCAACGTATCCTCCTGCCTAACCTTGGCCTCCACCCGCTTGATTCGCGGGCTGTAGAACAGGTAATCCAGGGTGCGATCCGGGCCGTCGATGCTCGGGTCATTGGGGAAATGCGTCAGCCATTTCTCACGATCAATCCCGCTGGATTGGCTGTTGCTCGGGATCATTGGGTACTTGTCCCACAGTAAATGCAGCTCACTGTCCGGCGAATACTGCCCGCGCTTGCCTGCATCCAAACGCAGGAACTGCCCCAGGGGCAGCAGGTTGAAATCACCGCCGATCAGCCAGGGCGTGCCACGGCCTTCGAATTTATCCAGCAGCTTCACTGTCGTTTGCACCTGCTCCTGCACCGCACTGCGCCCTGGTGCATCACCGTCCAGGCGGGTGTTGAGCACGGCCAGTTGGCCGCCATCGCTCAGTGGCAGGTAGGTCAACAGCAAGGCCGGCTTGGGTTGGAACTGGCGGCTGATGATATTGGCCTCGGGCGCCGGTAATTGCAGGCGCTCGGCGTGTTCGATCTGGTAGCGGCTCAGGGTCGCCAGCTTGCGGCCCACGCTGCCGAAGATATGCCGGTCGGGTACGAAGTCGGCTTTCCAGTCGAACGCCTGGGCGCTGCACGGGTAGAGGTCGACCAGGCGCTCCTGCAAAAGCGCTAGCTGGTCCTGATAGTGGGAAGGCTTGGCGTTCTCGTCGAGTTCCTGCAACAGCAGGATGTCGGGCTGTTCGTCACGAATCACCCGCGCCACTTCGTCGAGGCTGACGGCCATGTCTTCGACGGTAGGTCGTTCGTCCGGGCCGCTGCCGTCGGCGGTGTCGTACCAGAACACGTAGTTCTTGCCCGCCAGGTATTGCACGTTCCAGGTCATGACCTTGAGCGCCTGCCCGGGCAACAGGGTTGGCGCACGGGGCGCGACGCAGCTGACGGGCAGGGTTTCCTTGGCGGCGGGGCGCCAGGTCAGGCTGTAGATCAGGGCCGTCAGCGGGCCCGCAACGATCAGCAGGCCCAGCAGGGTGATGCGCAATAAACGGGTCATCGGCTCGGCTTATAGCGTTTCAGGAGTGGCGTGGAGCATATCACCGCGCGTCGGCATCGCCACCGATCAGCATGAATAAACGGAACAGGACTACGCTGGTAAACAGTTGCAGGAAGCTGTGGGCGCTGTCCATCAGCAGCCCCAGCAACGGCGCGGGGTTGGGATAGGCCGCGACGCTGGCGCCTTTGAGCAACCACAGCGGTGTCATCACACACAACAGGCACACCAGGATTCGCCAGAAATGCCCACGGGTCAGGCGCAGACTTTCCTTCATCGCCTCCAGCGCCGACATGCCGCGCAGCACCAGCAGGTACTCGGCGAACGCCAGCACCACCATCAGCCACAGGCCCGGCAGGAAATACAGCGACAGGCCCAGCAAAATCAGCAAGGTACTCATGGCGGTCAGCAGGGCGAAGCGCGGCCACAGGGTCAGGGCCATGGCCCAGATGTCCTTGGTGCGCGGCGACTCGCCACGGGTGCGGGCGTCGAGAAACAGGATCAAGGCACCGGTGTACAGCGGGTACACCAGCAAGCCCACCACCACGCTGTAGCCGGGGAACGCATCCGCGCCGAGCGTGTGGTCGAGCAGCTGCTGCAGCAGGGCTTCGAGGATCACCAATGGCAGGCACAGTTGGACGATTGCGCCCAGGTTGCCTCGGGTAAAACGGAAGGAGTCGCGCAATACGTCTAACGGATTCATCGGGGTCATCGCAGGCCTGAAAGCAAGGGCAACACTTTAACCGATCATGGCCAGCGGTAAGCAAACGTAAACCTTGAGTAAAGACCATTGAAACAACTCGTAACACCCCCATAACTAGAACGCACCTGGCCTGATCACAGGCAGGACCACGATTTTTACCGGCAATCTAACGAGGTCGCCATGAACAGCGAAGAGCAAACCCTGATCGATGGACTGTTTTCACGGTTGCAACAAGCCGAAACGGACTCAGCCCCCCGCGACGCCCAGGCCGAAGCGCGGATCAAGGAGCACATGACTCGCCAACCGGCCGCCGGGTACTACATGACCCAGTCGATCCTGGTGCAGGAACACGCGCTCAAGAGTCTCGACGCGCAGAACAAGCAACAGGCGCAGCAGATCCAGCAATTGCAGGATGAGTTGCAGCGGGCCAAGTCCGCACAACCGGCCCCGGCGAGCAGCGGTGGTTTCCTGTCGAGCATTTTTGGCGGCGGTTCCCGTGACCCGCAACCGGCCCAGAGCGCTCCGGCCTCGTCGGGCGGTGGCTGGCGTGAACCGGCGCGGCCGTCCTTTGGCCAGCCAGCGCCGCAACAGAACTATCAACAGCCACAACAACCTGCCGCCGCCCCCATTGGCAGCGGGTTCCTCGGTGGCGCGATGAAAACCGCCGCGGGCGTGGCCGGTGGTGTGTTGCTGGCCGAAGGCATCAGCAGCCTGTTCAGCCACAACTCGCAACAGCCGCAGGTCGTGGAAGAAATCATCCGTGAAGAGCCGGCGCCCGCCAGTGACAACGGCAACTGGGGCAACGATGACCAGAAGTTCGCCGGCAATGACAGCTGGGGCAGCGACAACGCCTCCGACAGCTTTGCCGATAGCGACTATTCCGACGATTCTTCCTCCTTCGGCGACGACGATTCCTTCGTCTGACACTCCCGGTCCGGGGCGCTGAGCCGCCCCGGTCTGATTTTTCCCGGAAACGTTCTCGCGGCTGGCATACTGGCACCCTTTCCGGGCCCTGGCGCCTGGCTGTCATGAGGAAGTGCGGTGAAGAAAATTGCAGTGTTCGCCGATGTACAAAACCTCTACTACACCGTCCGCCAGGCCTATGGCTGCCATTTCAACTATGCCGCCCTGTGGGCTGATATCAGTTCACGGGGGCAGATCGTCGAGGCCTATGCGTATGCCATCGACCGCGGTGACAGCAAGCAACAGCAGTTCCAGCAGATCCTGCGCAACCTCGGGTTCACGGTAAAGCTCAAGCCGTATATCCAGCGCAGCGACGGCTCGGCCAAGGGCGACTGGGACGTGGGCATCACCATCGACATCATGGACGCCGCCGACCACGTCGACGAAATTGTGCTGGCCTCGGGTGACGGCGACTTCGACATGCTGCTCGACCGCATCATCCACAAGCACGGCGTCGAAGCCGTGGCCTACGGCGTACCGGGGCTGACGGCCAACTCACTGATACGTGCCGCAAGCCGCTACGTGCCGATCGAAGGCGCGTTGTTGCTTAAATAAGCGCTGCGGCTCAAAAAATAAATGGTTAGACGGAGTTGGAACAGGTTTGGAACGTATAGCGGTCATCGACTTTGAAACCACCGGCATCACCCCGAGCAGCCATTGCCGGGCCACGGAAATCGCGGTGGTTATCCTCGAACGCGGCCAGATTGTGGACCGCTACCAGAGCCTGATGAACGCAGGCGTGCGCGTGCCGGGCTTTATCGAGCAACTCACCGGCATCAGCAACGCCATGCTGCGCAGCGCCCCGCCGGCCGAGCGGGTGATGAACGAAGTCAACGAATTCGTCGGCACCACGCCGCTGATGGCGCACAACGCTGCGTTCGACCAGAAATTCTGGGATTTCGAACTCGGCCTGATCCGCCGCACCCGCCTGCAAAAATTCGCCTGCTCCCTGCTGCTGGCCCGCCGCCTGATGCCGGCGGCGCCCAACCACAAGCTCGGCACCCTCAACACCTACGCCCAACTGCCCCACACCGGCCAGGCTCACCGAGCGCTGGCGGATGCGGAAATGGCCGCCAACCTCACGGCGCACCTGGCCCAGGAACTGCGGCGTACCCACGGCTTGCGCGAACTGTCCCACGACCTGCTGTGCACCCTGCAGAAGGTGCCAGCGGCGAAGATCAATGAGCATCTGAAGAAGCATCGCGGGTTCTGATAGAACAACGCCGTTCAAAAAAATGTGGGAGGGTGCTTGCTCCCGATTGCAGTGTGTCAGCCAGTACATCTGGTGACTGACACTCAGCTATCGGGAGCAAGCCCCCTCCCACATTGGTTATCTGTCGTTCATCGAGGCTGCACACACTCCAACGCCCGATCCACCACCCCCTTCGCCATCTCCACCAAATGCATCACCGCCCGCTGCTGCACATCCATCGCCTCACCCGACGAGTGCGCAGTGCCCACCGCGCAATGCAGCAAATCCGCCGCATTGGCGAGGGCGTCCTCGAGGCTCAGGTTGTCATTCAGAATGAAGGGCGGGGCATCCGGGGCGCAGGCTTTGAGGTAGTAGTCGATGGCTCGGCGATTGAGCAGGGCGTCTTCGCTGAGGAACTTTGACTGAGTGTCGGTTGATGCGGAAGTTGCTTTGACCATGTTGAGAACTCCAAGATATTTGACTCGCTCCTTCCGTCAATTTCGGCTTGCACTTCCGGTCATCGAAGGGCCGATGACGCGGGCCAGATTAGTCGTGCAGCCTGGACGGAGCAAGGGATCAACACTCGCTCGGAAATTTCCCTCATATGAATGGGACCGATCTTGCTGGCAATTGAAAACCGCCCTCTGGTATCTGTTCAGTTATTCGGGACGAAGAAAAGGACGCTGACTAAATGAGAGCCGAGATCAGCGAAAAGGTGATTCAGCTATTCGTCGATATCATCGGTTTCATCGACCGAAGTCAGGTCACGGAGCAAACGGACTTCATCCATGACTTCAAGATTATTGATGATGATTTGACCTGCTTTGTCATGCAGATCAAGTGGCAATTCAACTTGCAAGCGACGCAGGAAGATTGGGATCACATCACTACCATCAAGCAGATAGTTGACTTGATTGTTGAACGCTCGAATTTGCAGTGCAGCCACTGACGCCATCGGGAGCAAGCCCCCTCCCACATTTTGAATGTATTCACACATCAAACTGTGGGAGGGGGCTTGCTCCCGATGGTGGTAGATCAGCCACCATTTTTGCCATTGGTTTCCAACTGCCCCAACGGCACCCGCCGCTCTATCGCGCTCGACAAAATAATCGAGGTCTTGCTGAACCCGAACTTCGCCAGCCGATTGATCAGATTCTCCAATTCCGGCATCGAGCCCACGGCCGCTTGCATGATCACGCACGGATCGCCCGTGACCCGGTGGCATTCGGTCAGTTCCGGGATTTCGGCCAAGGCGTCATAGACCTTCTGGCTGCCGTGGTTGGTCAGCCGCAGTTCAATCACGCACTGAATCGGCAGGCCCACCTTCGAAAAATCCACCTTGGCCTGGTACCCGGTGATCACTCCACTGGCTTCCAGCTTGGCCACGCGTTCGGCCACGGCGGGGGCGGAGAGGTTTACCGTGCGGGCCAGTTGCGCGTAGGAGGCGCGGCCGTCTTCGAGCAGGGCGCTGAGGAGCATGCGGTCGTATTTGTCCATATAAGGCTCCAGTTGCGCGTGGCTTTCGAAAGCACGGGTTATAGCCCTGATAACCATGCTTTGAAAAGTGTATGGGCGGTTTAAACAGGTTTTGTAACTTATGTTTAATAACCTGCTTTTTTAGAATAAACCTCTCTTATATCTGCCTTCGAGCCGCCCAATGCCTGGCCCACGTCGCTTTCCTTTACCGTTGATCGCCGCCTTTTTTGCGCTGTATGTCATCTGGGGGTCTACCTACCTGGTGATTCGCATCGGCGTTGAATACTGGCCGCCGCTGATGCTGGGCGGGATTCGTTTTTTGCTGGCCGGTGCGGCGATGTATGGCTTTTTGCGTTGGCGCGGGGCGCCGGCGCCGACCTGGGAGCAGTGGAAGGCCGCTGCCAAGATCGGCATTTTGCTGCTGACCTTCGGTAATGGCGCAGTGAGTGTGGCCGAGCACACCGGGGTGTCGTCCGGCGTGGCGGCGCTGGCGGTGGCGACCGTGCCGTTGTTCACCTTGCTGTGTGGTTATTTCTGGGGCGCGCGCAATACCCGGCTGGAATGGGCCGGGGTGATTCTGGGCATGATCGGTATCGCCATGCTCAACATGGGCAGCACATTGCAGTCGAGCCCCATGGGCGCGGCCTTATTGCTGTTTGCGGCGGCGTCGTGGGCATTTGGTTCGGTGTGGAGTCGGCGCCTGCCGTTGCCGCCGGGCGCCATGGCCAGTGCTGCAGAAATGCTGGTGGCCGGTGTGACGCTGTTGATCGCCAGCGTGCTCACCGGTGAACACTTGAAGGCCGTGCCGCCGTTGGAAGGCTGGCTGGCCTTGGCCTACCTGACGGTGTTCGGCTCGATCATCGCCTTCAACGCCTATATGTACCTGCTCAAGCATGTACGCCCGGCGGCCGCGACCAGCTATGCCTATGTGAACCCGGCGGTGGCGGTGTTACTGGGGATTGTGTTCGTGGGTGAATCCATCGGCCTGGAAGAGGGTTTGGCCATGCTGGTGATTATCAGCGCCGTGCTGTTGATCAGTCTGCCCCAGTGGCGAAAGCCCAAGCCGGAAATAAGGTAAACTGCCGCGCATTACGCCCTTGCGCTGAATTTTTCCTACGGTAAACACATGACTTTCGCCACACTTGGCCTGATCGAACCCTTGCTGCGCGCCCTTGAGACGCTTGGCTACCAGACCCCGACGCCGGTGCAGGCGCAAGCCATTCCGGCGGTGCTGGCCGGTCGCGACCTGATGGCCGCGGCTCAGACCGGTACCGGTAAAACCGCCGGTTTTGCCGTGCCATTGCTGCAACTGCTGACCATGGAAGGGCCGAAAGTGGCCGCCAACTCGGCGCGCGCGCTGATCTTGTGCCCGACCCGCGAGCTGGCCGAGCAGGTTCACGCCAGCGTTGCCGAATACGCCCAAAACCTGCCGCTCACCACCTACGCGGTGTACGGCGGCGTGAGCATCAACCCGCAGATGATGAAGCTGCGCAAGGGTGTCGACATACTGGTCGCTACGCCGGGCCGCCTGATCGACCTGTTCCGCCAGAACGCGCTGAAACTCAACCAGCTGCAAACCCTGGTGCTGGATGAAGCCGACCGCATGCTCGACCTGGGCTTCTCCGAAGAACTGGCGAACATCTACCGCATGCTGCCGAAAAAGCGCCAGACCCTGCTGTTCTCCGCGACTTTCTCCGATGACATCCGCCAGCTGGCCGGGCAGATGCTCAACGACCCGCTGACCATCGAAGTCAGCCCGCGCAACGTCGCCGCCAACACCGTCAAGCAATGGGTGGTGCCGGTGGACAAGAAGCGCAAGGCGGAGCTGTTTGTGCACCTGATGCGCAAAGGCCGCTGGAAGCAGGTGCTGGTGTTCGCCAAGACCCGTAACGGCGTGGATGCGCTGGTGGATAAGTTGCAGGGCCTGGGCATCAATGCCGATGGCATCCATGGCGACAAGCCGCAAGCCACGCGCCAGCGTGCGCTGGACCGTTTCAAATCGAGCGAAGTGCAGATCCTGGTGGCCACCGACGTCGCTGCCCGCGGCCTGGACATTGAAGACCTGCCGCTGGTGGTCAACTTCGACCTGCCGATCGTGGCCGAGGACTACATCCACCGCATCGGCCGGACCGGTCGCGCGGGCAACACCGGTGAGGCGATTTCCCTGGTGTGCGCCGATGAAGTCAACATGCTGTCGGCCATCGAGATGCTGACCCGCCAGACCTTGACCCGCAAGATGGAACAGGACTTCGAGCCGGAGCACCGCGTGCCGGACACCGATGCCAGCGGTCAGGTGGTGAAGAAACCGAAAAAACCGAAGAAGCCTAAGGCTTCCGGTGGTGGCGGTGGTAAGCGCAACCTCGGCAAGTGGGTGGACAGTGGTGAAGTGGCGCCGTCGGAGCCTTCGATCAAGCCGGTGCGTAAGGTGCCTGTTTTTAATACTGGGCCGCGTAAGAAGAAGTAAGTTTTGAGGTGCTGCTAAGGGCCTCATCGGGGGCAAGTCGAATCGTCGCACCGCCCCTCCCACAGTTTGAATGTATTCACAGATCAAAAATGTGGGAGGGGCGGTGCGACGATTCGACTTGCCCCCGATGGCGGCTTTGAATTCACCGCAGATCTCAGCGGTTGAGCCACTCCAACATCCCCCGCCCAGCCGCTCTGCCACTGGCAAAACACCCCGTCAGCAAATACCCGCCGGTCGGCGCTTCCCAGTCCAGCATCTCCCCCGCACAAAACACCCCAGGCAATTGCTTGAGCATCAAGCGCTCATCCAACGCTTCAAACGGCACGCCGCCTGCGGTGCTGATGGCTTCATCCATCGGACGTGTCTTCACCAATGTCAGCGGCAACGCCTTGATAGCCCCCGCCAACTGCGCCGGATTGTTGAAGTGTTCGGCGGGCGCCAACTCGCGCAACAGCGCCGCCTTGACCCCATCGAGGCCCAATTGACTGTGCAAATGCTTGCTCATCGAGCGTGAGCCACGCGGCTTGGCCAGCGCCGCCTGAACCTTGTCCAACGGTTTGCTGGGCAGCAAGTCGATATGCACCGTGGCCGAACCGTTGCGATTGATTGCCTCACGAATCGGCGCCGACAGCGCGTAGATCAAACTGCCCTCGATACCGGTGGCCGTGATCACGCATTCGCCGAGTCGCGGCTTGTCATCCCCCAGGCCGATGGCGACGTTTTTCAGCGGCGCGCCGGCGAATTTGCTGACCATCAATTTGCTCCAGCCTTCCACCTCAAAGCCGCAGTTGCTCGGTTGTAGCGCTACGTAGGGCACGCCTTTGTCTTCCAGCAGCTTGAGCCACGCGCCGTCGGAGCCCAGCCGCGACCAGCTGCCGCCGCCGAGGGCCAGGAGGAGCGCATCGCTACGGACGGTTTTCTCGCCTTCAGGGCTGTGGATAAGTAGATCACCGTCGGCGCTCCACCCCAACCAACGGTGTCGGGTGTGGATAACCACACCCTGGTCGCGCAGGCGCTTGAGCCAGGCGCGCAGCAGCGGGGCGGCTTTCATATCCGTAGGAAACACGCGGCCGGAGGTGCCGATAAAGGTCTGGATACCCAGGCCATGAATCCACTCGCACAACGCCTCGGCACCAAACCCCCGCAGCAACGGTGCGATGTTCGGTGCGCGCTCGGCGTAGCGCGACAGGAACGCCGAGTACGCTTCGGAGTGGGTGATGTTCATGCCGCCCACGCCAGCCAGCAGGAATTTGCGCCCCACCGACGGCATGCCGTCGTACAAGTCAACCTGCACCCCGGCCAGGCTCAAGACTTCGGCGGCCATCAGCCCGGCTGGGCCGCCGCCGATGATGGTGACGTGTCGTGAGGAAATGTCGGGCATGGGCAGGGCTACGATCGCGGAAAATAAGCCGAGCATTCTACCCGAGGAGCGCGGCGCTGCCTGATCAAAAAACGTACAGCTTTCTACAGGCTTTACGGATACAGGCTCTCAGACGCTTACGCTCAAGTTATCCACAGGCCGTTCCACAGGCATTGTGGGTAACGCCCACCTTTCAATGACAACCTGATGACGTCCATACCCGCTGGGCGCTGTGGTGCAGGATGCCGTGGCGACGGGCCAGGGCGGGACGGTCCTTGCTGTAGCCGCCGCCAATCACGCCCATCACCGGGATGTCGCGGCCCAGGCAATGGCGCATCACGCTTTCATCGCGAGCGGCTACGCCTGCGTCTGTCAGCTTGAGGTAACCGAGGGCGTCATCCTTGTGCACATCGACGCCGGCGTCGTACAGCACCAGGTCCGGCTGGTAGAGCGGCAGCAGGTAGTTGAGGGCATCGTCCACCACCTGGAGGTACTCGGCATCGCCCATGCCCATGGGCAGCGGGATGTCCCAATCGCTCTGGGCCTTGCGGGCGGGGAAGTTCTTTTCGCAGTGCAGGGACACGGTGATTGCATCCGGCGTGTCGTGGAGGATGCGCGCGGTGCCATCGCCCTGGTGCACGTCGCAGTCGAAGATCAGCACGCGGTTGACCCGGCCGCTATCCAGCAGATAACGGCTGATCACTGCCAGGTCATTGAAGATGCAAAAGCCCGCTGGGTAGTCGTAGTGGGCGTGGTGGGTGCCGCCCGCGAGGTGGCAGGCCATGCCGTGTTCCAGGGCTTGCTCCGCCGCCAGGATCGAGCCACCGACCGCACGCACGGTACGCCGGGCCAGGGCTTCGCTCCAGGGCAGGCCAAGGCGCCGTTGGTCTTCGCGGGACAACTCGCCGCTCATGTAGCGTTCGATATACCCAGGCTCATGGGCGAGGGCCAGAATCTCCCGCGGGCACAACGGCGGGCGCAGCAATTGGCTGTCTTCGGTCAGGCCGCTGGCCACCAGGTGGTCACGCAGCAGGCGGAACTTGTCCATGGGGAACCGGTGGTCTGCCGGGAACTCAGGGCTGTAGTCATCGTGGTAGATCAATGGCAAAGGCATGGGATTTTCTGACGGGGATCTGCGAAGGATCTTAACAGCGCTGTACACTCACGCACATGGCAAGGGGAGGGGACCCATGGAGGCGATATTGCAATTGGAAAGCGCGCGCCTGGTTATGCGCCAGTGGCGCGATGCCGACCTGACGGAATTTGCGCGCATGTGCGCCGACCCGCAGGTGATGCGCTATTTCCCGGCCAAATTGAGCCACCTGGAAAGTGCCGCCTTGATCGGCCGGATTCGCGGCCACTTCGCCGAATATGGCTTTGGCCTGTGGGCCTTGCAACGCAAGGACACCGGTGAGTTTATCGGCCTGACCGGGTTGCAGAACGTCAGCTTCGAAGCGGGCTTTACCCCGGCGGTGGAAATCGGCTGGCGCCTGGCCCGTGAGCATTGGGGCCTGGGTTATGCCAGTGAGGCGGCCTGGACCGCGCTGCGCTGTGGTTTCGACCGTTTGCAGTTGGACGAAATTGTCGCCTTCACCACTCAAGCCAATCTGCCATCACAAAAAGTCATGCAGGCCATCGGTATGCATTACGATCCCCTGGCAGATTTTGAACACCCCAAGGTCGCAGCCGATGACCCGCTGCGCCCCCACGTTTTGTACCGCATCACCCGCGCCCAATGGTTGGACACGCTGCACGGATAAGCAGCCCGGAATGCCCTATCGATTGTTGTAGGAGTTGCTCTATGAGCCAAGTATTGGAAGATCTGGTGGACTTGCTGACCCTGGAACCGATCGAGGAAAACCTCTTTCGCGGCCGCAGCCAGGACCTGGGTTTTCGCCAACTGTTCGGTGGCCAGGTGCTCGGCCAGTCGCTGTCGGCCGCGAGCCAGACCGTCGAAGAAGCGCGCCACGTGCATTCCCTGCACGGTTATTTCCTACGCCCCGGCGATGCGAAGTTGCCGGTGGTGTATTCGGTCGACCGCGTACGCGATGGCGGCAGTTTCAGCACGCGCCGCGTGACGGCGATCCAGAAGGGCCACCCGATCTTCACCTGCAGCGCTTCGTTCCAGTACGACGAGGCCGGCTTCGAGCACCAGACCACCATGCCCGTGGTGGTCGGCCCGGAAAACCTGCCGTCGGAGCTGGAACTGACCCAGCAGCGCGCGCACCTGATCCCCGAGCATATGCGCGACAAGCTGCTGTGCCCCAAGCCGATCGAAGTGCGCCCGGTCACCGAAAAAGACCCGTTCAACCCGCAGCCGTCCGACCCGGTCAAATACGTGTGGTTTCGGGCCGATGGTGCCCTGGCGGATACGCCGGCGCTGCACAAATACCTGCTGGCCTACGCCTCGGATTTCGGCCTGCTGACCACCTCCTTGCTGCCCCACGGCAAGACCGTGTGGCAGAAAGACATGCAGGTCGCCAGCCTCGACCACGCGCTGTGGTTCCACGCCGACCTGCGTGCCGATGACTGGTTGCTGTACGCCATGGACAGCCCGTGGGCCGGCAATTCCCGTGGGTTCTCCCGCGGTAGCGTGTACAACCGCGCCGGGCAACTGGTGGCGTCGGTGACCCAGGAAGGCTTGATTCGCCATCGCAAGGATTGGGCATGAGCCTGACGGACGTTAAGCACTGGGTGTTCGACATGGACGGCACCCTGACGGTAGCGGTGCATGACTTTGCGGCGATTCGCGTGGCCCTGGACATTCCCCCCGAGGACGACATCCTCACCCACCTCGCCGCCTTGCCGGCGGACATCGCAGCGGCCAAGCACGCCTGGCTGCTCGAACATGAGCGCGAGCTGGCGCTGGGTTCGGTCGCTGCGGACGGTGCGGTGGAGCTGGTGCGCGAGCTGGCCGGGCGCGGTTATCGCCTGGGTATCCTGACCCGCAACGCGCGGGAGTTGGCGCATATCACCCTGGAGGCGATTGGCCTGGCGGACTGCTTTGCCGTGGACGATGTGCTGGGTCGCGACGATGCGCCGCCTAAGCCCGATCCGGGTGGGTTGTTGAAATTGGCGGCGGCGTGGGATGTATCGCCGAGCGAGATGGTGATGGTCGGCGATTACCGTTTTGACCTGGACTGCGGCCGGGCGGCGGGGACCAGGACGGTGTTGGTCAACCTGCCGGAGAACCCGTGGCCGGAGCTGGCGGATTGGCATGCTGCAGATTGTGCTGCATTGCGCCGGATGATCTAACCCAAGCAATAGAGATCAAATGTGGGAGGGGCGGTTTCGTCAGTTATTGCTTAAACAGTACCTTCTGCCCTTCGGGCGAAGTAAACATCCCATCCCCGTCATGCCCCACCCCCGGCACTTCCACCAGCGTCTGGCTCAACTGCGGATGGCGCTGCTTGAGGTAGTCAAAGTAGTTGTGCCCGCGAATCAGCCGATACGCGCCCTGGGTCTCGGCTTCGCAGCTTTTATCCAGTGCCGGGTGGTTCGGGTCGGTGTCCTGCTGGCCCAGCAGGTAAGTGATGGGGCGTGATACGTAGGCTTGCTCCAGCTGCTCGGCATTTTGGCCGTTGGCGTAGGCCGGCAGGTGCTGCATGCCGTACTTCCAGGCGTTGAAGCCTGGACAACTGGCGATCTCGAACTTCACCGGCCGCTGTGGGCTGAAGTAGGCATAGGACGAGGGGTTGGCCACCACATAACGCAGGCGGATGCCCTCGGTTTGCAGGGTAGGGTGGGCGTGGCCGGTGAGGGCGAAGCGCTGCACCACCTGGCCACCGCCGGAGTGACCGGCGACCACGATTTCCTTGAGCGCCGGGAACAGCGTGCGGTTGCCCAGGTGCTTGATGAGCTGGTCGAGGGCGCCAAAAGAGCTGATCTGGCCCGGGCCGGTCGAGGTTTCGCCGGCCATCCAGTCATTGCCCTTCCAACGCAGCACTTGGCTGTCCAGGTGGTTGCGCTGCATGTCGGACCCGTTCAGAAACTGCGGCGCGATCACCAGGGTGGTGGCGGCAACCCCGGCGTGTTCGGCGGCATCGATTCCGCTTTTCAGATAGGTCTGCGCATTACGCAGGCGCCCGTGCACGATGATCAAGGCGCGGGTGACGTTGGGCAGTGGCTGGCGCCAGTCCTGGCTCACGCCGAGGCTGAGGTCACCAGCGTCGAGGTGAAAACGATCGGGACTGACCACCTTGACGCCATGCTCGGCGGCCCAGGCGGATGATGAGATGAGCAACAGGCCCAACAGCAGTCCCAATCGTTGATTCATTTATAGGCTCTTGGCAGCGAACGTGTCGCATTGAGTGATCTGGCCCTGGGCGAAGCCGGTCTTGAACCAGCGCACCCGCTGTGCCGAGGTGCCGTGGGTAAACGAGTCCGGCACCACGCGCCCCTGGCCCTGTTGCTGCAAGCGGTCATCGCCGATGGCGTTGGCCGCATTCAGCGCTTCTTCAATATCGCCAGGCTCCAGCCAGTTCAGGCGCTTTTGCGCACGGTTGGCCCACACACCGGCGAAGCAGTCGGCTTGCAGCTCCTGGCGCACCAGCAGGCCACCGTCGCCTTGCATCTGCCGGCCTTGCTGGCGTGCGGCCTGGATCTTCGACGAAATGCCCAGCAATGTTTGTACGTGGTGCCCGACCTCGTGGGCGATCACATAGGCCTGGGCGAAATCGCCGGCAGCCTGGAAGCGCTGCGACATTTCCCGGAAGAAATCCAGGTCCAGGTACACCTGCTGATCCGCCGGGCAATAGAACGGGCCGCTGGCCGAGGTGGCGCCACCACAGGCGGAATTGACCCGGCCACGGAACAGAATCAGTTTGGGGTTTTTATAGGTCAGGCCGTTTTCCTGGAACACCTGGCCCCAGGTGTCTTCGGTATCGCCCAGCACCGCCCGTACGAAGTCGGCTTGCTCATCGTTGGCCGGCGGCGCCTGGCGCGACTGCGTGCTCACCGAGGGCGCCTGCTCCATCTGGCCGGTCAACTGGCCGAGGATCTGCAACGGGTCCTGGCCGGTCAGCCAGCCGATGCCGACGATCAGCACAATTGCGGTCAGGCTCAGGCCCTTGCCGCCACCAAAACGCATCCCGCCACCGCCGCCGCCACTGTCATCGCGGGCATCCACCACGTTGTCGCTGCGTCGGCCTTTTTTCCATAGCATGGGGCAATCCTCTGTGTGCTAACCGTGATTGAGTATGGTCGGTATTAACGGCAATAGCCTTCGCCGGTGGCGACGATCAGGCAGTCTTTTTTATCCGCCAGCCATTTCAGCCCGGTCGCTTCGCCATCGCCGGCGCGCAGCAATTGCGGGCCGTCCGGGCGGGTGAAGGCGATGCCGTCTTCGGCCGCTTCACCCTTGAAGGTGCCCGAGTCGTCGGCGTCGAGGCCGTATTGCATGGTGAGGACGTAGTGGCCACGGCCGATGCTGTCGTCCTTGGCGATGGTCAGGTGCAGGCCTTCGACACCGATCCATTTGCCGACCCATTTATCCGTGGGCGGGGTTTCGGGTACCAGGGTGGCCTGCACGGAAGGCGGCGCGGGTTTGGGCGCTGGCGCGGATTCCTGGTTGCAGGCCGTCAGCAGGGCAAGGGCAGGAAGAACAAAGAGGATTTTTTTCATAGCGGCGAGGCCTTGGTTAAAAAGTACGCAATGCGAGGGCTAAGGTGCTGTGTTGGACTCGAATCCAGTGATTTAGTGCGCTGTTCGCCCGGTGTTTGGTTATGCTCTTGGGGCAGACTCCAGCCCGGCTGCTAGATTACCGGGTTGAGCACTGCTTCGTTCAGTGCTCAGCGTTCCGCTCGCCACGCAAGAGAATTCCATGACTGTCAGCACCCCCCTTTCCGGCGTCAACCATCCCTTCAAAGGCATTTTGCTGATCGTGTTGGCGACATTCCTGTTCTCCAGCCACGATGCCTTGTCCAAATACCTGGCCGGGTTCTACCCGATCGTGATGGTGGTGTGGGCGCGCTACGTGGTGCACACCTTGCTGATGGCCGGGATTTTCCTGCCGCAATCGGGGCTGCGCGTGCTGCGCAGTAAACGCCCGGGGATGCAGGTGGTGCGCGCCTTGTGCCTGTTGGGCACCAGCCTGTTTTTCACCACGGCGTTGCATTACATCCCGTTGGCGGAAGCCACGGCGGTGAACTTCCTTGCGCCGATCCTGGTGACAGCACTGTCGGTGCCGCTGCTCGGCGAGCACGTGACACGCGGCCAATGGCTGGCGGTGATCTGCGGGTTTGTCGGCGTGCTGGTGATCATTCACCCAGGCGGTGAGTTGTTCACGCCTGCGGTGTTACTGCCGCTGTGCTCGGCGCTGTTCTTCTGCTTCTACCAACTGCTCACGCGCATCCTCAGCCAATACGACACGCCCACCACCAGCAACTTCTTCGCCGGGCTGTGCAATACCTTGGTGATGAGTGCGATGGTGCCGTTCTTCTGGCAGGTTCCCACGCTGTGGCATGGGGTGTTGATGCTGGCGCTGGGCACCTTTGGGATGACCGCACACTTGATGCTGACCCAGGCGTTCCGCTTCGCGGCACCGGCCTTGCTGGCGCCGTTCGGCTATTGCCAGATCGTCTTCGCGGGGTTGTTGGGTTGGCTGGTGTTCAACCATACCCCCGATGTGACCACGGTGGTCGGCATCGGGGTGATCTGCATGAGCGGTCTGGCCGCTGCCTGGCAGCAGCGGCGCAGGTGATCACACCTCTACGGCAGGAATCTTGCGCGGTGCCATGAAGTACATCCAGGTCAGCGCAATGAAGTACATCGCCGGGATCAGGGTGAACAACACGGTGTAGTTGTTATTGGTCACGGTAAGGATGTGGCCGACGATCTGGGTCATGAACATGCCGCCGATGGCCGCACACATGCCGCCAAAACCGAACACTGTGCTCATCATGTGCTTGGGCGTGTAGTCCATCACCAGGCTCCAGATGTTGGCGGTCCAGGCCTGGTGCGCGCCGATGGCCAGGGAGATGGCAAACACCGCGACCCACAGCTGGCTGGAGCCGGCCGCCATGATCACGCCGACGATGCAGCAGGCAAACAGCAGCATCGACAGCAACCGCGCCTTGATCGAGTTCATCCCGCGGCCGATCAGGAAGGACGAGAGAATCCCCCCACCCACACTGCCGAAGTCGGCGGTCAGATAGATGATGATCAGCGGGATACCCATCTGTGTCACGTTGATGCCCAGGTTGTACTGCTGGTTCAGGAACGGCGGCAGCCAATACAGGTAGAACCAGAATACCGGTGCGGTGAGTGCATAGGCGACGGCAAAGGCCCAGGTGCCGCGCATGCGCAGGATGCGGCTGAACGGTACGCCAGGTTGTTCCGGCTCGACTTCCCGTTGCACGTAGTCCAGTTCGGATTGTTTGACGCTCGGGTGGTCTTCCGGGTTGTAGTACTTCAAACCCCAGAACACCAGCCAGATCGCGCCCAGCGACGCCATGCACAGGAACGCAGCCTGCCAGCCCCACACATGCAGGATCAGCGGCAGCAGCATCGGCGTCATCATTGCGCCGACGTTGGTACCGGCGTTGAAGATACCGGTGGCCACCGCACGCTCACCGGCGGGGAACCACAGGCGCGTGGTCTTCACGCAGGCCGGGTAGTTGGCGGCTTCGGTCAGCCCGAGGATAAAGCGGCAGACCATAAAGCCGACGGCCGAAGTGGCCAGGCCATGGGCACCGGTGGCCAGGCTCCACAGCAGTACTGCGCAGAAAAACACGCGCTTGACGCCCACGCGGTCGATCAGCCGGCCTTGCAGCACAAAACCGATGGCGTAGCCGACCTGGAACCAGAAGTTGATGTTGGCGTAGTCCATCGCCGTCCAGCTCATTTCCTTGGCCAGGATCGGTTGCATCACGCCCAGGGCGGCGCGGTCGATGTAGTTGAGGGTGGTGGCAAAGAACACCAGGGCCAGCATGCCCCAGCGGGTTTTACCCACGGCAAGGGCGCCGCGGATCTTGTTGCCGATGCCGGCGTGCGGGGTGCCCGGGCGCGCGGCCAGGGTGGAGTTTTGCGAAGGCATGTGGTTGTACCCGTTTTTTGAAATTTTTATGAGGTGTTGTGGGTCTTCTTTTGGGTGTCGCTGCGTGATTGATGGTGCGCAGTGGCTAAAAAATCGTCAATTCGCCAAAGAGGCTTAGTGTTCGATAATCGCACCAAAAACTAACCGGTTCGTACATTTTAATTGCTGCGGGTAGTCTGGGGGCGAATAATTTGCCACAAACAACAATTGCCGGGAGTCGTCCATGCAACGTTCCATCGCCACCGTGTCCTTGAGCGGTACCCTGCCGGAAAAGCTCGAAGCCATTGCTGCCGCCGGGTTCGATGGGGTCGAGATTTTCGAAAACGACTTGTTGTATTACGACGGCAGCCCCCGGGAAGTCAGGCAGATGTGTGCTGACCTGGGCATTGCCATCACCTTGTTCCAGCCCTTTCGCGACTTTGAAGGTTGCCGCCGCGATCGCCTGGCGCGCAACCTGGAGCGCGCCGAGCGCAAGTTCGACCTGATGCAGGAACTGGGCACCGACCTGGTGCTGGTGTGCAGCAATGCCTCGGCCGATTGCGTCGGGGATGAACGCATCCTGCTCGATGACCTCAGCCTGTTGGCCGAACACGCCGGGCGTCGCGGCCTGCGCATTGGTTATGAGGCGTTGGCCTGGGGCAAGCATGTTAATACCTGGCAGCAGGTGTGGAACCTGGTGCGTCAGGTCGATCACCCGAGCCTTGGGGTGTTGCTCGACAGTTTCCATACGCTGTCGCTCAAGGGCGACCCGAGTGCTATCGCGCAGATCCCCGGCGACAAGATCTTCTTTGTGCAAATGGCCGACGCGCCGATCCTGGCCATGGATGTGCTGGAGTGGAGCCGGCATTTTCGCTGCTTCCCCGGCCAGGGCGAATTCGACCTGGCGGGGTTCCTCGCGCCGATCATCAAGAGCGGCTACACCGGGCCGTTGTCCCTGGAAATTTTCAACGATGGCTTCCGCGCCGCGCCGACCCGCGCGAATGCGGCAGATGGCCTGCGTTCCTTGCTGTACCTGGAAGAGAAAACCCGCGAGCGCTTGCAACAGGAGGCGCCCGCACAACCTGTCGAGATTCTGTTTGATACCCCAGCGGCCAGCGAGTACGACGGTATCGAGTTCCTCGAGTTCGCCGTGGATGAAAACCTCGGCGCCAAGCTTACCCATTGGCTGGAACGCCTGGGTTTCGTCAAGGCCGGCCAGCACCGCTCCAAGAGCGTGAGTCTGCTGCGCCAGGGCGATATCAACCTGATCCTCAACTGCGAACCCTATTCCTTCGCGCATAACTTTTTCGAGGCCCATGGACCGTCGTTGTGCGCCACGGCGATTCGAGTCAAGGACAGCGCCAAGGCGCTGGAACGGGCGGTGGCCTACAAGGGCCAGCCCTATCGCGGCCTGGTCGGGCCCAACGAGCTGGAGCTGGCGGCAGTACGTGCGCCGGACGGCAGCCTGATTTACCTGGTGGATCAGGGTGAGGGGGGGATCTACGACACCGATTTCAATCTGCAGCCGGCCAATGCTGCGAGCGGTGGTTTGCTGCGCATCGACCATATGGCCATGGCCTTGCCGGCCGACAGCCTCGACAGCTGGGTGCTGTTCTACAAGAGCCTGCTGGATTTCGAAGCCGATGACGAAGTGGTGCTGCCCGACCCCTACGGCCTGGTGAAAAGCCGTGCGCTGCGCAGCCGTTGCAGCTCGATTCGCTTGCCGCTGAATATTTCCGAGAACCGCAACACCGCGATTTCCCACGCGTTGTCGAGCTATCGCGGCTCGGGTGTGCATCACATTGCCTTCGATTGCGCGGATATTTTTGCCGAAGTGCGCCGCGCCAAGGAGGCCGGGGTGCCGCTGCTGGATATCCCGCTCAACTACTACGATGACCTGGCAGCACGCTTTGATTTTGATGATGAGTTCCTCAGCGAACTGGCGTACTACAACGTGTTGTACGACCGTGACGCCCAGGGCGGTGAGTTGTTTCATGTGTACACCGAGCCCTTCGAAGGACGGTTTTTCTTCGAGATCATCCAACGCAAAAACGGCTACGCCGGCTACGGCGCGGCCAACGTGGCGGTGCGCCTGGCGGCGATGGCCAAATCCCGCAGCGGCGCAGTGCGCCAGGCGCGTTTATAACGGTGGGCCAAGTGCTTCCTTCGTAGGACGCCTCGGCCCATAATCGCGGCCTGCACAATAAAAATGGCCGTGAGCGCACCATGACCTCAAGTCCCGAACTCCCGGCGGTGTCAGACGCACCGCGCAAGAGTCGTAAGAACAACCCGGAAAAGACCCGGGAGAACATTCTCCAGGAAGCCATCGTCGAGTTTGTTCAGCAGGGCCTGTCCGGCGCTCGCGTGGATGCCATCGCCGAGCGTATCCACACCTCCAAACGCATGATCTATTACTACTTCGGCAGTAAGGAGCAGTTGTACGTCGAGGTGCTGGAGAAGCTCTACGGCGATATTCGCAACACCGAAACGCGCATGAACCTCACTGCCCTGGAACCGCGTGAGGCGATCCGGCGGCTGGTGGAGTTCACCTTCGACCACCATGATCAGAACGTTGATTTCGTGCGTATTGTCAGCATCGAAAATATCCACAATGCCGAGTACGTGAAACGCACCGACACGATCAAGGCGATGAACAGCAAAATCCTCGAGGGGCTGGGGGTGACGTTGCGCCGGGGCGCCGAGATGGGGCTGTTCCGCGAAGGGCTGGAACCGTTGGACGTGCACTTGCTGATCAACTCATTCAGCTTTTACCGGGTGTCCAACCGCCATACGTTCAGTGAGATCTTTCAGATCGACCTGTCGGATGAGACGGTTAAACAGCGGCATCGCGAGATGATTTGCGAATCGGTGTTGCGCTACCTGCAGGCCTGAGTACACCGTCTAACCCAATGTGAGAGGGGGCAAGCCCCCTCGCACATTTCAGGTATTCATGCTCTTGAAGTGCGCGAGCATTCGCTGCGCATCCGGCACTTCACCACTGAATAACTCAAACGCCTTCACCGCCTGGAACACCGCCATGTTGCCGCCATCCAGGGTGCGGCAGCCCAAGGCGCGGGCATCGCGCAGCAGTTCGGTTTCCAGTGGGAAATACACAATTTCAGCCACCCACAGTTCGGCTCTCAGCAGGACCGCTGGCACCGGTGTGCCGGGCAGTTTGGCCATGCCCATCGGCGTGGTGTTGACCAGGCCATCGGCCTCGGCCATGGCGTTTTCAAGGTGGGTGCCGACCTGGGCGCGGCCGGCGCCGAAACGCTGGGCGAGGTTATCCACAAGGTCGCGGGCGCGGCTGGCGTCCACGTCGAAAATACTCAAGTGTTCGACACCTTCGGCCAATAGCGCATGCGCCACTGCGGCACCGGCGCCACCCGCGCCCATCTGCACCACGCGTTGGCGCGGCACATCGCTGAGGTTGCGGCGAAAACCCTCGGCAAACCCCAGGCAGTCGGTGTTATGGCCGATACGCTTGCCGTCCTTGAAGACCACGGTGTTGACCGCTCCGATGCCTCGGGCCTCGTCGGACAAATCATCGAGCAGCGGCAGGATTGCCTGCTTGCACGGGTAGGTAATGTTCAATCCGGTGAAGTGCATCAACTCGGCAGCGTCCAGCAGGTCGGGCAGGGCGTTGATGTCCAGGTGCAGGGGCTCAAGGTCAATGAGGCGATACAGGTAACGCAAGCCTTGGGCGTCTCCTTCCTGCTCATGCAGGGCAGGGGTGCGGGAAGCCTGGATGCCGGCGCCGATCAGCCCGGCGAGGATGCGCGGCTTCATCGGGCCGACCCCTTCAACAACTGGCTGAAATGTTCCAGGGCCAAGTGGTAGCCATGGCTGCCAAACCCCGCGAGCACGGCCTTGGCGATGGGCGACACAAACGAGTGATGCCGAAACGCCTCGCGCGCATGCACATTGGATAAGTGCACCTCGATCACCGGCACTTCACTGGCTACCAAGGCGTCGCGAATCGCCACCGAGGTGTGCGTCCAGGCGGCCGGATTGATGACGATACCGGCGCAGCGGGCGCGGGCGCCGTGGATCCAGTCCAGCAGTTCGCCTTCGTGGTTGGTCTGGCGGAATTCGATTTTAAGCCCCAATTGTTCGGCGCTGCGGCCGCACAGGGCCGCCACGTCGGCCAGGGTTTCATGGCCGTAGGTCGCGGGCTCGCGAGTGCCGAGCAGGTTGAGGTTGGGGCCGTTGAGCACCAGCACGATGGGCGGCATACAGGGGATCTCCACAGTTCTTGTTCGTTGTGGGGATAAAATGTACTGGTTGGTTAATTTGGTCAATTGATGGCGGCGGATATGTTCGATTACCGAACCGTTAATCAGACGTGTCCGACGCTGGAATCGGATTAGATATCAATTGAAAATCATTCTCGACAACGCTTAAGATGCCCGCCTGTTTCCTTTACATTCCAGGGAGTCGGTTTGTCGGACGTGGATCTCAAAGGCCTGTTTCTCAAGCATGCCGATACCCTGCGTGGGTATCTGGCGCGCAAGGTACGGGACCCGCAGTTGGCCGCCGACCTGGTACAGGAGAGCTTCCTGCGCCTGGCGGAAAAACCGGCCGGCGAGCGTATCGACAACTCCCAGGGCTATCTCTATCGAACGGCGAGCAATCTGCTGATCGACCATATTCGCCAGGAGGCGCGGCGCAAGACCGATTCCGTGCCCCATGAGGCGCTGGCCGAGATTGAAGATGAAGTGGCCGGGTTGGAGGCTCAGGCAATGGCGCAGCAACAGCGACAGGCATTGAAGCAGGCGTTGGCGGAGCTGCCGGAACGCACCCAGCAGATCTTCCGTCTGAACCGTATAGAGGGCATGACCCACGCCCAGGTTGCCCGGCATTTGGACATCTCCGACAGTTCCGTGCAAAAGCACTTGGCCAAGGCGCTGGCGTATGTGATGCAGCGCTTGCAGGATGGCGAGGTGGGGCCATCCGACGAATGAATTACGGAAAAACCTCAGGTCAGACGTCACAGCGTCATATAACGAAAAATTCGAGATTCACACGTGAATAGCCAGGGTCAGCAACAGCACAGCATTACCGAGGAGGCCGCCGAGTGGGCGGTGCGCCTGCACGCCGGTGCCCTGACCGACCAGGAGCAGGCCGAGCTGTGCCAGTGGATCGCCTGCGACAGCCGCCACGAAGCGGCGCTGCGCTTTGCCGAACAGACCTGGGCGGCGTTGGGCGAGGTGCATAAGGACGAGAGCGTTCACCGCCAGCGCCCCGCGACTGCAGCGCTGCCCGTGCGCCGCTCCCCGCGGCGCAGGCCCTGGCAACGTGCGGCGGCGGTCGCGTTGGTCGTGGTGGTGGCCGGCGTCGGCTGGCTGCGTGGGCCGGACGCCTGGCTGCACATGCAGGCCGACTATGTCACCCAAAAAGGCGAGGTGCGCACCGTGCACTTGGCCGATGGCAGCACGGTGGAGCTGGATTCCGCCAGTGCCATCCGCCTGGATTACGACGGCGTGCAGCGGCGTATCAGCCTGATCCAGGGCTCGGCGATTTTTGATGTGGCGCCGATGGTGGGTCAGGAGACCCGTCCGTTCGTGGTGCAGAGCGCCGGCGGGCAGACGCGGGCGTTGGGCACGCGGTTTGTGGTGGCGCGCGAGGCCGAACGCCGGGCATGGGTGGGCGTGTTGCAGCACAGCGTTGAAGTTTCTTTGCACGCCTCACCGAAAAAAGGCCCGAGCGATCGGGTGCTCCAGGAGGGCCAGGCTGCACGCTACAACGCCCAGGAGGGTGTGGTGCCCCTGGATCAATTCGATGTGGACCGTGCCACCAGCTGGCGACGTGGCGTGCTGATCTTTGATCGCCAGCCCCTGGCCAAGGTCATTGAGCAGCTCAATCGCTACCGTCCGGGGCGGGTGGTGTTGACCCATGCCGACCTGGGCGAGCGCGAAGTCAGCGGCGTCTTCCGTCTCGACATGCTCGACAGCGCCCTCGGTACTCTCACCCAGGAACTTCAAGTGCAACGCTTGGACCTGGCAGGCCTCAGCCTGATCTATTGATGATCCGGTGGGAGGCCTGCTCCCACCCGCTTAACTCCCCCCAGCGCAAAAACTTTTGAAAAAGCCTTACTGACTTCCTGCGCCTCGTACGTCTTGCTAGGTGAGAAGCATTCGCATAAACAAAAATACGATCAGCGCAGGGAAACCAGAAATGTCAGTACTCACCAAGGGGCGTCTCACCGGTAGCCGGTTAGCCCTGGCCATCCACTTGGGCCTGTTCGCCGCAGCCGCTCCCGTGTATGCAGCGCAGCCTCAGGTGGGCGCTGCCCAGCCGGCGGTGCTGGCGTTCGATGTGCCGGCGCAATCCTTGGGCAGTGCCGTATTGGCCTTTGCCGACCAGGCCGGTTTGCAGGTGCTGTTCGACAGCCCACGCCTGCAAGGCTTGAGCAGCACGGCGCTCAAAGGCAGCTTCAGCGTGCAGGAAGGGCTTGGCCGTTTGCTCGGTGCCACGCCGGTGGAATATCGCTTTACCGGCGAGCGCCAGGTCACCCTCAACCGTGTCAGCGACGACCACGACGGCGCCATGACCGTGGGCACCACCACCATCACCGGCAACACCAACGGCCAGGCCAGCGACTGGGTGTACCAGACCCCAAAGTCCGTGGCGGTGATCAGCCGCGACATGATCGATAAACGTCCGCCCCGTCACGCCGCCGACATGCTCGAAGAAACCGCCGGCGTCTACACCGCCGTCAACCAGCGCGACCCCGGCCTGTCGGTGAATATTCGCGGTGTGCAGGACTATGGCCGCGTGAACATGAACATCGACGGCATGCGCCAGAACTTCAACGTCAACGGCCACCAGCAGCGCAACGGCACGATGCTGATCGACCCGGAGTTCATCTCCAGCATCGAGATCGACAAAGGCAGCCAGTCGGGGCAGGGCGGAGCGGCCGTGCTGGGTGGCATTGCGTCATTCAAGACCCTGGATGCCAGTGAGTTCCTCAAGGACGGCAAGGACTACGGCGGCCGCCTTCGCGCCGGCAGCGGCATCGGTGAGCTGGGTAACGGCACCGACTTCAACGGCAGCGGCGTGTTCGCCTTTGGTGATGAGCGCGGCGATGTATTGCTGGGCTACAGCGAGCGGCATTTCGGTAACTACCGCGCCGGCAGGCACAACGACGACAACCTGGGCACCAATCTGCGCGCCAGATCATCTGCCCCTGCGGCCTTCGACGACTGGTTGAACAGCGAAGTCGGCGACACCGGCAGCGTGACCCGCTCACAGATCGTCAAGTTCGGCCTGAACCTGCCCAACGACCAACGCGTGCAGTTGAGCTACCTGGAAACCGACACCGACAGTAACGATGCCTGGGGCTATATCGCCGACGACCTTCAGAGCACCTACTACGTACGCACCAGCAAAAACAATCTCAACGCCAAAAACGTCGCGCTGGACTACAGCTACAGCCCGGACAACCCGCTGATCGACCTCAAGGCCAAGCTCTATTACGTCACCACCCAGATGGATCGCGGCAACGCCCCCAACCTGTCGTCGCCAGGTACCGGTAACTACGTCGGCGCCTACACCGATCACTTCCAGACCGACACCTGGGGCCTGCAGGGTGACAACACCTCACGGTTTGATTTCGGCGAGCGGGGGCATGTCACCTGGAACTACGGGGTGGAGCTGTATCAGGACGAGTTCAAGCCCCGCACCAACAAAGTTGAAGCCGTCAACAACCAGGGCTTGTTGCCTTACGCAGAGGGCAGTACGCCGGGGGGCAAACGCACCATTGCCAGCCTCTTCAACAACGCGCAGTACGAATATGGCGGCTGGCTGACCCTGGATGCGGGCTTGCGTTATGACCGCTATCGGCTTGAAGGCGAAACCGGCATGACCCTGTACCGGCGTGATCGTTTCTACAGCAGCCTCGTCGGCGCCAGGCGTGTCTCGGAAGTGATCGAGGTCGACCGTGAAGAAGGCCAGTTTTCCCCCACCTTCGGTCTGGCGGTAAAACCGGGCGTGGACTGGCTGCAACTCTATACCCGGTGGGGCAAGGGCTGGCGGCCACCGGCGGTGACCGAAACCTTCATGACCGGTCGCCCCCACGGTGGTGGTTCGGGAGAGCGCGTGTTTCCCAACCCGTACCTCAAGCCTGAAGAATCACGGGATTGGGAAGTAGGCATGAATGTCTTCAAGGAGGGGTTGTTCTTCAGTGATGACCGCCTCGGCATGAAGGTGGCTTACTTCGATACCCGGATTGAAAACTTCTCTTTCCTCAACACCAGCGTCAGCTTGCCGGAAACCCAGGTGGGTGGATTTCTCGGGACCATGGCTTACGTCAATAACACCAACCCGACGCGTTTTCGCGGGGTCGAATACCAGCTCAATTACGACATGGGGCGCGCGTACGCCAACCTCAGCTACACCCACATGATCGGCAGCAATGAGTTCTGCTCGAAGAACTATTACATGGGCGGCGCCAAGACCACCGGGCCAAGGACCACTCGCCTGGAGCGTTTCACCCTGCCGGATGGGCGCATCAGCATACGGCCGGTCACCACCTATGAAGTGTTGGATGACGACGTCGCCAACAACAAGGAAAGCTGCGGGCGAATCATGGGTAACGCCACGTACATGCCTGCCGATCGCGGCTCGCTGACCCTGGGCACGCGTTTCCTGGAAAAACGCCTGGATACGGGTGTGCGTGTGCGCTACAGCTCGGGCAACGGCGAAAACCTCGATCAGCAGGGCTACGAGCTGATGGATCAGGCGATGTGGCCCAAGTACACGCTCTATGACCTGTACGCCAGTTACTGGATGACGGATCAACTGAACATTGCACTGGCGTTGGAAAACGCCACCGATGAAGCCTATTTCGTCGCCATGGGCGACGCCAACAACCTCAGCCTGGCGCGCGGGCGAACCCTGAGCGGCATGCTGGAATACAAATTCTGATCAGTGTGCCCAGGCAGCTGATTAAAGATTTTGCCCATGGGTGGGCAAAAAAGGCGCGCCGCACCGGCGTGCTCATCAACAACGTTGTTTAACGAGGTTTAGCGATGACTATTTCTGTTAGCTACGATTCGGGCCTGGGTTCTCTGTCGGTATCGGACTACCTGAGTTCCTGGGCAGTGGGGTTCAACACGGCAGGTCACGGCACCAGTAACACGGGCGGCTTCAGCAACGGCACCCTCAGCGGCGACCAGTATTCGACCCACGGCGCCAACAACTCCGAGTACGCGTTCATCGCTGACAGCGACACCAGCAATGGCCTGCACTATGTGTTCAACCCATCGTTGCCCGCCAGCAGCAACCTGAACCACTACCTGTGGGGCGACCTGGATAATGTGCAACTGGGCACTGGCCTGGGCGGCGGCAATGGCAGCGACTTCAGCCTGAGCGACTTCAAGGTCGCGTTCAACGGCCTCGACCTGAGCGCCGCCGAGGGTGCCGGCCGGGCTGGCAACGAAGTACAGAGCGTGATCTACGGTTTGATGCAGGGCAATACCGCCGCGCTGGAAACCGTGCTCAACAACCTGCTCGACGACTTTGGTCTGTCCACTGCCAGCACGTTCGACGAAGTGTCGGCGGGCCTGGCGGCACACACCAGCGCAGTGTCCACCGACGTTGCCCTGGTGGGCGTGCAGGACGTGGCACAGGACTGGGCACTCGCTGCCTGAACCCGCTGCTGCATGAAAAAAAGCGAATGGAAGATCGCTCTCCCATTCGCTGCATTACACCGCCTTCGCCCAAGCCTTCTAACTCTTCCGGCGACGGCGGTGCCGAATTCTGCGCAGCGTCGTATCGCCTGTCAACGCGGCGACGCCGCACGCTCAACCCACGAGAATTCCCAGATGCGCCACGCCGGCAACGAAACCCTGGCCGCCCTCACGGCCTATAAAGGTGGCTTCTTCAACATCGGCCTGTTCTCGGCGGTGATCAACCTGCTGATGCTGGCCCCGGCGCTGTACATGCTGCAGGTGTACGACCGCGTGCTGGCCTCGGGTAATCAGATGACCCTGCTCATGCTGACGTTGATGATCCTCGGCCTGTTCGGCCTGATGGGCGCGTTGGAGTGGGTGCGCAGCCAGGTGGTCATCCGCCTCGGCACACAGATGGACATGCGCCTCAACCAGCGGGTCTACGACGCCGCATTCGAAGCGCAACTCAAGGGCGGCACCCAGGCGGCGGGCCAGGCGTTGCATGACCTGACCACCTTGCGCCAGTTCGCCACCGGCCAGGCGCTGTTCGCGTTTTTCGATGCGCCGTGGTTTCCGGTGTACCTGCTGGTGATCTTCCTGTTCCACCCCTGGCTTGGCCTGCTGGCGCTGGGCGGCGCTGTGATGTTGATCGCGTTGGCGTGGATCAACCACCACGTCAGCCAGGCGCCGATGGCCCAGGCCAGCCAACTGTCCATCCACGCCAGCCAGCAGGCCACGGCCAACCTGCGCAATGCCGACAGCATCGAAGCCATGGGCATGCTCGCCACCTTGCGCGGGCGTTGGTTCAACCAGCACCAGGCGTTCCTCGCCGAGCAAAACCTGGCCAGTGAAAAGACTGCCGCCGTCACCGCCTGGTCCAAGGGCGTGCGCCTGGCATTGCAATCGCTGGTACTCGGCCTGGGCGCGTTGCTGGCGGTGCAGGGCGATATCACGCCGGGGATGATGATTGCCGGCTCGATCCTGATGGGGCGGGTGCTGAGCCCCATCGACCAACTGATCGGCGTCTGGAAGCAATGGGGCTCGGCGCGTCTGGCCTACGAGCGCTTGTCGCAGTTGCTGGCGGCCAACCCGGCGCGACCGCCGCGCATGAGCCTGCCGGTGCCCAAGGGCCAGTTGAGCGTCGAGCACATCAGCGCCTGCGCCCCCGGCAGCCGTCGCCCGGCGCTGGTGAACCTGGCGTTCAACCTGCCAGCGGGTGAAGTGCTCGGCGTGATCGGCCCGTCAGGCTGCGGCAAGTCCACCCTGGCGCGGGTGCTGGTGGGCGCCTGGGCACCGCTGGCCGGCAAGGTGCGGCTCGACGGCGCCGACCTCGCCCAATGGGACAAACAGCAACTCGGCCCGCACATCGGCTACCTGCCTCAGGACATTCAACTGTTCGCCGGCAGCATCGTCGACAACATCGCGCGGTTTGCCGAGCTGGAGGCCGACAAAGTCCTCGCTGCCGCGCAAATGGCCGGCGTGCATGAACTGATCCTGCAACTGCCCCAAGGCTACGACACGCAGTTGGGGGAGGGCGGTGCGGGGTTGTCCGGTGGGCAAAAGCAACGCGTCGCCCTGGCCCGTGCGCTATACGGCCTGCCGGCGTTGATCGTGCTGGACGAGCCCAACGCCAACCTCGACGAAGTGGGTGAGCAGGCCCTGCTCCAGGCCATCACCCAGCTTAAGCAGCAGCGCCGCACGGTGATCCTGATTACCCACAAAGCCAATGTGCTGAGCCTGACCGACCAGTTGCTGATCCTCAAGGACGGCCAGTTGCAGGCCTTTGGTCCTACGGCGCGGGTGTTGGAAGCACCGCAGAAAGCCGCAGCGCCCAAGCCGGTGTCGACCCTGAGCATGAGCTACCGCCTCGGTGAAGGAAAACCGGCATGAGCAAACCGGTGCTGGTCAGCGACCAACCTCACACGGTGTTGGCGCTGGATGACAAACAATATTCGCGCCTGGGCTGGTGGCTGGTGCTCGGTGGCTTTGCCGGATTTATCGGCTGGGCTGCGTTGGCGCCGCTGGACAAGGGCGTGGCGGTGTCGGGCAAGGTCATGGTCTCTGGCCATCGCAAGACCGTGCAGCATCCTGCCGGTGGCATCGTCGAGCGCATCGAGGTGCGTGACGGTGAGGTGGTCAACGCCGGCCAGGTGCTGCTGAGCTTGAAGGAAACACCCTTGCGCGGGCAGATGCAGTCGCTGCGCAGCCAGTACCTGGCGTCTCTCGCCAGTGAGGCGCGCTTGAGTGCGGAAAGCGAAGGTTTGCCCGCCATCGCATTCGGCCCTGAATTGCTGAATGAACCGGAGGCGACCAACACCCTGAATCTGCAACGACAACTGTTCACCAGCCGCGCCCAGGCGCTGGCCACCGAGCAACAAGGCCTGCGCGAAACCATCGCCGGCGCCGAGGCGCAGTTGCGTGGCACGCGGGATTCCCAGGCGAGCAAGCTGCAGCAACGCGCGGCGTTGAATGAGCAACTGCAAGGCCTGCGCGAGTTGGCGCGCGATGGCTATATCCCGCGCAATCGCCTGCTCGACAGCGAGCGCCTGTACGCCCAGGTTGATGGCGCGATTGCCGAAGACTACGGGCGCATCGGCCAGTTGCAGCGCCAGGTTTTGGAGCTGCGCTTGCGCATCCGCCAGCTCGGCGAAGACTTCCAGAAAGACCTGCGCGGCCAGTTGGCCGAAACCCGCACCCGCAGCGACGACCTGCGCAACCGGCTGGCGTCGGCCGAGTTCGAACTGGCCAACAGCCTGGTGCGTGCGCCGGCTTCGGGGGTGGTGGTGGGGTTGGACGTGTACACCGAAGGCGGAGTGATCAAGCCCGGCCAGGCGCTGATGGACATCGTGCCCCAGGGCGAACCGCTGTGGGTGGAAGCACGGGTGCCGGTGCAAATGATCGACAAGGTGCACCCAGGTTTGCCGGTAGAACTGCTGTTCTCGGCCTTCAACCAGGCCACCACCCCGCGGGTGGCCGGTGAGGTGACGCTGGTCTCCGCCGACCGCCAGGTCGATGAGCGCACCGACGAGCCTTATTACACCGTGCGCGCCCAGGTCAGTGCGGCGGGCATGCAACAACTGGACGGCATGCAGATTCGCCCCGGCATGCCGGTGGAAACCTTCGTCAAGACCGGTGAACGTTCGATGCTCAACTACCTGTTCAAACCTTTGTTGGATCGTACCCACATGGCCCTGGTGGAAGAATGAAGGCGCTGTTTTTTACCCTGTGCCTGAGCGTTACACCGGCGGCGCATGCCTTGGGTTTGCTCGACGCCTACGACCTTGCCCTACGCAATGACCCGACCTTTCAGGCAGCCATCCAGGAACGTGAAGCCGGCGAAGAGAACCGCGTGATCGGCCGTGCAGCGTTATTGCCGAACCTGTCCTGGAGCTATAACAACTCGCGCAACGCATCCGAAGTTACCCAAAGCACCGCCGTCGGCAATGTCACCAGCGACCGTGACTACCGCAGCTATGCCTCGACCCTGACCTTGCAGCAACCGTTGCTGGATTACGAAGCCTACGCGCGCTTTCGCCAAAGCACCGCCCAGGCGCTGATGGCCGATGAACGTTTTCGCAGCAAGAGCCAGGAGTTGGCCGTGCGCGTGCTCAGCGCCTACAGCCAGGCGCTGCTGGCCCAGGAGCGCATCGAGTTGAGCCGCGCGCAGAAGCGTGCGTTTGCCGAACGCCTGCAACTCAATGATCGTTTGCTCAAAGGCGGCGAAGGCACACGCACCGATGTGCTGGAAACCCAGGCGCGCTTGAGCCTGGCCCAGGCAGAGGAAATCGAGGCGTTGGACGCCCAGGACAGCGCCTTGCGCGAGCTGGAAGCGATTGTGGGCCAACCGTTGCAGGTCGAAGCGCTGGCACCCCTGGCCCGCCAATTTGACATCCCACCCCTGGAGCCCAACCGTTTCGAGACGTGGCGCGAACTGGCCATGGCCAACAACCCCGAACTCAAGTCCCAGCACCATGCGCTGGACGTGGCCTCTTACGAAGTGGAGCGTAAACGCGCCGGCCACTTGCCCAAGGTCAGCCTGTACGCCAGCAGCCGTCAGACCAGCTCCGATTCAGAAAGCAGCTACAACCAGAAGTACGACACCCACAGCGTCGGCCTCCAGGTCAGCCTGCCCTTGTTTGCCGGTGGATCGGTTTCGGCTTCCACGCGCCAGGCGGCCAATCAACTGTCCCAGGCCCAATACGAGCTGGACGCACACACCTCGGCGACGCTGGTGGAGCTGCGCAAGCAATTCAACCTCAACACCAGCGGCGCGGCGAAAGTGCGCGCCTACGAGATGGCCGTCAGCTCCGCCACCGCGCTGGTCACTGCGACCAAAAAGAGCGTCAGCGGCGGTGAGCGGGTCAACCTCGACGTGCTCGACGCCGAGCAACAACTGTTCACCGCCCGCCGCGACCTGGCGAATGCGCGGCATGCGTATCTGCTGGCCAGGATTCAGTTGAAGTATTACGCGGGGTTGCTGAGTGAGCAGGACTTGCGGGCGTTGGCGGGGTATTTCCAGCCGTCGGCATGAGTGGTTACAACCCGGCATTCGCCGGGTTTTTTGTCGTTACTAATCTGTGAAACAGCTTCGAGATCATGGAGCCGGTTGTCGGGTGGCAGGGGGAAATTGTTACCTGGCGGAAAATAACCTAACGGATGGGTTACGATGAGGGTAGGTGCTTACAAGGGGTATGTCATCTCAGTGTTTATCAGGGACGAGCATTGCCCGCCTCATGTGCATGTCAGGGGCAAGGGGTGGGATGCGCGGTTTCGTTTCAGTTTTTTGGATGGGGACGTTGAGTTGTGGGATGTAGAGCCTGAACGGAGGCGGCCACCCACTGCGGTTCTGAAGGAAATACGCGAGGTAATCATGCAGCGACATTATCTGGCACGGGCACGCAGGATTTGGTGGGAAAAACTGCAAACGGTTTGCCTGGAGAACCATTCCTGGAACTGGAACACCAGTGAGTTGGTTCCAGGGTTAGTCATTCGACCTGGTGTCTACGTCATCGCAAGCGCCTGGCACGACGCTGTAGCGCAACGGACTATTTTGAATCTGGTAAGAGCGCCAGATTGCGTGGGGATTAATTTATGAAAATCGTAAAAGCCAAAGTCATACCTTATGTACCTCTCACTGACGCCGACGTCGACAAGGCAATCGCCCGTGGCCGCAGGCTAAAGCGCCTGTACGCCAACGCCAGCAATGTGCGTTACGAAAACGATTGCATCTCCATCGGCTTCAGCGACGGCAGCCGCGTCATGTTGCCGGTGGCCGGCCTGCCGGAGTTCGAAGGGTTTTCAGAGGAAGATTTCCAGCAGTTGGAAGTCAGTTTCGGTGGCAAGGCCATTAGTTGTGAGGCTCAGGACTTGGATGTTTCGATCACGGGCCTGATCGCCACAAGCCAGCCGCTGATGGACCTGGCCACCAGCCTGGTAGCCTCACGCAACGGTCGCAAGAGCAGCGCCGCCAAATCCGCCGCCGCCCGCGCCAATGGCAAGAAGGGCGGCCGGCCACGCAAGAAGGAACCTGAGGACGTTGAATTACCGCCTGGTCAATAACACCCCGGATTCCATATGGTGCGTCCACGGGAACTGGTCAAACATCGCACACTGGGTAATGCGGTGGGTGTCATGCAGTTGCGCAATGTTCGCCGCCAGCGTCTCCGGGTTGCAGGAGATGTACAGGATGTTGTCGAAGCGCCGGGTCAGTTCGCAGGTGTCCGGGTCCATGCCGGCGCGGGGCGGGTCGACGAACACGCTACCGAATTCGTAGCTCTTCAGGTCGATGCCGTGCAGGCGGCGGAACGGGCGCACTTCATTCAGCGCTTCGGTGAGCTCTTCGGCGGAGAGGCGCACCAGGGTGACGTTATCCACCGCGTTTTCATCGAGGTTGCTCAGGGCCGCGTTCACCGAGGTCTTGCTGATCTCGGTGGCCAGCACTTTACGCACACGGGTGGCCAGCGGCAGGGTGAAGTTGCCGTTGCCGCAATACAACTCCAGCAAGTCATCCGGGCGATCGCCCAAGGCTTCGTATGCCCAGTTGAGCATCTTCTGGTTCACCGTGCCGTTGGGCTGGGTGAACGCGCCTTCGGGTTGGCGGTAGCTGAAGGTGCGGCCGCCGACGTCGAGTTTTTCCACCACGTAATCGTGGCCGATCACATCGCGCTTGCCCTTGGAGCGGCCGATGATGCTGACATTCAAATCAGCCGCCAGCTTATTCGCCGCGGTGTGCCAGTGCTCGTCCAGCGGGCGGTGATAACACAGGGTGATCATCGCGTCGCCGGCCAGGGTGGTGAGGAACTCCACCTGGAACAGCTTGTGGCTCAGGGCGGCGCTGGCTTGCCAGGCGGCCTTGAGCTGGGGCATCAGTTGGTTGATGCGAGTGCTTGCGATGGGGAATTCTTCAATCAGGATCGGCGTGCGCTTGTCGTCCTGGGAAAACATCGCGTAGTGGCGTTCACCGCCTTCGCGCCACAGGCGGAACTCCGCCCGCAGGCGGAAGTTCTGCAATGGCGACTCGAAAACCTGCGGCTCGGGTGCGTCGAACGGTGCCAGCAGGTCACGCAAGCGCGTGACCTTGTCTTGCAGTTGAGCGGTGTAGCGTGCGGCGTCAAAAGTCATGCGTTGAACCAGCCCAGCTTGATCACGAACAGAATCGACAGAATCACCAGTGCCGGGTTGAGCTCACGGTAGCGGCCCGAAAGCAGCTTGATGGCGGTCCAGGCGATGAAACCGAAGGCAATGCCGTTGGCGATGGAGTAAGTGAAGGGCATCGCCAGGGCGGTGATCACCACCGGCGCTGCAACGGTAATGTCATCCCAGTCGATTTCGGCCAGGCCTGAGGTCATCAATACGGCGACGAACAGCAGCGCCGGCGCGGTAGCAAAGGCCGGTACGCTGGCGGCCAGCGGCGAGAAGAACAGCGCCAGCAGGAACAGGATCGCCACCACGATGGCGGTCAAGCCGGTACGGCCACCGGCGCTCACGCCCGCAGCGGATTCGATGTAACTGGTGGTGGTCGACGTACCCAGCAGCGAACCGGCCATGGCGGCGGTACTGTCGGCGATCAGCGCACGGCCCATTTTCGGCATGTGGCCGTCCTTGCCCATCAGCCCGGCGCGCTTGGCCACGCCGATCAGGGTGCCGGAGTTGTCGAACAGGTCAACGAACAGGAAGGCGAAGATCACGCTGACCAGGCCGATGTCCAGCGCGCCCTTGATATCCAGCTGCAGGAAAGTCGGAGCCAGGGACGGCGGCATCGACATCACGCCACCGAACTCGGTGACACCCAGCAGGATGGAGACGATGGTCACCGCCAGGATGCCGATCAGCACGGCACCGCGCACGGCCAGGGCTTCCAGCGCAACGATCAGCATGAAGCCCAGGATAGCCAGGATAGGCGCCGGTTTGGTCAGGTCGCCCAAGCCCACCAGGGTGTTCGGGTTGCCGACCACGATCCCGGCGTTGTGCAGGGCGATCAGCGCCAGGAACAGGCCGATACCGGCGGCAATCGCCGAACGCAGGGGCAGGGGAATGCTGTTGATGATCCACTCACGGATACGGAAGATCGACAGCAGGAAGAACAGCACCGCCGAAATGAACACCGCCCCCAGCGCAACCTGCCATGTATGGCCCATGTGCAGAACCACGGTGTAGGTAAAGAAGGCGTTGAGGCCCATGCCCGGCGCCAGTGCGATCGGGTAGTTGGCGATCAGGCCCATCACGGTCGAACCGATGGCCGCCGCCAGGCACGTCGCGACGAACACCGCGCCCTTGTCCATGCCGGTCTCGCCGAGGATGCTCGGGTTCACGAACAGGATGTAGGCCATGGCCAGGAATGTCGTGATGCCCGCGAGGATTTCGGTGCGCACGTTGGTGTTGTGTGCCTTGAGTTGAAACAGCTTTTCCAGCATGCCTGCTCCCTGTGACGCTATGTTGCGTCGTTATTTGTTGACCTCTAAGTCAAAGCACAAACTGCGCCAAGCGCCTGTGGTTCCAGAGAGGATCGGAAAAAGCGGCGCATCATACCAGCAGCCGAGGCTGTGTGGCGCATGGCCTTGAGGCATACTGCGGCAACGTTCAGTACCGGGTCATCGACAGCATGAAAAAAGCCAACGCGTGGAGTCTAGCCCTGATCCCTTGTCTCGGCCTGTGGTTGGGCGCGGCACCGGTGTGGGGCGCGACTGCACCGCCCTTGAGCGAGGTGCGCGTGTTCAAGGTCGAATCGGCGCGCTGCACGGAAACCATCCCGGAACGCGCGCAAAGCACCCAGATGTGCACGCACCGTGGGCCCACCAAAGTGTCGGTGATGGAAGTCGGCCTGGGCAACAACCCGATGGGCCGCTTCAATGGTGCCGAACTGAACGGGCAACGTACGCCCGTGTGCCAGGTCGGTAGCGTCAGCGAGGCCTGCAGCGGGGCGGGCACGCTGATGGGCTACATCTATGTATTTGACCTGAATGTCGAAGCCCAGGGCTGGTTCGAATACAGCAACTCGTCGATCAACGGCCCGCGAAACACCTTGAAGACCCTGCTCAATATCCGCTGATCAATCACCTTGAACGCTCAATAACCCGGGAAGTCGTACCCCTGAGACGGCGATTTTCCTGAACGCCGCGGATGTACACCAACCCGTGAGGTGTTTATGAGCGCGACCCCCAATGGCGCGGCGGCCCAACCGTTCGTCGCCCACTCCATACGCTTGACCCTCAATGGTCAGCACCGCCAACTGGATGTATTGCCCTGGACCACGTTGCTGGACCTGCTGCGCGAGCAACTGGACCTGGTCGGCAGCAAAAAAGGCTGCGACCACGGCCAGTGCGGCGCCTGCACGGTATTGCGCGACGGCAAACGCATCAACGCCTGCCTGACCCTGGCGGTGATGTGCGATGGCGCCGAATTGACCACCATTGAAGGCCTGGCCGGCGGCGACCAACTGCACCCGATGCAGCAAGCCTTCATCAAGCACGACGCCTTCCAGTGCGGCTACTGCACGCCGGGTCAGATTTGCTCCGCCGTCGGCCTGGCCAATGAAGGCCGCGCCCACGATACCGCGCAGATCCAGGAACTGATGAGCGGCAACCTGTGCCGCTGCGGCGCCTACAGCAACATCCGTGATGCTATCGAAGAGGCCTTGCCGGCCTGCCGCACCCCGGGAGGCGCGCAATGAATCCCTTCCAGTACAGCAAACCGGCGGATGTCCACGAAGCCGTGCACCTGAGCAGCGCCGCGTCGCGCTTTATTGCCGGCGGCACCAACCTGCTGGATTTGATGAAAGAAAACATCAGCCGCCCCGAGCACCTGATCGACATCACCGGCCTGCCGCTGAATGAGATTGAACAAACCGCCGAGGGCGGCCTGCGGATCGGCGCGCTGGTGAGCAATGCCGACCTGGCCTGGCACCCGCTGATCGAACAGCATTACCCGTTGCTGTCCCAGGCGATCCTTGCCGGTGCTTCGCCGCAACTGCGCAATATGGCCAGTACGGGTGGCAACCTGTTGCAGCGCACCCGTTGCTACTACTTCTATGACGCCACCGTGCCCTGCAACAAGCGTGAGCCCGGCAGCGGCTGCCCGGCGCGCACCGGCTTGAACCGCATCCACGCAATCCTCGGCGCCAGCGAACAGTGCGTGGCCACTCACCCGTCGGACATGTGCGTGGCCCTGGCGGCGCTGGAGGCGCGGGTGCATGTGGAGGGGCGTGGCGGTGCGCGGGTTATCGAGTTTGCCGACTTCCACCGCTTGCCCGGTGATGCGCCGCAACGCGACAACCAACTGGCCGACGATGAGCTGATCACCGCCATCGAATTACCCGCCGACCACCTGGCGCGTCACAGCCACTACCTGAAAATCCGCGACCGTGCGTCTTACGCGTTTGCGTTGGTGTCTGTCGCTGCCGCCCTCGAATTGGAGGGCGACCGAATCGTCGATGCGCGCCTGGCCCTTGGCGGCGTGGCCCATAAACCCTGGCGTGACCGCGCGGTGGAAGCCTCGCTGATCGGCCAGGTGGTCAGCCGCGAGACCTTCAGCAACGCCGCCGACGCCCTGTTGCACGACGCCGAGCCGCTGGAGCACAACGGCTTCAAGATCAAGCTGGCGCGCCGCGCAATTATCCGCGCCCTGAGCGACGCCGCCGTCGCAGGAGAACGCCCATGACCGCTATTGGCAAACCCCTGGACCGTGTCGACGGTCTGCTCAAGGTCACCGGCCAGGCGCGTTATGCCGGTGAATTCCCCGAGGACGGCCTGCTCCACGGCAGTGTGGTGTCCAGCACCATCGCCAAGGGCCGTGTGCTGGCTATCGACGCGGCCAGGGCACTGGCCCTGCCGGGCGTGGTGGCGGTTATCCATCACCTCAACCGGCCGAAAATCGCCAGTTACGACGATGCCTTCCAGGATGATGATGCGGCGGACGGTTCGCCGTTTCGTCCGCTGTATAACGACCATGTGCTGTACAGCGGCCAGCCCCTGGCCCTGGTGATCGCCGACAACCTGGAGCTGGCGCGACATGCGGGCTCGCTGGTAGAAATCGAATACGCGCGTGAAGACTTCGAGACTGACCTGCTAGCCCAACAGGAACAGGCCCATGCCTCACCGCAGACGCCACCCGCGCCGCGCGGCAACTTCCAGGCCGAGTGGGCCGCTGCCGCTGTCAGTCTCGACCTGCACTACAGCACGCCCATCGAACACCACAACCCCATGGAACCCCACGCCAGCACCGTGCTGTATCAGCCGGACGGCACCCTGCATATTCATGACAAGACCCAAGGCCCGCAGAACTGCCAGGCCTATGTGCAAAAAGTCTTCGGATTGGATAAAAGCCAGGTGCGGATTTTTGCTGCATACGTCGGCGGTGCCTTCGGCTCAGGTTTGCGTCCGCAGTATCAATTGCCCTTGGCAGTGATGGCGTCCCTGGCGCTCAAGCGCTCGGTGCGCGTCACCTTGACCCGCCAGCAGATGTTCACCTTCGGCTACCGCCCGCGCACGTTGCAGCGTTTGCAGATGGGCGCCGCCGCCAATGGTCGCCTGCTGGCGTTGGGGCATACGGCGATTGGCCAGACCTCGCGCTTCGAAGATTTCAGTGAGCATGTGGTGGAGTGGAGCGGCATGCTCTATCACTGCGACAACGTGCAACTGACTTACAAACTGGTGCCGCTGGATGTGTTCACGCCCCTGGACATGCGCGCGCCCGGCGCTGCGTTGGGTGTGATTGGCCTGGAGTGCGCCATGGATGAACTGGCCAGCGCCTTGGGGATGGACCCGGTACAGCTGCGGCTGGTCAACTACGCCGAGCGCAACCAGAACGAAGATAAACCCTGGTCGAGCAAGGCCCTGCGCGAGTGTTACAGCGAAGGAGCCGAGCGCTTCGGCTGGAACCAGCGCAACCCGGAACCGCGCAGCATGCGCGACGGCCGCCAGTTGATCGGCTGGGGCATGGCCGGTGGCGTGTGGGAGGCCATGCAGATGAAGGCCAGCGCCAAGGCGCGCATCGACGCCGAGGGCAAGCTGACGGTCAGCAGCGCGACCACGGATATCGGCACCGGCACCTACACGGTGATGACCCAGATTGCGGCGCAGGCCAGTGGTGTGGCGGTGGAGGACGTGGTGTTTCTGCTCGGCGACTCTTCACTGCCCACCGCGCCGCTGCAAGGCGGCTCGTTCACCGTGTCGTCCGTCGGCACCGCCGTGCAGCAAGCCTGCGAAGCGTTGAGCGCCAAGCTGCTGACCATCGCCCGGCAAACTTACCCGGTGTTCAAAGAGGCCGAGTCCGTGCGCTTTGAAGACGGCCAACTGCACACCGGTGACGTGAGTGTGTCATTGGCTCAACTGGTCAAGGACAGCGGCGAAGAGACCTTGGAGGTCCAGGTCGACAGCGAACCGGACAAGAAACGCGAGGGGTACGCCACCGCCACCCATTCGGCGGTGTTCGTCGAAGTGCGGGTTGATGAAGACTTGGGCACGATCAAGGTCAGCCGGGTGGTCAGCGCCATCGCGGCGGGGCGTGTGGTCAACCCGAAGATGGCACGCAGCCAGATCCTCGGCGGGGTGGTGTGGGGAATCGGCATGGCCCTGCACGAAGAGACTCAGATCGACCATCAACTGGGACGCTACATGAACCACAGCCTGGCTGAATACCACATCCCCGTAAATGCCGATATCGGTGAGATAGACGTGGTGTTTGTCGAAGAACACGACGAGATCGTTAACGCCCTTGGGTCCAAAGGCGTGGGGGAAATCGGGATTGTCGGGGTGGCGGCGGCGGTGGCGAATGCGATTTACCATGCCACCGGCAAGCGGGTGCGGGAGTTTCCGATCACCCTGGACAAGTTGCTCTGAGGCGGTCCAGCAAACACTGAAAATCCAAATGTGGGAGGGGGCTTGCTCCCGATGGCGGAGTTTCAGTCCAAGCATAAGTTGGCTGATCCACCGCTATTGGGAGCAAGCCCCCTCCCACATTGATCTTATTGCCACATTGAATCATGCAGCGGGCTTGATGCTTTCTTCCACCGGCACATGCATACGATCCCGATTCGCCAGGGTCGGGAACAGTTTGATCCACACCCCGGTCACCACCAGCGTGCCGATCCCGCCCATCACCACGGCCTGCACGGTGCCAAACCAATGGGCAGTGATGCCCGACTCGAACTCGCCCAATTGGTTGGACGCGCCGATAAACAGGCCATTGACCGCACTCACCCGGCCGCGCATTTCATCCGGGGTTTCCAACTGCACAAAGGAGGCGCGGATGACCATGCTGATCATGTCCGCCGCGCCCAGTACCACCAGTACCGCCAGGGAAAACCAGAACGAGGTGGACAGGCCGAAGGCAATGGTCGCCACGCCGAATACGCCGACGGCGGTGAACATCACCCGGCCGACCTTCCGATCTACCGAAAAACGTGCCAGCCACAGTGACATCAACAACGCACCCACCGCCGGTGCCGAACGCAACAGGCCCAGGCCCCAGGCGCCGGTCAGCAGGATGTCCTTGGCGAACACCGGCAGCAACGCGGTGGCGCCGCCCAGCAGCACGGCGAACAGGTCGAGGGAAATCGCCCCGAGGATGTCCGGGCGGCTGCGGATAAAACGAATCCCCGCCAGCAGCGAATCCAGGGTGGCCTTGCCTTTATTGAGCGGGGTCTGGCGGGCGGGCAGGTTGAGGGTCAGCACGCAGGCGATGAGGTACAGCGCCACTGTGGGGCCATACACCCAGACGCTGCCGAAGGCGTAAAGCAAACCGCCCAGCGCCGGGGCGACGATGGTCGCCAGTTGCTGGGCCGACTGCGACGAGGCCACGGCGCGTGGGAACAGTGCGCTGGGCACGATGCTCGGCAACAGGGCCTGGGTGGTGGGCATTTCAAATGACCGCGCCGCGCCGAGCAGGAAGGCCAGGATAAAGATCATCTCGCGGGTCACGTTGCCGGTCAGGCCGCCGATGGCCAGGGAGAGGGCAATCAGCGCCTGCACGGTCTGGCAGATGGCCGCGACTTTGCGTCGCTCATAGCGGTCGGCCACATGCCCGGTGTGCAGCATGAACAGCACGCGCGGCACGAACTCCACCAGGCCGACCAAACCGAGGTCCAGTACGTTGCCGGTGAGTTGGTAGAGGTTCCAGCCGATGGCCACGGTAAGCATCTGGAAGCCGCTGGCGGTGAAAATCCGTGCCAGCCAGAACGCGATGAAAGGGCGGTGGTGACGTAACAGCAACGCGGGTTCACTGGGCATCGGAAATTCTGGTCAAGGCCGGAGGAAGGGCCGAGATTATCATCAAGTTGTAACAGATGGTTGCAAGAACTGCGCTGAGGCAGTCTGTCACGCGGCAAAAGACCACACGGACCAACCGCGAAAATGGGACTACTCTTTTCACTGTGATTGATCCAGATCAAAGTCATTTCAGAATTTGTTCTGGTGGCCGCAAGGCCTGATTCCCTACGTGGTTGGTTAAAAAAAGAAACGAATTGAAATTCGCCAGACTCCATATCCGTGGGGGCAGTGGGTGCAGGCTCCCGCCAGCAGCCGGTATTACTGACAGAGGAAGACTTATGTTCGGTTTGGAGGCGCTAGATCTCGCCCGAATTCAGTTCGCGTTCACCATCTCATTCCACATCCTGTTCCCGGCGATCACCATCGGCCTGGCCAGTTACCTCGCGGTGCTGGAAGGCTTGTGGCTCAAGACCCATAACGACACCTACCGTGACCTCTACCATTTCTGGTCGAAGATCTTTGCCGTCAACTTCGGCATGGGCGTGGTCTCCGGTTTGGTCATGGCCTACCAGTTCGGTACCAACTGGAGCCGCTTCTCGGACTTCGCCGGCGCCGTCACCGGGCCGCTTCTGACGTACGAAGTGCTTACGGCCTTCTTCCTCGAAGCCGGTTTCCTCGGGGTGATGCTGTTTGGCTGGAACAAAGTGGGGCGCAAGCTGCACTTCTTCTCCACCGTGATGGTGGCCGTCGGTACGTTGATCTCGACCTTCTGGATCCTGGCGTCCAACAGCTGGATGCAGACACCGCAGGGCTTTGAAATCATCGACGGTCGCGTGATTCCTACCGATTGGCTGGCGGTGATCTTCAACCCGTCGTTCCCCTACCGGCTGGCGCATATGGCTACGGCGGCGTTCGTGGCGACCGCGTTCTTCGTCGGTTCCTCGGCGGCCTGGCACTTGCTGCGCGGCAAGGACAACCCGGCGATCCGCAAGATGTTGTCGATGGCGATGTGGATGGCCCTGATCGTGGCGCCTATCCAGGCGGTGATCGGTGACTTTCATGGCCTCAACACCCTCAAGCACCAGCCGGCAAAAATCGCCGCCATCGAAGGCCACTGGGAAAACAAAGGCAATGAGCCAACCCCGCTGATCCTGTTTGGCTGGCCGGACATGAAAGCCGAAAAAACCAAATACGCGGTGGAGATTCCGTACCTGGGCAGCCTGATCCTGACCCACTCCCTGGATAAACAGGTGCCGGCGCTCAAGGAGTTCCCACCGGAAGACCGGCCGAATTCGACCATCGTGTTCTGGTCGTTCCGGGTCATGGTCGGCTTGGGTTTCCTGATGATCTTCACCGGTCTGTTCAGCCTCTGGCTGCGCCGGGGCGACAAGATGTACACGTCCAAACCGTTCCTGTACCTGGCGCTGTGGATGGGGCCGTCTGGCCTGATCGCGATTCTTGCCGGTTGGTTCACCACCGAAATCGGCCGCCAGCCGTGGGTGGTCTACGGGTTGATGCGCACGGCGGATGCTTCTTCCGGGCATAGCCTGGCGCAGATGACGATCACCCTGGTGTTGTTCGTGGTGGTGTACTTCGCGCTGTTTGGTGCGGGCCTGGGCTACATGATGCGCCTGGTGCGCAAAGGCCCGGTGACCCACGAAAGCACGGAGCCGACCCACGGTGGCCCTGGCCAGAAACGCACACCGGCCCGTCCTTTGTCCGCCGCCGATGATGGCAGCGATGACGACCACGCCCACATCCAGCACAAGGGGAATTGAGATGGGTATTGATCTTCCGCTGATCTGGGCCGTGATCATCATCTTCGGCATCATGATGTACGTGGTCATGGACGGCTTCGACCTCGGCATCGGCATTCTCTTCCCGTTTATCCCGGGCAAGACCGACCGTGACGTGATGATGAACACCGTGGCCCCGGTCTGGGACGGTAACGAAACCTGGCTGGTACTCGGTGGCGCGGCGTTGTTCGGCGCGTTCCCGCTGGCCTATTCGGTGGTGCTCTCTGCGTTGTACCTGCCGTTGATTTTGATGCTGATCGGGCTGATTTTTCGCGGCGTGGCTTTCGAGTTCCGCTTCAAGGCCAAGGACCACAAGCGTCACCTGTGGGACAAGGCGTTTATCGGCGGCTCGCTGGCGGCCACGTTCTTCCAGGGTGTAGCGCTGGGCGCGTTTATCGACGGGATCCCGGTGGTCAATCGCCAGTTTGCCGGCGGCTCGCTGGACTGGCTCACACCGTTCACGATGTTCTGCGGCGTGGCGCTGATCGTGGCCTATGCGTTGCTGGGCTGCACCTGGCTGATCATGAAAACCGAAGGCCCGTTGCAGGAGAAGATGCACAACCTGGCGCGGCCGTTGGCCTTCGTGGTGTTGGCCGTGATCGGCATCGTGAGTATCTGGACGCCACTGTCGCACCCGGAAATCGCCTCGCGCTGGTTCACCCTGCCGAATCTGTTCTGGTTCCTGCCGGTACCGATCCTGGTGCTGGTGACCATGTACGGGTTGATCCGCGCCGTGGCGCGTAATGCCCACTACACGCCGTTCCTGCTGACGCTGGTGCTGATCTTCCTCGGCTACAGCGGCCTGGGGATCAGCCTGTGGCCGAACATCATCCCGCCATCCGTGTCGATCTGGGATGCCGCTGCGCCGCCCCAGAGCCAAGGCTTCATGCTGGTGGGCACCTTGTTCATCATCCCGTTCATCCTGGGCTACACCTTCTGGAGCTACTACGTGTTCCGCGGCAAGGTCACCCACGAAGACGGCTATCACTAGGAGGGTCGTTGCATGTCCGGCAAACCTACGTTGCACGAGATTGAACAGGCCGAGAAACAGCCGTTGTGGCGGCGCCTGGGGTGGCTGGCGATGATCTGGACCGGCAGTGTGCTGGCCCTGTTCGTCGTGGCCAGCCTGATGCGCATGTTCATGAATGCGGCCGGCCTGACCACCCACTGACATCCCGATCCGGGCTTCGCGCTCGGTTTTCAGCCCTGCTCTTCTTTTGGAAGGGCAGGGCTTTTTTTATTTGCGCGCTTTGAGAATCACAAACTTTGGCGTGGCGGCCACTTGCTCTACGCCACGGAACAAGCGCGCCAACTTGCTGTGATAACCCAGGTGACGGTTGCCGACGATATACAGGGCGCCGCCGACCACCAACGCCTCCCGCGCCTGCTGGAACATACGCCAGGCGAGGAAGTCGCCGACCACCTGCTGCTGGTGGAACGGCGGGTTGCACAGCACAACGTCGAGGGAGTCTGGTTCCTGACCGGCCAGGCCATCGCCAGCGCGTACGGTGACGGCGCGGTCACCGAGGGCGGCTTGCCAGTTCTCCAGCGCCGATTGCACGGCCATATAGGACTCGTCCACCAGAGTGTATTGCGCCTCGGGGTTTTGCAGGGCGCTGGCAATCGCCAGTACACCGTTGCCACAACCCAGGTCCGCCACGCGGGCACTGCCCAGGTTGTTGGGCAGGTGCGGCAGGAAGGCGCGGGTGCCGATGTCCAGGCCTTCACGGCAGAACACGTTGGCATGGTTGAGCAGTTCGATAGCCGGCGCGTCCAGGGTGTAGCGCGTCGGGTAGGGCGAGACAGCGATGGGCCGGTCGGCCTGGGTGGCGATCAGCAACCGGGCTTTCTTGACGGCCAGGGAGGCGTGCATCGGCCCGATATAGCGCTCAAGCATTTCCCCGGCCGCCCTTGGCAGGTGCTTGATCATCGCCCCTGCGATCACCTCGGCACCCGGCGCCAGTTGGCCTTGCAGGCGGATCAGTTGTTCTTCCAGCAATGCCAGGGTTTTGGGTACACGGATCAGCACCCGGTCGAACGGCCCTGTGGGCACTTGGCAGGCGGGGATGAACGGCACGGCGTCAAAGGCCTTGCCATTGCGCACCAGGTTTGTATCCAGGCCCAGGGCGGCCAGGAACGAGTCGCCGCTGGAGGTCACCTGCGCCCGGCCTTCGAGACTGGCAGCCAGGGCGCCGAAGCTGTCATTGAGCACCAGCACGCGAGTCGCAGCGCTCGGTTGCTGTTCAGCCAGATAGCTGAGCAGGTACTCGTCGGCTGCGTCGAAGGCTTGCAGCGGATCGTTATGCTGCTCTGGCTGGCGGATCAGATCGAGCTGGGCGAAGGGGCTGTCGAGCAGGGGCATGGCGAGGGAGGCTCTGGGTCATCGATGGGTGTTCGGCAGTCGGCTGCAGAACCGTCTGAGTGAACAGCGGGCGGCGCCCCGTGGGGACAGCCCAGCACTCAGAATGGGTCGTAAATGTTACTTTTTTTCTTGAGGGATTACATGCGGTGTTTCAACGCGGCTTAAAACAACCCCGCTTTCGAGGCGCAGAGCACAGCGGCGATCTTGTTGTTGACCCCCAGCTTTTTGAAGCAACTGCAGATATGAAAGCCCACCGTACGTTCGGACAGGCACAGAATGGTGGCGATGTCCGCAGCGGTCTTGCCCATGGCTGACCACTTGAGGATTTCGGTTTCGCGCGGGGTTAATTTGCTGGCAGGGTTAATGCTGGGCTTGCGTGCGTAAGTCTGCGCCACTACCGCGTGCATCGCATGGCACAGCCACAGGACCTGGCCGGCTTTTTCGTACAGCTCCTGCGGGGTCACTTCACCCGTGCTACGGCCAAGGGTCAGCATGCTGAACACACCCTGGAAATCATGCACAGCTTGGGTCCATCCCAAATGCACACCAAAGGATTTGGCTAAAGACCACAAGTTTGGTGAGTCTTTAAAGGTTTTTTCCTCCCAGACAAGGGGGAGTACACAACGTTTGCAATGTTCCACCACGGGATCAACTTCAAAGAAGTGGGCCTGGTTATACAGTTTGTTCCACTCATCGGGATAGTTGTTGAGGTGAATAGGTTTCGTTTGGTTGTTAGGCAGTTGAGAACTCATCGTAAAAGAACAGTATTGGAAGCCAAGTGCGTAGGTGTGGTTCACAGCCGTCTCGAAAAGAGTAGTTGCCTCGCTCTCGCCCTCCAGCTTGGGAAGTCGGGTGTTGCGCCAGTTGACCATTGGTAACTCTCCATGGGTTTCCGCATGACATGGGATACGTCCCGAACTCCCACTGCACGCAAACCAGTGTAGGACATGAGCTACATCGCGAGATGAAATTTTCGCTCTTGCAGGGCGGCGTTTAAGAAGTTTTCTCTACGGTCGCGGCGGGCTTTGCTAAGGGGCTTAGTTGTTTTTTTCGATTTTTTAGTCAGTTGAAGCACTTGTAGCAGACCAACTTAGAGTGTGCTTGTGGTGCTGATAGGGGCGCTAATAGCAAATTTATTAGCGCTGATATTAAGTTGCTACTATTTTGTGCCTGCACCATGCCATTACCCGGCATGGGTGTTTCCGGGCGCGACTTTGAGGGACACTAGGGCACCTGTAGAACGGAGTCCCCCATGACGGCCAGTGCTGAGAAATTTACCCGCCAGACCTTGCTCGATGTGCAATCCCTGACCCCCAGCCTGTTTACGCTGCGAACCACCCGTGACCCAGGGTTCCGTTTCACCGCCGGGCAATTCGTGCGCCTGGGGGTCACCAAGGCGGATGGCAGCACGGTGTGGCGTGCCTATTCCGTGGTGTCCTCGCCATTTGATGAATACTTGGACTTCTTCTCGATTGTTGTCCCAGGTGGCGAATTCACCAGTGAGCTCAGCCGACTGCGGGTAGGCGATACCTTAATGGTGGAGCGCCAGGCTACCGGGTACCTGACCCTGAATCGTTTCGTCGATGGTCGTGACTTGTGGATGTTGGGTACGGGGACCGGGGTGGCGCCGTTTTTGTCGATCCTGCAGGACTTTGAAGTCTGGGAGAAATTCGAGCGCATCATCCTGGTATACAGCGCGCGGGAAGCCCAGGAGTTGGCCTATCAGTCGCTGATCAAAGAGCTGGGTGAACGAGAGTACCTGGCCGAATACGCGCATAAATTCACCTACATCCCGCTCGTCACCCGTGAACAGCACCCAGGTGCGCTGAATGGGCGCATTACCACGCTGATCGAGAATGGCGAATTGGAGCGTGCTGCCGGCGTCGAGCTGACTCCGGAACATTCCCGCGTGCTGATTTGCGGTAACCCGCAGATGGTGGATGACACCCGCCAGTTGCTCAAGCAGCGCGACATGCAACTGAGCCTTAGCCGCCGGCCGGGGCAGGTGGCGGTGGAAAACTACTGGTAATAAAAAGGCGCCTCAAGCAGGCGCCTTTTTTCCAAGCCGGTACGGGTTAAAGCGGCTTGTCGTTCTGTGCCTTGAGCAGGTCGCGAATCTCACCCAGCAGCACTTCTTCCTTGCTCGGTGTCGGTGGCAGGCTAGGTGCAACGGCTTCTTCGCGCTTGAGGCGGTTGATGGCCTTGACGCCCATGAAGATCGCAAACGCGACGATCACAAAGTCGATCACGCTCTGGATGAACTTGCCGTACGCCAGGACGACGGCGGGCACATCGCCTTGTGCCGCCTTGAGCGTTATCGCCAGGTCACCAAAGTCCACGCCACCGATCAACAGACCAATGGGCGGCATCACTACGTCGCCTACAAACGAAGAAACAATTTTGCCGAAGGCGGCGCCGATGATGATACCGACGGCCATGTCGACCACATTACCTTTGACCGCGAAGGCCTTGAACTCACTGATCACGCCCATAGGTTATTCCTTGTTACAAATGAGAAGGGTGCCGCTTAGTGTAAGTCAGCGGTAGCGGGCTTGCCCGACACAACCGTTAACACTGTTAGTTTTAATCGACACATTAAAACGCAAATAGTTTGCAAAGTGCCACCAATCGCGCGCGAAATACGCGCTGTTTCAGTGGCTTACCACATTATTTTCTTAATCGCCCTGGTGGGGTTTTTCTATTTATCTTCTGACTCGCGGGTCACTAGCCTCTGGCAAGCACGACTGAATGTGCACTAAAAAACCAGAGGAAACCTTGATGAAGAATCCAATCAATCGCGGCCCGGTATTGGCGCGTCATGTGCTGGTACTGGCGACCGCCAGCCTGCTTTCCCTCTCCGTGCAAGCCGCCAACCTGACCCGTGATAACGGCGCCGCGGTCGGCGATAACCAGAACTCGCAAACCGCTGGCGCCAACGGCCCGGTGCTGCTGCAGGACGTGCAACTGATCCAGAAGCTGCAGCGCTTCGACCGTGAACGCATCCCCGAGCGCGTCGTGCATGCCCGTGGCACCGGCGCCCATGGCACCTTCACCGTCACCGATAACCTCAGCGACCTGACCAAGGCCAAGGTCTTCGCTGCTGGCGAAACGACCCCGGTATTCGTGCGCTTCTCGGCCGTGGTGCACGGTAACCACTCCCCGGAAACCCTGCGTGACCCGCGCGGCTTCGCCACCAAGTTCTATACCGCCGATGGCAACTGGGACCTGGTGGGCAATAACTTCCCGACGTTCTTTATCCGCGATGCCATCAAGTTCCCCGACATGGTCCACGCCTTCAAGCCGGACCCGCGCACTAACCTGGACGATGACTCCCGTCGCTTCGACTTCTTCTCCCATGTTCCCGAGGCCACTCGCACACTCACCGAGTTGTATTCCGACTCCGGTACTCCGGCCAGTTATCGGGAAATGGACGGCAATGGTGTACATGCCTACAAGTTGATCAACGCCAAGGGTGAAGTGCACTACGTCAAGTTCCACTGGAAGAGCCTGCAAGGCATCAAGAATCTCGACCCCAAGCAAGTTACCGAAGTGCAGGGGCGTGACTACAGCCATATGACCAACGACCTGGTCACCCATATAAACAAGGGCGACTTCCCCAAGTGGGACCTGTATGTGCAGGTACTCAAGCCGGAAGACCTGGCCAAGTTTGATTTCGACCCGCTGGACGCCACCAAGATCTGGCCGAATGTGCCCGAGCGTAAAGTCGGGCAGATGGTGCTGAACCGCAACCCGGCGAATGTCTTCCAGGAAACCGAGCAAGTGGCCATGGCCCCGGCCAACCTGGTGCCGGGCATCGAACCGTCGGAAGACCGCCTGCTGCAAGGGCGGGTGTTCTCGTATGCCGACACGCAGATGTATCGACTGGGCGCCAATGCCCTGCAATTGCCGATCAATGCCCCACGGGTCACCGTCAACAACGGTAACCAGGACGGCGCGCTGAACTTCGGCAAGACCACCAGCGGTGTGAACTACCAGCCAAGCCGCCTGGAAAACCGTGAAGAGCCGCAAACCGCGCGCTACAGCCAGACGGCGCTGTCGGGCAGCACCCAGCAGGCGAAGATCCAGCGTGAGCAGAACTTCAAGCAGGCCGGCGATCTGTATCGCTCCTACAGCAAGAAAGAGCGTCAGGACTTGATCGACAACTTCGGCGGCTCCCTGGCCACTACCGATGACGAGAGCAAGCACATCATCCTGTCGTTCCTCTACAAGGCTGATCCGGAATACGGCACCGGCGTGGCCAAGGTCGCCAAGGGTGACCTGGCGCGCGTGAAGGCGCTGGCCGAAAAACTCACTGACTGACGTTGGTTTCGGTCGACGCCCACGCGGGCGTCGACCTCTGGCAGGAGAGAACTCATGCGTATTTCGATCGGCCTACTGATGACCATGCTGGCCTTTGTCGCCCATGCCGAGTCGCCCGACCCGGTCGCGCTCAAGGCGCAGCTCCAGGATTATTACTTCGACGCCGCCCGCCGTGGTGACCTCGACATGCTCAACACCTTTATCGACGCCGGCTTCCCCCTCAACACCCAGGACGACAAGGGCTACACGGCGTTGATTCTCGCCGCCTACCATGGTGAAAGCGCCTACGTGGAGCGTTTGCTCGCCGCCGGCGCCGACGCCTGTGTGCAGGACAAGCGCGGCAACACCGCGTTGATGGGCGCGATCTTCAAGGGTGAACTGAAAATTGCCCAGCGCCTGCTGGCCACCGACTGCAACCCCGACCAACGTAACGGTGCCGGTCAGACGGCGGCCATGTACGCCGGCCTGTTCAAGCGCCTTGAGTTGCTCGACGAACTCAAGGCCAAGGGCGCCGATCTCAATGCCGAAGACCCGGTCGGCAACAGTGCTTCACGACTGGCCAGCGGTGAAATCCGGACCCCGGCGTCGCGCTGAGCTATCATCGCGGTTTTTCGGTTGGAGGTTCTCAAATGGCAAAGGCCAAGCGCATGTACGGCTGCACGGAGTGCGGCGCGACCTTTCCCAAGTGGGCCGGCCAATGCACCGAGTGTGGTGCGTGGAATACCCTGACTGAAACCATGATCGAAAGCGGCGGCGCCTCGGCCCCCACCGGCCGCGCCGGCTGGACCGGGCAACAGGCGCAGATCAAGACCCTGGCCGAGGTCAGCGTTGAAGAGATCCCGCGTTTCTCGACAGCTTCCGGTGAGCTGGATCGGGTTCTGGGTGGCGGCCTGGTGGATGGTTCGGTGGTGTTGATTGGCGGCGACCCCGGCATCGGTAAATCGACGATCCTGCTGCAAACCCTGTGCAGCATCGCCAGCCGCATGCCGGCGCTGTACGTCACCGGCGAAGAATCCCAGCAACAGGTGGCCATGCGTGCCCGCCGCCTCGGTTTGCCCCAGGACCAACTGCGGGTCATGACTGAAACCTGCATCGAAAGCATCATCGCCACGGCCCGGATCGAAAAACCCAAGGTCATGGTGATCGACTCGATCCAGACGATTTTCACCGAGCAACTGCAATCGGCGCCGGGCGGTGTGTCCCAGGTGCGCGAGAGTGCGGCGTTGCTGGTGCGCTACGCCAAGCAGAGCGGCACGGCGATCTTCCTGGTCGGCCACGTCACCAAAGAGGGCGCGCTGGCCGGGCCACGGGTGTTGGAGCATATGGTCGACACCGTGCTGTATTTCGAAGGCGAGTCCGATGGCCGCTTGCGCCTGCTGAGGGCGGTGAAGAACCGCTTCGGTGCGGTGAACGAGCTGGGTGTGTTCGCCATGACAGACCGGGGGCTGAAGGAAGTCTCCAACCCCTCGGCGATTTTCCTGACCCGTGCCCAGGAAGAAGTCCCAGGCAGCGTGGTTATGGCAACGTGGGAAGGCACCCGGCCGATGCTGGTGGAAGTCCAGGCGCTGGTGGATGACAGCCATCTGGCCAACCCTCGTCGCGTCACTCTGGGCCTGGATCAAAACCGCCTGGCGATGCTGTTGGCGGTGCTGCACCGTCACGGTGGCATCCCGACCCATGACCAGGACGTGTTCCTCAACGTGGTCGGCGGGGTCAAGGTGCTGGAAACCGCGTCCGACCTGGCGTTGATGGCGGCAGTGATGTCCAGCTTGCGTAACCGGCCATTGCCCCACGACCTGCTGGTGTTCGGTGAGGTGGGCCTGTCCGGCGAAGTGCGCCCGGTGCCGAGCGGTCAGGAACGCTTGAAGGAAGCGGCCAAACACGGCTTCAAACGCGCGATCGTGCCCAAGGGCAATGCGCCGAAGGAAATGCCGCCGGGATTGCAGGTGATTGGGGTCACGCGCCTGGAACAGGCGTTGGATGCACTTTTCGAATAACCCAGGGATGGACGCCATGCAACGATCGAATCGCTTGGGTGTAGTCGCCCTGTTAATCGCCTTGGCCGGCTTGCCCGCCATGGCCTGGGCTGAGCTGCCAACGGGCTATCGCCTGGCGCAAACGCTGGTGACACCAGATGGCAGTGTGCTGCAGGTGCTCGAAGACCAGCGCATCAGCGCCCAACTGCACAAGGACAGTTGGGGCAGTGGGCTGGATGAAGACTCGTTCGACGAGCCCGGCGATTTGGTCGACAACCCGCTGCTCGAAGCCCAGGTGCGGTGGGTATCGGCCTCTGGCGAGGTGATAGCTCACGAAGACCTCGGCTACCCCTTGGCCGAGGTCAAGAAAGCCCCGCTCAAAGGGCTGCCCGAACCTGTGTATTTTTTGACCATCGACCAGACCGCCCCCATGGGCAGCTACAGCGGACCTGCCACGCAGCTGTTGCTGCCTGGCAAACAGCAACTCAAGCCGTTGAGTTACCAGGGCGCCGACGGCAAAGTCCAGGCGCTGACCCTGGCTCATACCGGCAAGGCTGCGTGGATGATCGCAACGCCAGCCAGTGGCGGCGCGGATGAACTGCTGCAGGTGTCGTCATTTATGGACGGCGACGGTGAGGACGACTTTGCCACCCGTTATCAGACTTATCGGTTTGTCGAAGGGCAGTGGCACGGCGCCGCAAGTCAGAAGAAGGGCTACTGGGACATGGAAAGCGAATTTCCCGCACGTACCGCGTTCCCCTGAGCCATCAAACTTCCAGCAACGCGGCCAGCTCCCGATCCAGTTCCTCCTGATCGCCCAGGTTCAACTCGATCAGCCGCCGCAAGTGGCTGATCGAGTCCAGGTCGATGTATTGGCACACGAAACCCAACTGACCAGGATCCTCGTGAGTCAGCTTCACTTGCATCTTTATATGGGCCTTTGGATCCAGACGAATATCGACGTCGAACGGCAGCGCCTTATTTCCCTTCCAGTCTTCAGGTCGTTGCGCCAACAGGCCCTTGAGCGACAAATCCACCAATTGCACTGGCCATTCGTTGCCGTTTTGCCGAAGTTCGGTCTTGGCATCAAAGGCGATCCGGCGAAAACGGCGGCGATCAGACGCTTGCTCGGTCATGGTGAAACCCTCTGTGGATAAAAGGATTGTAGCCCTGCGCCATCATTGGGCGGTTTTTTCTGTTTTTTTTACCGCTGCAAGGCTCTAGACCAACGTAGGGGGGTGGCCTTTAAGGCCAGTAGCGCTAAACTCCGGATGGCTGTCCTTTCTGTCCACCCTGGCTGGAATATAAAAATGAAAAATAATAATAGCCTGCTACGCCACTTACCCTGGCTGGTGCTGGCAATCGTAGGAGCGTGCGCCCTGGGCGTAGTGGCCTTGCGCCGAGGCGAGGCGATCAACGCCTTGTGGATTGTGGTCGCTGCCGTGGCCATCTATCTGGTCGCTTATCGCTACTACAGCCTGTTCATCGCTAATAATGTGATGCAACTCGATCCACGACGGGCCACCCCCGCAGTGGTCAACAATGACGGTCTGGACTATGTGCCGACCAACAAACACATCCTTTTCGGTCACCACTTTGCGGCAATTGCCGGTGCAGGCCCCTTGGTCGGCCCGGTACTGGCGGCGCAAATGGGCTACCTGCCCGGCACACTCTGGCTGATTGCCGGCGTGGTACTGGCCGGTGCGGTGCAGGATTTCATGGTCCTGTTCCTGTCCACGCGTCGTAATGGCCGTTCCCTGGGGGACATGGTTCGCGAAGAGATGGGTCGTATCCCGGGGACCATCGCGCTGTTCGGCTGCTTCCTGATCATGATCATCATCCTTGCGGTGCTTGCGCTGATCGTGGTCAAGGCCCTGGCCGAGAGCCCATGGGGCATCTTCACGGTGATGGCGACCATCCCGATCGCGATGTTCATGGGCATTTACATGCGCTACATCCGCCCGGGCCGCATTGGTGAAATTTCGATCATCGGCGTGCTGTTGCTGCTCGGTTCGATCTGGCTGGGCGGGCAGATTGCCGCTGATCCGGTCTGGGCCAAGGCCTTCACGTTCACCGGGATCCAGATCACCTGGATGCTGATCGGCTACGGGTTCGTGGCCGCGGTACTGCCGGTGTGGCTGATCCTCGCGCCACGTGACTACCTCTCTACCTTCTTGAAAATCGGCACCATCATCGCCCTGGCGATTGGCATCCTGGTCACCATGCCTGACCTGAAAATGCCGGCGCTGACCCAGTTCATCGATGGTACCGGCCCGGTTTGGAAGGGCGGTCTGTTCCCGTTCCTGTTCATCACCATTGCCTGTGGCGCGGTCTCTGGCTTCCACGCGCTGATTTCCTCGGGCACCACGCCCAAGCTGCTGGCCAGTGAAAGCCACGCCCGTTACATCGGTTACGGCGGCATGCTGATGGAGTCCTTCGTGGCGATCATGGCGATGGTTGCCGCTTCGGTGATCGAGCCAGGCGTGTACTTCGCCATGAACAGCCCGGCGGCAATCGTCGGCACCGACGTGGTGACCGTGGCACAAACCGTCAGCAGCTGGGGTTTTGCAATTACCCCCGAGGCGCTGTCGGCCGTGGCCCATGACATCGGTGAAACCACCATCCTCGCGCGTGCCGGTGGTGCGCCGACGCTGGCGGTGGGTATCGCGCAGATCCTGCACAGTGTGCTGCCGGGTGAAAACACCATGGCGTTCTGGTACCACTTTGCGATCCTGTTCGAAGCGCTGTTTATCCTGACTGCCGTCGACGCGGGCACCCGTGCCGGTCGCTTCATGCTTCAGGATTTGCTGGGCTCCTTCGTACCGGCGCTCAAGCGCACCGAGTCCTGGACCGCCAACCTGATCGCGACCGCCGGTTGCGTGGCCATGTGGGGTTACCTGCTGTACCAGGGCGTGATCGACCCGCTGGGCGGCATCAACACCTTGTGGCCGCTGTTCGGTATCTCCAACCAGATGCTGGCCGGTATCGCGCTGATGCTCGCCACCGTTGTGCTGATCAAAATGAAACGCCAACGCTACATCTGGGTGACCATGCTGCCGGCGGTATGGCTGCTGATCTGCACCACCACCGCAGGCTTCATCAAGCTGTTCGACGCCAACCCGGCGATCGGCTTCCTGTCGCTGGCGAAGAAGTACAGTGATGCCCTGGCGAACGGCCAGATCCTGGCCCCGGCCAAGAGCGTGGACCAGATGCAGCACGTGATCTGGAACGCTTACACCAACGCAACGCTGACTGTGCTGTTCCTGTTCGTGGTGTTCAGCATCCTGTTCTATGCGCTCAAGGTCGGCGTCGCCGCCTGGGGCAACAAAGAGCGTACGGATAAAGAAGCCCCGTTCCAGGCAGTACCGGACGCATAACCGAGGATTGCAAGCATGTTCAATGACATCAGTCGCCTCGGTAAATACCTCGGTCAGGCCGCGCGCCTGATGGTCGGCATGCCCGACTACGACACGTACGTCGAGCATATGCAAACCAAGCACCCGGACAAGCCGATGATGGACTACAAGGCGTTCTTCCGGGAACGCCAGGAGGCCCGATACGGCGGCAAGGGTGGGCCCAAGTGCTGCTGACCCGTTAGTTCGGGCTGGCGGTGTTCCACTGTGGGAGGGGGCTTGCCCCCGATAGCGGTGTCTCAGTGACACATAAGTGCCTGACACACTGCTATCGGGGGCAAGCCCCCTCCCACATTTGTTTTGTGTTTCTTCAGTTAATAAGGAGAACTGTTTTTGTCCTCTCCCATTCCCGTCACCGTCCTCAGTGGCTTCCTCGGCGCCGGCAAGACCACCTTGCTGCGCCACCTGCTCAAAGCCGAGCACGGCCTTAAAATCGCCGTGATCGAAAACGAATTCAGCGACGCCGGTATCGACACCCAGTTATTGGGCGAAGAACCGGTGCAAGTCATGACCCTGTCCAACGGCTGCGTGTGCTGCACCATCCACACCGACCTGACCAAGGCCCTCTATCTGCTGCTCGAGCGCCTGGACAGCGGCGAGATCGCCTTCGACCGCCTGGTGATCGAGTGCACCGGCCTGGCCGACCCGGCGCCGGTGGCCCAGACCTTTTTCATCGATGAAGAACTGCGCGAGCGCTACATCCTCGACGGCATCATCACCCTGGTGGACGCGGCCCACGCCGAGCACCACCTGACCCAGACCATCGCCCAGGCGCAGATCGGTTTTGCCGACCGGCTGCTGGTGAGCAAGCGTGACCTGGTGGACGACGCGACTTTCGACGCCCTCAGCGAACGCCTGACCCGCATCAACCGTCGCGCGCCGATTCGCGTGGTCGAGCACGGCAAGATTGATTTGGCCGAACTGCTCGATGTGCGTGGTTTCAACCTTAATGCCGGCATGAGCTTGCGCCCGGTGAGCAAGGCGCCGTCCATCGACCGTATATCCAGCCTAGTGTTGCGCACCGACCAGCCGCTGGATATCGACCGCCTCAGTGAGTTCATGAACGAACTGCTGGAAGACCATGGCAAGCAACTGCTGCGCTACAAAGGCGTGCTCAACATCGCCGGCGAAGACCGCCGCATGGTGTTTCAGGGCGTGCTGAAACTCTATGGTTTCGACTGGGATACCGAGTGGGCCGAGGGTGAAGTGCGGGAGAGTGTGATCGTGTTTATTGCCGATGAGTTGCCGGAAGACAAAATCCGCGAAGGCTTTGCCAAAGTCTACCAACCCTGACGTGTAATGCAGTCAACTGTGGGAGGGGGCTTGCTCCCGATGGCGGTGGGTCAGTAAACCTATATGTGACTGACACACTGCTATCGGGGGCAAGCCCCCTCCCACACTTGGGCGCATTTCAAACTGGACAATTGGCATAAAAAAGCCCGGCTCAAGAGCCGGGCTTCTTAGTCAAGCAACTGCAATCAAGCGCCGTATACCGGCAGTTTTTTGCAGATGGCCTTGACCTTCTCACGTACCGCGTCGATCACGGCTTCGTTGTTCAGGTCTGCCAGGATGTCGCAGATCCAGCCGGCCAGTTCCTTGCACTCTGCTTCCTTGAAGCCACGAGTGGTCACAGCCGGGGTGCCGAAGCGCAGGCCCGAGGTGACGAACGGCGAACGTGGGTCGTTCGGCACGGAGTTTTTGTTCACGGTGATGAAGGCTTTGCCCAGGGCAGCGTCAGCATCTTTACCGGAAATGTCCTGCTTGATCAGCGACAGCAGGAACAGGTGGTTTTCAGTACCGCCGGACACCACGTCAAAACCGCGTTCGATGAACACGCTGGCCATGGTCTGGGCGTTTTTCACCACTTGTTGCTGGTAGGTCTTGAACTCAGGTTGCAGTGCTTCCTTGAAGCAGATCGCTTTAGCGGCGATCACGTGCTCCAGTGGGCCACCCTGGGCGCCCGGGAATACGGCGGAGTTCAGCTTTTTCTCGATCTCGGCGTTGGCGCGCGCCAGGATCAGGCCGCCACGTGGACCGCGCAGGGTCTTGTGGGTGGTGGTGGTCACCACGTCGGCGAAAGGCACCGGGTTCGGGTAGACGCCAGCGGCGACCAGACCGGCTACGTGAGCCATGTCGACGAACAGGTAGGCGCCAACCTTGTCGGCGATGGCGCGGAAGCGTGGGAAGTCCAGGATCTGCGAGTAGGCAGAGAAACCGGCCACGATCATTTTTGGCTTGTGCTCGACCGCCAGGCGCTCGACTTCGTCGTAGTCGATCAGGCCGTTGGCATCGATGCCGTATTGAACGGCGTTGTACAGCTTGCCGGAGGAGGAAACGCTGGCGCCGTGGGTCAGGTGACCACCGTGGGCCAGGCTCATGCCCAGGATGGTGTCGCCGCCTTGCAGCAGGGCCAGGTACACGGCGCTGTTGGCTTGGGAGCCGGCGTGTGGCTGGACGTTGGCGTAATCGGCACCGAACAGTTCTTTTGCACGGTCGATGGCCAGTTGCTCAACCACGTCGACGTACTCGCAGCCACCGTAGTAACGCTTGCCTGGGTAGCCTTCGGCGTACTTGTTGGTCAGAACCGAACCTTGAGCCTCCATCACCGCAGGGCTGGTGTAGTTTTCCGAAGCGATCAGCTCAATGTGCTCTTCCTGGCGCACGGCTTCTTGCTCCATGGCGGCGAAGAGATCGGCGTCGTACTTGGCAATAGTCAAATCACGGCTGAACATGGCGGTCCTCAAGGATCGGGGGCAGAAAAGGAGGGCATTCTAACCCAATGGGTTTTAGATGGCATATGAAAGGACATCATGTCGCGGACAAGTGGGGCTCATCTCGGGATGGGTGGTGACTGTGCCGGCCTCATCGGGGGCAAGCCCCCTGCCACCTTTTGACTTGTGAATACATTCAAATGTGGGAGGGGGCTTGCCCCCGATGAGGCCAGTGGCTTCACCACAAAATCTCAGTCGAACATGAAGAGGGCATCATTGCTGAACTGCGCCTCGAACCGATGTGCCGGCATCGGCCGTCCAAACAGATAACCCTGCACCTCGTCGCAACCATGCTCGCGCAGGAAGTCCAGCTGCTCATGGGTTTCCACACCTTCGGCGATCACCGCCAGGTTGAGGCTGTGGGCCATGGCGATAATGGCGCGGGCGATTTGCGCATCCTGCTCGCCGGATGGCAGGCCATCGACGAAGGTGCGGTCGATTTTCAGCACGTCGATGGGGAATTGCTTGAGGTAGTTGAGTGACGAATAACCCGTGCCGAAGTCGTCCACCGCAATGCTCAGGCCCAGGTTTTTCAGGCTGTCGAGGATCTGCATGGCTTCGTTGACTTCGCGCATCAGGATACTTTCGGTCAGCTCCAGTTCCAGGCACGCCGGTGGCAGGCCGGTGTCCTTGAGGATGGTGGCGATGCGCGTGCCCAGCTGGCCGTCGGAGAACTGCCGCGCGGAGATGTTCACCGAGACTTTCGGCACCCGCACCTTGTTCTGGTGCCAGGTCTTGAGCTGGCGACAGGCTTCGCTGATCACCCAGTCGCCCACGTCCACCACCAGGCCCAACTCTTCGAGCACCGGAATAAAGTCCCCCGGCGGCACCAGTCCACGGCGTGGATGGCGCCAGCGCAGCAGCGCTTCGGCGCCGGTCAGGCGTTTGCCGTCGCCGCTGAACTGTGGCTGGTAATAGAGCACGAATTCGTCCTGCTCCAGCGCGTGGCGCAGGTCGCTTTCCAGCTCCAGGCGTTCCAGGGCGCTGGCGTTCATGTCGGCCTGGTAGAACTGGAAGTTGTTCTTGCCACGTTCCTTGGCGTGATACATCGCCGTATCGGCGTTCTTCATCAGCTGGCTCAGCTCGTTGCCGTCCTGCGGGCTGAGTGCAATGCCGATACTGGCGGTCACAAAGAACTCGCGACCCTCCAGCACAAACGGCTTCACCAGGCTGGCCAAAATCTGTTCGGCCACATGGATCGCGCGGTTCAGCGCCATTTCGCGGCTGACCCGCGGTTGCAGCAGCAAGGTGAACTCGTCGCCGCCCATGCGCGCCACGGTATCGTCTTCGGCGACGCAACCGAGCAGGCGGGTGGCCATTTCCTTGAGCATGCGGTCGCCGGCGGCGTGGCCCAGGGAGTCGTTGATCGGCTTGAAACGGTCGAGGTCGAGAAACATCAGCACCACCCACGACTTCTGCCGTTCGGCCGACTGCAACGCGGTGTGCAGGCGGTCCTGGAACAAGGTGCGGTTGGGCAGGTGGGTCAGGGCGTCGTAATAGGCCAGGCGGTGGATGCGCTGTTCGCTGGCCTTGCGTTCGCTGATATCGCTGAAGAAGCACACATAACTGGCCAGGTCGCCTTCATCGTCGAACACCGCCGTAATGCCGACCCAGGCCGGGTAATGCTCGCCGTTACGGCGCTTGAGCCACACTTCGCCTTCCCAGGTGCTGTGCTGGTGCAGTTGCTTGAGCACGTAGCGCAGGTGGGCTTCCTGTTGTTCGTCGACGGTGAGCATGTTCGGCAACTGGTCGAGTACATCACTCACCGCATAACCGCTGACCCGGCTGAACGCCTCGTTGGCCTGCACGATATAGCCGGCGGGGTCGGTGATCAGGATCGCCGACGTGGAGTGCTCGAATACGGTGGCGGCCATGCGCAGGTCTTTTTCGGCACGGCGTTGCTGGCTGATGTCGCGGCCCACGCCAAGGATGCCCTCGAAGGCGCCGTGCTCATCCCACACCAGCACCAGGCGCAGCTCGATCGGCACCTTGCGGCCATCGGCGCGCAGGCAGTCGAACAGGAACAATTGGGTCTGCACTTGATCGCGCAGTCTATTCAGCGCCTCGGGATCGCCCAGTGCGCGGCTGACCTGTTCCACCAGGCTATAGATGCCGGTCAGTTGCTGCGGGTTGGCGATGATCGACTGCCAGCCGTTCTTGAATACCCAGTCCACGTCATAACCCAGCACGGCGTTGACCGACGGGCTGACGTAGTTCAGGGCCAGTTGGCTGTCGGTGGAGCAGATCACGTCGCTGATGCTTTCGGCCAGCATGCGGTAGCGCTGTTCGCTGTCGCGCAGGGACTCGCTGGCTTCGATCTGGTCGGTGATGTCCTTGGCCACACCGATGATGCGCGTGACTTGCGCCGTCTTGTCCCGCGCCAGGGCCTGCTCGCGAATATCAAAGCGCCGCCATTGGTTATTGCGATGGCGAAAGCGCAACTGGCAGTGCAGCTGCGTCGTGTAGCCGACCTGGCGTTGCTGTTGGCGTAGATCGTGGTAATGCTCGGCGTCTTCGGGGTGCAGCAGGATTTCCCAGAAATACTCGCCCATTTGCTGCAGTTCGGCCTTGGTATAGCCGAGGGTATGGCCCAGATGGTGGTTACTGAAGATCATGCGCTGGCTGATCACATCCTGCACATACAGGTGGTCGGGCACGGTACGGACCACGTCCGACCAGAAGCTTTCACGTTCCACCAGCGACAGTTCGATCAGCTTGCGGCTGGTGATGTCGCTGATGCTGAGGATCACCGCCTTGAAGTCGTCCTGCTGTTCCGGCAGGCGCATCACCATCCAAAGGTACTGTTCGTTGCCGGCCACGTCCTTGAGCTGGATTTCCAACTCAAGCTGATTTTGTTGGGTCAGGACCGCTTCGAGTATCTGATGACCGATGGACGTGGTGTTGCGCGGGCAATCATCGATCAGCCGCTCCCACGCTTCCTCGCAGGAGCTCACTCTGAGCAGGCTCACCGCCACCTGGTTGATCTCGGTGATGCGCAGTTCGGTGAGCAACTGCCGGCATTCCTCGGGGGAAGTTTGCAGCCAGGCGTGCAGTTGCTCGCGGGTCTGCAAGTGCACCCTGCCAAAGAATGCATTCAGGCCCGACAAGTCAAGTACGCACAGCGCGACGCCGGTGCCTTCGAAAATATCCTGATACCGCCGCCGGCCTTCATGCACCTGGCGCTGGCGGCGACGCATATTCAGCAGCACGATCACGGGGATCAACGAGAAGGCCAGGCCCAGCAGGCATTTACCGATAAACGCCGGCAGCAATTGTTCCAGCACGGCTGCACGGTCGAACAACCCGCGCAACTGCCAGTCGCTTTTGCTCAAGGGCGTGACCAGCACGCTTTTATTCAGGTCATCCGGGGTCAGGGCGTCGCCCCATTGCGCCGGCATGCCGCTGTCACGGCTGACCACACGGTGGTTCAGGCGGTTCTCGATGGCCCACATGGGGCGCTGGCCCTGGCTGTCCTGGCGGGTCAGGTTGACCAGGTAGTTGGGTGCCAGGCGCAGCGCCCAGTACATCCTTGAGCCACCGCTGGGCTGGTGCAGCAGCAGATAGATGAGGGTGCCGTCGTCGTTATTGCTCAGGTAGTAAGGCTGGCCGTGGCTGCGCTGCACCAGCTCTTCCAGCCAGGCGCTGTCCTGGCTGTCATTGGCGCTGTCGCTGATCATCGCGCCGCTGGGCGCGAGCAGGGCGATACTGCGCAGTTCCGGCAGCGAGCGCTGCAACGTGCGCGTCAAGGCCTGTTGCTGTTCGATGTCGCGCGGCGGCTCGACCATCGGTAGCAGGTTCAGGGCAATTTTTGCGCTCAGGGCCATGTTCAGGCTGATCTGTTCAGCCAGGTCGGCGCTGTAGTCGATGGTGTATTGCTGCTGGTTTTTCTGGTTTTGCTGCAGTTGGTCCAGCAGTTGCCAGAACAATAACGCGAGCAGCAGGAGGACAAGCGTCGCCAATGCGCCTTTGAGGGTGCCGTGCAGGGGCGTTCCCGGCGCTACATGAGCGGCGCGCAAGGGAGTTGGCGGCGTGACTTTGGACAAGCTGTGATCCTGCGGTTTGGCTGGACTGGCGCGCGACGTGCACTATAAGCCGGACGCCCGAAGGGCGGCTAGCATGCCTTGACTTGTGGCAAAGTGCCAGCCCTGCTTGGCTGGACTGACCAAGCGCATTGAGGTAGCTTTGCCGGTTACGCGGTGGCGTTCCAGCCCCAGATTTTCAGGCTTTTCCGCTCGCTGGCATTGATGATAGTCAACTGCCCGCGCGGCGCATGGCCTGGCACGGGCTTCGCCCGCTTAATTCATCAGTCACAGACGCTAGGTTCACCATGGCTCAATACGTCTTCACCATGCATCGGCTGGGAAAAGTTGTTCCGCCGAAGCGGGAAATCCTGAAAAATATTTCGCTGTCCTTTTTCCCGGGCGCCAAGATCGGCGTGCTCGGCCTCAACGGCTCGGGTAAGTCCACACTGCTGAAAATCATGGCTGGCGTCGATACCGAGTTCGAAGGCGAAGCCCGCCCGATGCCGGAACTGAACATCGGCTACCTGCCACAGGAACCGATCCTGGACCCGACCAAGACCGTGCGTGAAGTGGTTGAGGAAGCCGTCAGCGTGATCAAGGACGCCCAGGCCCGCCTGGACGAGGTCTACGCCGCCTACGCCGAGCCGGATGCCGACTTCGACAAGCTGGCCGCCGAACAGGCCAAGCTTGAAGCGATCCTGCAGGCCGGCGACGGTCACAACCTGGAGCGCCAGCTGGAAGTCGCCGCCGATGCGCTGCGCCTGCCGGCCTGGGACGCCAAGGTCGAATTCCTCTCCGGTGGTGAGAAACGTCGCGTGGCCCTGTGCCGCCTGCTGCTGTCCGCTCCCGACATGCTGCTGCTCGACGAACCGACCAACCACTTGGACGCCGACTCCGTCGCCTGGCTGGAGCACTTCCTGCACGACTTCCCGGGCACCGTGGTTGCAATCACGCACGACCGGTACTTCCTGGACAACGTTGCCGGCTGGATCCTCGAGCTCGACCGCGGCGCCGGTATCCCTTACGAGGGCAACTACTCCGGTTGGCTGGAAGCCAAGTCCGACCGTCTGGCCGCCGAATCCAAGCAGCAATCGGCCCACGAAAAAGCCATGAAGGAAGAACTGGAGTGGGTGCGCAAAGGCGCCAAGGCCCGCCAGTCCAAATCCAAGGCACGTCTGCAACGCTTCGAAGAAATGCAGTCGCAGGAATTCCAGAAGCGCAGCGAAACCAACGAGATCTACATCCCGGCCGGGCCGCGCCTGGGTGACAAGGTCATCGAGTTCAAGAACGTGACCAAAGGCTATGGCGATCGCGTGCTGATCGACAACCTGTCGTTCTCCATGCCAAAAGGCGCGATCGTCGGCGTTATCGGTGGTAACGGTGCGGGTAAATCCACCCTGTTCCGCATGCTGATGGGCAAGGAAACCCCGGACTCGGGCACCATCGAAGTTGGAGAAACCGTGCAACTGGCCTGTGTGGACCAGAGCCGCGAAGACCTGGATGGCAGCAAGACGGTATTCCAGCAGATCTCAGACGGTTCCGACCAGATCCGCATCGGCAACTATGAAATCCCGTCGCGCACCTACGTCGGTCGTTTCAACTTCAAGGGCGGCGACCAGCAGAAGTTCGTCAAGGACCTGTCCGGTGGTGAGCGCGGTCGCTTGCACCTGGCCCTGACCCTGAAAGAGGGCGGCAACGTCCTGCTGCTCGACGAACCGTCCAACGACCTCGACGTTGAAACCCTGCGTTCCCTGGAAGAAGCCCTGCTGGACTTCCCGGGCGCCGCCATTGTGATCTCTCACGATCGGTGGTTCCTTGACCGCGTCGCGACCCACATCCTGGCGTACGAAGACGACTCCCAAGCCGTGTTCTTCGAAGGCAACTACACCGAGTACGAAGCGGACCGTAAAAAGCGTTTGGGCGAAGCTGCTGCCCAGCCGCACCGTGTACGGCACAAAAAACTGGCCTGATCCGGCTGGTTTGAAAAAAGCGGGGCCCTCGGGCTCCGCTTTTTTTTGCGCATTTTTCCCAACCCACACCGATCAAATGTGGGAGGGGGCTTGCCCCGATGGCTATTTCCTTGCTGGTGCATCGCCTGCCTTGGCAATCCCCTTTTAAGTGCGATAAATCCCTGTTTCCTGGGTTTATTTATATCTAATGCACCATTTAAATTCACAAAGGCGACATTTTGCCCTGTCGCGGTGCGGCATGAATTGATAAAGTCCGGCTCAATCTCATTTAAAAACAATCAATTTGCCGAGACTTTTCATGATCGAATCCGTCGAATCCTTCCTCGCCCGCCTGAAAAAACGCGACCCCGACCAGCCGGAATTCCACCAGGCCGTAGAAGAAGTCCTGCGCAGCCTGTGGCCGTTTCTTGAAGCCAATCCCCACTACCTGACATCGGGCATCCTGGAGCGCATCTGCGAGCCGGAGCGGGCGATTACCTTTCGGGTGTCGTGGGTGGATGATCATGGCAAGGTCCAGGTCAACCGAGGCTTCCGTATTCAGATGAACAGCGCCATCGGCCCTTACAAGGGCGGTCTGCGTTTTCACCCGTCGGTAAACCTGGGCGTGCTCAAGTTTCTTGCCTTCGAGCAGACCTTCAAGAATTCCCTGACCTCGCTGCCCATGGGCGGCGGTAAAGGCGGCTCGGACTTTGATCCAAAAGGTAAGAGTGACGCCGAAGTCATGCGCTTCTGCCAGGCGTTCATGAGCGAACTGTACCGCCATATCGGCGCAGACGTGGACGTACCGGCCGGCGACATCGGCGTGGGCGCCCGTGAGATTGGCTTCCTGTTCGGCCAGTACAAGCGCCTGAGTAACCAATTCACCTCGGTGTTGACCGGCAAGGGCATGACCTACGGCGGCAGCCTGATCCGCCCGGAAGCCACCGGATTCGGGTGTGTGTACTTCGCCGAAGAGATGCTCAAGCGCGACGATCAACGGGTAGAAGGCAAGCGCGTGGCGGTCTCTGGCTCCGGCAACGTAGCCCAATACGCGGCGCGCAAGGTCATGGACCTGGGCGGCAAGGTGATTTCCTTGTCCGATTCCGAAGGCACGCTGTACGCCGAAAGCGGCTTGACCGAGGAGCAATGGTCGGCGCTGCTGGAGTTGAAAAACGTGCAGCGTGGGCGCATCAGCGAACTGGCCGCCCGTTACGGCCTGGAGTTCCGCGCCGGTAAAACCCCTTGGGAACTGGCCTGCGATATTGCCCTGCCATGCGCTACCCAGAACGAACTCGACGCCGAAGCCGCCCGCACGTTGCTGCGCAACGGCTGCATCTGTGTGGCCGAAGGCGCCAACATGCCGACGACACTTGAGGCTGTGGATATTTTTATCGAGGCGGGCATTCTGTTCGCGCCGGGCAAGGCATCGAATGCCGGCGGCGTCGCCGTGAGCGGCCTGGAGATGTCGCAGAACGCCATGCGCCTGCTGTGGACCGCCGGTGAAGTGGACAGCAAGCTGCACAACATCATGCAGTCGATCCACCATGCCTGCGTGCACTACGGCGAAGAGAACGGTCGGATCAACTACGTGAAGGGCGCGAACATTGCGGGCTTCGTGAAAGTTGCCGACGCGATGCTGGCCCAAGGCATCGTCTAAGCCTCGGTTTCGATGCGCAGCACTTCGATCAACTGATCGCCGACGGGGCGCTTCCACAGCACCTCGTCACCCACCTGGGCTCCCAGCAAGGCACGGCCCAGGGGCGAACCCCAGTTGATCAGGCCGGCGCCGGCATCGGCCTGGTCTTCGCCGACCAATTGGATACGCTGTTGCTCGTCATGCTCATTGGCGAAGGTCACCCAACTGCCGATCTGCACCTTGTCGGTGGATGTAGCGGGCGCCACCACCTGGGCGCTCTGTACGCGCTGGTTGAAGTAGCGCAAATCCCGCTCAAGGTCGGCCTGGCGCTGTTTGTCGGCCTGTTCGCCCTTGGCGGATTCGGCGCTGTGTTCGGCCTGTAGCTGCGTAACCTTGGCCTGCAATTGCGCCAACCCCAGCGCGGTCAGGCGATTGGGCTGCTCACTGACCTGACGCTCCACCGGTTGATCGGCCTGGGCGGCCGCGTTGTCCTCATTTACAAAAGCTCGGCTCATGACGTTCTCCCTCTATGGAGCTTGGGCCATGTTCGCCGCGCTTTAGTTTCGATGGATGTCTGAAAGCGACCTATTGCGAGCGATAGGCCCGCGCAGCATCTCGGTTCTTCTCCTGCTGCCAGGCGCGCTCGCGGTCGTCCCAGTGGTCGTTCTTGTAGTCGCGCAACTCCTCGTTCTCGCGCATGGCCTTGCACTGGCGAAAACCATCCTCCCAGCCTGCGGCGTATTCCCGGTCTTTCAGGTAGCGGGGAACGTTCTTGCGAAACTCCCCAGTGATCACGCCAGCGGCCTGGCGACCGCTGCTGCAGCCATCATCAAAGCCATCGGCAAAGGCCGGTGGATAACCCTTGGCGAGCAACTCCTGATGAGTCGATTGGCAACCCGCCAGCCACACCACCGCACACAGCATTACTGCATACCGCCACATCGCTTGCTCCCTCGCCGCTTCACGGCTGATAGGGGAAGTCTAGATAGGGATTTGTCGGGGAGGCGTGAAAGGGGTGTGAGAAAGGTGTGGAGCGCGATGAGATCGAGCGGTGGGCGCCGAAGCCGTTGGCGCCCTCACCACAAGGGCCTATGTTGCCTGGTTGGTCGCCAGAGCCGCGTGTTCCGCCAATTCCTGCTGGATAAACGCCGCGATCATCGCGCGATAGACCTGCTCGGTCACCTCGGGGTTGGCGCCTACGGCTTCCGATAAACCCCGCACCTTGGCAATCACCTGCTCAACCCGCTGTGGGGCCTTGACGCCATCGGTGTCTTTTTTGAAGCGTGCCGCCTGGGAGACGTAGCGGCCGCGTTCGGCCAGCAGGGTGACGATTTGCTGGTCGAGGCGGTCGATGTTGTTTCGAACTTCTTCAAGGGTGGTGCAGGTAACGGCCATGTCGAGTGAGCTCCTGATTGTGCGGGCAATGCTGACAAAAGGTGTTAGTCAGTAGTGATACCACTTCACCTCAAGCATCACTTCATTCACCGGCGTCGACAAGTGGCTGTACTCGCGCTGTGCACTCAGGCGCAGGCCCAGGTTGCGGGACAGTTCCCACTGCTGGTTCAGGCTGAGGCTGCGCCGCACTTCACCATTGGTGAAGAAATCCCCTTTTGCTTCAAGGCTCAAATTGCCCAGCGGGTTTTTCCACAACACGCCGGTATTGAACCCGGCAGCGGGGGAGATGGCTTCGTTGAAGTCATTGTTGTGTTCCACGCGCACGGTGCCGAGGGCGAAGCCGAGCATGTCGTCGCTCAGTTGCCAGGTGCCGCCGGCGCCGCCGTTGACATGGGCGACCAGGGTTTCGTCGTCGTGTTTACCGGGTACGCGCTCCAGGCCGCCGGTGACTTGCCAGGACCACGGCTGCAGCAAGGCGTTGCGCGGGGTCAGGGAGCGGATGGTGGCCAGGTCCAGTTGCTGCAGTTGCCAGTGGTTACCTTCGTACTGGCGCAGTTTCATCTGCAGGATTTCGATCTGCGCGCCGAGGGGGAAGCCTTCGGCGTTGTCGTTGAGGTCGTGGTAGGCCATGCGCAGGCCATATTCGCCGAAAGCCTTGTCGCCGCGTGTGCCGATGCCGGCTTGCCAGGTACGTGACTCATGGCCGTTTTCGGGCAGGCCGGGGGGCGTAATCTTCAGGTCGGGCGCGGGGTTCTGGTTGATCGCGCGCAGCAGTTCGAAGCTGCGTTGGGAGCGTGCGGTGTCGCGTTCGAGGCCATTGGCGCGGTAGCGACCCAGGCGGTAGGCGGCGTCGATGATCAGGGCCTGGCGGTCGCGAGGTAATGCTTTGAAGGCCGGCGCCTGCAATTGCTGCTGGTCGTCGCTGACCTTCAGCACCCATTGTTGCTCGTCGCTGTCCAGCGGCTTGGCGCGCTCCAGCAGCTCGCGCTCACGGGAGGGGCGGTAGTCGATCTTCTCGACCAGGCCGGCCTCTTTCACTGCCTTGACCGTGTCGGTGGGGATGGCGGTAAGCGGGAATTGTTCGGTCAGGCGCAGGCCGGGGCGGGCCACTTGCAGCAGTTCCAGCAGGCGATAGGAGCAGTTTTCATCGAAGAAGAAGTAGTCGAACTGGATCTGCTTGAGCTCCCACACGTGCTCGACCATGCGCTCGGTCTCGACCTGGGTGAGGTTGAGGCGGTATTCCCACAGGTCACGGTTTTCGAGGCTGCGGTATTCCGAGAGTTTTTCTTGGTAGGGCACCAGGGCGAACAGGCCGGGGTAGCCGCCCATCAGGCCTTTCCAGGCATATAGGATGCTGTTGTCCGAGCCTTCGATGTAGGCGCCGAAGTTGATCGCGTAGCTGAGCAGCGCGGTCTTGTTGCTCTGTACGTCGGCCTGGTCGATACGCAGCAGGGTGTGGCCGAACATCGACGACGGGCTGTTGAGGTAGGCCGCCGGGAAGATCATCACCGCGCTATGGGGCGCGACGTCCTTGAACCATTGCTTGAATTCTTTGCAGTCCACGGCAGGCAGGTCAGTGAGGTGCAACTGATCCTTGAGCCAGCGGGTACGTGCGGGATAAACGCATTGGGCGTGTTTTTCACCCAGGCTGGCCGGAGCGTAAAGCGCGTCGACGGTGGCCTTGAGTTCTGCTTCCGGGTGGTGTGCGCCATCGGCGGCGAGGAAGAATTTCTTTTCACTGACATAACTGCGCCAGCCACTGATTTTGCCGGCTTCGTAATGGCCTAAAGAGAGCCAGAACGGATCATTGGCCAATTGCTGCAAACGTTGATCATCAAGGTGCGGTGCCGCGTACAGCGGGGCGCAGGCGAGGAGTGCCATCCAGGCAAAGCGTTTGAGCATAGGGGCAACTTAAGTCGGAAATTAGAGAGACCCAAAGGGAGGCGGGTCCAAAAATAAAACCCGCGCCTGGGGAGGCGCGGGCAGGTCGAGCTTAAGCCTGGGTAGCGTATTTCGCCAGACGGGCATCGCCTTTCAGTACAGCCAGGGTGTTGTTGTGCACGTCTTCAGCGGTCACATCGGCCTTGCTGAAGATTTGCTGGAAGTGCTCGTGAGCCACAGCCGCGAAGTGCTCGCGATCTTCCGGAGCAACGCCCAGTACCACGGCGTAGGTGGTCAGTGCTTCACCATTGCCCTTGGCCATGTCTTCGGACAGCTCGTTCATCATGCCATTCATGGCAATCCAGGACTTGCCGCCGTAGGTCAGCGCGCTGTTGGTGCTGCAGCCGTTGGTGCCCGAGGTCATGCCGAAGGTGGCGTTACCCGAGGTACCGTTGGTGGTGGAAGCCAGGAAGTGCGCCGGAGTACCGCGCTGGCCTTCGAACAACATGTTGCCCCAACCGCAGTTCGGGCCGCCTGGTGCTTCAGCCATTGCATTGAGGGAGACGACGGTGAAGAGAGTACCGAGAAGGATCCGTTTCATAGCTTTGTTCTCTTTGTGTGCAAACCAATGGACAAGGGTTCAGGCACTTCATAGCGCCCCTGGGATCGGTTATTAGTCCAACCCGCGCAGTTTGGAGTTTAGGCACGTTCCAAGGGTTCCGTGTGTTTTTATAAAACAATCAGCAATGTCACGTTTTTCTTGCAGGACGTATCCCGTGTCTATGCTTTCCCTACGGCTCGCCTTGCCAGAGCGCGCAACGGAGAGCCAGAATGCCGTCATCTGCCCCGCCTGATGTAAGGAAGCCCGATGCCTGATCCTGTTGCTGCCAGCTTGCGTCTAGCGCCCGAAGCGCTGACTCGCCCTTTCTCCGCTGAACAGTTCAGCTTCTCGACCACCAATGATCTGGAGCCCTTTCGCGGTGTGCTTGGCCAGGAACGCGCGGTTGAAGCGTTGCAGTTCGGTGTGGCCATGCCACGCCCCGGTTACAACGTATTTGTCATGGGCGAGCCGGGCACCGGCCGCTTTTCGTTCGTCAAACGCTACCTGAAGGCCGAAGGCAAGCGCCTGCAGACCCCGGCGGACTGGGTCTATGTGAATAATTTTGACGAGCCTCGCGAACCCCGCGCCCTGGAGTTGCCAGGCGGTGCGGCAGCGGCGTTCATTGCCGACATCAATGGGCTGGTCGACAACCTCGTCGCGACCTTCCCGGCGGTGTTTGAGCACCCTACTTATCAACAGCGCAAAAGTGCCATCGACCGCGCCTTCAATCAGCGTTACGACAAGGCCCTGGACGTAATCGAACGCCTGGCGTTGGAAAAGGATGTGGCGCTGTACCGCGACAGTTCAAACATCGCCTTCACCCCGATGCTCGACGGCAAGGCGCTGGATGAGGCCGAGTTCTCGCAGCTGCCGGAAGTGGATCGCGAGCGCTTCCATACGGATATTTCCGAGTTGGAAGAACGCCTCAACGAGGAGTTGGCCAGCCTCCCTCAGTGGAAGCGCGAGTCCAACAACCAACTGCGTCAGTTCAACGAAGAAACCATCACCCTGGCCCTGCAACCGTTGCTCGCGCCGCTGTCGGAAAAGTACGCCGAGAACGCCGGTGTCTGCGGTTACCTGCAGGCCATGCAGGTGTACCTGCTGAAAACCGTGGTGGAACAATTGGTGGACGACGCCAAGACCGACGCCCAGGCCCGCAAGCTGCTCGAAGAGCAATACTGCCCGAGCCTGGTGGTGGGTCATCCGGTCAACGGTGGCGCGCCGGTGGTGTTTGAACCGCACCCAACCTACGACAACCTGTTCGGCCGTATCGAATACAGCACCGACCAGGGCGCGCTGTACACCACCTATCGCCAGTTACGCCCGGGGGCGTTGCACCGTGCCAACGGCGGCTTTCTGATTCTTGAAGCCGAGAAGATGCTCAGCGAGCCGTTTGTATGGGACGCCCTCAAGCGTTCCCTGCAGTCACGCAAGCTGAAGATGGAATCGCCCCTGGGCGAACTGGGCCGCCTGGCCACCGTGACCCTCAACCCGCAGATGATCCCATTGCAGGTCAAGGTGATCATCATCGGTTCGCGCCAGTTGTATTACGCGCTGCAGGACGCCGATCCGGACTTCCAGGAGATGTTCCGGGTGCTGGTGGATTTCGACGAAGACATCCCGATGGTGGACGAGAGCCTGGAGCAGTTCGCCCAGTTGCTCAAAACCCGCACTTCGGAAGAAGGCATGGCGCCGCTGACCTCTGACGCGGTGGCGCGCCTGGCCACCTACAGCGCACGGCTGGCAGAGCATCAGGGCCGTTTGTCGGCGCGTATTGGGGATTTGTTCCAGCTGGTGAGTGAGGCGGATTTTATCCGTCACCTGGCAGGCGATGAGATGACCGATGCAGGCCATATCGAGCGTGCACTGAAGGCCAAGGCCACGCGTACCGGGCGTGTGTCGGCGCGCATTCTCGACGACATGCTCGCCGGGGTAATCCTGATCGACACCGCCGGCGCGGCGGTCGGCAAGTGCAACGGGCTGACGGTGCTGGAGGTCGGTGACTCGGCGTTCGGTGTGCCGGCGCGGATTTCCGCCACGGTGTACCCGGGCGGCAGCGGCATTGTCGACATCGAGCGTGAAGTTAACCTCGGGCAGCCGATTCACTCCAAGGGTGTGATGATCCTCACCGGTTACCTGGGCAGCCGCTATGCCCAGGAGTTCCCGCTGGCGATCTCGGCGAGCATCGCGCTGGAACAGTCCTACGGTTACGTGGACGGTGACAGCGCGTCCCTGGGCGAGGCGTGCACCTTGATCTCGGCCTTATCGAAGACGCCACTCAAGCAGTGTTTTGCCATCACCGGTTCGATCAACCAGTTTGGTGAAGTGCAGGCCGTGGGCGGGGTCAACGAGAAGATCGAAGGTTTCTTCCGCCTGTGTGAAGCCCGCGGTTTGACCGGTGAGCAAGGGGCGATCATTCCCCAGGCCAACGTTGCCACGTTGATGCTGGATGAGAAGGTGCTGCAGGCCGTGCGCGCCGGGCAATTCCATATCTATGCGGTGCGTCAGGCGGATGAGGCGTTGAGCCTGCTGGTGGGCGAGGATGCCGGTGAGCCGGACGCCGAGGGGCAGTTCCCGGAAGGCACCGTCAATGCCCGCGTGGTCGAGCGCTTGCGCGCGATTGCCGAGATGATCAGCGAGGAAGACTTGAAGGAAGCGGAGAAGGAGCTGGCGCAGCAGGCGCTGGCCGAAGCCAGGCCCACCTGAGTTCTGAGGCCAGGCCGGATCAAGCATGTGGGAGGGGGCTTGCTCCCGATTGCGATAGGTCAGTCACGTAGATGTCGACTGACACACTGCATCGGGAGCAAGCCCCCTCCCACATTTGGATCTGGTTGCGTCACTAAATTGACTTCCTTCTGGGGGGCTAATGTCCGTTGGTCCCTACAGCCTTGGTTTGTCGTGTTTTTCTTCTATTCTGAGCGTAGGGATATCCACAGGAGTCGCTGGATAGAAACAGCCTCGCCATAGGTTGAGGTTGAACACCGATCTACCGAGGGTCGCCGCCATGCCGCGCAACCTTTGCCTTACCCGCCAGTGCTTCGGCCTGGTTACCCGAATCGAATGTTCCGTTCGCCCTCTCGCGGGGGATAACGGGATGTGGACCTTGTTGTTTGCCGCTGGAATGACCGGCGAACAGCCTTCCACGATCAAATCCCAGGGTCCGTTTCATGGGCCCTTCGTGGCAGAAACCATGCTGCAATCGATCGTCGAAAGCCTGACCCTGCACGGCTATGAGCTGGCGGGTGACCCGCAGATCTGGTGCCTGCACATGCAGGCCCATCTCCGCCAGCTCAATGGCAGCCATGAGCAACTGGCGCTGTAGGCGCGTTTATTTGCTCTCGGGCTTGTCCAATTTGACCTCAAAGCCGTATTGCACGGTACTGAGGTCGGTGCGCTGGTAGCTTTCCAGTGCCGTCGGCTGGCCGTAGAAATAATGCACGTCAAACAAGGCCGTGCCGTATTCCTCGGCACGGTGGCTGACGCCGAGGATTTCCTTGAGGTAGTTGCCGCTGGCGTCCTTGGCGTAGAAGCGCCAGCTGTCGGCGGGGAATTCCTTTTGGTCGACGATCAGTGCGTTGTCCTTGAGCGACAACCCCTTAGGCAGCTTGGCCGCATCGATGTCGCCTTTCTCGATAGTCGCCAGGAACAACGGGATCGAACCCACGACAAACGCCGGGTTTTCCGGGAACAGGTTGAGGTCGTAGGTGAGAGTGCCGCGGGCCGGGTTCAATTCATACGCCTCGGTCGGCAGCTCAATAGGCTCGCCGCGTTCACCTTTCTCGTCGGCAGTGAAGAACGTCACCGGTGATTCGCTGCTGTTGCGCTCGCTGCCCACCAGGTCGTCATTGAAGGTGAATGGGTGGTCGAACACGATATGGGCGGCGCTGGCATCTTCGACGGACTGGCTGATGGTGACGCTGTTCTTCAGTTGTTCCTCGGTCAACGATGCGTCCTTGAGCCAGCTGGCGGCGCCGTCGTCATACACGGTGACCGGCATGGGCAAGGCTTGTACGGTCTTTTCCAGGCTGTTCTTGTCGAAGCGCAGGACCGGCAGGTCGAGATCTTTGCGGGTGACCGTGGCCGTGGAGAAATCCAGCACGTTGATCTGCAGGGTGTCGATCAGGCCATTGAAATAGACCTTGGCGTAATGGCTGCTTTGCTTGTGTTCGAAGGCTTTCTGCTCATCGACCAGTTGCTTTTCAAATGCGTCGGACCAGGCCTTCTGTTTTTGCATCTCGGCCAATTGCTTCTGGTAGAACTCGACTTGCGCGCTGCTTTCGTTGATCGAACCCGAGCGTGTGAGGAATTGCCCGGTGCTGTCCCGCGCCTGTACCAGCAAGGGGTTAGGCGATTCGTCACCCACTTCCGGTGCCAGCGGTTGGCTGTTGGTCAGTTCGATTTCGGCGTAGTTCTTTTCCAGGAGCAGCAGGTTGACGGTGATATTGCCTTCGGTGCGTTTGTGGCCCACGTCCTTTTTCGACAAATCGAAAGTCAGCGCTTTGCCCGGTGCGATCACTTCTACCGTGCCCTTGAGGCGGACGGGTTGCGGCTGGCTTTTGTTTTCCGTCTCGATGCCATCGATGAACGGATAGGTGACCGTCAGGTCATCCGGGTTGGTCAGGTTGGAGCTGCTGGGGCTCAACTGGATGCCGGGATCAGTTTCCGACCATTCCGGCTGGAACGGCACGACCTTGTTGTTGCTCAAGGTGACGGATTGCCATTCCAGGCCGTGGGGGAAGGGGAACTGGTCTGGCACATTGAAGTTGAACGGGAAGACCGGCTGCAGGTCGGTCAGGTAGTCCGAATGTGAGGCTTTGCGCAGTACGAACAAGCCATTGATGTAGGTGTCCACCAGCCCTTGCGGCGTGGGGTAGTGCTTGAGCAGGGCGAGGGTGTCTTCGCCGTATTCGGCTTCTATGGGCTTGGTGGCCAGCTTGACCCGCGCCCGTTCCAGCAGCAGCAGCGAGCCGCCGAGGTCGGCAATGGCGTCGCGCAGTTTCGGATCCTGGATGCTGTCGAGGGACTGTTCGAACTTTGCGGTTTTCTCTTCGAGGGTGGCCTGTTTCTGCTCATCGCTTGGGGAACAGCCGCCGGCCAGTAACAATGCGGCGCACAGGCCAACGCTGGCCAAAGGGGATCGCACATCCATCATCTGATTTTTTTCCTGTCCGACGTCATCGAGCCGAGTTATTGGGCTCGACACTAGCAGAAAAATTCTCTTACAGATGCCGCCCAGGTCAGTTTTCTCGTGGTTACAGGTGTCTTATAGCGGCTGGTATACTCGCCGCCATTTCTAGCCATGCTGTGTGAGATCCAATGGAACGCTTTATCGAAAATGCTATGTACGCCTCGCGCTGGCTGCTGGCGCCGATCTATTTCGGCCTGTCCCTCGGGTTGCTGGCGCTGGCGCTGAAATTCTTCCAGGAAGTGATTCACCTGCTGCCGAGCGTGTTCTCGATGGCCGAGTCCGAGTTGATCCTGGTGCTGCTGTCGTTGATCGACATGGCCCTGGTCGGCGGCTTGCTGGTGATGGTGATGATTTCCGGCTACGAGAACTTCGTCTCGCAGCTGGATATCGATGAAAACAAGGAAAAGCTCAACTGGCTGGGCACCATGGACTCTTCGTCGTTGAAGATGAAAGTGGCGGCCTCCATCGTGGCGATTTCCTCCATCCACTTGCTGCGCATCTTCATGGACGCCAAGAACGTCGATCCGCAACACCTGATGTGGTACGTGATCATTCACATGACCTTCGTGATCTCGGCGTTCGCCATGGGTTACCTGGACAAGGTCACCAAACACTGATGCCCGCGCCGGCCTTACTGCTCGATGAAGTAGTAGGGCTGGCGGTTGATTGCCATCTCCTTGATCACCGTGACCTTGGCGGTCAAGTCGTTGGTATGGTCCAGCAGCGCAACGTTGCCGGGCTTGGCCGCGAGGTAGCGGTGCAGGTCGGGTTCCGTCTGCAGGATCTTCAGGTACCCCTTCATATAGAACACGCCGGCCCCCGCGATCCGCTCGTTGGGCTGGAACAGCGCGACTTCCTTGCCTTGCGCCTGCAGCGCCTGGACCTGAATGATCACCGGTACGAATGACTGGCGCGCATCAGCTTTTGGCGCGAACCAGAATGCGGTCACCAGATAGCAGGCGATCAGCAGGCTGAAGACACCGCCGATCACGTGCCGGTGGTAGCGGTACAACGCCGGCTTGTGATCCTTGAGCCATTCCAGCAACACCCGGGCATATTCTGCGGCCAGTACGGCGGCGGCCGGTGTCAGGGCCATCAGATAAACCGTGCGCTTGCTTGAGGCCAGCGTCAGCAGGGTGAATTGCGCCACCAGCCATACGCTGAAAAACAGGCGATAGCGGTTGCGCACCAGGCTTCTACGGAAATGCCACAGGCCCAGGTACACCAGGATGTTCCACGGCAGGAAGGCCTCGGGCAGCTTGGCGATGTAGTAGTAGAACGGTTCGTAGTGCCCGGCCTCCACAAACGAGCCGCTGAAGCGCCCGACGCTGTTGGTCCACAGCACTTCGCCAACGGCCTGCATTCCGCCGCGTTGGAACAGGAAGCCCAGCCAGATCATCAGCGGCACCAATGCCAGCAGGGTAAACAGCGCCGGTTTGAGCCAGTCGGCGATGCACAGGCGCTTGTCCATCAGGCTGGTGCTGGCCAGGTACACAAAGATCACGATGCCCGGCATCGCCAGGCCCAGTACGCCTTTGCTCAAGGTGGCGATCGCCATCCCGGCGGTAAACAGCGCCCAGGCCCAGGTCGTGGAGCCTTGGCGCTCGGACTCAGGCCGCATCGCCTGGTAGAACGCCAGCAGCGCGGTGGTCACGCCGAGGCTGAGCAGTGAGTCTTCCCCCACGCCGCGCACATTGCTCCAGTAGCTGGCCATGGTCGCCAGGATCAGCGCCGCGCTGAAGGCCAATGTTTTCGGGCGCCCGAACCGGCGCAGCATTCCATAGAACAGCATCACGCTGAACAGACCGGCAAATGCCGAGGCCAGGCGTACCGCCCCAGGCGTGCCACCGAACAGGCGAATCGCTCCGGCGTCCAGCCACAGGCTCAGGGGCGGTTTTTCCAGGAAGGGTTCACGAAACAGTTGCGGCACGACCCAATCATTGTCCAGGTGCATGGCCATGGCGATCCCCGCGACGCGGGCTTCGGTGGAGCCTTGCAGTTCGTGGTTTCCCAGGGCAAAGAAGAACAGCAGACCAGCAAGCAGGAGCAGCAGGGGAGCGGGGCGCGTCATGGGTTGTGGCTACCGGGGCAGGGGACCGCTCGGGGGAACGGCCCGCAATCGGCGAGTATAGGGAGGCGATTCTTAATATTTGATGAACGAAGAGTGGATTTAAGGGGCTGGGCCAGGGGTAACGTCCCCTGGCTTCGCGTGAGGCATTACGAGGCTTTGACTTTGAACCGGCTCAGGCCCTGTTGCATGGAGTTGGCCCGCTCCGACAGGTTCTTGGCCGCCTCCGCGCATTGCTGGGAGTTGACCTGATTCTGCTGGGTGACTTCGTCGATCTGCTCCAGGCCGATACTCGCCTGTTGCAGGCCGGAAGCCTGCTCACTGGAGGCTTGGTAGATCAACGACACCAGGCTGGACACCGTGCTGGTGCCGGTGACGATATTTCGCAACGAGTCGGCTGTGCGGCCGGCGATGATCATGCCGCGCTGGGTCTTGGTCGAAGAGTCGGCAATCAGCGCGGCAGTTTGCTGGGCGGCTTCGGCGCTACGGGCGGCGAGGCTCCTGACTTCATCGGCGACCACCGCAAAACCGCGACCCAGTTCGCCGGCGCGTGCCGCCTCGATGGCCGCGTTCAACGCCAGCAGGTTGGTTTGAGCGGCGATGTTGTCGATGGTGGTAATAATGGCAGTGATGTCTTTGCCCGAGTTGTCGATCTCCGCCATGGCCGCGATCAATTCGCTCATCAGCTTGTCGCTTTCTCCCGCGTCTGCGCGCGAAGCCTGGGATTGCTCGTCGGCCTTCTTCGCATTAGCGGCGTTGTCGGTGGTCTGCGCCGCCATCTGGGTCATCACCGCACTGATTTCGGTGATGGACGAAGCGGAATTGGACGCGCCGTCGGACAGCGACTGGCTTAACTCGGTGACCTGTGCGGAACTGCCGGTGATTTGCGTGGCGCTGGCCTGTACCTGGGAAATTAAGTTGTTCAGGTTGCCGACCATTTTTTCCAACGACTTGCCCAGGGTGTCATTGGGCGAGGACAGGCGTACTTCCAGATCCAAGTCCCCCTCGGAAATACGCTCGGCCACGCGCACCTGGCGTTGCAGGCTTTCCGACATATCGTTCAAGGCAAAGGACAATTGGCCCACTTCATCTTCAGATTTTTGCACCAGCCGGCGCGAGAAATCACCCAGGCTGATGTTGGCGGCCAGGGCGGCGGCTTCACGAATCGGACCGACGATTTTCGCGGTGGCGAACCACAGTACAAGCAATGCCAGCAAGGAGATGCCGACGCCAACCGAGACCTGCCAAATGCTGCTCTTGACGCCGCGTGACTGCAGTTCCTGCTCCAGGGCCATGGCCTGGCTCATGACCACCGCTTTGGGCAGATGGATCACGATCGCCCAGGGCTTGCCGGTGCGCCCCAGGTTGATCGGCATCTGCACTTCGATTTCCTGGGAGTCCGGGTTGAGTCGGCTGTCGCCCTGGCCCTTCTGCATATTGGCCAACACTTTTTCCCACGTGTCGGGCAGCAAGGCCTTCAGTGACTGGCCGATGAGTTCCGGGCGTTTACTGTCGGCCACCACCAGCCCTTGATTGCTCAGGATCGCCACGGAGCCTTTGCCGCCATACAGGTCGGCGGACATTTGCTCGCTGAGCTTCTGGATAAACGAGATGTCGAAGTCAGCACCGACCACGCCGTAGAACTTACCATTGGCGGTGATAGGGACCGATAGCGTGGTCAGCCACACATTTTTGCCTTGCACCACATAGGGAAGCGGGTCGAGGACGCTTTCTTTCCGAGTGTCCCGAGGGCCGGAGTACCAGCCGCCCTTCAACACGCCATTGGGGTGGCGGGCATCGGAGTCGTACTCAACCAGCGGTTGCACGGCGATATTGCCATCCGAGCTGCGTGTCCAGTAGGGGGTGAAGCGGCCCGTCAACGGGTTGTTACCGCCCTCATTGATACGAAAGGCTTGATCCTGGCCGTCCAGCGCATCCGGCTCCCAGCATGAATATGTGCCGTTGAAGTCGGGGTTGTCCTTGAGCACGCTGAGCAGCATCGTATTGATCTGCTCACGACCCAGGGTCAGCGGGCTCTGGGCACTTTTACTCGCCCCCAGCGTATTGGCCATAGTGCGTGCCGAATCCAAGGCGTTCTGAAGTTTTGCCTGGATGGCATTGGCACGCGACTCGGCCAGGTTTTGCACTTCGCGGATGGTGGCGCTTTCAATCAGGGTTGAAACTTCCGTGCCGACATAGGCTTGATTGGCGGTTGAGGAATAAAGGCCATATAAGACCAGGCTTGCACACGAGATAAACAGGCAGAGCCCGGCGGTGAAGCAAATTCGAGTCTGCAATGAGTTGAATTTCATGATGTTTCCTGCCCATGCTAAATAGTCGCCAACATCATCGAATGTCGACATTTCGGTACTTTTTTTGCGCAAGGCATAGTGTTTTATCATTGGCTGCTTAGGCATAGACATGCGGTACAGCGCTGGGGATTGCTTAATGCTCTTTGGGCATCTCTTCATCGAGCCATAAACGTTCGGTGTTTTTAAAGCCATAACGCTGGGTCGGTACTCGCGCGACAATCCGGTCGGGTTGTGCGGGATCACTCAGGTCTATTATTTTCTGTGTGACATAGATATTTAGAACGGGCAGGAAGAACACTTTTATTTTTGGCGTCAATAAAGAGTCGGGATGTTGTTCTATCACGACGCCGATACTGCCACTTTTCAATTGAACGATAGAGCCGACCGGGTAAATACCCACGGACTTTAAAAACGCGCTGAATACCTCGTCATCAAAATGCCCCTCCCATGTGGACATTTTCTGGATGGCGACGGCGGGGTCCCAGCCCTGGTTGTAGGAGCGGTCCGAGGTGATTGCGTCGTAGACATCGCACACCGCCGCCATCCGGGCCACCAGGCTGATCTGGTCCCCCGCCAACTGATGGGGGTAGCCGGTGCCGTCGACTTTTTCGTGGTGATGCAGGCACACATCCACGACCATTTCGCACATCTGTGAGGCCGCCAGCAGGGTTTTTTCACCTTCCAATGGATGGGTGCGCACCAGCTGCAATTCGTCACTGCTCAGCCGGCCGGGCTTGTTGAGGATGGCGCCCGGTATGGCCATTTTGCCGATGTCGTGCAGCAGCCCGGCCATCCCGACGCGCCGAATCACTGCGGTGGACAGCCCCAATTGATTACCCAAGGTAATCATCAACGCACACACGGCGACCGAATGCATGTAGGTGTAGTCGTCGATGCTTTTCAGGCGTGCAAGGCTGATAAAGGCATCGGGATGGCGGGCGATCGAGCTCGAAATGTCGTCCACCAGTGCACTGATGTGTTCAAGCTCCAGGGCCCGGCCCATGCGGACATGGCCGAACATTTCGACAACGGCGGTCTTGGCGCGGCTACAGATTTCCTGTGCGGCGACCAACTCGTCTTGCATGGATGTTTGGATGACTGGGTTAGCTGGCGCAGCCGCCGTGGCAGGCGCGGCCGGCTGAGCACCGCAGCCCAAGGCGCACGGCGCCTCAGACTTTGCGCCGCCCCGCCAAAATGGCTTTTCCTCGCCGTCAGGCGCCTCAAGGTTGAGCTCATTGCACTTCAACATGGTATGCCCTCTGTTGATGTTTTTGTTATGTGTTTCCCATCAGCCTCCTTGGCTTGAATCTTGTTGTTTTGCGCTTCAGATAGGGCTCGCAGCCTTGATACGCGCGACTACGCGGCCTGCCAGGTCATCCGGGCGAAACTTCGCCAGGAAGTCGTCGGCCCCGACTTTCTTGACCATGGCCTGGTTGAAACCGCCCGACAGGGAGGTGTGCAGCACGATATGCAACTTGGCCATGCGCGGGTCGCTGCGGATTTCGGCGGTCAGGGTATAACCGTCCATTTCCGGCATTTCGATGTCTGAAATCATCATCAGGAACTCCTCGTCCGGGTTGCGCCCCTCGTCGAGCATGGCCCGAAGGTAATCCAGCGCCTGGCGCCCATCGTTCAAGGCGACCACCTCGACGCCTACCGTCTCCAGGCAGCGGGTCACCTGTTTACGCGCCACCATCGAGTCGTCCACGGTCAGCACACGCAGGTGCCTGGCCTGCTGGGTGACCGCGTCATCCACCACGCCAATGGATATTTCTTCGGACGAGGGCGAGATTTCCGTCAGCACCTTTTCCACGTCGATGATTTCGACCAGACGATCATCGGCACGTGTAACGGCCGTCAGGTAATTGTTGTCACCGCTGCCCTTGGGGGGCGGATGAATGTCTTCCCAGTTCAAATTGACGATGTGCTCAACCGCATAGACCAGGAAACCCTGAACGCGGTTGTTGTACTCCGTAAGTATAATAAAGGCGCTTTCTTTATCCGTGATGCCGGGCAGCCCTGTTGCCATCGCGAGGTCTAGAATAGGGATACAAGCGCCGCGGATATTGGCAACGCCACAAATGTTGTTATTAGACTTTGGTAGTAGAGATAACTTAGGGCAGCGGATAACTTCCCTGACTTTAAAGACGTTGATGCCATACAGCTGGTGGTCATTGAACCGGAATAGCAATAACTCGAGCCTGTTCTGGCCTACCAGTTGTGTACGGCTGTTAACGGATGCCATTACACCTGCCATACACACCCCTTAATTCTGGTTGGAACAGCGTTGATGTCGTAATGACATTAGCATATGTAGGGGGATGTAAAATATATGTGAAATAAAAATTATCGAGAGGTTTATCGTTAAAGCAATAGCGACGCGGATGATTAGCTATTCAGGCGGATGTTTGAAATTAGTTAGTTGGCTAACTTGCTGGTTTGAGTGTTGATAATGATTAAGATTGGAAACCCGTTTGCGGGGGGCTTGAAGCACTCGACACGGTCGGCCTCGCTGAACGTCAACGACCTGCTCGACAAGAAATATTTCGATGCCATCAAAAGGCCGAGACGCGGAATGCGCCTCGGCCTTTTTGGTTACTGGAATGTTTGCGCGTCTTGAGTGAGTACCAGCACTCGCTCGACCAACAGTTCACCCAGCACGATCAATTGTTGGGCGCCCAGTAACTTGTGACGGTTGGCGCCTTCGAGTTCGAAGGCCAGGTCGGTGGTCATGGCGTTGAGTGAGGCGAGGGTTTCGCTGGCCTGGATCAGCAGGGTTTCGGGGGAGATGTCCTGAGCAAGGGTGAAGAGGGTAGCAGAAGGGGGGTTGGAGGTGATTTTTGTCATGGCTGAAACTCCTTGATTGATGGAGTCGCCAGACATCGCTGCTAAACGAAAAGGGTGGCGACTGAGCGCGGGTTAGCAGACCAGGAATCAAGGAACCCGGCGCACCCGAAAGTGCCCCACGCACAGCCGCCATAACGCGAACCAGCCGACGCGAGAAGCATCGTTGGAACGGAGGGTGGCTTTGCCGGCCTTGATATTAACCGAGCTGCTAAACCCGGTCGCTGATTTTGCAGCGACTGGGGGAGGCTATCCGCGTCAGTCACAGCGCGCCAGTTCATCAAGCGCGCGACATCTTGCGGGAAAATTCCGAAGGCCCGTCCTGCGGTGCCGCCAGCCCCGAGTTGAAAGTGACGACTTCCGAGTTCGCCTAACTTGAGTGCTGTCTTTCTACTGCAACGCCGGTTGTCATGCAGCGCACGTCGTAACTGATAAGGCGAGCGTGCATTGAAGTTCACATGCCCTGGGGTTTTGTGACCCGGCATAATGATTGGAAGACGAACCTGATTGGAGTGCGTCCCTCACTGGAGATAAACCCGGCTTTGGCTTGAGAAGCACAGGCAAGCAGGCGGTTTGGCGACGCTCGCGAACGCTGTCGCCAGTCGGTTAACCTTCAACGTATCTGGACGATGTTTCGGCCTTCGGCTCGCCGAGTATGATGTGTCCGTGGATATCTAACGTAGAAGGTGTCGAACCCACCCGCGCAGCGCCGGCAACGCGAGTGGCTTCACCATGACTCAGCAGTGAACAGGGATGGACATTATCGATGGTCAGCTCAGCCTTGCGGATAGGGTGTGCAGTCAGTGTGCTGTGTATGGCCTCGTTCACGATGGTGACGTCCGAGTTCGCCCCCATTGGTTTGTTGTCGCAGATATCATCCGACCTGGGTCAACCCCCGTCTACCGTCGGGCTGACGGTGACGTTGTACGCATGGATCGGCGCTGCCAGCGGCTTGTTATCCAACTGGCTGAACCGCTGGATTCCGCGCAAGACGCTGCTGATCGCGTTGATGCTGATACTGGCCGTATCCAACGGCCTGGCGGCGTTATCCCCCGAATTTTCGACGTTGCTCGGCGCCCGCGCCGTCGGCGCATTGGCCCATGGTGTGTTCTGGGCAATCGTGGCTGCCACTGCCGCGCATATTGTGCCGCTGCATCGCATGGGGCTAGCCACCTCGATCGTGTTGGGCGGCATAACGATCGCCACGGTCATGGGCGTTCCGTTGATCAATCTGGTGGGTCAATACGATGGCTGGCGCACGGCCTTTGTGTGTCTGGCCTTGATGTGTGTTGCCAGCGCCGGTGCGATAGCACTGGTGCTTCCCAGCATGCAGATTCATTCGCTTGCCAGGGGTGTCGGGTTCGCAGCGGTGCTGCGGCGTAAGGATCTGTTGATCACTTACGTCATTACCGGCCTGACAGCGGCTGCGCATTTTGGTGCCTACACTTTCGTCGAACCGTTTATTGGCCAGATACCTGGGATTACGGCGTACTTGATTGCTGTCTTGCTGTTCGCCTTCGGGGCCGCAGGTTTCCTCGGCAATCTGCTTAGTGCGCTCTTTATTGATCGCTACTTGAGCGCTTTCATTCTGATAGCGTTGATTGCGATGGCATTGGCCTTGGTGACCCTGGGCATTTACGGTCCTCTTCTGGGCATCGCGCCGGTGGTTATCTTGCTGGTGATCTGGGGGGTGGCCATTTCCGCTTTGTTTACTGGCCTGCAGACCTGGGTGTTGAGGATTGCCGGTGATCACACGGTTCCGGCCACGGCAATCCATACCGCTGTACTGAATAGCGCGATCGGGCTGGGTGTGATTATCGGTGGAGGTGCGTTGAATGTGGCCGGATTCAAGGGGGCGATGCTATCGGCCAGCGTGGTTATTGTGCCCGCCATCGTCCTGATGGTTGCCGCAGGCGTTCGCGCTCGGACAGAACCAGTCTTCTCGTGAAGCAGGAGGGGGGGATTTCGTTGGCTAATATCTGCGTTGATAAGGCTTAGGCGGGCAGATTGCATCATCAAAACGGCCACCAGCCTGCAAGTGGCCACCGGCGTGTGCTTAGGGATCATCCGGGCTATTACGACCCTGACTGGAATATCACTGGGAGTACCAAATCGCCTGGAACACTAAAAGCCTCGAAAGCCCTCAATGGCCCCGAAACCCTTGTATTTACTGAATTTCGGGCACAAAAAAAGACGTCCGTGGACGTCTTTAGATGCCGGGGTCATCTGAACCGATTATTGTAACCGTCCGGGCAACACACCTTACCTTTTTGCTGCCTCATAAGTGGGCACCTATATAGCCAGGTTGGCTGGATTAGCTTGAGGCATCACAATGATGCTTAACTCACAGGCGTTATTTACTCGTTTCAGGATTCTGTGAGGCCGTCACCAGCCCATACTCCGATTGTCGTAGCAACGCGGAACACTCATGTGGAACTCATCCACTGGGGTTCACTTGTCGTGGTGGATGCCACAGGCGCATCAGTTATGCATGTCGAACACCCTGACACCTACATATTTGCGCGCTCGACATTGAAGTCTTTTCAAGCGTTACCACTGGTAAGGGATGGGGAGTAGCATCAATTTGGATTCTCTGCGACAGAGCTAACTATTATCTGTGGCAGCCACTCTGGCGAGGATTTTCACGCAATAGCAGTCACCCGGCTGCTTGAAAAAATTTCCAGGTCAGAAACTGACCTACGTTGCGGATGCAATCACCGCTTCAATACGGTGAACACAACCTTCCACTGCTTGGGAGCAACATTTCATCAGAGGCATAACAACTGTTCAGGTAAACATGCGGAATTTCTAGGCTACTGTTTGTTACAGGGACATAACCAAAATTACCTTGATCCGGCCCCCCCCCCTCTCCAAGTAGATATCCGTGAAGGGATTGCGCTGCTTGCAAACCTTCCCTCATACCAGCTTCGGTCTGGAATAGACGGTTGCAGTGCTCCAAACTTCGGCATGCCATTGTCGCGCCCTGCTCTGGGCGCGTCTTGCCACGGGCGAGTCGGGCATCGATAGTGATCACGATAATGCGTTGTCGTCGATTGCTTGCGATGGCTTCCCACCCTGAGGTGGTGTCAGGTAGGGCATCAAAACGGCTGGAGCCTACCCTTGGAAGTAGGCTCCATCTCTCAAAAACGAAAGGTGGCTGTTTAGCTATCCTAAAAGTGTGCCCACCCTAGACTTACTACTTTTTGAAATCTTCTACAATATCGACTTAAGCACGGAACGCGGCGCGGCTTTGGGACAAGGACAAAGTGAAGACCATGCGGTAGCAGACCTCATTCATACTACGGTCGGCTATAGGCGGAATTCATTAACCATACGGTTCAGCTCCACTGCTAACTTCGAAAGCTCAGAGGTGGCTATAGCCGTCTGATTAGATCCGTCAGACGCCTGACTCGACAAATCTCGGATACTAACTAAGCTTCGATCCACTTCTCGAGCTACCTGGGCTTGCTCCTCAGACGCTGTCGCAATCAGGACGTTCCTTTCCGTGATGTCGGCAATGGATTCGGTAATTTCTACCAACGCCGCCCCAGCACCTCGAGCTGTATCAAGTGTTTTTTGCGCTTGTGTATCAGTATTAGTCATTGCAGAAACGGCGGCTCCAGTGCCTTTTTGGATGGTAGTGATCATTTGTTCAATCTCGCTCGTCGAGATTTGTGTCCTGTGCGCCAGAGCCCTGACCTCATCGGCAACCACAGCAAAGCCGCGACCTGCCTCTCCTGCCCGCGCTGCCTCGATTGCAGCGTTGAGTGCCAGCAGATTAGTCTGTTCGGCGATGGCCCTTATGACGTCCAGCACCTTGCTGATGTCGGTAGCCATCACAGCCAGCCTTTGAACCTCGCTTGAAGCGGCCCCGACGCTTGTGACCATTAGCCTGATCGCTTCGACGGTTTCATCAACACGTGCTCGACCTGATACAGCGGCTGAATTCGACCGCGTAGCGGCCTCAGACGCTGCAGAGGCATTCCGAGCGACTTCTTCAACTGCAGCGCTCATTTCGTTGACAGCTGTAGCAGCCATCTCTACTTCATGGCTCTGTTGCTGCATTCCTGTATTGGCATTTTCGGTAACGGCATGCATTTCCTCGGAGGTGGACGCCAGTTGGTTAGACGAGTCAGATATCGATACGAGTGTGGTTCGCAAGCTGCCCTGCATGGCTTTGAGAGCACGCATGAGTCGCGCCACTTCATCAGTGCCTTGTACATCTATAACTTCGCTGAGGTCATTCTTTGCGATCCGCTCAGCGATTGCTAATGACCGATTTACCGGGGCGGTGATGCTTCGGGTGTACATGAAAGCCAGGACGATTGCCGCCAATGTGCTTACAAAGATGAAACCGCCAACGATCAACTTGGTTTGATCGTAAATACGCGTCGCGTTTTCGCCGGCGTTATCCGCCTTAGTATTATTGAGCTCTATCAGCTTCTGGAGAGCTGTGTATACGCGATCCCCTGCACCCTTCATTACCTCGTTGGAAAGGTTGACCGCCTGTTCGAATTTTTCAGCGCTTGTAAGGGCTAGGTACTGATCCTGGGCATCATTATAAACGTCATAGGCTTTCGTCAGTTCCCCGACAAGCTCTTTGCCCGTAGGAGTCACGATTAAAGGCTGGAGTGTCTGGATCAGGTTACGAAAATCCCCTCGAGATTTTTGCAACTCTGCCAGCGATTGAGCCCTGCGCCCAGCAGGCTCAATGGGGTTACGGAGTCTGGAATTATTATTTCTGATGCTTAGAAACTCGCGGTCCATCTTGGCGAACAGCGAAATGCTGGGCACTACGTTATTTTCTACAAATTTCTCAGCATCGTTCAAATTCGATGCTTGTTTGAGAGCAACCAATCCCAACCCAATGATCATCAAACAGAAAAAACCGAAGCTAAGCGCGGAGCGTGGGGCGAGGTTGAGTTTGCGTAGAATCATTTTTGAAGCCTCTTCAAGGTATCACTATGTCGTCAGCTTGCTGGGCCGCTGCAGGCCGTTCGTCGGGTGCGACGCCGACAACAAAGATCAAATAGGGATCTTCAAAGGCCGCGGTAGTGGACTGCCCCCGGCATCGTAGACATCTCCAGCCTATGCTTTGAGCATAGGAGGAAGTTTATGAGCACCCAACGATTCACGCCGGAATTCAAGGCAGAAGCCGTGAGGCAAGTTATTGAACGCGGATACTCCGTTGCGGAAACAGCCGAGCGCCTCGGCGTTTCGACCCACAGCCTCTACAAATGGGTCAAAGCCGTGACGCCTGACAAAACCGAGAAACAGGCCAGCGAGTTGCTCGAAGCCAAAAGCGAGATTTTGCGGCTGCGAGCCCAAATGCGACGCTTGGAAGAAGAGCGCGACATATTAAAAAAAGCAGCGCGGTACTTCGCCAGGGAACCCGAGTGAAATACCGCTTCATGGACGAGCACCGACACATCAATACGCGATCACTACGCTGTGTCGGGTTTTGCGAGTTGCTCGTGCCGGGTTCTATCAATGGCTACACAAGCCTGTTTCTGATCGCGAAAAAGAGAATGGTCGGCTGTTAGGGCTGATCCGCGACTCCTATGCGGCCAGTCGAGGTGTGTATGGCGCACGGAGGGTGTTTGCTGACTTGCGCGAGGCTGGAGAAAGTTGCGGCAAGCACCGTGTCGCGGCACTGATGCGCACCAATAAAATCAAGGCGCTCAGAGGATATAAAGCCCCGCGCGCAATCAAAGGCAGACCATCGATCATTGCCCCCAATCGACTTAACCGGGCCTTCACTGTCGATCCCCCTAATAAGGCTTGGGTGACCGATATCACTTACATCCGAACGTGGCAGGGATGGCTATATCTGGCTGTCGTACTGGATCTCTACGCTCGCAAGGTGGTCGGCTGGTCAATGAAGCCAACGCTAGGCAAGGAGCTGGCGCTGGACGCGCTGCTCATGGCGGTATGGCGCCGTAAACCCAAAACCAGAGTCATCGTGCATTCGGACCAGGGTAGCCAATATGGTAGCGATGACTGGAAACGTTTTTGTCTGGCCAACCACCTCGAGCCGAGTATGAGCCGCCGAGGAAACTGCTGGGAATGCCGTGGCTGAGTCTTTTTTCAGTAGCCCGAAAAAAGAACGCATCCGCAAGAGGATCTACAAAAACCGGGACATGGCCCGTGCCGACGTATTCGATTACATTGAGGCGTTTTACAACCGAACGCGTCGTCACAGTCACCTGGGCGGCGTCAGTCCTGAGGCCTTTGAAAGTGCCTCACTTTGAGGCTGGAAAATGTCTACGGGAGCGGGGGTAGTCCACAAAAAAAGACGTCCGTGGACGTCTTTGTTTGATCATTTGGGCCGGGGTAATCTGAATTGATTCTGTATCGTATTGATTTTTATTGATTATTTTTGGTTAGATTTTCTATTGGAATACCTTATGGAATACCATTCGCGAATCTTTTTAAATTCCTGCCTTTACGTCGACCAAAGCTCAATTCCACAGCTGTACTTCGGATTTCGCCTTTGAGCGGAACCAACGGCTACTGATAGCGATTGCTGGCGCTTGGTTCATTCCTTCACTCGCTCTGGCGAGTCGGCGCGTGCCTTATTGCTGTCGCTTACGGCAAACTGCGCTCGTGCTCCAACTCCTCAACCCAATCCTCGCCATCGGGAGACGCCTCGGCGTAAGCGAGCCTACGATTCTGACGCAGAGTCGTCAGGGAAGCCTGCTTGAATTGTTTACCTGTGCGCACGTCCAGCCTTGGCGACGGCGGCTCAGGGGCTTAATGTGCGCGGAAATTCGCAAACACGGGGCTGACCGTAGCTCAATGAAGGGCTGGAACTTGGATGTAAAAAGTGCTCTGGCCGATTGATGCCAATGCGACATAGAAGGATCCGGCAAATTGTATGAAACCTTCAAAGAACTCGAGGAGCAATCATGACATGGGTCATCCCTGAGGCCACCGCTTACGGCGGCATCCTCTTGAACTCCGGTGGTCAGGTTCTCCTGCGCGAGCCAGCCAATCATTACGATGGGTATGTCTGGACATTCGCCAAAACGCGGCCCCAGGGTGATGAGAAACCGGAGCAAACGGCTCGTCGTGGAGTGCGCGGAGAGGTTGGGCACGATGCGAAGGTTATAGGCGTACTACCAGGTGTCTATAGGGGTGGGACCACGACCAACGCATATTTCTTGATGATTTCCGACCATGGGCATGGTTCGGTCAGTCAAGAGACCCAAAGCATTCGCTGGGCAAGCTACGAAGAAGCACGGGTGTTGATAAAAATGACCACCAACCACGTAGGCCGGCAGCGTGACCTGCAGATACTCGAGGCCACTCAGCGGTGGCTGGAGGTCAATTACAAAGGTGTGATTGCGTTTGAGCAAAGCGGCTCAAGCGGGTGGGTCATCAAAGGAGACTGGATGACCGAGGAAATGCCGGATCGTTTTGTGACCTTGCCCTTGGATTTCTATCTTGGGCCTAAGGACGCTGAGGCGATCCGCAAAGGTTACATTCCGTCTGCGATGGAAGAGAAATGGTTTAGCTATTTTGTGGACAACAAGCTTTACCAGCACCGGAGCTGGACAGGCTTCTTGATTGATAGCATCAGTTTTGTCGAGGAGCGGGGGGGATTGCGCGCGGTGCAGGCGGATGTGAATAGGCAGCGCGAGCAGTACTCACAAACAGACGATGCAGAAGATGTCGCTCGGATTGAACTGATGGTTCGCAAATTGGCTGAGCAGAATCAAAGTTTTCGACACTGATCAAATCGCAGAGGGGCTGGAGGGGATTTGTACAGTAGTCGAAGAGCACACACCCGATAAGCCTATCGGATCTTTCAGGTCAGGGATCCATTGATCGCGTCCGGCTTTACGACGGTCAAGGCTCAGGCTAAGGTGCTGGCATAAGGACATGATTTTCTAACATTTGTCCACGGAAGGTTCCTGTATCAGTCGTAGTGAAACTACCGCCCTTCCTTTCCGACTTTGTTGTGCCCTGAAAAACGCGTGCCGAGCAAGCTGCTGTCATCGATCACCAACGGGATTGGCGATTGACGCATCAATGTGGTTGTTGCATGCGTCCCGAACATCAAAAAATTGCTAAATTGAAGGCGGAAAGTATGGATTTTTCGACGCTGTTGCATCTATGGGGTGCAGCAAGCTCCGAGCAGCTGATCGCGCCAATAACGGTAGTTGGCTTCGTTTTCATTTTGTGCGCTTGGTACTTTGTCCGTTATTTTTGTCCATCTTTCAAACTTAGCAGTCAGCTGAAAAAACTGACTAAACGTGTGCACGGTGTGAAAGCGCTCGCCCCGTCTCAACGGCGCTCTGAATTGGAGCAACTGTTCAATGGAAGCAAGCTGGAGCACTCCTGGCACGAATACGCTGAAACGCTGCACGACCAGTTTGAGTTTCAAGAAGGCGAACAGGTTCTTGTCCGGTCGCGCGCCACCGCCGGAGCCGCGCATTTTTTCTCACCTCAAAGCGTGGTTGATACCCCGCTGGGAACCGAGTTTTATAAACACCTGCCTGGTATTTTGACCGGCATCGGTATTGTCGGAACCTTCTTCGGCTTGATGCTAGGCCTACAGCATTTTGATCCAAGCACCCCTGAGCAGGTAAATGCCAGCGTCGATAAGCTGCTCAAGGACGTGTTGTTTGCGTTCATCGGCTCCTTTATTTCAATCATGGCCTCTATAGCCGTCACGATTACTGAAAAGTGGCGTCTGGGCCAATGCTACAGGCTTCTTGAAGCGTTCAACGAAACCATCGACGGGCTTTTCGACAGCGGTGTCGGTGAAGAATATCTAGCGGAGCTTGTGCGCTCGAGTGCTGAAAGCTCCGTGCAAACCCGTCAGCTCAAGGACAGCCTGGTAACCGATCTGCGGGAAATGCTGCAGAACCTCGTTGATACCCAAGTCCGCGAAAGCCTCAAATTAGCGGATACCTTGTCAACGACCTACCGTGACTCTGGGCAGTTGTTGGCCGATCAGGTAAGCAGTGCGATTGAGAACAGTCTCAAATCCCCCCTTGAAGCTATCGCGGGTGCGGTTCAGGCCGCCAGTGGCGACCAGTCAGGGCAAGTACAGAACCTTCTTCAGGATGTTCTAGTTGCCTTCATGAACAAGCTGGAAGGTACGTTCGGCCAACAGTTCAACGGTCTACACGAACTAATGGGGCAGTCCGTTGCCGCCATGCAGTCGATGCAGCAAGGCTTTTCGACGCTGATCCAAGATATGCGTTCGGCTAGCGAGTCCTCGACCCAAAACAGCTCGACTATGATCGCTCAGTTACTCTCCGATATGCAGGCCGGACAGAACGCCATGCAAGCGGGGATGAACGAGATGCTCGCCAATCTCCAGGCTTCGGTTGCCCGTATCGGCAACGAAGGGGAGGGGGCAGGTGCTCGAATGGCCGAGCAGTTGGAGAAGTTGTTTGCTCAAAGCGAGGCTCGCCAACAGGCAATGGCTGAGAATCTCCAGGCTTTTGTTGAGTCGATCAAGCAGAACATCGGCCAAGGTCAACAGGAAACCATGGCGAAAATTGCGGGCTCCGTTGAGGTGCTGGGTGAGCAACTCTCGGCAGTCTTCAAGCAATTGGAGCACGGCCAGCAGCAGATGGATCAAACCACCCGCGCTGCACAGGCTGACCTGCATCAAGGCACCCGTGACTTGGTGGGCGGTCTTGACGAACAGGTCAAGGCGTTGCTGCAAACAGTGTCAGAGCAACAGAAATCTGCACAGGACACCGTTAAGGCATTGAGTGCCCAAACAGAGCAGCATTTGCAGAGCATGCAGCTAGGCGCAGACAAGATGCGGGCGGCGGCTGAGCGGTTTGAAACGGCCGGACAAAGCGTTGCGCGTGCCAGTGAGTCGACTGCGGGGCTGATGGGCACAGTCCAGGGCGCAGGTACTGAGCTTGCACAGGCATCACGTGAGTTGAACACCGTGGTCGCGGACTATCGAAACAATCGTGAAGCGCTGGCGAAAACTCTCGCGGTCATCGAAGGGGTTGTCGCAAGCGCGCAAGGGGAGGCCAGCGGCCGCAGCCAGTATCTCCAGGACCTGAAGGTGCAAAGCGAGCGGTTGCAGGCGCTTAACCGTGAAGTTTATGAATACCTGGAAAACATCAGTGGTGTGTTGGGTAACGGCTTTAAAGAGTTCGGTGATGGTATGGATCGGACCTTGAGACAAACGCTGGGTAGTCTGGATGCCGAGCTCGATAAAGCAGTCAAGAGCCTCGCTGGCGGTGTAGAAGGGGTCAAGGAAAGTCTCGAAGACTTCGGCGACATCATGGAACGAATCAGGCAGTAACGGAGGCTAGTCGATGTTTGGTAAGCAAATGCCTTCGGCTGCCCGTTCAAAAGACGAGGGAGAGAAGCCTTTCTGGATCTCCTTCGCTGATTTGATGACCGCGATGATGATTCTGTTCCTCGTGGTCATGGTGGCAGCTTTGAGCTCTGTGACGCAGCGTATAAATCAAGCGGAGCAAGGAGAGAAGCAGCGCAGTAAGGACATTAGTCAGATCTGTGAGCATCTGAGCCTTAAGGCGAAGACTGCCAGTAAGACCATCGTGGTGGATTGCAAAGACAACCGGATTAGCTTCGGCGATGCTGGCCGCTTTGGGCATAACCAGTACGCGCTGAGCAACGATGGTCAGTCGGCGCTTCAAGAGGTTGTGCCGATGATTCTGGACGCGGCCAACAGTGAAGTAGGCCGTAAATGGTTCAAACAGGTTGTGATTGAGGGATCGACAGACACTGATGGCTCCTACCTTTATAACCTGCACCTTTCACTGCAACGTTCAGAATGGGTGATGTGCAGTCTGCTCGATAGCCGCAGTCCACTCCAAGTTGGATTGTCGCCAGAGCACCAACAGCAAATCAGGTCGATGTTCCTGGCGGGCGGTGTGTCCTTTAACAATGCGAAGGACACTAAGGAAGAAAGCCGGCGAGTGGAGTTGCGCATGCAGTTCTTTGGCTTGAAGGAAAAAGAAGACAACCTCAAGCCAGAGGTGCCGGTGTTCAATAACACTGATATGGAAAAGTGTCAGTTGGCAATGAACCGATGACCAGCCCAATCGCGCGGCTTTCCGCCGTTATTAGCCAGAGCCTGTCAGCACATCGCACGGGGTCGACGCCTGAGCCGTTGGCGCGATTCTCCCGTCTTGGTGCTGCGGGAATTGATCTTTACGAAAGATTTGAACGCGCTGAAAAGGCCTTGCCGCCACCTCAGGAAAAGCGCCGTGCGGCGATAAGCAAGTTCCGCAATGTACTGCCGCTCAACGCTTCAGAATGGCGCTTGGTTTTCGCCGGTCTCTCGGACAAGAGTGAGCGAGTCGGGCCGATTCTGGACGATGACCAGCTTTTTGACCGAGTGCACAAAGAAATCCATCACCGTATTGAAAAACGAAGGCTGAGCCGCCGGGATTGGTTGGCGCTGTGTTTCAGCTACTTTGGGTACGAGGCCGCCACGCCTGATAAGAACGCCAATTGGTGTCTGTTGCGTGAAGACGTTCAGCTTGGCTTCGACTGCGTTAGAGGTCAGCAAAAGCGCGAGAAGGAATGGGTGCATATCGTCCAGCAACATCAGGAGCTTTTTTCCGAGCAGGCAGGTGCCAGGCTGGGCGACCAGATGTTCAATGGTGAAATCAGCGACCTTTCAGCGTTGCAGACGATTGCGCAGATCCCTGACAGCAGTTGGCTGTGGCGAAGGATCTTTAACGTACTGATCTCTCGTATTTTCATGTTGGATGACGCCGAGTTTTCTCAGCGCTTAGCCGACCTTGTCGACATCGGCCGGCAGCATCCGCGCTACATGAACGATATTCTGAGTGCGTGTCTGTCGCGCTATCACGTAGCTGCTTATCGAGAAAAGCCGTCGTCGCTGCTCAAACAGGTTGCACTCGACAATTGGGGCAGCCCTCAGATCCGTTCCAGGCAAAACAGCTGGCTGCAGTATGTTGAAAAAGATGTCTGTGCAATGGTCGTTGCATGGTTTGCGAAGGAGGACCTTGAGCACTTCTTTAACCTATTGAAGGGAGACTCCGAGGTTGATCAATCGCGTCTGCACTACTGGCTGCGATTTGCCAACCAAATGAGTTACACCCGAATTGTTATGGGGTCGGATGCGTGGAATGACCGCGCGCGGGACTTCGTTCATTTCCGTGAGAAAAACAAAGGGCGCTTGAGCAAGCTAGTAGGCGGCCCTGGGCACAACAATGCTGTAGTCATGCAAATTGGGAATTACTTTTTCGTGGAGTTCTCCGGCACAGGCAATGCCTGCTATGTGTACAAAGCAGATGGTTCGCCATTCAACCCAGACAAATCCCAGCTTGAGCTTACTGCAGAGTTGAAGCAGGCAAATCGTGCGCTGGATCGAATGCGGCATTCACCGGCACCTAGCCGCCCAAACCGTATAGAGGGTTGGCTGAGCAAATTCGATGACTCTCTAGGGAAATTGGGCATTCACGTGCAGGGTCAAACCGGCACGCCCGGGTCATCCAAGCCCATGGCTTTTGAAGACCAAGTCCGCGACGCTCTAAAGTCGGTCAAACACAAAGTCTATGACCAACGCGCGCGCGGCGGCGCGTTTCAGGTCCAGCTTGATGACAATGATCAGTCTGCCGTTGCAGCGCTCCAACGCCTGGGCTTCAAGCCCGTCAATCACCAGCCACTCAGGTTCTGGAGGCAGTAATGCTCAAGCGTTTCCTCAAAGGCATTGGCCTGCAGCCGGATACGGCGGTAGTAAATACTGAGCCTGCTTTTTCCATTGAGGAGCAGGGCATTTGTTATCCCCTGAGCTTGGCGGAGAATGCACAGTCCTGGCCGCTGGCAAGCTATCTGGATCAGTTGGAAGAAGAGGAGTTCGTCTCCCAACTCAGCGATCGCTGGCTGCTGACGTGGGATGAACTCTATCGGCTTCTAGATGAGCCAGAGCACTTAACAAGTCTGCCGCTATTGGGGTTGCCGCCAAAGACAGCTCTCATTCCTCAACTGAGCAGCCAGGGCAGTATTGCCTCCGACGACTTCAAGGTCGCTGTCAGTGGATGGCGTGATCCACAATCCAACTCAAATGTGCAGGTGCAGCGCATGGGCGCCATCGTCCAGCACCACGGAAAAATGGAGATTTTGCCTGAGTCGTGCTGGAAGCTGACCGGCGCGGTACGGCAACTTTACCTGGCTCAACAAAATGAGCCGGGTGAAGTAACCAACCAGATCGGCTGGGCCAGCATCAGGAAGTTGGCACGCAAGGCTGGTGCCGGTATGGATGGCTTCCTGGATAAGACCGTCGTTATCAAACCTGAAAGCCTGCGGCTCAACCCGCGAAAATCGACAGTAGGTAATACGCCTGTTATCGAGCTGGAACCAAGCTTCGAAGGCCAGCCGGCAAACTGGCTTGAAAGTTTCGACGGCGCCAATCAGGTTCAGGATCGATATCGGGTGACTGGTGATGATGGATCGCTGACACACGTGCTGATTGATCCCGAAGTCAAATCTGTATTGGACTATGTGCGCTCGTTGCCCGGGCGTCGGGTCGCTGGGGACGATGCTCTTTCTTTCGTCCGCAACCCTTACAGCGCACTCGGCGAAAGTGCCGCGCAAGTGTTGGATGCCGAGACTTATGAAGACGACCTGGCCGAGGCTGGGATTTTCTTTCATCGCTTTCATCTGGAGCCCAAACTGGATGAAGCGGGACAGCGCATCGAGCAGGTAAATCTGACTCTCGAACCGATCTCGCCAACGCCGCAAGCGCCCATCGAAGTTGAATTCAAAGCGGGCTATGAGCTCGCGCCGTTCGTGCGTGAATTGCAACTGAAGTTAGCCGCTGGAATGCCAGCTGGTTTCTGGCAGGGCTATGAGCTGGAACTCAGCGATTTTGATTTGCGCCAGTTGGCAGGCATCAGCGATCTGCTTAAGCGTTGGCAAAACGAAGCGGCCGGTATTGAGTTCGACTCAGTCCTGGACCTGTCTCTTTACGGCGACCGTGTGACTGGCATCGGGGAAGCGGAAAGAATTACTTCGCCTTTCCTCGTCAAGGAGGCGACCGAGAACTGGTTGCCGAAGGATGTGGCGGCGCTGGGCATTGACGCAGAAATTCTTGGGCGTTGGGATCCATCCGACCGTGCTCAATTTGAAGCGTTTGAGCAGCGGCTGGACGAAGCTCGCGCTGCCGGTGATGAAACGGTCTGTTTGCCAGAGTCCGAAACACCGCTGTCGATTGCCGCCGCCGAGCAACTGTTTAATGCCTGGTCCAAGAAGATCGCCCCTGTCGAGACCGGCCTGGTCCAGCAACAGGAAAAAGTTGGTCGCGCCGTACTGCAAATCGGCCACAACATCGACGAACCGACCTACGTTGAGATTCGCCAAGCAGCATTACGCGCCGCTTTGGATGCAATACCAGAGTTGCCCAGCTTGCTCAAGCCTGAGGCCGTATTGCGTGAGCACCAGCTTCAAGGCGTCGCGTGGTTGCAGCATTTGTTCCGCTTGTCCCCCGCGGACGTGTCAGGTTGCTTGCTCGCTGATGACATGGGGCTTGGGAAAACGATCCAGTTGCTCACCTTCCTTGTCTGGTACCTGGAAAAATATCCACAAGACAAACCGACACTTATCGTCGCCCCAGTTTCGTTGCTTGATAACTGGGAGCGTGAGCTTCATCGGTTCTTCTTCGCTGATGCGCTACCAGTGTTGAAGCTGTATGGCTCAGCCTTGAGTGCAGTGAAGTTCAAGAAGGAAGAAATCCCTGCTGACTTGAAAGCAAAAGGCATCAAGAATTTGCTGCGCCCAGGTTGGGTAGGCGGCGCCCGAATCGTCCTGACGACTTACGAGACACTTCGCGATCAGGAGTTTTCCCTGGCGCGCCAGCAGTGGTCGATCGTCGTGTGCGATGAAGCGCAGAAGCTGAAGAATCCCGCGGCACTGGTGACTCAAGCGATCAAAGCCATTCCTGCAAGATTTCGAGTGGCGTGTACCGGTACGCCTGTCGAGAACACCCTGATCGATCTCTGGTGTCTATTCGACTTCATTCAACCAGGTTTTCTAGGTGGTTTGAACCAGTTCGGTCGCGAGTATCAGCGCCCAATCGAAGCCGCGTTGGAGCGTGACACGGTTGCCCTGGAGCGCCTTCGAGGGCTTATCGATCCGCAGACTTTGCGCCGAACCAAGCAGGACATTGCCAAAGACCTGCCCGCCAAAATCGAAGACACAGCATGCCGTTCACTTAGCATGCATGCCTTGCAACGCAATCTGTACCTGTCCGAAATATCCGCGTACAGCCAGAAGCAGCAGATTGAAGAACAGCTCGATCAAAAGAGCTCCGGCATGCTCGGGTTGCTGCACAAGCTCAAGCTCATTTGTGCTCATCCTTACAGCGTTCAGCCAGACAAGCGATTGCGCGACAACTCGCCGAAGCTGCAGTGGTTGATGCAGACCCTTGAGTCGATCAAAAGAGCTGGAAATGGCGACAAGGTCATTGTCTTTACCGAGTTACGTGATATTCAGCGGGAGTTGCAGCACTCGATCCAGGAGCATTTCGGGTTTCGGGCAACCGTCATCAACGGCGATACCAGTACCAGCAGCCAGAGTGCGAATAGCCGGCAGCGGCTGATCGACCAATTCCAGGAGCTGCCGGGATTCGCAGTCATCATTCTGTCGACCATCGCTGTCGGGTTTGGGGTGAACGTGCAGGCAGCCAACCACGTCATTCACTTCACCCGTTGCTGGAACCCGGCCAAGGAAGATCAAGCAACTGACAGGGCTTATCGGATTGGGCAGGAGAAGGATGTCTATGTGTACTACCCGACGGTTCGTGATGCGCAGATGCCGACGTTCGAAGCGACACTCGATGAGTTGCTGAGTAAGCGGCGGGCGTTGGCGCGGGACATGTTGAGTGGGGCTTCGGATATTCAGGCTTCGGACTTTGAGGCGCTGCTGAAAACACGCTGAGCCCGACTTGCAGGAAAACGTTGCTTGGCGATATGTCAAATATAAGTACAGGTAAGTTCCTGCTCGGGTTTGCAAATAGGCAAAAACCAGCCAAGTGGCGCTTGTCTAGTACAACCTGTGAGCGGATTGCTTACCTGTAGACGTTTGTAGCTGGATTGCTTAGGGTGTGGCCATTCGATATTGCCCTTTCAGGGAACGAAAATGAGTACGTCATTGCAAGATGTTGTCAAAAAATTCGAGCGCAGCTCACCCTTTTCAATTCTTGCCGCAGACTGGCCTACGGCCGTCCGTAATGATTTCGCCGAGTTTGTACTGGCGGTGCATGACTCAGGTCTCGACCTATGGATCATCGCAGATGGCCAGATACGCTTGGGCAACAAGAGCGGTACCCGTGATCGCGCAGAAGCCTGTCTCGCCTGGATAATTGCGCAGAAAAACGGGCCCATCATCAGCTTCTCACGCCTCGTTGCTGGCGCTGACACCCCTTGGGAGGTAGTCGGAAAACCCGTGCTGGCGCGTTTGCAAGCGCCAGGCTTTTTGAAGACATATCCAATTAAGAGCCGTGTTGTCAAATGGCCCAACGAGTACTCGCTTGATCAATCCGAGAATGGAGAGCCGTTCTCAACGGCCTCACCTGTGCCTGGCCAGTTCAACGGGCATGCTCTAACCGTTGAACAAATCGTAAGCGGTCTCGAACAAGCGGGATTTGTTTTGACACCCTTGCCGGGAAACAAAGTATTCCGCCTGATGCATCCAGCGTTGGATGAGCCGATTTATGTCAAGAGGGGGGCAGGTCAATCGACGCGTGCACCGTTGGTGCTGCATCCCATGCATGCTTCAAAGCTTGTCGAATGGTCCGAAATAACCGGTGTCGAGCGTCCAGCGGAGCTTTACTACCACAATAGCAACCTGCGTGGTTTTCCCAAGCGTCTCCATAGCGGCACTACGCCCATAAACTATGGGATTGCTTTTGGCTTTCGTGACACTGCAGCAATGGATGCTCTTGTCCAATCTCTGTTTGGTCACGAGTCCCTTCCTGACGAAGTGCCAGCTATGCCAGCTGCGATGACTATCGATCTGGGTGAGGTAGCTCTGACTGACACAGAGCGAGACGCTTTGATCAAAGCTCGTATCGGTCAAAGCCGTTATCGCGATTCCCTTGTGGCTTATTGGGGCGGTTGCTCAGTAACCGAGTGCTCCATTCCCCAATTGCTGCGTGCCTCGCATATTAAGCCTTGGCGGTCAGCGAACCATGCCGAGCGACTTGATCAGTTCAATGGACTGCTTCTGACCCCTAACCTCGACTTGGCCTTTGATCAAGGCTTGATCAGCTTTGATGACGATGGCGACATTTTGCTGAGCCCTGAAGTAGATGCAGCGACAGCGGCGGCGCTCCATTTGAGCCCTGCATTGAGGTTACGACAGATCGAGCCGCGCCATCGCTCCTATCTGACATGGCACCGTGAAAACCTATTCCGGAATTGATCCGCTCTAACCCGATGTGTGACCACCTCCTAAATTTTCTGCCCTGAATCACCGGATGGCTGGCCATGAACGAACTACTGCATCACCGTGGCTCGCTCTGCGCTTAGCCTAAACGTGCTGTCCCCACTAAACTCCAGAATTGGGTTAAGTTTTTCTTCTGTCACTGCTGTGATCCAGCTGCAATGCTGCCATCGCCGCTCTAGTAGTTCCGCTGTCGCCACACGCGATACGACCTTGTTCGAGGCTATCGGGGTTATCATGTCAGACCGTGGCCGGCACGAAGGTTGAAGCACTCAAGTGGCCTAGTCATCATCCGCAAAATTAACGGCTTAATTCGCCGTACTCGTTCATACGCGATCTGGACAGTGGTAAATCATGAATGCAGTAGAAATTGAGTCCGCTATTTCGGACCTGGCCCTTGAGCCCTTTGACGCGGCGGAGTTTCCGTTTGTCTTCCTAGCTGCTTTTGGCAATAAGGAAACAGCCCTCAAACGCTTGCGTGCTGGCAACAACAACGCTTCCGACGTGTCTGGTGGCGTGCTACTGCGCAGCAACATTCATATCGCCTCATGCGAGTCTGGTAGCGTGGGCGAAACGCTCAAGTCATTGCGCGCCAGCCCGGCCACCACAAAAGCCAAAGCCAAGTTCATCCTTGCCACCGACGGGCAAACGCTGGAGGCCGAAGAGCTAATCACGGGCGAAACCATCACCTGCGACTATCCAGACCTTCCCAACCACTTTGGTTTCCTGCTGCCGTTGGCCGGCATCTCCACCATCAAGGAGATCAAGGACAATCCCATCGACGTGCGCGCCACCAGCCGCCTGAACAAGTTGTACGTCGAGCTACTGAATGAAAACCCAGACTGGGCTAAAGCCGAACGCCGCCATGACATGAACCACTTTATGGCGCGGCTGATTTTCTGCTTCTTTGCCGAAGACACCGATATCTTTGATGGCGATAGCCTGTTCACACGTAGTGTGGAACGCTGGAGCGAGCGCGACGGATCTAACACCAACGAGGTGCTGTCGGAAATCTTCCGTGCCATGAACATCAAACAGGCCGAGCGCGCCACTGCTCAGCGGCGTCTGCCCAGTTGGGCCAACACCTTCCCTTATGTGAATGGCGGGCTGTTCTCTGGTAGCACCGAAGTACCGCGCTTTACGCGAATGGCGCGCACTTACCTGCTGCACGCTGGCAACCTGAACTGGCAAAAAATTAACCCGGATATCTTCGGCAGCATGATCCAGGCGGTGGCCGATGATGAAGAGCGCGGCGCACTGGGCATGCACTACACCAGCGTACCCAATATCCTCAAGGTTCTGAACCCGCTATTCTTGGATGATTTACGTCTGCAACTGGACGCGGCCGGTGACAACAAATCCAAGCTGCTGAACCTTCGCAAGCGTATGGCGCGTATCCGCGTATTTGACCCAGCCTGCGGCTCCGGCAACTTCCTCGTCATCGCTTACAAGCAGATGCGCGAGATCGAGGCAGAGATTAATAGTCGTCGAGGCGAAGCCAACAATAAATCGGAAATCCCTCTGACCAATTTTCGCGGCATCGAGCTGCGCGACTTTCCGGCAGAAATTGCCCGGCTGGCGCTGATCATTGCTGAGTTTCAGTGCGACGTGTTGTATCGCGGTCAGCAGGATGCTCTGGCTGAGTTTTTACCGCTGGACTCACAAAACTGGATTGTTTGCGGCAACGCACTGCGGCTCGACTGGCTAAGCATTTGCCCGCCAACTGGGACCGGAGTGAAAGTGGTGGCCGATGACCTGTTTGGCACGCCACTTAATCAGTCGGAAATCGACTTTGCTAATGAAGGTGGTGAGACTTTCATCTGCGGAAACCCCCCTTATCTTGGAAGCAAATGGCAATCGGAGGAACAGAAGTCTGACCTGGCGGCGGTGTTCGCAGGCCATGGCACAGGATGGAAGACTCTAGATTATGTGGCTGGTTGGTTCATGAAAGCTGCAGGTTATGGGGCAAAAACATCCGCTGCAACGGCATTTGTATCAACAAACTCTATCTGCCAAGGAGTACAGGTTCCAATACTTTGGCCACTTGTATTCGCAACTGGTCATCAGATTGCCTTCGCTTACACATCATTCAAGTGGGCAAATCTGGCCAGCCACAATGCTGGGGTCACGGTAGCAATCGTGGGCATTTCAGGGAATGTAGCGCGGCCAAAAACTCTGTTCACTACTTTGGACAAGAACGAAGTCAGTGCGAAGCAAGTTTACAATATCAACGCTTACCTTGTGCCAGGCCCAGACATCGTTATCCAACCGCTGCGGACATCCATGGCAGGTTGCGCATATATGGATCTGGGCAACATGCCCAAAGACGGCGGGTACCTACTATTTTCAGGGGCTGAAGCCGACGAAGCACTGAGGCGCGAGCCATCCATCGCGAAATATGTCTTCGACTTTGTCGGGTCACAGGAGTTTGTCAAAGGTATCGTTCGAAAATGCCTCTGGATCGAAGATGAGCAGGCAGAGGAAGCCAAGCGCTTGCCATTAGTGGCCGAACGTCTTGAGGGCGTACGCGTAATGCGTTTGGCCAGTGATGCTGAGTCCACACGTGCTTATGCAGATCGCGCGCATCGTTTCAAACAAATTCAGGGGCGCGGACTGACATCGTCAATCGTTGTACCCAAAGTTTCGTCCGAGTCTCGAGGGTATCTCCCAGTAGGCTTGCTAACGGCCCACTCAGTAGTGTCCGACAACGCTTTTGCACTGTATGACGCTCCACTCTGGAACATGGCGCTGATTGCCTCCCGCTTGCACCTGGTCTGGATTGGCACCGTCTGCGGAAAAATGAAAACCGACTTTCGCTATTCGAACACCCTAGGCTGGAACACCTTCCCTGTTCCCTTACTTACCGAACAGAGTAAGGCAGACTTGACCCGTTGCGCCGAGGACATTCTGCTGGCCCGCGAAGCTCATTTTCCAGCCACGATTGCCGACCTGTACGATCCAGACTCCATGCCGGAAAACCTGCGCCACGCACACGAGCGCAACGATGAAGTGCTGGAGCGTATCTATATCGGTCGTCGCTTTAAGAACGACACCGAACGGCTGGAAAAGCTGTTTGACCTCTACACCAAGATGACAGCTGATACAGCGAAGGCCACGCCGAAAAAACCACGAGGAAAGATGGCATGAGCGACACCTCTGCTAGCCTGACAACCCCACCCGAGGGCTACGGCGAGTGGCTGGCCGACCTCAAAAGCCGCATCCACAACGCCCAGCAGCGTGCCACGCTGGCTGTAAACCGCGAACTGGTGTACCTGTACTGGCAGATCGGCAAAGATATTTTGACCCGGCAGGCACAACAGGGCTGGGGCGCCAAGGTGATCGAGAGACTGGCACACGACTTACGTAACGCCTTTCCTGAGATGAAGGGATTTTCCCGTGCCAACCTAATGTATATGCGAGCCTTTGCCGAGGCTTGGCCGGATGCCGCAATTGTCCAACAGGCTGTTGGACAATTGCCCTGGGGGCATAACCTGGTGTTGCTGACCAAGCTGAAAGACCCACAGCAGCGCCTGGCCTATGCCCAGAGCGCGGTTGCGCATGGCTGGTCGCGTAATGTACTGAACATCCATATCGAAACCCGCCTGCTGGAGCGCAGTGGTGCAGCGGTCACTAACTTCGATGTCAGCTTGCCCAAGGCGCAGTCCGACCTTGCCCGCGAGTCGCTGAAAGATCCTTATCGTTTTGACTTCCTAGGTCTGCGCGATGAAGCGCAAGAGCGCGAGATCGAACATGCCTTGGTCAAGCACGTCACCGAGTTTCTGTTGGAACTGGGCGCAGGCTTTGCATTTGTCGGGCGGCAGGTACTGCTGGATGTAGGTGGTGACGAGTTCTTCATCGACTTGCTGTTCTACCACCTCAAGCTGCGCTGCTATGTAGTGATCGAGCTCAAGGCCGGCAGGTTCAAGCCCGAGCACCTAGGCCAGCTTGGGTTTTATATGACGGCTTTGGATCGCCAGGTCAAAGGTGAACACGACACCCCCACCATCGGCCTTTTGCTCTGCAAGAGCAAAAACAAGATCGTGGCCGAATATGCGCTGGGCGATAAGACTCAGCCCATGGGCATTGCCGAGTACAAATTGCTCGAATCGCTGCCTGCCGAATTGCAAACCAGCCTGCCCAGCATTGAACAGATTGAACGTGAACTTGCAGGCGACGGCACCCTCATGGAGGATGAATCACAGTGACTAACACTACCAACCCGACCAACAGCTACACGGTGCCGTCGGTATCCATTGCTACAGCGCACACTGGCGCCTCCAGCAAGGCCAATGAGTTGGGTATGCGTACCATGCAGGAACGTGCCTATGCCAAGCGCGGCGAACAGTACTTGCTGATCAAGTCGCCCCCAGCATCAGGTAAGTCCCGTGCCCTGATGTTTATAGCGCTGGATAAGCTGCATAACCAGGACTTGCAACAGGCAATTGTCGTCGTGCCAGAGCGCTCCATTGGCGGCAGTTTCGCCGATGAGCCGCTGAGCAAGTTTGGTTTTTACTGGGACTGGCAAGTAGCTCCGCAGTGGAACCTATGCAATGCACCAGGCATTGACGAGCCGAGAGTGGCCAAGTCCAAGGTCGAGGCCGTACGCGCTTTCCTGAATAGCCCCGACAAAATATTGGTCTGCACCCATGCCACCTTCCGGTTTGCCGTGGAAGATTTGGGTATCGAAGCTTTCGACAACCGCCTGATCGCCATCGACGAGTTCCACCACGTTTCCGCTAACCCGGACAACAAATTGGGTGGCCAGCTAAGTGCGTTGATCAGCCGCGATAAAGTGCATTTGGTCGCCATGACGGGCTCTTATTTCCGTGGCGACAGCGAAGCCGTGCTGGCGCCGGCGGAAGAAAGCAGGTTTGAGACGGTGACTTACACCTACTACGAACAGCTCAATGGCTACCGCTGGCTCAAGTCGCTGGACATCGGCTACTTCTTCTACACGGGCAAGTATGTGGATGCTGTCGCCAAAGTGCTGGACCCAGTGCTGAAAACCATCGTACATATTCCTCATCCTGCTGCGCGTGAAAGCCTCAAAGACAAGGGGCGTGAGGTCAACGAGATCATGGGTTCGCTGGGCGATTGGCAGGGTGTCGACCCAGTTACCGGCTTCCACCTCATCAAAGCCAAAGATGGTCGCACACTGAAAGTGGCTGACCTGGTGGATGACAGCGACGCGTCTAGGCGCTCCAAAGTGCTCAATGCACTGAAGGACCCTATGCAGAAGAACAACCGAGACAACGTGGATGTGATCATCGCGCTGGGCATGGCGAAGGAAGGCTTCGACTGGATCTGGTGCGAGCATGCGCTGACCATTGGCTACCGTTCGAGCCTGACCGAAATTGTGCAAATCATCGGCCGCGCCACGCGTGATGCTGAGGGCAAGGAGCGCTCGCGCTTCACCAACTTGATAGCTGAGCCTATGGCCGACCAAGCTGCTGTAGCCGAAGCAGTGAATGATATGCTCAAGGCCATTTCCGCCAGCCTGCTGATGGAACAGGTGCTCGCCCCGCGCTATGAGTTCAGTCCGAAAGATACCGGGCCGAAAGACGGTTTTATTTACAACGGTGGCGAGGGCTATCAATCAGGTGGCACCAATCTGGGCGTGAATGAAGCCACAGGCCAGTACCATGTCGAAATCAACGGTCTGACCACGCCGCAAAGCACAGAAGCCTCGCGCATCTGCAAAGAAGATTTGAACGAAGTGGTAACCAGCTTCCTGCAGGACAAAACCGTGCTGGAACGCGGCCTATTCGACAAGGAAAACACCCTACCCGAAGAGCTGACCCAACTGCGCATGGGCAAGATCGTGCGCGAGCGTTACCCCGACTTGAGCGACGTCGACCAGGAAGCAATCCGTCAGCATGCCATCGCGGCCATGAACATTACCCAACAGGCCAAATTGATGTTGGCTCAGACCGATGCCAGCGAGAGTGGCGCCTTACAAGGCAGTACGTCTCTGCTGGACGGCGTGCGCAAATTCGTCAACGTGCGCGAGCTAGACATTGATCTGATCGACCGCATCAACCCTTTTGAAGCCGCCTATGCGGTGCTGGCTAAGGCGATGGATGAAAAATCCCTACGCCAAGTGCAGGCCAGCATTGCAGCCAAGAAGGTGAGCATTCCTGAAAGCGAAGCACGAGACTTAGCAATGCGTGCCCTGCAGTTCAAAAACGAGCGTGGCCGGCTGCCAGACATCAACTCCGCCGATGCCTGGGAGAAACGAATGGCTGAAGGCGTGGTTGCGTTCGCACGTTACCGTGCCCAAGCCAAAGCGGCACAGGGAGAGTCCGCTAATGGCTAAGATGAACGATGACGACCTACTGAATGCGCTAGGGGTAGAAGTACCCTCGCTAAAGACAGCCACTCGAACCCCTCGCGAAGAACGCATCATCGCTGGCTTCGAGGACATTCAGCGCTTCTATCAGACCCATGGCAGCGCCCCACTACATGGTGAAGACCGCGACATCTTTGAGCGCTTGTACGCCGTGCGATTGGATCAGCTTCGCAAGTTACCGGAAGTACAAGCCCTACTGGCAGGCTTGGATAGTCACGGCCTACTGTCAGGTTCTGTGGTAGCCACGGTAAATGTGAATGACCTGGATGAGGACGCCTTGCTCGCCGAGCTGGGCGTCGGCAGTGAGTCCGTCGACCAAGACGACATCACCGTGCTGCGGCATGTACGTTCCAGTGCGGCAATAAAGGCGGCAGAAGAAATTGCCGCCCGGAACCCATGTAAAGACTTCGAGAGATTTAAGCCACTGTTTGACGAGGTGGAAGCAGGCCTCAAGCAAAAACTATGGGTAACCAAGCCCTTTGGCAAGAACGCCAGCATCGAGGTCGGGGACTTCTTCATTCTGAGCGGACTCATTGCCTATGTCGCCGAGGTGGGAGACACCTACAAGACGCCGAATGCGGAGACGAATGGGCGTCTGCGGGTCATCTACTCCAATGAGACAGAAAGCGATCTGCTATTACGATCCTTGCAGCGGGCGCTCTACAAAGACGGTGACGGGCGTGCAGGGTCTCGGATCATCAAGGTAGACTCTGGCCCACTGTTCAGCGACATAACCGAGCCGGACGACATCGAGACTGGCACCATTTATGTGCTACGCAGCCTGTCCAACCATCCCTACGTAGCCGAGCACCGCGAGCTGATCCACAAGATCGGCGTAACCGGTGGCCGAGTGGAAACGCGTATCGCGGCGGCGGCGAAAGATGCCACCTACCTGCTGGCCGATGTGGAAGTGGTCGCAACTTACAAGCTTCACAACCTGAACCGCACCCGGCTGGAAAACATCTTCCACCGCTTGTTCGGCGCAGCGCAGCTGGACTTGACCATCGAAGACCGCTTCGGCCATTCAGTCAAACCTAGGGAGTGGTTCCTGGTGCCGCTGCATGTGATTGATGAAGCGGTTGAGCGCATTCGAGATGGGTCAATTACCGATGTGGTCTACGATCCCCACTCGGCTCGCCTGGTCAGCTAAAGACACTGATGAGGTAAACGATGACTAGATCGATGTCGCGCGCTTGCACGCGACATCGATCTAGTCTGATCCCGAAACTCCTCTGGGCGTCCGCTAAATTGTTCTGCTTACTGCAAGTGGCGCTACTGCCGATGTCAGTATGGTATGCACGATATCTACAGATCCCGGCTTTCATGCCGCCGTTCGTTCTGCTTTACGTTTTCTCTTTCCTGAGCTTTGCCTACGGCTATACGGCCCGACGGACTTATAGGAAGGGGTGTTATTCACTAGATGTCGAAATAGTGGCATTGAATCGCTTTTTAACGAATGATGGCGGTTATGAAAGCGATGCTGCGTGTCTGTGGCAGTAAGTCCAGCTCGTAAGCAAGGGATGCTCCGCAAGCAAGGAGGCACAGATGTGGGCTGATGTCGATACAAAAAGCGATTTTCTGAATTACTCAGAAGTGGCGGATCTGGTTGTGGACGTCATCCGTGATCCGTCCATGCGACCGGTTACCATAGGCGTGTTCGGTTCCTGGGGTACTGGGAAGTCCACGCTGCTCAATCTGATCGAGCATGGACTGAACCCTCCTCGGGGAGCGTCTGAATTCGTCGTCGTTCGTTTTGACGCCTGGTTGTATCAGGGCTTCGATGACTCCCGCGCCGCGCTGATGGAGGTCATCGCCTCCACTCTTATCGACGCTGCCGAAGAAACCAGCTTTCTTCCTGAAGCGAAGAAGCTTTTTGCGCGGGCAAACAAAATGCGAATGCTTGGTCTTATGGTCGAAGGCGGAGCGCTTGCTTTGGGTATGCCAGCTTTCGGTTTTGGTGCGAAAGGGGTGGAGGCTCTGGGGAAGCTCTTTTCCGGTGAAGCGGATCATGACTCGTTAGGAACTCTCAAAGATGAAGGTGGTAAGGCGAAGGACAGCTTTACCGGGCTGCTTGGCCCAGAAAAGCAGCAAACTCCCCCCCAACAGATCGAGGCGTTCCGAAAGGAGTTTTCAAATGTCCTCATCGGTCTCGACAAAACGTTGGTCGTTTTTGTCGACAACTTAGATCGCTGCTTGCCCAAGCAGACGATCCATACCTTGGAGGCTCTGCGTCTATTCCTCTTCATGAACCATACGGCTTTTGTCGTGGCGGCAGATGAGGAGATGGTTCGCCATTCGGTCAGTGAGCATTTCAAAGATCCTGGTGATCGTCATGTGACTGATTACTTGGATAAACTTATTCAAGTGCCTGTTCGTGTGCCAAGGTTAGGCGTTCAGGAGGTTCGGGCGTACCTATTCATGCTGTTTGCCTCGGCCGGTAACAAGGTCCCTGGCGAGCACATCGAGGCCTTGAGAGTCGGGCTTGAAGATAACTTGCGCAAGGCATGGAGAGACGAGCCCATCAGCACAGAGAGGGCCTTAGAGTTGCTGGGCTCTAATGTGCCTGTGGAAGTTGCCGAAGCTTTTCCGATTGCTGATCGAATTGCGCCAATGCTCGCAAGCTCCAGCTCCGTGTTGGGTAACCCCAGAATCGTGAAGCGTATGCTCAACGTCGTTCGAATGAGGGTACGGGTAGCAGCACTGCGTGAAATGCCTGTAAACGAGGCCCTAATCGCCAAGGTAGCTCTTTTTGAGCGTTGCATGGAGGAGAAAGCGGTCGCCCATCTTTACTCGATGATAAATAGTGCTGCCGGCGGCAAACCTGAAGTGTTGGCCGAACTGGAGGGACTACTGGAAGACCCCGTGAAATTTACGGAGGCTTGTCCGGATTTATGGACCAAAGTAGACCTCGTGCGAGATTGGATCAGGCTCGAACCGCAGCTTTCGACTGTAGACCTTCGTCCGGTCGTTTATCTGAGCAGGGAAACCACTCCCTTACGGGTATTGCGCGCAGGTCTTTCTGCTGATGCGGCTGAAGCGCTTGCTGTGCTCAAACGGACGTCCAACACCTCGTCACCTTCTGCAAAAGCTGCTCTACAAACCATATCCGGTGGTGAGCACGCGGCGGTCATGACCCAGTTAATTGAATCGATGCGGTCGCATTCTGAGTGGACAAGCAAGCCAGTCGGCTTCGACGGTGCGCAGTTGCTTGCCGAGAAGTCACCCGAAGCCGGTGCGCTGCTATCGGACTTCATTCACACCGTAATGCCGGACAAAATTCGGCCTTGGCTCAGCAGCAAGCTTAAGGGCGCGAGCTGGTACAAGGAGCGGGAGAAGAAGTAATGGGAACCTCTACGTCAAGCAAAGGGCCTGGGGGTAATTCTCCATTTGTGCCTGGGTGGGTGGACACCGATGGGCAGCAGGTACCCGAGGCTCCTCCGCAGCGATTTAAAGACTTCCGCACAAATCTGGGGAGATTCGTCTCGACAGGAGACGGCGATTACCTTCGCTCTGCGATAAGCAGCTATGCAGGCGGTGCAACCGGTGGCAGTGGCATTGGACCTGCTCGGTTTGGCTCCATGGCCGGAGCCGGTGGAGCCTTATTTGGTGCGATGGCCACATTGAGGGAAGGGCATTCCCCTCTGGGGCTGGATCTCGCTGCGTTGAACGGCCAGGACACGGACATTGCTATCGACATGATCGTGCAGGCGCTTGCCACTGAGGACGGCGATTCTGATCGCGTTCGGGTTGCGATGAACGAGGCGCTTTCTGAATGCCTAGAGGGTTACCAAGAGTTTGATTTCGCGAGCATCACTGACGAGATGCTTGTACAGATGATGCTGGTGTACGTCACCAAATGCGTGTTTGGACAAGTGGTGCTTGATTCGAACGATGCGTTCGCAAAAGCTGAATCACCTGGCCAAGTCGAGCAGGCCGAGAAGGAACTGTACTCTCTCGTTGAATCGGTGACCGACAAGCACATGCGTCCCTTGTTGGGAGGCAGTCTGAAAGCGCTCTCCAGCAAACAAATTGAAAAGATTCAGATGGCCGCCATCCGCGAAGTGTGGAGTGAATGGGAGGCATACCAAGAGTGACAGACCTCATTTTCCATCACGAAGCTGATCAGCTTCGCTCGCAAACGGCTAATGAAATTCCCGTACTGATGTACGGCAGTCGCCCACCGACGCGGGGCACTTGCTCTATAGGGGGGCCAGTTCGCGCTGCAGTGAGGCGTTTGGGTGCTCCGGTCAGTAGAACCGGGTTCGATTTGTTGACTATAGCCATGGCCGTAACAGCCGCAGATACTTTTGTTGATAAAGCAGACGCTGATGATGGTTGGGCCCGGGACCTTCGTTTATTCATCCCCATCGCTGATCCGCAACTTTGGCAGGCCGCGATACCGCTTTTACAGAAGGCTCTGCATTTCTTAAGCGGCGATCTTTGGGAGATCATCCTATTGCCTGATGGACCCAGACAGCTCACGTCTCAGAACCGTGGTCGCATCACCGTTATGGCCGGCCACGATTGCGTCAGTTTGTTCTCGGGGGGGATGGATAGCGGCATTGGAGCGTTGAATTTATTAGCAGAGGGCAGACGCCCATTGTTGATAAGTCATGCATATCGAGGTGACTCGGAAAAGCAAATCATGGTTCGGGATCATCTACCGGTGGAGGTCTCAAGATTCGCTGCGGTGGCAAATCCGGTGTCCTTGACTGGGAGAAAAACCGATGTGCAGATGCGCACTCGAAGCTTCAATTTCCTCGCTTATGGTGCACTGGTTGGGGCCACACTGGCGCAGCTACGAGTCACTGGCACACCAGTAGAACTTTTCGTTCCCGAGAACGGGCTCATTGCGCTGAACCCTCCAATGACTGCTCGCCGCATTGGCGCGTTGAGTACTAGGACGACGCACCCACATTTTTTGGGCCTATTCCAAAAAATTCTGGATACGGTCGGCCTGCCTGTACGAGTCGAGAATCCGTACGCGCTTCAGACGAAGGGAGAGATGCTTTCTAGGTGTTTAGATCAAGCGAACTTGAGGGTCCTAGCATCGGAAACGGTATCGTGTGGTAAGTGGAAGCGGACACACCAGCAGTGTGGTAAGTGCGTCCCGTGCGTCATCCGACGCGCCTCGTTCCACGCTGCCGGAATGACGGACGGCACCGCGTACCATGCCAGAGGAGCGGATCTGACTTCAGTAGTTCGGGATGCGAATGCCAGAGATGATCTGATGGCCATGATCCTGGCAGCCCGCAGATTGCCCGCAGAGGATGTCGCGAAATGGGTGCGTCAATCCGGCCCGCTTCCACTCCACCGCCAGTCTCGTGATTATTTAATAGATGTGGCCAGCAGAGGCATGGGAGAGGTTAGAAACTACCTATGGTCTCTTGGTCTGCTCTGAAGGGAGCTGTAATCTTGAGGTGCCAGATCAGAAATTTTCTGGCCGTTCCCTAATCGCTTCCAGACCAATAGGGCGGTGAGCCGATAGTAATACCGGGTAGCATCGGAATGGTCTTTCAGGTACTGAGTGAGAAACCAGCGCACGTGCTTGATCTGCCAGGTCCAGGGATTGTCTCGCTGCCATCGTTGTTGAATGGCCGCTTGCATGATTCGGGCTTGGCGCAGGTGGCGTTGCTGCGTGGCCGTCGAGCCAGTCAGGACGCCGCTCAGGAACAGCGCCATATCGAAGGGCTTGGTCACGCTCTCCCTCCAATGTAGGCCGAAACCACATCGATCCGGTTATGACCGAGTTCAAGGCTGATCTGTTGGCGCACCTGTTGATCCAGGTCGCGGTCAATGCGATAGCAGTGGCCACCATTGACTGGTGCGGCGTGGCCCGTGAGCTGCTCGTAACGCTCGCAGGCGTAGGCCGCTCGCAGTTCATGGAAACCCTTCAGCCCGTGTTCATGCAGCGTTTGGCGTGCGGGGAGCACGGTCTGATGCAGGAATGCGGCGTAGCTTTCGTCTCGGGCCAGCAAGTTACGGCTGCCGGTCGGCGACGCCTTACGAGCCAGCAGCAGTGCCGCCTTAACCTCTTCATTGGCCACGACCCATCGCGGCGCTGAAGCGCCTGAGCGGCCGCCTTTGGTGCCGTCCTGGATGTTGATGCGGCCTAAGTGTTCGGCTTCGCGGTGCAAGCGTGGCAGGTCAGCCAGGATTGCTTCGCGTAGGCGCATGCCGGTTGCTCGGGCCAACAGGACAATCGCCGCCACCCGCTCGTGTTGCCGTTCGCCAAGCACCTCAAACACTCGCCGCACCTGTTGGCGGTCTTGGCCATCCGGGGCGCGGGTGCGTGCGGTCGAGCGCTTCTGTCCCAACGCCTGGCTCGGGCTGGCGATCCTCACATCTTGATCACCGCGCAGCGCCGCGAGGGTGCGGTTGACGCTGCTCAGGCGGTTCTGCGCGGTGGCGATGCAGAGTTCACCTTGCTGGATCTGCTGGCGCAGGTAAGCGGCGTAGTCTTGTAGTGTGCGTCGATTGATCTGACGCGCATCGTTGTAACCGGGGCCGTCCTCTGACCGACACCAACGCACGAACGCTTGCCAGCGATCGCTATGCGCTTTGACCGTAGCGAAGTGGCCGCCGGCAAACAGATCCTTGAGCGCTTGTGGGCCGGCGTAGCTCAGCTGGCGGCCATAGCCAAAGTTGCGACCCTCACGCCGACCGACCAAGGCCATTGTCATCACCGTTTTCGTTCGTTTGCAGAAAGAGCAGCAGGGCTTTCCAGTGAGGGCTGAGCCTGTCCATCTGCCGCCAGTGTGTCGGGCGGATCAGGAGGGCGTTCTCCTGGTGTTGCAGCAGTGCTCCTTCCTCACGCAGTTGCTCGATCAGTCGGGCGAGGTAGGCAGGGTCCAAGGGTGGTGTGGCGACAGCGGCGACAGTGGCGACAGCCCGCGTCGTTTCTGGCCTGGTGCGTGGCGACAGGGTGGCGACAGCGGCGGCGACACGCCGCGATTCTGGCTGCGGTTGATGTTGCGCCTGGTAGCGGCGCACCGCGTCATTGAGGCGAAACATGGCGGACCTCGAAAGTTTTTCCGTCGCGGCTGCTCAGCCAGCGATGAGTGATCAGTACGACCAATAAAGAGGCGGTATGGTCAGCGCTCTTGCGGGCAAAACGAGGGCCGTTGCGATTGACGTCACGGATGGTGAAGTGGGTCCAGCCTTTCTGCACCAGCCAGCGCAGCAGCCGATCTGCTTCCTCGCGTCGGCTATTGACCGGCTCCTGTTCGGTCAGGCGCTGAATCTCGGCCAGGTAGTAATCCATCAACGTGGAGGCGCGCTGGATGTGTGCTTCGTCCAAGGCACTGGCCTCTTCAACCATGGCCAGTACACCTGCGATGCGCAGCACATTCGCCGCCGCCTTGCTCGCGACAGGCTGGACGCCGGCCAGCTCGCCGAACTCGCCCGACTGGCACTCGATGGTGTCGTGAATATCGATCCAGGCCCGTCGGGCCCGGGGAGTCAGCTCCAGCGTGGTGGGATTGAGTGAGCCATCCTGGTGAAGCAACCAGGGCTTTTGCAGCAGGGCGGTGATCCGCTGCTGGTAGCGCTGGACTTTGGCATCCCGGCTCAAGTCGATCGCCCTATAGAGCCGCTGGCCGGCCAGGCGCTCGGGCCAACTGATCAGACAACGGCCCAGGATGCCTTGGCCATTGATCACCGGGTCTTTGAACAGTTGGTTGGCCAGGTAGGGTTGCAGCATCAGATGCAGGCTGAGGCGGCGGTCATAGGCCCGCAGGCTTTCTCCGGCCATGGAGCGCGCCCGGTCGATCGGGCTGCCATCCCACAGCATCGACAAGGTGGTGATTGCCTTGAGCAGATTCTCTTTGCTCATGGTGCTGCTACCCAAGAATTGGCCACCTTCATCATTGAACAAACCCATGCTGGGCAAGCCATGGCACAGGCTTTTGACCAGGGCCTCGATGGTCGGTTCGGCAATGATCAGTCTTGGCGGTACCGGTTCGGACTGCTCACCGCCTTCCGCCTCCGCGTGTTTCTTTGCGGTTTTGGGCTTGGCCATGATGTTGCTGGCGGCGCGATAGGCTTTGAGCTTTTCCGCATACTGGGTCCACTGCTGTCGTTCCCAGTCGCGCGCCGCCTTCAGTGCCAGATGGTCCACCGCGCTTTTGCGATCACCCGAGGACGCCACCGTCAGTAGGTAAAGGGACAGCGGATAGGTTCGACCGTCGAGTTGGACATTGGCATGACCCTGGCTCACCAGGGCAGTAGTAGCCAGTATCGATTGAGCGGCCATGGCGCAGGGCACGCCGATCACCTCGGCCAGTCGTTCGACCGCAGGGCCCAACAGATCCCCTAGGGCTTCGACCGGGTACGGCAGTGGCGCCTGCTGGTATTCCAGCAAGGGTTGTGGTGGCTCGAACGCTTCACACAGTTGCATCGCCATTCTCCTGAGATGATCGACTTCGTCCTCACTCATCCCGCCACGGTTGCTGAGTGTTATCAGGGATCAAGGTCCCTGCGACCTGTGAGGTTTGTCCACTGACGCGGGACTGGCGGCTCTTTACAACCGAGAGCTTGGGCATCTCATGATCTGGCCTCCTGAACACCGATAGCGGTGGGCGGGTGGAGGCTGCACTGGCTGACGAGACCGGTGCCGCGAGATCCTGAGTCAGGTGAAGGCAGTGATGTGATGACCGGGGCATGCCTGACTGTCAGTCAGGGGCAGTCCATTTCATGGGCTGCGGCACCATCATCGGCATCGCTGTGGCGAGTGAGCATTCGGTGTTTGTCACGCCGATTGTCACGAGGGGGAAAGCCGCAAAGCCCCATGCGAGCGGGGCTGCAGCAATGTGAGATGCGCCCGTCTCTTTAGGGGGCAAAGAGACGGGCAAAAGGTTGGCGCAAGAAATGGCCAAGCGGATAAGTTGCTGCAGAACAGCCAGGAGGGGGCATGAGTTGCCGCAGTGGGCATTCTGGAAGAAGTGGCATCCATCACATCGCTGTGACCGTGCGAGCCGCCGGACGCTAATCGCACTTGGGGAGAACCACCACGATGTGGCGTAGCCTCAAAGGTTCTGGCTACCTGGGTACTGTCGAGGACAGCGCTTGTACGGTCTGGTTTAGCGCTCGTTCTGCTAGCGGTCAACAGTATTTTGGGGGTGACTCTTGCGCCAATCGGTAGCGCTGGAAGACCTTGGTGGCCGGTGGTTTTCCATGGCCGAGTGGTCGTTGGTCGGTTTTTAATGTGAGCCCATGCGAGTGGGAATGCGGAGCCTTCCCGCTCGCGTGGGCTTGGCCGAGAAGTCCCAAGAGAGAGGCTTACAGCGGCGACAGTCGCTACCTCTGTCGCCATGCTGCAGACCAGGTATTACGCAGGTTGTCGCCGGTGTCGCTGCTGTCGCCAAATCAACCTTCACTCCATCTGGGGAGTCATTTTCGGTTACCGGCGGCGTCCGGTGAGCGCTCACCGTATAGGCACGACATTGCAGTTCCTGGTGTCATTGATGGCAGTTGCCGACAGACTGCCCGTTGCTGCTTTTTGGATGTGCTCACTCCACCAAGTCATCATCGTACGTCGGCGCTCAATGTAGTCCGCTCGGTTGTAAGCGCTTCGGACTTCGTCCTTGTCGACATGCACCAGCGCGACTTCGATCTGCTCCGAATCCCAGCCATGCTCGTTCCGGATGGTGCTGGCTATGGCGCTCATGCCGCGGTTGACCGACCGGCCCTCGAAACCCATGCGTTTCAAGGCTATATTGGCGGTTTAGCTATTGCTGCTCTGGCAATCTACGAGTGGAACAGTTGTCAGTCGAATGCCGACAGCTCAAGTCTGAAAGTAGTTTCCCTCTGCGTGTCCTTGAACACTGCAGTAAACGGCGCACCGCCCGGAACCAAAAGCTGGCGTGACTTCAGGCAAAAGGGCAGCACCCATAATCTCAGACCCTTTATTTTAGGGAACTCGAATACTGATAGTGGCCGGTCGAATGCGGCCGTCTTGGGGTAAATCAGCACCACATCCCCCGTACCATTCAGGTAGCTCTGGCCGTAAGCCTGCAACTGGTAGAAGTCGCCTTGCGCGAGGCCGTACTTGCTCGTGCCATTGGCCTTCAGTCCATCCAGCAGTTTCCACTTTGCGTCAAGGACCAGCAGATCCTTGTTGGTATCCCGGATCAAAAGATCTGGCTTTAGACAAAACCAGTTCTGCTCTCGATGGCGAACCATGTGATGACTGCGTGCTTGGGTTTTCAGGACAAGCGGCCGCACCAGTTGTTTCGCGAGATGCTTGGATACAAACGCTTCGAATACTGCCTCCATCGGGAACAGCAGCGACGGAGCATTGTTACCGCCGCTGCCTGTCAGGGGGGACTGCTCGTCTAGGATCAACTTCGCCCAAGCCAACGCATCGCCGTAGTAACCCATGCCCCGATCGAGACGCACCTGCTGGAAATCGATCCGTGGCTGCGCTGATACTGGGACTTCTGCAAACACGAACTCCAACTCACGGGCCAGTTGCTGATGAGCCTGAGACGCCGACAGCATCAGCACTCGTCGCAAGGCGGCGTGTAGCAAGCGGTTTTCCGGGCGATCGATCGAAAACTCGTCGTGCTCTGTAAAGAATCGGTCCGCCCTATATAGGTTTTGCCGCAGATGCGATGCCATCATCAGCTTGCCGCGAAGTGCAAACAGGTTGTCCTGCCGACAGGAGTAGTTGCTGCGCAACCCTCGTTTGACGATGTGCCCCACCGCAAGCAGAAATTCGGCAATAAAAACCTCCAGCAAGGGCATTCGTGCCGCCGATAGCTTGGCGCTGTCTGTTTGAACGTGGCGGAAGCCTTGAAGACAGCAGAGCATCTCGATTAGAAGCTGACGTGCCTCGACCGCACCGCCGCCTATCGCTTTGCCGACCTTGGGCAGCACCTCTATCTGGTAACCGTCCGGTGCACGGATCACTCCGACAAAACTGGTGACCTGAACGACACGATGCCCATGCCGCTGAGTCAGGCGCAGCCATTGCGCACCACTTTCATTGGTGGCCCGCAGGCATTGGCGCTCAAGCCATCCGTATACCTGGTCCGGGATTGTGTGCAAACCCTCGGAAGACGCGTCCCCAGATGTCGCTGCTATCAGTACGTCAAATTCGTAGATCGAGATACCACTCACGCGCCCCCCCACGATTTAGGTCGACAACGTATGGTAGATGCCAATGTAGGCATCCGTATTAGAGAACGCAGCCTCCTGCACAGCGTAATGGCGCTTGGTGGAGTAGCTGTCCATGCCATGGTCGTTGCCGAACAGACGAGCTAAATCGTCCTCCTGATCTTGACCCTCTACAACAAAACATGCGGCGGGGGATTTCTGGTTGTCCGCCAATACAAGACGGATCTTTTGCCAATCCTCAAAAAAGTACTCTTCGAGCAGAGGCAGAATGCGGGTGCTGAACACTTGTTGCAATGCTACAAATCGTTCGTCCCCATCAGGCACCTGCGCCAACGGTGTGAAGTACGCATGGCCGATACAATGGTCTCGGTCGTAGAGCACCTCGATGCGCTGGTTTATGGCATCAAGCATGCGAGGCACATCGACCACCTGCTCGCCCAGGCTGATCCGAAGGCCTGAGAGCGGCGCACCTGGCTCATCGCGAGCGTCCGGCATCACCGACACAAACTCGAACCGGCGACGCAGCGCGGTATCCAGCAACGCAAGGGATCGGTCTGCCGTGTTCATTGTGCCGATAATATCGACATTGGCTGGCACCGAAAAACTTTCGCCGGAATACGGCAAAGCTACAGAAACGGCGTTCACAGCTCCTTCGCGTTTATCAGATTCGATCAAGGTGATCAGCTCGCCAAAGATTTTGCTGATGTTTCCCCGGTTGATCTCGTCAATCACCATCGCGAATTTCTGATCCGGTGCCAATCGCGCCTTCCTGCACAGATCCTTGAAGGCGCCCGCGCGGATCTCGTATTGGATTTCACCGGACTCTGCATCGCCATCGAGAACCGGCCGGAGTCCCTCTACGAACTCTTCGTAACCGTAAGATTGGTGGAAGGTGACGAAACTGTAACGTTTGATGTATTCGGCTGAGGGTGGACCGGCATCGTACTCGTCCACTAGCCTTTTCAGGTCGGCTGCTGCGTCCTCCCAATCCCCAGCAAGTATCCAGGACGAATCTGGTAGCTTGTCGAATACTGCCGGCGCCATTCGTTTGCTCATCTTGACGGTTTTAGATGATTCAATCGTGTGGTACTGCAGAGCGCCCCAAACGGTATTTCGCACATTCTTGTTCGCACTCTTCATGGCAGCAATAGCTTTCATGAAAGGGTGGTCAAGCAGTGTGTCGACACTCGCTTTGCCCCCCAGATGGTAGAGAGCCGCCGCAGCTGCCTCCCACCAGGTAAGGCCCAACGTTTTTTCGCCCACAAACTGATTTTGCCACTCTTCCTTGGATACGGAAGTCATGGCCTGCTCATACTCTCGCTTAAGCAGCTTCGACAACTCGTAGGTCTTCCCCGTGCCGGGCGGACCGTAGTAGATACGATTAATCGGGAACCTTACTACATCAGAATCGACCGTTTCGTCTTCGTCGGAATCATCGCCGTGTTCCACTGGATCGTCACGCAGTTGATCTGGCCAAAGTCCCGGTCTCTCCGTTTCAAGTACTGTCCAGTCGTCGAGGAAGCCACGATCGGCTGAAAGGGCTGCTTCGATCTTCGAGACGAGCTCCTCCGTCAGCGGTTCGCGGTGTAGCTTGGGTAACGCACCCACCTCTCGCGTCCATGAGAGCTTCCGCGTCCGAGTGCCTCGAATGACGCCAAGCACACCGACCGCGCGCTCACTTCCGGGATTTTTGCGGCCAAAGCGCACTTGGACACCTTTGTTCATGTGCCACCAGTCCAGACCAACCATGTGGACAGCCCGCGCTAATCGACAGAACAGCGCCTTGTCGTGTGGCGACCACGAGGCCCGGAAAGTCTGGAATGCAGGTTTACTATCGAAGTGCTTGAGAAGATCCTCGTCACTCAGTGCCATGCCCAGGTTCAGCTTGGCCACCACCTCGTCGTAGCGCAGCTTGAAGCTGCGGATCGCTTCGATACTCCACGAAATGAGCTGGTCCAGCGATTTTTCCAGACCATCGCCGGCGGGCATTTTGGTGACAAAGGGGGATGAGTTGTTATAGGTGCCGCGCAACGCTAAATAGGCTTTTCGCGTCGCATCCGACTCATCTAGTCCCACGGTATCGATCTTGACCACGAAGCCGTCATTGGCATCGATGCCTACGGTGTAGGCCAACTCCTTCGGCGCTTCGGACGAGGGGTAGATTTTTGCCCAATTATAGCCAGCGAAATTATTACCTTGGTTGGTAGGGCGCTTGCGAATCTCCACGCGGCCCATTGGAAACAACTCAGCCTTTAGCTTGTTCGCCCACGTTTCTGTTATCTCATAGGCTTTCTTCAGATCATTGTAGGCCCGGTTTTGTTCGGGGTTTGATTCGTCACGCTTTTGCCCGATCCACTTGTTCAGCAACTCGAAGTGTTCGGTGGTGAAATAGTCCGCCATGGTTCTCAGATCCCTTCGACATCAATTCCGTGTTCAGCCAGCCAAGTCTTTCGCTACGCGAAATCATGTATGGCGCGCTCCACGCGTAAACAGAACGCGGGAGTATGGTACGGCTCGCGCAGATGAGCTACCTCCTGAGCTACCCCGAATTGAGCGATACGTGTCGGTATTAGGATCGCCTTCCAGTGGAAGTACAGACAGTCGTCCTTAGTACAGGAACCCGACGATAATCCAGGTCCTGAACCATCACGCCCGTCGGCGGCACCTCCATCTGCGATTGGCAGTCGCCCACGCGGCTCGATAGCCAGGCCTTCGCACGTGCGCTGTACCATCGGATGAAGTGCTCGCGCACAATGGGTCGCCATCACACTGAGGCATTTTCAGGTCGACAGTGTATTCGCAAAGGCGAGTGCAATTGATGCCTAAACGAGACCTCGAGAAAGTCATCGTTTTCTCTAAGGCGTCATTTTGGCCGCTGGTGCGTTAGGTGGGCCTCATCGTATAGGCACGACGTTGCTGTCCCTGATTTGATTGATCGCAGATGCCGACAGGCTACCCGTTGCCGCCTTCTGAATATGCTCACTCCACCAAGCCATCATTGGGCGTCGGCGCTCAATGTAGTCCGCACGGTTATAGGCACTTCGAACTTCATCCTTGTCGACATGTGCCAGGGCGACTTCGATCAGCTCTGGATCCCAGCCATGCTCGTTCAGGATAGTGCTGGCCATTGAGCGCATGCCGTGGCTGACCAAGCGGTCCTGGAAGCCCATGCGTTTCAACGCCATATTGGCGGTCTGGCTGTTAGCGTGGGTGCGCGGGTTTCTATCTGCCGGGAACACATATTCCCTGTGACCGCTGTGGGACTTGAGAGTCTCCAGTAGCGCGAGTGCCTGGTCGGACAACGGGATGGTGTGCGGCCGACGTTTTTTCATGCGCTCCGGCGGGATGGTCCAGATGCGCTTGTCAAAGTCGATGTCTGCCCATCGGGTAGTCGCCGCTTCAGCAGGGCGGGTCATAGTGTGTAGCTGCCATTCGATCAGGCAGCGGGTCGTCCGCTTGATGCTGGCATTCGCGACTTCCATCATGAGCTCCGGAAGCTCATCAGGTGGTAGCGCTGCCATGTTCTCTTTCTTAGGTTTCTTGAACACCGCTCGAATGCCGCTGAGAGGGTTGGCAAAGATCATTCCGGAATTGACCCCGTAGGTCATGATCTCGTTAAGGCGCTGGCTCACTCGCTTAACTGTCTCGAGGCTGCCTTTGGCCTCAATCGGACGAAGGAGCTTGATGACCATCGGGGCGCTGACTTCCGAGAGAGGCGTTGATTTCATGCTCGGAAAAACATGCAGTGTGAGGGAGCGCCAAATATCTTCGGCATACGCCGGCGTGACGGAATCCTTCTTCAGCTCGAACCAGGCGGTGGCCACGTTCTCGAAGGTGTGTTCCGTTTCCGCTCGTTTGGCTTCCTGCAGCTCATTGCGCTGAGCTTTTGGGTCGATGCCCTGTGCAAGCAGCTGTCTTGCCTCAACGGTTTTCTTCCTCGCTTGCGCAAGAGAAACCTCGGGATAAGAGCCGAATGCCATGTTGATTCGATTCTTGGTGACGGGATGCCGGTAGTTGAAATTCCACTGCATCGAGCGATTGACCCTGACTCGCAGCTGGAGCCCGTCGCCATCCGTGAGGACGTAATCCTTGTTTTTCGGTTTGACCGCCTTGAGCTGGCGGTCGGAGAGGCGGGTAGTTTGAGCGCACATGAGAAGTACTCCATGACACCTTTTGGTATTCCCAAGATTAGCGCCGGGTAGCCGGGAATACCATTGGGAATACCAAACCGTCTGGAACTCAAAAAACCTGGAAAGCCCCCCGTAGCCCTGAAACCCCCGTATTCACTGGATTTCAGGCACAAAAAAAGACGTCCGTGGACGTCTTTAGATGATGAAGTGGTGGAGCCGGGGGGATTTGAACCCCCGTCCGCCAGTACTCCGCTGTCGGTACTACATGCGTAGCCGTTTCTATTAAGTTAACCCTCAGCGACCCGAAGGGCAGGGTGCTTTGGGCGAGTTGTGTAAGTTTTAGCCGCTTCGTCCACAACGTACTGCACGGCGATTCTGTTCTATATGACAATCACTTTGGGTTTACAGACATCCCCTGGTGATTGCTGGACCCGAAGGTACCAGAAGCTCAGGTCTAAGGCTGCTTACGCAGCGATAGCGAATTCCTGGCCGTAGTTTTCGTCATTGGCAACTATAAGTAGTTGCAACAGTGGATTTACGAGTTCTGTTACCAACTCGGCATGCACCTAAAGTTTCGCGACCGGCGTCGAATCCTAAACGGCCCCGTGCTTGTAACTCGTTGTTTCATAGTGAGTGACAAGCCTGTGCAGTGTACGCCAAACGGTCACGGAAGGCCAACCCGAAGGTTGGCCCTATCGTTTATTGGCTGCCTTTGTCGATGTTCTGCAGGTCTTGCAGGGCCTTGGAGGTGATCTCGATGCACTTCTTGTCGTCACCGGCGGCGTGGGCGGCCTTGGCCTGGGAGACGGCTGTGTCTATTTCGCCGCTTTTGCCACTGGCGTCGGTGGCGAGCAGCGCTTTACCGTTGTTGATTTTGTCCAGGTTGATCTTGCACAGATCGGGCTCGCCCGCTGCGAAAACAGGGGAGGCCAGCATCGCAGCGGTAATGAACAAGCCAGCAAGAGCGGAACGCTTCATAGGGTATCTCCTTGCGCAAAAGGGCTCGACGCTGCTGGCGTTCAAGGGCTGCCAGCGACATCACTGATGGGCCTCGTTCGTCGAGGCCTATGCAGATGACTACGCCAGCGCGCAGGGGTTCTGTTTTTTTGCGGGGTTAATGGGCGCGCGCCTGGGTCACGCGATCCACGAGGTACACCAATCCGTGATAATCGATGCCGCCATGCTGGCTTAGGCCGATTTCGCAGGTGCGGCTGGTGGAGATGCCCTCGCTGCAATATTGCACCGCATCCTTGAGGGAGCGCAGCGAGTGGGCGTTGAGTTCCGGCGTGGTGAAACCTTTGTCGCCGGCAAATCCGCAGCAGTGAATGCCTTCCGGGATCACCACGGTTTTGGCACAGCGGCGGGCCAGGTCGATCAGGGCCTGGCTTTCTCCCAGGTGTTGGGTGCTGCAGGTGACGTGTACGGCGATCGGCGCTTCTTGCGGTGTGAAATCGAGACGGTCCATCAGGTGCGTGCGGATGAAACGTACTGGGTCGTAGAGGTCCAGGCGCGTTTCGCCAAGGTCTTGCACCACGCGCAGGGTGCAGGGGCTGGTGTCGCAATAAATCGGGTCCAGGCCGCCGCGGCTGGCATGGAGCAGGGCACCGATCAGTTCCTGGCGTTTGTGTTCTGCCTGTTCGGCGTAGCCTTTGGAAGCGAAAGGCTGGCCGCAGCACAGGTTGTCCTGATTGTCGGGAAACACGACCTGGTAACCGGCTTTTTCCAGCAGTGTCTGGGTTTTTTCGTACAGCGACATCTGCTCTTTATCACCGGCCGCCGGGCCCATGGCGCGTGAGACGCAGGCCGCCAGGTAGACCACCCGTGGCCGCTCATCCGTCACTGCCGGGCTGAAGCGAATGGCTTTTTCCGGTTGTGGCATGGCGTTGCTCCACTGCGGGATCTGCCCCTTGGAGAGCTTGGTCACGGTGGCCGACAGCTTCGCCAGACGAGGTGCCCCCAGCAGCATGCGTGCGCCATTGGCTACATGCAGGGTAAAGCGCGCACCTTGCAGTGCCGTGGCGAAATGGGTGGCCAGCCATTCGGCGGTTTTCGTACGGTCGGCGTCACGGCTTCGCAGTTTTTTCACCAAGTCGCCGGTATTGATTCCTACTGGGCAGCGCTGGGCGCATAGGCCGGTAGCGGCACACGTGTCGATGCCCTGGTAGTGGTAGGCCGCTTCCAATTCGGAGGTGTCGACGCCGGCGCGTTTTTTCGCCTGTATATCTCGCCAGATTACGATGCGCTGGCGAGGGCTCAACGTCAGGCCTTTCGATGGGCATACCGGTTCACAGAAGCCGCACTCAATGCACTTATCCACAAGCTCGTCGGCTGCAGGCAGCGGCTTGAGGTGCTTGAGGTGAATCTGCGGGTCTTCGCTGAGCACCACGTCCGGGTTGAGAATGCCGTTGGGATCGAGCAGGCGTTTGAGTTGCCACATCAGTTGATAGGCGTCGCTACCCCATTCCAGCTCGACGAAGGGTGCCATATTGCGGCCGGTGCCGTGCTCCGCCTTCAGCGAGCCGCCGAACTCCACGGCCACCAATTGCGCGACGTCATCCATGAACGCTTGATAGCGTGTGACTTCTTCTGCGCTGTTGAAGCCTTGGGTGAACACAAAGTGCAGATTACCTTCCAGGGCATGTCCGAAAAGGATGGCTTCGTCGTAGTGATGTTTGTCGAACAGTTCGATCAAGCGGTTCACGCCAATGGCCAGTTGCTCGACCGGGAAGGTGACGTCTTCGATGATCACCGTGGTGCCGGTTTTGCGTACAGCACCAACGGCGGGGAAGGTGTCCTTGCGGATTGCCCACAGGCGGGCGTTTTCCACCGGGTCTTCGGTGAAGTCGACCTGTTTCTCCACCGGGAAACCGGTCAGCGACGCCATGATCAGCGCCAATTGTTCATGCAGCAATGACGAAGATGCGGCGCGGGATTCAATCAGCAGGGCGCAGGCATTTTCTGACAAGTGCTGTACGAATGCAGGCATGCCCGGTTTGTCCTGCACCGAGCGCATGCTGCGTCGGTCCAGCAGCTCTACGGCCGACACCGGTTGGGTTTTCAGTACGGTGACTGCGTTGCAGCAGGTCTCCACATCCGGAAACACAATCAGCGCCGACGCCTTGTTTGGGTGGTCGATCACGGTGTCGTAGGTGACTGCGCTGATAAACCCGAGGGTACCCTCGGAGCCCACCAATAGATGGCTGAGGATATCCAGCGGATCATCAAAATCCACCAAGGCGTTGAGTGACAGTCCGGTGGTATTTTTCAGACGATATTTGTGGCGTATTTTTGCTGCCAATTCGGCGTTTGCCCGCGTCTCACGACCCAGTGTCGCCAGGCGCTCAAGCAGTGCGCTGTGCTGTTCACGAAACGCCGTAACGCTGGTCGCGTCTTCTGTATCGAGGCGACTGCCATCGGCCAGGACCAGACGAATCCCGGCCAGGGTGTGGTAGGTGTTCTGTGCCGTACCGCAGCACATGCCACTGGCGTTGTTGGCGACGATTCCGCCGATCTTGCAGGCATTGATCGACGCCGGGTCTGGGCCGATCTTGCGCCCGAATGGCGCCAGCCAGGCGTTAGCCTGTGCGCCGATTACGCCGGGTTGCAGGCGGATCTGAGTGCCTTGCCCGCGAATCTCGCGGCCGTTCCAATTGTCCCCCAGCACGATCAGCACCGAGTCGCTTATCGCTTGCCCGGACAGGCTGGTGCCGGCCGCGCGGAAAGTCACCGGCACGCGTTCACGCTGGGCCAGTTGCAGCAGCGCCACCACTTCGTCTTCCGACTCGACACGGATCACCAGTTGTGGGACCAATCGGTAAAAACTGGCGTCGGTGCCGAATGCGAGGGTGGACAATGGATCGTCGAAACGCCGATCTTTTGGGATCAACTGTGCGACGTCAGCAAGGAAAGCGGCAGGCAGGCTCATTGGTCCTCCAGGATCAGCACCCCCTGGGCGCCGTATTGACACGATTGCGCGAAGCCGACGCCGAGGTTACCGCTCGGCGTCGGTTATTACCCTATTGCTTGCGGGTTTAGTGCACCAGCATGCCGGTAAACCAGTAAGCCTGGGCCAGGGTAATCAGCCCGACGATCGTGGCGAAGAACAGGCTGTGCTTGAGGGTGAAGCGGAACAGGTCGGACTCCTTGCCCACCAGTCCGGTAGCGGCGCAGGCCACGGCGATCGATTGCGGCGAGATCATTTTGCCGGTCACGCCGCCGCTGGTGTTTGCAGCGACCAGAAGCGTGTCGTTGACGCCGATCTGATGCGCCGTGGTGGCTTGCAACGAGCTGAACAGGGCATTGGACGATGTGTCGGAGCCTGTCAGGAAAACCCCCAGCCAGCCGAGGAAAGGCGAGAAGAACGGGAAGGCTGCGCCGGTGCCGGCCAATACCAGCGCCATGGTCGAAGACATGCCGGAGTAATTGGTGACAAAGGCGAATGCCAGCACCATGCCGATAGACAGGATCGGCCAACGCAACTCGTAGAAGGTCTCTTTTAAAGTGGTAAGACCAATATTGGCGTTGATTTTCAGTACCAGCATCGAGATCAGTGCAGAGAAGAAAATCGCGGTGCCGGTCGCTGAGATCGGGTCCAGCTTGAATATCGCCGGAATCGCAGTCGGGTTGGTCACGATGGGTGCAACCTTGATCACCATTTGATCCAGGTGCGGGATCGCGAAGTTGAATACCCAGCTGTACATCGAGCCGCCTGCGGCGAACATCGCCTTGAACGGTTTGAGGGTCCAGATGGTGACCAGTACGGTGAGGATCAGGAACGGTGACCAGGCCTTGAAAATCTGCCCCAGGCTGTAAGGTGAGGCGACGGTGTTGCGCGGCAGGCCGAAGCCGCCGGCGCTGGCGGTAATCGCTACGTCGGAAGTGGCGCCGGCAATCTGCGCGCCCGCGGTGCGTTTGGGTTGCCAGACTTTCAGGAACAGAGTCAGAGAGATCAGGCTGGCCAGGGCCGAGGTGATGTCCGGCAGTTCCGGGCCGATGAAGTTGGAGGTGAAGTACTGCGTAATGGCAAAGCTCAGGCCCGCGACCAGCGCCGCCGGCCAGGTTTCGCGAACACCACGCAGGCCATCCATCATGAATACCAGCCAGAACGGCACGAACAGCGAGAGCAGCGGTAGCTGGCGACCGGTCATTGCGCCGATCTTGAAAGCATCGATTCCGGTCACTTGCCCTGCCACGATGATTGGAATTCCCAGGGCCCCGAAGGCGACGGGCGCGGTGTTGGCAATCAGGCACAGGCCGGCTGCGTACAATGGGTTAAAGCCCAGGCCTACCAGTAGTGCGGCGGTAATTGCCACGGGCGCGCCGAAACCGGCGGCACCTTCAAGGAATGCGCCGAAGCAGAAACCGATCAACAGCACCTGCAGGCGCTGGTCATCGGTGATCGACAGGACAGAGCTGCGGATGATCTCGAACTGGCCGCTCTTGACGGTGAGTTTGTAGAGAAACACCGCCGCGACAATGATCCAGGCAATAGGCCACAGGCCATAGGCAAAACCGTAACCGGCAGCGGCCAGCGCCATGTCCACCGGCATCTGGAAGGCAAAGATCGCCACCAGTATCGATAACGCCAGGGTGATGCTGCCGGCCACGTGGCCTTTGAGGCGAAACACGGCCAGCGCCAGGAAGAAGAATACGATCGGAATAACGGCGGCCAATGCGGACAGGCCGAGGCTGCCGAGCGGGCTGTAGAGCTGTTGCCAGGTTTGCATATGGGGTGGCCCCTAATTGTTGTTGGTCAGGCACTTCATAGTCGATTTGGATAATTGGTAATACCAATTTACAATCGCTGATGGCTAGGTTAAAAGCCTTCTGAAGATGTGTCAATTTGCCGCTCGCGAAACTTTGGTCGTAGGTCGGTGGACGAGGTGATCTGGCCGGGTGAGTCGAAGCTGTTCTGATAGGTGCTGGAAGGGCGGCGATAGGCCAGAATAGAGGGCCCGGCGAGTGGTCGGGATGATGGAGAGCGAGTTATGGGGTTTGATCAGGTGCGTCAGCGCCGTTTGTCTGACGATATTGTCGAGCAGCTTGAGGGGATGATCCTTGAGGGCACTCTGAAGTCGGGTGAACGCTTGCCGGCCGAGCGCGCTTTGGCTGAGCAGTTTGGTGTGTCGCGTCCGTCATTGCGGGAGGCGATTCAGAAACTCGTGGCCAAGGGCTTGTTGGTGAGCCGTCAGGGTGGGGGCAATTATGTTGCCGAATCACTGGGCTCGACGTTCAGCGATCCGCTGTTGCACCTGTTGGAAAACAATCCCGAGGCCCAGCGTGACCTGCTGGAGTTTCGTCAGACCCTTGAAGCGTCCTGTGCTTATTACGCAGCATTGCGAGCTACTGAGGTCGACCGTGAGCGGCTGACCGCTGCATTCGACGCGCTACAGGATTGCTATACCCGCGTAGATGAAGTGAGCCGAGTCGAGGAGGGTGCTGCGGATGCGAGGTTCCATCTGGCTATCGCGGAGGCCAGTCATAACGCGGTGTTGTTGCACACCATTCGCGGTTTGTTTGACCTGCTCAAGCGTAACGTGGTGACCAACATTGGTGGCATGTATCAGCAGCGTACAGAGACCCGTGACATGCTGATCAGCCAGCACCGGGAACTGTACCTGGCGATTATCGAGGGGCGGGCCGAGCAGGCGAGAGACGTCTCGACACGTCACTTGGAGTACGTGCAGGAAGTGTTGGAGGAAGTGCGTCAGGAGGTTCAGCGCGTGGCGCGTGCGGAACGGCGCAAGGGGATGTAGCCGGGGGGAAGTCCCGAGGCTACATCGTTACAAGGATTATTCTTCCTTGCCCTTGTTACGCACGGCGCGGTGCAGTTCGCGGTTGGAATCGCGTTCGCGCTCTGTATCACGCTTATCGTATTCCTTCTTGCCCTTGCCCAGTGCGATCTCGCACTTGACCAGATGCTTGCTCCAATACCAGGACAGGCAGATACAGGCGTAGCCTTTCTGTTGTACGGCTGCGGCGAGCTTTTCCAGTTCGCGGGCATTGAGCAATAGTTTGCGCGTGCGCACTGGGTCGGCAATCACGTGAGTGCTCGCGGTTGTCAGCGGGGTGATATGACTGCCGAGCAGCCATGCCTCGCCATCCTTGAGCAATACGTAGCTGTCGACCAGTTGCAACTTGCTGGCACGCAGACTCTTTACTTCCCAGCCGGCCAGGACCAGACCAGCCTCGAACCGATGTTCGATGAAGTAATCGTGTCGCGCTTTTTTATTTTGCGCGATGGTCCCTGTGGGGTGTTTCTTTTGTTTAGCCATAGGGGCGGCATTATAGGGAGTTGCGAGCGTGTCGGCTACGGTCAACCTGCGTGCTTGAGCGTGTTGGTCGAATCCCGGACAATACGGGCAGTTCTTTGGTTTTTTTCTTTCGCGGATCCGACTGTTCTTTCGCGATGTTTGCCGCTCAGCTGTGGAAATCACGCACACATGACGACGCATATTCAACGTTCGGCCCTGCTGCCCTATCCGGCGCAGGCGCTCTATGACCTGGTCAACGACGTGGCGCGTTACCCGGAATTTCTGCCTTGGTGTTCAACTGCCGAGGTGCTGGAAAGCAGTGATGAGCATATGGTTGCCAGTGTCGGGGTGGCGAAAGGCGGACTCAGTCAGCACTTCGTTACGCGTAATGTACTGGTGCCGGGCAAGTCCATTGAGATGAATCTGCAGGAAGGGCCGTTTACCCAGCTGCATGGTGTGTGGGTGTTCAAGGCGCTTACCGACAAGGCGTGCAAGATCAGCCTGGACCTGTCGTTTGATTACGCTGGGCCGATTGTGCGGGCGACATTGGGGCCGTTGTTCAATCAGGCTGCCAACACCCTGGTGGATGCATTCTGCCAGCGAGCCAAGCAGCTGCATGGTTGAGATTGAGGTGGTATATGCCGCCGAGGATCGCCAGGTTTTGTTGGCGCTGACGGTGGCTTCGGGAACCAGTTTACGCGCGGCAGTGCAGTTGTCCGGGATGGCGGCGCAGTTTCCTGAGCTGGATCTGGCTGATTGCCCTTTGGGGGTATTCGGTAGGGTCGTTACGGACGCTGAGGTGCGCTCCGTGCAATCGGGCGATCGTATTGAAATCTATCGGCCCTTGCTTGCGGACCCTAAAGAAGTGCGCAGACTGCGTGCGGCCAAGGCGGCGTTGGCAAAGCGGCAGAATCCATAAGCTGGCTGAACGACAGGACAGGTAACAAAAAGCCCGGCATGCCGGGCTTTTTATATGCGCCACAATGTTACTGCGGGCTGGTGTCCAGAGGCTGGGGCGTCGGGACGGGGACCGTTTCGACCCCGTCGACGTCTTTCTGGATCTTGTCGAGCAAGGAGCCTGGCTTGGCTGGTACTTCGGACTTCGGCTTCTCGCTTTCCTGCACAGGTGCAGTCACATTCGTGCCGTTATCGTTGCCGAGCAGTGCTTGATCACGGCTTACGCCTGGCATGAAATCACCCGACAGGCTGACAAGCTGGTCATTGCCATTGAAAATGACGCTGACGCGCTCCTGTTGGCGTTCACCGCCACCAGGTTGCAGGCTATAGAGATAATCCCAACGATCGGCGTGGAAAGTGTCGGTCAGCAGGGGGTTGCCCATAATAAACCGTACTTGCCGTCGGGTCATTCCCGGGCGTAACTGGTCTATCATGTCCTGCGTGACGACATTGCCCTGCTGGATGTCGATTTTGTAAACCCCGGGGAATGAACAACCGGCGAGTGCGAGCAGTCCCACAAGGGTGAAACTGGTTAGCAAGAGCTTGGTGTTTTGCATCGGTGGGCGACTTCCACTATCTTGGCTGGGACAACGTAAACGCCGATCATACCCGTATTAAGAGAAGCTGCGAAGCAGCATCCGCGAGAAAGCTAACCATGGTTGAAAATAGCGAACTACGCAAAGCCGGTCTTAAAGTGACTCTGCCACGAGTCAAGATTCTACAAATGCTCGATTCTGCTGAGCAGCGCCACATGAGTGCCGAGGATGTTTACAAGGCGCTGATGGAGTCTAACGAGGACGTCGGCCTGGCCACGGTTTACCGTGTACTGACCCAGTTTGAAGCCGCAGGGCTGGTGGTTCGTCATAATTTCGACGGCGGTCATGCAGTGTTCGAATTGGCTGACGGTGGTCATCACGATCACATGGTTGACCTGGATACCAATGAGGTTATCGAGTTCACCAGCCCGGCAATCGAAAAGCTCCAGCACGAAATTGCTGAGGAGCATGGATTCGATTTGGTCGACCACAATCTTGTGTTGTACATCCGTAAGAAAAAGTAAAAACGACGCAGAATTGCTCTGCGAAACGATCGAAGGCGACCCTAGGGTCGCCTTCGTGCTTTCTATAATAAGGAAAAGTTCGGCTCAAGCCTTGGCGGCTACGACCATTTTCTTCGCGTGTGCCAAAGACTCTTTGGTCAAGTCGATCCCTCCAAGCATCCGTGCCACTTCTTCCACGCGCTCCGACTTGTTCAGTTTGGATACCGCAGTGTGTGTCGCATCGCTGTTTCTCACCTTGTGCACAAACAAGTGTTGATGCCCTTGAGCCGCCACTTGTGGCAAGTGAGTGACGGTCAGCACCTGGCCGCGATCCCCCAGGCGGCGCAGTAACTGACCAACAATTTCCGCAGTGGGGCCACCGATACCTACGTCTACTTCATCGAACACCAGTGTCGGTACCCGTGAGGTTTGCGCGGTAATCACTTGGATCGCCAGGCTGATTCGCGATAGCTCACCACCAGACGCCACTTTTGCCAGAGCCTTGAGCGGTTGCCCAGGGTTGGCGCTGACCAGTAGCTCTACCTGCTCCAGGCCGTAGGGTTGCAACTCATTGCTGGCGTTGGTGCGCAACTCGATGCTAAAGCGCCCGCCCGGCATGCCCAGGCGCTGAATTTCCTGCTCGACGGCGCCAGCCAGGCTGGTGGCGGCCTGTTGGCGCAGATCGCTCAGTTCGCGGGCCTTCTCCTGATAGTGGCGGGCAAAAGAGCTGAGCTCTTCGCCCAGTCGCTCAATGGATTCGTCATTTGCGTTCAGGGTCTCGATTTCATCCAGCAGTTTCTGCTGCATGGTTGCCACTTCGGTGGGCTGAATTCGATGTTTGCGCGCCAGCGTATAGATGGTGTCCAGGCGCTCTTCTATTTCCTGAAGGCGCGCCGGGTCGGCGTCGAAATGATCAAGAAAGCGATTGAGTTCGCCTACGGCTTCCTCTACCTGGATTTGCGCACTGGTCAGTAGGGTGGTGGCTTCACTCAGTGGGCCTGAGGCGCTGTTAACACTGGATAGTCGGTTGAGGCTGGCCGTGAGCGCATTGAGCACATTGCCGGAATCGCTCTCGCTGCATTGCTCCACCACCTGGCGGCAGATACCCAGTAGGGTTTCGGCGTTGGTGAGGTTCTTGTGTTCCTGTTCCAGTTGTTCCAGCTCGGTTTCGCCAAGACCCAGGCTTTCCAGCTCTTCAAGCTGATAGCTGAGCAATTGGTGGCGGGCGCGTTGCTCGTCGCCGGAATTGGACACTCGCTCCAGCTCCTGCCGGGTCTGGCGCCAGCGCTGGGCAGCCAGTTGTACCTGCCGGGCAAGGTCAGTAGCGCCAGCGTATTCGTCGAGCAGGCGGCGATGGGTGTCGGTTTTGAGCAGGGACTGGTGTTCATGCTGGCTATGGATATCAATCAGCAATTCACCCAGGGCTTTCAGGTCGCCAAGGGGGCAGGGCGTTCCATTGATATAGCCACGTGAGCGCCCTTCGGCGGTGATGACTCGGCGCAGGATGCACGGGCCGTCATTATTTAGGTCGCGCTCGGCCAGCCATGTTTCGGCTTCGGGGATGTCTGCGAGGTCGAAGGTGGCCAGAATGTCGGCCTTGTCTGCGCCGGGGCGCACCACGCCACTGTCTGCACGGTCGCCCAGGGTCAGGCCCAGGGCGTCGAGCATGATCGACTTGCCGGCGCCGGTTTCGCCTGTGATTACGCTCATCCCGCGATCCAGTTCGAGATCCAGATGTTCAACGATGGCGTAGTTGTGTACAGACAGGTGCACGAGCATGACGGCCGCTCCCAGGCTTTAGGTCTGGTTATTTATACAGTGTTTTGTTCTGGGCTGACAATCCTGATGCTTAGCTCAATTTGCTCGGTCACTCAGGTTTTTTAGTGCAAAGGAGAATGATCGGGTCGAAGTTGATCTGGGGCACGCCAAACACTTTTGGTAGCGCCTGCGCCCTTGAACCTGGAAATTGTGGCCCCATATACCGGAACAGAAGCGCGAGTTGAGTTCGCGCATGATTTTGAAAGGAGAAATCTATGGCTGACGAACAGACGCAGGATACGCAAACTCCAGACGCCAATTCGGCTGTCGGTGATGAACTGGCAACTCGTGTGCAAGTGCTCGAAGAGCAGTTGGCCGCTGCGCAGGATCAGTCTTTGCGTGTTGCCGCCGATCTGCAGAACGTCCGCCGTCGTGCCGAGCAGGACGTAGAAAAAGCTCACAAGTTCGGGCTGGAAAAGTTCGCGGGCGACCTGCTGCCAATTATTGACAGTTTGGAACGTGGCCTTGAGTTGTCCAACCCGGATGATGAAAACATCCGCCCGATGCGCGAAGGGATCGAACTGACCCTGAAAATGTTTCAGGACACCCTGAAGCGTTATCAGCTCGAAGCCATTGATCCGCAAGGCGGCGAACCGTTCAGCGCCGAGCATCACCAGGCCATGGCCATGCAAGAAAGCCACGACCTCGAACCCAACAGTGTGTTGAAAGTGTTCCAGAAGGGCTATCAGCTCAACGGTCGCCTGTTGCGCCCGGCAATGGTGGTAGTGAGCAAGGCTCCTGCACCCGTTGCACCTTCTATTGATGAGCAGGCTTGAAATCCGCCGCAAGGCCCCCATTTATAAGTCAAGCGTTTAAGTGCTACCGCAGTTAGCCACCACTGCTGCGGCAACCAAATTCAAGTTTCGGGAGAGTAAATCATGGGCAAAATTATCGGTATTGACCTGGGGACCACCAACTCCTGCGTCTCCGTGCTGGAAAACGGCGTTGCAAAAGTAATCGAAAACGCCGAGGGCGCGCGTACCACGCCGTCGATCATCGCTTACGCCAACGATGGTGAAATCCTCGTTGGTCAGTCGGCCAAGCGCCAGGCTGTGACCAACCCACATAACACCCTGTACGCGGTGAAGCGCCTGATCGGTCGCAAGTTCGACGAAGAAGTCGTACAGAAAGACATCAAGATGGTCCCTTACAAGATCGCCAAGGCTGACAACGGTGACGCCTGGGTTGAAGTAAATGGCCAGAAGATGTCGCCACCGCAAATCTCGGCTGAAATCTTGAAGAAGATGAAGAAGACTGCCGAAGATTACCTGGGTGAGACAGTGACTGAGGCGGTGATCACCGTTCCGGCCTACTTCAACGACAGCCAGCGCCAGGCGACCAAAGACGCCGGCCGCATCGCGGGCCTGGACGTAAAACGTATCATCAACGAACCGACCGCAGCTGCTCTGGCTTACGGTATGGACAAGGCTAAAGGCGATCACACCGTGATCGTTTATGACCTGGGTGGCGGTACGTTCGACGTTTCCGTGATCGAGATCGCCGAAGTGGACGGCGAGCATCAGTTCGAAGTGTTGGCCACCAACGGCGACACCTTCCTGGGTGGCGAGGACTTTGACATTCGTCTGATCGACTACCTTGTTGACGAATTCAAGAAAGAAAGCGGCATGAACCTCAAGGGTGACCCGCTGGCGATGCAGCGCCTGAAAGAAGCTGCTGAAAAAGCCAAGATCGAGCTGTCTTCCGCTCAGTCGACCGACGTTAACCTGCCGTACATCACTGCAGACGCTACCGGTCCTAAGCACTTGAACGTGAAGATTTCTCGCGCCAAGTTGGAAGCGCTGGTCGAAGATCTGGTTCAACGCACTATTGAGCCATGCCGCATTGCGCTGAAAGACTCCGGTATCGACGTTGGTGCGATCAACGACGTGATCCTGGTAGGCGGTCAGACCCGTATGCCGCTGGTTCAGAAGCTGGTTACCGAGTTCTTCGGCAAAGAAGCACGTAAAGACGTGAACCCGGACGAAGCTGTTGCCATGGGTGCTGCCATCCAGGGCGCGGTATTGGCCGGTGACGTGAAAGACGTGTTGCTGCTGGACGTAAGCCCGCTGACCCTGGGTATCGAAACCATGGGTGGCGTGATGACTGCGCTGATCGAGAAAAACACCACGATTCCTACCAAGAAATCCCAGGTGTTCTCGACTGCTGATGACAATCAGGGCGCTGTGACCATTCACGTGCTGCAAGGTGAGCGTAAGCAGGCTGCTCAGAACAAGTCCCTGGGCAAATTCGACCTGGCTGAGATTCCACCAGCACCACGTGGCGTTCCACAAATCGAAGTGACCTTCGACATCGACGCCAACGGCATTCTGCACGTAGGCGCGAAAGACAAGGCTACCGGCAAAGAGCAGAAGATCACCATCAAGGCCAACTCCGGTCTTTCTGATGAAGAAATTCAACAGATGATCCGTGATGCTGAAACCAATGCTGAAGCTGACAAGAAGTTCGAAGAGTTGGCAGGTGCCCGTAACCAGGGTGACGCACTGGTTCACTCGACGCGCAAAATGATCGCTGATGCTGGCGAGAAAGTGACCGCTGAAGAGAAGGCTGCCATCGAAGCTGCTGTGGTTGCCCTGGAGGCCGCTGTTAAAGGCGACGACAAGGCTGCTATTGAAGCCAAGGTTGAAGAGTTGTCGAAAGTTTCCGCGCCAGTGGCTCAGAAAATGTATGCCGAACAGGCTCAGCCTGCTGATGGCGCTGCGCAGAAAGCAGAGCCTGAAGCTAAAGACGATGTTGTCGATGCTGAGTTCGAAGAAGTTACAGACAAGAAGTAAGTTGGTCGCCCGGTTGACCGCTATCAAGCGGTGACTGGTAGGATGTCGCCGCGCGGGAGCTTGCTCCCGCGTTGGCGTGTCTGGGGTATGCGAATTTTTACAGCATGCGACAGCGTTCGGATGTTGGCGGTGTGATCGGGGATGCTCCTGCTTTCCGAGCAATAAATACCGCGTTTTTTGGCCGGATCCCTGGCTAAAAAGTAGTAATGACCAGGATCGTTGAATTGACGTGAGTTGGGTCCGGGCCTGTATTGGGGCTCAACGAGTTTAGCCGGGGTCAGGAGGGTCTGGCTGAACGTCCTTAAGAGTGCAAAGACTTATGGCAAAGCGTGACTATTACGAAGTGTTGGGTGTGGAGCGCGGCTCCAGCGAGGCGGATCTGAAAAAGGCTTACCGTCGCCTGGCAATGAAGCACCACCCGGACCGTAATCCGGATAGCAAAGAATCCGAGGACATGTTCAAAGAGGCCAATGAGGCCTACGAATGCCTGTCTGATCCCAACAAGCGTGCGGCCTACGATCAGTATGGCCACGCCGGTGTCGACCCAAGCATGGGTGGCGGCGGTGCTGGTTTTGGCGGTCAGAACTTCTCCGATATTTTCGGTGATGTATTCAGTGACTTCTTTGGTGGTGGCCGGGGTGGTCAGCGCGGTGGTGCCCAGCGTGGCAGCGACTTGCGTTACACCCTGGAGCTGAACCTGGAAGAAGCTGTACGCGGCACCAGCGTCAATATTCGCGTGCCGACGCTGGTTAACTGCAAGCCGTGTGATGGTTCGGGTGCCAAGAAAGGTTCCTCGCCGATTACCTGCCCGACATGCGGCGGTATCGGCCAGGTCCGTATGCAGCAGGGTTTCTTCTCTGTGCAGCAGACCTGCCCGCGTTGCCATGGGCAGGGCAAGATCATTTCCGATCCGTGCGACTCTTGCCACGGCGAAGGCCGCGTCGAAGAGTACAAGACCCTGGCGGTGAAGGTGCCGGCGGGCGTGGACACCGGAGACCGTATTCGTCTGTCGGGTGAGGGTGAGGCCGGTGCTCAAGGTGGTCCAACGGGCGACCTGTACGTGGTGATCAATGTGCGCGAACACTCGATCTTCCAGCGCGACGGCAAGCACCTGTTCTGTGAAGTGCCGATCAGTTTTGTCGATGCAGCCCTGGGTGGTGAATTGGAGATTCCGACCCTGGACGGTCGGGTCAAGCTCAAGATTCCTGAAGGTACGCAGACCGGTAAGCAGTTCCGTATCCGTGGCAAAGGCGTAGCTCCGGTGCGCGGTGGCGGTGCTGGCGACTTGATGTGTCGTGTGGCCGTGGAGACTCCAGTCAATCTGGGGCGCCGTCAGCGTGAGTTGCTTGAGGAATTCCGCAGTTCGCTGGAGGGCGATGACACGCATTCGCCGAAAACCACTGGCTTTTTCGAAGGCGTGAAGCGCTTCTTCGGCGACCTGTAAGGAAGTGAATATGCGACGTATAGCCGTAATGGGCGCTGCCGGGCGCATGGGCAAGACGTTGGTCGAGGCGGTGCAGCAGCGCTCCCCGGCCTCTGGGCTGACCGCGGCGATTGTTCGTCCCGGTAGCACGTTGATCGGTGCGGATGCGGGTGAGTTGGCTTCGCTGGGGCGTATCGGTGTCTCATTGTCAGGTAACCTGGAGCAGGTGGCTGACGAATTCGATGTGCTGATCGACTTCACCCTGCCGGAGGTGATGCTGAAAAACCTCGCGTTCTGCCGCAAGGCGGGTAAGGCGATGGTGATCGGTACCACGGGTTTGACTGCTCAGCAGAAGCAGTTGTTGGAGGAGGCGGGTAAGGATATTCCCGTCGTCTTCGCTGCCAACTTCAGTGTCGGCGTGAACCTGTCGCTCAAGTTGCTGGACATGGCGGCGCGGGTGTTGGGGGATGAGGCGGATATCGAGATTATCGAGACGCATCACCGTCACAAGATCGATGCGCCGTCGGGTACTGCGCTGCGTATGGGGGAGGCTATTGCCGATGCGCTGGGGCGGGACCTGTCCAAGGTGGCGGTTTACGGTCGCGAAGGGCATACCGGAGCGCGTGCGCGTGAAACCATTGGTTTTGCGACCGTCCGCGGCGGTGATGTCGTGGGTGACCACACGGTATTGTTTGCTACCGAGGGTGAGCGCCTGGAAATCACTCACAAGGCTTCCAGCCGCATGACATTCGCCAAGGGCGCGGTGCGCGCTGCGCTCTGGTTGGAAGGTCGTGAGCCCGGTCTGTACGACATGCGCGATGTGTTGGATCTGCACTAATCAGTAGCTAAAACTGGGCCCCAGGATTATCCTAAGGCCCCGTTTTTACCCGCTAAGCGACGTCCTGTCGCATTCTCCTGCCTTTAAGGCTCATTAGCGGTGGACCAAAAAAGCCTTTTTCTGTAAGCTACAGCTTTAGTGTGTCCACTAAAAGCGCGCAGAATAATTCAGTGAAGAAGCGGGGTGACGTGTCCATACGTCACTCCGCTTTTTTACAACCTGCGATCGCCCTTTCAGGCTTTATTTACGGGAGGTCTTCTTGACTAAGCCAGCCATACTCGCCCTTGCTGATGGCAGCATTTTTCGCGGCGAAGCCATTGGAGCCGACGGTCAAACCGTTGGAGAGGTGGTGTTTAACACCGCCATGACAGGCTATCAGGAAATCCTTACCGATCCTTCCTACGCCCAACAGATCGTTACCCTGACCTATCCGCATATCGGCAACACCGGTACTACGCCGGAAGACGTTGAGTCTGATCGTGTCTGGTCGGCGGGTCTGGTCATTCGTGATCTACCACTGGTTGCGAGCAACTGGCGTAACACGATGTCGCTGTCCGATTACCTGAAAGCCAACAACGTTGTGGCGATCGCCGGTATCGATACGCGCCGCCTGACTCGCATCCTGCGTGAAAAGGGCTCGCAGAACGGCTGTATCATGGTCGGTGACAATGTTTCCGAAGCAGCAGCGATTGCAGCAGCGCAAGGCTTCCCTGGCCTGAAAGGCATGGACCTGGCGAAAGTCGTCAGCACCAAGGAACAGTACGAGTGGCGCTCCACCGTCTGGGACTTGAAGACCGACAGCCACGAAACTATCGAAGCGGCTGACCTGCCGTATCACGTGGTCGCATACGACTACGGCGTCAAGTACAACATCCTGCGTATGCTGGTCGAGCGTGGGTGCCGCGTGACCGTGGTGCCGGCGCAAACCCCAGCCAGCGACGTGCTTGCCCTGCAACCGGACGGTGTATTCCTTTCCAACGGCCCGGGTGACCCGGAGCCTTGCGACTATGCCATCCAGGCCATCAAGGAAGTGCTGGAGACCGAGATTCCGGTGTTCGGTATTTGCCTTGGTCACCAGTTGCTGGCGCTGGCCTCCGGCGCCAAGACCCTGAAAATGGGTCATGGCCATCACGGCGCCAACCACCCTGTGCAGGATCTGGACACTGGTGTTGTGATGATCACCAGCCAGAACCACGGTTTTGCGGTGGATGAAGCGACCTTGCCGAGCAATGTCCGCGCGATTCACAAGTCGTTGTTCGACGGTTCGCTCCAGGGCATCGAGCGTACTGACAAGAGCGCGTTCAGCTTCCAGGGCCATCCTGAAGCAAGCCCGGGCCCGAACGACGTAGCGCCGCTGTTCGACCGTTTCATCAATGAGATGGCCAAGCGACGCTGACTGAGCTGCCTGCGGGCGGCCCCTACCTTGGTGGCCCCCGCAGGCTCTTTGAAGATTGTTCAAGACGGCTTGCCGACTGACCTGCGGATTTGAGTGACAAACCCATGCCAAAACGTACAGACATAAAAAGCATCCTGATTCTCGGCGCTGGCCCGATCGTGATCGGCCAGGCCTGCGAATTCGACTACTCCGGCGCCCAGGCCTGTAAAGCCCTGCGCGAAGAGGGTTACCGCGTCATCCTGGTGAACTCCAACCCGGCCACCATCATGACCGATCCGGACATGGCCGACGCCACCTACATCGAGCCGATCAAGTGGCAGACTGTTGCCAAGATCATCGAGAAAGAGCGTCCAGACGCACTGCTGCCGACCATGGGCGGCCAGACTGCACTGAACTGCGCCTTGGACCTGGAGCGCGAAGGCGTCCTGGAAAAGTTCGGCGTAGAGATGATCGGCGCTAACGCTGACACCATCGACAAGGCTGAAGACCGTTCGCGCTTCGACAAGGCCATGAAGTCCATCGGCCTTGATTGCCCGCGCTCCGGTATCGCCCACAGTATGGAGGAGGCCAACGCAGTTCTCGAAAAGCTGGGCTTCCCGTGCATTATCCGTCCGTCCTTCACCATGGGCGGCACCGGTGGTGGCATTGCTTACAACCGTGAAGAGTTCGAAGAAATCTGCGCGCGTGGCCTGGATCTGTCGCCGACCAAAGAGCTGCTGATCGATGAGTCCCTGATCGGCTGGAAAGAGTATGAGATGGAGGTTGTCCGCGACAAAAAGGACAACTGCATCATCGTCTGCTCCATCGAAAACTTCGACCCGATGGGCGTACACACCGGCGACTCGATCACCGTTGCTCCGGCGCAGACCCTGACGGACAAGGAATACCAGATCATGCGTAACGCCTCGTTGGCGGTATTGCGTGAGATCGGCGTTGAAACCGGTGGTTCCAACGTTCAGTTCGGCATTTGCCCGGACACAGGCCGCATGGTCGTGATCGAGATGAACCCGCGTGTATCGCGTTCTTCGGCGCTGGCATCGAAAGCTACCGGCTTCCCGATTGCGCGTATCGCTGCCAAGCTGGCTATCGGCTACACCTTGGACGAACTGCAAAACGAAATCACGGGCGGCGCGACGCCGGCGTCTTTCGAGCCGTCTATCGACTACGTTGTCACCAAGCTGCCGCGCTTTGCTTTCGAGAAATTCCCAAAAGCCGATGCGCGCCTGACCACCCAGATGAAGTCGGTCGGTGAAGTCATGGCCATCGGCCGGACCTTCCAGGAGTCCCTGCAGAAAGCCCTGCGTGGCCTGGAAGTGGGCGTTTGCGGTCTGGACGAGAAGCTTGACCTGAGCAACCCGGAAAGCATGAGCATCCTCAAGCGCGAGCTGACCGTGCCGGGCGCCGAGCGCATCTGGTACGTGGCCGATGCTTTCCGTGCCGGCATGACCGTCGAAGACATCTTCGGCATGAACATGATCGATCCGTGGTTCCTGGTGCAGATCGAAGATCTGATCAAGGAAGAAGAGAAGGTCAAGACCCTCGGTCTGTCGTCTATCGACCGCGACCTGATGTTCCGCCTCAAGCGCAAAGGCTTCTCCGACCAGCGTCTGGCCAAGCTGCTGGGTGTGACCGAGAAGAACCTGCGCACGCATCGCCACAAGCTGGATATTTTCCCGGTCTACAAGCGCGTTGACACCTGTGCTGCCGAGTTCGCCACCGACACTGCGTACCTGTACTCCACCTACGAGGAAGAGTGCGAAGCTGCGCCGTCGGGCCGCGACAAGATTATCATTCTGGGCGGTGGTCCGAACCGTATCGGCCAGGGCATCGAATTCGATTATTGCTGCGTACACGCCGCCCTTGCGCTTCGCGAAGACGGATACGAGACCATCATGGTCAACTGCAACCCAGAAACTGTTTCCACTGACTACGACACTTCCGACCGTCTGTACTTCGAGCCGGTAACGTTGGAAGACGTGTTGGAAATCTGTCGGGTCGAGAAACCAAAAGGTGTAATCGTCCAGTACGGCGGCCAAACCCCGCTGAAACTGGCGCGTGCCCTTGAGGCCGCCGGTGTGCCAATCATCGGCACCAGCCCTGACGCCATCGACCGTGCCGAAGACCGTGAGCGTTTCCAGCAAATGGTTGAGCGCCTGAACCTGCGTCAGCCACCAAACGCTACCGTGCGCAGCGAAGACGAAGCCATCCGTGCAGCCAGCAAGATCGGCTACCCGCTGGTGGTGCGTCCGTCCTACGTGCTGGGCGGCCGTGCGATGGAAATCGTCTACGAAGAAGAAGAGCTCAAGCGTTACCTGCGTGATGCGGTGAAAGTGTCCAACGATAGCCCGGTGCTGCTGGACCACTTCCTCAACTGCGCCATCGAAATGGACGTGGATGCGGTTTGCGACGGTACCGACGTGGTCATCGGCGCGATCATGCAGCACATCGAACAGGCGGGCGTTCACTCCGGTGACTCCGCATGCTCGCTGCCGCCTTACTCGTTGCCTGCACATATCCAGGACGAGATGCGCGAACAGGTCAAGAAAATGGCCTTGGAGTTGGGTGTTGTCGGCCTGATGAACGTGCAGTTGGCGCTGCAAGGCGAAGACATCTACGTCATTGAAGTCAATCCGCGTGCTTCGCGTACCGTGCCGTTCGTTTCCAAGTGCATCGGCGTGTCCCTGGCCATGATCGCTGCGCGTGTGATGGCGGGTAAGACCCTGAAGGAAATTGGCTTCACCAAGGAAATTATTCCGAACTTCTACAGTGTGAAAGAGGCAGTGTTCCCATTTGCCAAATTCCCTGGTGTGGACCCGATCCTGGGCCCAGAGATGAAGTCCACCGGTGAAGTGATGGGCGTGGGCGATACCTTCGGTGAAGCATTCGCCAAGGCTCAGATGGGCGCCAGCGAAGTGCTGCCGACCGGCGGTACTGCGTTTATCAGCGTGCGTGATGATGATAAGCCGCTGGTTGCAGGCGTGGCCCGTGATCTGATCAACTTGGGCTTTGAAATCGTGGCAACTGCCGGGACGGCCAAGCTGATCGAAGCGGCTGGCCTGAAAGTGCGCCGCGTGAACAAGGTGACGGAAGGCCGTCCGCATGTGGTCGACATGATCAAGAATGACGAAGTCACGCTGATTATCAACACCACCGAAGGTCGCCAGTCGATCGCGGATTCCTACTCCATTCGCCGTAATGCCTTGCAGCACAAGATCTACTGCACCACCACTATTGCTGCTGGCGAAGCTATCTGCGAAGCGCTCAAGTTCGGTCCGGAAAAGACCGTGCGCCGCTTGCAGGATCTACACGCAGGATTGAAGGCATGATCAAATACCCAATGACTGTCCAAGGCGCCAAGGCCCTGGAAGAGGAGCACGCCCATCTGACCAAGGTCGTACGTCCAAAGCTGAGCCAGGACATCGGTACGGCCCGCGAGCTGGGTGACTTGAAGGAAAACGCCGAATACCACGCTGCTCGTGAGCAGCAGGGTATGGTCGAGGCGCGGATCCGTGACATTGAAGGCCGTATGCAGAATGCGGTGATCATCGACGTCACGACTATTCCGCACACTGGCAAGGTGATTTTCGGTACCACCGTGGAGATCGCCAACGTTGAGACTGACGAGAGCGTGGTCTACCACATCGTGGGAGAGGACGAGGCTGACTTCAAGCTCGGCAAAATCTCCGTCGGCTCACCACTCGCCCGTGCCTTGATCGCCAAGGAGGAGGGTGATGTGGTGTCTGTCAAAACGCCCGGCGGTGTGATCGAGTACGAGATTGTTGAAGTTCGTCACGTCTGAAAGGCGACGCCCGCTTCGTGCGGGCGCCATGCTTTGGCAGCTTGCCCAGATGCTTTGGGTGGGTGGCGTGTGGCTATTGCATATTGGTGTATTGCCGGCGCTGGGCCTGATTGGCCTGGCTCCGTTGCTGATCGATGAGATCGATGGATTATTGAGTGCGCTGCTGGTGGGATTCGCGGCGGCGTGCGTAGCGCTTCAGGCGTTGGTGCTGGTCAAGGCTGAAGGCTTGGAGAGTTTGTGGCGGGATATTCGCGGCCAACTGCTGTTGATGGCGCTGTATGCATGTGCAATGTATTGCATTGTGCATGTCTTGCTGCCGGAAGCGTTGCGCTGGCAGCTATTCAGCTATCTTGTGCTAGGGTTCTCCGGCCTGGTGCTGGTTATACAGCCTGCTCCAGGATGGAGTGGCGGGGCGCGCGAAGCACGCCCGTGACCCTTTGTGTTACTTGAAGCGGTGTACGTTCGACAGTTGCTTGTTGACGCTGAAGTTCTTGCGATACAGCAGCGCCATCTTGCCGATGACCTGAACCAGGTCTGCTTTGCCAACCTTGCACAGTTCTGCAATGGCAGCCAGGCGCGCTTCGCGGTCAAGGATGTTGACCTTGATCTTGATCAGTTCGTGATCGCCCAATGCGCGTTCAAGTTCGGCTAACACACCTTCAGTCAAACCGTTGTCTGCCACAATCAGAACTGGTTTCAGATGGTGGCCAATGGATTTGTACTGTTTCTTCTGCTCTTGAGTGAGCGGCATAATCTGACCCCTGCGTCTGATCTTGTAAAAAGCGGCGGCCAGTTTACCCGAGCGAGTCCGGGACCGCCCAGTTAATCACGACCCGTTTTATTTTCGAGGTGGCCCGTGGCCCGTTCCAAAACTAGCCTTAAGTGGCTGCAAGAGCATTTCAACGATCCTTACGTCAAAAAGGCGCAAAAGGATGGCTATCGTTCCCGGGCCAGCTACAAGCTGTTGGAGATCCAGGACAAGGACAAGTTGATTCGCCCAGGCATGAGCGTTATCGATCTTGGTGCGGCCCCTGGTGGCTGGTCCCAGGTGACCAGTCGTCTGATTGGTGGTCAAGGTCGCCTGATCGCTTCCGACATTCTGGAGATGGACAGCATCCCGGACGTGACCTTTGTTCATGGCGATTTTACCCAGGACACCGTGCTCGCGCAGATCCTTGAGGCTGTGGGAAATTCGCAGGTAGACCTTGTGATTTCCGACATGGCCCCCAATATGAGTGGATTACCGGCCGTTGATATGCCCCGGGCCATGTTCCTTTGCGAATTGGCGCTGGATTTGGCGGGTCGGGTGTTGCGTCCCGGTGGCGATTTCCTGGTGAAGGTGTTCCAGGGAGAGGGTTTCGACGAGTACCACAAGAACATCCGCAAGTTGTTCGACAAGGTGCAGACGCGTAAACCTGACTCTTCCCGGGACAGGTCCAGAGAGCAATATCTGCTGTGCCGCGGCTTCCGCGGTGTCGAAGGCGCGGAGAGTGAAGAGCGTTTTTGAGGAATTCGAGGAGGGCGATAGGTTTTTTTATATCGCTTTCGTCACGAAGCTTTACGAATATTGTGTAGTCAAAGTTTCACAAAGGGTTACAGACGGCGCCTGCCAGAGTTGTAGGTAATGTAGTAAGTTAGGCCGGTGAATATCATGCGAAGCGCGCGCCAGTAGCGGAGCTTGCTTCAGAGGGTAGTTAATTGAACGATATGGCAAAGAATCTGATCCTGTGGTTGATCATCGCGGCTGTCCTCGTGACGGTGATGAACAACTTCTCCAGCCCTAACGAGCCGCAGACCCTCAACTATTCCGACTTCATCCAGCAAGTTAAGGATGGCAAGGTCGAGCGCGTAGCGGTTGATGGCTACGTGATCACCGGCAAACGCAACGATGGCGACAGCTTCAAGACCATTCGTCCGGCAATTCAGGACAATGGTCTGATCGGTGACCTGGTGGATAACCACGTGGTTGTCGAAGGCAAGCAGCCTGAGCAGCAGAGCATCTGGACTCAGCTACTGGTGGCAAGCTTCCCGATCCTGGTGATCATTGCCGTGTTCATGTTCTTCATGCGCCAGATGCAGGGCGGTGCGGGAGGCAAGGGCGGGCCGATGAGCTTCGGCAAGAGCAAGGCGCGCCTGCTCTCTGAAGACCAGGTGAAGACCACCCTGGCTGATGTAGCGGGTTGCGATGAAGCCAAGGAAGAAGTCGGCGAGTTGGTTGAGTTCTTGCGCGATCCAGGCAAATTCCAGCGCCTGGGTGGCCGTATTCCTCGCGGCGTGCTGATGGTCGGCCCTCCTGGCACCGGTAAAACCTTGCTGGCCAAGGCGATTGCCGGCGAAGCCAAGGTGCCGTTCTTCACCATTTCCGGTTCTGACTTCGTCGAAATGTTCGTCGGTGTCGGTGCGAGCCGAGTTCGCGATATGTTCGAACAGGCCAAGAAGCATGCGCCATGCATCATCTTCATCGATGAAATCGACGCCGTTGGTCGCCATCGTGGTGCTGGCATGGGCGGTGGTCATGATGAGCGTGAGCAAACCCTCAACCAGTTGCTGGTCGAGATGGATGGTTTCGAGATGAATGACGGCATCATCGTCATCGCGGCAACCAACCGTCCGGACGTGCTCGATCCTGCGCTGTTGCGTCCAGGCCGCTTTGACCGTCAGGTCGTGGTTGGCTTGCCGGACATCCGTGGGCGCGAACAAATCCTGAAAGTGCACATGCGCAAAGTACCGATGGGCGACGACGTTGCACCGGCTGTGATTGCCCGTGGTACCCCGGGGTTCTCGGGCGCTGACTTGGCCAACCTGGTGAACGAGGCTTCGCTGTTTGCAGCCCGTACCGGCAAGCGCATCGTTGAAATGAAAGAGTTCGAGCTGGCGAAAGACAAGATCATGATGGGCGCTGAGCGCAAATCCATGGTCATGTCCGAAAAAGAGAAGCAGAACACTGCGTATCACGAAGCGGGTCACGCCATTGTGGGGCGCGTCGTGCCTGAGCATGATCCGGTCTACAAAGTGTCGATCATTCCTCGTGGTCGCGCATTGGGTGTCACCATGTTCCTGCCGGAAGAGGATCGTTACAGCCTCTCCAAGCGTGCGCTGATCAGTCAGATCTGCTCGCTGTACGGCGGTCGAATCGCTGAAGAGATGACCTTGGGCTTCGACGGTGTGACCACTGGGGCTTCCAACGACATCATGCGCGCCAGCCAGATTGCGCGAAACATGGTGACCAAGTGGGGCCTATCGGAAAAACTCGGTCCTTTGATGTACGCCGAGGAAGAAGGTGAAGTATTCCTGGGTCGTGGCGGCGGCGGTCAAAACGCCAGTTTCTCCGGTGAGACAGCGAAGCTGATCGACTCTGAAGTGCGCAGTATCATTGACCAGTGCTACGGTACGGCCAAGCAGATTCTGACCGATAATCGCGACAAGCTGGATGCAATGGCTGATGCGCTGATGAAGTACGAGACCATCGATGCGGACCAGATCGACGATATTATGGCCGGTCGAACGCCTCGTGAGCCACGCGATTGGGAAGGCGGTTCGGGCACCTCTGGCACTCCGCCAGTGGTTCAGAACGAACGTCCTGAAACCCCAATCGGTGGCCCGGCAGCTGACCATTAAGGTTTGAAATGACTTTTGCTTCGTCCTCCCCCCGGTTGCCTTGCGGCAACCGGGTTCTTGACTTGGCCCATACACATGTTATGGGCATTCTTAATGTAACCCCTGACTCCTTTTCCGATGGTGGCCGCTTCAGCCAGCTTGATGCTGCATTGCGTCACGCAGAAGCCATGGTGGCTGCCGGTGCGACCTTGATTGATGTAGGCGGTGAATCGACGAGGCCTGGTGCTCGTGTTGTTTCCCCTCTGGAGGAGTTGGAGCGCGTGGCGCCGATTGTCGAGCGCATCGCTCGAGAGTTGGATGTGATCATTTCGGTTGATACCTCTACCCCGGCCGTAATGCGTGAGACTGCGCGATTGGGGGCCGGCTTGATCAATGATGTGCGCTCCCTGCGGCGCGACGGCGCTCTGGATGCAGCAGCAGCTACCGGTTTGCCGGTGTGTTTGATGCATATGCTGGGTGAGCCCGGCAATATGCAGGACAGCCCGCACTATGATGACTTGGTTGGTGAGGTGAGTGGTTTTCTCTCCGAGCGGGTTGCCCAATGCGCTGCGGTAGGTATTGCGCCGGAAAGGATCATCCTTGATCCGGGGTTTGGTTTCGCCAAGACCCTGCAACACAATTTGAGTTTGTTCAAACACATGGAGTCCTTGCATGCCCTTGGTCGGCCCCTGTTGGTCGGTGTTTCGCGCAAGAGCATGATAGGGCTGGCATTGAACCGTCCGGTGGGTGAGCGGTTGTACGGCGGTCTTGCACTGGCGGCGCTCGCGGTGACCAAGGGGGCGCGCATCTTGCGTGTGCATGACGTTGCTGAGACCGTGGATGTGGTACGCATGATTGCAGCTGTGGAATCAGCCGAATAAGAATGATGGAGCACTTATGACTAAAAAATACTTTGGCACCGACGGTATCCGTGGTCGGGTCGGCGAGTTTCCGATTACTCCTGATTTCATGCTCAAGCTTGGATGGGCGGCGGGTATGGCGTTCCGCAGCATGGGGGCGTGCCGCATCCTGGTGGGCAAGGACACCCGAATTTCGGGGTACATGTTTGAATCAGCGCTTGAGGCCGGCTTATCCGCCGCAGGCGCCGATGTGATGTTGCTGGGGCCAATGCCGACGCCCGCGATTGCATACCTGACGCGTACCTTTCACGCTGAGGCCGGTATTGTGATCAGTGCTTCGCACAATCCACATGACGACAACGGCATCAAGTTCTTCTCCGGTCAGGGCACCAAGTTGCCGGATGAGATTGAGCTGATGATCGAAGAGCTGTTGGATGCGCCGATGACCGTGGTCGAGTCCAGTAAGCTGGGCAAGGTGTCGCGCATCAATGACGCATCCGGTCGTTATATAGAGTTCTGCAAGAGCAGTGTGCCAACCAGTACCAATTTTGCCGGCCTGAAGATTGTCGTCGACTGCGCCCATGGTGCGACCTACAAAGTCGCGCCAAGCGTATTCAAGGAGCTGGGCGCAGACGTGACAGTGCTTTCGGCTCAGCCCAACGGATTGAACATCAACGAAAACTGCGGCTCCACCCATATGGAGCACTTGCAAGCCGCTGTCCTGGCCGAGCATGCCGACCTCGGGATTGCCTTCGACGGTGACGGCGACCGCGTGCTGATGGTTGACCACACGGGTGCCGTGGTCGATGGCGATGATCTGTTGTTCATCATTGCTCGCGACCTGCATGAACGTAACAAGCTGCAAGGCGGTGTCGTCGGTACGCTGATGAGCAACCTTGGGCTTGAGCTTGCGTTGGCAGACCTGGGTATTCCTTTTGTTCGCGCCAATGTCGGTGACCGGTATGTGATCGCCGAACTGCTGGAGCGTAACTGGCAGGTAGGTGGTGAGAACTCCGGGCACGTGGTGTGCTTCCAGCACACCACCACCGGTGACGCGATTATTGCGGCGTTGCAGGTGCTATTGGCTTTGCGTCGCCGCGAAGAGAGCCTGGCTCAGGCGCGTCAGGCTTTGCGCAAATGCCCGCAAGTATTGCTTAACGTGCGTTTCGCAGGTGGGGAAAACCCGATCGAGCACCCTGCTGTCAAAGAGGCTTGTGAGCGCGCGACCCTGGCAATGGCTGGTCGTGGACGGGTATTGCTGCGCAAGTCTGGCACAGAGCCTTTGGTGCGCGTTATGGTCGAAGGTGATGACGAAATACAGGTTCGCGGCCATGCCGAGGACCTGGCAAAACTGGTAACTGAAGTTTGCGCCTGAATTCGGCTTGCCAGTGATGATGTGGTTGGGTAACATCTGCGCCCACTTTGACCGACGAGGTACAGCATGCGTCGCACTATGGTAGCTGGTAACTGGAAGATGCACGGTACCCGCGCCAGTGTCGCTGAGCTGATCAATGGCCTTCGTCACTTGGCCTTGCCTAGCGGTGTTGATATCGCGGTGTTCCCGCCTTGCTTGCATATCACCCAAGTGGTTGATGGCTTGAAAGGTAAGTCGATTCAGGTCGGCGCGCAGAATTCTGCGGTGGAAGCCATGCAAGGTGCGTTGACCGGTGAGATTGCACCGAGTCAGCTGGTTGATGCGGGTTGTTCCTATGTGCTTGTCGGACACTCCGAGCGTCGTCAGATGATGGGCGAGCGTGATGGGACGCTCAATCGCAAGTTCGCAGCGGCACAGGCTTGTGGCTTGATTCCGGTGTTGTGTATTGGGGAGACCCTTGAGCAGCGTGAATCGGGTAAGACTCTTGAAGTTGTCTCGCGTCAGCTTGGCAGCATCATCGAGGAGCTGGGTGTTGGTGCGTTCGCAAAGGCGGTAATTGCTTACGAGCCGGTCTGGGCCATTGGTACCGGGCTGACTGCTACACCGCAACAGGCGCAGGATGTGCACGCAGCCATCCGCGCTCAGTTAGCGGCAGAGAATTCTGAGGTCGCACAAGGTGTGCGGCTTCTATACGGCGGCAGCGTGAAGGCGGCCAATGCGGTCGAACTGTTCGGCATGCCGGATATCGATGGGGGGCTCATTGGTGGAGCTTCCCTGAATGCAGATGAGTTCGGTGCGATTTGTCGCGCCGCGGGAAACTGAAAAAATGCTGGAAACAGTCGTAGTCGTTTTTCATCTGTTGGCTGCCCTGGGCGTAGTTGCCCTGGTTTTGTTGCAACAGGGTAAAGGTGCGGATGCTGGTGCGTCTTTCGGTGCAGGTGCTTCAAATACTGTGTTCGGAAGCCAAGGTACCTCTACCTTTCTTAGTAAGTTTACTGCTATACTTGCCGCCGGTTTCTTCATAACCAGCTTAGGGTTAGGTTACTTTGCTAAAGAGAAAGCTCATGTGCTGACTCAAGTAGGTTTGCCAAACCCAGCAGTGTTGGAAGTACCAAAAGCAAAACCGGCTTCTGATGATGTCCCGGTGCTTCAAGAGCAAAAGTCGGCTACTCCAGCGACTGATGTACCTCCAGCTCAAGAGCAGAAGTAAGAAGGGTTGTAAGCGCTGTATTGCCGAGGTGGTGGAATTGGTAGACACGCAACCTTGAGGTGGTTGTGCCCATAGGGTGTAGGGGTTCGAGTCCCCTTCTCGGTACCAATTATCAGGAGAGCCCGCTGTTGCGGGCTTTCTTGTAGGTGGAAGGTTACATTGACCCTGTAAGGGATCGGTCGTATACTTCCGCCCCAGCTTTGTCGCGGGGTGGAGCAGTCTGGTAGCTCGTCGGGCTCATAACCCGAAGGTCGTCGGTTCAAATCCGGCCCCCGCAACCAGTTTTAGCGGAGCCCCTTTTAAGGGGCTTTTTGTTAGCTGGACACTTTCAACGCCGCTGTTCGACGGCGTTTCAAGGATGGGCGTTTCGCCCATTTTTTTATTTTGCACAGCATGCACATACATGCACGAGGGGGTTCAGGTGTCGAGCAAGCTAGAAGAGTTGCAGGCCTTGTTGGCCCCGGTGGTCGTGGCCCTAGGCTATGAATGCTGGGGTATTGAGTTTTCGGCTCAAGGTCGCCACTCAATGTTGCGCGTTTATATCGATAAAGAGGGCGGTGTGCTGGTGGACGATTGTGCCATTGTCAGCCGTCAGATCAGCGGTGTTCTGGATGTTGAAGATCCTATCTCCGTTGAATACACCCTCGAAGTTTCCTCGCCAGGCATGGAACGCCCACTGTTCACTATTGATCAGTTTGCAAAATTTGCCGGTGAACAAGTGAAGATCAAGCTGCGATCCCCGTTCGAAGGGCGTCGCAACTTTCAGGGCCTTCTGCGCGGTGTAGAAGAACAGGATGTTGTGGTGCAGGTAGAAGACCATGAGTTCCTGTTGCCGATCGATATGATCGACAAGGCCAACATTATTCCCAGTTTTGACTGAGACGCGGATCCCGCGGATCCAATGGCTTGCGAAAGGCGAGGCGTACGATGAGCAAAGAAGTACTGCTGGTTGTTGAGTCGGTATCCAATGAAAAGGGCGTACCGGCAAACGTGATTTTTGAAGCGCTGGAGCTGGCCCTGGCCACTGCTACCAAAAAGCGTTTTGAAGACGAAGTTGATCTGCGTGTGGAAATCAACCGCCACACTGGTGCCTATGAGACTTTCCGTCGCTGGACGGTCGTTGAAGAGGCCGATCTTGATGATCCGGCCATCGAAACCTGGCCGAGCAAGGTTGCTGAAACGCACCCAGGCGCCCAGGTTGGTGATGTCGTCGAAGAAAAGATCGAATCCATCGAGTTCGGCCGTATCGCTGCACAGACCGCCAAGCAGGTCATCGTGCAGAAGGTTCGTGAAGCCGAGCGCGCTCAAGTCGTTGACGCCTATCGCGAGCGCCTGGGTGAAATCATCTCCGGCACCGTGAAAAAAGTTACCCGCGACAATGTGATCGTCGACCTGGGCAATAACGCCGAAGCGTTGCTGGCCCGCGAAGACATCATCTCTCGCGAAACCTTCCGTGTCGGCGTGCGTTTGCGTGCGCTGCTCAAGGAAATCCGCACCGAGAACCGTGGCCCTCAGTTGATCCTGTCGCGTACTGCGCCGGAAATGCTGATTGAGCTGTTCCGTATCGAGGTGCCGGAAATTGCCGAAGGCCTGATCGAAGTCATGGCTGCGTCCCGCGACCCGGGTTCACGTGCCAAGATCGCGGTCCGCTCCAAGGACAAACGCATCGACCCGCAAGGCGCTTGCATCGGTATGCGCGGTTCGCGCGTCCAGGCAGTGTCGGGCGAACTGGGCGGTGAGCGTGTGGACATCGTCCTATGGGACGATAACCCGGCGCAGTTCGTGATCAATGCCATGTCGCCGGCTGAAGTGGCGGCAATTATCGTTGACGAAGATGCCCATGCAATGGACATCGCCGTTGGCGCAGACAATCTGGCTCAGGCCATTGGTCGTGGTGGTCAGAACGTGCGTCTGGCCAGCCAGTTGACCGGCTGGACCCTGAACGTGATGACCGAATCGGACATCCAGGCTAAGCAGCAAGCTGAAACCGGTGACATCCTGCGCAACTTCATCGACGAGTTGGAAGTCGACGAAGACCTGGCGCAGGTGCTGGTAGATGAAGGCTTTACCAGCCTGGAAGAGATTGCCTACGTACCGTTGGAAGAAATGCTCAACATCGACGGCTTTGACGAAGACACCGTCAACGAGCTTCGCGCTCGGGCCAAGGATCGTTTGTTGACTAAAGCCATCGCTACTGAGGAAAAGCTGGCAGACGCCCATCCGGCCGAAGACCTGCTCTCGCTTGAGGGTATGGACAAGGATTTGGCGATGGAACTGGCGGTGCGCGGCGTAATTACCCGCGAAGACCTGGCCGAGCAGTCTATTGACGATCTGCTCGACATCGACGGCATTGACGATGATCGTGCCGGCAAGTTGATCATGGCCGCCCGAGCCCATTGGTTCGAGTAATTAGGCGCGGCCTGAGGAGAGAAGTGCATGACGCAAGTCACGGTGAAACAACTGGCCGATGAGGTCAAAACACCGGTAGAGCGCCTGTTGCAGCAGATGCGTGAGGCAGGTCTGCCGCACACCGCCGCCGATGAAGGTGTGAGCGATAGTGAGAAGCAGTCTTTGCTGACTCACTTGAAGAGCAGCCACAAGGCGAAAGTGGAAGAACCGCGCAAGATTACATTGCAGCGCAAAACCACCAGCACCCTGCGTGTTGCGGGTAGCAAGAGCATCAGCGTTGAAGTACGTAAGAAGAAAGTCTTCGTACAGCGCAGCCCGGAAGAAATTGAAGCCGAGCGCAAACGCGAACTGGAAGAACGTCGCGCAGTAGAAAATGCTGCACGTCAGAAGGCTGAAGAAGAAGCCAAGCGTCGCGCCGAAGAAGAAGCGCGTCGCCAGCCTGCTGCTGCGCAAACTGCTTCCACTGAAGCAGTCGCCGCGCCTAGCGCTCCTGTAGAGGCTGTGCGTGAGGCTGCTCCGGTTGCCGCTGCACCAGCACCTGCTTCCGACGCCCGCAAGCGCGAGGAACCTCGTCGTCCGGATAAACCACGTGCCGACGATAACAATCGTCGCGGTGGTGGTGGCGATGGCGAGCGTAAAAACGCTCCGCATCGTGCTTCGGTCAAAGAGAAAGCGCCTGCTCCACGCGTTGCCCCACGTACTACCGACGAAGAAAGCGATAGCTTCCGTCGTGGTGGTCGTGGCAAGGCCAAGCTGAAGAAACGCAATGCCCACGGTTTCCAGAGCCCAACCGGCCCTGTCGTGCGTGATGTGCAGATCGGCGAGACCATCACTGTTGGCGACCTTGCCAACCAGATGTCGGTCAAGGCTGCTGAAATCATCAAGTTCATGTTCAAACTGGGTACTCCAGCGACCATCAACCAGGTGCTTGATCAGGAAACTGCTCAACTGGTAGCCGAAGAACTGGGCCACAAAGTGACCCTGGTCAGCGACACCGCCCTGGAAGATTCCCTGGCAGAGTCCCTGAAGTTTGAAGGTGAGACGTTCTCCCGTGCGCCAGTCGTGACCGTAATGGGCCACGTTGACCATGGTAAGACTTCGCTGCTCGACTACATCCGTCGTGCCAAGGTAGCTGCTGGCGAAGCCGGTGGTATCACCCAGCACATCGGTGCGTACCACGTTGAAACCGAGCGCGGCATGGTCACCTTCCTCGACACTCCTGGTCACGCCGCGTTTACCGCAATGCGTGCCCGTGGTGCCAAGGCGACTGACATTGTGATCCTGGTTGTTGCAGCGGACGACGGCGTGATGCCGCAGACTATTGAAGCTGTCCAGCACGCTAAAGCCGCTGGTGTTCCTCTGGTTGTTGCCGTGAACAAGATCGACAAGCCGGGCGCCGATCTCGATCGCATCCGTAGCGAACTGTCGGTTCATGGCGTGACGTCTGAAGAGTGGGGCGGTGACACGCCGTTCGTTTCGGTTTCGGCGAAAGTCGGTACTGGCGTGGACGAACTGCTCGAAGCTGTCCTGCTGCAAGCTGAAGTACTTGAGCTGAAAGCAACCCCGTCGGCCCCAGGTCGTGGTGTTGTGGTTGAGTCGCGTCTCGACAAAGGTCGTGGCCCGGTTGCAACCGTACTGGTTCAAGACGGTACTCTGCGTCAAGGCGATATGGTACTGGTCGGTTCGAACTATGGCCGTGTACGTGCCATGCTCGACGAGAACGGCAAGCCAATCAAGGAAGCTGGTCCTTCCATCCCTGTCGAGATCCTCGGCCTGGACGGTACTCCGGACGCCGGCGACGAGATGAGCGTGCTGTCTGACGAGAAGAAAGCCCGTGAAGTGGCTTTGTTCCGCCAAGGCAAGTTCCGCGAAGTCAAACTGGCTCGCGCTCACGCCGGCAAGCTGGAAAACATCTTCGAGAACATGGGCCAGGCAGAGAAGAAGACGCTTAATATCGTGCTCAAATCTGACGTTCGTGGTTCCCTTGAAGCGTTGAACGGCGCCTTGAATGGCCTGGGTAACGACGAAGTGCAAGTGCGTGTTGTGGGTGGCGGTGTCGGTGGTATCACCGAATCCGACGCCAACCTGGCACTGGCTTCCAACGCTGTACTGTTTGGCTTCAACGTGCGTGCCGATGCTGGCGCTCGCAAGATTGTCGAGCAGGAAGGCTTGGACATGCGTTACTACAACGTCATCTACGACATCATCGAAGACGTCAAGAAAGCCCTCACCGGCATGCTTGGCAGCGACGTCCGCGAGAACATCCTGGGTATCGCCGAAGTACGTGACGTGTTCCGTTCGCCGAAATTCGGTGCGATCGCCGGTTGCATGGTTATCGAAGGTACCGTGTACCGTAACCGTCCAATCCGTGTACTGCGTGAAGACATCGTTATCTTTGAAGGCGAGCTGGAATCCCTGCGCCGCTTCAAGGATGACGCTTCCGAAGTGCGTGCCGGCATGGAATGCGGTATCGGCGTCAAGAGCTACAACGACGTCAAGGCTGGCGACAAGATCGAAGTCTACGAGAAGGTTCAGGTTGCTCGCAGCCTCTAACTCGCGCACTTCCGGAGCCACGCCGTGTGTGGGCATGCAAATGCCCCGCAAAGCGTACGGACTCTAAACGCAACGCCCGGTCTGGCTTTTGTCAGGCCGGGCGTTTGCCGCTTTCAGACCCCATGGGTTTCCACCGTGTGGCAGTAACAGGTAACAAGACATGGCAAAAGAATACAGCCGTACCCAGCGTATCGGCGATCAGATGCAGCGCGAGCTGGCCCAACTGATCCGTCGCGAAGTTAAAGACCCGCGCGTTGGCCTGGTCACCATCACTGCCGTTGAAGTGAGTCGTGACGTGGGTCATGCGAAGATCTTCATCACCGTGATGGGGCAGGACAACAGCGAAGAAATCGCGCAAAGCATCAAGGTGCTTAACTCGGCCGCAGGTTTCCTGCGCATGCAGTTGGCCCGTGAAATGAAGTTGCGCAGCGTTCCCCAGTTGCACTTCCACTACGACGAAAGCGTCGTGCGTGGCGCGCACCTGTCGGCACTGATCGAGCGCGCCGTGGCTGAAGACAGCCAGCACCCATCCACACCTGAAGACGCCAAGGAGTAAGCGGTGGCTCAGGTCAAACGTATCCGTCGCAACGTCAGCGGCATCATTCTGCTCGACAAGCCCATTGGCTTTACCTCCAATGCCGCGTTGCAGAAGGTTCGCTGGTTGCTCAATGCCGAGAAGGCCGGACACACCGGCAGCCTCGATCCTCTGGCCACCGGCGTACTGCCGTTGTGCTTTGGCGAGGCCACCAAGTTCTCGCAATACCTGCTCGATTCCGACAAGGGTTACGAAACCCTGATGCAACTGGGCAAGACCACCACCACGGCAGACGCCGAAGGTGATGTTTTGCAGGTTCGCGACGTGACCGTTGGTCGTGCTGATATCGAAGCTGCTTTACCTGCTTTTCGTGGGCAAATCAGTCAGATACCGCCGATGTACTCAGCTCTCAAGCGTGATGGGCAACCCCTTTACAAGCTGGCACGTGCGGGCGAAGTAGTGGAGCGCGAACCGCGTTCTGTTACTATTGCGCGCTTGGAATTGCTCGCCTGTGAAGGTGACACCGCACGTCTGGCCGTGGACTGCAGCAAAGGCACCTATATCCGTACCCTGGTGGAAGATATTGGTGAACAGCTCGGTTGCGGCGCTTATGTTGCAGAGCTGCGACGCACCCAGGCCGGACCTTTCAGCCTGGCCCAGACGGTCACGCTGGAAGAGTTGGAAGCGGTACACGCTGAAGGCGGCAACGAAGCGGTTGATCGCTTCCTGATGCCATCGGACAGCGGTTTGCTGGATTGGCCATTGCTGCACTTTTCGGAGCACAGCGCGTTCTACTGGCTTAACGGCCAGCCGGTACGCGCCCCGGATGCCCCGAAGTTCGGCATGGTGCGGGTACAGGATCATAACGGTCGCTTTATCGGTATCGGTGAAGTGAGCGAAGACGGGCGCATCGCGCCTCGTCGACTGATTCGGTCAGAATGACCGAACGAGTGTGGCTGTTAACAGGCACGGTCAACACTCATTTTTAGATACAGGGATTTGTCCCTGGCCTGTTGAGACTGCCCTTTGGGTGGTTTCCTGAAAAAAGGATTGCCTCATGGCTCTCGACGTTCAAGAAAAAGCACAAATCGTAGCTGACTATCAGCAAGCTGTTGGTGACACTGGTTCGCCAGAAGTGCAAGTTGCACTGCTGACCCACAACATCAACAAGCTGCAAGGTCACTTCAAGGCCAACGGTAAAGATCACCACTCCCGTCGTGGTCTGATCCGCATGGTAAACCAGCGCCGTAAGCTGCTGGACTACCTGAAAGGCAAGGATCTGGGTCGTTATCAGGCTCTGATCGGTCGCCTGGGTCTGCGTCGCTAATCAGCGATTGCGCTAGAGGTTGGTTGTCTGCCGTGTGTCAGTGGGATTCCCACTGGCCCATGGTAGGCTCCCAGCCTCAAGTTTTATCTGGATACACGTTTTACCCCTGGACAAGAGTTGGGCCGATTCCCGACATTGCCCAAGAATTTCGCAAGAAGACAAGTTCCCCAAGAGCCACAAAGAAGGTAGGACACCGTGAACCCGGTTATCAAAAAATTCCAGTTCGGTCAGTCGACCGTTACCCTCGAGACAGGCCGTATCGCCCGTCAAGCCTCCGGCGCAGTGCTGGTTACCGTTGACGACGACGTTACCGTATTGGTGACCGTTGTTGGCGCCAAGCACGCCGACCCAAGCAAAGGCTTCTTCCCTCTTTCTGTCCACTACCAGGAAAAGACTTACGCTGCCGGTAAGATCCCTGGCGGTTTCTTCAAGCGTGAAGGTCGTCCTTCCGAGAAAGAAACCCTGACTTCCCGACTGATCGACCGTCCGATCCGTCCGCTGTTCCCAGAAGGCTTCATGAACGAAGTGCAGGTTGTCTGCACCGTCGTTTCCACCAGCAAGAAGACCGATCCGGACGTCGCTGCGATGATCGGTACCTCGGCTGCCCTGGCCATCTCCGGTATTCCTTTCGATGGCCCGATCGGCGCAGCCCGCGTTGCTTTCCACGAAAGCACCGGTTACCTGCTGAACCCGACTTACGAGCAACTGAAAGCGTCGAGCCTGGACATGGTCGTTGCCGGTACTTCGGAAGCCGTGTTGATGGTTGAATCGGAAGCCAAAGAGCTGACCGAAGACCAGATGCTGGGCGCCGTACTGTTTGCTCACGACGAGTTCCAGGTTGTGATCAACGCTGTTAAAGAATTGGCTGCCGAAGCTGCCAAGCCTACATGGGCCTGGGCTCCGCAAGCTGAAGCCACCGAACTGCTGGGCGCCATCCGTTCCGAGTTCGGCACAGCGATCTCCGACGCCTACACCATCACCGTCAAGGCCGATCGTTACGCTCGCCTGGGTGAGCTGAAGGACCAGGTTGTTGCCAAGCTGTCCGGCGAAGAAGGCCAGCCTTCTTCCAGCGAAGTCAAAGCAGCCTTCGGTGAGATCGAATACCGCACCGTTCGCGAAAACATCGTTAACGGCAAGCCACGTATCGACGGCCGCGACACTCGCACCGTACGCCCGCTGAACATCGAAGTCGGCGTTCTGCCGAAGACTCACGGTTCGGCACTGTTCACCCGTGGCGAAACCCAAGCCCTGGTCGTCGCGACCCTGGGTACTGCCCGTGACGCACAGTTGCTGGATACCCTGGAAGGCGAGAAAAAAGACCCGTTCATGCTGCACTACAACTTCCCTCCGTTCTCGGTGGGCGAGTGTGGTCGCATGGGTGGTGCTGGTCGTCGCGAAATCGGTCACGGCCGTCTGGCCCGTCGCTCGGTCCAGGCCATGCTGCCTGCTGCTGACGTGTTCCCGTACACCATCCGTGTTGTGTCGGAAATCACCGAGTCCAACGGTTCCAGCTCCATGGCTTCGGTCTGCGGTGCTTCCCTGGCTCTGATGGACGCTGGTGTGCCGATGAAGGCACCGGTGGCCGGTATCGCCATGGGCCTGGTTAAAGAAGGCGAGAAGTTCGCCATCCTGACCGACATCCTGGGTGACGAAGACCACCTGGGCGACATGGACTTCAAAGTAGCCGGTACCGCCAAAGGTGTTACCGCGCTGCAGATGGACATCAAGATCAAGGGCATCACCGAAGAGATCATGGAAATCGCCCTGGGCCAAGCCCTGGAAGCGCGCCTGAACATCCTCGGTCAGATGAACCAGATCATTGGTCAGTCCCGTACCGAACTGTCGGAAAATGCTCCGACCATGATCGCGATGAAAATCGACACCGACAAAATCCGTGATGTTATCGGTAAAGGCGGCGCGACCATTCGTGCGATCTGTGAAGAGACCAAGGCTTCGATCGACATCGAAGACGACGGCTCGATCAAGATCTTCGGCGAAACCAAGGAAGCTGCAGAAGCTGCACGTCAGCGCGTCCTGGGCATCACCGCTGAAGCCGAGATCGGCAAGATCTACGTCGGTAAGGTTGAGCGCATCGTCGACTTCGGCGCATTCGTCAACATCCTGCCAGGCAAAGACGGTCTGGTTCACATCTCCATGCTGAGCGACGCTCGCGTTGAGAAAGTGACCGACATTCTGAAAGAAGGCCAGGAAGTGGAAGTGCTGGTATTGGACGTGGACAACCGCGGCCGTATCAAGCTGTCCATCAAGGACGTAGCAGCAGCCAAGGCTTCGGGCGTTTAATTACCCCAGGCTTCACGCTGAAAAAGAGGACTCTTCGGAGTCCTTTTTTTATGCCTGAAGGAAAATGTCGAAAAATCAGACGCTTAGTAAATCCAAGAAACCGCAACTTGCACGCAGGCACGATCGCCTTCATGCAAATTGCACGATTCCAAAATTAGGAGATTTTTATAAGTGCATGATTTTTAAGAATTTAATATGAGTTCGAGACTTGGCACACTGCCTGCAATAACCCTGTTAACGCTGCAGCATCAAGGTTCACACACTGCAGACTTTCAATAAAACAGGAGTTACTCGTATGAAGAAGTTCGCTCTCGCTACTGCCACCGCTCTGACCCTGGCCATGGGTGCTAACGTGGCCTTTGCTCAGACTTCCCAAGCTCCAATGACCCTGGCGGCTGGTGAGGCCACCAAGGCAAAAGAAAGCGTTTCGGATACTTGGATCACCACCAAAGTTAAATCCGATCTGCTGACTGAAAAAGGCATTCCTGGGTCGGACATCAAGGTTGAGACCAACAAAGGTGTGGTTTCCCTGTCTTCGACCGCAGCCATTTCGGACTCGCAGAAAGAAACTGCCGTAGCGATCACCAAGAAAATCAAAGGTGTAACCGCAGTTTCTGCTGACGGCCTGCTGGCTGGCGGCGCTACCAAGGCAGACAACATCGACAAGACCAAAGGCGCAGCGGCTGACGCCAAAGGCGCAACCTCCGATACCTGGATCACCACCAAAGTCAAAGCTGACCTGGTAACCGAGAAAGGCATTCCTGGTACCGACATCAAAGTCGAAACCAACAAGGGTGTAGTTTCCCTGTCCTCTTCGGTCGCTGTGACTGAGGCACAGAAAACGACCGCGGTGAACATCACCAAGAAAATCAAAGGCGTTAAAGCTGTATCGGCCGATGGCCTGAAAGCAGAGTAACGCTCAAGAACTCGTCTGAACTAGCGGCGGCGGCGAGTGAGTTAGATATCCACTCAATGCACCTCTAATTTTCATGCGACCGACCACACGGATGTGGTCATTACAGGCCCCGGCACTTCTGTGTCGGGGCCTGTTCTATTTGGGGCGGGAAATCAGTGCGGTAGCGGCTTGGCGTTGACGCCTACTCGGCGTCCAGATGCATCTGCGTTATCACCCGACCATCTTTCTCTGCCTGGCCCAGTTGCGCGTCAATGAAGTAAACCCGGTCGTCCTCCAGCTGCGCTTTATCTACCAAGTAGTCCTTGATGGTGCTTGCACGGTCCTGGCCCAACTGGCGCAGCAGCACGTCACTGCCACTCCAGAACCTGATGACGCCCTCTTTCAACTTGGCGGAGCGCTCACTGCTGCTCAGGTCCTTCCATTCTGCGGGAGGCTGCTGTTTCAAGCGGGTACGGTAAATACCTTCGAGCAAGGGTGCTTTTTCGCTCTCAGGGACTTCCAGCAAGGACGCCTGGGCCGGGACTTTCTCGCCCCGGCGCTGCAGCATTTTGTAGTAGTTGTATTGGTATTCCCGCTCCAGCCGCTGGGCCGCCAGGAATGGGCCGTCGCTGCTAGCTGCGGCCGTGCCTTCGATTTCCAGGCGTAGAGTAGGGCGTTCTTTCAGCGCCTTGGCCAAGGTGTTCAGGGCGCCTTCGGCGTCTTTGTTCAACTCGCTGGAGCCCGCCGCGAACGACACGCTGCCCAGGTCCTCCGCTCCGCCTCCGGTGACCAACCCGCCAATAAACTTGAACGGCGCAGTGGCCGCTCGTACCACCAGATTGCGCAGGGTTTGCCACACAATTGGCATCACGCTGAATTGCGGGTTATTCAGGTCGCCGGATACGGGCAGTTCGATGGAGATCTTGCCATCGCTGTCCTTGAGCAAGGCGATTGCCAGACGAATCGGCAAGTCCACGGCATCGGCGCTGTCGACTTTTTCGCCCAGTTGCAATTGCTCGACCACCACTTTGTTCTCAGCCTTCAACTGGCCCTTGGTGATCACGTAGTGCAGGTCAAGGTTGAGGCGGCCCTTGCGGATGCGGAAGCCGGCGAACTTGCCCGAGTAAGGCGTCAGCGTGGTCAACTCGACACGTTTGAAGCTGGTGGCGATGTCCAACGCCGCCATCGGGTCAAACGGGTTCACGCTGCCTTTGATGGTGACCGGTGCATAACGGTCCACCTTGCCCTTGATGTCAACGCTCGCCGGCTTGGCCTGGCGACTGTCGATGGTGCCGATCTGCCCATTGAGCTGTTGGATCGCAGTGGCGAAGTTGGGGGTGAGGCTGAAGTCGGCGAAGTTGGCCGAACCGTCGTTGATCGCAATCTGCCCGATATGGATACCCAGCGGCTTGTCTTTACTCGGGGCAGGTTTGGCTGACGATTTGGCGCCACTGTCGGTTGGCTGCGGGATCAGCAAGTCGTCGACGTTGGTGGTGCGATCATCGTTGATCATGAACCGCGCATACGGTTGCAGAAGGTTGACCTTGTTGATCGTCAGGCTGTCGCCGTGTTGGTAGTTCACACCCTCCAGCACCAGCCGCTGCCATTTGAGGAAATCGCGGGTCTTGAGGGTGTCCAGGGTGTGCAACTGGTCGACCTGCGCGCGGCCGGTGACCTGCAGCGCCAGGGGATCGGTGCTTTTCAGGTTCACGTCGAGGTCGCTGCCAAGCATGCCACTACGCAGTTCCAGACGGATAAACGGGCTGATATAGGACTGTGCGACTCGCAGGTCGATGTCCCTGGTATTGACCTTCAACCTGGCGCTGACCGGGTTGAGGTTGACCGTGCCGGTCGCCTGGATCTTGCCCTGCTTGCCCAGGCCGGTGTCGACCTTCAGGGTAAAGGGGCTCTGGTTGAGGCTGTCGAAGTTCTGCACGTCGATGTTCAACGGGCCCAGCTCCAGCGCTACCGCTGGTTTGGCCTGACGGTCGGCCAAGTGCACTTGGTAGTTACGCAGTTGTACATCCTTGAGCAGCACTTGCCAGGGCTTGCTTGGGGCGACGGGTGCAGGCTTTGGCGAGTCGGCCGTGGCTGGTGCAGTGGCAGGCTCCGGCGCCTTGGCCGGTTTGCTCGGCTGGCTGGCGAACAGTTTTTGCCAGTCCAGTTGCCCATCCGCTTCGCGAGCCGCCCAGGTCTCGAGTTTATTGCTGCGGATCTTGCCGACCACCACCTGCTGTTTGGCCAGGTCCACCGTAGTCTCGCTGACGTCCAAGCGCTCCAGGCGCACCAACGGCCGGCCATCCGGGGCCTTGATGGCGAACGGTGCGATGCTGGCGGCGGTGTTGGTCAGGTTCAGCTGGGTCTCTTTGGCCAGGCTGAACCTGTACTCGGTACTGAAGTTGAGCACGCCGTCTTCCAGCACCAGGGGTAAGGCGTCACGCACGTAAGGCCACCAGGCTTTCATCTTGCCACCGGTGACCTTCAGCGTACCTTCGGAGGTGATTGGCACCAGGCTGAAGTTGCCTTTCCAGTCGATCTGCCCACCTTCAGGGCCGGCGGCCACCAATGTCATGTCCGCATTGTCTTCCGGCAGGGTGCTGAGGTTCTTCAGCTCGAAGTCGAGCGTGTCGTAGAGGAATTCGATAGGTTCGCTGGGGCGCAAGTCTTGAAAATGCACGTAACCGCCGGCCAGCTTGATGCTGTCGACGCGCAGCGGGAACGGTTTGGCGTCGGGGTTAGCAGGGGTAGGCTCGCTCGGTGGCAGCTTGAACAACTGCGCCAGATTCAGCTGGCCTGATTTGTCGAACAACAACTCGGTCTTGGGCTTGTCCAGTTGCACATCAGCCAGGTGCAGGGCGCGGGTCCACAGGCTATCGACCTGCAGGTTGGCGTAAAGCCGTTCGAAACCTACCTGTTCCTTACCGGGCTCGCCGATCTTCAAGCCCCATACCGTTACTTCCAGGCTGAACGGGTTAAGTTCGATCCGTTCGATGCGTGCTGGCACCGTGGCGTAATTGGCCAACTGTTGGTTGGCAATGCGAAGGGCGATGCCAGGCAAAATCAGAAAGCCCAGCAAGCTGTACAACGCGAGGGCAGTCAACAAGGCGCCAGCGGCGCGAATCAATCCTTTGGGCATGGGGCGGCGCCATCTATGTCAAACAGGAGTGCCTTGGAGTATGGCACGGGTTTTCGGTTCCGAAGAACTGGGCCTTTAGGATGCTTCTTACAGTTGAAGTATCAGAGTCTTCAGCGGTGGCTGGTGGTCCTGTGAGGGAAAGTCCGCGCCTGGCGTCATGATTTTCCAGTCCCGCACCGGACGCCCAGCCTTTTGCGCACAACGCAAAACCTGTTCACGCCAATCCTCCAGGCTGACTTTTGCCAGGTTGTTGCAGCAGATCAGCACACCATTGTCGGCTGTAGCGAGCAGTGCAGGCTTGAGCAGGCTCTGGTAGTCACGCAGCAGGTCGACCGTACCGAAGGCACTCTTGGCCCAGGCAGGCGGGTCGAGCAACACCAGGTCATATTGACGCTGCTCCAGGCGCGGGTAGCTCGGCAGTTTCTGCCCGCGACGCTGGGTGATCGGCAGCCCGGCCAGTTGGCGAATCGCCGGGAAGTAATCCGATTGCACGAACTCCATGGTGGGAAGCTGTGGATTGAGCTGACCGTTTTCACGTCCCACCGCCAGGTTGCCCTCGGCGAAGTCCAGGTTGCATACCTCGCGCGCACCACCGGCAGCGGCGCTCAGGCCCACCCCACAGGTGTAGGCAAACAGGTTCAGTACGCTTTTGCCGGCGCTGTGGTCCTTGACCCAGCCGCGCGTATTGCGCAGGTCAAGGAACAGCAGCGGGTCCTGGCCAGCGTGGCGCCCACGTACACGGTAATTGAGGCCCCATTCGTGGCCCACCAGGTCTTCCAGCGCGGCAGGTTCGGCGCGGTATACCGAATCTTCGCGATCGACACGCGAGTTGCCGCGGGAGCGGTCGTTGTATACCAGCAGCAACTCGAGGCCCATGTACTGGTTGATCACTTGGTGCAGGTCCAGCAGGTCGGCGGTCTCCAGCGACTGATGGAAGCTTTGCACCAGTAACTGTGGGCCATAGCGGTCGATGGTCAGGCCGCCGGCGCCTTCCTGGCTGCCATGGAACAGCCGATAGCAGTCGGTGCCCTGGGCGTGCAGCTCGTTGATCAGATCTTGGCGATGATCGAGGGCGGCGCGCAGCGCCTGATTCAAGGGAAACATGGAGCGCGCCTTGCTTAGGTAAATGGGGGAAATAAAGGCGCGGAGTTTAACAGCTATGGCGCGTTGCCTACATCAACCCCATCCGACGGTGTGCACGCTGCACCGAACCATTGCGCATTGCCCAGCGCAACAACGGCGCGCTGCGCTTGACCCCGGCGCGGATCATCTGGCGTTGCAGCGGGCTCTGGTGCTGATCGAGCAGGGTGCTGGCCCAGTCCGGCAGCAGGTCGATCCCGGCTTGCATCATCAAGGCGCCAAATGGCTTGGCCAATGTGCTGGGGGAGGGAGCGTTCAGCAACAGGCGCAGCACTTCGCGACTGCGCTCGTCGCACAGCAATTGCGGGCGGATATTCTCAAGGTAATCGGAAATTTCCTGCCGTGAATGTGGCACATGCTGCGCGCCCAGCCGTTCTGCGACGACGGCGATCTCGCTGTAGTAACGGTCCTGATCACGGCCAGAGAGGTGCGGGTTGCGATAGCGCAAGTGGGCAGCAAGAAAATTGCTCACCTCCGCCACATGCACCCAGGTCAGCAGCTCTGGATCGCTGGCTGCGTAAGGCCTCCCGTCCGGGGCATGGCCAACCACCTGCAGGTGAATGGTGCGCACTTTTTCGATCAGCCAGTCGGCGTCTTTGCGCGAGCCGAACGTGGTGCCGGAAATGAACTGTGAGGTCCGCCGCAAACGCCCAAGCATGTCCTGGCGAAAATTCGAATGGTCCCACACGCCAGCCAGGGCCAATGGGTGCAAGGCTTGCAGCATCAAAGCGCTGATGCCGCCGATGAGCATGCTGCTGAAGTCGCCATGGACTTGCCAGCTGACCGAGTCCGGCCCGAACAGGCCTGGATCGCCCTTGGGGTTTTCCAGGTCCATTTGGCCCAGTGACAAGCCGGTGAGGCTCATTAACTGGGTTTCGATACGGCTGCGGATAAATTCCATGGCGACTCGGGTTTCCTATCGGTTCAGGCGTTTGTCGATCAGGCCGTCGACGACGCTGGGGTCGGCCAGGGTCGAGGTATCTCCCAGGCTGTCCAGTTCATTGCAGGCGATCTTGCGCAAAATCCGACGCATGATCTTACCGGATCGGGTTTTCGGCAAGGCCGGTGCCCATTGGACCAATTCGGGCTTGGCAAAGCTGCCTATTTCCTTGCTGACCAGTTCCAGCAGGTGTTTTTTCAGCGCATCGCTGGGTTCGACGCCATTCATGGGGGTGACGAAGGCATAGATGCCCTGGCCCTTGACGTCGTGGGGGTAGCCCACCACGGCGGCCTCGGCCACCTGGTCATGCAGCACCAGCGCACTTTCTACCTCGGCCGTGCCAATACGATGGCCGGACACGTTGATCACATCGTCGATACGCCCGGTGATCCAGTAGTCGCCGTCTTCATCACGGCGCGCGCCATCACCCGTGAAGTAGTAGCCGGGGTAGGGTTTGAAATAGGTGTCGACCATACGCTGCGGGTCGCCGTACACACTGCGAATCTGCCCCGGCCAGCTGGCCTTGATCGCCAGCACACCGCTGCCTGCGCCACTGATGACCTTGCCTTGTTCATCCAGCAGCACGGGCTGTACGCCAAACATCGGCTGGGTGGCGCAACCTGGTTTGATGCGCTGGGCGCTGACCAACGGGCTGAGCATGATGCCGCCGGTCTCGGTCTGCCACCAGGTATCGACAATAGGGCAGCGCTGTTCGCCCACCGCGTTGAAGTACCAGTCCCAGGCTTCCGGGTTGATCGGCTCACCGACGCTGCCGAGCAGGCGCAGGCTGGCGCGGGAAGTCGTCTCCAGCGGGGCATGGCCCTCGCGCATCAATGCACGCAAGGCGGTGGGGGCGGTATAGAAGATATTCACCTGATGTTTATCGATGACCTGCCAGAAGCGCGAACTGTCCGGGTAGCTCGGCACACCTTCGAACATCAGCGAGGTGGCGCCATTGGCCAGCGGCCCGTACACGATGTAACTATGACCGGTGACCCAGCCCACATCGGCGGTGCACCAGAACACCTCACCGTCGCGGTAATCAAGCACGTACTTGAAGGTCATTGCCGCCTGGAGCAAGTAGCCGCCCGTGGTGTGCAGCACGCCCTTGGGTTTGCCGGTGCTGCCGGAGGTGTAGAGGATAAACAGCGGGTCTTCGGCGTCCATCGGTTCGGGAGGGCAATCGTCGCTCGCCGCATCAAGGGCCTGTTGATACTTGAGGTCGCGGCCTTCGCTCCAGTTCACTTGGGCGCCGGTGCGTTGTACGACCAGCACCGTGCTGACGTTGGGACAACTGGCCAGGGCCTTGTCGACATTCTGTTTCAACGCCACCGGCTTACCACCGCGCACGCCTTCATCGGCAGTGATCACGGTGCGGCAGTCGGCGTCCAGAATGCGGTCGCGCAGGGCGTCCGGTGAGAACCCGCCAAATACCACCGAGTGCACCGCGCCAATCCGTGTGCAAGCCAGCATGGCGTAGGCCGCTTCCGGGATCATCGGCATGTAGATACACACCCGGTCGCCTTTTTTCACACCGCGGCTTTTCAGCACATTGGCCAGGCTGCAGACGTTTTGGTGCAGTTGGCGGTAGGTGATTTTGGAGGATTTTGCAGGATCATCACCTTCCCAGATGAAGGCCGGCTGATCGGCGCGTTGCGCCAGGTGACGGTCGATGCAGTTGTAGCTGACGTTTAACTGGCCACCGGCAAACCATTGGGCGGTACCGGTCTTGATGTCTGACTGCTGGACGGTGTGCCACGGTGTTATCCAGTCGAGAAAGCCCTTGGCCTGTTCGGCCCAGAACGTGTCCGGCTGCTCGACGGATTGGCGATAGAGGCGCTGGTAGTCCTCTTGACTGAGTTGCGCAGCCCTGCGGACGGCATCGGCGGTGGGAAACGTGCTGATATCGAACATGAGCGATCCTTATTCTTGTTTTTGCGACAAGTCATAAAGATGCACCCTGTATGGAGAGGGTTCAAGGCCAACGCCCAAACGGACGTTGGCCTTGCGGTACCTGCATCAGCCGCGGTGACGACCGCGGAAGTAATTGATCAGGCCCTGGGTCGAAGCGTCTTCGGCCAAGGTTTCTTCGGCGCCGGTGAGGCGATTGTATACGCCCTTGCCCAGCTCCTTGCCCAGCTCCACGCCCCATTGGTCGAAGGCATTGATGCCCCAGATCACGCTTTGCACGAACACTTTATGTTCATACATGGCAACCAGGGCGCCCAAGCGACGCGGGCTGATGCGTTCAACCACCAGGGTGTTGCTCGGACGGTTGCCCGGGATCACCTTGTGCGGTGCCAGCTTCTGCACTTCGTCTTCCGGGATGCCCTTGTCGCGCAGCTCGGCTTCGGCTTCGCTGCGGGTCTTGCCGAGCATCAGTGCCTGGCTTTGGGACAGGCAGTTGGCGTACAGCCATTGATGGTGGTCGGACACCGGGTTGAAGCTGACGATCGGCACGATGAAGTCGGCCGGGATCAGTTGGGTACCTTGGTGCAGCAACTGGTGATAAGCATGTTGGCCGTTGCAGCCGACGCCACCCCAGATCACTGGGCCGGTGTCGGTGGACACCGGTTTGCCGTCCTGGCGCACGCTTTTGCCGTTGGATTCCATGTCCAGCTGCTGCAAGTGCTTGGTGATGTTACGCAGGTAGTGGTCGTACGGCAGGATCGCATGGCTCTGCGCACCCCAGAAGTTGCCGTACCACACGCCCAGCAGGCCCAGCAGCACCGGCATGTTCTGTTCGAACGGCGCGTTCTGGAAATGCTGGTCCATGGTGTAGGCACCGGACAGCAGTTCCTTGAAGTTGGACATGCCGATGGCCAGGGCGATTGGCAGGCCGATGGCCGACCACAACGAATAACGGCCACCTACCCAGTCCCACATCGGGAAGATATTTTCTTCGCGGATACCGAAGGCCACGGCTGCCGCGTTGTTGCTCGACACGGCGATAAAGTGGCGGTACAGCTCGGCTTCCGAGCCACCCTGAGCCAGGTACCAGGCGCGGGCGGCCTGGGCGTTTTTCAGGGTTTCCAGGGTGTTGAAGGATTTCGACGAGACGATAAACAGCGTGGTCTCGGCGCGCAGCTTCATGGTCAGTTCGTGGAACTCACTGCCATCGATATTCGCCAGGTAGTGGCAGCGCACGCCTTTATGGGCGTAGGACAGCAGCGCTTCAGAGACCAGCTCCGGGCCGAGGAACGAGCCACCGATGCCGATGTTCACCACGTCGGTGATCGGCTTCTCGGTGTAGCCACGCCACAGGCCGTCGTGGATGCGGCCGACCAGATCGGTGATCTGGTTCAGCACTTTATGCACGTCCGGCATGATGTTCACGCCGTTGACCGACAGCTTGTCGCCCACCGGGCGGCGCAGAGCGGTGTGCAGGGCAGGGCGGCCTTCGGAAGAGTTGACCGGTTCGCCGGCGTACAGTGCGTCGATCGCGCCTTTAAGGTTCACTTCCTTGGCAAGGCCCACCAGCAGGTCGCGGGTTTCGCTGGTGATCAGGTTTTTCGAGTAATCGAGGAAAAGTCCGCAGCTGCTCAAGGTGAATTGGGAAAAGCGCTGGGGATCGGCATTGAACGCTTCGCGCATGCTGAAATCCTGCATGGCTTGGCGATGTTGATTGAGCGCTTGCCAGGCGGGCAGAGCGGTAACGTCATGAGGGGTGCGGTAGTACGCCATCGCTGCGGGTTTCCTTTTATTACGGGGACTGCCTTTAGGACACTTCAAAGCCCGGAACATCCAGTCTTATCTCAAGGATTGGGTTCCAGACAGCGCTAACCATAGCGCAGGGCGATTACATTAAACCTAGCGTGTCGATATGTCTTGGCTTTGTCTGCGCTATGGCCGGTACTTTTTTATACCGGTCACAGCGATCAGGCAATCGGCGGGGTGTTCAGAGAGGTCAGTCGAGGTTCAGATGCAGGTTGTCGATCAGGCGGGTCGTGCCTAGAAAGGCTGCCACCAGAATCACAATATCCCGATCCTCCGCCGTAGCGGTCCGCAGGTGCACGCCCTGGCGCACTTCGAGGTAGTCCAGGCGCAATCCGGCCGCCTCTATCTGCTTCACCTGTTCGGCACGCAGTCTGGCGAAGTCGTGATCACCGCTTTTGATGGCTGCGGCAATCTGGCTGAGGCTGCGGTACAGCACCGGTGCGATCGCACGTTCTTCTTTGCTGAGAAAACCGTTACGCGAGGACAGCGCCAGGCCATCATCGGCGCGTACGGTGGGCTCGCCAATGATCTGGATCGGCATGTTCAGGTCATGGACCATGGCGCGAATCACGGCCAGTTGCTGGTAGTCCTTCTGGCCAAATACAGCCATGTCTGGCTGGACCATGTTGAACAATTTGCTGACCACCGTCGCCACACCTTCGAAATGCCCGGGACGGCTGGCGCCGCACAAACCTTCGGACAACTGCGGGACGCTGACGCGGGTCTGGCCGGTCATGCCGCCGGGGTACATCTCCTCGACGGTCGGCGCGAACAGCAGGTTGCAGCCGGCCTGCAAGAGCTTTTCCTGGTCGGCGGCCAAGGTGCGAGGGTACTTGTCCAGGTCTTCGCCGGCGCCAAATTGCAGCGGGTTGACGAAAATACTCGCAACGACAAAGTCCGCCTGTTGCACAGCCTTGCTGACCAGGCTGGCATGGCCGCTGTGCAGGTTGCCCATGGTGGGCACGAAGCCGATGCGTTTGCCTGCCTTGCGGGCGTGGGCGACGGCGGCTCTGAGTTCGCGTACGGTTTTTACGGTGTTCATGCAGAGAATCCGTGTTCGGCGCCTGGGAAGGTCACGCCTTTGACTTCGGCGACGTAGGCACTCAATGCAGCGTGGATGCTGTCCTGGCCAGTCATGAAGTTCTTCACGAACTTTGGCACGCGGCCCGTAATCGACAGGCCGAGCATGTCGTGCAGCACCAGCACCTGGCCGTCGGTGGCCGAGCCCGCGCCAATGCCGATCACCGGCACCTTAACGGCCTGGGTGATTTCTGCTGCGAGTTCGCTGGGCACGCATTCCAGCAGGATCATCGCAACGCCCGCCTGTTCCAGGGCGATGGCATCGGCACGCATCTGGCGCGCCTGGGCTTCGTTGCGGCCTTGTACCTTGTAGCCACCGAGGATGTTCACGGACTGTGGCGTAAGGCCCATATGTGCACAGACTGGCACGCCGCGTTCAGCCAGCAGGCGAATCGACTCGGCGAGCCATACGGCGCCCTCGACTTTGACCATGTGCGCACCGGCACGCATCAGTTTGCCGGCGTTCAGGAACGTCTGCTCGACGGTGGCGTAATCCATGAAAGGCAGGTCGGCGATGATAAATGCGCCGTCGTTGCCGCGCTTGACACTGGCGGTGTGGTAGGCCAGTTCATCGGTGGTGACGGGCAGGGTGCTGTCATTCCCTTGAAGGACCATGCCCAGTGAATCGCCCACCAGCAACACTTCAACCCCGGCCTGGCAACTGGCGTGGGCGAAGGTGGCGTCATAGCAGGTCAGCATGGTGATTTTTTCACCTTTGAGCTTGAGGCTCTGCAAGGTGGTCAGGGTAATGTCTGGCATGAAAAGGGTCCTCGTTCAGGCGCTTGGAAACAGCGAGTTACGCGCGTGAGTCTTCGTTTATTCAGGCGCACTGTCTTGAGAGCAGTGCTTATAAGGCCTGGATTGCGCCCTTCAGCGCCGGGTTGCCGGCAGCGGGACGCCTATAGTCGTGAGGAGGACACGGGAAGTCAATTGGATGTGTTACCGCATTGTTACGATGGCGGTGTTACCGCTGTTACTGACGCGATTCAGCAACAGGGAGCCGTTCCAGGCCGACAAACGGGCAGGCTTCAAGCAGGGCGCTGAGGCGTTTGCCATCCGGCAACTGCAATGCGGCAGGCGCCAGCTCGGCCAGTGGATACAACACAAACGCACGCAGGTGCATCTGGTAGTGGGGCACCTTCAGGCGCGGCTCGTCGATCAGGCGATCGCCAAACAGCAGAATGTCCAGGTCAAGGGTGCGAGGGCCCCAACGTTCCAGGCGCTCGCGGCCTTGGTCGTTTTCGATGGCTTGCAGCGCATCCAGCAACTCAAGTGGCGCAAGGCTGCTGTCCAGGGCGGCAACCGCATTGGTGTAGCGCGGTTGGCCCGGGAGCAGGGAATCACTTTGGTAAAAGGCGGACACACCCGCGACGCAGGTGTCTGGCAATTGCGCCAGCGCTTCGATAGCGCTGCGCAATTGCTGGTCCGGGGCCGCCAGGTTGCTCCCCATGCCGATGTAGATGCGTTCCACGTTTATTCGCCCGCAGCGCCAGAGGCATCCGCCGCACTGCGTTTGCGCTTGGTGCCGCTGCGACGACGCTTTTTCGGACCAGCCCCTTCGCCGTCACCCTTGCTGCCGAGGTCGCGAATCATGTCGCGGCGTTGGCTGTCATTGGCATCCTGATAGTCGGTCCACCATTCGCCCAGGCCGTCGGTCTGCTCACCGGCGCTTTCGCGCAGCAGCAGGAAGTCGTAACCGGCGCGGAAGCGTGGGTTGTCCAGCAGCAGGTCGGCGCGCTTGCCGCTGCGGCGGGGCAGGCGTTCCTGCATGTCCCAGATCTCGCGGATCGGCAGGGTGAAACGTTTCGGGATAGCGATGCGCTGGCACTGTTCGGCGATCAGCTCGTGAGCGGCTTCCTGCATGGCCGGGATAGGCGGCATGCCACGGTCCTGCAGGCGCAGTACGCGTTTGGGCAGGGCCGGCCACAACAGGGCGGCAAACAGGAAGGCCGGTGTTACCGGTTTGTTCTGCTTGATGCGCAGGTCGGTGTTGATCAGCGCTTCGCTGATCAACGTGTGGGTATAGGTTGGGTTGTGTTCCAGTGCTTCGGCACTGGCCGGGAACAGTGGGTCGAACAACTGCAGGTCGACCAGCATTTCGAACGTGTCGGCGGCGTAGCCCGAGAGGAACAGCTTGAGCACTTCTTCGAACAGACGCGCGGATGGGATTTCCCGCAGCATCGGTGCCAGCTCGCGTATCGGTGCGGCGGTGTGTTTCTCGATACCGAAGTTGAGCTTGGCGGCGAAGCGCACGGCTCGCAGCATGCGCACCGGATCTTCCTGATAGCGCTGCGTCGGGTCGCCGATCAGGCGGATCAGGTTATTGCGGATGTCGTGTACGCCATTGGCGTAATCGAGGATGCGTTCGCTGACCGGATCGTAATAGAGGGCATTAATGGTGAAGTCGCGGCGCTGCGCGTCCTCTTCCAGGGTGCCGTAGACGTTGTCGCGCAGGATGCGCCCGCTCTCGTTGCGGGAAGACTGATTGGTGTCTTCCTCTTCATCGTTTTGCGGATGGCCGGCACGGAAGGTCGCGACCTCGATGATTTCGCGACCAAAGTGGATGTGCACCAGCTTGAAGCGGCGGCCGATGATTCGCGCATTGCGAAACTCGGCACGCACTTGCTCAGGCGTGGCGCTGGTGGCGACGTCGAAATCCTTGGGCGTGATATTGAGCAGCATGTCGCGTACACAACCACCTACCAGGTAGGCCTGGTAACCGGCGTTCTGCAACCGTTCGACGATATTCACCGCATAACGGCTGAATTGAGCGCGCTGCAACGAATGCTGGCTGCCGTTGAGCACTTCAGGCGTGCTGCGTTTGTGTTGCGTACGACGCAAGGGAGAACGGAATGACTGGAACAACTTCTTCAGCATGGGATGCACTGTTTGAAGGAATGTTCGGCCATAACGAAGAATGACCGCATGATGGGCGGGGATTCTAGCATTTAGTCAGGGGATGGTGTAGGAACAAGCTTCGGCGTTGCACCATAAGCCTTAAATCGTCAAATCCTGGAAACTACAAGGGGAGCCGAAGCTCCCCCAGAAGTAGTTGCATGCTCTATTTTTATTATTGGTTTCGGGCTTCTTGTTTTTGTTGATCGCCCTCGCCATGAAGCTTCACCTTCATGACACTCCCAATCGGGAGTTAAGAGCAAACGGATTGCTTTGGTCGCTGTGTTGCTGATCTACGATCCAACCAGTTCAGGCTCTGCCTTAGGGCAGTTTTTGTTGTTCTCGGCCTGGTTGCGGGGCAAGCCCCAAATGCAACGCCTCTCCAAAAGAATCAGTTAGCTGCGCCTCCGCCGTGTTGTTTTTGTTATGCGTGAGTCGATTCGTTTTATTTTTATTGTCTTGTACAAAGCTTGTTATTGTTTTTGTACTAAGCATATAGCAGGGTGCGTGCCAACTTTTGCTCCGCCCAGTAAAACCGGGGGTTTGAGGTGGTTTTGGGTTTTTGACGGGCGAAAAAAAGCCGGGGCTTCGTTACCGTAAGCCCCGGCTTTTGTTACGCGAAATATCCGCGGTAACAGTTTTTTCACATCTGAGGGTGTTACCTCTTGGGGGCCCGCCCTCAGCTTTCGCTGGCAACCCCGGTCTTGCGCCGTGGAATGCCCAGGCGCTGGCGGCGTTCCCACAGGCACTTACGGCTCACGCCCAGCTTGCGGGCCAGCTCGGTCTCGGTCATGTGGTCCTGATGCTCAAGGACGAAATGCTGGAAGTAGTCTTCCAGTGACAAATCTTCCGTCGGCTCATGGCTGGTATTGCTACCGCCGCCCGGTGTCGGGGCCAGGCCGATGAAGTCGTCATCCTCCAAGTCGCTGAGTTCGATATCGATACCCAGCAGTTCGGCAGAAATTTCCGGGCTCTCCGACAGGATCACCGCACGTTCGACCGCATTCTCCAGTTCTCGCACGTTACCCGGCCACGAGTAATGCCGAATCGCCTGCTCGGCGTCGGGCGCGAACGTCAGGTCGGTACGGTTGATACGTGCACTCTGGCGCAGCAGGAATGCGTTGGCGATCTCATTCACGTCGGCGCCGCGCTCACGCAGGGCCGGCAGCTTGAGGGCAATTACGTGCAGACGGTAATACAAGTCTTCACGGAACTGGCCGATCTTGGCCAGGCTCTTGAGGTCGCGGTGGGTTGCCGCGATCAAGCGCACGTCGACCTTCTGCGATTGGACTGAACCCACGCGGCGAATTTCGCCTTCCTGGAGCACGCGCAGCAATCGTGCCTGTGCTTCCAGTGGGAGTTCGCCGATCTCATCAAGAAACAGCGTACCGCCGTCCGCCGCTTCCACCAGGCCCGCCCGCCCGGCACTGGCGCCGGTAAACGCGCCTTTCTCGTGGCCGAACAATTCGGACTCAATCAGGGATTCGGGGATCGCTGCGCAGTTCACCGAAATCATCGGTGCCTTGGCGCGCTTGGACAAATTGTGCAGGGCGCGGGCCACCAGTTCTTTACCGGTGCCTGACTCGCCCTGGATCAATACATTGGAGTCGGTCGGCGCGACTTTACGGATCTTGCTGTACAAATCCTGCATTGGCGGGCAGGAGCCGATGATGCCGATCTCGCCGTTACTATTGTCGACACCCGGTTTGTCGGCGCCGTTGGTCGCTTTGCCGGCGGGACGTTGTTCGGCCTGCACGCTGATGGCTGACTGGCGATCACGCAGGATGCGGGCCACGGCCTGGAGCATTTCATCGTGGTCGAAAGGCTTGGCGATGTAGTCCACCGCGCCCATCTTCATGGAGTCCACCGCCGAGCGCAGGCTGGCGTAGCTGGTCATGATCAGCACCGGAGTGCCCTGGCCAAGCTTGATCAACTCGGTGCCCGGCGCGCCAGGCAGGCGCAGGTCGCTGACAATCAGGTCGAACGTGGGGATGCTGAAACGCTCTTGTGCTTCCTGCACCGAGCCGGCTTCGCTGACCTGGTACTGATTACGTTCAAGCAGGCGACGCAAGGCAGAGCGGATAATGGTTTCGTCTTCGACGATCAAAATGTGCGGCATTGATTCAATTCTCTCGACGGTCTCAGTTCACAGCGGACGTCGCTTCGACATGACGCGGCAGGGTCACCCGAATACGGGTGCCGCGTTGGCTTTCGGTGTCAGCCGGGCTGTCGATGGTGATTTGTCCATAATGCTCTTCAACGATGGAATAGACCAGTGCAAGGCCCAGACCGGTGCCTTCACCTGGGTCCTTGGTGGTGAAGAAGGGTTCGAACAATCGGTCCATGATGTTCTGTGGGATGCCGCTGCCTTCATCTTCGACGATCAGATCGACGGTATGCTCGAAAGCCTCGGTCTTGACGCGTACTGCGCCACCGGCCGGGGTTGCATCGCGGGCGTTGGACAGCAGGTTGATCAGCACTTGGGCCAGGCGTTGTGAGTCGCCGTCGACCCAATGGTCGGGGTCGCACAAGTTGAAGAACTGTACTTCGAAATTGCGCCGGTTCAAGGCGAGCAGCCCAATGGCATCCTGGGCCACTTCGGCCAGGCACACGGCCTCATCCAGATTCTGATGGCCGCCGGCGTGGGCAAAGCTCATCAGCGACTGCACGATGCGCGAGACGCGCTTGGTCTGTTCGAGGATCTGCCCGCTGATTTCGATGATTTCGCCGTCCTCCTCCCGCTCTTCCCGCAGGTTCTGCGCAAGGCACGCGATACCGGTGATCGGGTTGCCGATTTCGTGGGCCACGCCCGCTGCCAAGCGACCAATGCTGGCCAGGCGCTCGGAGTGCACCAGCTTGTCTTCGAGCATCTGGGTTTCAGTCAGGTCTTCGACCAGCAGCACCAGGCCGCTGTTACCGGGTGCCAGCGGTTCATCGATCGCGGCTTTGTGCAGGTTGAGCCAGCGCGTCTGGCCGTCGAGGGCCAGGTGTTGCTTGTGCAAATGCTCGTCGGGCAAATTGATAAAACCCTGGAGCAGTTCTTTCCACGGATCGCCCAGGGTATTCAGGCGCGAGCCCACCACCCGTTGCGCGGCGATGCCGGTGAGTTCTTCCATGGCCTTGTTCCACATCAGGATTTCCTGATCCTTGGCCAGGGAACACACGCCCATCGGCAGTTCCTGCAGGGTCTGGCGATGGTAACGGCGCAAGGCGTCGAGTTCGGCCGCCAGGCCGGTGAGGCGTGAGTGGTAATCCTCCAGCCGGCTTTCGATGAAATGGATGTCCTCGGTGACGTAGTTTTCGCCGCCGGCCTTGTAGGGCAGAAAGGTTTCCACCATGTCCTGGGACACACTGGGGCCCATCAGGCCGGACAGGTTGGCCTCGATGCGGTCGCGCAGGCGACGCAGCGCATACGGGCGGCGCTCGTCGAAGGGCAGGTATAGATCGCGCAGCGCCTGCTCGACTTCCTTCTGAGCCGCCTTGGCGCCGAGGGGTTTGGCCAGCTGTGTGGCGAATTCCTGGGGCGAGGCCGCGTGCAGTTCGCGGCGTTGCGGTCGACGCACGTTATCCACCGCGCACGCCTCGGCGGCGCTGGTCTCTTCTGCGCTGGCATTGGTGAACAGTGAGATCAGGGTGAACATCAGTACGTTGGCGGCGAGCGAGGCAATCGCGGCCATGTGCCAACTGGTGTCGTCCAGCACGTAGATCATGTTCAGCAGCGGAATATAGAAACCCTGCAGGTTGCCGACCAACGGCAGCAGCATCGTGACGATCCATACCAGGATCCCGGCCAGCAGCCCGGCGATAAACCCACGGCGATTGGCGGTCGGCCAGTACAGCACCGACAACACTCCCGGCAGGAATTGCAAGGTGGCGACAAAGGCGACGATGCCCAGGTTGGCCAGGTCTTGCCCGGCGCCGAGCAGCAGGTAGAACCCGTAGCCGGCCGTGATGATCGCGACGATCAATGCGCGTCGCGTCCATTTCAGCCAGCGGTAGATATTGCCTTCGGCGGGCGGCTGGTACAGCGGTAGCACCAGGTGATTGAGGGCCATGCCCGAAAGGGCCAGCGTCGTGACGATAATCAGCCCGCTGGCAGCAGATAAGCCGCCGACGTAAGCCAGCAGCGCCAACGCTGGGCTATTGGCGGCGATACCGATACCCAGGGTGAAATACTCGGGATTGGTGGTAGCTCCCAGTTTCAGGCCGGCCCACAGGATCAGCGGCACCGCGAGGCTCATCAGCAGCAGGAACAGCGGCAAGCCCCAACTGGCGCTGACCAGCGAGCGCGGGTTGAGGTTCTCGGTGAAGGTCATGTGGTACATGTGCGGCATTACGATCGCCGAGGCGAAGAACACCAGCAACAGCGTGCGCCATGGGCCTTCCTGCAACGGGGTGTGCAGGGCGGCGAGGGCGGTCTGGTTTTGCAGCAGCCACAGTTCCAGCTGTTGCGGGCCGTCGAACACGCCATAGAGCGCGTAGAGGCCAACGCCGCCGATGGCGATCAGCTTGATCACCGACTCGAACGCTATCGCAAATACCAGCCCTTCGTGTTTCTCGCGGGTGGCGATATGGCGTGACCCGAAGAAGATCGTGAACAGTGAGATCAGCGCGCAGAAGGCCAGGGCGACGCGGTGTTGCACGGGCTCGCGGGTCAGGATGCTGATGGAGTCGGCCACTGCCTGGATTTGCAGGGCCAGCAGGGGCAGCACGCCGATCAGCATGAAAATGGTGGTCAGTGCGCCGGCCCAGGTGCTGCGAAAGCGAAAGGCAAACAGGTCGGCCAGGGACGACAGTTGGTAGGTGCGGGTGATTTTCAGGATCGGATACAGCAATACCGGCGCCAGCAGAAAGGCGCCGGACACGCCAAGGTAGCTGGAGAGGAAGCCATAACCATACTGGTAGGCCAGGCCCACCGTGCCATAAAACGCCCAGGCACTGGCGTAGACGCCCAAGGACAAGGTGTAGGTCAACGGATGGCGAATGATCGCCCGCGGAATCATTCCGCGCTCACTGATCCAGGCAACGCCGAACAGTGCAGCCAGGTAGGCAGCGCTGATCAGCAGCATCTGGGTGAGGCTAAAGCTCATCGGCATCTTTTTGGCTCTGCAGGATGAAGGTCACGACGATCAGGATCAGCCACAGCAAATAGGGGCGATACCAGGCGCCCGTGGCGTCGATCCACCAATCCATGATGGCGGGGGAAAACAGGTAGATCCCGACGACCAGCAGCAGGACCAATCGATAGATGTACATGTTGGCCTTTGATTGAGAGTGCGGTAATGCAACGGTTTTCTGTAGGAGCGAGCTTGCTCGCGAAGGGCGCTAACCTAAACGCGTACATCCTGGATAAACGTGTTGCCTGGGAGTTTTTCGCGAGCAAGCTCGCTCCTACGCGATGGTAACGGATGGCTGGCAGGCTGCAAGCGCCTTCAGCTTAATTGCGCTTCGGCCAGCGTCAGTGTGCGCGGGATCTTGCTGGCATCCCAGTGCACAATGCCCCAATCCAGCAACTCCCGTGGGCTGGCATGAAGCAGTTCGTCGCCAGGCTGCTGGCCAAGGGCGCGCAGGGCTCTCAATAGCAACGGCGTGGCCTGGTCGGGATTCAGCGGCGGGGAGCGATAGGATTTGCCCAGCTTGTTACCGTCCGGCTGGACGATCAACGGTACGTGCAGGTAGCGCGGTTGGCGCAGGCCCAGCAATTCCTGCAGGTACAGCTGGCGTGGCGTGGAGTCGAGCAGGTCGGCGCCGCGCACGATATCGGTAACCCCTTGCCAGGCATCGTCGAGCACCACGGCCAGTTGGTAGGCGTAAAGGCCATCGCGGCGACGGATGACGAAGTCGCCGACATCACGGCCCAGGTGTTGCCGGAATTCTCCTTGTACACGGTCAGTAAAGTGGTACTCCAACTCGGGGACACGCAGGCGGATGGCGGCGTCCTGCTGGTCGTGGCCAGCATTGCGGCACAGGCCTGGGTAAATCCCGTCGTAGGGCTCCAGTTGTTTACGTGAACAGGTGCAGGCGTAGGCCAGGCCGTGGTTGAACATATCGTTCAGTACTTTGGCGTAGGCGTCATGCCGCTCGCTTTGTCGGACCAGTTCGCCATCCCACTCAAAACCGTAGCTCTCCAGGGCATGCAGGATTGCCGCCTGGGCGCCGGGCTCTTCGCGGGGAGGGTCAAGGTCTTCCATGCGCATCAGCCAGCGGCCATGGTTGGCGCGGGCGTCGAGGTAGGAGGCGAGGGCGGCGACCAGGGAACCGAAGTGCAGATGGCCGCTGGGCGTTGGGGCGAAACGTCCGATATAGGTAGAGGCAGTCATGGGCCGGATACTACTGGAAAATCGGTAAATCCCAGAAACAAAAATGGGGCGTTTGCACGCCCCATTCGTTCAGCTCGGCAGGATTACTTGCCGACCTGTTTTTCCTTGATTTCAGCCAAGGTCTTGCAGTCTACGCAGAGGTCCGCGGTTGGGCGGGCTTCCAGGCGACGGATGCCAATCTCGACACCGCAGGATTCGCACCAGCCGTATTCTTCGTCTTCGATCAGTTGCAGCGTCTTGTCGATTTTCTTGATCAGTTTGCGCTCGCGATCACGGGCGCGCAGTTCGAGGGCGAATTCCTCTTCCTGGCTGGCACGGTCTGCCGGGTCAGGGAAGTTGGCGGCTTCATCCTTCATATGGTCAACCGTGCGGTCGACTTCCTGCATCAAGTCCTGCTTCCACTGCTTCAGGATTTTGGAGAAGTGCTCGCGCATGGGCTTGCCCATGTATTCCTCACCCTTCGATTCAACGTAGGGTTGGAAGCCGCTGATGCTCTGTTGCTTTGCTTGGGTGGACATGAATAGACCGCCTCTCACTCTTCTAATCCATTGCGCAGGATTGCAACGTCACCGACACCTGCCGGCCCTGCGGCTGCAAGCGGGCGAACTTACCAGATAGATTCAGGGCGCGCCACTCCCGGTTGTCGAGGCCCGTCACGCAGGGGTTGCAAACTGCAGTAGCCCGCTGTGGCTGGGTATGCATCGTCTCGAATGTTGATTTTAGTCGTTTTGCAAGCGCTTGCCGGGTTCATCTTGGACGGCCAGGCAGGCAATAGAGCATGTTTTACCGCGAGGGTTCGGTAGAATCCTGATTTTGTCCTCACCGTTAAGGAAGGCTAATGGCTCAGCCCTACAGTGCGCGCAGTCGCGCCATCGAACCTTTTCATGTCATGGCGTTGCTGGCGCGAGCCAATGAGCTGCAAGCATCAGGCCATGATGTGATCCACCTGGAGATCGGCGAGCCTGATTTCACCACCGCCGAGCCGATCATCCAGGCCGGCCAGGCGGCGTTGGCCAATGGCAAGACCCGTTATACCGCGGCCCGTGGCCTGCCGGAATTGCGTGAAGCCATCAGTGGTTTCTACCAGCAGCGCTACGGTTTGAACGTGGACCCCGAGCGTATTCTGATAACGCCTGGTGGCTCTGGCGCCTTGTTGTTGGCCAGCAGCCTGCTGGTGGATCCAGGCAAGCATTGGCTGCTGGCAGACCCAGGTTACCCGTGTAACCGGCACTTCCTGCGACTGGTGGAAGGCGCCGCGCAACTGGTGCCGGTAGGCCCTGAGGTGCGTTATCAACTGACCGCTGACCTGGTGGCCAAACACTGGGATCAGGACAGCGTGGGCGCATTGGTTGCCTCCCCGGCGAATCCCACCGGCACGATCCTTACGCGCGATGAATTAGCCGGGCTTTCCGATGCAATCAAGGTGCGTAACGGCCATCTGGTGGTGGACGAGATCTATCACGGCCTGACCTACGGCACTGACGCCGCCAGCGTGCTGGAGGTCGACGATGAGGCCTTCGTCCTGAATAGTTTTTCGAAGTATTTCGGCATGACCGGCTGGCGCTTGGGTTGGCTGGTCGCGCCGCCCGCTGCGGTCGGCGAACTCGAGAAGCTGGCGCAAAACCTCTATATCAGCGCGCCCAGCATGGCCCAGTATGCGGCGCTCGCCTGCTTTACCCCGCAAACCCTGAGTATTCTGGAGGAGCGCCGTGCCGAATTTGGCCGTCGTCGCGACTTCCTGCTGCCTGCCTTGCGCGAGTTGGGCTTCGGGATTGCCGTAGAGCCGGAAGGGGCGTTCTATTTGTATGCCGATATCAGTGCGTTCGGCGGAGATGCCTTCGCGTTTTGTCGTCATTTCCTTGAAACCGAGCATGTCGCATTTACACCCGGTCTGGATTTTGGTCGCTATCAAGCGGGCCATCATGTGCGCTTTGCCTACACGCAAAACCTTGAGCGACTCCAGGAGGCGGTGGAACGAATCCAGCGTGGCCTAAGGAGCTGGCAAGGCTGATGCGCTTTCATCCTCCCCTCGAAGAAGGCCGACTGATTCGCCGCTATAAGCGCTTTCTCACCGATATCGAAACCGTTACCGGCGAGTTGTTGACTATTCACTGCCCAAACACCGGTTCGATGCTCAACTGCATGGTGGAAGGCGGGCAGGTCTGGTTCAGCCGCTCCAATGATCCCAAGCGCAAGTTGCCCGGCACCTGGGAAATTGCCGAAACGCCTCAGGGCCGCTTGGCGTGCGTTAACACGGCACGCGCCAATCAGTTGGTCGAGGAGGCTTTACGCGCTGGCGTGATCACGGAACTCAACGGTTTCACCGCGTTGAAGCGTGAAGTGCCCTACGGCCAGGAAAAAAGCCGTATCGACTTTCGCCTGGAATATCCGGACGGCGCGGCTTATGTGGAAGTCAAAAGCGTCACGCTGGGGTTTGATGGCACCAGGGTTGCCGCCTTCCCCGATGCCGTGACCCAGCGTGGCGCCAAGCACCTGCGGGAGCTGGCGCATCTGGCGCGTGAAGGGGTGCGGGCGGTGCAGTTGTATTGCGTCAACCTCTCGGGGATTGACGCTGTGCGCCCAGCGCTGGAAATCGATGCCGCCTATGGTGCGGCCTTGCGCGAGGCTAAAGCTGCCGGGGTGGAAGTGTTGGCATATGGGGTGTGCGTGACGTCCCAGGAGATTTGCGTGGATCGTCGGTTAGACGTGCTGCTCGACTAGAGATCCACCCACAGGCCTTGCTCGTCCTCGCGACCGTGCAGGGCCTTGAGGCTTTTACCTGCGCATGGGCCGGCAATGCACTCGCCGCTTTCGATCAGGAACAGCGCGCCGTGGGTGGCGCATTGGATCAGGCTGGCGCTGTCGTCAAGGAACTGGTCGGGTCGCCATTCCAGTGGGATGCCGCGATGTGGGCAGCGGTTGATATAGAAGTAGGCGATGCCGTCCCGGCGTACCGCCAGCAGCGGCGTGCCATCAATCGTAAAACCGAGGCTGCTGTTGGGCGCGAGCGTGTCCGAGGGGCAGAGAAACTTCATTTCAATCCTTAAGTGCCTTGACGTTCAAATGCAAACAATTATCAAATGCCGGCTTCGCCCGTTAGCTGACTGGGTGCTCAGTTCGATGCCCGGCAGGGGTTATCTGTCACATCGACGGGTGCTCGAAAGGCCCTGCCCTTGGAAGGAAACCCTGTTATGCGCCTGAGTGCCAGCGCTATTGCGCTTGTTGTCGGACTGCTGGTCAACCCTGGGGCGCAAGCCTCTGAACTGCCACAACGCTGGGTGAGTGCCGGTGGGGCGCTGTCGGAATGGGTCACGGCGTTGGGTGGTGAGCCGAAGTTGGTTGGCGTGGACACCACCAGCCAGCATCCTGAATCGCTCAAGGCGTTGCCCAGTATCGGCTATCAGCGGCAATTGTCGGCCGAAGGCATTCTCAGCCTTCGCCCACAGGTGCTGGTGGGTACTGAAGAGATGGGGCCGCCGCCGGTGCTGGCGCAGATTCGCAGTGCAGGTGTCCAGGTCGAAATGTTCTCGGCGCAGCCGGATTTGCCGACCTTGAAGGGTAATCTTTAGCACTTGGGTAAGTTGCTGGGAGATGAGGCTAAGGCCAGTGAATTGTTTACCGGATATGAACAGGCGCTTGATCAGCAGAAAAGCTGGGTGGCCAAGGCACGGGCCTCGCAGAAAGCACCTGGCGTGTTGATGCTGATCGGTCATGCTGGCGGCAAGCCGCTGATTGCCGGTAAGGACACGGCGGGCGATTGGGTGTTGCAGCAGGCCGGCGGGCGTAACCTGGCCACGCACAGCGGTTACAAGCCGTTTTCGGTGGAGTCGTTGGCGGGGTTGAGCCCGGATGTGCTGGTATTTGCCGACCGCGCCCTGACGGGGGACGCGGCGCGCGCGGCGTTGTTCAAGGAGAATCCGATCCTGGCTTCGACGCCGGCGGCCAAGCGTGGCCGCGTTTTCGAGCTTGACCCGACCCTGTTGGTTGGTGGGCTCGGGCCGCGTCTGCCGCAAAGTCTTGTGAAGCTCTCGGCCGGCTTTTATCCGTCACAGGCTAAACCCGGCCCATGACCACTTTGGTTAAACCGAAAACGCTGTTCATCGGCCTGGCGCTGTTATGTCTGTTGGCGACCTGGCTCTCGTTGGCACTGGGGCCGGTGAGCTTGCCGCTGCTGGATACGCTCAAGGCGGCATTGCGCTTGATGGGCGTGCCGATAGAGGCGCAAGGCCTGGAACAGGCTGAGTTGATCCTGGGGCAGATTCGTTTGCCGCGTACGTTGCTCGGTTTGGCGGTTGGCGGCGTATTGGCATTGTCGGGCGTGGCCATGCAAGGGTTGTTTCGTAACCCCTTGGCCGATCCGGGGTTGGTGGGGGTTTCCAGCGGGGCGGCACTGGGGGCGGCAATCGCCATTGTCGGGGGGGTGTTTTTCGGTGGGTTACCGGATGCCTTCGGGCCTTATCTGCTGTCGCTATGCGCGTTTCTGGGCGGGCTGGGCGTGACCGCGCTGGTCTATCGACTGGGGCGGCGTAACGGTCAGACCAATGTGGCTACGATGCTGCTCGCCGGTATCGCCCTTACTGCGCTGGCAAGCTCGGCGGTGGGCCTGTTCACCTACCTGGCAGACGACGCCACCCTGCGTACCCTGACGTTCTGGAACCTTGGCAGTCTCAACGGCGCGAGCTATTCGCGGTTATGGCCTTTATTGCTGGTCAGTGTCGGTGTGGCGCTCTGGCTGCCGCGCCGGGCCAAGGCGCTGAATGCGCTGTTGCTCGGCGAATCGGAGGCCAGTCACCTGGGCATTGATGTTGAAGGGCTCAAGCGCGAGTTGGTGTTCTGTACTGCATTAGGGGTAGGCGCTGCGGTGGCAGCGGCGGGCATGATCGGTTTTGTCGGGCTGGTGGTGCCGCATCTGGTCAGGTTGCTGGCCGGGCCTGATCACCGCGTGCTGTTGCCGGCCTCGATATTGGCGGGCGCGAGTTTGTTGCTGTTTGCCGATTTGGTCGCGCGACTGGCCTTGGCGCCGGCAGAACTGCCGATTGGTATCGTGACTGCATTTATTGGTGCGCCATTTTTTCTTTACCTGTTGTTGCGGGGGCGTGCCTGATGCTGCGTGTTGAAGACCTGCAGATCCGGCGTGGCCACAAGGTCGTGCTGGCGGATGTCACTCTGGAGTTGCTGCCGGGGGAAGTGCTCGGTGTGCTGGGCCCTAACGGCGCAGGCAAGAGTACGTTGCTGGGGGCTTTGTGCGGTGAGTTACACCCCGATCAGGGCAGGGTGTGGCTGGGTCAGCAGGCGTTGAAAGACTGGAGCGGGCCGCAGCGCGCGCAGCGGCTGGCGGTGTTGCCACAAACCTCGACCCTGGACTTCGCGTTCCGTGTCGAAGAGGTGGTCGGCATGGGCCGTTTGCCCCATCAGACGGGGCGTGTGCGCGATGATGAAATTATCCACGCAGCCTTGCAGGCGGCGGATGTCGCACACCTGAATGGTCGCAGTTACTTGGCGCTTTCGGGCGGCGAGCGTCAACGTGTGCACTTGGCGCGGGTGCTGGCGCAACTATGGCCGGGTGAGGCGGGGCAGACATTACTGCTGGATGAGCCGACATCGATGCTGGACCCCCTGCATCAACACACGACCCTGCAAGCGATTCGCACCTTTGCCGATCGTGGTGCGGCGGTGCTGGTGATCCTCCATGACCTGAACCTGGCAGCGCGCTACTGTGATCGCATTTTGCTGTTGGAGCAGGGGCGTCCCCACGCGTTGGATACACCTGCGCAGGTGCTGCGGCCCGAGCCAATTAAAGCCGTATTTAGTTTGGAAGTATTGGTACAGCCGCACCCGGAGCGTGGACATCCGTTAATCATTGCACGCTGAGGCGTGCTTTTTCACAGGCAAAAAAAGACCCGGCAAAAGCCGGGTCAAATAACCGTGATTAGCCTGATGAGGAGATAATCTGAGAGTCCGAACCAATGGTCTTTCAGTTATCGGCTGATCTCGCGACCAGTTGTGATAATCATAACGATTCTCATTTGAGAGTCAACAATTGTTTTTGAATGATCTTCTGTTTTTCTCAAACGTCCGTTTGAAGTGTGCATAACCATTGGGTCTTGCAGGACGATCTAGTTCTTCTGACGAGCTGAAATAGCATCCAGCTGGCGGTTCAACGCTTCCTTACGCTCGACCGGGATGTCGTTCCAGTGCACGTCCATCAGTGCCCCTTCGATCGCATAAAGCAAAACTTTTGATGCGCGGAACCCACGAGTCCTTACGGCTCGATAGGCATCGACCGCTCCCAGGCGACGCAAGTCGGATGCACTGTGGATGCCCACCGCATGCAGCCACTGCGCTGACGTCTTGCCAAGGTTTTTCAGGTGTTGCAGCTCATCGTTCATCAAGCCTCCTTGCGACGGCCGAATGGTGCGGTGGGTATCGTAACCAGGCAAGCCTGAACAGGAGTGTAGCGCTCAGTAGGAAAAGCGTGGTTCTTTGGTCCGAAGCGGCCCAAAAGCTTATAAGAATGGCGCGGGAATTTTGACGGCAGGCAGGAGGGAAGTGCCCGCTACGCGTTGCGCGTAGTCGGGCTTGAGTTGAGTGTTACTTGGTGCGGTAGCGCAGGCGCGTGCCGAAATTGACCGACATGAGAATCTCATCGGCGGTCAATTCAGGCGGGAAGTAGGTACCCGAAATCTGCGCATGGGCGAGGCTGGCGCCTTCCAGGGAGCAGTTGCGCAAATCCAGGCCGCGCAAGTCGGTGGAGCGGAAATACGCGTCGGTGAAGTCCACGCCGGCCGCGTTCAGGTCGCGCAAGTCCAGACCACGGAAGTCGCCGCCGCGCATGTCGATAATGCCGTCTGCTGGGCGTGCCTGATTGAAACCACGAATATCGTCTTTATGCAGGAGTGCGTAGAGCGGTGTATCTAGAAGCTTGGGCTGACTCATGAAAACGACTCCTGTTGGATTTATGACGCCATTATAGTGCCACTATTTCTTGGGCGTGCGTCCAAGTAGACGACACGACCAAGAAATTTTTCTTACAGGCCTGGCAGGCGCTGGCGAATTTGTGCGACTAGCGCATCGAGGGTTCCGCTTTGATTGGTCTCGACGCGTTTACTCAGTAACAGTTCTTCGGCGGTCAGTGGGTCACGGTTGGCCTGCTGTTCTTCGATAACGGTCAGCGTCGCGTCGGACGGATCGTTTTTGTCGGCCTGACGTTGCGCCAACCAACTGGTGATAACGGCTTGTGGCGCGTTGCAGTCCAGGATCAGGAACGGCGCGCCCGTGGCTTCGGCCACCTTGGCTGCTGCGTCGCGTTGTTCGCGTTTGAGGAAGGTGGCATCCAGTACTACCGGGAAGCCGGCACGCAGCACGGTATCCGCGATGTCATTCAAGCGAGCGTAGGTCCTGGCGCTGGCGTCGGCCGCATAGATGCCGGCCTGTGGCGTGTTTTCGACCTGCTGCTCGCCGAACATGCGCTTGCGCTCCACGTCCGAGCGCAGGCGTACAGCGCCCAATGCTTCCACCAGGCGCATGGCAACGTGGCTTTTGCCGACTGCCGAGACACCGTGGGTAATTGCCAGGAAACGCGATGGAATGGTGCTGTAGCTTTCCGCCAGGTTGGCGTAGTTGCGGTATTGACGCAGGGTCGTGGCGCGTTGCACCGGGCTTGCCTCGCTCGGCATGCTGAACAGCGCCACCTTGGCACGTACCAGGGCGCGGTAGGCTTTATAGAAGTTCAGCACTTCAAGGCCCTGATAGTCACCGGTCAGTTCCAGGTACTGGCTGATAAAGCGGCGGGCCAAGGACTTGAGGCCGCGGTCTTCCAGGTCCATGGCCAGGAAAGCGGTGTCGGCGTACACATCGGTGAAGCGAAACGGTTCGTTGAACTCAATGCAGTCGAAGATCACCACCTTGCCGTCAATCAAGGTGGCGTTGCCGAGGTGGATGTCACCGTGGCACTCGCGGGTGAAACCGTCGAGCTTGCGCTGTGCCAGCAGCGGTTTCAGGCGCTCGAAACTGCTTTCGGCCCAGGCTTGCAGGGCTTCCAGTTGAATCAGGTCGGCCTTGTCGCTGAGGAATGGACGGATCTGGTCGAAGTTCTGCCGTACCGGCGCCATCACTTCGTCCGGGGTGCCGGCTGCATGGTCTTGCGGCACTTTTGGCGCGGTGAGGTGAAAATGCGCGATCTGCGTGGCCATTTCATCGATGTGCGTGGCGGTCAGTTCGCCATTGGCTTGCAGGGTGCTGAGCAGTTGGCTTTGCGGGAACTGACGCATCTTCAGCGCGTATTCGATCACCGGGCCGTCGCCACCCAATTGCGGGGCGTCGGCAGTGCCGGTAATCGGCAACACTTCCAGATACAGATCCGTTGTCAGGCGCTGGTTGAGGCGCAGTTCTTCGTTGCAGAAGTGCCCGCGTTTTTCCAGGTCGGTGAAGTCCAGAAACCCGAAGTTCATCGGTTTTTTCAATTTATAGGCGTAGGGGCCGGTCAAGATGACCCATGAAATATGCGTTTCGATGACCTGGAACGCTTCAACCGGATGAGGGTACAAAGCCGGGTTTTGCAGGGCTGCGATCAGTGACTGGCTCACGGGCGATCCTTCAGAGTCGGGGGGGAATCATGGCGCGCATTATGGCTGCTACGGGCGGTCATGCAAACCGCTGTCCGGCTCATGTTGATCCTCAATAAAGTGCGTATAATCCGCCGCCATGACTCGATCCCGATCTCCCCGTTCCCGTAAAAAACCTCCTTCCCGCGGCCTGCGCACGTGGCTTGGCTGGGCGCTCAAGCTCGGCCTGGTAGGGCTTGTGGTGCTCGCCGGCTTTGCGGTGTACCTCGACGCTGTGGTCCAGGAGAAATTCTCCGGCAAGCGCTGGACTATCCCGGCCAAGGTGTATGCACGCCCGCTGGAATTATTCACCGGCCAGAAGCTGAGCAAGGATGACTTCCTCACCGAACTCGACGCCCTGGGCTATCGACGCGAACCCGTGAGCAATGGCCCGGGAGCTGCGGCGGTCAGCGGGAATACCGTCGACCTCAATACTCGCGGTTTTCAGTTCTATGAAGGCCTGGAAAAAGCCCAGCCGGTGCGTGTGCGCTTCTCCGGCGACTATGTAGCCGAGCTGTCGTCCCTCAACGGCTCGAAGTTGCCGGTCGTACGCCTTGAACCGCTGATGATCGGCGGGATTTACCCGAAGAATCTTGAAGATCGCATCCTGATCAAGCTTGATCAGGTACCGCCGTATCTACTGGAAACGTTGGTGGCTGTGGAGGACCGCGACTTTTATAGTCACTGGGGCGTTTCGCCGAAGTCGATTGCCCGTGCCATCTGGGTGAATACTTCCGGCGGCAAGATGACCCAGGGCGGCAGTACGCTGACCCAGCAGTTGGTGAAGAACTTCTACCTGACCAACGAGCGCAGCCTGACCCGCAAGCTCACCGAAGCCATGATGGCGATGCTGCTTGAGCTGCACTACAGCAAGCAGGAAATCCTTGAGGCGTACCTCAACGAGGTATTCGTCGGCCAGGATGGGCAACGCGCCGTGCACGGTTTCGGTTTGGCCAGCCAGTTCTTCTTCGGCCAACCGCTGTCCGAGTTGAAGTTGCATCAAGTCGCCTTGTTGGTAGGCATGGTCAAGGGGCCTTCCTATTACAACCCGCGTCGCAATCCGGAGCGTGCGCTGGAGCGCCGTAACCTGGTGCTCGATGTGCTTGAACAGCAAGGCGTTGCCACGGCGGAGCAAGTTGCCGCGGCGAAGAAAATGCCACTGGGTGTGACAACCCGCGGGAAGTTGGCGGACAGTTCGTTCCCAGGCTTTATCGATCTGGTAAAGCGCCAGTTGCGTGAAGACTACCGCGACGAAGACTTGACCGAAGAAGGCCTGCGGATCTTCACCAGCTTCGACCCGATTCTGCAGATGAAGGCAGAAGCATCGGTCAACGACACCTTCAAGCGCCTGACGGGCCGTAAGGGCGCCGATGAAGTAGAAGCCGCAATGGTGGTGACCAACCCGGAAACCGGTGAAGTCCAGGCCATGATCGGCAGTCGCCAGGCCAGCTTTGCCGGTTTCAATCGCGCACTGGATGCCGTGCGGCCGATCGGCTCGCTGGTCAAGCCGGCGGTCTACCTGACGGCGCTGGAAAAGCCGAGCAAATACACCCTCACCAGTTGGCTGTCGGATGACCCGCTGTCGGTCAAAGGGGGCGACGGCCAGGTTTGGACGCCGCAGAACTTTGATCGCCGCTCCCACGGCACGGTGTTCCTGTATCAGGGCTTGGCGCACTCCTACAACATTTCCACGTCTCGGCTCGGCTTGGAGGTTGGCGTGCCGAATGTCCTCAAGACACTGGCTCGTCTGGGCATCACCCGCGAATTCCCGGCCTTCCCATCGATCCTGCTCGGCGCCGGCGCCATGACGCCGATCGAAGTGGCGACGATGTACCAGACCCTGGCCAACGGTGGCTTCAATACGCCGATGCGCGGGATCCGCAGTGTACTGACGGCCGAGGGTGAGCCGCTCAAGCGCTATCCGTTCCAGATTCAGCAACGTTTCGATGCAGGCTCCATCTATCTGATCCAGAACGCCATGCAGCGCGTGATGCGTGAAGGTACCGGTAGCTCGGTCTATAAGGTTTTGCCTTCCAACCTGACACTGGCGGGTAAGACCGGTACCAGTAACGACTCGCGTGACAGCTGGTTCGCAGGTTTCGGCCAGGATGTGCTCGCAGTGGTGTGGCTGGGTCGTGACGACAATGGCAAGACGCCGTTCACCGGTGCCACCGGCGCGCTGCAAGTCTGGACCAGTTTCATGCGCAAGGCCGATCCGCTGCCGTTGAACATGCCGCAGCCGGATAACATCGTGCAGGCCTGGATTGATCCGCATACCGGCCAGGGCTCCGATGCCAACTGTCCGGGCGCGGTGCAGATGCCGTATATTCGCGGCAGCGAACCACCACCCGGTGCTGCGTGCGGTGGCGGTGCCCCTGCAGATGCGGAATCGGTGATGGATTGGGTCAAGGGCTGGATGAATTAAGCAAAGAGGGTTTCAAGTGAACAAGTGGTGGATTCCAGCTATTACAGCTCTGGCTTTGCTCGGCGGTTGCTCCAGCGTGCAGCGCGGCTCTATTCCGGTTGTGGATTCGAGCACAGCTGTCTCCAATAATGACCGGATCTCGGCCAATGGCGGTTTCCGCCAAACCGTGACCAACCGTCCGGCCCAGGCCAGGCCTCAGGCCGTGCCACAGGATTCGGGTGTGGTAGTGATGGTGCCGGGCGGCGGTGCTGCTACCGCGGCGCCAATCAGTGCCGAGCCTTGGACGCCTGGGCCAAGCACCTCCGGGCCGATCGATTCCGCGCCAATGCAGACCGCGCCGATCAACCAGGGCACCTACAACATGCCGTCGACGCCGAGTGGCATTCCATCGTCCTCCAGCGCTGGCGGCTTGTCAGCCGACGAGCAATTGGATGGTCCGGTGCTGGCGTTGCTGACCACTGCCCAGCAACAGCAGGCGGGTGGTGACTTGAATGGTGCGTCCTCCAGCCTTGAGCGTGCGCAACGTGTTGCTCCGCGCGAGCCGCAAGTGCTGTATCGCCTTGCCCAGGTACGCATGGCCCAGGGCGATGCGCCGCAGGCCGAACAATTCGCTCGTCGTGGTCTCACGCTGGCCAGCGGTCGTCCTGACCTGCAAGCCAGCCTGTGGGCCTTGATTGGTGATGCGCGCGCCGCACAAGGTGACGCTGCCGGCGCTGCCCAGGCTCGGCAAAAAGCCAAGGTCAGCCTCTGATGGATGCACGGTTTCCAGCGATTGCCGAACAGTTATTGCTGATTGAGCGCGAATTACGCGTGCAGGGCTGGTGGGATGAAGTGCCCCCCAGCGCCGAGGCGCTCGGCAGCGTCGAGCCGTTTGCGGTAGACACACTGGACTTCCACCAGTGGTTGCAATGGATCTTCCTGGTGCGCATGAAACAGATCCTCGAACAGGACCTGCCGCTGCCGAATGCTTCAGGCATTCTCGAAATGGCCGAGATGGTTTATGCCGATCGGCCGCGAGAGAGCCTGGGCTTGCGTAATGCGCTGAAAAAGTTCGACCAACTGATCGTCGACGCTCGTTAATTGCCTGGCTGCCGGTTTTTCCGGCAGTCTTGCGCACATTTCTACCGCTTCACGACATTCAGGCGAGTTTTATCCCTCCTCAAAGCCCTTTCTTCTACGTTCTCATGCGCTTAGTTGGAAAAAAGCGCAATTATTGCTTGACTTGAGAGGCCTGAAACAGAAGAATCCAAAGTCCGCTGTATCGGGACTGCCAGAAGCAGGCCCGCTCAGCAGATCATGAGGCGCACATCCGCGCCGACCTGTTACACCCGCAACGCGTTACCTCGCGCTGGGTGGGAAAAGCCCGCAACACTTGGGACGATCCCAATACTTGCTCAGTCAGTGCTGACGTAGTCGGCGACCACCGTCGCTCATGCTCTGTTGAGAAGTAAACCTATTAAGACCCGTCGGTTTTTAACGGACGGTATTCTGGCGTTTTAGAGGTGAACAACGTGGAGCTTTTATCTGGCGGTGAGATGCTCGTCCGCTTTTTGCGTGACGAAGGCGTCGACTATATCTACGGGTACCCAGGTGGTGCTCTGCTGCATGTTTACGACGCACTGTTCAAGGAACCGGCTGTTACCCACATCCTGGTTCGCCACGAACAAGCCGCGACCCATATGGCTGACGGTTATGCCCGTGCCACCGGTAAAGCCGGTGTGGTACTGGTAACGTCCGGCCCAGGCGCAACCAATGCCATTACTGGCATCGCGACTGCTTATATGGACTCCATCCCGATGGTGATCATTTCCGGCCAGGTGCCAAGCACCATGGTGGGGACCGATGCGTTCCAGGAAACCGACATGATCGGTATCTCCAGGCCGATCGTGAAACACAGCTTCATGATCAAGCATGCGTCGGAAATCCCGGACGTCATGAAAAAGGCCTTCTACCTCGCACAGTCCGGTCGCCCGGGACCTGTCGTGGTCGATATCCCGAAAGACATGACCAACCCGGCTGAGAAATTCGAATACGTCTTTCCCAAGAAAGCCAAGCTGCGCTCTTACAGCCCGGCCGTTCGCGGGCACTCGGGGCAAATCCGCAAGGCGGCAGAGATGCTCCTGGCGGCCAAGCGTCCAGTGCTGTACTCGGGTGGTGGCGTGATCCTGGGTGGCGGTTCTGCACCGCTGACCGAGCTGGCCAAACTGCTCAACCTGCCGGTAACCAACACCCTGATGGGCCTTGGCGCCTTCCCGGGTACGGACCGTCAGTTCGTGGGTATGCTGGGCATGCATGGCAGCTACACCGCCAACCTGACCATGCACCACGCCGACGTGATCCTGGCAGTGGGCGCGCGTTTTGATGATCGCGTGATCAATGGCGCGAGCAAATTCTGCCCTAATGCCAAGATCATCCATATCGACATCGACCCGGCGTCCATCTCCAAGACCATCAAGGCCGACGTGCCGATCGTAGGTCCTGTGGAAAGTGTATTGACCGAGATGGTCGCTGCGCTCAAGGACATCGGCGAAACGCCGAACAAGGAATCCGTTGCCAGCTGGTGGAAGCAGATCGACGAATGGCGCGGTGATCGCGGCCTGTTCCCTTACGACAAGGGCGATGGCAGCATCATCAAGCCACAAACCGTGATCGAAACCCTCTGCGAAGTGACCAAGGGCGACGCCTTTGTGACCTCCGATGTCGGCCAGCACCAGATGTTTGCCGCGCAGTACTACAAGTTCGACAAGCCTAACCGCTGGATCAACTCCGGTGGCCTGGGCACGATGGGCTTTGGTTTCCCAGCAGCCATGGGTGTGAAACTGAGTTTCCCGGACTCTGACGTTGCGTGCGTCACCGGGGAAGGCAGCATTCAGATGAACATCCAGGAACTGTCGACATGCCTGCAGTACGGTCTTCCTGTGAAGATTGTCTGCTTGAACAACGGCGTGCTGGGCATGGTTCGTCAGTGGCAGGACATGAGCTACGGTAGCCGTCACTCCCATTCCTACATGGAATCGTTGCCGGATTTCATCAAGTTGGTTGAAGCCTATGGCCACGTTGGCATTCGCATCACCGATCTGAAAGATCTGAAACCGAAGATGGAAGAAGCGTTCGCCATGAAGGACCGCCTGGTGTTCCTCGATATTCAGGTCGATACCAGCGAGCACGTCTACCCGATGCAGATCAAAGACGGCTCTATGCGCGATATGTGGCTGAACAAGACGGAGCGTACTTAATCATGCGGCACATTATCTCCCTGCTTCTGGAGAACGAACCCGGCGCTCTGTCTCGTGTTGTCGGCCTGTTTTCGCAACGCAACTACAACATCGAAAGCCTGACCGTGGCGCCGACCGAAGACCCGACTTTGTCGCGCCTGACGTTGACCACCGTGGGCCACGATGAGGTGATCGAGCAGATCACCAAGAACCTCAACAAGCTGATCGAAGTGGTCAAGCTGGTCGACCTGTCGGAGAGTGCCCACATCGAGCGCGAGCTGATGTTGGTTAAAGTCAAGGCCACGGGTGCCCAGCGTGCCGAGATCAAGCGCACTACCGATATTTATCGCGGGCAGATCGTCGATGTGAGCGCCAGCGTTTATACCGTTCAGCTGACCGGTACGAGCGACAAACTGGACAGCTTCATCCAGTCGATCGGGACGGCCTCGATTCTGGAAACGGTACGCAGTGGTGTCACCGGGATTGCCCGTGGCGACAAAGTACTCAGCATCTAACCCAAATTAGCGAATGGCCTTACGGCCTGGATATATAGAGGAACCTCATGAAAGTTTACTACGATAAAGATTGTGACCTGTCGATCATCCAGGGCAAGAAAGTCGCCATCATCGGCTACGGCTCCCAGGGTCACGCGCAAGCTTGCAACCTGAAAGACTCCGGCGTTGACGTGACTGTTGGCCTGCGTAAAGGCTCGGCCACCGTTGCCAAGGCTGAAGCCCACGGCCTGAAAGTGACTGACGTTGCTTCCGCTGTTGCTGCTGCCGACCTGGTCATGATCCTGACCCCGGACGAGTTCCAGTCCGCGCTGTACAAGAACGAAATCGAGCCGAACATCAAGAAGGGCGCCACCCTGGCGTTCTCCCACGGCTTCGCGATCCACTACAACCAGGTTGTGCCGCGCGCTGACCTCGACGTGATCATGATCGCGCCGAAAGCACCGGGCCATACCGTACGTTCCGAGTTCGTCAAAGGCGGCGGTATCCCTGACCTGATCGCGATCTACCAGGATGCTTCGGGCAACGCCAAGAACGTTGCGCTGTCTTACGCTGCTGGCGTAGGTGGCGGTCGTACCGGCATCATCGAAACCACCTTCAAGGACGAGACCGAAACCGACTTGTTCGGCGAGCAAGCCGTTCTGTGCGGCGGTACCGTTGAGCTGGTTAAAGCCGGTTTCGAAACCCTGGTTGAAGCTGGCTACGCGCCGGAAATGGCCTACTTCGAATGCCTGCACGAACTGAAACTGATCGTTGACCTCATGTACGAAGGCGGTATCGCCAACATGAACTACTCGATCTCCAACAACGCCGAATACGGCGAGTACGTGACTGGCCCGGAAGTGATCAACGCCGAGTCCCGCCAGGCTATGCGCAACGCCCTGAAACGTATTCAGGATGGCGAATACGCCAAAATGTTCATCAGCGAAGGTGCTACCGGCTACCCTTCGATGACCGCCAAGCGTCGTAACAACGCTGCTCACGGTATCGAAGTCATCGGTGAGCAACTGCGCTCCATGATGCCGTGGATCGGTGCCAACAAGATCGTCGACAAAGCCAAAAACTAAGTCGTACGTATCAACAGAAAACGCGGCTTAGGCCGCGTTTTTTCGTTTGGGGAGCGGGTTCTGGTATAAAGCTGCATCGTTTGCGGGCGAACAGTCGCCGCAAGTATTGGTCGAATTTTTTTCACACCGTTGCAAGGTAAAGTCCATGAGCGAACGTCCCGAAGAGCCAAACCAGGCTTCTGACGCCGAAAGCCTGCTGCCGATCGATGAACATGTCGAAGAAGGGCATGACGCTGAAGGCCGCAAGGTCCGGCATCGTGGCATCTATTTGCTGCCCAATCTGTTCACTACGGCAAACTTGTTTGCCGGGTTCTATTCCATCATCAACTCAATGAGTGCCCAAAGCGCCCTGGCGGCCGGTGATGCGGCGAGCGCCAGCAAATATTTCGGCTTTGCTGCCATCGCAATTTTCGTGGCCATGGTGCTGGATGGCCTTGATGGTCGTGTGGCGCGCATGACCAACACCCAAAGCGCTTTCGGTGCCGAGTATGACTCGCTGTCGGACATGGTTGCCTTTGGTGTTGCGCCTGCACTGCTGGCCTTCGCCTGGGCGCTCGGTGATATGGGTAAGGTTGGCTGGATGGTCGCCTTCATCTATGTCGCGGGTGCAGCGTTGCGTCTGGCTCGCTTCAATACCCAGGTGGGTACTGCTGATAAACGTTACTTCATTGGCCTGGCCAGTCCGGCAGCGGCGGGTGTGGTGGCGGGTATCGTCTGGGCGTTCAGCGACTACGGCATCCAGGGTTCGAAAATGTCGTTCCTGGTGGCGTTGATGGTTGCTGCGGCCGGTATGCTGATGGTCAGCAATATCAAGTACAACAGCTTCAAGGAGCTTGATCTCAAAGGGCGTGTACCTTTCGTGGCGATCCTGGCAGTGGTACTGGTGTTTGCGGTGGTCTTCAGTGACCCCCCTCGGATTCTGCTATTGGCCTTCCTGGTCTACGCCGCTTCGGGGCCGATTCAGTACTTGCTGCATATGCGTCGGGACAAAACGTTGCCTTAATGTAATTTCCCCCATACTCCGCAGTCTATTGGTGCATCAGTTCTCCAATGCTGCGGAGTTGCCATGTTAATCAAATTGCCCAAAGCGTCCGATTGCCAAGAATCGGATGTCACGCCTGAATCCTTCTACCTTTCTCGCCGTAGCTTGCTCGGTGGTGCGCTTGCCGGCATCGCTGCCAGCAGCCTGCCGCGTTGGGCCGGTGCCGAAGATGCCGCGCGTTATCCCGATGTTGAGCCTGGCAAGGCGCCTAATTGGTTTGCCGAAAAATTACCGGAAACGAAATGGCAGGCGGTGACGGTCAAGGATGAGTCCATCACCCCGTTCAAGGACGCAACCCACTACAACAACTTCTATGAGTTCGGTACAGACAAGGGCGATCCTGCGAAAAATGCAGGCTCACTCAAGACCGAGCCTTGGAGTGTGGTGATTGATGGTGAGGTCGCAAAGCCGGGGCGTTATGCCCTTGAAGACTTCATGAAGCCTTATCAGCTAGAAGAGCGGATCTACCGTTTGCGCTGTGTCGAGGCGTGGTCGATGGTCATTCCGTGGATGGGTTTTCCGATCTCTGCCTTGCTCAAGCAGGTTGAGCCGACCTCCAAGGCCAAATACATCCGCTTTGAAACCCTCCAAGATGCCAAGAGTATGCCTGGGCAGCGTTCGAGTTTTGGCTTGATCGACTGGCCTTATGTCGAAGGGCTGCGTCTGGATGAAGCGATGAACCCGTTGGCGATTCTTGCCGTTGGCATGTATGGGCGCGAGTTGCCCAATCAGAACGGTGCACCCTTACGTCTGGTCGTGCCTTGGAAGTACGGTTTCAAGAGCGTGAAATCCATCGTGCGTATCAGCCTTGTAAGCGAGCAGCCCAAAACTACTTGGCAGAGTATCGCGGCGGATGAATATGGCTTCTATGCGAATGTGAACCCCACGGTGGATCATCCCCGCTGGACCCAGGCGCGGGAGCGTCGTCTGCCAAGTGGCCTGTTCAGTCCCAATGTGCGTGAGACGCAGATGTTCAATGGCTACTCGGATGAGGTTGCCTCTTTATATGCAGACCTTGATCTGCGGAAGAACTACTGATGCGTCACCCCATCTGGCGCGTTGGCGTTTTTATAGCTGCGGCAGTGTGGCCGTTGTTATGGCTATATGAGGCGTGGAGTTTTGCCTTGGGGCCGGATCCGGGCAAGGTGCTGGTTGACCGGCTTGGCTTGGGCACTTTGTTCCTCTTGCTGATTACCCTCGGCATGACGCCGTTGCAGAAACTGAGCGGTTGGGCGGGGTGGATCGCAGTGCGCCGGCAGCTTGGATTGTGGTGCTTTGTTTATGTAGTGCTGCATTTAGCGGCTTACTGTGTGTTTGTCCTGGGGCTGGATTGGTCGCAATTGGGTGTGGAGCTGCGTAAGCGGCCCTACATTATTGTGGGGGCGCTAGGGTTTTTGTCTTTGTTGGTGTTGGCGGTCACGTCTAATCGCTATAGCCAGCGCCGACTGGGTAGTCGTTGGAAGAAGCTGCATCGCCTGGTGTATGTAATTCTTGGGCTTGGTTTGCTGCATATGTTGTGGATCGTGCGGGCTGATCTGAAAGAATGGGCTATCTATGCTTCTATAGGTGCGCTGCTTCTGGTGTTGCGTGTACCGCCAGTAGCGCGCCGAATCCCCCGACTTATTACTAAAAAAGCACCGTCTGCAACAAAAGCGTAATTAACGCTTGACCGCAGATCCTGGAAGTCTATAATTCGCCCCACTTCCGGTGCAGTCGAAACGTAAAACTCCTTGGTAAACAAAGAGTTATGCAGGATTAGGCGGCGAGTTGCTTCAGTTCATCGAAGCCCAGAAGGAGTTGATAGAGTCGTGTTGTTTGGCGCTATTAACGATTCGATCTTCTCGGTCGAAAGCGGAGAAAAAGAGGTGTTGACAGCAGCGTGTAACGCTGTAGAATCCGCCTCCCGCTAACGAGAGATCGAAAGCGCAAGTGGTTGAAGTTGTTGAAGAAATCTTCGAAAGCTTCTGAAAATAATCACTTGACAGCAAATGAGGCTGCTGTAGAATGCGCGCCTCGGTTGAGACGAAAGCTCTTAACCAACCGCTCTTTAACAACTGAATCAAGCAATTCGTGTGGGTGCTTGTGGGGTCAGACTGATAGTCAACAAGATTATCAGCATCACAAGTTACTCCGCGAGAAATCAAAGAATAACCAACGATTGCTGAGCCAAGTTTAGGGTTTCTTAAAAACCCAAAGATGTTTGAACTGAAGAGTTTGATCATGGCTCAGATTGAACGCTGGCGGCAGGCCTAACACATGCAAGTCGAGCGGTAGAGAGAAGCTTGCTTCTCTTGAGAGCGGCGGACGGGTGAGTAATGCCTAGGAATCTGCCTGGTAGTGGGGGATAACGTTCGGAAACGGACGCTAATACCGCATACGTCCTACGGGAGAAAGCAGGGGACCTTCGGGCCTTGCGCTATCAGATGAGCCTAGGTCGGATTAGCTAGTTGGTGGGGTAATGGCTCACCAAGGCGACGATCCGTAACTGGTCTGAGAGGATGATCAGTCACACTGGAACTGAGACACGGTCCAGACTCCTACGGGAGGCAGCAGTGGGGAATATTGGACAATGGGCGAAAGCCTGATCCAGCCATGCCGCGTGTGTGAAGAAGGTCTTCGGATTGTAAAGCACTTTAAGTTGGGAGGAAGGGCCATTACCTAATACGTGATGGTTTTGACGTTACCGACAGAATAAGCACCGGCTAACTCTGTGCCAGCAGCCGCGGTAATACAGAGGGTGCAAGCGTTAATCGGAATTACTGGGCGTAAAGCGCGCGTAGGTGGTTTGTTAAGTTGGATGTGAAATCCCCGGGCTCAACCTGGGAACTGCATTCAAAACTGACTGACTAGAGTATGGTAGAGGGTGGTGGAATTTCCTGTGTAGCGGTGAAATGCGTAGATATAGGAAGGAACACCAGTGGCGAAGGCGACCACCTGGACTGATACTGACACTGAGGTGCGAAAGCGTGGGGAGCAAACAGGATTAGATACCCTGGTAGTCCACGCCGTAAACGATGTCAACTAGCCGTTGGGAGCCTTGAGCTCTTAGTGGCGCAGCTAACGCATTAAGTTGACCGCCTGGGGAGTACGGCCGCAAGGTTAAAACTCAAATGAATTGACGGGGGCCCGCACAAGCGGTGGAGCATGTGGTTTAATTCGAAGCAACGCGAAGAACCTTACCAGGCCTTGACATCCAATGAACTTTCTAGAGATAGATTGGTGCCTTCGGGAACATTGAGACAGGTGCTGCATGGCTGTCGTCAGCTCGTGTCGTGAGATGTTGGGTTAAGTCCCGTAACGAGCGCAACCCTTGTCCTTAGTTACCAGCACGTTATGGTGGGCACTCTAAGGAGACTGCCGGTGACAAACCGGAGGAAGGTGGGGATGACGTCAAGTCATCATGGCCCTTACGGCCTGGGCTACACACGTGCTACAATGGTCGGTACAGAGGGTTGCCAAGCCGCGAGGTGGAGCTAATCCCAGAAAACCGATCGTAGTCCGGATCGCAGTCTGCAACTCGACTGCGTGAAGTCGGAATCGCTAGTAATCGCGAATCAGAATGTCGCGGTGAATACGTTCCCGGGCCTTGTACACACCGCCCGTCACACCATGGGAGTGGGTTGCACCAGAAGTAGCTAGTCTAACCTTCGGGAGGACGGTTACCACGGTGTGATTCATGACTGGGGTGAAGTCGTAACAAGGTAGCCGTAGGGGAACCTGCGGCTGGATCACCTCCTTAATCGACGACATCAGCTGCTCCATAAGTTCCCACACGAATTGCTTGATTCATTGAAGAAGACGATAAAGAAGCAGCCCGAAATTGGGTCTGTAGCTCAGTTGGTTAGAGCGCACCCCTGATAAGGGTGAGGTCGGCAGTTCGAATCTGCCCAGACCCACCAATTTTGTGTGGGAAACGCCTGTAGAAATACGGGGCCATAGCTCAGCTGGGAGAGCGCCTGCCTTGCACGCAGGAGGTCAACGGTTCGATCCCGTTTGGCTCCACCACTACTGCTTCTACGTTATGAAAGCTTAGAAATGAGCATTCCATCCGTGTGATGGTGAATGTTGATTTCTAGTCTTTGATTAGATCGTTCTTTAAAAATTTGGGTATGTGATAGAAAGATAGACTGAACGTTACTTTCACTGGTAACGGATCAGGCTAAGGTAAAATTTGTGAGTTGCTCTTAATTGAGTATTATCGAATTTTCGGCGAATGTCGTCTTCACAGTATAACCAGATTGCTTGGGGTTATATGGTCAAGTGAAGAAGCGCATACGGTGGATGCCTTGGCAGTCAGAGGCGATGAAAGACGTGGTAGCCTGCGAAAAGCTTCGGGGAGTCGGCAAACAGACTTTGATCCGGAGATGTCTGAATGGGGGAACCCAGCCATCATAAGATGGTTATCTTGTACTGAATACATAGGTGCAAGAGGCGAACCAGGGGAACTGAAACATCTAAGTACCCTGAGGAAAAGAAATCAACCGAGATTCCCTTAGTAGTGGCGAGCGAACGGGGACTAGCCCTTAAGTGGCTTTGAGATTAGCGGAACGCTCTGGAAAGTGCGGCCATAGTGGGTGATAGCCCTGTACGCGAAAATCTCTTAGTCATGAAATCGAGTAGGACGGAGCACGAGAAACTTTGTCTGAATATGGGGGGACCATCCTCCAAGGCTAAATACTACTGACTGACCGATAGTGAACTAGTACCGTGAGGGAAAGGCGAAAAGAACCCCGGAGAGGGGAGTGAAATAGATCCTGAAACCGTATGCGTACAAGCAGTGGGAGCCCACTTTGTTGGGTGACTGCGTACCTTTTGTATAATGGGTCAGCGACTTATTTTCAGTGGCGAGCTTAACCGAATAGGGGAGGCGTAGCGAAAGCGAGTCTTAATAGGGCGTCTAGTCGCTGGGAATAGACCCGAAACCGGGCGATCTATCCATGGGCAGGTTGAAGGTTGGGTAACACTAACTGGAGGACCGAACCGACTACCGTTGAAAAGTTAGCGGATGACCTGTGGATCGGAGTGAAAGGCTAATCAAGCTCGGAGATAGCTGGTTCTCCTCGAAAGCTATTTAGGTAGCGCCTCATGTATCACTGTAGGGGGTAGAGCACTGTTTCGGCTAGGGGGTCATCCCGACTTACCAAACCGATGCAAACTCCGAATACCTACAAGTGCCGAGCATGGGAGACACACGGCGGGTGCTAACGTCCGTCGTGAAAAGGGAAACAACCCAGACCGTCAGCTAAGGTCCCAAAGTTATGGTTAAGTGGGAAACGATGTGGGAAGGCTTAGACAGCTAGGAGGTTGGCTTAGAAGCAGCCACCCTTTAAAGAAAGCGTAATAGCTCACTAGTCGAGTCGGCCTGCGCGGAAGATGTAACGGGGCTCAAACCATACACCGAAGCTACGGGTATCACGTAAGTGATGCGGTAGAGGAGCGTTCTGTAAGCCTGTGAAGGTGAGTTGAGAAGCTTGCTGGAGGTATCAGAAGTGCGAATGCTGACATGAGTAACGATAATGGGTGTGAAAAACACCCACGCCGAAAGACCAAGGTTTCCTGCGCAACGTTAATCGACGCAGGGTTAGTCGGTCCCTAAGGCGAGGCTGAAAAGCGTAGTCGATGGAAAACAGGTTAATATTCCTGTACTTCTGGTTATTGCGATGGAGGGACGGAGAAGGCTAGGCCAGCTTGGCGTTGGTTGTCCAAGTTTAAGGTGGTAGGCTGGAATCTTAGGTAAATCCGGGATTCTAAGGCCGAGAGCTGATGACGAGTTAACTTTTAGTTAACGAAGTGGTTGATGCCATGCTTCCAAGAAAAGCTTCTAAGCTTCAGGTAACCAGGAACCGTACCCCAAACCGACACAGGTGGTTGGGTAGAGAATACCAAGGCGCTTGAGAGAACTCGGGTGAAGGAACTAGGCAAAATGGCACCGTAACTTCGGGAGAAGGTGCGCCGGTGAGGGTGAAGGACTTGCTCCGTAAGCTCATGCCGGTCGAAGATACCAGGCCGCTGCGACTGTTTATTAAAAACACAGCACTCTGCAAACACGAAAGTGGACGTATAGGGTGTGACGCCTGCCCGGTGCCGGAAGGTTAATTGATGGGGTTAGCTAACGCGAAGCTCTTGATCGAAGCCCCGGTAAACGGCGGCCGTAACTATAACGGTCCTAAGGTAGCGAAATTCCTTGTCGGGTAAGTTCCGACCTGCACGAATGGCGTAACGATGGCGGCGCTGTCTCCACCCGAGACTCAGTGAAATTGAAATCGCTGTGAAGATGCAGTGTATCCGCGGCTAGACGGAAAGACCCCGTGAACCTTTACTATAGCTTTGCACTGGACTTTGAATTTGCTTGTGTAGGATAGGTGGGAGGCTTTGAAGCGTGGACGCCAGTCTGCGTGGAGCCAACCTTGAAATACCACCCTGGCAACTTTGAGGTTCTAACTCAGGTCCGTTATCCGGATCGAGGACAGTGTATGGTGGGTAGTTTGACTGGGGCGGTCTCCTCCTAAAGAGTAACGGAGGAGTACGAAGGTGCGCTCAGACCGGTCGGAAATCGGTCGTAGAGTATAAAGGCAAAAGCGCGCTTGACTGCGAGACAGACACGTCGAGCAGGTACGAAAGTAGGTCTTAGTGATCCGGTGGTTCTGTATGGAAGGGCCATCGCTCAACGGATAAAAGGTACTCCGGGGATAACAGGCTGATACCGCCCAAGAGTTCATATCGACGGCGGTGTTTGGCACCTCGATGTCGGCTCATCACATCCTGGGGCTGAAGCCGGTCCCAAGGGTATGGCTGTTCGCCATTTAAAGTGGTACGCGAGCTGGGTTTAGAACGTCGTGAGACAGTTCGGTCCCTATCTGCCGTGGACGTTTGAGATTTGAGAGGGGCTGCTCCTAGTACGAGAGGACCGGAGTGGACGAACCTCTGGTGTTCCGGTTGTCACGCCAGTGGCATTGCCGGGTAGCTATGTTCGGAATAGATAACCGCTGAAAGCATCTAAGCGGGAAACTAGCCTCAAGATGAGATCTCACTGGGACCTTGAGTCCCCTGAAGGGCCGTCGAAGACTACGACGTTGATAGGTTGGGTGTGTAAGCGCTGTGAGGCGTTGAGCTAACCAATACTAATTGCCCGTGAGGCTTGACCATATAACACCCAAGCAATTTGAGTCGAAAGGCCAGATTGCGGTGTGTGAAGACGCAATGAACCGAAAGTTCGATGCTCACAAAACACCGATAGCTGTCACATACCCAATTTGCTGAAGCGAGGCCAACTGGTCACGACTCAGTACCCGAATTTCTTGACGACCATAGAGCATTGGAACCACCTGATCCCATCCCGAACTCAGTAGTGAAACGATGCATCGCCGATGGTAGTGTGGGGTTTCCCCATGTGAGAGTAGGTCATCGTCAAGATTAAATTCCGAAACCCCATTTGCGAAAGCAGATGGGGTTTTGTTTTGGTCGATCGAAAAGTGCGAAGAGGCGCCTCGGGGTGGCCTTCAGTGCTAAAGTCCATGCCCTCGATTTTGCTTTTCCCAAGGAAGCCGTTATGCCGGATGCGACGTCCCTCAGCGCTGGATTCATGGTGGTTCACGGCAACCGCTTGGACGAACTGCGCAGCCTGGTGGTGAGTTGGATGCGCCGTTATCCCCTGGCGCCCCTGGAAAACGAAATCGCCCTGGTACAAAGCAACGGCATTGCCCAGTGGCTCAAACTGGCCTTGGCTGAAGACCCGGAAGACGACGATATGGGTGGCTGCGGAATCGCCGCAGCCATTGATGTACAGCTCCCCGGCAGCTTCATGTGGCAGCTCTATCGCATGGTCCTGGGACGTGACGAAATCCCTCCAAAATCCCTGCTCGATAAAGCCCCGCTCACTTGGCGCCTGATGCGCCTGCTCCCGGAACTCATCGATCAACAGCACTTCGAGCCGTTGCAGCGCTTCTTGACCCACGACTCTGACCTGCGCAAACGCTACCAACTGGCGGAACGCCTGGCGGACCTGTTCGACCAATACCAGGTTTACCGCGCTGACTGGCTGGAAGACTGGGCTGCCGGTCGCCACCAATTGCGCAACGGCCGAGGCGAGCCCAAGCCCCTCAACCCTGCCAACTGCTGGCAAGCCGAGTTATGGCGTGCGCTGTTGTTGGACGTAGGTGAAGAAGGCATGGCCGAAAGCCGCGCCGGCGTGCACCAGCGTTTCATCGAACGTATCAATGCGCTTGAGCAAGCACCAAAGGGGCTACCTTCTCGGGTGATTGTCTTCGGGATCTCTTCCTTGCCCGCCCAAGCGCTCGAAGCGCTGGCCGGCCTCGCCCGTTTCAGTCAAGTCCTGCTGTGCGTGCACAACCCGTGTCGCCACCATTGGTCCGACATCGTGGCCGACAAAGACCTGCTGCGTAACGAATACAAACGCCAGGCGCGCAAAGCCGGCATGCCCGTGACCATCGACCCACAAACCCTGCACCAACACGCCCATCCGCTGTTGGCCGCCTGGGGCAAACAAGGTCGCGACTACATCAGCCTGCTGGACAGTTACGACGATCCCAACAGCTACCGCGCGGCTTTCCGCGATGGTCGAATCGACCTGTTCAGCGACAGCGAACCCACCACACTGCTTAACCAACTCCAGGACGATATCCTCGAACTGCGCCCACTCAACGAGACTCGCGAACTATGGCCCGCTGTCGATTTAGAGCGTGATACATCCATCCGCTTCCACATTGCCCACAGCGCTCAACGCGAAGTGGAGATTCTCCACGACCAACTGCTCCAACGCTTCGGCGCCGACCCCACGCTTCGCCCAAGGGACATCATCGTCATGGTCCCCGACGTCGACAGCTATGCGCCGCATATCCGCGCGGTATTCGGTCAACTGGACAGAATCGATCCCCGCTTCATCCCCTTCACCCTGACCGATCAAGGCCAGCGCGGCCGAGATCCCCTGCTGATCGCCGTCGAACACCTGCTCAAACTCCCCGATAGCCGCTTTCCCGTCAGCGAGATTCTCGACCTGCTGGACGTCCCGGCCTTGCGCGAACGCTTCGCTATCAAGGAGCGCGATTTGCCTACGCTGCATCGCTGGATTGAAGGCGCCGGTATCCGTTGGGGGCTCAACGCCGAGCAACGCGCGGGGCTCGGCTTGCCGAGTAAGCTGGAACAAAACAGCTGGCGATTTGGCCTTCGCCGTATGCTTCTAGGCTATGCCGTCGGAACCGGTGCAGCCTGCGAAGGCATTGAGCCTTACGACGAAATCGGCGGACTTGATGCGGCCTTGATCGGCCCGCTGGTCGCTTTACTCGATGCGCTCAGCGATGCCCATCAAGCGCTGTCACAACCCGCAGCGCCCCACGAATGGGGCGAACGTCTGCAACGCCTGATGCAACTCTTCTTCCTACCCAGCAGCGAGCACGACGACTACCTGTTGGGTCAGCTCGAGCAACTCAGGGAAACCTGGTTGGAAACCTGCGAGTCCGTCGGCCTGCAGGATGAGTTACCGCTTACCGTAGTCCGCGAAGCCTGGCTGGCCGGCCTGGACCAAGGCCGTCTGTCCCAGCGCTTCCTCGCCGGAGCTGTCAATTTCTGCACCCTGATGCCCATGCGCGCCATCCCCTTCAAACTCGTCTGCCTGCTCGGCATGAACGACGGCGACTACCCACGCGCCCAACCACCGCTGGATTTCGACCTGATGGGCAGCGACTACCGTCCCGGCGACCGTTCGCGCCGCGAAGACGACCGTTACCTGCTGCTCGAAGCCCTGCTGTCCGCCCGCGACCAGCTCTATATAAGCTGGGTCGGCCGTAGCATCCGCGATAACAGCGAGCGCCCGGCCTCTGTACTCATCGGCCAACTGCGGGACCATATCGCCAGCGGCTGGCACAACGCACAGGAAACACCGCTGCTGGACGCGATGACCCAGGAACACCCGCTCCAACCCTTCAGCGCCCGCTACTTCCACGAAGGTGATCCGCTGTTCAGCTACGCCCGCGAATGGCAGTTACTCCACGCCGCCCCGGATGCCGTTACACAGGAAGACCAACTGGCGCAGCACCAACAGGAGGAGCCCCTGAGCCTCGGCCAGTTACAGGATTTCCTGCGCAACCCGGTCAAACACTTCTTCAGCCAGCGTCTGAAAGTGTTCTTCGAAGCCGCCGAAGTGCCCTTGGCCGATGAAGAACCCTTCGTGCTTGACGCGCTGCAACGCTACAGCCTGAGCGATAGTCTGTTGAACGCTGCGCTGTCCCAACCCGAGCACCTCGACCAGGCCCTCAACGCCCAGGCCCTGCGGTTGCAAGGCAGTGGCCTGTTGCCGATGGTCGGTTTCGGCGAGTGTCTGCGCAACGAACTCATTGAGCCCCTGCCTGATTTGTTGCAACGCTACCAGCACTTGCTGGCTCTCTGGCCAACGCCACACACCGCTGCAGAACCGATCAGTTTCGAGCATCAAGGTATAGCGCTGGAAGGCTGGATCAGCGGCCTGCATCGCCGCAGTGACGGTGGATTGCTAAGTGTCACCACCATCCCCAATAGCATCGGCTCGATCAAAACACGCAAATGGCATCGCCTGATACGTCCTTGGGTCAATCATGTGGTGGCCTGCGCCTGCGGCCTGTCGTTGAGCACAGGGCTGGTGGCCAGCGACGATACGTTGCTACTGGCCCCGCTGGATAAGCCCATCGCCCGGGAAATCCTCGGCAACCTGCTGCTGGCCTGGCACAGCGGCATGAGAGAACCGCTCCCGGTAGCCGTCAAGACCGCTTTCGCCTGGCTCAGCCAAACCGATCCGGTCAAAGCCCACGCAGCCGCGAGCAAAGCCTATGAAGGCGACGGCCTGACCACCGATGGCGAGCGCCGCGAAACCCCGGCGCTCACCCGACAGTTCCCCGATTACGCCGCCCTGGTCGCCAGCGAAGAGTTCGAAGGCTGGTGCGAAACCTTGTATCGACCGCTCATCAACGCCCCATGGCGATCACTCACAGGCGAGGAGGCCGGCGCATGAGCAGCAAACCCTTGGCCCTGGCCTTCCCGTTGAATGGCAGCCAGCTGATTGAAGCCAGCGCCGGCACCGGCAAAACCTTCACCATCTCCGCCTTGTACCTGCGTCTGGTCCTGGGCCACGGTGGCGATGAGTCCGGTTTCGGGCGTGAACTGCTGCCGCCGCAAATCCTCGTGGTCACCTTTACCGATGCCGCGACCAAAGAGCTGCGTGAGCGCATCCGCATTCGCCTGGCCGAAGCCGCGCGTTTCTTCCGCGAGGAGATTGAACAGCCCGACGCGCTGATCGCCGACCTGCGTGCGCAATACCTCCCCGAGCAATGGCCCGCCTGCGCCAACCGCCTGGACATCGCTGCCCAGTGGATGGATGAAGCGGCGGTTTCCACAATTCACAGTTGGTGCCAGCGCATGCTGCGCGAACACGCGTTCGACAGCGGCAGCCTGTTCACCCAGACCCTGGAAACCGACCACAGCGACCTGCTGGGCGAAGTGTTGCGCGATTACTGGCGGTTGTTCTGCTACCCCATGCATGACGATGCACTCAACTGGGTGCGCAGCAACTGGGGTGGCCCCGCGGCGTTGATGCCACGCGTGCGCGCACTGTTCGGCAGCGAACGGTCGCCGGATGAAACCCGCGAACCCGCCGAGTTGATCAACGCTTGCCTGCAAGAACGCCGTGAAGCGTTGATAAACATCAAGGCTCCCTGGCAACAATGGGCCGCCGAGTTACGCGAAATCTGCCTGCAAGCGGTGGCCGCCAAAGCCGTCGACGGCCGCAAGATGCAAGCGCGTTACTTCGAGCCCTGGTTCGAAAAGATCAGCGCCTGGGCCGCTGACGAAACCCTGGAGCAGTTGGACATCGGCACCGGCTTCACCCGCCTCACTCCCGACGGCATGGCCGAAGCCTGGAAGGGCGACCCGCCGCAACACCCGGGCATCGACGCCATGGCCGGCCTTAAAGCCGCCCTCGACGCGCTGCCAACCCCCGACGCTGCCGTGTTGCAACACGCCGCCGGTTGGGTGGGTAAGCGCTTCGAAGAAGAAAAACGCCGTCGTGCCGAAATGGGCTTTGACGACATGCTGATTCGCCTCAACGCAGCCCTGCAAGCCGATGGCGGCGAGCGCCTGGCCAGTGTGATCCGCGAGCAGTTCCCGGTGGCCCTGATCGACGAGTTCCAGGACACCGACCCGGTGCAATACAGCATCTTCGACAGCATCTACCGCATTGAAGAGAACCACCTCGACAGCGGCCTGTTCCTGATCGGTGACCCCAAGCAAGCGATCTACGCCTTCCGTGGCGCCGATATCTACACCTACTTGCGCGCGCGTAAATCCACGATCGGCCGTCACCACACCCTGGGTACCAACTTCCGTTCCAGCCATGCGATGGTCGAGGCAGTGAACCATGTGTTCCAGCGGGCGGAAACGGGTCGGGGCGCGTTCCTGTTCCGGGAGTCGAATGGCGACAACCCGGTGCCGTTCCACCCGGTGCTGTCACAAGGCCGCAAGGAAAGACTGCAGGTCGACGGCCAAACGTTGCCGGCGATGAACCTTTGGCACCTGGCCACCGACCAGCCGGTTTCCAACGCGGTGTACCGTCAGCAACTGGCTGGCGCCTGTGCCTCGCAGATTGTCGAGTTGCTCAACGGCGGGCAGCAAGGTACGGCTGGTTTCCTGCAACCGGACGACAGCTTCAAAGGCGTACTGCCGTCGGACATCGCCATCCTCGTGCGCGACGGCAAGGAAGCCCAAGCCGTGCGCGCCGAGTTGGCCGCCCGTGGCGTGCGTAGCGTGTACCTGTCGGACAAGGACTCTGTCTTCGCCGCCCAGGAAGCCCACGATCTGCTCGCCTGGCTCAAGGCCTGTGCCGAGCCGGATGTCGAGCGGCCGCTACGGGCTGCCCTGGCTTGCGTCACCTTGAACCTGTCACTGCCGGAACTGGAGCGTCTGAACCAGGACGAACTGGCGTGGGAAAGCCGCGTGATGCAGTTCCGTGGCTACCGCGCGATCTGGCGCACCCAAGGCGTGCTGCCGATGCTGCGTCGCCTGCTGCACGACTTCAAACTGCCGCAAACCCTGATCGCCCGCAGCGACGGCGAACGTGTGCTGACCAACCTGTTGCACCTCAGCGAGTTGTTGCAACAAGCCGCGTCGGAACTGGACGGTGAACAGGCGTTGATCCGCCACCTGGCCGAACACCTCGCGTTGTCCGGTCAAGCCGGTGAAGAGCAAATCCTGCGCCTGGAAAGTGATGAGCAACTGGTCAAGGTCGTGACCATTCACAAATCCAAGGGCCTGGAATACGACCTGGTCTTTCTGCCTTTCATCTGCTCGGCCAAGCCGGTCGACGGCAGTCGCCTGCCGCTGCATTACCACGATGAACACGGCAAATCCCACGTCAGCCTGCGCCCGACCGCCGAGTTGATCGCCCAGGCCGACGATGAGCGCCTGGCCGAAGACCTGCGTTTGTTCTACGTGGCCCTGACCCGCGCCAAACACGCCTGCTGGCTCGGCGTTGCCGACCTCAAGCGCGGCAACAGCAACAGCTCGGTATTGCACCTGTCGGCGCTGGGTTACTTGCTCGGCGCGGGTGCTTCGTTGAGCGAATCCGCCGGCCTCGCGCGTTGGCTGCTGGATCTGCAGGATGGCTGCCCGGCCATCCACTACGTCCCTGTGCCCGACGCCCAAGACACCCTGTTTCACCCGCCGCGCAACACCGCCAACTTGCTCGCGCCCTTGTTACCTAAACGCAAGGCCGCCGAGAACTGGTGGATCGCGTCCTACAGTGCCTTGCGCATTGGCGACAGCATGAGCGTCGCCCACCTCGAAGCGCCCGAAAGCCCACAGGCGCAAAAGCTGTTCGATGACGAACGCCTCGATCCCGACGCACCGCGTGAAGTGGCAGCGTCCGGCGCAGACATTCACCGTTTCCCACGTGGTCCGAACCCCGGCACCTTCCTTCACGGTCTACTGGAGTGGGCCGGGGAAGAAGGCTTCAACGTGACCTCGCAAGCGATCGAACAAGCCGTAGGCGCGCGCTGCAATCGCCGTAACTGGGAAGGCTGGATCGTCACCCTCAGCGAGTGGCTGGGCCATCTGCTGCACACGCCGCTGCCGGTGGATAACGACCAGCTCGCCCTGAGCAGCTTGCAGCACTACCAGATCGAAATGGAGTTCTGGTTCGCCAGTCATAAAGTCGACGTGCTCGCCCTCGACAAGCTGGTGTGCCAGTACACCCACAACGGTGTGTCCCGTGTCTCTGCCGAACCGGTGCTGCTCAACGGCATGTTCAAGGGTTTTATCGACCTGACCTTCGAACACGATGGCCGCTACTACGTGGCTGACTACAAATCCAACTGGCTCGGCCCTGACGATTCGGCCTACACCCAAGACGCCATGGAACAGTCGATCCTCGAGCATCGGTACGACCTGCAATACGTGCTTTACCTGCTCGCGCTGCATCGTCAACTCAAGGCACGCCTGCCGGACTACGACTACGACCGTCATGTCGGCGGCGCGCTGTACCTGTTCCTGCGCGGCACCCAGGCTGTCAGCCGAGGGGCGTTTTTCACCCGGCCTCCACGGGAGCTGATCGAAAGCCTGGACCTGCTGTTCCAGGGCAAGCCCATCCCGCCCAAGGCTGAGCCCGCCTGGGAACAAGGAGTGTTGTTATGAGCCTGTCGCCGTTACCGCTTGAGGCGCTAGCTCCCTTGAGCCGCGCCGCCGACCTGGTGCACCTGCTGGAGCGTTGGGTTGAGCGTGGTTGGCTACGGGCGTTGGACAAGGCCTTCGTGGGCTTCCTGCACGAACTCGATCCGCAGGCCGACCCTTTGGCGTTACTGGCGGCGGCGCTGACCAGCCATCAACTGGGCCACGGCCATGTGTGCCTGGACCTGTTCGAAACCCTCAAAGCGCCGGATTTTGCCCTGTCCTTGCCGCCCGAAGGCGACCTGCAAACCGGCGCCATGCTGCTGCCGTCGCAATTGCTCGACGGCCTCGACGGTGCCCATTGGTGTCATGTACTGGCCGCCAGCCCGTTGGTCGCCCTGGCGGTGGACGGCAGCGAATCGGCACACAGTCGTCCCTTGGTACTGTCGGGCAAACGCCTGTACCTGCGCCGCTACTGGACCTACGAACGGCGCATCGACACTGCCCTGCGCCTGCGTCTCGCCACCCAGGAAAGCGTCGCCGCCGATTTACCCCAGCGCTTGAATAGCTTGTTTGACCAGCCGGCGCCCGATGGCGTGATCGACTGGCAGAAACTCGCCTGCGCCCTGGCCACCCGCGGTGCATTCAGCATCGTCACCGGCGGCCCCGGCACCGGCAAGACCACCACTGTGGTGCGCCTGCTCGCGCTGTTGCAGGCGCCGGCCGTAGAGTCCGGCAGCCCGTTGCGCATCCGCTTGGCCGCGCCGACCGGTAAAGCCGCCGCGCGTTTGACCGAATCCATCAGCCAGCAAGTACTGTCGCTGACAGTGCCGCAAAGTGTGAAGGAAAAGATCCCGACCCAGGTCACCACGGTTCACCGCCTGCTGGGCAGCCGTCCGGGCACTCGGCACTTCCGCCATCACCTTGGCAATCCGTTGCCCCTGGATGTGCTGGTGGTGGACGAAGCCTCGATGATCGATCTGGAAATGATGGCTAACCTGCTGGACGCATTACCGCCCCATGCCCGCTTGGTGTTGCTGGGCGACAAGGACCAACTCGCCTCGGTAGAGGCCGGCGCCGTACTCGGTGATTTGTGCCGCGACGCCGAAGCCGGCTGGTACAGCCCCCACACCCGCCAATGGCTGCAAACCGTCAGCGGCGAAGACCTCAGCGCCAGTGGCCTGCACGAAGACCTCGAGGGCAGCCATCCCCTGGCGCAGCAAGTGGTGATGCTGCGCTATTCGCGCCGGTTCGGCGAAGGCAGCGGCATCGGCCAACTGGCGCGCTGGGTCAACCAGCAAAACGCCGACGAGGCGCGCAAGCTGCTGGCCGCGCGCAGCCACAGTGACCTGTTCTGCCTTAGCCTCAAAGGCGAGCACGACCACGCCCTGGAGCGCCTGGTGCTGGACGGGCAGGGCGACGGCGCCCAGGGTTATCGCTATTACCTCAACCTGCTGCACAGCGCGCGGCCCGCCGTCGACACCCCGCGTGACGACCCCGCCTGGACCCACTGGGCCCAACAACTGCTGCAAGCCTTTGATGCGTTCCAACTGCTCTGCGCCGTGCGCAAGGGCCCTTGGGGTGTGGAAGGGCTGAACCTGCGCATCACGGCCGCCTTGCGCAAAGTGCGGCTGATCGAGGGGGACGAGCAATGGTACGAAGGCCGCCCGGTGTTGATGACCCGCAACGATTACGGCCTGGGCTTGATGAACGGCGACATCGGCATTGCCCTCAAACTGCCTGAAAGTGATGGCGGGCCCCAGGTGTTGCGCGTTGCTTTCCCACGTAACGATGGCCAGGGTGGCGTGCGATTTGTACTGCCCAGCCGTCTCAATGATGTGGAAACCGTGTACGCCATGACCGTGCACAAATCCCAGGGTTCGGAGTTCACCCACACTGCACTGATCCTGCCGGACGCGCTGAACCCGGTGCTCACCAAAGAGTTGATCTACACCGGCATCACTCGCGCCAAGCGCTGGTTCAGCCTGATCGAACCCCGTGGCGGCGTGTTTGAAGAGGCCGTGCGACGCAAGGTCAAACGCTTGAGTGGGTTGATGCTGGAGTTGGGTCAGGAGTCAGAACTATCTGATGCTGTGCTATCGTTGCGGCATCACCCCGAAAACACCTGAGAGTATCGCTGCATGAACGTGGCCGTCTCGCCCACAGGGCGTAGTTTGAGCTGGAGACGCCTGCTGCTGGTGGCGGTTCTATGCCTGCTGGCGCCCCGCGTATTTGCCGAGGCTCCGGGCCCGGCTGACCAGCGCGCCCAGGCGGTCACCCAGGTGGTACTCGGTATCCTCAGCTATGCCCGCTGGCCAGTAGAGCCTGAGCAACTGCGCCTGTGCATCGTCGGCCCGACCCAATACACCGACGACCTGATCAAAGGCACCATCCAGGCCACCGGCCGTCCGGTCGTGGTGCGGCGCCTGCTGGCCGACCATCCCGATATCGTCAACGCCTGCGACGCCGTGTACATCGGCAAACTCAGCAATGACGAACGCAGCCGCCTGTTTGCCTCATTGATCGGCCACCCGGTGCTCAGCATCAGCGAAGGCGGCGACCAGTGCACCGTGGGCAGCCTGTTCTGCCTGCAGGTGGGGGATGAGCAAGTGTCGTTTGAGGTCAACCTCGACTCGGTGGCGCGCAGCGGCGTGCGCATTCATCCCAGCGTGTTGCAACTGTCCCGGCGCCGGGCGCCCGCCTCATGAAAGCGGTGAACGTACGACCTACCCTGCGTTCCGTCATCGGCCGAGGGCACATGATCCTGGCGCTGGTGGCGGTGACCCTGGCCAGTGTGTCCCTGACCCTGCTCGGCGTGTTGGCGCTACGGGTCTACGCCGAACACAACCTGCACCTGATCGCCCGCTCCATCAACTACACCGTGGAAGCAGCGGTGGTGTTCAATGACAGCGCCGCAGCCACCGAAGCTCTCAGCCTTATCGCTTCAACCGAGGAAGTCGCCGAGGCCGAAGTATTCGATGCCAATGGCAAGCTGTTGTCGTATTGGACGCGCCCGGAAACCGGGATGCTGTCGCGGGTAGAACTGGAACTGGCGCACGCCTTGCTCGAACAGCCCATCATCCAGCCGATCCTCCACCAGGGGCGCACCATCGGCAGCATTCACCTGACCGGCCACGGCGGTAGCCTGCTGCGCTTCCTGCTCAGCGGCCTGGCGGGGATCCTGATCTGCACCGTCGTCAGTGCCTGGGTCGCCCTGCACCTGGCCCGCCGCCTGTTGACCGGCATCACCGGGCCGCTGCAAAGCCTCGCCGCCGTGGCCCACGCCGCCCGCAGCGATCGCGACTTCGATCGCCGCGTGCCGCCGGCCCGCATCGCCGAACTCGACAGCCTGGGCAGCGACTTCAATGCCTTGCTCGGCGAGATGCAAGCCTGGCAAAACCACCTGCAAAGCGAAAACGAAACCCTCGCCCACAAGGCCAACCACGACAGCCTTACCGGTCTGCCCAACCGCGCATACTTCGAAGGCCGCCTGATTCGCGCGCTGCGCAGCGCGGCCAAAGCCAAGGAACAGGTAGCCGTGCTGTATCTCGACAGCGACCGTTTCAAAGAGATCAATGACAGCTTCGGTCATGCCGCAGGTGATGCCGTGCTGGTGGCCGTCGCCGAGCGCGTGCGTGCGCAATTGCGTGAAGATGACCTGGTGGCGCGCCTGGGCGGTGACGAGTTCGCCATCCTGCTGGCGCCGCTGCACAAGGTGGAAGACGCCCAGCGCATCGCCGACAAAATCATCGCCAGCATGGACATGCCGATTGCGGTGCCTGGCGACACCCAAGTGTTGACCTCCCTCAGTATTGGTATCGCCCTCTACCCCGAGCATGGCGTCACACCTGGCACCTTGCTCAATGCCGCTGATGCGGCGATGTACCAGGCCAAGCGTTTGTCCTCGGGCGGCCAGCAAACGGCGGAGCCGGAGAGCCCCGTCGTCAATGTTCAACACAGGAGCTGATTCCTTGTTCTCGACCGTGCGTTTTATGTTTATCACCCTGCTGGTGGCACTGCTCGCCCTTGGCGGCTGCCAGACGGCGCCCCCCAAAGGCCTGACCCCGGCGCAAGTCGCCGTCCTCAAGCAACAGGGCTTCGAGCTTACCGATGACGGCTGGGCGTTCGGCCTGTCCGGTAAAGTGCTGTTTGGCAGTGACGTCGAAACCCTTAACCAACCCAGCACCGACATCGTCCAACGCATCGGCAAGGCCCTGCTGGGCGTAGGCATCGAGCGTGTACGCGTCGACGGCCACACCGACGCCTCGGGCAAAGAGACCTACAACCAGCAACTGTCCCTGCGCCGCGCGAAAAGCGTGGCGACGGTGCTGCAAGGCGTGGGCATGAAAGAAGACAACATCCAGCTGCGTGGGCTGGGCAGCAGTAAACCGGTGGCCACCAACGACACAGCGGAAGGGCGGACCGAGAATCGACGGGTGGCGATTGTGGTGATTGCCGACTGAGCCGGCAGGCCGATTTCAATCTGAAATCCAATCAAAATGTGGGAGGGGGCTTGCCCTCGATAGCAGTGTGTCAGCCAGTCCATCTGGTTCTGTCACTCCGCTATCGGGGGCAAGCACCCTCCCACATTTGAACGATGTTCGCTTAACTGCCCGGCGTCATCGCCTGCGTCAAGTCACCCACCACGGCCTTGCCCATCTCTCAGAAACACCGCGCAGCCCAGCCCTTTAATCCGCAAACCGAATCTCCCTTGTCTCCCCCATCAACAACCCCTGGTTCTGCTCCGTCACCTCGCGGATGTAATCCCACAACAACGTAATCCGCTTCAACTTCCTCAGATCCTCACGGCAATACATCCAAAACTGACGAGTGATTGAAATCTGCTCCCCCAGCACCGGCAGTAACCGTGGATCCTGCGCCGCCAGAAAGCACGGCAAGATCGCCATCGACCGCCCTTGCTGCGCCGCCACGTATTGCGCAATCACGCTGGTACTGCGCAGGCTGGCGCTGGCGCCGGGCACGACGTTGGCCAGGTACAGCAGCTCCGAACTGAAGGCCAAATCATCCACATAGCTGATAAACGGATGCTCGGCCAAATCGGCCGGGCGATGGATGGGCGGGTGTTGGTCGAGGTATTCCTGGGTCGCGTACAGCTGCAGTTTGTAGTCGCACAGTTTGCAACACACGTAGGGCCCGTGTTCCGGGCGTTCCAGGGCGATGACGATGTCGGCTTCGCGCTTGGACAGGCTGATGAAGTGGGGCAGGGGCAGGATGTCGACCGAGATGGCCGGGTAGGTGTCGACGAAGTGGCTCAACTGCGGGGTGACGAAGAAGCTGCCGAAGCCTTCGGTGCAGCCCATGCGCACATGGCCGGACAGCGCCACGCCGGAGCCGGACACCTGCTCGCAGGCCATGTGCAGGGTGCTTTCAATGGACTCGGCATACCCCAGCAAACGCTGGCCTTCGGGGGTGAGGACGAAGCCGTTGGTCCGGGATTTTTCGAACAGCAGGGTACCGAGCGACACTTCCAATGAGCTGATGCGCCGCGACACGGTGGTGTAGTCCACCGCCAGGCGCTTGGCCGCGACGCTGGCCTTGCGGGTGCGGGCCACTTCCAGGAAAAACTTCAGGTCATCCCAGTTCAGGGAACCCAGCGATGTGATGTTTTTTTGCATATTGGACCGGCTTTTATGTGCGTTCTTATTAGAGATTTGCACATCTATACTCCAAAAACAGTCCGAACGCCTCATTTCTCAAGGCGGTTTACGCGCCTTGTCTCTGCATAAATATAAGAGTTGGAGACCACATGAACGCATCTGCCGATATTTCCGTGCAACAGGTCAAGTTGCTGATCAATGGTGAGTGGGTCGAGTCCAAGACCACCCATTGGCAAGACATCGTCAACCCCGCCACCCAGCAAGTGCTGGCCAAAGTCCCGTTCGCCACGGCCGATGAAGTCAATGCTGCCATCGACGCCGCCCATCAAGCCTTCCAGACCTGGAAGTTGACGCCGATCGGCGCGCGCATGCGCATCATGCTCAAGCTGCAAGCCTTGATCCGCGAGCACTCCAAGCGCATCGCGGTGGTTCTCAGCGCCGAGCAGGGCAAGACCATTGCCGATGCCGAGGGCGATATTTTCCGTGGCCTGGAAGTGGTGGAGCACGCCTGTTCCATCGGCACCCTGCAAATGGGTGAGTTCGCCGAGAACGTCGCCGGTGGTGTTGATACCTACACCCTGCGCCAACCCATCGGTGTGTGTGCCGGCATTACCCCGTTCAACTTCCCGGCGATGATTCCGCTGTGGATGTTCCCGATGGCCATCGCCTGCGGTAACACCTTCGTCCTCAAGCCGTCCGAACAAGACCCGCTGTCGACCCTGCTGCTGGTGGAGCTGGCGCTGGAAGCGGGCGTACCGGCGGGTGTGCTCAACGTGGTGCACGGCGGCAAGGATGTGGTGGATGCGCTGTGCACCCATAAAGACATCAAGGCCGTGTCCTTCGTCGGCTCGACCGCTGTCGGTACTCACGTCTACGACTTGGCGGGCAAGCACGGCAAGCGCGTGCAGTCGATGATGGGCGCCAAGAACCACGCCGTGGTGCTGCCGGATGCGAACCGCGAACACACCCTCAATGCCCTGGTCGGTGCCGGTTTCGGCGCGGCGGGCCAGCGTTGCATGGCCACCTCGGTGGTGGTGCTGGTGGGCGCGGCCAAGCAATGGCTGCCGGATCTGAAAGCGCTGGCGCAAAAGCTCAAGGTCAACGCCGGTAGCGAAGCGGGCACGGATGTCGGCCCGGTGATCTCCAAGCGCGCCAAGGCCCGCATCCTGGAACTGATCGAAAGCGGCGTGAAAGAAGGCGCCAAGCTCGAGCTGGATGGCCGCGACATCCAGGTGCCGGGCTTCGAGCAAGGCAACTTCGTCGGCCCGACCCTGTTCTCGGGTGTGACAACCGATATGCAGATCTACACCCAGGAAATCTTCGGACCGGTGCTGGTGGTGCTGGAAGTCGACACCCTCGACCAGGCCATTGCGCTGGTCAACGCCAACCCCTTCGGCAACGGCACCGGCCTGTTTACCCAGAGCGGTGCGGCGGCGCGTAAATTCCAGAGCGAAATCGATGTGGGCCAGGTCGGCATCAACATCCCGATCCCGGTGCCGGTGCCGTTCTTCAGCTTCACCGGTTCCCGTGGCTCCAAGCTCGGCGACCTCGGCCCGTACGGCAAGCAAGTGGTGCAGTTCTACACCCAGACCAAAACCGTCACCAGCCGCTGGTTTGACGACGACACGGTCAACGATGGCGTCAACACCACCATCAACCTGCGCTGATTCGGGAGACGACCATGAAAATTGCATTTATCGGCTTGGGCAACATGGGCGCGCCCATGGCCCGCAACCTGATCAAGGCCGGCCATGCGCTGAACCTGTTCGACCTGAACCAGACGGTGCTCAAGGAACTCGCCGAACTGGGCGGCCGCATCAGCGACTCGCCGCGTGACGCTGCCCAAGGCGCCGAGCTGGTGATTACCATGCTGCCGGCCGCCGCCCATGTGCGCAGTGTCTGGCTGAATGAAGACGGTGTATTGGCCGGGATCGGCAACGGCGTACCTGCGGTGGATTGCAGCACCATCGATCCGCAGACCGCGCGCGATGTCGCCGCTGCTGCCGCCAAGCAAGGCGTGGTGATGGCCGATGCACCGGTCTCCGGCGGCACGGGCGGCGCCCAGGCGGGCACCCTGACCTTCATGGTCGGCGCCCCCCCGGAACTGTTCGCCACCCTGCAACCGGTGCTGGCGCAGATGGGCCGCAACATCGTGCATTGCGGCGATGTGGGCACCGGGCAAATCGCCAAGATCTGCAACAACCTGCTGTTGGGCATCAGCATGGTCGGCGTCAGCGAAGCCATGGCCTTGGGGGACGCGCTGGGCATCGACACCCAGGTGCTGGCCGGCATTATCAACAGCTCCACCGGGCGCTGCTGGAGTTCCGACACCTACAACCCCTGGCCGGGCGTGATCGAAACCGCGCCGTCGTCCCGTGGTTATACCGGCGGGTTCGGCGCCGATTTGATGCTCAAGGACCTGGGCCTGGCCACCGAGGCCGCTCGCCAGGCCAAGCAACCGGTGATCCTCGGTGCCGTGGCCCAGCAGTTATACCAATCGATGAGTCAGCGTGGGGAAGGGGGCAAGGACTTCTCGGCGATTATCAACAGCTATCGCAAACCCAAATAACCTTGTCTTGTAATGGAGGCTTACTGTGGCGATCGGGCTGGCCCCGCTCGCCACAACAACGTCAAATTGCCCGCTTTGGAAGCGACTCAAGCAAACACAAAATACTTACGCACCGTCTCAACCACTTCCCATGTCCCCTTCATCCCCGGTTCCACCACGAAAATATCCCCAGCGCGCAGATGGATCGGCTCCATCCCCTCAGGGGTGATCACGCAGTAGCCTTCCTGGAAATGGCAGTACTCCCACTTCACGTATTCCACGTACCACTTGCCCGGGGTGCAGATCCAGGTGCCCATGATCTTGCTGCCGTCTTCGCTGGTGTAGGCGTTGAGGTTGACGGTGTGCGGGTCGCCTTCGAGCTTTTCCCATTTGCAGGCATCCAGGACCGGCAGGGGATGGGTGTCGCGCAATACGGTGATGGGCTTGGACATGATGACTCCGAGGCAGGGAATGGAAAGATGCACCCTAAGGCCTTGGGCGTTGCGCCAGTGGTCTGAACTCGACATCGGGATGCCCAGAAGCGCAGGTGAATGCGACTCCTCTGGCCGTGTGCAGTCAATGTGGGAGGGGGCTTGCCCCCGATGGCGGAGGGTCAGTGGACACATAAGTGACTGACACACAGCTATCGGGGGCAAGCCCCCTCCCACATTAATCCTTGGTGGGAGCTCCACTGTGGCCAGGCAATACTTCTGAGCGTAAATAGGCCATTTCCTCGCAGTAAGTGCGAAAGATTTCCCGCTTTACGCAGGAATTCGCAAGAAAATTCACGTCTGGCCCTCGTATCATTCACCCCAGTAACCGCCGAGAGCCTTTAAATGAACCCAATAAAAACGTGGTGGGACATCAGCCCGCCCTTGAGCACGGCGACCCCGACCTGGCCGGGCGATACGCCGTTCCAGGAAGAGCGTGTGTGGCAGTTCGGCCCGGAGTGCCCGGTGAATGTCGGGCGCATTACCTTGTCGCCGCACACCGGCGCCCATGTGGATGCGCCGCTGCATTACAGCGCGGACGGTGCACCGATTGGCGAGGTGTCGCTGGACGTGTACATGGGCCCGTGCCGGGTGCTGCATTGCCTGGACAGCGGCGCGCTGGTACAGCCGCATCAGTTGGAAGGGCGTGTGGATAACTTGCCCGAGCGCGTGCTGTTGCGTACTTATCCACAAGCACCGCTGACCGAATGGGATTCGAACTTCACCGCCATCGCCCCGCAGACCATTGAACGGCTGGCCAGCCTGGGGGTGCGCCTGATCGGTATCGACACGCCCTCCCTGGACCCGCAACAGTCCAAGACCATGGATGCCCACAACGCCGTGGCGCGGCATGGCATGGCGATCCTCGAAGGCATCGTGCTCGACGACGTACCGGAGGGCGACTACGAACTGATCGCCCTGCCGCTGCGTTTCGCCAACCTGGACGCCAGCCCGGTCCGTGCCATTCTCCGTCCGCTCAAGGAGCCCTCGCGATGAGCCAATGTCCTTTCTCTGCCGACTACCAGCCACCGGAAGAATGGCATAACGCCGAACTGAATTTTTCCGAGTCCATGAGCTATGGCGACTACCTGGACTTGGGCAAAGTCCTCAGCGCCCAGCATCCGCTGTCGCCGGACCACAACGAAATGCTCTTCATCATCCAGCACCAGACCTCCGAGCTGTGGATGAAACTGATGCTCCACGAACTCAAGGCCGCCCGCGAACACGTGCGCCTGGGCGAATTGCCGCCGGCGTTCAAGATGCTGGCGCGGGTCTCGCGGATCTTCGATCAACTGGTGCACGCCTGGGCCGTGCTGGCGACCATGACGCCGTCGGAATACAAGGCGATTCGCCCGTTCCTGGGGCAGTCGTCCGGGTTCCAGTCGTTCCAGTACCGCGAGATCGAATTTATCCTCGGCAACAAGAGCGCGGCGCTGCTGCGGCCCCATGCCCATCGGCCTGAGTTGTTGCAGGCGTTGCAGGTCGCGATTGCCACGCCGTCGCTGTATGACGAAGCGGTGAACCTGATGGCCAAGGCGGGCCTGGCGATTGACCCCAAGCGCGCCGAGCGCGACCCGACGGCGGCGACCGTTCACGATGAGTCGGTGGAGGCGGCGTGGCGCGAGGTGTATCGCGACCCGAGCCGGTATTGGGACTTGTACCAGTTGGCCGAGAAGTTTATCGACCTGGAGGATTCGTTCCGCCAATGGCGCTTCCGGCATGTGACCACGGTGGAGCGGATTATCGGCTTCCAACCCGGCACCGGCGGCACCGAGGGCGTGGGTTACCTGCGCAAGATGCTCGACACCGTGCTGTTCCCCGAGCTGTGGCGAGTGCGCTCCACGCTGTAAACGCAATCAAATGTGGGAGGGGGCTTGCCCCCGATGGCGGAGGGTCAGTGGACACATAAGTGACTGACACACTGCTATCGGGGGGCAAGCCCCCTCCCACATGGATATTACTGCGCAGCGGCGACCGCTTTCGTCTTACTCACTCGCAACCGGTAGGCCACATAGATAATCCCCACCCAAACCGGCATCGCATACACCGACTCGCGAATGCCCGGGATCGCCAGCATCACGCTGATGATCATCAGCATGAACGCCAGGCACAGGTAGTTGCTGAACGGGAACCAGAAGGTCTTGAACGACGGCGTCACGCCTTGCTCGCCCATGGCTTTGCGGAACTTGATATGGGTGATGCTGATCAGCGCCCAGTTGATCATCAGCGAGGCAACCACCAGCGCAAACAGCAACTCCAGCGCACTCTTCGGCGCCACGTAGTTGACCACCACGCACAGCATCGTCACCAACGCCGAGATCGCCAGGGCCCGCAGTGGTACGCCTTGCTTGTTGAGCTTCATCAGCGCTTTTGGCGCATCACCTTGCTCGGCCAGGCCGAACAGCATGCGGCTGTTGCAGTACACGCCGCTGTTGTACACCGACAGTGCCGCGGTCAGCACCACGAAGTTGAGGATGTGCGCGGCGGTGTCGTTGCCGATCAGCGAGAAGATCTGCACAAACGGGCTGCCGCTGTAGGCATCGCCCGACGCGTCGAGGGTTTGCAGGAGTTGATCCCAGGGGTACAGCGACAGCAGCACGGTCAATGCGCCGACGTAGAAAATCAGGATCCGGTACACCACCTGGTTGATCGCTTTCGGAATCACCTTGCGTGGCTCGCTGGCCTCCGCAGCGGTGATACCTACCAGCTCCAGGCCGCCGAACGAGAACATGATGAAGGCCATGGACATCAACAGCCCCATGCCGCCATTCGGGAAGAACCCGCCGTGGCTCCACAGGTTGCTGATGGACGCTTGCGGGCCGCCGGTGCCGCTGAACAGCAGGTAGCAGCCGAGCACGATCATGCCGACAATCGCCACCACCTTGATGATCGCAAACCAGAACTCGGTCTCACCAAAGAATTTAACGTTCAGGGTGTTGATCAGGTTCACCGCGACAAAGAACACCAGTGCGCTGACCCAGGTCGGGATCTCCGGCCACCAGAACTGGATGTACTTGCCCACGGCGGTCAGCTCGGCCATGCCCACCAGCACGTAGAGTACCCAGTAATTCCAGCCGGCCAGGAAGCCCGCGTAACCGCCCCAGTATTTGTGGGCGAAGTGGCTGAACGAGCCGGCCACCGGTTCTTCGACGATCATCTCGCCGAGCTGGCGCATGATCAGGAACGCGATGAAACCGGCAATCGCGTAGCCCAGGATCATCGACGGCCCTGCCGACTTGAGTACCCCGGCCGAACCGAGGAACAGCCCCGTGCCAATCGCCCCGCCCAAGGCGATCAACTGAATATGCCGGTTCTTCAGGCCACGCTTGAGGCCTACCGGGTTAACCATGTCATCCGCCATTAACGTTCCCTTCTACTTGTTTTTCTCGGGGTAGAACCCCTCAGAAGTGCTGAGGCGTCAGATATTACTCTGCGTAAACTTTTCGTAATACAGCTGAACGCCATCAAGTGCCTGATCCGCCAGCCATTGTTGGATGGATTCGACCATCGGAGGGGGGCCGCACACGTACATATCCGCCAATCCGTCGCGCAATTCGGCCAGGTCGAAATGGTCGGTGAGGTAGCCGCGCTTGCCGGGCCACTCGGGCGACGGTGCGCTCAGCACTTCGGTGTAGCGAAAACCGGGGATTTTTGAGGCGTATTGATGGATACGCTGCGCTTCGCATAAATCCTCAGCCCCGCGCACGCCGTAATACAGGTGCACCGGCTGCTCGCAGCCCGTGGCGGCCAGTTCATCGAGCATGCCGAGCAAGGCTGACAATCCGGTGCCGCCGGCCACCAGCACCAACGGTTTGCTGACATGACGCAGGTAGAACGCACCCAGCGGCGCCTCGATCAGCAACGCATCGCCGACGTGGCAACGGTCACGCAGGTAGTTGCTCATCACCCCATCCGGCAGGAGGCGGATCAGAAACTGCAGCTGATTGCCCGGCAGGTTGGCGAAAGAGTAGGAGCGCCAACCGTCCGTGCCGGGCACCGAGATTCGCGCATATTGGCCCGGTAGAAAATCCAGCGACGCGTCCAACCGCACCGTCAAGATCGCCGTACTGGCCGACACCTGCTGCACCTCGCTCACCGTGCCGCGCACCTGCACCGGCCCCGGCGCATTGCACAGGCTTGAATCAAAGTCGAAGTAGAACGCCGCGTCGGACTTCACTCGGGTCTGGCAACTGAGCATCTTGCGCTGTTGCAGGTCGAGGCTGGAGAGGGCTTCCTCGTCCACATAGTCCTGGGTGTAATCCCCCGACTCGCACCGGCCCTGGCAGGTGCCGCACACGCCTTCGCGGCAATCCAGGGGGATCTTGATGCCATTGCGCAGTGCCGCATCCAACAGGATTTCATTCGCGCCCACCGGGAAAAACAGCGTCTTGCCGTCGGCAAAACTGAAGGCCACTTTGTGATTCATGTAGGGGCTCCGCATATTGATGACGTGCGCACAACCTGTGGCAAGCCCGCTCGCCACAAAGGCGTGTTCATAGGTGATAGAAATCCAGCACCGAATTGATGGTGTCGTTAAGCAGCAGCGCATGCTTGCGGGTGATCAGCCAGCTGTCGCCATGGGGCTTGAGGCGATAGGTGGCATGTCCGTAGAACTGCTCCGACGTCGCCAGCCGATAGAACAGCGTGTGCCAGTTCAACCGGACCTCCAACGTGCCATCCGCCCGCTCGGCGATGCGCACGTTGTTGATCAGGTGCAAGGTGCGCGGCATCGGTGTGGCAGACGCCGCTTTGCCGGTGCGCAGGCGGAACACGCGGTCTTCCAGGCCCGAACGGTTGGCGTAATAGATTAGTGACATCTCACGCTTGGGGTCGCGGGTGTAGACGTGCTCCGAGTCCCATTGCGGCAGGTGAAATTCGCTCTGCGGGTCGAACAACTGCACATAGGCGTCCCAGTCCTGGGCGTCGCACAGCTCGGATTTACGGTAGAAAAACTGCTCGATCCGGTACTGCAATGGCGCATTCATCATTTCACCTCCCGCAGTTTCAGCGCTTGTTGATCCAGGCCCTGGAGCAGGAACTGCTGCCAGTTGCGGTGCTGGTTGACGTACAGGCCTTCATGGGTGAACTCGGTGCCGGTCATGGCCGGTTGGATGCCGATGGCCTCGCTGTTCGGCGTTGGCCCGGTTTCCCAGCGATGGCTGCCGCGTGAGATATCGCTCCAGCGTTCCAGGCGGCCTTGGAAACCACGCTGGGCTTCGCGAAACTCCACGAGGTCGTCCGGCGTGCCCATGCCCGAGACGTTGAAGAAGTCCTCGAACTGGCGAATACGGTTTTCGCGGTCGGCGTCGGATTCGCCTTTCACCCCCAGGCACTGGCTGATGATCTCGGTCTTGTTCCACGCCACCGGGCGGATGATGCGCAACTGCGAGCTGATCTGGTCGAGGAAGAACAGGCTCGGATAGATGTTCAGGTTGCGCAGGCGGTGCATCATCCACTCGGCCTTCTGCTGGCCGTGCTCTTGCACCAGGCGCGGCATGATGGTGGCGTAGCCGGAACGCACGCTGGGGTTGGGCATGTCGCTGAACAACACGCTGTGGCCATTGTTGAAGGCGAACCAACCGTCATCGGTGTTGGCGTCGCCGGCGCCGAGCTTGCTGTAGTCCAGGGTGCTGGCGGACCCGGTGCCGTTCTCGGTATTCACCTGCTGGCGATGCTGCACCGTGGCCACGTAGTTGTAGTGCACGGTGCTGACGTGATACCCGTCCAGGCCATTTTCGTTTTGCAGTTTCCAGTTGCCGTCGTAGGTGTAGGCAGACTTGCCCGGCAGCACCTCCAACTCACCGGTGGCAGACTGCGCGACCATCATGTCGAAGAACACTTTGGCGTCGCCGAGGAAGTCTTCCAGGCTGTCACGGCCGTTCACATCCAGGCTGATGAAGACAAAGCCCTTGTAGCTGTCGATGCGCGCCTTTTTCAGGCCGCGTGTCGCCTTGTCGAAACCTTCCGGATATTCCCCCGGCGCCTTGACCTTCACCAGCCGGCCATCGCTCTTGTAGCACCAGGCGTGGAACGGGCAGGTGAAGGTCGACTGGTTGCCCTTGCCGACCCGGGTGAGGGTGGTGCCGCGATGCTGGCAGGCGTTGACCAGCGCATTGAGCCGGCCCTCGCCATCGCGGGTGATGATCATCGGCTGGCGCCCGGCACGCATCGTCACGAAGTCGTGATGATTGGCCAGTTCGCTTTCGTGGCAGGCGTAGATCCAGTTCTTCTCGAAGATCAGCTCCATCTCCAGGTCGAACAGCTCGGGCTCGGTAAACATGTCGCGGGCGATCCGGAACACTGCGTCTGCCGGACGAAAATCCAGGCAGCTTTCGATAAAGCTTTTCCATTGCTCGACGCTTCTTGCACCACTCATGGGAGGCACCTTTTGATCATGGCTAAAAACAGGTGAGCCATTAAGAGGCTGCGACAAGGTGGCGGGCTATCCACTTAATGGGGGAAGGTGGGCCGCAAAGTTGGGCAGCAAATACCCACGGCGGTGCGGGGCGGTGACGCGACGCGCTACCGTCTGGCGAGGCAAGGGGCGTCAACACCTGCGGTTTATCCACATAGTTGGCGGTTGCTATCCACCCGGTTGCAATCGGGCCGGCGTGGCGTAGAACTTGCTGTGGAACCACAACGACGCGCCGCCAGAGCGCGCAACAGCCTAACCGCCGTGGGTGCACCCTGATGAGTAGCCAGACACGCGATATTCATATTCAACGCTTCGACCTCGAAGGCGCCCGCAGCTGGATGTCCGGCATTTGCGGGCCGCACCGCCTGGCGACGAGCACGCCCGAGCGCCTGCGTTTTCATCACAGTGCCAACGTGTTCAAGTCCCGCGCCACCACCCTGGGGGTGATCGAATACGGCACCGACGTGACCATCGATATCGAAGACGCCGAGCACTTCAGCAGCTACAGCGTGAGCCTGCCGCTGGTGGGCGAACAGGCGTTGAGCAAGAACGGTGAGTGCCTGGGTTCCAACCGCGATCAGGGCGTGATCATCGCGCCCAACGAGCACCAGGTGCTGGCGATTTCCGGTGACTGCCGCAAGTTGCAGGTGGTGATCACGCGGGCGGCGATGAGCGAATCGCTGGAAGGCTTGCTGCAACGGCCTATCGAAGCGCCGCTGCAATTTGAACCGGTGATGGATGCGGTGGAGGGCGCTTCGGCGTCGTGGTGGCGCATGGCGCGTTATTTCATCGCCGAGCTGGAAGGCAGCAGTGAGTTGTATGAGCAGGCGGCGTTTACCCGTGACCTGGAAAGCTCGCTGATCAAGGGCCTGATCCTCGCCCAGCCGAACAACTACTCGGAAGAACTGCGCGCCGTACTGGGGGTGAAACTGCCCCATTACCTGATCCGTGCGCGCCAATACATTCACGCCAACGCCCGCGAGGCGCTGCACCTCGAAGACCTGGAAGCCGCCGCCGGCGTGTCGCGGTTCAAGCTGTTCGATGCGTTTCGCAAGTACTTCGCCCTGTCGCCCATGGCCTACCTGAAGAAGCATCGGCTGAATGCAGTGCGCCAGGAAATCCTTGAGCACGGTTCAATCCGCACCATCTCCGAGATCGCCCTGGGCTGGGGCTTTACCCACCTGGGGCGGTTCTCGGCGGAGTATCGAAAACTGTTCGATGAGTCACCCAGCCAGACGTTGCAGCGCAAGCGTATGCGCAGTACTTGAGCCTGATGAAGATCAACATGTGGGAGGGTTTCAGATCAGTTCTTCAACCAACTGCAAGCAATGACCAAGCCCTGGCGACTGATCATTCACCCGTCGGCTCAGAATAATCGGCGAGGTCGCCGTCGCTTCTACAACCGGCGTGTAGCCAATATCCGCGCGATGCAGCACCTGCACCGATGCCGGCACCAGCGTCACGCCCATGCCCGCACCGACCAGGCCGATGGCGGTCTGCAGTTCGTTGGTCCACTGCGCCACCTTGAGGCTCAGGCCGTGGGCGTCGAACAGCGCGATCACATGGTCGGCATAGCTGGGGCGCGGGTTGCCGGGGTAGAGCACAAACGGCTCGGCGGCCAGTTGGGCGAGGGTCGCGGGGGCGGCCAACAAGGGGTGGCCGGCGGGCAGCACGGCGACCAACCGATCCTCCACCAGCACGCGCTGGACGATGGCCGGGTCGTCGATACGAATGCGCCCGAAACCCACATCGATACGCCCGGCCTTGAGCGCCTCGACCTGCTGCAAGGTGGTCATTTCCGACAACCCCAACTCCAGCTCCAACGCCTCATGGTTGCGCAGCCGCCGAATCAATTCCGGCAGCACGCCATACAAGGTCGACGGGGCAAACCCGATGCCCAGCCAGGTCTTCTCGCCCTGGCCGATGCGTCGCGTGTTGTCGCAGACTTTGTTCAACTGTTCGAGCAATACATTGGCGTGTTCATAGAAAAACCGCCCGGCCTCGGTCAGCCGCAGCGGTCGGCCACGCTCCAGCAGAATCACACCCAATTCCTCTTCCAATTGCTGGATCTGCCGGCTCAACGGCGGCTGGGCGATGTGCAGGCGTTCGGCGGCACGGGTGAAGTTGAGGGTCTGCCCCAACACCTGGAAGTAGCGCAGATGACGCAGTTCCATAACGGCTCCTTTCATACCTTTAGGGTATTGCTTGAGACTAATTCTATATTGGAGGCCAGGAAAAATGCGGCACAGAATCGACGTAAATCTATAAAGAACCCAACGGGTATTGCCATGCCGATTTGCGCCATCGAGTCGATCGAGACCATTATCGTCGACCTTCCCACCCTTCGCCCGCACAAACTGGCGATGCACACCATGCAAAACCAGACCCTGGTGATCATCCGCGTGCGCTGCGCCGACGGCATCGAAGGCATCGGTGAATCCACCACCATCGGTGGCCTGAGCTACGGTAACGAGAGCCCCGACAGCATCAAGGTCAACATCGACCGTCACTTCGCGCCACTGCTGATCGGCCTGGACGCCAGCAATATCAACGCGGCCATGTTGCGCCTGGAGCGCAGCATTCGCGGCAACACTTTTGCCAAATCCGGTATCGAAAGCGCCTTGCTCGACGCCCACGGCAAGCGCCTGAACCTGCCCGTCAGCGAACTGCTCGGTGGGCGTGTGCGCGATGCGTTGCCGGTGGCCTGGACCCTTGCCAGCGGCAATACCGCCCAGGACATTGCCGAGGCCGAAAAGATGCTCGACCTGCGCCGCCACCGCATCTTCAAGTTGAAGATCGGTGCCGGTGAAGTTGGCCATGACCTGGCCCATGTCATCGCGATCAAAAAGGCCCTGGGCGAGCGTGCCAGCGTGCGCGTCGACGTCAACCAGGCCTGGGACGAGGCCGTGGCCCTGCGTGCGTGCAAGGTGCTCGGCGACAACGGCATCGACCTGATCGAGCAGCCGATCTCGCGCAATAACCGTGGGGGCATGGCCCGGCTCAACCTGTCGAGCCCGGCGCCGATCATGGCTGACGAATCCATCGAGTGTGTCGAAGATGCCTTCAACCTGGCCCGCGAAGGCGCGGCCTCGGTGTTCGCCCTGAAGATCGCCAAGAACGGCGGACCCCGCGCGGTATTGCGCACCGCTGCGATTGCCGAGGCAGCCGGTATCGGCCTGTACGGCGGCACGATGCTGGAAGGGGGGATCGGCACCCTGGCGTCGGCGCATGCCTTCCTTACGCTGGACAAACTGGCGTGGGGCACCGAGTTGTTCGGCCCGCTGTTGCTGACCGAAGACATCCTTACCGAGCCGCCGCTGTACCGCGACTTCCAGCTGCATGTCTCCCATTTGCCGGGCCTGGGCCTGGCCATCGATGAAGAGCGTCTGGCGTTCTTCCGTCGTGACAAACACTAAGAGGCGCCGCCATGTTGTTCCACGTAAAAATGACCGTGAACCTGCCCGTCGACATGAACCCCGAGCGCGCCGCCAGCCTCAAGGCCGACGAAAAAGCCCTGGCTCGACGTTTACAAGAGCAAGGCAAATGGCGCCACTTGTGGCGCATCGCCGGGCTCTACGCCAACTACAGCGTGTTCGACGTCGACAGTGTGCAAGAACTGCATGACCTGCTGATGCAACTGCCGCTTTACCCCTACATGGCCATCGAAGTGAACGCCTTGTGCCGGCACCCTTCGTCGATTCATGCGGACGACCGCTAGGCCGGTTTTCACCCTGATAACTACAAGATGAGGAATGCACCATGTCCATCCGACTGTCCCAGACTGCCCATGCCCAACAGTTTCTCGAAGAAGCCAGCGGCAACCTCACTGACGGCGGCAACCCGCGCACCAAGGCGCTGATCTACCGGATCCTGCGCGATACGGTAAACATTATCGAAGACCTGGAAGTGACCCCGGAAGAGTTCTGGAAGGCGGTCAACTACCTCAATGAATTGGGCAAGAACCAGGAGGCCGGACTGCTCGCCGCCGGGCTCGGCCTGGAGCATTACCTGGACATGCTGATGGACGCCGCCGATGAGGAAGCCGGCAAATCCGGCGGTACCCCGCGCACCATCGAAGGCCCGCTGTATGTGGCCGGCGCGCCGCTGTCGAAGTACGAGGCGCGGCTGGACGATGGCAAGGACGAGGCGGTGCCGCTGTTTATGCGCGGGCAAGTGCGCGACACCGAGGGCAAGCCGTTGACGGGGGCGATTGTCGATGTGTGGCAGGCCAATACCGGTGGCACCTATTCGTGGTTCGACCCGACGCAGTCCGAATTCAATCTGCGCCGCCGCATCGAGACCGACGCCCAGGGCAACTACCGCTTTCGCAGCATCGTGCCCTCGGGATACGGCTGCCCGCCGACCGGGCCGACCCAGCAGTTGCTCGATCAACTGGGGCGTCACGGCCAGCGGCCGGCGCATATCCACTTCTTCATCTCGGCGCCGGGGTATCGGCACCTGACCACGCAGATCAACCTGTCGGATGACCCGTACCTGCATGATGATTTTGCCTACGCGACGCGGGATGAGTTGATTGCCGAGATTCGCTTCAGCGACGATCCGCAACTGGCGCGGGAGTTTGGCGTGGAAGGGCGGTTTGCGCAGATTGATTTTGACTTTGAGTTGCAGACCGCGGCAGCGCCGGTAGAGCAAAAACGCATGCAGCGGGTTCGTGCGCTGGAGGATTGATCAACACGGTCAAAAATGTGGGAGGGGGCAAGTCGAATCGTCGCACCGCCCCTCCCACATTCGAGCGATGGTGCTGCTCCTATTTGCGTACAACCAGATCAAGCACCTCATCCCGATCCTTGATCTTCTGCAACACAATCTCCGAGCGGATATCCATCACCCCCGCCGTGCGGTTCAGGTGGTTCACGATAAAGTCCGAAAAGTGCTTGAGGTTGCGCGCCTGCACGCGCAGTACATAGTTGCTGGCGCCGGTGATCACGTAGGCGCTGGCCACTTCCGGCCAGCCCTGCACCTTCTTGATAAACGTCTCATGCCAATCCTCCACATCCTGGCGCAATGACAGGTGGACGATGGCCTCCAGTTCAATTCCCAGTTGCTCGGCATTCAACACCGCGCGGTAGCCGCTGATAATCCCTTCGCTTTCCAGCAGGCGTAAACGGCGCAGGCAGGCAGAGGGCGATAACGCGACTTTTTCCGCCAGTTCCTGGTTGCTGATACGGCCATCCTGTTGCAGGAAATGCAGGATGCGAAGGTCGGTGGCGTCGAGAATCATGATTAGAATAAATCCGCGTATTTTCGGTTATTAGTCGAATTTCCTACAGCTTAATTAGCCTGTTACCCACCACTTTGCACGAAAATTCTCTAAATCTTCGTTCATTATTTGCTGCATCCTCACTTATAAAAAACAGGACAGCCCATGACCCCTCGCAGCCATTGCCAAGCCCTTGACACCCAGGACCCGCTGGCGCCGCTACGTCACCAGTTCGCCTTGCCCCGGGACGTTATCTACCTGGACGGCAACTCCCTCGGCGCGCGTCCAGTGGCGGCGCTGGAGCGGGCGCAGGCGGTCATCGTGCAAGAGTGGGGCAATGGCTTGATCCGCAGTTGGAACAGCGCCGGCTGGGCCGACTTGTCCCAGCGCCTGGGCAACCGCCTGGCACCGCTGATTGGTGCGCGCGACGGTGAGGTGGTGATTACCGACACCACCTCGATCAACCTGTTCAAGGTACTCAGTGCCGCCTTGAGCGTGCAGCGTCGACGGGAGCCTGCGCGCAAGGTGATCGTCAGCGAAGCGAGCAACTTCCCCACCGATTTGTACATCGCCCAGGGCCTTGCCGAGTTGCTGCAACAGGGCTATTCCCTGCGCCTGGTCAACAGCCCGGATGAACTGCCCGAGGCCATCGACGGGGATGTGGCGGTGGTGATGCTTACCCACGTCAACTACAAGACCGGCTACATGTACGACATGCAGGCGCTCACTGCCTTGAGCCATGAATGCGGCGCGCTGAGCATCTGGGACCTGGCGCATTCGGCGGGCGCGGTGCCGATCGACCTGCATGGGGCCGGTGCAGACTATGCGATTGGCTGCACCTACAAATACCTCAATGGCGGCCCGGGCTCCCAGGCGTTCGTATGGGTCAGCCCGACTCTGGTGGACCTGGTGCACCAGCCGCTGTCGGGCTGGTTCGGGCATACCCGGCAGTTCGCCATGGAATCCAGCTACGCGCCGAGCGCCGGCATCGCCCGCTACCTGTGCGGCACCCAGCCGATCACTTCGCTGGCGATGGTGGAATGCGGCCTGGAGATTTTTGAACAGACCGACATGGCCAGCCTGCGCAGCAAGTCCCTGGCGTTGACCGACCTGTTTATCGAGCTGGTTGAAAGCCGCTGTGCCGCCCATGACCTCGTGTTGATCACGCCGCGTGAACACGTCCGGCGTGGCAGCCATGTGAGCTTCGAACACCCTGAGGGATATGCGGTGATCCAGGCCCTGATCGCCCGGGGTGTGATCGGTGATTACCGCGAGCCGCGCATCATGCGCTTTGGGTTTACGCCGCTGTACACGAGCTTTACCGAGGTGTGGGATGCGGTGGAAATCCTCGGTGAGATTCTCGATAACAACACTTGGGACCAGCCGCAATTCAAGGTTCGCCAGAGCGTCACCTGAAGATAATGCAGATCAAAATGTGGGAGGGGGCTTGCCCCCGATAACAGTGTGTCAGTCGCCGGATTTGCAGGTTGATACACCGCCATCGGGGGCAAGCCCCCTCCCACAGGGGACCTGTGACAACCGTTAGATAGTGCAACCACAATAATAAAGGGGCACACCACGTGACCACGCCAGACAACGGCTTTGCCGAGATCACCCACCGCGAACTGGGCCTGAGGCGCCAGCTCACTTCCGGCCAGATGAGCATGATCGCTATCGGTGGCGCCATCGGCACCGGGCTGTTCATGGGCAGCGCCTATGCCATCGGCTATGCCGGGCCCAGCGTGCTGGTGAGCTACGCGATCGGCGCGTTGATTACCTTGTTGCTGATGGGCTGCCTGGCGGAGATGACGGTGGCCCACTCCACCTCGGGGTCTTTTGGCGCCTATGCCGAGTTCTACATCAGCCCGCTGGCCGGGTTCCTGGTGCGTTATGCCTACTGGGCGGCGATTGTGCTGGCGGTGGGCGCCGAGGTCACGGCGGTGGCGATGTACATGAAGTACTGGTTCGCCAACGTGCCGGAGTGGGTGTGGATCGTATCGTTTTCCAGCGTGCTCATCCTGCTCAACGCCATCAGCGTCAAGACGTTCGGCCACTTCGAATACTGGTTTTCGACGATCAAGATCAGCGCCATCGTCGGCTTCATCATCCTTGCGGTGTACGTGGTGTTCGGCTCCGGCAACCCGGACTATGGCGTGCAGCACTACACGGCCCACGATGGCTTCTTCCCCCATGGCCTGAGCGGCATGTGGATAGCGGTGATCGTGTCGATCTTCAGCTACTTGAGCGTCGAGATGATCGCCGTGGCCGCCGGTGAAGCGGCGGACCCGGAGCAGGCCGTGAAGAAAGCCTTTCGCGCGACCATCGTGCGGCTGGTGGTGTTTTACCTGCTGACCCTGGCGCTGATGCTCGCCATCGTGCCGTGGAACCAGGCCGGCCAGACCCAGAGCCCGTTCGTCACGGTGATGCAGACCATCGGCATTCCCGGCGCCACCGGGGTGATGAATTTCGTGATCCTGATCGCGGCGTTGTCGGCGATGAACAGCCAGCTCTACATCACCACGCGCATGATGTTCAGCCTGTCCCGCGCCGGCTTTGCGCCCAAGTCCATGGGCGCGTTGAGCAAGAGCGGCATTCCGCTGAATGCCTTGCTGTTGTCCAGCTCGGGCATCGCCCTGGCGACGCTGTTGAACGTGGTGTACCCGCAAAGCTCGTTCACCCTGATGATGGCGATCTCGATGTTTGGGGCGATCTTCACCTGGTTCATGATCTTCCTCACGCACCTGTTCTTCCGGCGCTATCGCCAGCGTCATGGCGGCGCGAAGCTGTCGTTCCAGTTGCGCCTGTTTCCCTACAGCACGTTACTGGGCCTGGTACTGATGGGGGCGGTGATGATTACCACGTACTTCACCGAGGCGTTCAAGATGACCCTGGTGTTTGGCGTGCCGTTCCTGCTGATCCTGTCGGCGGTGTATTACGGGTTTTTCCGCAAGGGTAGGGCCAAGGCGTCGAACAAGGCCCTGGCGTAACCCGGCAAGTGTTCGAACGAGCGCGCGCATAACAGCAGCGTTCGCCGAGCCCACTCTTCCTGCAACGGTTGGGCGGTGAAGGGGTGTGGCGCTGGCCAGCGCGCCAACGCCGCCTGGGGCACGATGCCCAGGCCGGCGCCGCGCGCGACCATGCGCATCAGCCCGTCAAAACCCTCGGCGCGGATGCGCGTCTGCACACGAAAGCCCGCGTGCAGTGCCTGTTCTTCCAGGTACACCGAGAGTGCGCTGGCGGCGCCCAAGCCCACGAAGTCGAATTGCAGGCTGTCGACAAAACTCACCTTGCCGCCTGCCAGGGGATGGTCGCGCGGCATGATCAGCACCAGTGGGTCGTCGCGAAACGGCAGGGTCTGCAAGCCGTGGGTGTCCACGGCGTCGGAGATGATCCCCAGCTCCGCCGTACCCTGGCGCAAGGCCTGGGTAATGCGCAGGCTGGGCAATTCCTGCAGGTCGATATCGAGGTTGGGGTGTTCGCGCAGAAAGTCCGCGAGCAGTTCCGGCAGGTATTCGCTGAGTGCGGTGGTGTTGCACAGCAGGCGCACCTGGCCTTTGACGCCGCTGGCGTATTCCGCGAGGTCCTGTTGCAGGTGATCGGCTTGTTGCAACAACAGGCGAGCGTGACGGGCCAAGGCCTTTCCCGCCGGAGTGGGGGTGACGCCTCGACGCCCTCGGTCGAGAAACTCGATGCCCAACGAGGCTTCCATCGCCCGGATGCGTGCGCTGGCGGCGGCCAGGGATAAATGGCTGCGGGCCGCGCCGGCGGTGATATTGCCGGTGTCGAGGATGTGCAGGTAGAGGCGCAGGTCGATCAGGTCAAAGTGCATGGCTGGTTGCTCGGGTGACTGGACTGGCATCGTCAGCCTCACGCAAAACAAGAGGCTGCCTCAGTATATGGTGAATTTTAGAACCCATCGAAAAGTCGCACACTCGGCCCATGAATACCTTCCTCGCGTTTTACCAGAACCTCGGCCCCGCCCTTACCTTGCTGGTGATCGGCACCTTTCTATTGGCCGGTACGGTCAAGGGCGTCATCGGCCTGGGCCTGCCCACCGTAGCCATGGGCATGCTCGGCCTGGCTATGCTGCCGGCGCAGGCTGCGGCGTTGCTGATCATTCCTTCGACGGTCACCAACCTGTGGCAATTGGCATTCGGCGGGCACCTGAGTGCTTTGCTCAAGCGGCTATGGCCGATGTTGTTGCTGATTTTCCTCGGCACCGGGCTGGGCACGTTGTGGCTGGGGATGGACGGCGGGCAATGGGTGGTGCGCGCACTGGGCGCGGCGTTGCTGGTGTATGCACTGAGCGGACTGTTCCTGCCCACGTTCAAGGTCAAGGCCCAAACCGAGCGCTGGCTTGGCCCGTTGTGCGGGCTGATCACCGGCATCATCACTTCGGCCACCGGTGTGTTTGTGATTCCGGCCGTGCCGTACCTGCAGGCGCTGGGTTTGAACCGCGATCAACTGGTGCAGGCGTTGGGGCTGTCGTTCACCGTGTCGACCCTGGCGCTGGCCGCCGGTTTGGCCTGGCGCGGCACGTTGGGCGGTGGCGAAATCAATGCATCGTTGCTGGCGCTGGTGCCGGCGCTGCTGGGCATGTGGCTAGGTCAGGTGGTGCGCCAGCGCATCAGTGCGGTGCTGTTCAAGCGGGTGTTTTTTATCGGCATGGCACTGCTGGGCGGGCATCTGCTGATCAGTGGTTGAGGGCGCAGCGGTGTAAGCTGCTGTGAACCGATAACGAGGACCGCCCGTGAAAGCCCGATCCGATGAGCTACAGATCTTCGTCAGCGTGATTGAGTGCGGCTCAATTTCCGCGGCGGCGGAGCAGGTCGGGCAGACGCCGTCGGCGGTCAGTCGCACCCTGTCGCGCCTGGAAGCCAAGCTTGAAACCACACTGATCAACCGCACCACGCGGCGCATGGACCTGACCGAGGAGGGCAAGTACTTCTTCGAGCAGGCCAAGCTGATCCTGGCGCAGATGGACGCGCTGGAAGAGCGCCTGTCGTCACGCCAGAAAAACCCCGCCGGGCGGCTGCGCATCAATGCCGCCGTGCCGTTCATGCTGCATGGGATCGTGCCCTATATCGCAGAATTTCGCCGTTTGTACCCGCAGATCCAGCTGGAGTTGAACAGCGATGACCTGATCATCGACCTGCTGGAGCAGAGCACCGATATTGCGATTCGCATCGGTGCCCTGGCCGACTCCACCCTGCATGCGCGCTCCCTCGGCTGGTCGCCGCTGCATATCCTCGCCAGCCCCGACTACCTCAAGCAGTACGGCACGCCGACGACGGTCGCCGAGTTGGCTGACCACACCTTGCTGGGCTTTACCCAGACCGAAACCCTCAACCATTGGCCGCTGCGCCATGTGGAAGGCGACCGCTGGCTGATCCAGCCCAGCGTGGCCGCGTCCAGTGGTGAAACCCTGCGCCAGCTGGCGTTGGAAGGGCAGGGCATTTGCTGCCTGTCGAACTTCATGACTGTCGAAGACATCAATGCCGGACGCCTGGTGCCGGTTCTGGAGGCGTTCAACAGCGGGTATCGCCAACCGATCCACGCGGTGTTCTACCGCAACTCGCAATTGGCGCTGCGCATCCAGTGCTTCCTGGACTTTATCCAGGCCAAGCTGGCGCGGTATGCCTGCTGATTCGTGACCGTCACGCAAGAGTGAATTGGGCGGTACGGGCTTATTCGTCAGGGATGAGTCCGTAACAATGGACCCATCACTTACCCCGTCAGGAGCACTCTCCATGAACGTATTCATTACCGGCGCAGCCGGTTTTATCGGCGGTTCCATCGCCACTGGCCTGGTCAAGGCCGGTCACACGGTTACCGGCCTGGTACGCAGCGCCGAGCAAGCCGCTGAAATGACCGCCCTGGGCATCAACCCGGTGATCGGCACCCTCGATGATGCCGCTGTGTTGACCGAGCAAGCGCAGAAAGCCGATGCGGTGATCAATGCCGCGAGCAGCGACCATCGTGCCGCGGTTGAAACCCTGCTGGCCGCGCTGAAAGGCTCGAACAAGCCATTCCTGCACACCAGCGGCTCAAGCATCGTGGGTGATGCCTCGGGCGGTAAGGCCAGCGATGTCATCTACTTCGAAGACAGCCTGCCGGAGCCGACCGTCGACAAGGCGGCCCGCGTGGCCATCGACAACCTGGTCCTGGCAGCGGCCAAAGACGGGGTGAATTCGGCGGTGATCTGCAACACCCTGATCTACGGCCACAGCCTTGGCGTGAAGCGCGACAGCGTGCAACTGCCGCGCTTGCTCAAGCAGGCACGCAAGAGCGGTGTGGTGCGCCATGTCGGCACCGGGCAGAACATCTGGTCCAACGTGCACATTGACGACGTGGTGGCGCTGTACCTGCTGGCACTGACCAGGAACGTGCCGGGCACTTTCTACTTTGTGGAAAGCGGCGAGGCCTCGTTTATCGACATGACCACGGCTATCGCCCACGCCCTGAACCTGGGCCAGCCACAGGATTGGCCATTGGCCGAGGCTGAAGCCGAGTGGGGCTATGAAATGGCCAACTATGGCCTGGGCTCCAACAGCCGCGTGCGTGGCAAGCATGCCCGCGAGTTGCTGGGCTGGGTGCCGAAGCGTACGTCGGTGGTGGAGTGGATTCGCGACGAGATGGTGTGATGTTCGCTTGAAACCCAGGTGCTGCTATCGGGAGCAAGCCCCCTCCCACATTTGACTGAGTTCCAACGCTGGAATGCAGTCAAGTGTGGGAGGGGCGGTGGGACGATTCGACTTGCCCCCGATTGGGGCCACTCGATCTTTCAGACTGGCCCCACCGGGCTCAATTCCGTACCATTCCCCGCCTTATCCCCCGCAATGCCCTGGTACCTCATGAACCTCACCCGTCTGCGCGCCGATGCCTTGGCCGGCCTCACCACGTCCTTTGCGCTGCTGCCCGAATGCATCGCCTTTGCCCTGGTGGCTCACCTTAACCCGCTGATGGGGCTCTACGGCGCCTTTATCATTTGCACCCTTACCGCCTTGTTCGGCGGCCGGCCCGGCATGGTGTCCGGGGCGGCAGGCTCGATGGCGGTGGTGATCGTCGCGCTGGTGGTGCAGCACGGCGTGGAATACCTGCTCTCCACGGTGCTGCTGGGCGGGCTGATCATGGTCGCGTTCGGCGTGTTGCGCCTGGGCAAGCTGGTGCGCATGGTGCCGCACCCGGTGATGCTGGGGTTCGTCAACGGCCTGGCGATCATCATTGCCCTGGCCCAGTTGGAGCATTTCAAGAGCGGTGAAAACTGGCTCAGCGGTACGCCGTTGTACGTGATGACCGGCCTGGTGCTGGTGACCATGGCCATCGTCTACCTGCTGCCGCGCATCACCCGTGCGGTGCCGCCGGCCCTGGTGGCGATCCTTGGCGTGGGCCTGGCCGTGTACCTGCTCGACCTGCCGACCCGTACCCTCGGCGACATGGCCCACATCGCCGGCGGCCTGCCGACCTTCGCGCTGCCGCAGATCCCCTGGACCCTGGAAACCCTCGGCATCATCGCCCCCTATGCATTCCTGATGGCCATGGTCGGCCTGCTGGAAACCCTGCTGACCCTGAACCTCACCGACGAAATCACCGAGACCCGTGGCTACCCCGACCGCGAAAGCGTGGCCTTGGGCGCGGCGAATATGCTCTCGGGCCTGTTCGGCGGCATGGGCGGTTGCGCAATGATCGGGCAAACCGTGATCAACCTCAGCTCCGGCGGGCGCGGGCGTTTCTCCGGGGTGTTCGCCGGGGTGATGATCCTGCTGTTTATTTTGTTTCTGTCACCGCTGATCGAGCGGATCCCGCTGGCGGCGCTGGTCGGGGTGATGTTTGTGGTGTCGCAGCAGACCTTCGCCTGGGCGTCCCTGCGGGTGATCAACAAGGTGCCGCTCAATGATGTGCTGGTGATTATCGCGGTGACCGTGATCACGGTGTTCACCGACCTGGCCACCGCCGTGCTGTGCGGCATCGTGATCGCAGCACTGAACTTTGCCTGGCAACAGGCCCGTGAGCTGTATGCCGATGAGCATCTGGAAGCGGATGGCAGCAAGCTCTATCGCCTGCACGGCACCTTGTTCTTTGCCTCGACTACGCCGTTCCTGAACCAGTTCGATCCGGCCAACGACCCCGCCCAGGTGACGTTGGATTGCCGTCACCTGAGCTTTGTCGACTACTCGGCGATTGCCGCGCTGATGACCCTGCGCGAGCGCTACAGCAAGGCTGGCAAGCATCTGCGGGTGCTGCATTTGTCTGAGCGCTGCAAGCAGTTGCTCAAGCGTGCCAAGGTTCACCACGACTGATTTTTACGGCCCGACCAGGTCTTCCAATTCCTGGGCGCGGGTCTGCGTCATGTCCAGCACGCAGCCGGTGCCGTTGACCTGGTCGATGGTGCCGCCGGTGGCGGAGCCGGCGAAGGCGCAATTGGCGTCACGGTATTTGATCCACAGGCGCTGCAGGTCCTGCAGTTGCTGTTTGCGAGTGCCTTCCTGGGCGGCGAGGGCGGTTTTGTAGGCTTTGTTCAAGCGCGCGTCTTGCCCCTTGGTTTCCTTGACGTTGCAACTGACCATGTCGGCAGTGGTATTGGCGCCGTCCATGCATTTTTTCAGCGCCGGGTTGTCGGCGGCAGCGGCAGTGCCGCACACGGCGAGAAGCAGGGCGCCGGTGGCGAGTGTCGTACGAATCATGCTCGATTTTCCTGGCATCAGTGGGTGTGCATTCTATGACTCAAGGGTGTTCGTCGAGTTTCCAGCCTTCTCTGATCTTGATGTAAGAACATCCCTCGAATTTTCATACACGGCCCTTGGGCTTATCCCAACGCGACAGCGCTTATCCGTAAGCGAAAGTTACTTTCATACAGTTTGAAAATACGCCTCGGTAATGATTTATGAGTTTCACAACCCATTCGACGTGACCCTTTCCGAGGAGTACCGCATGGCCGCATCACCGGGCTTCGGGCTGTTGGCATACGCTGCCATCGCCATCATTGCTTTGATCGTGCTGATCGCACGTTACCGGCTCAACCCGTTTATCGTCATCACCCTGGTGTCCATCGGCCTGGCGCTGATGGCCGGGATGCCGGCAGACACCATCATGGGTTCCTACGAGGCCGGCGTCGGCAAAACCCTGGGGCATATCGCCCTGGTGGTGGCGCTGGGCACCATGCTCGGCAAGATGATGGCCGAGTCCGGTGGCGCCGAGCAGGTGGCGCGTACGCTGATCAACCGTTTCGGCGAACGGAATGCCCATTGGGCCATGGTGTGCATCGCGTTCCTGGTGGGGCTGCCGCTGTTTTTCGAAGTGGGCTTTGTGCTGCTGGTGCCGATCGCCTTTACCGTGGCGCGGCGCGTGGGGGTGTCGATCCTGATGGTCGGCCTGCCGATGGTCGCCGGCCTGTCGGTGGTGCATGCGTTGGTGCCGCCACACCCGGCGGCGATGATGGCCGTGCTGGCGTATAACGCGTCGGTGGGGCAGACCGTGCTTTATGCGATCCTCATCGGTATTCCGACGGCGATCATTGCCGGCCCGCTGTACGCCAAATTCATCGTGCCGCGTATTCACCTGCCGGCGGAAAATCCGCTGGAACGCCAGTTTATCGAGCGTGAACCTCGCGAGCGTTTGCCGAGCTTTACACTGACCATGGGCACTATCCTGTTGCCGGTGGTGCTGATGATGATCGGTGGCTGGGCCAACGTGATTTCCACACCGGGTACGGGCTTCAACCAGTTCCTGCTGTTTATCGGTAACTCGGTGATCGCGCTGCTGGTGGCGACCCTGGTGAGTTTCTGGACCCTGGGCCTGGCGCAGGGCTTCAACCGTGAGTCGATCCTCAAGTTCACCAATGAATGCCTGGCGCCGACCGCGAGCATCACCTTGCTGGTGGGCGCGGGTGGCGGTTTGAACCGGATATTGGTGGACGCTGGCGTTACCAACGAAATTCTAGGCCTGGCGCATGCCTTCCACCTGTCACCGCTGGTGATGGGCTGGCTATTCGCTGCGTTGATGCGGATTGCGACGGGCTCAGCCACGGTGGCCATGACCACGGCTTCGGGCGTGGTGGCCCCGGTCGCCCTGGGCCTGGGTTATCCACACCCGGAATTGCTGGTGCTGGCCACTGGCGCGGGTTCGGTGATCTTTTCCCACGTTAACGACGGCGGCTTCTGGCTGATCAAGGAATACTTCAATATGACGGTGATCCAGACCTTCAAGACCTGGACCGTATTGGAGACGCTGATCTCTGTGGTTGCCTTCGGTCTGACGTACGGTCTGTCCTGTATTTTGTAACCCGGAGCCTCCATGGACATCCTCTACCAGATCCGCGCCCGCCAGGATTCCTTCAGCGCCGGCGAAGGGCGTATCGCCAGGCTGATGCTGGAGGATGTGGGCTTTGCCGCCTCGGCCAGTCTGGAAGAGCTGTCCCAACGGGCCGAGGTCAGTACCGCCACCTTGTCGCGCTTTGCCCGCAGTGTCGGTTGCCGGGACTTGCGCGATCTGCGCCTGCAACTGGCCCAGGCCAGCGGCGTCGGCAGCCGCTTCCTGGACCCGGCGGGGTTGCCTGAACAGTCGGCGTTTCATCGGCAGATTCTCGGCGACATCGAAGCGACGTTGCGCCAGCACTTGTCCGGTTTCAACCAGGCCAGTTTTGTCGATGCGGTCAACCTGCTGGGTAAGGCGCGGATGATCCACGCGTTTGGCATGGGCGGGCCATCGAGCTTGTGCAGCGATGAATTGCAGGTGCGCCTGGTACGCCTGGGCTATCCGATTGCCGCCAGCCACGACCCGGTGATGATGCGCGTCACGGCTGCAACCCTGGGGCCGGAACACGCACTGATCGTCTGCTCGCTCACCGGCCTCACCCCCGAGTTGCTCGATGTGGTGGCGCTGGCACGCAACTACGACGCACGCATCGTCGCCATCACTCTGGCCGACTCACCCCTGGCGCAGTTGGCGGATGTGCTGCTGCCGCTGCAACCGGCGGAAACCAGTTTTATCTACAAACCCACGGCGGCGCGTTACGGCATGCTGCTGGCCATCGACCTGCTCGCCACCGAACTGGCCCTGGCCCTGCCCGACGACAACCAGGAACGCCTGCGCCGGATCAAGCTGGCCCTCGACGATTATCGCGGCGGCCCTGACAGCCTGCCGCTTGGAGATTGATATGACGTACGACACGCTGATTCGCCAGGCGCTGATCATCGATGGCAGCAACACCCCGGGTTATGTCGCCGATGTGGGGCTGCGTGACGGGCGCATCGAGACGATCGGCGACCTGTCGACGGCGGCGGCCGTGCATGAAATCGATGCGACAGGCCGTGTGCTGGCGCCGGGCTTTATCGACGTGCACACCCACGACGACACGGTGGTCATCCGCCAGCCGCAGATGCTGCCCAAGCTCAGCCAGGGTGTGACCACGGTGATTGTCGGCAACTGTGGCATCAGCGCCTCACCGGTGAGTTTGCGCAGCGATCCGCCGGACCCGATGAACTTGTTGGGCAGCGCTGCGGCGTTTGTTTATCCCCGTTTCAGCGACTATCGCAGCGCCGTTGAACGTGCTCATCCAGCGGTCAATGTCGCAGCATTGATCGGCCACACGGCGCTGCGCAGTAATCACATGGACGATCTGCATCGCACCGCCACACCGGATGAAATCGCCGCCATGCGTGTGCAGTTGCACGAGAGTCTCGAGGCCGGCGCCCTCGGTTTATCCACAGGCCTGGCCTACGCCAGCGCGTTCAATGCCGAGACCGATGAGGTGCTGCAACTGAGTGAAGAACTCACGGCCTTCGGTGCGGTGTACACCACCCATTTGCGCAGCGAATTCGAACCGGTGCTGGAGGCGATGGACGAGGCTTTTCTGATCGGCCGGCACTCACAGGTACCGGTGATTATTTCCCACCTCAAATGTGCGGGAGCGGGGAACTGGGGGCGTAGTCCGCAGCTGTTGGCAGCGTTGGAATCGGCGGCGAAAACCCACCCGGTGGGGTGTGATTGTTATCCCTATGCGGCCAGTTCTTCTACCCTGGACCTCAAGCAGGTGACCGACGCGTTTCGTATCACGATCACCTGGTCGACGCCGCACCCTGAAGTGGGGGGGCGCGACTTGCAGGACATTGCCGGCGAATGGGACGTCTCCCTCATGGACGCCGCCCGTCGTCTGCAGCCTGCGGGGGCGGTGTACTACGGGATGGATGAAGCGGATGTGCGACGTATCCTCGCGCATCCGTTGTCGATGGTGGGGTCGGATGGCTTGCCTGAAGATCCGTTTCCGCATCCTCGCTTATGGGGCGCGTTCCCACGGGTGCTGGGGCATTTCAGCCGGGATGTCGGCTTGTTCCCGTTGCACACCGCCGTGCACAAGATGACCGGCTTGTCGGCAGCGCGTTTTGGGTTATCCGAGCGGGGCGAAATTCGCGAAGGGCACTGGGCCGACCTGGTGTTGTTCGACCCTGTGCGGGTGCACGATGTGGCGGACTTCAATGAACCACAGCGGACAGCGCAAGGCATTGATGGCGTGTGGGTCAACGGCGTGTTGAGCTACAGTGATGGCCAGGCGAACGGTCAGCGACCGGGGCGGTTCCTGGCGCGCAGTGGGGATTTGCGTGGTGGGTTTTCGACCCTATAGTGGGCGCTTTCATACACGGAGCGATTGTCATGCACTTAGGAAAAGTCACCCCCATCCTGCGGATTTTCGATGAGGCCAAGGCGCTGGAATTCTACGTCGACTTCCTGGGCTTCAAGGTCGATTGGCAGCACCGCTTCGAGGCGAATTATCCACTGTATCTGCAGGTGTCGCTGGGCGATTGCGTGCTGCACCTGTCCGAGCATCATGGCGACGCTTCTCCGGGCACGGCGATGCGGATCCAGGCGCAAGGGGTGGATGCGTACCAGCAGCAGTTGCTGGGCAAGGATTACCGTTACGCCAAGCCTGGGGTTGAGGAAACGCCTTGGGGATCGCGGGAGATGAGCATCAAGGATCCGTTTGGGAATCGCGTGGTGTTTGTTGAGGAAGGCGAGGGCTGAGCGGCAAATTGCAGGCAATAAAAAACCGCCTTGGTAGGCGGTTTTTTGTTGCAACCCAGTTAGTGGCTGGAGTTGCATTCTTACAGGAAGCGCTGACCCGCCTAAGGGATACTAATGCCGGTTATCGTCTCGCGCAAGGCTTGACGAGGGGCGTTGCTTTTTATCTGTCGACTTTATTTCTATTTAGAGTTGGTGGCAAAAATTTGCAACATATCAGTTGATCTTTCCAGCAGGTTTATCGTCGCCTGTCACACCTTTGATTCGGATGTTGATTAGTATCACCCCCGTTCCAAGTATGTCGTTTTGTAGGTGGCTGGGTATGCGCGCGGAATTATGGACCGAACGCCACGGGCTGGTAATCCGTGCCGGATTCATGCGGGAGGAACCAAAGCCCGGCCGCCTCACAGGAAGCGTTGACCCGCATCCAAAGGCTCACGTGTTCCGGTAAGTGTGCTGGAGGTAAGGCCCTACTCACGGAGGGCCGAGTATGTCTAAGTTTGCACGACGTACATGGAACCTCGTAGTGAATGCCGTACGTGTTTATCACGTGTGGACATTCCTGCGGGACAGCTTCGATGACCTGTAAGGTCTGAGAAGTGGAGCCGCTTCGGTTAATACCGAAGCGGCTTTTTGATTTCTTAAACCCGGAAGTGACTGACCATCTGCTGCAACTGGCTACCCAAACGCGCCAGTTCCACGCTCGATTTTGCCGTCTCATCGCTCGCGGTGGCGGTCTGCTCGGACACATCACGCACATTCACGATGCTGCGGCTGATCTCTTCGGCCACGGTGCTTTGCTGTTCGGCGGCGGCGGCGATCTGCTGGTTCATCGACTGGATGTTCGACACCGTGCGGGTGATGTTTTCCAGTGACACACCGGCCTTGCGCGTCAGTTCGACACTGCTGTCGGTGAGGCTGCGGCTGTTGTTCATTACGTTGGCAACTTGCTGGGTGCCGTTCTGCAAACCGGCGACCAGGCCTTCGATTTCCTCGGTGGACTTCTGCGTGCGCTGGGCCAGGCCACGCACTTCGTCGGCGACCACGGCAAAGCCGCGACCGGCTTCACCGGCACGCGCCGCTTCGATCGCTGCGTTGAGCGCGAGCAGGTTGGTCTGTTCGGCAACGGCCTTGATCACGTCCATCACGCTGCCGATCTTGTTGCTCTCTTGTTGCAGGTGCGCCATGGCATCGGTGGAACGTTCCACTTCGGCGGCCAGGCGTTCGATCTGGGCGATGGCCTCAGCCACCACTTTGTCGCCTGCGCGGGCTTGGCCGTCAGCATCGGCGGCGGCCAGAGAGGCTTGCTCGGCGTTGCGTGCGACTTCCTGCACGGTGGCGGTCATTTCGTGCATCGCCGTGGCGACCTGATCGGTCTCGATTTTCTGGCTGTTCACGCCGGCGCTGGTCTGCTCGGTGACGGCCGACAACTCTTCGGCGGCGCTGGCGATCTGGGTCACCCCGTCGCGAATCCCGCTGATCAATTCACGCAGGGTCGTGCCCATGCGCTGAATCCCTTGTTGCAATACGCCCAGCTCATCGCGACGGGTGACTTGGATATTGTGGCTCAGGTCGCCGGAGGCAATGCGCTCCACCACGGCCAGGGTGTCCTGGATCGGGCGGGTGATCTGCCGGGTAATCACCCAGGCAGCAATGATGCCGACCAACAGTGCGAGCAAGGTGCTGATCAATTGCAGGCTACGGGCTTGGGTACTTTCGGCGTCACGACGGCTCAGCTGGATGTCGTAGAGCTTGTCGCTGATGGTGACGATGTCGGTACCCTGAGTGGTCATTTCAGCACGGGCGGCGACAATATTGGCGTTGGCGGCCTTGTAGTTCTGCACGGCGCTGCGATAGGCGCCAAGGGCGGTTTCCAACGAGGTCAGTGCGCTTTGCTGGCTGGCGCCGAAGGCGGCGCTGAGATCTTTCAAGCCACTGATGGCTTTTTCGATTTGTGCGGCAGCGCGGGCTTCGGTATCCGGGTTGACGTTACCGGTGTAGCCACGTACTTCATAGCGGGCCAACTGGAACTGCATCTTGGCGTCGGCCACGGCCTGGAACTGTGCAAGGTGCTCCGCGCTGTCGGGCATTTGCTTCACACTGGCTTCCAGCGCGTCGATTTGGGCGTTGGCGATATCGGCCTTGTCGCCCATCATTTGGCGAGAGGTATTACCGTTACGGTAAGCCTCGCGCATTTTGTTCAGGGATTGCTGATAAGCCGTGATGATGGCTTTCTGCTCGTTGAGCAGCTTGACGTTTTCCGGGCTCTTGAAGCTGTCCAGGAGTTTCTGTTGCTGCGCAGCAAAGGCGTCCAGGTTGGTCTGTACGTTTTGTGCCACGGCTTCGTCGCCGTTGGCCAGCATGTATTGCAGACGCACGATACGCAGTTTGGTCAGTGAGGCATTGAGCTGGGTGATGTCGCTCATCCAGTTACTGCGGTCGATCAGACCGCCCAGGCTGGTCCAGCCGGTGAGGGCCAGGATCGAGGTGAGGACCAGTACCAGGCCGAAGCCCAGGCCCAGTTTGAGGTTGACGCTGATGTTACCGAACCAGCTGTTCATCTAATGCTCCGCAAAGGTGATGTCTGTCTGCTGGACGGTGTTGTTATTTGAGCCAGCCAAAGTGTGTAGGGCTGTATCGGCGACGGGCTGTGAATCTGAAGTGCTTTTATTGCGCGTGCGACGAAGGGTCGCGATCCCCGTGCCGCGCCAGCGTGGAGGGCTCATCACGAGCAGGTCTTGTGTGCTAGTCTGCTGGCCCTTTTAGTTCTGGGCGGCGCGCAAAACACTGTTTCCAGTGCTGCCCTACAGCGGAGCCTCTTCATGTCCGAAGTTAATCTGTCCACCGACGAAACCCGCGTCAGCTACGGTATCGGCCGTCAGTTGGGCGACCAACTGCGCGACAACCCACCGCCGGGTGTGAGCCTGGACGCGATCCTGGCTGGCCTGACCGACGCATTCGCCGGTAAACCAAGCCGTGTTGACCAAGAGCAAATGGCCGCCAGCTTCAAGGTCATCCGCGAAATCATGCAAGCCGAAGCCGCTGCCAAGGCTGAAGCGGCTGCAGGCGCTGGCCTGGCTTTCCTGGCTGAAAACGCCAAGCGTGATGGCATCACCACCCTGGCTTCCGGCCTGCAATTTGAAGTGCTGACCGCCGGTGACGGCGCCAAGCCGACCCGTGAAGACCAGGTTCGTACCCACTACCACGGCACCTTGATCGACGGCACTGTGTTCGACAGCTCCTACGAGCGTGGCCAGCCTGCAGAATTCCCGGTGGGCGGCGTGATCGCCGGCTGGACCGAAGCCCTGCAACTGATGAATGCCGGCAGCAAATGGCGCCTGTACGTGCCGAGCGAGTTGGCTTACGGCGCTCAAGGCGTTGGCAGCATTCCGCCGCACAGCGTGCTGGTATTTGACGTCGAACTGCTCGACGTTCTGTAAGACCTGCTTTTGATTACCTGTAGGAGCGAGCTTGCTCGCGAAAAACGTCAACGATGACGCGGGCATCCTGGATGAGCGCGTTGTTTATGCGGTCTTCGCGAGCAAGCTCGCTCCTACAGTGTTTTGCTGGTTTTCTCATGGATGGAACTTGCCACTGAGCTCCGTGGCCGGGCGCAACGCTCGGGCATAGCAGAACAGAAACAGATTGCGCACAACCTCCTTCAGTACTCCAGGTTCACTCGAACTCAGGCCGTTGACGTCCAGGTCGCCCTGGTCCTGCAGCTCATTCAACGCTTCTTCTTCGAGCACAGCACAGACTTCACCGGTTTCCCGATGGAGGATGCGTAGGTAAGGGTGTGGGCGGTCGAGCCAGGCATCTATCAAATAAGTCATGGTTGTATCTCCTTGATGGGTTTCAATGAGAATAATTCTTATTCGTAGAATAGCAAGTGCCTATTGGCAGTTTCCTGGTTTTTCTGTGTGGATATTGAGAGGGGTCAACGGGAAGGGCAAAACGCCATCCCGCGCGGGCGCGGGATGGATGCAGCAGGTTCAGACTTTGCGCACGAATTCGGACTTGAGTTTCATCGGGCCGATACCGTCGATCTTGCAATCGATATCGTGGTCGCCGTCGCACAGGCGGATGTTCTTGACCTTGGTGCCGACCTTCACGACCAGGGACGTACCCTTGACCTTGAGGTCTTTGATCACGGTGATGGTGTCGCCGTCCTGCAGGACGTTGCCCACAGAGTCTTTCTTCACGGTTTCATCGCCGGCCACTTCGGCCTCGCCATTGGCGGACCACTCATGGGCGCATTCCGGGCAGATCAGCTGGGCGCCGTCTTCGTAGGTGTATTCGGAATTGCATTTCGGGCAGGGTGGCAACGTGCTCACTAAAGCTCCTTAACGGTCAGGATGGCTAAAAGTCGCACATTATATAGGGATTTGTGGTCTTGCAGGTTGTATCAAATCCGAATGTGGGAGGGGCAAGCCCCCATCCCACATTGGTATGCGTTTGCAGGTAGGACCTAGTGCGTCCGCGCGACCGCAAATTCACTCAGCTCAACCAGGGCATCCCGGTACTCGCTGACCGGAAGGGCTTCCAGGCACTTGATCGCACGGGCCACGTAGTCACGTGCCAGTTGCGCGGTATAGTCCAGCGAGCCCGAGGCTTCCACAGCCTCACGGATGCTTTCCAGGTCCTCGATCCCGCCTTTCTGGATCGCCTTGCGCACCAGGGCCGCCTGTTCCGGCGTGCCTTCGCGCATGGTGTAGATCAGCGGCAAGGTCGGTTTGCCTTCGGCCAGGTCGTCGCCGACGTTCTTGCCCAGGGTCTCTGCATCGCCGCGGTAGTCGAGCAGGTCGTCCACCAGTTGGAACGCCACGCCCAGATGGTCGCCAAAGGTACGCAGGGCTTCGGCCTGTTCGGCGGTCGCGCCACAGAGCGCGGCGGCACTGTGTGTGGAGGCTTCGAAGAGCATCGCGGTCTTACCGCGAATCACTTCCATATAGGTTTCTTCGGTGGTGCTGGCGTCGCGGACCTTGGACAGCTGCAGCACTTCGCCTTCAGCGATGATGCGCGTGGCCTGGGAAAGAATCTTCATCACCGGCATCGAGCCCAGCTCGACCATCATTTCGAACGAGCGCGAGTACAGGAAGTCGCCGACCAGCACGCTCGGGGCATTGCCCCACATCGCATTGGCGGTCTCGCGGCCACGGCGCATGCCGGACATGTCGACCACGTCGTCATGCAGCAGGGTGGCGGTGTGCAGGAATTCGATGGTGGCAGCCAGCAGGCGCAGGTCATCGCCTTCGCGGCCCAGGGCCTTGCCACACAGCAGCACTAATAAAGGACGCAGGCGTTTACCGCCTGCCGACGTAATGTAGTCGCCAATTTTTGAGACCAGCGGCACCTTAGACGTCAGCTGCTGCTTGATGATGCCGTCGACGGCGCTAAAATCGTCCGCGACCGCGCGGTAGAAAGCTTGGGGTTGCATCAGCGACAGTCGCTCCAGAAGGGTTGCGCGGCATGCTAGGACCCTGACCCCGTAGTGTCAAGGCGCGATAGACAGCCACTTGCAACACCCATTTACCTTGCGTACAATCGCGCACCCTGAACTTCCTGGGCAGCACCTGCCTTACGCAATTGCATTCGGGACGTCCATCCCATGCAGCCATGCCAGCCAATACCTCTTCTTATAAAGCGCTGGGTGAGCAGGATTATCGGAGAAATACCATGTCGTACGCAGTAATTGTTACTGGTGGCAAGCAATACAAGGTCGCCCCAGGTGAATACCTGAAGATCGAAAAACTGGAAATCGCTACCGGCGAATCCGTTACCTTTGATCGCGTTCTGTTGGTCGCCAATGGCGATGACGTGAACATCGGCGCTCCAGTTGTTGCTGGCGCTACCGTTGTGGCTGAAGTGATCTCCCAAGGTCGTCACGATAAAGTCCGCATCATCAAGTTCCGTCGTCGTAAGCACCACATGAAGCGTATGGGCCACCGCCAGTGGTACACCGAGATCAAAATCACCGGTATTCAGGCTTAATTTCAGCCTAATTCCTCACTAGGAGAATTGACTCATGGCACACAAAAAAGCTGGTGGTAGTACCCGTAACGGTCGCGACTCAGAAGCCAAACGCCTTGGCGTGAAGATGTATGGCGGCCAGAAAATCATTCCGGGCAACATCATCGTGCGTCAGCGCGGCACCCAATTCCACGCCGGTTACGGTGTTGGCATGGGTAAAGATCACACCCTCTTCGCGAAAATCGAAGGCGTGATCAAGTTTGAAGTAAAAGGCGCGTTCAACCGCCGTTACGTGAGCGTTGTCGCCGCTTAATTGCGCGATCGCTGGAAAAGCCCTGTCTTGCGACGGGGCTTTTTCGTTTGTGGAGTGAGTCTCTTGCAAAGCTGTTTGTAATGGGCTCGAGCAGCTGGATTTGCGGCTGTTGATTGAGGTCGCTGCGCTCATTTTTGCAAGAGTCTTATGTCTTGGTTTCTTAAGCTCGTCCGTGCGGCGAGAGGCGTTTTGTTATGAAGTTCGTTGATGAAGTTTCCATCCGAGTAAAAGCAGGCGACGGCGGTAACGGTTGCATGAGTTTCCGTCGCGAAAAATTCATCGAAAACGGTGGCCCCAACGGCGGTGACGGCGGTGACGGCGGTTCCATCTACATGATGGCCGACGAAAACCTCAACACCCTGGTCGACTACCGTTACACCCGGCACTTCGATGCCGAGCGTGGCTCCAACGGCGGCAGCACCGACTGCACCGGTAAAAAAGGCGAAGACCTGGTACTGCGTGTACCGGTCGGCACCACGATCATCGACTCCGCGACCCAGGAAGTGATCGGCGACCTGACCAAGGCCGGCCAGAAGCTGATGGTTGTGCAGGGCGGCTGGCACGGTCTGGGTAACACCCGATTCAAGTCCAGTACCAACCGTGCGCCGCGCCAGACCACGCCGGGCAAGCCGGGCGAGCAGCGCGACCTGAAGCTGGAAATGAAAGTACTGGCTGACGTGGGCCTGCTGGGCCTGCCGAACGCCGGCAAGAGTACCTTCATCCGCTCGGTATCGGCCGCCAAGCCGAAAGTCGCCGACTACCCGTTCACCACCCTGGTGCCAAACCTGGGCGTGGTCAGCGTCGACCGCTGGAAAAGCTTCGTGATCGCCGACATTCCCGGCCTGATCGAAGGCGCTTCCGACGGCGCAGGCCTGGGGATTCGCTTCCTCAAGCATTTGTCCCGTACCCGTTTGCTGCTGCACCTCGTCGACATGGCGCCATTGGATGACACCAGTGCACCGGACGCCGCCGAAGTGATCGTCAGCGAGCTGACCAAGTTCAGCCCGGCCCTGGCCGAGCGTGATCGCTGGTTGGTGCTGAACAAGTGCGACCAGATCCTCGAGGAAGAGCACGAGGAGCGCGTCAAGGAAATCGTCGATCGCCTGGAATGGACGGGTCCTGTCTACGTGATCTCGGCCATCGCCAAAGAAGGCACCGAGCGCCTGACCCGCGACATCATGCGCTACCTGGAAGACCGCGCCGACCGCCTGGCGGCCGACCCGGTATTCAAGGCCGAACTCGCCGAACTCGACCAGCAGATCGAAGACGAAGCCCGTGCCCAGTTGCAAGCCCTGGACGACCAGCGTGCCCTGCGCCGCAGCGGCGTGAAGTCGGTCCATGACATCGGCGACGATGATTGGGACGAAGAAGACGTGGATGATGAAGACGGTCCGGAAATCATTTACGTGCGCGACTGATCCGTTGCGATAAACTTGAACGCCGCTCCCAGGAGCGGCGTTTTGGTATCCGGGTATAACGTTATGGGCGGCGCTGGGTCGCGCGGCCCTCAATCTAAGGTTGAAGATGATGCGGAGCAAAGTGACAGGTGCGCAGCGCTGGGTCGTAAAGATCGGAAGTGCGCTGCTGACGGCAGACGGCAAAGGCCTGGATCGCGCAGCCATGAGCGTCTGGGTCGAGCAGATGGTGGCCTTGCATGAGGCGGGCGTGGAGTTGGTGCTGGTGTCGTCCGGGGCGGTTGCCGCCGGGATGAGCCGCCTCGGTTGGACCGCGCGACCCAGCGCGATGCACGAACTGCAAGCCGCCGCCGCCATCGGTCAGATGGGCCTGGTGCAAGCCTGGGAATCCAGCTTTGCCGAGCACGGCCGTCATACGGCGCAGATCCTGCTGACCCACGATGACCTGTCCGACCGTAAGCGCTACCTAAACGCCCGCAGTACTTTGCGTGCGCTGGTGGAGCTCAAGGTCATCCCGGTGATCAACGAGAATGACACCGTGGTCACCGACGAAATCCGTTTCGGCGACAACGACACCCTGGCCGCGCTGGTGGCCAACCTGGTGGAGGCCGACCTGCTGGTGATCCTCACCGACCGCGACGGCATGTTCGACGCCGACCCACGCAACAACCCCGATGCCCAACTGATCTACGAAGCGCGCGCCGATGATCCGGCGCTCGACGCCGTGGCCGGCAGCGTTGGCGGTGCCCTGGGCCGTGGCGGCATGCAGACCAAGCTGCGCGCAGCACGCTTGGCCGCACGTTCCGGGGCTCACACCATCATCGTCGGTGGGCGCCTGGAGCGTGTGCTGGATCGCCTCAAGGCCGGTGAGCGCATCGGTACGTTGCTGTCGCCCGAGCGCGGCATGCTCGCGGCGCGCAAGCAATGGCTGGCCGGGCACCTGCAAACCCGTGGCACCCTGGTGCTCGACGATGGCGCGGTGTCGGCGTTGTCCCAAGGCAACAAGAGCCTGCTGCCGGTGGGCGTCAAGTTGGTGCAGGGCAGCTTTCGCCGTGGCGAGATGGTTGTGTGCGTAGCGCCCGACGGTCGTGAGATCGCCCGCGGCCTGGCCAACTACAGTGCCCTGGAAGCGCAGAAAATCATTGGACAATCGTCTGACGCGATTGTCGGACTATTGGGTTACATGGCAGAACCGGAACTGGTTCATCGCGATAACCTGATCCTGGTCTAAACAAAGGGAATACACGATGCGCGTGATGAAGGGATTGCTCGGCCTGCTGCTGGCCATGCCGCTGCTGGCTTCGGCCGAAGAAATTGGCCAGGTGTCGACGGTGTTCAAGTTTGTCGGCCCCAACGACCGAATTGTGGTCGAAGCGTTCGATGACCCCAAGGTCGACGGCGTGACCTGCTACTTGTCGCGCGCCAAGACCGGCGGCGTGAAAGGCGGCCTGGGCCTGGCCGAAGACCGTGCTGAAGCATCTATCGCTTGCCGTCAGGTCGGCCCGATCCGCTTCAAGGGCGAACTCAAGGACGGCGACGAAGTGTTCAAGGAGCGCACCTCGCTGGTGTTCAAGACCATGCAGGTGGTGCGCTTCCTCGACAAGAAGCGCAATACCCTGGTGTACCTGGTCTACAGCGACCGCTTGATCGAAGGCAGCCCGCAGAATGCGGTGACGGCGATTCCTATTCTGCCGTGGCCGACCGCTCAGTAATTCGCAGGCGGATTTTGCAATCGGCGTCTATGATTGCAGGCTTGCGGGTTGTAATCTCGAAGCGCCGCAACGCAAAGTACATGGAAAATCTGGAGTTCGTCATGAGTGCTTTCCACGACCTGAAACTCAAAGCTTTGGACGGACAAGAGCTGCCGTTGGCGCCCTTCAAGGGGCACGTTGTGCTGGTGGTCAATGTCGCCTCCAAATGTGGCTTGACCCCGCAGTACGCGGCGTTGGAAAACCTTTATCAGCAGTACAAGGACCAGGGATTTACCGTGCTTGGCCTGCCGTGCAACCAGTTTGCAGGCCAGGAACCGGGCACCGAGGAAGAAATCCGCGAGTTCTGCAGCCTGAACTACGGCGTGACCTTCCCCCTGGGCAGCAAACTCGATGTGAACGGTCCTGAGCGTCACCAACTGTACCGTTTGCTGGCGGGCGAGGGCGCGGAGTTTCCTGGGGATATCACCTGGAATTTCGAGAAATTCCTGCTGGGCAAGGATGGCCGGGTCCTCGCGCGATTCTCGCCGCGCACTGCACCGGATGATCCGACGGTCGTCCAGGCCATCGAAAAAGCCCTGAGTTGAACACCTGCCGGTGCAGCTTCAAGTTCTAAGCTTGAAGCTGCAAGTAGAAGCACAAAGGGTCCTCTTGCAGCTTTAAACTTGCAGCTAGCCGCTACCTTCATACCCCTTAATCACCCAAATCAATAGTGCTATTCAGCACGCTGCACTCCCCCATATTATCCACATCATAAACCTCGTCTTCCGTGGAGTGCTCCCATGCCTGTCCAAGCCTTGTTCAAACCGTTCCAGCTCGGTGCACTGCAGCTGTCGACCCGTGTGGTCATGGCGCCGATGACCCGTTCGTTTTCCCCGGGTGGCGTGCCGAATTCCAAGGTCATCGAGTACTACCGCCGCCGAGCCGCTGCCGGCGTGGGCCTGATCATCACCGAAGGCACCGTGGTCGGTCACCCGGCCTCCAACGGCTACCCGAATGTCCCGCATTTCTACGGCGAGGCGGCGCTGGCCGGCTGGAAGAAGGTCGTCGATGCCGTGCACGCCGAAGGTGGCAAGATTGTTCCGCAGCTCTGGCACGTGGGCAGTGTGCGCCGCATCGGTACCGAGCCTGACGCCAGTGTGCCGGCCTACGGCCCGATGGAAAAACTCAAGGATGGCAACGTGGTGGTCCACGGCATGACCTCCCAGGACATCAAGGAGGTGATCGCCGCTTTCGCCCAAGCAGCCAAGGATGCCCAGCGCATCGGCATGGACGGCGTGGAAATCCATGGCGCCCATGGCTATCTGGTCGACCAGTTCTTCTGGGAAGGCAGCAACCAGCGCACTGACGAATACGGTGGCAGCCTGGCCAATCGCTCACGCTTCGCCATCGAACTGATCCAGGCTACCCGCGCCGCTGTCGGCCCGGACTTTCCGATCATCTTGCGTTTCTCCCAGTGGAAACAGCAGGATTACACCGCGCGCCTGGTACACACCCCTGAAGCATTGGGTGAATTTCTCAAGCCGCTGTCTGACGCGGGTGTGGATATTTTCCACTGCTCCACCCGTCGTTTCTGGGAGCCGGAATTCGAAGGTTCCGACCTCAACCTGGCGGGCTGGACCCGTCAGCTCACCGGTAAACCGACCATCACTGTGGGCAGCGTCGGCCTGGATGGCGAGTTCCTGCAGTTCATGGTCAACACCGACAAGGTCGCGCAGCCGGCCAGTCTGGAAAAGCTGCTGGAGCGCCTGAACAACGACGAGTTCGACCTGGTGGCGGTGGGCCGTGCGCTGCTGGTGGACCCGGACTGGGCGGTGAAGGTACGTGACGGCCGTGAAGGCGACATTCTGCCGTTCAGTCGTGAGGCGTTGACGACCCTGGTGTAAGCGGCGCCAGGACGGGCACCGGTTGCCCGTCCTCGCACACACCGCGTAACTGGCGCTCGAATTGCTCGATAATCGCCGGCCAGCCCTGGCGACTGGCATGCTGGCGAGCATTCAGTCGGGCCCTGCGCAAGGTCTCGCGCTCTTCCAGCAGCCAGGTAGCAGCATCGCAAAATGCGTTTTCATCTCCCGGCATGGCCAGCACGCCGTTGTAGCCATGGCGGATATGCTGGGTGGCAGCGGCCTGGTCGTACGCCACGACTCCCAGGCCCGACGCCATCGCTTCCAGCACCACATTGCCGAATGTTTCGGTCAGGCTGGGGAACAGGAACAAATCCCCTGAGGCGTAATGCCGCGCCAGTTCTTCGCCGCGCTGGGTGCCGCAGAACACCGCGTCGGGCAGGTCGCGCTCGAGCATCGGGCGTTGCGGGCCATCACCGACGATGATCAGCTTCAGCCGACGTTGTGGATAAGTCGCCTGCAGCGCATCAAAGCATCGCTTGAGCAGCCCGAGGTTTTTCTCCTGCGCCAGGCGTCCCACGTGCAGCACGGCAATATCGTCGTTTTCCAGGCCCCAGCTTTCGCGTAACGCATTGTCACGCTTGGCCGGGTGGAATAATTGGCTGTCCACTCCCCGCGCCAGCATCCCCAGGCGCTCGAAATGCCGACGCTCCAGTTCCAGCCGTTGGCTTGCGCTGGGCACCAGGGTCAAGGTCGAACGGTTATGAAACCAACGCAGGTAGTGCGTGACCACGCGGCTTAACAGGCTCAAGCCGTACTGGTTGGAGTATTGCTGGAAATTGGTGTGAAAACCGCTGACCACACTGATCCCCAGGCGCCGTGCCGCCCGCAGCGCCGACAGTCCCAGTGGGCCCTCAGTGGCGATGTACAGCACGTCGGGGCGCTGGCGTGTCCAGCGGCGCAGCAACTTGTGCATCGACGACTGGCCCCATTGCAGGCCTGGGTAACCCGGCAGTGGCCAGCCACGGCAAAGCAGCAAGCCATCATCGCTGGGCCGGCTTGCATCGGCGCCCTGGCGCGGGCGTACCAGTTCGACTTGATGGCCACGCGCGCGCAAACCTTCGCACAGGCGGCCAAGGGTATTGGCCACCCCGTTGATCTCTGGCGGGAAGGTTTCGGTGATCAGGGTGATGTGAAGCGAAGCTGTCGTCATGACCCACAGTGTCGCTATGGGCCATGTCGCCATTGTGTCATGCAGATGATGGATTTATGACTTGGCCACTTTCGACGTCGCCATGGCCTCGGCGCCCTGTTCGCGCACCCAGAACAACGTCGCCCCGGCCACTGCCGCCGGCATCATCAGCAGGTTGACCACCGGCACCAGCAGTACCAGGTAGACAATGCCGCCGAAGCTCATGCTCTGCCAGCGCTTCTGGCGCAGCCAGGCGAGCATTTCGTTCCAGCCCAGCTTGTGGTTGTCGGCCGGGTAGTCGATGTATTGGATCGCCATCATCCACACGCCGAACAGCAACCACAGCGGCGCGGCGATCAGGTTGACCACCGGAATGAACGACAGGATAAACAGGCCGATGGCCCGAGGCAGGAAGTAGCCCAGCTTGCGCATTTCCCGGGCCAGGGTACGCGGGACCATTTCAATCAGCTCGCCCCAACTGAATGCCGGGAAGTCATCAGTGCCACGTACCACCACTTCCACTTTCTCGGAGAGAAAGCCGTTGAACGGTGCCGCGATGATATTGGCGAGCATGGTGAAAGTGAAAAACACCATCAGCACCACCAGCACCACAAACAGCGGCCATAGCAGGTAATTCAGAAAACTCAGCCAGCCGGGCAGGGTCGGCATCAAGTGGTCGACCCACAGGCTGAACTGATGGCCGGCAAAATAGATCAAGCCGACGAACAGCACCAGGTTGATCGCCAGCGGCAGCAGCACAAACAGGCGCAGGCCGGGGCTCAGCACCAGTCTGAGGCCTTCGCGCAGGTATTGCGGGCCGGAAAGGGCAGGGGCGGGCATGGAGAACTCCGAGCAGGATGACGAACGCGCCGACCTTACCGGCTTTGCCTTCAAGGCGAAAGCGTGGTCGGTGTGACGACATCAACGGTAACAAAGGCGTCGATTAATCGGCCTGACTGCATAGAGACCACCTATGAGCTGGATTGTTATTCCGTATTTCCTTAATCTTGCCCCCCTCGATACGCTGCACCCATTATTTTTCAGGGCCTGCGAGTTAAAGCCTTCCCCAAGTGCTTCGTGGTCCCTTTTTTATTCCAGCCGTCTTGTAGTCCGGGCGGTCGATAGGAGTGAGTCATGTCTGATACCCGTCATTCGCGAGTGATTATTCTCGGTTCCGGCCCTGCCGGTTACAGCGCTGCCGTCTACGCTGCCCGGGCCAACCTCAAGCCGCTGCTGATCACCGGCATGCAGGCGGGCGGTCAGTTGACCACCACCACTGAAGTCGACAACTGGCCGGGTGATGTCCACGGCCTGACCGGTCCGGTGCTGATGGAGCGCATGAAAGAACACGCCGAGCGCTTTGAAACCGAGATCGTGTTTGATCACATCAACAAGGTCGACTTCTCCAAGAAGCCTTACAGCCTGACCGGCGACAGCGGCGTCTACACCTGTGACGCGCTGATCATCGCCACCGGCGCCAGTGCTCGCTACCTGGGCCTGCCATCGGAAGAAGCATTCATGGGCAAAGGCGTTTCCGCTTGCGCCACCTGTGACGGTTTCTTCTACCGCAACAAGCCGGTCGCCGTGGTCGGTGGTGGCAACACTGCCGTGGAAGAGGCGCTGTACCTGGCCAACATCGCCAGCACCGTGACCCTGGTTCACCGCCGCGAGACTTTCCGCGCCGAGAAGATCCTGATCGACAAGCTCCACGCCCGTGTGGCTGAAGGCAAGATCATCCTCAAGCTCAACGCCACCCTGGATGAAGTCCTGGGCGATAACATGGGCGTGACCGGTGCTCGCCTGAAAAACAACGACGGCAGCTTCGACGAGCTGAAAGTCGACGGCGTGTTCATCGCCATCGGCCATACCCCGAATACCTCGTTGTTCGAAGGCGTGCTGGAAGCCAAAGACGGTTACCTGGTGGTGCAAGGCGGCCGTGAAGGCAACGCTACCGCGACCAACATCGAAGGCATCTTCGCTGCTGGCGACGTGGCCGACCACGTCTACCGCCAGGCCATCACTTCGGCCGGCGCCGGTTGCATGGCGGCCCTGGACGCCGAGCGTTACCTCGACGGTTTGAAGGACGCTTCCTTCTAAATTGTTGAAATAAAAAAACCGGCTGCGAGGCCGGTTTTTTTATGCGTGCAATTTAACTGACTCAGGATTTGCGAGTCAGTGGCTGGGCGGTGAATGTCACACCGGCCAACCCATGGGCAATCAATGCCCGAATATTGCCATGGTCACTGCCCTCAGGCGTCGCCACCACCGAGCGGTAATGCTCACCAAACGCCAGCAGCGTTTCCTGGTCGCTCAAGCCTTCCAGCAACGCCAAGCCCAGGGTCTTGCACGAACCTTCGTTCTGTCCGGCTGCGTTTTCCACATCGCCATTGGTGAAAGCTTGCGGCTGGTAATCGTAACCGGCAGCGACAAACGCCAGGGTGTCGGCAAAAACATGCGTGCCGCTGTTGAGGCTGGCGCGCAGGGTGTTCAAATCAGTCATGGGTTTTTCCTTTGGCAAACGCCGCCTGCTGCTCGGCGCTGGCTTCTTGCTGGTATTGGGCTTTCCACTCGGCGTACGGCATGCCGTACACCACTTCGCGGGCGTCATCGAGGCTCAGCTCGATCTGGCGCTCGTCGGCCTCGGCCTTGTACCACTTGGACAGGCAGTTGCGGCAGAAGCCGGCGAGGTTCATCAGGTCAATGTTCTGCACATCCTTGCGGCTGTCCAGATGCGCCACCAGCCGGCGGAAGGCGGCGGCTTCGAGTTCGAGGCGTTGTTGATCGTTCATAGGGCTCACTGACAATTCAGGGGTTAGCGGCTGGCCGCCAGGGTAATCGACACCGACTCGGCAAAGCGCAGCGCATGGGGCTTATCCACTTCGACTTCGGCGTACAGCACCGATTCGTTGCTCATCACCAGGTCCAGCAGTTCCTGGGTCAGGCGCTCCAGCAAGGCAAAGCGGTTGCCTTCCACGTGGGCGATGATGGCCTTGGTGATGGTGCGGTAGTTCAGCGCGTGGTCGATGTCGTTGTCGCGCACGGCTTCCTGGGCGGCATACAGGATGGTCAGGTTGATCAGCACATCCTGCTTGTTGAGGATTTCGTCTTCATTGATACCGATGAAGGTGCGCAGGCACAGGTCCTTGACCCGGATGCGCGCCATGCCTGGTTGAAGTTGTGGCATTGCTACTTGCTCCGTCCAATCAGTTGCAGGAACTCCATGCGCGTGGTGTTCGACTCGCGGAACGCGCCGAGCATCACCGAGGTGTTCATGGTTGAATTCTGTTTTTCCACGCCGCGCATCATCATGCACATGTGCTTGGCTTCGATCACCACGGCCACACCGGCCGCCTGAGTCACTTCCTGGATGGCGTCGGCGATTTGCCGGGTGAGGTTTTCCTGGATCTGCAGGCGCCGGGCGAACATGTCGACGATGCGCGCCAGCTTCGACAGGCCCAGCACCTTGCCCGTCGGAATATAGGCCACGTGAGCCTTGCCGATAAAGGGCAGCAGGTGATGCTCGCACAGCGAATACAGCTCGATGTCCTTGAGGATCACCATCTCGTCATTGTCGGAGGCGAACAGTGCGCCGTTGACGATTTCCTCGAGGTTCTGCTCATAGCCATGACACAGGTACTGCATGGCCTTGGCGGCGCGCTTGGGGGTGTCGAGCAGGCCTTCGCGTTCCGGGTCTTCGCCCAGGCCCTTGAGGATCTCGCGGTAATGGTGGGGCAGGGATAAGGTCATGCAACATCCTCACAAGCGGCTTACTTGATATGCCGCCCGCCGTTGACGGTCAGGGTGGTCCCGGTGACATAGGGGTTGTCCAGCAGGTAACGCACGCTCTGGTAAATCACCTCCGGCCCGGGTTCGATGCCCAGTGCCGATTTGGCCAAGACCTTGACGCGGTAGGCCGCGTCGTCGCCTTCGTTGAACATCACCATCGCCGGGGCGATGCCGTTGACCTTGATCAGCGGCGCGAACTGCGCGGCAAACGACAGCGTGAGGCTCTCGAGCCCCGCCTTGGTGGCACAGTAGGCGATGTGCTGGCGGCTGCCCTTGCGCACCACGTCATCGCTGATATGCACGATGTCGGCAGGTGTCGAGCGTTGCAGCAAGGGTGAACAATGCAGGTTGATCAGGTACGGCGCAAGCATGTGCACGCTGAACATATCGCGAAAGGCGCGGCTTTCTTCGCCCGGCGCCTCTGCGACCCACGCCGAAGCATTGTGGATGATCGCACGCAGGCTTTGGGTGTGGGTGTTCAGTTCAGCGATAAACGCCAGAATCCCCGCCTCAGTGGAGAAGTCGGCAAACACGCCGACCGCGCCACGCTCGCGCAGGGCCTGCACGCCGGGGCGTTCGCTGCGATAGCTGAAAATTACCGATTGGCCCTCGTCCAGCAGGCGTTCGGCGCAATGCAGGCCGACGCGCTGGCCGGCGCCGGTGATCAGGATCGGGGCGTTCGTTGCAGTCATGGGAGGCTCGCGTCGCTGGCAGGCGCAAATCATACCAGCGACGGGCCGCCCCTGTACTCACGCCGCCGCTTCGGAGGCCTTGCGGGGGGCAGGCGCTGGGTGCAGCCAGTTCGCCAGCAGGTGGGTCGACAGCGGAATGAACCAGTACACCATCAAGGGCGTGAGTGCCATTGTGCTGACCAGCACACGTGGCCCCAGCTCGAGTTCACTGAGCAGCGGCCCCAGGACGAAGTTGAACAGCAGCGACACCGGAAAAAACGCCAGCCAGATCGCCACCGCCTGCTTCCAGCGTGGCGGACGGGCGCCCGATGCGCCAAACCAGCCATCGATGCCCCGTACACGGTGCTCGGACGGGTCGGCGAATAAATCGCTCCCACGGCTCAACCACGCACTGCGTGAGGCGGAAAACTCCCAGGCGTGCAGGGTTTTCTCATCGGCGAAGCGGAAAATGATCTGGAATTCATCGTCATTGGGCGGTGGGGCCAGCACGCCGGAACCCAGATAGCCGGGGAAATCGGTGGCCAATTGCTCGCCTTCGCGCAGCCAGGCCATCAGTTCTTCATAGCGCCCTTTGGCCACGCGGCGCGCAACCATCAAGGTGACGGGAGAGGTAGACATTGTGTATCTCCAAATGTACGGGTGCGCTGAACCGGGTAGGTGGCGCACAGACGACGCTGCGGGGGTGTTGCAGCGACGTGTAAAAAGCAGGCAAGGATTATTCCTGTTTTACCCGAATACACCAGCGACATTGGTCCGAAAAGCGGGAAACTTGAAAAAGACAGGTGTAAAGGCGTTAAATGAGCGCCCAGTTAACGTTGGTTTTTTGGTCTAAAATGCCCGTGATTACTGCTCCGCTTGATAGTGTTTCGCATCTGGATCTCACCGCTTCCGATGAGCTGTTTCCGATTCGTGAAGTCTCGAGATTGACAGGCGTCAACCCGGTCACCTTGCGTGCCTGGGAACGTCGTTATGGGCTGATACAGCCCACGCGCACTGAAAGTGGGCATCGCCTCTATTCCAAGGTCGATATACAGACAGTCCATCGTGTTCTCGATTGGATTGAGCGCGGCGTGGCCGTGAGCAAAGTGGGCAAGATTCTCGCTCGTGACGATCAGCAGGCCGAAGCCGTTCGTGCACAGTGCGATGCCGTCGAGGAAAGTGAATGGCCGCAGTGGCAGGCGCGGTTGATGCAGGTCATCAGCGACTTCGACGACCGTCAACTGGAACGTTTGTATGGGCAGGTTCTGGCTACCTACCCACTCGATGTGGTGTTCCAGGACATTCTGATGCCCCTGTGGAATGAGCTGTTGCGTCATCAGGGGCGTTTCGGCCAGGCCAGCGAATGGTTGTTCTTCGACAACTTCCTGCGAGTACGTGCCTTGGAGCGCCTGCAATTGGCGTGCGCTTCACCCGTGCCGCGGGTATTGCTGGCGGCCATGGCGGGTGAGTGCCGTAAGTTGGAGTTGCTGGTGGCGGCGCTCCTGATGAGCAGAGATGACCTGGCCGTGAAAGTGCTGGGCATGGGGCAGCCGGTTGACGAGTTGACGCTGGTCTGCGAGAAAACTCACCCACAGGCCCTGATCCTCTTCTCCAATTACTCGCATAACCATGATCTTGCCGGGCGCTTGAACCGCTTGGCGTTGACCCTGGATTGCCCGCTGCTTCTTGCGGGTGCGGCTTCGGATCTTGCCCAGGACGACCTGGCCGGCACGTCCATCGGCTGCCTGGGCAATGAAGGTCGCCTGATGCGGCGGCGCTTGCAACAGTTTCTCAGCGGCGGGCTGGATACCTGATTTCAGGCATGCATGTGCGGATGGGCCAGGCGGTGCTGGTGCAGGATGAACTGACGCAGGCGCTCGGTTTCATCCACGTCGCTTTGGCTCAAGCGATAAGCAAACAAGCCCCGTGCCGTTTCCCGCTCGAACGCGCCGCGCAGCGCGATGCGTTCGTAGCCCGATGGGCTGAACCACAGGGAAAAGGTTTTCGGCGGCTTGATCCGGCCGCGAATTTCCACCAGTACACCCTTGAATGACACCTCATGCACCCACAGGGCGCCGGCATTGCCCCGGATGTTCTCGAGGGCCACCGGCGTTTCAAGCGCCAGGCGCCACGGGCGTATCATCGGGCCGTCTTCGAAAATACTCGGCACGCCCAAACGCAGATGCATTGCATTGAACTCATCCTCCACCAGATGCAGAGGGAAGGTCAGTTGCTGGTTGTTGAACTGCGCCTGGATGGTGAGATGGTCGTGGGCGGCCAGGCGGGTGAGCAAGTCGCGAATCTGTGCACCGCCGTTGACGGTCAGGCTCGACGAAGCATCCCGCAGGTTGAGTTGCGGGTTGTGTTGCATATTCTGAATGAAATCCAGCTCATCCTGGGTCAGAAGCGCATTGCGTCGCATCGTGCTTGCTCAATAGAGGGGTATTAAAATGCCATTATCCGCTCTTATGCCTGCACTTTCTAAATTTTGTTTAATCCATTTGTCGCTTTGAGCGCTGCCAGTTCGGCCTTGACCTGCGCCAGTTCGCCTTCCAACTGCGCGACACGCTGCTGGGCCTTGACCTGGAGCGTGACGTCCTTTTGTACACCGACGAAATACGTCTGTTTGTCCGCCGCGTTATAAACCGTTGAAAGCGACAGTTCGTTCCAGAAGTGGCTGCCGTCCTTGCGGTAATTACGCAGGATTTCCCGGCAGGCACCGTCGTTCTCCAACGCTTCGCGGATGGCTATCAGGGCCGGCTGGTCGCGGTCGCCTGACTGCAGGAAGCGGCAATCCTGATAGAGGATTTCGTCGAGGGTGTAGCCGGTCAGCCGTTCGAATGCGGGGTTTACGTAGATCAGCGGCTTGTCCTTGCCTTCTCTTTCAGCGACGACGATGCCGTCGTTGGAAGCGTTGATCACCATGTGCATCAGCTTGGCGTTAATCATTGCGCGGTCCATGGCTTTGGGTTGGAGTTGCCAGTTTAAGACATGCCTTGAATCTTGCACGGCGGGCGCTGAAATATTTGCGCCAGCTGCTAATATCCCAGGCTTTCGCTCAACTACAGGATCAGATTGATGAAAGTCGCCATCCTTTCCGGCTCGGTGTACGGCACGGCTGAAGAAGTCGCTCGCCACGCCGCCGACATCCTCAACAAGGCCGGCTTCGAGGCCTGGCACAACCCCCGTGCGACCTTGGCAGATGTACAAGCCTTCAGTCCGCAAGCCTTTCTGGCGGTGACCTCCACCACCGGCATGGGTGAATTGCCCGACAACCTGCAACCCCTGTATTCAACCATTCGCGACCAACTGCCCGCCGCCTGGCGTGGTCTGCCCGGCGCGGTGATCGGCCTGGGCGACGCCAGCTACGGCGATACCTTCTGCGGCGGCGGCGAGCAAATGCGCGAGCTGTTCGGCGAGTTGGGTGTGCGTGAAGTGCTGCCGATGCTGCGCCTGGACGCCAGCGAAAGTGTCACTCCGGAAACCGACGCAGAGCCGTGGCTGGCCGAGCTGGTCACTGCACTGCGCGCTTGACCGGGAATTCGCGTAACAACGCCAGCCAGGCCTGGGCGGCTTTCGATAGATAGGCGCCCTCACGCCAGATAAAGGCAATGTCCCAGCGCAGGTAATCGGGAGCCTTCAACGTCAGGCGCACCACGCCAGGTCGCACCAGCCCACGGGCGACCACGCTGGGTAGCAGCACCACGCCTTGGCCGGCGGCCACCAACGCGGCGAGGAAATCTGCCTGGCCACTGCGGCCGATTTCCTTCGGGGTAAAGCCCAACTGCTGACACGCCTGCATCAGACGATCATTGAGCACAAAACTGCGCTGGTACATCAGGAACGGCGTGTCAGCCAATTCTTCAAGGCGTACCTGGGCGTTGTCTGCCAGAGGGTGGTCAATCGGCAGCAGTGCATCCAGTGGTTCATCGCAAAAGGCTTGCCAGGCAAACGCCGGGTCATTGGGCTTCAAGCTGCCCCCCACTTCCAGCTCACCGCTCAGGATCGCCTGTTCGATATTGCGGCTGCCGCCCTCCAGCAACTGGATGGTGACGTTCGGGTAGCGTCGGCGATACTCGGCAAACAACCCGGCGAACAGCGTGTCGCCCGCCAGCAATGGCAGGCCCAGGCGCAGTTCACCGCGGGTGAGGTGGTGCATATCGTCCAGTTCGCTGAGCAATTCGGACTGCAAGCGCAGCATGGCTTCGGCGCGTTGCAACACGACTTGACCAGCGGCGGTCAGACGGATCTGCGAGCCGATACGGTCGAGCAGCGGCGTGCCCAGGCTTTGCTCCAATTGTGCGACCTGCTTGCTGACGGCGGACTGGCTGATATGCAGGGTTTTCCCCGCCTGGGTAAACCCGCCTCGGTGGATCACTTCGACAAAGCTGCGCAGCTGTTTGAATTCCATAGTCATGATTCCAGTTTGGAATAGTTGGCAGTCTAACAATTCGCTATGGGGATGGAAGGCAGCTCTCTAAAATGGAGGCTTGCGAGGACCCAAAGCCCATGAAACGTTTTCCCTTCAAACACCTTGCCCGTTTGCTGACTGAACTGGTCGTGCTGCTCGCGATTTATCTGCTGGGCACCCAGTTGGCGGTTTGGCTGGCCTTGCCCATCCCCGGTGGCGTCGTGGGCCTGGGCCTGCTGCTGGCAACGTTCGCCAGTGGCCTGGTCAAGCCGGCGGCGCTGCAATTGGGCGCCGGGGTGTTGATGGCCGAGATGCTGCTGTTCTTCATCCCGGCCCTGATGAGCCTGCTCGATTACGGCGGCCTGCTGCGCAACGACGGCTGGCGCATCCTGTTGGTGATCGGCTTCAGCACGCTGGCGGTGATGCTGGTCACGGCGTTTACGGTGGAAGCCGTGTGCCGCTGGAGATTGCGCCATGAAGCTTGAACTGATGCCGGTGTTCTGGCTCGCCTTGACCCTGGGCGCCTACGTGTTCAGCCGCTGGATCTACCGGCGGACCGGGCGCTACCTGCTGTCGCCGCTGATCCTGGTACCTGCGCTGTTGTTGGCGGTGGCCGTGCCGATGCACACCGCCTATGCCGAATACGCCACCGACACCCACTGGCTGATGCTGGTGTTGGGCCCGGTCACTGTGGCGTTTGCCGTGCCGATCTGGCAGCAGCGCCGCTTGCTGGCGCGGCACTGGCCGGCGTTGCTGCTGGGCATGGTGGCGGGCAGCGTGGCATCGATCGCGACCTCGTTCGGCCTGGCGAAGGCACTGGCGCTGGACAGTTCGGTGACGATGTCGCTGGTGCCGCGCTCGATCACCACACCGTTCGCCATGCCGGTGTCTTCCGACCTTGGTGGCGTGCCGGAGTTGACGGCGGTGTTTGTGATGTTCACCGGTGTGTTTGGCGCCATGCTCGGTGGTGTATTGCTCAAATGGCTGCCGCTGCGTACGCCCCTGGCTCGTGGCGCGTTGTTTGGCGTGGGGGCCCACGGTGCGGGTGTCAGCCGGGCTCATGAAGTGGGCGGCGAAGAGGGCTCGGTCGCCGGCCTGGTGATGGTGTTGACGGGGTTGCTCAACCTGTTCGCCGTGCCTTTTCTGGCGGCGCTTCTCTGACGCGCTTTAAACAAACTTCAACTATTCTCTGAGCTGACCCGCTCGGTCATCAAGCTGGCTGCCAAGGCAACTACGGCAGGCATGAGGTCTGACTAGACTGGCCCATCACACAAAAAAATAACAATAAGACAGTGCGCCAAGGAGGTCGTTGCCGTGAGCCTAGCCCCCGTTCTATCGCCGCAGAATGTCAAAGACCAGGTCAGCGCTGCCGAATGGCAGATCCGCGTCGACCTCGCGGCCTGCTATCGCCTGGTGGCGCTGCATGGCTGGGATGATCTGATCTTCACCCATATCTCGGCCAAGGTGCCGGGCACCGATGATTTCCTGATCAACCCCTATGGGCTGATGTTCCACGAGATCACCGCGTCCAGCCTGGTCAAGGTCGATCAGGCCGGCAACAAACTGATGGACAGCCCCTACGAAATCAATCCGGCGGGCTACACCATCCACAGTGCCATCCATGAAGTTCGCCACGATGTGACGTGCGTGCTGCACACCCATACTGCCGCGGGTGTCGCCGTCGCTGCGCAGAAGCAGGGCGTGTTGCCCATCAGCCAGCAATCGCTATTCGTGCTGTCGAGCCTGGCCTATCACGCCTACGAAGGCGTGGCCTTGAACCACGAAGAAAAAGCCCGCTTGCAGGCCGACCTCGGTGATAACAATTTCCTGATGCTGCACAACCATGGCCTGCTGACCTGCGGCAGTACCATCGCCGACACCTTCCTGATGATGTTCATCTTCCAGCGCGCCTGCGAAATCCAAGTGCTGGCGCAAAACGGTGGGGCTGAATTGATCTCCATCGGGCCGCAAATTCTTGCCGGGGCCAAGACAATGGTGGCGACTGTTACAAAGAGCGCCCAAGGCATGGGGGGCGCGCTGGCCTGGCCGGCCTTGCTGCGCAAATTGGATCTGCAAGACCCTGGGTATAACAGTTGATGCCACTCGCCGAGATCCCGCTCAGAGCCTGGCGCAAGCGTGGTCAGGATTTCGTCTTTCGCGGCCGTACCATTCGCTATTGGGTGGCCGGGCAGGGCGAACCGCTGCTGCTGATCCATGGCTTCCCCACGGCCAGTTGGGACTGGCATTACCTGTGGCAACCCCTGGCCCAGCGCAATCTGGTGATCGCCTGCGACATGCTCGGCTTCGGTGACTCGGCCAAGCCGCTGGACCACGATTATTGCCTGCTGGAACAGGCGGACTTGCAACAGGCCTTGCTCGAACACTTGCGGGTGGAGCAGCCGGTGCATGTGTTGGCCCATGACTACGGTGACAGCGTTGCCCAGGAACTCCTGGCCCGGCACTACGAGGGCCGGTTTGAGATGGCCAGTTGTGTGTTCCTCAATGGCGGGTTATTCCCCGAAACCCATCGCCTGGCCCTGGTGCAAAAACTCTTGCTCAGCCCCCTGGGCTGGATGATCGGCCGTGCCTTCGGGCGCAGCGCTTTGTCTGACAGCTTCGGCCAGATATTCGGCCCCGACACCCGCCCCAGTGAAAGTGCCCTGGATGACTTCTGGAGCCTGATCAACGGCAACGACGGCACGCGCATCCTGCACAAACTGATCGCTTACGTCCCCCAGCGCCGTCGCCTGCGTGATCGCTGGGTCGGCGCGATGCAGCGCGGCGAGGTGCCGTTGCGGGTGATCGACGGCGAAGTTGACCCGATCTCCGGCGCGCATATGGTCGAGCGTTACCAGCAATTGGTGCCCCACGCCGACACGGTGTTGCTGGCCAATATCGGCCACTACCCGCAGATCGAGGCACCGGTACAGGTGCTCAAGCACTACCAGGCGTTTCGTGATCGGGTCGCGCGGCCGGCCTCGCGAGTGGCCTATTCCTGATCCCGAATCCTTTTCTGTAGGCGCGAGCTTGCTCGCGAAAATCGTCAACGATAACGTGGGAATCCTGACACCACGCGGCGCTTTGGGATTTTTCGCGAGCAAGCTCGCTCCTACAGAGAGACGAGTCATCATCCCCCAGCCTTATCGAGCACCATTCAGCCCCAGCCGTATTTATTGTGACCGCAGGCGCGTTGCCGGACACTCGAGCCATTCCCATTGTCGCCATCGGAGTTCGGTATGAGTGAGTCAGTGCAGTTTCAGGATAAGGTCGTGATCGTCACCGGTGCCGGCGGCGGATTGGGCCGGGCCCATGCGCTGCTGTTCGCCAGACACGGGGCCAAGGTACTGGTCAACGATCTCGGCGGTTCCACCCAGGGCGAGGGCGCCAATGCGTCCGCTGCCGACCGGGTCGTGGCGGAGATTCGCGAGGCGGGCGGTATCGCCGAGGCCAACCATGACTCTGTCACCGACGGTGACAAGATCGTCCAGAACGCCCTCGACGTCTTCGGCCGCATCGACGTGGTGGTCAACAACGCCGGCATCCTGCGCGACAAAACCTTCCACAAAATGGACGACGCCGACTGGGACCTGGTTTACCGGGTGCATGTCGAAGGTGCCTACAAAGTCACCCGCGCCGCCTGGCCCCACCTGCGTGAGCAAGGCTACGGCCGGGTGATCTTCACCGCGTCCACCTCGGGCATCTACGGCAACTTCGGCCAGTCCAACTACGGCATGGCCAAGCTTGGGCTGTACGGCCTGACCCGCACCCTGGCCCTGGAAGGGCGCAAGAACAACATCCTGGTCAATGCCATCGCCCCCACCGGCGCCACACGCATGACCGAAGGCCTGATCCCGCCGCAAGTGTTCGAGCGCCTCAAGCCGGAATTGGTCAGCCCGCTGGTGGTGTACCTGGGCAGCGAAGCGTGCCAGGAAACTTCAGGGCTGTTCGAGGTGGGTGGCGGCTGGATCGGCAAGACCCGCTGGGAGCGCAGCCTGGGCGTAGGCTTTGACCCAGAGGCCGGGTTCTCTCCAGACGATGTGGCGGCACATTGGGCGCAGATCTGCGACTTCGAAGGCGCAGCCCATCCCAAGGACAATATCGAAGCGTTAAAGGAAATGATGGCGAACTTGCAGAAGTACAGCCTGTGATCGTTGCTTGAAAAAGATTGAATCCCACGGGGCGCTGATGGCGCCCCGTTTTATTTCAGGCAAAAAAAAGCCGCGGCAAACGCAGCGGCTGAAGTAAGACGTTGGATCAAGGAGCGACAAATCAACGTCAGTGAACACGGGTAACAGACTGAAAAAACACTTCAATCTATTCAAGATCGGCTTTTCTCCCGAGAGCGGAAGCGGGCGGTTTGCCCTGAAAGCCAGGCAAGAATAGTCGCTTGTAACAAAATGAGTAATAGCTGTTCAGGACAAGGACTGTTACCGATATGGCAACAGTCGCCCACGTCGCCATCCATTCTCTTGATAACCCACCATCCACCCGGTCCATGCCCTCGCCCAGACCCAGGCCAGAGCGGCCTGTAATCCTTTCGAGCGACAACACGAATCCCTCCTTGGTGCGCTTATCGCTCCTGATGCGCGGCAGTAGGGTGGGGCCTTCTGTCACTCACCGGGGAAGACGCATGACAAAAACAATAATGCGCGCCATCTTCACGCCACAGGCGCTGGCCGCTGCGGTTGCGTTGGGTTGCTGTGCCCAGGCACAGGCTGTTTCCTTCAACATTGGCGAGATCGAAGGGCAATTCGACTCCTCGCTGTCGGTCGGCTCGAGCTGGGGCATGCGCGATGCCGATAAAAAACTCGTGGGCACCGTCAATGGCGGCACGGGCCAGGCTTCCACGGGAGATGACGGGCGTCTCAACTTCAAGAAGGGCGAGACCTTTTCCAAGATCTTCAAGGGCCTGCACGACCTGGAACTGAAGTACGGCGACACCGGTGTGTTCGTGCGTGGCAAGTATTGGTACGACTTCGAACTCAAGGACGAAGACCGCGAGTTCAAGCAGATCAGCGACCACAACCGCAAGGAAGGCGCCAAATCCAGCGGTGCGCAGATCCTCGATGCGTTCGTCTACCACAACTACTCCCTGGGCGACCTGCCGGGCACCGTGCGCGCCGGTAAGCAGGTGGTCAGTTGGGGCGAAAGTACCTTCATCGGCAACTCCATCAACAGCATCAACCCGATTGACGTGTCGGCATTCCGCCGTCCGGGTGCCGAGATCAAGGAAGGGCTGATTCCGGTCAACATGCTGTTCGCGTCCCAGAGCCTGACCAACCAACTGACCGTGGAAGGCTTCTACCAGCTGGAGTGGGACCAGACGGTGCTGGATAACTGCGGCACTTTCTTTGGCGGTGACGTGGCGGCAGATGGCTGCACCGGCAACTACACGGTGGGTAGCCCGGCGATTGCGCCGTTGCAACCGATTGCAGCGGCTCGCGGCCAAGGCTTTGTGGTGACCCGCGAAGGTGTGGTGGTGCAGCGTGCCGGTGACCGCGATGCACGGGACTCCGGCCAATTCGGTGCAGCCTTGCGCTGGCTGGGCGATGACACGGAGTACGGCCTGTACTTCATGAACTACCACAGCCGCACGCCGACCGTGGGCACGATTACCGCCAACACCAATCTGGCGACCATCGGTGGTATCGCGGCGGCTGCCCCGGCCGGCTTCGGTTCGGCCCTGGCCCAGAGCACCATGCTCGGCCGTGGCCAGTACTACCTCGACTACCCGGAAGACATCCGCCTGTTCGGCGCCAGCTTCTCCACCACCTTGCCCACCGGCACGGCGTGGACCGGTGAGATCAGCTACCGTCCGAATGCACCGGTGCAGCTCAATACCACTGACTTGACCCTGGCCCTGATCAACCCGATTGCGGGCAATGCCGCATCGCCGATTCGTTCCTCTTTCGGCGCCGACAACAAAGGCTACCGCCGCAAGGAAATCACCCAGATCCAGAGCACCATGACCCAGTTCTTCGACCAGGTGCTGGGCGCTGAACGCCTGACCCTGGTAGGCGAAGCGGCGGTGGTCCACGTCGCCGGCCTGGAAGACAAATCCAAACTGCGTTACGGCCGCGACTCGGTGTACGGCGCCTACGGTTTCCAGGGTGACACCGACGGCTTCGTCACCTCCACGTCCTGGGGCTACCGCGCGCGGGCGATCCTCGACTACAACAATGCGATTGCCGGGGTGAACCTCAAGCCCAACCTGTCCTGGTCCCATGACGTGGCCGGCTACGGGCCCAACGGTATCTTCAACAAAGGCGCCAAGGCCCTCAGCGTCGGCGTCGATGCGGACTACCGCAGCACCTACACCGCCAGCCTCAGTTACACCGACTTCTTTGGTGGCGACTACAACACCCTGACCGACCGCGACTTCCTCGCCCTCAGCTTCGGCGTGAACTTCTGATTTGGCTTAAAGAAGGACAAGAATCCATGCGTAAGACAATTGCAGTGTTGGCCCTCAGCCTGTTGGCCTCCCACGTGATGGCGGCGGTGTCGCCGGAAGAGGCGGCCAAGCTGGGCACTACTCTGACCCCGGTCGGCGCTGAAAAGGCTGGCAACGCCGATGGCTCGATCCCGGCGTGGACCGGTGGCATCCCGAAAAACGCCGGCGCGGTGGACAGCAAGGGCTTCCTCGCCGACCCGTTCGCCAGTGAAAAGCCGCTGTTCGTGATCACCGCGGCCACAGTCGACAAGTACAAAGACAAACTCTCCGACGGCCAGGTGGCGATGTTCAAGCGTTACCCCGAGACCTACAAGATCCCGGTGTACCCGAGCCACCGTACGGTCAACCTGCCACCGGATATCTACGAGTCGATCAAGCGCAGCGCGCTGAACGTCAAGACGATCAACGACGGTAACGGCCTGGAAAACTTCACCGGTAACCGTTACTACGCCTTCCCGATTCCGAAGAATGGCGTGGAGGTGCTGTGGAACCACATCACCCGTTATCACGGCGGCAACCTGCGCCGCATCATTACCCAGGCCACCCCGCAGACCAATGGCAGCTACACGCCGATCCGCTTCGAGGAGGAAGTGGCGGTGCCTCAGGCGATTCCCGATATCGACCAGGCCAAGGCGGCCAACGTGCTGAGCTATTTCAAGCAATCGGTGACCGCCCCGGCGCGCCTGGCGGGTAACGTGCTGCTGGTGCACGAAACCCTCGACCAGGTGAAGGAACCGCGCCTGGCCTGGATCTACAACGCCGGCCAGCGCCGCGTGCGCCGCGCGCCGCAAGTGTCCTATGACGGCCCGGGCACCGCGTCCGACGGCCTGCGCACCACCGACAACTTCGACATGTTCTCCGGCGCCCCCGACCGCTATGACTGGAAGCTGGTGGGCAAGAAAGAGATGTACATCCCCTACAACAGCTACAAGCTCGATTCGCCGTCGCTCAAATACGACGACATCATCAAGGCCGGTCACATCAACCAGGACCTGACCCGTTACGAACTGCACCGCGTGTGGGAAGTGGTCGGCACGGTCAAGCCGAGCGAGCGGCACATCTACGCCAAGCGCCATATGTACATCGACGAAGACAGCTGGCAAGTCGCGCTGGTGGATCACTACGACGGTCGTGGCCAACTGTGGCGCGTCGCCGAAGGTCATTCGCAGTTCTACTACGACCACCAGGTGCCGGCCTACACCGTCGAGACCTTGTACGACATCATTGCCGGGCGCTATATCGCACTGGGCATGAAGAACGAGGAGAAGAGCAGCTTCGTGTTCGGCTTTGCGGCCAAGGCAGCGGACTACACCCCGGCGGCGTTGAGGGCTGAAGGCGTACGCTGATCCCAATATGAAATGCAGTCAAATGTGGGAGGGGGCTTGCCCCCGATGGCGGTGTATCAGTCAACCAATCCAGTGACTGACAGTCCCTCATCGGGGGCAAGCCCCCTCCCACAGTGGGTTTTGTACACATGGGGTTTTGTGCATGGCCTTCAATCACCCTGCTGAATACTTCTTCAATAACCACCCGCCACAGGACTAGGGTAAGCACCAGGTTGCATAACAATAAAAAAGCAGGATGCAGCAATGACTGCCATGACACGCTGCCTGGACCGTCCTGGATTCATGCCACGGCTGTCCGCTCACCATCTGCTGCGCCCCCGCCTGGCCGAGCCCTTGCTGACGGCCCCGGCCAGGGTCAAATTACTCTGCGCCCCCGGCGGCAGTGGCAAGAGCGCGCTGCTCGCCGAATGTGCGTTGCAGGCGCCTGCGGGTTGCCAGGTGTACTGGTTGCCGCTTAATGGCGCGACCCTCAGCCCCCTCGACCTGTGCCTGCGGCTCGCGCAAAACCTGGGCCTGACGTTTACCGATGAAACCACCTTGCTGCTCGACCTCAGCCGCTGGCAGGCCTCGGCATGGCTGTTCCTCGATGATTTTTGCCGCTTGCCAACGCCCGACACCGACGCCTTGCTCGACCGTCTGCTCACCGCCAGTAGCCCGGCCCTGACTTGGTGGCTGGGCGCGCGGCGGCGACCGGCGTGCAACTGGCCGCGCCTGCTGCTCGACGATGAGTTGCTCGAATGTGGCGCAGAACTGGCCTTCAACCCTGCGGAAATCCAGCAACTGCTCAGCCATGCGCCCGGGCATTCGGTCGACAGCGTGCTGCAGTTCAGCGCCGGCTGGTGCGCGGGTGTGCGCATCGCGCTGCTGGGCGATGGGCACCCCGACAAGACCTTGCTCGACTACCTGCAACACGAGCTGTTCAGCACACTGCCGCCGGAACTGGCGGAGGCCTGGCGCGTACTGGCTCATCTGCCGCGCTTCAACACCGGCCTGTGCGAGCACTTGTTCGGCGCGGGTGACGGTGACCAGTACCTGAGGGATTTGCAGGTGCTCGGCGCCTTTATCCAACCGTGGGAGGACACCGGCTGGCTGCAGGTTTTTCCGCCCCTGGCGCGCCTGATGCAGGACGAGCCCTGGCCGGCCAAACGCTCCTGGCATCGACGCGCCTGCCAATGGTTCTGCGCCGAACAGGACTGGCAGGCCGCTTTCGAACAGGCGCTGCTGGCCGAAGAATATGAAATGGCGGTGAGCCTGTTGCAGCACTTCAGCTTCGAGGACCTGTTCCGCCAGCAGAATGCCGTCTTGCTGTTGCACCTGCATGAGCAGCATGGCGATGAATTGATGCTCGGCTCGGCGCAACTGGTGGGGCTGGTGACGGCGGCGTTGCTGTTTGCCGGGCGCTTCGAACAGGCGGCGGTGTGCATCGATCAACTGGCCCGGTTTGCCCCGCAACCGACGGCGGCGCAACAGCGGTATTTATTGGCGCGCTGGCAGGCGCAATGGGGCTGGTTGCTGCACCTGGGCGGCGATGCCGAGGGCTCGCGCCTGCATTTTCTTGAGGCGCTGCAAGCCTTGCCCGACAGCGCGTGGACCTCGCGGCTGATGTGCCTGTCGGGCCTGACCCAGCAAGCCTTGTTGCGCGGCGAACTGGACGTGGCCCAAGGCCTGAACCGCGAAGCGCTGTGCCTGGCGCGCGCCCATGGTTCGTTACTGTTGGAGGCGCTGCTTGAGCTGGATCACGCTCAATTACTGGAACAGCGCGGTGCGCCGTACAGGGCTCAGAGCCTGCTGGAAAATGTACAAGCCATATTGCTTGAACAGCGGCTCAAGGCCGGTCCCTTGGTGGGGCGTATTGCCTTGCGACGCGGGCACCTGGCCTTGCGCCAAGGCCAGGACAGCCTGGCCGCCGAGTGTTTCGACACGGGCTTGAAGATGTGCCTGCACAGCCAGGACAAGCGCGTGCTCTACGGCTTTCTCGGCCTGGCGCTGTTGGCTGCCAACCGTGGCGATTACGCCCAGGCCTTTATCCAGTTGCGTGAGGCCGAGCGGCTGATGCAGCAACGCCAGGTTCCGGACACGGTGTACCGCGCGGTGCTGCTGTTGGTCAGCGGGCACTTTTGGTTGCAGCAGGGGCGCGCCGAATTGACCGTGGAGGCGGTGCGTCGCGTGCTGCGCCATTTTCGTGGGCCCCAGGGCAAGCAGGCGCCGCCGGCCACCCTGGAACTGATCCCGCGTCTTGAATACCTGTTGGTGCTGGCGGAGGTGAAACTGGGCTGCGCCGATCAACCGGTGGAACGGCTCAACGCCTTGCTGCAAGCCACCCATCAGCGCGGCATGCTTTGCCTGGAAATCGAACTGCACCTGGTGCTGGGCGAAGTCGCCTGGCAGCTGGGGGATCCGGCCTCGGCGCGCCGCTCGCTGCAAGCCGGCCTGGAACTGGCCGGGCGTTGCCAGGTTCAACAAGCGATTCGCGAACTGCGTTTGCGTGCGCCGGGATTGCTGAGTGAGCTGGGCCTGGAGCCTCAGGCATCAACCCCCGGCATGGTGGAAAACCCCTTGAGCCAGCGCGAACTGGAAGTGCTGCAACTGATCGCCCTGGGCAGTTCCAACCTCGAGATCGCCGACCGCCTGTTTATCTCCCTGCACACCGTCAAGACCCACGCGCGGCGCATTCACAGCAAACTCGGTGTAGAGCGGCGCACCCAGGCGGTGGCCAAGGCCAAGACCTTGGGCTTGATGGTTTAGATGAACGCCTGACGGTATTCGCCGGGCGTGGCGCCCATGGCCTGGCGGAAGCGATGGGTAAAGTGGCTGGCGCTGGAAAAACCGCACAGCAAGGCAATCTCGCCCAACGGCAGGGCGCCGCCACGCAGCAGGTTTTGCGCGCGGGTCAGCCGGCGCGCCAGCAGGTACTGATGGGGCGGCAGGCCGAAACTCTGGCGAAACATCCGTGCGAAATGGTACTCCGACAACGTACATAACCCAGCCAGTTGCCCAAGGCTGATGGGGTCTTCCAGGTGCTGGTCGATGTAGTCCACCAGCAACCGTCGTTGGTAGGCGGCCAGCCCGCCTTTTAAACGCAGGCCTTCGCGGGCGCCCACTTGGCTGAGCAGGGTGTGGCTGAGCATTTCATGGGCGAGGCTGCTGGTGAGCAGGCGTTCGGCGGGCTCGTGCCAATTGAGGGCGATCAACTGGTGGAAGCGTCGGGCCAGGCGCTGGTCTTCCAGGAAGGTACTTTCCCGCAGTTCCAGCGTGCGCGGTTCGCGGTCAAGCAGGGTAACGCAGCCCAGGGCAAATTGTTGCGGGCTGAAATACACGTGGGCCAGGCGGATTTCACCGTTGATCACCCAGGCCGATTGGTGCTCGGCAGGCAGGATGCACAGCTTGTCCGGGCCACCCTTGGTGCCCGGTTGGTCCCGCCGAAACGTGCCGGTGCCGCCACCGACATAGCAGGACAAGGTGTGATGGCTGGGCGCCTGGTAGTCCTGGGAATCGTGATGGTTGCTCCACAAGGCCGCGGACAAGCCGTCACCGAGCTCGGCGCAGGCTTCCAGGCGTGCGTTGGGCGAGCGGTTAAGGGCTTGGAAGACTTGCAGGGATTCCAGGTCTGACATGGTGTGTTCTCCGACGCCTTGCATCCTACTCCGCGATACGGGCGCTGTGATCCCATCGCCCGACAAAAGCGCAAGATTGTGCAAGAGCCTTGCCCGGGTTGAAGGCGACACTGTGGCTCAATCGATGGAGCCCGCTATGAACCTTTCCCTGTATCTACTCACCGTGCTGATCTGGGGCACCACTTGGATCGCCCTTAAATGGCAACTGGGCGTGGTGGCGATTCCCGTGTCCATCGTCTACCGCTTCGGCCTGGCGGCGCTGGTGTTGTTTGCGTTGCTGCTGGTCAGTCGCAAGTTGCAGGTGATGAACCGGCGCGGGCACCTGATCTGTGTGGCCCAGGGGCTGTGCCTGTTCTGCGTCAACTTCATGTGTTTTCTCACGGCCAGCCAGTGGATCCCCAGCGGCCTGGTGGCGGTGGTGTTTTCTACGGCCACGCTGTGGAATGCGCTGAACGCCCGGGTGTTTTTCGGCCAGCGGGTGGCGCGCACGGTGTTGATGGGCGGCGGCCTCGGGTTGGCGGGCTTGGGCTTGCTGTTCTGGCCGGAACTGGTGGGGCACACCGCCAGCCCGCAGACCTTGCTGGGTTTGGGGTTGGCGTTGCTGGGGACGATGTGTTTCTCGGCGGGCAATATGCTGTCGAGTCTGCAGCAGAAGGCCGGTTTGAGGCCGCTGACCACGAATGCCTGGGGCATGTTGTATGGATCCTTGATGCTGGCGACCTACTGCGTGGTGCGTGGCATTCCGTTTGAGATGGACTGGAGCGCACGGTACATCGGTGCGCTGTGGTACCTGGTTATTCCGGGGTCGGTGATTGGGTTTACCGCTTACCTGACGTTGGTAGGGCGCATGGGGCCGGAGCGTGCGGCGTATTGCACGGTGCTGTTCCCGGTGGTGGCGCTGAATGTGTCGGCGTTTGCCGAAGGCTACCAGTGGACCGCGCCGGCGTTGGCGGGGTTGGTGCTGGTGATGCTGGGGAATGTGTTGGTGTTTCGTAAGCCTAAGGTGGCTCAGCCGGTGAATCCGATCCTTCAGGCAAAGCAGGTCTAGTGTGGAAGGGGGCAAGTCCCCTCGCACATTTCCTGCATTTCTCACAGTTGACTGAGTTGGCCTTGCTATCTCATACCGAGGCGTTTGGCCATTCGGCCCAGGTTGGCGCGGTCCAGGCCCAGTTCGCGGGCGGCGCCGGCCCAGTTGTGCTGGTGGCGCTCCAGGCAGGCGTTGATCACTTGGCGCTGGTAGTGCTCGGTGGCCTGGCGCAGGTCACCGGTGACGGCAAGGGCGGCTTCTGTCGGTGCTTCGATCACCGGGGCGCTGACATCGGGCAAGTCCAGGTCCTGGGCACTCAGGCTCAGAATCTTTGGACGCTCGCGACAGTTACCCAGTGCCTTCAATGCACTGCGCCCGATCAAATGTTCCAGCTCCCGCACATTGCCCGGCCAGTTATAGGCCAGCAGCGCCGCTTGGGCATCGCTGGTCAGGCGCAGGCTGCCCAGGCCCATGCGTGAGCGGTTCTGCTCCAGGAAGAAGCCGGCCAGCAGCAACACATCACGTCCGCGCTCGCGCAGGGCCGGCACTTGCAGCGGGTACACGCTCAGGCGATGGTAGAAGTCGGCGCGGTAGCGGCCGTTGCGCACCTCGTCGGCGAGGTCGCGGTTGGTGGCGGCGATCAGGCGCACGTCCACCTGATGTTCCTTGTCCGAGCCCAGGCGCTGCAATTGGCCACTTTGCAGCACCCGCAGCAGCTTGGCCTGCACGCTCAGCGACAGCTCGCCCACTTCATCCAGAAATAACGTGCCGCCATTCGCCAGCTCGAACTTGCCGCGCCGTTCATTCAGCGCGCCGGTAAAGGCGCCGCGTACATGGCCGAACAACTCGCTTTCCACCAGGGTTTCCGGCAGGGCCGCACAGTTGAGGCTGATCAAGGGTTTATCTGCCCGGGACGACGCCGCGTGAATGGCCTGGGCCACCAGTTCCTTGCCCACCCCGGTTTCGCCGGTGATCAGCACCGTGAGGTCGCTGCCACCCACCAGCTTGATTTCATCCACCAGGCGCTTGTGGGTTTTACTCTGGCCGATCATTTCCTTGTGCTGCTGGCCGCTGGCCTGGCGGTAGATCTCGGCGCGCTGGTGTTCGTCTTCGGCCCGCAACGCCAGGCGTTCGATACGTTCGGCCACGTTGACGGTGGCGGCGGCGAGGCTGGCGAAGGCTTGCAAGGCTTCCAGTTCCACGCGTTCGAAGCGCTCGGTATCGAGGGCATCCAGGGTCAGCAGGCCCCAGGGCTGGTCGTCGACGAACAGTGGGCAGCCCATGCAGTCGTGCACTTGCAGATGACCGTGCAAGCCATCGACCAGGCCGTCGTAGGGATCGGGCAATTCGCTGTCACTGTCAAAGCGTGTGGGCCCAGGGCTGCTGAGCAGCACGGCGAAGCGCGGGTGTTCGCTGACCTTGAAGCGGCGGCCCAGAGTGTCTGCACTCAGGCCATCCACTGCCAGCGGTACCAGCGATTCGCCGTCCAGGCGCAACAGTGCGGCCGCATCACACGGCAACAGGGCGCGCATGGCTTGCAGCAGGCGTCGATAGCGTTCGCCTTCGGGCAGTTCCCGCGACAGGTCGGCGACCAGCGGCAGCAGGGTGGTGAGCAGCGAGTGTGCAGTCATAATGACTCCTTGTAGTCCTTGTGACTATAAAGTGTAGGAGGTCATACTGACTACATATTATTCAACTCGTTGAAATTAAAGGATTTATTAGTTGGCATGAATACTGAGTAGCTAAGGGTAATCAGTAAAGAAGCCCAGGAGGCTCCCATGCTTAGTGCCCAAGACCGTGCCATCGTTAAATCCACTGTGCCCCTGCTGGAAAGCGGCGGTGAAGCGCTGATCACCCATTTCTACCGCATGATGCTCTCCGAGTACCCTGAGGTTCGCCCGCTGTTCAACCAGGCCCACCAGGCCAGCGGTGACCAGCCCCGCGCCCTGGCCAATGGCGTATTGATGTACGCGCGGCATATCGACCAGCTCGACCAACTGGGCGACTTGGTGGCGAAGATCATCAACAAGCACGTGGCCCTGCAGATCCTGCCGGAGCATTACCCGATTGTGGGCGCTTGCCTGCTGCGGGCGATTTCCGAGGTGCTGGGCAGCGAGATCGCCACCCCTGAGGTGATGAGTGCCTGGGGCGCCGCGTACGGCCAACTGGCAGACATCCTGATCGGCGCCGAAGCCGCCATCTACGCAGAGAAAGCCCAGACCCCCGGCGGCTGGCGCGGTGCGCGGGCGTTTACCGTGGTCAAGCGTGTGGAAGAGAGCGCCGAGATTACCTCCTTCTATTTCGCGCCGGTGGACAACGGGGCGATCCTCGCTGCCGCGCCGGGCCAATACATCGGCATGAAGCTGGTGCTCGACGGTGAGGAAGTGCGCCGCAACTATTCATTGTCGGCGTTGAGTGATGCGGGTCAGTACCGCATCAGCGTCAAGCGCGAGGCCGGCGGGCGGGTTTCCAACTACCTGCATGACCAGTTGCAGGTCGGTGCGACGATTGACCTGTTTCCGCCGTCGGGCGAGTTCACTCTGGCGGCCAGCGATAAACCGCTGGTGCTGATCAGCGGCGGGGTAGGGATCACCCCAACCTTGCCGATGCTGGAAGCGGCACTGGCCACCGAGCGTCCGGTGCACTTTATCCACTGCGCGCGCAATGGCGGGGTGCATGCGTTCCGTGATTGGGTGGATGCACTGGCGGCCAAGCACCCGCAGCTCAAGCGCTTCTATTGCTATGCCGAGGACGACGGCGTGAGCCCGGCGGCGGATACAGTCGGCCTGCTGAGCCAGGAGCAACTGGCGGCGTGGTTGCCGGAGCAACGTGACCTGGACGCGTACTTCCTCGGCCCTAAAGGTTTCATGGCGGCGATCAAGCGCCACCTCAAGGCCCTCGGTGTACCGGAAAAACAAAGCCGCTACGAATTCTTCGGCCCGGCTGCGGCGTTGGAGTAACACGGTCAAAAATGCGGGAGGGGGCTTGCCCCCTCCCACATTTGGATCTCTGTTCTTCCCGATTAATCCCCTGTTAACCCCTCTCTGTTTAAACCACTCTCTGTGTGTAAACTTGCGGCCATTGGCACAACCAAACAAAGGGATACGGGGATGAGTGACGAATTGCGTTTAGGCAGGGAGCGGCGCTTTCTGGTGTTGCTGGGCATCATCTGCCTGGCACTGATCGGTGGTGCGTTGTACATGCAGGTGGTGTTGGGCGAGGCGCCGTGCCCGTTGTGCATCCTGCAGCGCTACGCCTTGCTGCTGATTGCGATCTTTGCGTTCATTGGCGCGGCCATGCGCAGCAAAGGTGCTATCACGCTGTTCGAAGGCCTGGTGGTACTCAGCGCCCTCGGTGGGGTGGCCGCAGCCGGCCACCATGTGTACACCCAGTTCTTCCCGCAGGTCAGTTGCGGCATCGATGTGCTGCAACCTATCGTCGACGACCTACCCCTGGCCAAGGTTTTCCCGCTGGGCTTCCAGGTCGATGGTTTCTGCAGCACCCCATACCCGCCTGTGCTCGGCTTGTCCCTGGCGCAATGGGCGCTGGTGGCGTTCGTGCTGACGGTCATCCTGGTGCCCCTGGGTATCTATCGTAATCGCCAGCGCAAGGCCTGAATCCATCAGCAAAACGCCCCGGTCCTTCTTCAAGGAAGGCCGGGGCGTTTTGCATGTAGGGTTTTGTGAACAGAACGTGACGCCGGACAATTTTGGGTGCGCGCAATGTGCGACATGTTGTCACACGGAAGCCGCCGCAGGACGTTTCTGACCTGCCAAACCAGCGCTTAAATTTGCAAGAAACCTCCAAGATGTGCTGTCAGTTCGTGGTTTGGGTGACAGCGCGTACCTCACGCCGTACAAGGCTTTGAGTGATGTCCGAATGCCTTGTTTTCTGGGGGGTTGGTTAGGTTTTGCAGGCCCTTACGGGGTGTAAGGGCCGTGACGGTTTGCCCTATAACACGGCAATTTTTGTGGTTTTTGTTGGGAATCGAACGCGATAAGATCGCGAACCTTTGCAATATTGGTGAAGGATTATTGCTGTAATCGATAAAAATTATTTCTTTATAAGACATGGTTTATACATCGCCAGCTAACTACAATCGCCCGCACTGAATGTCCGGTGCTGCTCAATCTTTGAGCACTGGAGCGGTCGAGGGGCAGATGGACGGCTCTGTGCGACCCCAAGGTTCCGGCAGCCTTTCAACTATCCGCACCAAAGGGAATTGGTCTGTAACAAGGCCTTTAACCACGAAATCGAATAAGAACTCACCGCAGGCTCGTGAAGCGTACCTATATGACGTGACGGGCAGGCTCTTATTCAATCGAAGAGAAATGCCAACCCTTGGCAGGGTGAAGTGTTGGCGATCAAAACCCAACTGCATTGCGCAAGCTGCTTTAGAGGTCGTGAGATGAGTAAAAACAGGTACCCCCGATTACTAGGCTTTTTGCCGCTGCTTGGCATGATGTTAATGCTGGGAGGCTGCAAGTGGACCTTGATGGACCCGAAAGGACAGATCGGTCTGGATCAACGAAACCTGATCATCACTGCCACCCTGCTGATGCTGTTGGTCGTGGTGCCTGTGATCATCATGACCTTCGCCTTCGCCTGGAAATACCGCGCGTCGAACACCAGCGCGACCTACGCGCCGAAGTGGTCGCACTCCACCAAGATTGAAATCGCGGTGTGGCTGGTTCCGATCCTCATCATCATCGCCCTGGGTTACATCACCTATAAGTCGACCCACGAGCTGGACCCGTACCGTCCGCTGGAGTCCGACGTCAAGCCGATCAACATCGAAGTGGTCGCGCTGGACTGGAAGTGGCTGTTCATCTACCCGGACCTGGGTATCGCCACGGTTAACCAGATCCGTTTCCCGGAGAACACCCCGCTTAACTTCCGGATCACCTCCGACGCCGTGATGAACTCGTTCTTCATCCCAGCCCTGGGCGGTCAGATCTACGCGATGGCCGGCATGCAGACACGCCTGCACCTGATCGCCAACGAAAAAGCTGAAATGGAAGGCATCTCCGCGAACTACAGCGGCGCTGGCTTCACCGGCATGAAATTCAAAGCGATCTCGACGAGCCAGGAAGATTTCAACGCCTGGGTAGCCGAAGTCAAGGCCGCACCTAAACAGCTTGATCAAGCTGAATACGATGCCCTGACCAAACCAAGCCAGAACAACCCAGTCGCCCTGTATTCCGCGTATGAGCCGAACCTGTTTCAGAAAATCGTCGACAAGTACGAAGGTATGAAACCAGGCAAGCCGGTCAAGCACGAGAAGAAAGAAGTGGCCGCGGTTGAAGGTTCTGACACGGGCTCGCATTCAACTGCTGGGGCAGAGGAGTAAACGATGTTTGGTAAATTAAGTTGGGATGCGGTCCCGTTCCACGAGCCGATTGTGATGATTACCATCGCCATGATCGCGCTGGGTGGTCTGGCACTGTTTGCAGCAATCACTTATTTCAAGAAGTGGACCTACCTGTGGACCGAGTGGCTGACGTCGGTCGACCACAAGAAAATCGGCGTGATGTACATCATCGTTGCCATGGTCATGCTGCTGCGCGGTTTTGCCGACGCCATCATGATGCGTACCCAGTTGGCCATGGCCACCGAAGGTTCGCCTGGCTACCTGCCGCCTGAACACTATGACCAGATCTTCACCGCTCACGGTGTGATCATGATCATCTTCATGGCGATGCCTTTCTTCACCGGCCTGATGAACCTTGCGGTGCCGCTGCAGATCGGTGCGCGTGACGTTGCCTACCCGTTCCTGAACTCCCTGAGCTTCTGGCTGCTGGTTTCCGGCGTGGTGCTGATCAACGTGTCCCTGGGCGTCGGCGAATTCGCCAAGACCGGTTGGGTTGCGTATCCGCCATTGTCTGGCTTGCAATACAGCCCTGGCGTGGGTGTGGACTACTACATCTGGGCGCTACAGTTATCAGGACTCGGGACGACGCTGACGGGGGTCAACTTCCTGGCCACCGTCCTGAAAATGCGCGCCCCTGGCATGAAACTGATGGACATGCCGATCTTCACCTGGACCTGCACCTGGGCAAACGTCCTGATCGTGGCTTCGTTCCCGATCCTGGCCGCTACCATGGCGCTGCTGTCGCTTGACCGTTACCTGGATTTCCACATTTTCACCAATGAACTTGGTGGCAATCCAATGATGTACGTGAACCTGTTCTGGGCATGGGGTCACCCTGAGGTGTACATCCTGATCCTGCCGGCGTTCGGTATCTTCTCCGAAGTGATCTCGACCTTTACCGGCAAGCGCCTGTTCGGTCACCACTCGATGGTTTACGCATCGGGCGCAATCTCTGTACTGGGCTTCATGGTGTGGCTGCACCACTTCTTCACCATGGGTTCGGGGGCCAGCGTCAACGCCTTCTTCGGCCTGGCGACGATGCTGATTTCCATCCCGACGGGGGTGAAGCTATTCAACTGGCTGTTCACCATCTACCACGGTCGTCTGCGCATGACCAGCCAGGTCCTGTGGACCCTGGGCTTCATGGTGACCTTCGCCATCGGCGGCATGACTGGCGTACTGCTGGCCATCCCGGGTGCTGACTTCGTACTGCACAACAGCCTGTTCGTGATCGCTCACTTCCACAACGTGATCATCGGTGGTGCTGTATTCGGCTATATCGCTGGTTTCAGCTTCTACTTCCCGAAAGCGTTCGGCTTCAAGCTGCACGAAGGCTGGGGCAAGGCTGCATTCTGGTTCTGGATCTCGGGCTTCTTCGTCGCGTTCATGCCGCTCTATGCACTGGGCTTCATGGGCATGACCCGTCGTCTGAACGCCACCACCAACCCTGAGTGGGTACCGTACCTGTACGTCGCCATGTTCGGTGCAATCATGATCGCCGTGGGCATCGCCTGCCAGTTGATCCAGCTGTACGTGAGCATCCGTGACCGTAAGCAGAACGCTTGCGAATCCGGCGACCCATGGAATGGCCACACCCTGGAATGGTCGACCTCGTCGCCACCACCGTTCTACAACTTCGCGGTGATCCCGACTGCGAACACCATCGATGCGTTCACCGAAGCCAAGGAAGACGGTACTGCGTACCAGCAACCTAAGCACTACGAACCGATCCACATGCCAAGCAACACCGCCACTGGCGTGGTGATGGGTGCGCTGTTGACCGTGTTCGGTTTCGCGATGATCTGGCACATCTGGTGGCTGGCAATCGTGAGCCTGGTGGGCACCATCGGCTACTTCATTGTCCACGCAGCACGTGATGATCAAGGCTACATGGTGCCGGTCGAAACGATCGAGCGCATCGAAGCCGAGCAGCACGCTCGCCTGGTCGCCGAGAAGAAAATCCCGGCCAACCGTGTAGAAACCTCGTTGGAACAGGCTTAAACCATGTCGAACTTAGTGACCAATGCTGGACACGCCCATGTCGATGACCATGGGCATGATGACCATCACCACGACTCGGGGCCGATGACCGTTTTCGGTTTCTGGCTCTACCTGATGACCGACTGCATCTTGTTTGCGTCGATCTTCGCGGTGTACGCGGTACTGGTAAACAACGTTGCGGGTGGCCCGTCGGGCCACGACATCTTCGAACTGCCTTACGTGCTCGGCGAAACCGCCTTGCTGTTGTTCAGTTCGATCACCTACGGCTTCGCCATGTTGGCCTTCTATAAGGGCAACAAGAAAGGCGTCCTGAGCTGGTTGGCACTGACCTTCCTGTTCGGCCTGGGCTTCATCGGCATGGAGATCAACGAGTTCCACCTGCTGATCTCCGAAGGCTACGGCCCGCACCGTTCCGGCTTCCTGTCGGCGTTCTTCACGCTGGTAGGCACCCACGGTCTGCACGTAACTGCCGGCCTGCTGTGGATGGCGGTGATGATGTATCAGGTCAATAAACACGGCCTGACCAACACCAACAAGACTCGCCTGAGCTGCCTGAGCCTGTTCTGGCACTTCCTGGACGTGGTCTGGATCTGCGTCTTCACCGTTGTTTACCTGATGGGGACTCTGTAATGGCTAATGCACACTCCCATGACCATGACAGCCATGATGCGAGCCACGGCAGCGTTAAGTCGTACGCCATCGGCTTCATCCTGTCGGTAATCCTGACGCTCATCCCGTTCGGTCTGGTGATGTACCCGACCCTGCCGAAGTCGATCACTTTGATGATCGTGCTGGCGTTCGCGGTGATTCAGGTTCTGGTTCACCTGGTGTATTTCCTGCACCTGGATCGCTCTAAAGAGCAGCGCGATAACGTGGTTGCGTTCGTGTTCGCAGGCATAGTAATCCTGCTGCTGGTTGGCCTGTCGATATGGATCATGTTCAGCATCCATACGTTCATGATGGCGAAGTGAGGTAAGACCCGATGTCGCTTAAGCACTTTATCCAAATCACCAAACCGGGGATCATTTTCGGTAACGTGCTTTCTGTGGCGGGCGGTTTCTTCCTGGCCTCCAAGGGACATGTCGATCTGGCCATCTTCCTGGCTGCGATGATCGGTACGTCCCTGGTGGTGGCTTCCGGCTGTGTCTTCAACAACTGCATCGACCGTGACATCGACATCAAGATGGAGCGCACCAAGAATCGCGTGCTGGTCCAGGGCCTTATCTCCCTGAAACTGGCGCTGATTTTCGCGACCGTCCTGGGTGTTGCCGGTGTGGCGCTGTTGTACCAGGTGGCCAACCCGCTGGCGGCGTTGTTTGCCGTGATCGGTTTTGTCATCTACGTCGGCCTCTACAGCCTGTACCTCAAGCGCAAGTCGGTTCACGGCACGCTGGTGGGCAGTCTGTCGGGGGCGATGCCGCCGGTGATTGGTTATGTGGCTGTGACCAATAGCTTCGACATGGCTGCACTGGTGCTGCTGGTGATGTTCAGCCTGTGGCAGATGCCGCATTCCTACGCCATCGCGATCTTCCGCTTCAACGACTACCTGGCTGCTTCGATTCCGGTCCTGCCGGTCAAGCGTGGCATCCAGGTCGCCAAGAAACACATCCTGCTCTACATCCTGGCCTTCCTCGTGGCGACCTTGATGTTGACCTTCAGTGGCTACGCCGGCATGAGCTACCTTGCCGTCGCCGCGGCCATGGGCATGTACTGGTTGTACATGGCCTGGACCGGCTACAAGGCGGTGGACGACACCGTTTGGGCGCGCAAGCTGTTCGTGTTCTCGATCTTCACCATCACCGCGCTCAGCGTGATGATGTCCCTGGATTTCCAAGTACCGAAAGAGCTGTTGCTGACCTACGCACACTGAGTGTTCGAGTAGTAAAAAGGCCCCGCCTTCGAAAGAAGCGCGGGGTTTTTTATTGAGTGAGCTTTAAACTACGACCCAACCCTACCCCGGCAGGAAGCAAGTGATGAGTAAAAAAGCCGTTATGGTGTTCAGTGGCGGTCAGGATTCGACGACCTGTCTGATCCAGGCGCTGCCGCTGTATGACGAAGTGCACTGCATCACCTTCGATTACGGTCAGCGTCATGTGGCGGAAATCGAAGTCGCCCAGCAACTGGCCAAGCAACTGGGGGCCACCGTTCACAAAGTGATGGACGTGTCCCTGCTCAACGAACTGGCGATCAGCAGCCTGACCCGCGACAACATCCCGGTGCCGACCGTGAACAGCTCCGGCGAAAGCCTGCCGAGCACCTTCGTGCCGGGCCGCAATATTCTGTTTTTAACCCTGGCGGCTATCTACGCGTATCAGGTCAAGGCCGAGACGGTGATCACCGGCGTGTGTGAAACCGACTTTTCCGGCTACCCCGATTGCCGCGATGAGTTCGTCAAAGCCTTGAACCAGGCCCTCAAGCTGGGCATGGAGTACGACGTGCGCCTGGAAACCCCGTTGATGTGGCTGAACAAGGCTGAGACCTGGGCACTGGCGGATTACCACCAGCAACTGGACCTGGTCCGCGAGCAGACCCTGACCTGCTACAACGGCGTTATCGGCACCGGCTGTGGCGAATGTGATGCGTGCAACCTGCGTGCACGTGGCTTGAATGACTACCTGCAGAACAAAGCAGCGGTCATGGAGGGCCTGAAGCGGAAGTTACAGCTGAACTAACCCCAATACGTAGCAGGCACCAGAAAAAGCCCCGTCTTCGCAAGTCGTACGGGGCTTTTTCATGGCGGCTCGGTTAAATCATTTATCCGTTGTCTCGTCATACCCTTCTATACGAGCTGTGCGAATACATCACCTACAAGGAGTAGTCACCATGGTCAGCGTTAGTCGTCGATCCCTTCTCGCCCTTGGCGCCGCCCTGCCTTTGCTCGGTCGCCTGGATTGGGCGGTCGCCGCACCAGCGCCGACCGACGCTGACAAGGTACTGCTTAACTACAACGAAAGCCCCTACGGGCCTTCGACGGCGGCCCGCGAAGCGATGCAGCGCGGTATCGCGACAGCCGGGCGGTATCCGTACAAACACATGTACGCCTTGGCCGGCTTGTTTGCCCAGCAGCACGGGATTGCCGAAGAGCAGGTGGCGGTGTTTGCCGGCTCCATGGCTGCGCTGCGCTACGCGGTGCTGGCGTTCACCAGCGAAACCCGTGGCCTGGTGATGGCCACGCCGTCCTACGAAGTACCGCGCCAGGCCGCCGAGTCTCGTAAGGCGCCGGTGCGCGAAGTGGGCCTTAACGCCGACCACGCCCACGACGTCCCCGCCATGCTCGCCGCCGATCCCCAGGCGGGGATGCTCTATGTATGCAATCCCAACAATCCGACTGGCACCATCACCTCCACTGAGGCTATTCGCCAGGCGCTGACGAACAAACCCAAGGGCAGCGTATTGGTGGTGGACGAGGCCTACATCGACTTCGCCGACAGCCCAAGTGTGGTGAGCTGGGTCAAGGAGCATGACGACCTGTTGGTATTGCGCACCTTCTCGAAAATCTACGGCATGGCCGGCGCCCGCCTGGGCCTGGCGATCGGCCACCCGGCACTGCTGGAACGGCTGGCGGTGTTCGGCGGTGACAATGTGCCGGCAGGTTCATCCTTGCTCGGCGGACTCGCCAGCCTGGAAGATGTGAAGCTGCTGCCACAACGCAAGGCGCTCAATGCCCAGTTGCGCGATGAAACAATCACCTGGCTCAAGGGCCGTGGCTTCACCTGCACGGCTTCCCAGGCCAACTGCTTCATGATCGACGTGAAGCAACCGGCCGAGCAGGTCATCGAGAAACTTGCCACGCAAGGCGTACTGATCGGGCGGGTGTGGAAAAACTGGCCGCAGTGGGTGCGCGTGACGGTGGGGAGCAAGCGGGAGATGGAGCGGTTTCGCGAGGTGTTTGCGGCGACGGTCTAGCGCCGATGTGGGAGGGGATTGCTCCCTCCCGCATTCAGTTCAGTGGTATCACTGTTGCGCGATGCTGTAACCCTCAAACGCCGTCTGCTGTTGCAGCGCAGTAATCACGCTCTTGCGGCTCAGCGGCTGCTCGACGCCCGCGTTATCCACAAAGCTTTCAACCTCCAGCTCGGCTTCATCGCCTTCGCCTACAAAGCTGAAACCCAGGAACTCGAACGCCTCACGGTCGACGTTCAACCGCGAGCGCGGCGTGCGCAGCGGCAGGGTGACGCTGATGCCGTCCTTGCTGATCACAAACACTTCGGCTTCTTTCTTGGGGCGAGCTGCCTTGCCTTTGCCGGCGCTTGGGTTGCTGATGGCCTGGTGAGACTGGTTCAGCACTTTGAGGGCCAGCCCATAGACCAGCTCCTGAAACTGCGGATCATCCTTGAAGCTCGACAGGATGCGGCTGATGGAGAACTTGCTGCTCAGGTCTTCAAGGGCGATGTTGTCAGCGGCTTCGGCGTCCTTGAGCTGCTTGAGCTGGCCCATCAGGTCGTAGGCCTTGTCGTCGTCGAAAGCGTCGTGGGCCTGGCGGATGGCGACGCGCAGTTCGCGGATCTGGTCGCTTTCCTTGGAGGTGTGAAAGGCGTCCAGCACCATCTCGCTGATGATCTTGGCGGCTGGCACATGCTGTGAAAGATTGATGGCGTTTTCGTACTCAGCCTTGGCGTGCAAGGCGACTACGGATTCTTCGGCGGATTGTTCGGTGTAAGAATCGGACATTGAAATTTCACTACTTCAGTAAACGGGAGACAAAAAAGCGTCGCGCATTTTCAGCGGGGAGGGAGGTCAGGTCAAGGCAGCACAATGCCCTTATCGCGGAGCAAGGCTGCCGACCGGCGGAGGCGGGGGGTTAAACCAACTGCTTCAGGCACGCCTGGAGAATATCCAGTCCTTCTTCCATTACCGCAGCCTCAATGGTCAGCGGTGCCAACAGGCGGATGATGTGCCGCGACTTGCCGCTGGGCATCAACAGCAACCCGGCGTCTCGCGCCAGGCTCAGCAATTGGGTCAGTTGCCGGGGCGCGGGCGTGCCGTCGGCGTTGGTCAGTTCGATGCCGCGCATGGCACCGACGCCGGTCAGGCGGCCCAGGTACGGCGACAGGTGCTGCGAACGCCAGGCTTCATAGCGGCTGACGATCGCTGCTTCCTGCCGCGAGCCCCAGGCCTGCAAATGTTCATCGGTCATTGCATCGAGTGTGGCCAGCGCCGCTGCGCAGGCGATGGGGTTGCCGGAGTACGTCCCGCCCAACCCGCCTTTGGGCAGGTTATCCATCAATGCCTTGCGCCCGACCACCGCACCCAGCGGTACGCCGCCGGCGATGCTTTTGCCCAGCAGGATCAAATCCGGTTCGATGCCCAGGCGTGAGAAGGCGAAACGCTGGCCGGTGCGACCGAAGCCGGATTGGATTTCATCGGCAATCAGCAGAATGTTTTTCTCATCGCACAAGCGCCGCAACGCCTGGGCGAACTCGATATCCAGGGCGAGGAAACCGGCTTCGCCCTGCACCGGCTCGATGATGAAACAGGCGACGTCATTGACGTCGATTTCCACGCTGAACAGGCGGTCCATGGCTTTCAGCGCTTCAGCGCAGCTCACGCCGTTATCGGCGCTGGGATAGGGCAGGTGATACACCGGGCCGGGCAGTACGCCGACCTTTTGTTTGTAGGGCGCCACCTTGCCATTGAGGTTGAGGGTGGCCAGGGTGCGGCCGTGGAAGGCACCGTCAAAGGCGATCACCGCCGTGCGGCCGGTGGCACCGCGGACGATCTTCAAGGCATTTTCTGCAGCTTCTGCGCCGCTGTTGGTGAGCATGCCGCTGACGGGGTAGTCCACCGGGATAAACCCGGTCAGGCGATCCATCAGTTCGATGTAGGGTGTGTGAGGCGCCGCGTTGAATGCATAGTGGGTCAACTTCGTCGCCTGCTCACGAATCGCCGCCACCACACCCGGGTGGCAATGGCCAAGGTTGAGCACGCCGATCCCGCCGACAAAATCGATATAGCGTTTGCCCGTGGTGTCCCAGACCTCGGCGTTCCTGCCATGGCTGAGGCTGATGGGATGAACGATGGAAATCGACTGGCTGATGGTTTCGCGGCTCATGAATCTCGGACTCGGCAATGGCGGGCGTGTTTTTATCTAAGCCGTGGACCAGGCCCTGCCGCAAACGAAATAAAGTCGCCGGGTCATTCCAAATCGGAAGAGCTGTTGCCAAAAGCTCGTTTTTGGCAACGTCGTAGCCCCGTCGATGCTACGTCGACACCCCATCCTTGCCCGCCGCCTTGGCGCGATACAACGCCTGATCAGCACGTGCCATAAGGGCGGCGGGGGACTCATTCATACGGCGCTCGGCCACACCCAGGCTCAGGGTGACGTGGAGGTTGCTGCGCGTCGGAATCTTGCGCATCGTCTGGCAGATGTTTTCGGCCAGTGCCGTGGCGGTTTCCAGCGAGCTTTTGGGCAGCACCACCATGAACTCATCGCCACCCCAGCGGGCCAGCAGGTCGCCTTGGCGAAGGCAGCTTTCGAGGCATTCCACTACCTGCAAAAGGGTTTGGTCTCCCACGCCGTGACCATGTTGGTCATTGATCGGCTTGAAATCATCGATATCCATCGCGATCAATGACAGTGGCAGGCGAAAACGCTGGGCGCGGTCGCACTCCTCCAGCAGGACTTTTTCCAGGCGGTAGCGGTTGGCAACGAGGGTCAAGGCATCCCGTTCGGCCAGGGAGCGGTTTTCGTCCAACTGCAATTGCAACTGCTGATTGACCCGTGACAACTCGCGCGTGCGCTCGGCCACCAGCGCCTCAAGGGATTGGTTGCGCCGCTCCAACTGTTCGACGGAGCACTTGCGTGTATGAATATCGCGATGGGCGCCGACCATCCGCGCCACCGAGCCATCGGCGTTACGTGCAATCACGTAGCCCCGGTCTTCGATCCACAGGTAGCTGCCATCTTTTTTGCGGCAACGGTACTCGATTTGATAATGGGGGGCGCGACGGTTGATGTAGTCATCAAACAGCGTCATCACTTGGGGGTAGTCTTCCGGGTGGATGACGGTCTCCCAGGTGAACACGCTGTTTTCCAGGGAGTGGCGGGGGTAGCCCAGCATCTCGTACCAACCCGGGTTGCGGTAGACGAAACCGGTATTGGCGTTCCAGTCCCAGATTCCGTCGCTGACCAGCTCCAGTACGGTATGCAGCATGTCGGCGTTGAGGTGAGAGAAATCACTCTCCAGGTTGCTGCCGTCGGAGATATCGTCCATCTGCGCGCTCCTTGCTTGGGCTGGCCATATTGATGCCGATACTCCGTGGCTGGGGCTACTGTACAACGGGGCTTGTGCGCTTTGAATAGGGCGGATGGCCGGTTATAGAAGGGTGGCAATAGGCTATTGTTTCGGCGCCATCATCCTCGTCCGAGCTTTCCCATCCGCGTTGTGCTGGTAAATCGTTTCCGGCTGGCCGTGTTCATTGAAAAACACCTGGCCAATCCCCGCCGAATTCCACAGCCGCTCACCCGCTTCGGCATGCTCCGGAATATGCGGCACCACCTGCATGGTGCGGCGGCGAGTGAACCAGTTGAGCGGCGACCGCGGCGAGTACAGCCAGCGGTTGAGGCGGTCGAACCATTCCAGCAATCGCGCTGGGAATTCATTCTTGATGCCGCTGCTGGTGATCTGCCAGATCCTGGGGCCGGCGTTGCGATGGCGGATCAGCACTTCATAGACGAACGAGTAGTGCACGTCGCCCGAGAGGATCACGTAGTTACCGGGTGTACGCGAGTGTCGGAAGATGTTGAGGATCACCTGGGCCGCGCCGCGATGGGCCATCCAGTTTTCCGCGTCCACCAGCAAGGGGTGGCCGCACCAACTGAAGATTTTCTGCACAGTCTCGATCAGCTTGACGCCAAAGATCGGCGCGGGGGAGACGATGATGGCCGAAGGGTGGTCGAGCAGTTCCTGTTGCAGTTCGCTCAAGGCTTCCCAGTCCAGCAGGCCGGACGGTTGCTTGAGGGTGAATTCGCTGCGCCAGCGCCGGGTGCGGGTGTCGAGTACCACCAGGGCCGGGGTGGTGGGCAGCACGTAGTGCCACTGCTGGAACTTCAGCAGCGCCGCGAGTAAATCATCCTGTGCCTGGGCGTCCAAGTGATCGTTCTGCGCTTGGGTGGCCAGTGCCTGGGTGTGGCCCACCAACTCATCAAAGGCGTCCGGGTTATTACCCCAGCCCTGGCACAACAGGTACGCAAGCAGGGCGTTACCGATGATGCGTTTGGAGAACGGATGGCCGTAGGCGGTTTCTTCCCATTGCGCGCTGAGGTTCCAGTCGTCGGTAATGTCGTGATCGTCGAAGATCATCAACGTGGACAGATGGGCGAATACCCGCGCCACGCCCGGCAAGCCATCGCGAAATTTATCCACCTGCACCTGTTCGCGGGCATAGCGCGCAGCTTCATCGGCGTTCAGTTGCGGTGGCTGTACGGTGATCAGTGACCAGGGGGTAGGTGACCACACCAGCAGGTACATCGCCATGACCTCGGCGAACGTCACCAGGTGATTGTCGGCGGTGCTGCTGGTGAAAATCGGCTTTTTCACGCCGCCAAAAAAACGTTCGCGCAGGGTCTCATTGCTGTCCAGCGCAGGTAGCAGATCCGCGCGGTTGTAGTAGCTGGCGTGATGCCCGTAGAGGCTGGTGCTGTCGTCTACCACGGCGCCTTCCAGGTATTCATCGAACAGGCCCAGACGCGCAATCAGCCCATGGATCGCGCGCAACATAGGGCCGGCCACATCGTCGGCGTACACCTGGTCGCCGCTCATCATCAACAACGCTGGGCGGTCGGCCGGGGTCTGCGCATCGGCCAGCAAGCGATCGACGCAGAGCAGGCCTTCGTCGGCACTGTGGTGGGGTTTGCGGCACGAGCCGTGTACCAGTTGATGGATATGGCTGTGCAGTACGAAACTTGGGCAGTGCGTGTCGGCATAGAGCAGGTGCGGTGCCCACTCGGCAATGCCGGCGTCGTCGACCAGCAGGTCATAGTAGATGACCATGTCCTGGGGCAGTGCCTCGTCCAACCGTACATCAATCAGATGGATAAACGCCTGGCGCCCAACTGGCACGATCTGGCACCGGTCCTGGCCCAGCGGTATAGCCAGGTTCTGTTCGGCACAGTGCAGCTTCAGGGTCAGGGGCAATGGTCGGCTTCCCACCAGCCACAGTACCAGGCGCCGGGGTTCCAGGCGCCGCAGCAGAGGTCCGGCGAGTACGGCAGGCAAGGTGTCTGGGTGTGGCATGCAGTAAAAGGCTCCGGCCAGGATTGAACCGGCAAGGTTAGCGCAACGGATGTCAGTGTTTTGTTAAGGCGGGGCGGTATGCAAAAAAGAAGAGGGGCAGCGCGCTGCCCCTCTTCCTGCGGTTTAGAGCAGGTTCCCCTTGCCCAGGCTGTCCAGGCCGCCGCTGCCGTGTCGCCTGCGCGATGAACCGTCGGACGCTTGAGGTTCCAGTTGCGATTGAGGGGTTTCAAGGCTGCGCTTCTTGCGTTGCAGAACTGTGTCGTCCTGCGGCGCAATGGGGAGGTAAGCGGGGAGCGGTGTGGCGTTGATAGGGCTGAGCATGGAAGTGTCCTTCTATCTATTAGTCGAGTGTGACTTCGCCCCTGGGAGCGAAGTGCAGCCAAACTTATAGAGCAGGGCGCAGGCGAGCTATAAACGCCCTGCTGCAAGATATGACGGCCTTTGGCAACCCGCCTCAGAAGTCATCAGCGGCGCCTTTCGCGCAACCCTCAGTCGCGGAAGAGGTCGCGCCTTCCTTGCCGTCCAGCACAAAAGCCGCACGATTTTGCGCCACTACATTACGTAATGCGCTGTAGTAATCCGGCAATTTTTCCAAACTGTCGGTGAGCGGCAACAGCGATGCACGGGTGTCCACTGTGCCACCCACCAGGCTGATGGTGCCCAGGGTCTGCACGGTGTCACTGTCTCCCAGTGGCGAGACCAGGAAACTCAAGACCTTGCCCGCCGCATCGCGGCTGTTGCTGGTGCCCAGCAGTGGCAATTCCACAATCGGCCCGTTACCGATGCCCCACACGCCGAATGTCTGGCCGAAGTCGGCGGTATGGCGCGGGATACCCAGTCGGTCCGACACGTCGAACAGCCCCACCACCCCCACCGTCGTGTTCAATGCAAAACGCCCCAGGGTATTCACCGAGCGCCGAGGGTTGCCTTGCAACAGGTCGTTGATAAACACCTTCGGCTCGCTGAAGTTGCTTGCGAAGTTATGCACACCCTGCTGGAAAAAATCCGGCAGGTAGCGGTAGCCGCGCGCTACCGGCGCCAGGGCGTAGTCATCCACCGTCCGGTTGAAGGCAAACACCTCGCGATTGACCGGTTCGGCCGGGTCGTACACCGGGTAATTCACCTGTGCGCACTGGGTGGTGACGCCCGAGGGCGCCGGGCTTGCGCAGCCGGTGAGGTACGACACGGTCAACAACAGCACGACCTGGCGAGCCAGGTGCTGGGGATAGGTCAGCGAGCGCATAAGCACGGTCTCCACAAAAGGGAGGCCGATGCTGGCAGTCGTCCCTTGCGCAAAGATGTCTGGTTTATTGCGGTGCTGACGCTTTATTGCATGATTGAAATATATGACGGGCTGCGTCGAATGGTTTTAGATGGCGCATCGAAAACACCCAGTGATGCCCGCCCGTGAGCAACCTTTTGATCGTGGACGATGACCTTGAAGTCCTCGCGCTGCTGAAGAAATTCTTTATGCAACATGGCTATGCGGTCGAGACCGTCGCCGGTGGCACCGACCTGTGGGCCGCCATGGAGCGCCAGCCCGCCGACCTGATCATCCTTGACCTGATGCTGCCGGGAGAGAACGGCTTGCTGCTGTGCCAGCGCCTGCGCCAGCAGTACGCCACGCCGGTGATCATGCTCACCGCGATGGGTGAGCTCAGCGACCGCGTGGTAGGCCTGGAAATGGGCGCCGACGACTACCTGAGCAAGCCCTTCGATGCCCGCGAATTACTGGCCCGGGTGCGTGCCGTATTGCGTCGGGCAGGCGAGAGCCGGCCAGTGTTGGGCGAGTCTGCCCGTCCCTTGATTCGCTTTGCGGGCTGGCAGCTGGACGTTACGCGCCGTGAACTGCGCTCCCCCGACCAGGTGATGATCCCGCTGTCGTCCGGCGAGTTCGACTTGCTGTTGGTGTTCGTCGAGCACCCCCAGCGCGTGCTGACCCGCGAACAACTGCTGAACCTGGCGCGGGGCCATAGCCATGACGCATTCGACCGCAGCATCGACGTGCAGGTCAGCCGCCTGCGGCGCAAGTTGGAATTCGATACCAAGCGCCCAGCGATGATTCGCACCGTGCGCAATGGCGGTTACCAATTCACTGCCAGCGTGACCCGTTCATGAGCCGCCGTCCGCGTGACACCGTAGCGCGCTGGATTGCCCTGACCATCCTGGTTGCGATGTTTACCGCGCTGGTGCTCAACGCCTTGTTCGTACAATTGGCGGGCGTGTGGGCACGCCCCCCATTGACTGAAATCGGCTTGCTGGAAAAGATCGCCGTGGTGGTGCGCGCAGTCGAGGCGTCGGAGCCGGCCCAGCGAGCACACCTGGCGCAGGTGATGGGCGATGAGTCCTTCAGCGTGAGGTGGGTAGCGCAGCGCGCGGCCTTTGATTTGCCCGTGCTGGACGACCCGGACTTCGATTCCGGGGAGCAAGCGTTCAAACACCTGCTTCAGGGACCGACCCGGCCCATGGAAGCCTACGAACCCTCCGACTGGCCGGGCGGCAATGGTCACTATGTGCTCCTGATGCAACTGGCCGATCAATCCTGGCTGATGTTCAGCGCCCGTGCCCGCAGTTGGGGCTTGGACGAAGGGGCACGCAGCGTGATCGTGGTACTGCTGGTGCTGATCTCCACCGCGCTGGTCACCTTGGTCGCGACCCGCCGCCTGGCTCGCCCCCTGCAACACTTCGCCCAGGGGGCGCGGCGCTTTGGCGCTGACTTCCGCGCGCCGCCCATCGAACCGGTCGGCCCTCACGAAATCCGCCAGGCCATTCTCGCCTTCAACGGCATGCAGGCGCAGTTGCGGCACTTCATCCAGGACCGCACGCAAATGCTTGCGGCGATCTCCCACGACCTGCGCGCGCCCCTGACCCGCCTGCGCCTGCGCGGCGAATTCATCGAAGATGCCGACCAGCAACGCCGGCTGTTCAACGATGTCGATGAAATGCAGGCCATGATCAACACTGCCCTGGAATTCTTCCGCGACGACGCTCGCCTGGAACAGGCCACCCAACTGGACCTGGCGGAACTGTTACAAACCCTGATCGATGACTACCGCGACCAGGCGATTGAACTCGCTTTTAGCGGCCCACCACGGCTGGTGTACTTCGGCCGGCCCCTGGGCCTCAAGCGCGTGATGACCAACCTGATGGACAACGCCATTCACTACGGCGTGGCGCCACAAATCGAGTTGCAGCAATGGGCCGGGGAGGTGGTGATTCGAGTCATGGACCGTGGGCCAGGCATACCCGCCGAGTATCGTGAACAGGTGTTCCTGCCGTTCTACCGACTGGAAGGTTCACGCAACAAAAGCACTGGCGGCGTTGGGTTGGGGCTGTCTACCGCCCGCGCGATTGTGCTGGAACACGGCGGCACGCTCACCCTGTCGGAGCGCCAGGGGGGTGGGTTGGAGGCGGTAGTGGTGTTGCCGGTGTAACCGGCGCTCATGGTGGCGAGTCTCGGTCAGGGATGGGAGTCCTCAATCATCTTCGGCACCGTAAACCGGAACTCACTGCCACGCCCCAGTTCACTTTCAGCAACGATCTTGCCGCCATGGGCCTGGACAATCCCCTGGGTGATATACAGCCCCAGGCCAGTGCCGGTGGGGTTGTTTTCAGCCTGGGTCCAGTAACGATCAAACACATGCGGTAACTGCTCAGGCGCAATACCTTCGCCTGAGTCACGCACCGAAAACACGATCTCTTCACTATTGCTCATCGCACTGATGCCGATGTGGCCCTGGCGCGGGGTGAACTTGATGGCATTGCCGATCAGGTTCGACAACACCTGGAACAGACGCTCCGGATCGCCGTTGATCTGCAGGCCCGGCTCGGCGTTGAATGACAGGTCGATGCCTTTTTCCATCGCCAGCGGCGCGAGCAGGGCATAGGCCTCTTCGAACATTTGGCTGACGTCCAATACCACCGGTTTGACGACATAGCGCCCGGCCTCGATTTTCGAGGTGTCGAGCAAATCTTCCAGCAATATGTTCATACGCCCGGCGGCCTGTTGCATGGTGTCGATGGCCGAGGAAATCCGCCGCGAGGTGTGCGGGCCGTCGGAGCTGAAGGCTTTTTGCATCATGCCGCAGAGCATCGATATGACGGTCATCGGGTTGCGCAAGTCGTGGGACACCACCGCCACCAGGTCATCGCGGGCACGCACGGCTTGTTGCTCGCGCAGCACCTGGCGTGCCAAGTCGTTTTCCAGGGCCGAGCGGCGCAGGTCATTGGCTGCGAACAGGTCGCCGTGGCTCCACTTGGTAGAGATACCGGCCATTTCCACTTTCCAGATTTCAAACGAAGTGCGTGGGCGAAGACGCAGGCCGGCGTTGGAGTTTTCCAGGGACAGCGGCTTGTTCGGGTTGCCGCTCCAGTTGATGTTCTCTTTCACTTCCGGGCGGAACCACAGCACGCCGTTATCCACAGGCTTTGGCAGGCTCATTGCCAGGACACCACTGGCCACTTGTTGAAACTCGGCGGCTGGCGGGTAGACCGCCACCAGGTTATGGCTGGAAAACACCGGCTCGCCGCTGTCTTGCAGCCACTTGTGCAATGCAAGGATCTGCGCCGGTTCCGGGCAGTTGCCATAGCGGTGCATTTGCTTGTCTTCGATGATCGCCACGCCGCCGGACAAGGTCAGGTCCATCAGCAACTGGCCTTGTTGGGCCAGGCCGTCGAACACGTTTTCTTCCGAGGCCTTCATCGCTTGATCAAGCTTGGCCAAGGCCTCGATTTTCTCTTCACGCTGACGGCTCAGGTCCAGGGCTTCCATGGCGCTGATCTGCAATGACAACACCTGGCCGATGGTCTGGCAGGTGATGCGCAAGTCATTGGGCACCAACAGTGGTTCACGGTTGCCGCAACTGATCAGGCCCCAGAGTTTGTCGCCCTTCATCAGCGAAATGCTCATGGACGACAACACGCCCATGTTCTGCATGTACTGGCAGTGAATCGGCGACACGCTGCGCAGGGTGGCGAAGCTCAAATCCAGCGGCTCACCGGTATCCGGGCGCAGCTTGGGCAGCAGTGGCACCGGCTCGTAGGCAGCATTCGGAATGATGCGCAGCCAGTTGGTGCGATACAGCTCGCGGGCCTGCTCCGGGATGTCGGACGCGGGGAAGAAGAGGCCGTTGAACAACTCCATGGACGGTGCCGACGCTTCGGCGATCACCTGACCATGGCCTTCCTCTTCGAAGCGATAGATCAACACCCGGTCGTAACCGGTCATGGCCTGGATTTCAGTCACGCTGATTTCGTACAGCGCTTGCAGGGTTTTCGCTGATTGCAGACGTTGCAGCATCTTGCCCAAGTCACTGCTGCGACCCTTCAGCGCCCGTGGCCGGAAGTCCTTGAGCCGCGGCTCGAACTCCAGCACCAGCACATCCTGATGGCGGTGTAACAGGCCTTCGAACTCGGCGCCGTTGAACGTGACATGCAGCGGCGGCGCATCGACAAAACTGTTGTGTTCCGCCATGACCTGCACGGCCTGGGCATGCTCGGCACCCACCAGCGTGTGCAGCGGCTGACCCAGCAACGACTCGGGGGCGCGGTTGAACAAAGCTGCGATGTTGGCACTGACTTGAATGATGTTCAGGTCGGGTTCCGACAGTGTCAGCAGCACGCCGTGGGGTTGGATCGCCCCCGGAAAGCGGATGGGCTCGTCGGCACAGTTGGCAAGCAGCTCTTCAAAGTCTTCGGGTTTCATAGCAGTACCTCCTGGCTGTCGAGCCATTGCTCAAAGCAGCTGAATGTCGAACGTGCCGCGTTCACCGCACGCTGTTTGGCTGGCGCGTCCAGCGGCAGGCGGCCAAGATAGTAGAGAAAATCCTTCCAGCGCCGACCGGTCTCGACACCGTATACATCGAGGAACGCACCGCCGTTATCGGCGTCCAGGTCCAGGCGCAGGGCCATTTCCCGGCGCAATACCTGGCCGCCCAAGGTTGCGCCTTCCAGCACATACAAGGCGCCGAGGCAGGCAGCGGGGGTGTCGAAAGAGGGCAGTTGCACACAGTGTGGCAAGGCGTTGACTGCGCGGGCATCCAGGCCAAGGGCGTGAAGATCGTCTAACAGGGTCGGTGTTTTCACACGCAGCGCCTGGTCGAAGCCTTCGGGGATGAAGTCGCAGCCGTACAGCGCCGCTTCCATCGGCCCATAAAACCCGTAATACGCCTGGATCAAGCGCTGGTACCAGCCGGCATCCAGGTGCTCGGAAAAAAACGGCAGGCGTTTTTCCAGCGCTACGTGCAATAGGCCAGTGCCTGCGCGCAACGCTTCCAGCAATGAGGGCGTACCACCATCATGGGCCTGTGAATGCATTCAATGAGCTCGAACTGTGGGCCTTTCGGCCATGAATGACGCGTTAAAAAAGGCGACGATTCTACACAACACGTAAGCATCAGCTGAACGCACAAAGCGAAAAGGCTGACCAGTGGATCAGAAAAGTCGCTCCCTGCTTCATTAAGTGACCATAAGGCCAGCTGTGAAGTTCGGCATAAATGATATCGCGACGCTATCAATGCATGGACGACCCCTGCTGGGTCAACGCGGTTTGCACGCACTCAAGTAGATGTTCGGTGCTCCACGGCTTGGGCAGGAACCGCACGGAGCCTCCCAATTGCTCCGCGAGTCTGGCGTTTCCCGAGGTGAGCAATACCGGCACCGACGGCCAGCGGTGTGCAACTACCCGGCTGAGGTCATAACCGTTGAGCAACCCCGGCATCTGCACATCGCTGACAATCAAATCCACCGGGTCATCGCCACGCTCCAGGTAAATCATCCCTTCATCGGCCGAAGGGAAAGACGTCACCGTCGCGCCGAAATCCTCCAGTACATCCACCATCAACGACCGAATAATCTCGTCGTCTTCCAATACCAAAATCGATGGCTGAGCCATGATCCTTACTCCACCATCAGGGTTCAGTAGGGTGGAGTGGAATAGGGTCGGATAGGTTCTATTGGATGTGCATGGGGCGATGGGTGGTCGATTCGAGGGTCTAGGTTGCGCATTTGCGCGGTGGTACGGCACGATACCGGCGCTCTGCAACCAGGATCTGCCCGCACCCCACGGGCCCTCGCACAAGGTCGTCAACCGTGAACGTTTCCGCCGCCCCCTTGATCGACCCGAACCTGGGTAACCGCATGATCAAAGTCGACCACGCCGGTGAGCATGGCGCGATCTGTATCTACAGTGGCCAGCTGTTTATGGCGCGGTTGTTCGCCCCCGGCATGGTGGGGGAGCTCCAGGAGTTCCTCGCCCACGAGCGCCGCCACCGCGCCGTGTTTCAGGCCGAGTTGCAACGGCGAGGCTACCGACGCTGCCGCAGCTACTGGCTGTGTGGCCTTGGCGGGCTGGTGCTGGGCCTGCTCACCGGGGTGTGCGGGCGCAAGGCTATCGTCGCCACCACCGTGGCGGTGGAAAGCGTGGTGCTCAAGCACCTGGCTCATCAACTTCACGCTTTACGCGACATAGACCCGCTGGCCGTGGCGGCCATTGCCTCCATCGTCGAAGAAGAACAACACCACCACGATCACTCGGCAGCGCAGATTGATGTTCGCGACCCTTGGTTTCGTGCGCTTACGCCGGTGGTTACGGCGTGGACCGAAGCGGTGATCTGGATGGGCATGCGCTCCTGACAAACAGGCATAATCGCCGGCAACGCCCGATGTGGAGTCACCCATGAAGTACGTCCTACTGACCCTCGCGCTCATCCTCAACACCGGCACGGCCAATGCGGCCGGCGATGCCGATGCCGAGGCCGGCGCCAAGCTCTTCAGCAAGACCTGCGGCGGCTGCCACAGCGTCGGCGAAGGCGCGCGCGGTGGCTTTGGCCCGGAGCTCAATGGCATCATCGGCCGACCCGCCGGTACCACCGCCGACTATCAATATTCGGACGCGATGAAAAACTCCGGCGTGGTCTGGACCCGCGACAAGCTGGCGGCCTATATCGAAGCGCCAAAAAAGGTGGTGAGTGGTACGCGCATGATTTTCTGGGGCATCAGCGACCCGGAAAAAATCGACAACATCCTGGCGTACCTTGAGACGTTCCAGCCCAAGTAATCACTCACGCACATTCCTGAACAGCATCAACCGCGCACTTTCATGCAGCCCACGGGTCAGCGCCCGCAGGCGCTGGAATTCCTCGGGATGCTGCGCGGCCACATCGTCACGCGGGGTGAGTGATGCCAGGTCATGCAAGGTCGGAGAGCTGCCGTCGTGTTGCATCTGCAGCAGGAAGTCCTGGGTCACGCCGCCGATGATCGGGAAGGTGCCCTCGCGCAACACCAGCGGCACCACGCGTTCGCCCTCGGGCGCCGGTTGCTGGATGTCCCGGCCCATCGCGCCATTGCGAAACGGTACGCCCGCCATGCCGGCCACGGTGGGCAGCAGGTCGGCCAGGCCCACCGCTTCTTCGATCACCCGGGGCTCAAGGCCGGGGGCGTGGATCAACAGCGGCACGTTGTTACTTTCCAGGCCCAGCTGTTCGAAGGCCGGCGCCATGTGCGGGATCTGGCTGATGCGGGTGTTGTGGTCACCGAAGAACACAAAAATGCTGTTGTCGTAGTAGCCGCCGGCCTTGGCGATGTCCATCAGCCGGCCGATGTTGTAGTCCAGCAGGCGCACGGCGTTGTACTGCTCGACACTGCGGGAACCCGCGGCCTGGGCCTGTTCCAGCGTCACGTCGCTGAGCTGGAAGCCATCGTTGTGCTTGGGGATGGTGAAGGGACGATGGTTGCCGGAGGTTTGCAGATAGGCGAAGAACGGCTGGTCCTTGGGCACCGCGCTTAACAGCCCGTCAGCTTCCTTGAACAGGTCCAGGTCTGAAATCCCCCACACGTCCACCCGTGGCGATTGCCAGTCGCTCTCCTCGAACAGTTGCACATCGTTGATGCTCTGGCGGATCAGTGCATTGATATTCGCCCAGCCGGCGTTGCCGCCGATCATGTAGAACTTCTGGTAGCCCTCGAATGCATTGATCAACGTGTGTTGCCGCGTGATTATCGGATTGCGCGTGGCGGTCTCCTGGCGGGTGACGTCGGGCACACCGGTGATGCTGGCCCATACGGTTTTGGCTGTGCCGGTGACGGGGACGTAGAAGTGTTTGAAGAACCAGCTTTGCGTCGCCAGTTTATCCAGGTTCGGCGTGGGGTTGAGCGGGTTGCCATAGGCACCCACGGCGCTGGTGCCGAGGGATTCGAGCATCACGAAAATCACGTTGGGCGGGCGCTCGCCGGCCAGTCGATAGGGCTGTACGCCTTGTTCGCGGATGAAGTTCAGGGACTGGGCATCGGGCTGGGCCACGCCCAGGTACTGGGCGACGTGCGGGTAATACTCGCGAACCTGGGCTTCATCGAACTGCGATTGGCCGACCTTGAGCGTGTCGTACAAAAACAGCACCGGGTTCAGGCCCACGGCGGCCAGTTGGCTGTTGCCGGAAAAGAACGCATCGCTCCAGCGCAGGGGTACCGGGTTTTCCAGGTTGAGGTGGGCGACTCGGCCGAGCAGGGCCAGCAGTACCGCGACAACGCCCACCACACTCACCACCGTCAGTGCCGGCTTGCTGATAGCGGCGGGCGCTCGATCCAGGGTCAACCGCTCCAGGCAGACCAACGCCCAGACCCAAAGCGCCACCGCCGCGAGCCAGCTGGCGGTTATCCACAGCACTGGGTAGGTTTCCCACACCATCTGTTGGGAAATCTGCGCGTCTTGCAGGTAGCGCAGCACCGTCGCATTGATACGCACGCCGAGGTAGGCGTAGTGGCCGAAGTCGATGATGTACACCAGCCCCACCACTGCCAGTGCGATGACCAGATAACCGCGCGCCAGCCAGCGCAGGGCCGGCAGGGTGGTGAGGTTCCAGCGCGGCAACCATGCCACCACGGCCAGCGGCAGCAGGATCAACACCGCCAGGCGCAGGTCGAAACGCAGGCCGATACCCAGGGTTTCCAATAGCGCCGGAGTGTTCAAGTCAAGGCCGGAAAAACCCAGCACAAACACCAGCCGCAACGCAGCCAGCAACACAAACACCAACCCGATCGCGCCCACGCCGTAGCGCAGGCGGCGTGATTGCAACGCACTCATCATTGACCCCTGTGCCATTTCAAAAGAGGGCGCCAGGCGGCGCTGATCAGCAGTCCCGCGCCGGCGATCAGGCAGTAACCGGTCAGCAACGGGTCGACCAGATAATCCCAGTAGTTTTCCGACGCCTTGAGCCGTAACGCAAAAGCCAACGTGCCCATCGCCAACATCCACACCGCCAGCGTATTACGCCGCCACAACATCAACAGTGCGGCCGCCGCCGCCAGGACGATCATCGGCCGCGGGTTGTAGCCCCAACGGTACGGGTCGAAGTAGGTCAGGCCCAACGTGGCCGGATACAACACCAGGCTCAACAGGCCAAACAGCAGCAACATCTGTACCTGATGCCGGCGAGCAAGCGGCTGCACGACGCCTAGACGGCTGAGCACGACCCAGGCCAACAACACCAATGTGCTGATCGCCAGGTCATCGGTAAAACTGCGCACATACGCCGCCAGCGGCAGCTCGTTGACCGGGATAAAACTGACCGCCGCCAGCGCCGGCAGCAGCCATGGCCGCCAGGGTGCGGTAAACCTGAGCGTGCTTAACAGCACAAACCCCAGCAGCACAAAACTCAAATGGGCCTGCCACAGAGAAACCATCACAGACGCTCCGCCAGCCAGGCTTCGTTGAAGCTGACATGTTTGATAAAGGTGTTATTCCACGAGTACACCAAGTGGTACATGCCGTCCGGGCTGCGGCTGAAGTACGGGTACTCGTATTCGAAATCGCAGCCCCGGGGTTTGCACACGCGGTAGTCGAGGTTGCTGAGAAAGCGCTGTTCCAGCGGCAGGCGTTTGGCGCCGCTGGAGGCGCGGAAGCCTTCGCCGATGATTTCTTTATAGGCCTCGGGGGAGAAGGGTTGGCCGAGCGGGTCGGGTGATTCATCCAGTTGCGCCACGGTGCGCCATTCGCTGAGCTGGGCGTCGGTGCCGTAGAGACTGAGCTTGAAGCGGCCATCCTGCAGGTCGTTGAGGGCCACGAGTAACCCGTCATCTACCGTGCCCACCGCCGCCAACGACGAATTGGGGTTGGCCGGTTCCAGCGGGTACGGCTCGCTCCAGGTTTGCCCGGCGTCTTCGGTGCGGCTGGCCAGGACGCGGTGGTGGGTGTCGCCGGCGTAGCGCAACATCGCCACCGCGCGCTTGCCATCCAGCGGCACGATGGTCGGTTGCAGGGAGTTCTTGCCGCGGCTGATGCGGAATTTATCGATCACCGCGCCGTCGGCGCTCAAGTACAGGTACTCGGCAAACTTGCCCATGAACTCGTGGTACACCGGCAGGCCGATGGAGCCGTCGGCGTGGAACACCGGCGCTGCGCGCACCAGCGTACTGATGTTGAAAAACGGAGAGGTCACCAATTGCCGGGGCGCCGACCAGTTGGTGCCGAGGTCATCCGATACCATCAGGTTGATCGCACTGGTGGCCCAGCCGCCGACCGACACCGAGACATAAAACATCCACAGGCGTTTATCCGGCCCCAGGGCGATCACCGGGTTGCCGAGTTTGCGGATATAGCGCTGGGTGCCGTCGCGGGTGCTTTCCCGCGTGGCCAGCACCTGCTCGGTGCCCCATTCGCCGCTGCGCGCATCGAAGCGTGCGGTGCGCACCTGCACATCGGCGGCGCCTTCACGGGAACCGGCAAACCACACGGCGATCAGGTCGCCACCGGGCAGGGCGGTAACAGAGGATGAATGCACAAAGTCAGTGAGCTGCGAAGACACAAAACGGCTGGTGTACTGTGGCGCCGCCGCCACCTTCATGGTGTTCGGCGCCACTTGGGCAAAGGGGGCCAGCACATGGGGCGGGTGGCTTAGCCACGCGGCCACGAAGACGGCGAGCAGGCTGCAGATCAGTAAGGCGGAGCGCATAGAGGACCTGTCGAGAAAAGGATTACTGCGCACGTTCATCCGGCAGGCGCTTCCTGCGACCGGTGAGCATGGATAACGGCAGGTTGTCCCGCACCTGGATACTTTCAAACACCGCGGCCAGCACATGGATGCACACCAGGCCCAGCAGCACATTAGCGGCGGTCTCATGGATTTGCAGGGGCCAATCGGCGCCCCACAGGGCATCCACTTCCTGCATCAAAAAGCCGCTGATGCCGATGACCAGCAACGCCAGCAACATCAACAGCATCACCAGCGCACCGATGGGCGAATGGCCCAGGCGATGCTGCGGGCGGCGGTTGAGCAGCGAGCGCAGATGGGTTTTCAAGCGTTTCGGGGTCGGCCAGAAGTCCGCCCAGCGTGCGCTGCGCGGCCCGATGAATCCCCACACCGTTCGTACCAGCAGCCAGGCCATGGCGTAATAGCCCAGCCAGACATGCCAGTCATCGCCCGCTTCGTTAAAGAAGTAATTGGCGACAAAGACCCCGGCGATCGACAGATGAAACAGCCTTACCAACGGGTCCCACAGGCGCAGGGATTCGCCTGGCATCAGCCTTTGATCTCAGTCTTCACGGCCTTGCCGGTCACCGGATCGTGGTAGATCTCGACCTTGCGCTTGTCCTTGTCGAAACCGTAGATCTCGTAGCAGTTGCCGTCGGTGACCTTGAACTTGCTGATCTCGTAGCCTTCGGCCTTGAGCTTGTCCTGGAAGGCTTTTTCGTCTTGCCATTGCGAGCGTTCGGCGGTGGTGCATTGCGGACCGGCAACGGCCAGGGGGCTGGCGATAATCAGGGACAGCAGGAGAATTTTGCGCATGGAAAAGCTCTCAGCAGATGTGGGAGATTTCACAATGCAAAATCAACCTTAGCGCAACCTTAGTTGGCAACGCGCGGTAACATCTTTGCCGAAATAGCCTCGGCCAGAACCCGGCATGATGCCGCCGATTCCTACAGAGACTTTGCTATGCGCCTACTCCTTGTCGAAGATGATCGTGCCCTTGGCCAAGGGATTCGCGTGGCATTGGGCGTTGAAGGCTACACCCTGGATTGGCTGCAGGATGGCGTTGCGGCCCTGTATGCCCTGCGCACGGAAAGCTTCGATCTGTTGCTGCTCGACCTCGGCCTGCCGCGCCTCGATGGTCTGGATTTGTTGCAGCAACTGCGCGCCGAGCAGCACGACCTGCCGGTGTTGATCCTCACTGCCCGCGACGGCACCGCCGAGCGCATCGCCGGTCTGGACGCCGGTGCCGACGACTACCTGGTCAAACCCTTCGATGTGGAAGAACTCAAGGCCCGCGTGCGCGCCTTGTTGCGCCGCAGTCAGGGCCGCGCGCAACCGATGCTGGAACATGCCGGCGTCAGCCTCGATCCGGCTACTCAGCAAGTGCGGTATCTGGACGAGGACATCATCGTCACCCCCATGGAATACCAACTGCTGCACCAACTGATGGTACGCCCCGGCAAAGTGGTGACCCGCGAGCGCCTGTCCCGCGCGTTGTATGGCTGGCAGGACCGGGTCGAGAGCAACACCTTGGAAGTGTTGATCCACAACCTGCGTAAAAAGTTATCGACCGAGCTGATCCGCACCGTGCGCGGTGTTGGCTATGTACTGGCGCTTAAACCATGACCTCCGTGCGTGCACGCATCCTCATCCCTGTCCTGGTGCTGATCCTGTTGGGCGACGCCCTGATCAGCTGGCTGGTATTGCGCGACAGCCACCACGAAATCGAGGAAGTCTACGACGCCCAACTCGCCCAAAGCGCGCGCCTGTTGCAAGGCGTATTGCGCCAGCGCGACCCTGGCGAAGCCGACTGGGACCGCCTGTACCAGGCCTTCGATCAGGCGATGAGCCGTGTCGGCGAGGACGGTGTCGCCCACCCTTATGAAACGCGTTTGACCTTCCAGGTGTGGCGCAGCGACGGCCAATTACTCGTACGCTCCGCCGAAGCGCCAGTGTTGGCCGCACCGCCGGCTACCCTCGGCTCCCACGACATCCTGGACAACGGCAACGACTGGTGCGCCTTTCTCCTTGCCGACCCGCAACAGGGCCTGCTGATCTGGGTGGGCGAGCGCGACGATATTCGTCAGGACGTGATCCAGCGCATCATGCGCCACACCCTCTGGCCCACCTTGATCGGCGTGCCGCTGCTCACTGTATTGATCTGGCTGGTGATCGGCTGGGGCCTCAAGCCCTTGCGCGCCATGGCCTTGTCGATTCGCGGGCGTAACTCCGACACCTTGCAACCGCTGCACCTCAAGCCGCTGCCCAGCGACTTGGAGCCGATGCAAACCGCGCTCAACCGCCTGTTGGTGCAAGTGGACGACCTGTTGGAACGCGAGCGCCGCTTCATCGCCGACGCCGCCCACGAACTGCGCACACCCCTGGCAATCCTGCGCATCCACGCGCAAAACGCCCAAAGTGCCAGCACCGAGGCCCAGCGGCGCGAAGCGTTGGACTTCCTGGTCAACGGCGTCGACCGCGCCACCCGCATTGGCAGCCAACTGCTGACCATGGCGCGCATCGAACCGCAGTTGAACAACCCCAAGCGCAGCCGCGTACAACTCACCGAATTGGTGCGCGAAGAACTCGCCGAACTGACACCGCTGGCCATGGAAAAAGGCGTGGAGTTGGTGCTGGAAGGGGATGAAGACTGCTGGATCGAAACAGAGCCGGTAGCACTGGCCATCGCCCTGCAAAACCTGGTGACCAATGCACTCAACTTCTCCCCGCCGGGCAGCGAAGTGAAAGTGGTGATTGGTGCCCATTGCCTCAGCGTGGAGGACCAGGGGCCGGGCATTGATGAGGCGGAAATGGGGCGTTTGTTCGAGCGGTTTTACAGCCGTGGCAATGCCAATGGCGCAGGGCTGGGGCTGGCAATTGTGGAGATGATCGTGGGCAAGATCGGTAGCCGGCTGGCGCTGCATAACCGGGAGCAGGGCGGGTTGTGCGCGCGTTTGGTGTTTAACGAGGCCTGAAGCGAACACTGCTCAAATGTGGGAGCTGTCGAGCCCCTGCATCGCGGTCGCTCCACTGCGGAACATTTTGTTTAATCACTGGTCCAGTCTTCATGATCTGTCACCCCGATAAGGACATCCTCCCGTGAAGCGAATCGCACTGCTCTCCCTCGCCCTGGCCCTGTGCGCCTGCCAATCCAACCAACGCGACTCATCCCCCAGCCTGCTCAAGGATGGTATTCAACTGCGCCAGAAAACCGTGACCGTCGATGCTGAGCACGCCAAAGTCATCATGAAAGCCTATGGCGGCACCGCTCCCGTCGAGTTCTCGATACGCCGCGAAGGCGACCCCGATGAACGCATGGAAACCCTGGGCACGGTGATGGATACAGGTGAAGGCCGCGTCTTCAACTGGATTGCAAAGCTCAACCAGACCGTAGCCAGCGCGGGGTTCAAGCGCTTCCCGCAGTTGGAAATCCAGGCAGATCCTGGCAAGAAGCTGACCGTCGCCAGTTCGTCCACCGACTCACGCCCTGGCATCTACGCCATTTGCGGGCCTCTGTTAAGTAGCTTCCAGCCTGAAAAGGGCAAGGTGTATCTGGTGGAGTTCCAGTTCAAACCTTCGTCGTGTGCGCAGCAGGTGTTTGATATTACGGATCCGGCGAATCGGGTTCTGATTGTGGGGGAGGGGAGTGAGGCGAAAGAGGGCTAGGTGGACGGCCGAACAAATGCGGATGCTGCGCCTGGAAGGGCCTGAAGGTTTGATACTTCCAGCGCTCTCCGTCAGGGTCTTCATCGGTCGTGCTGACTTCGCCGGGTGATGCGGGTTTGCCGGAAGTACTCGTAGTCGAAGGGTTGGGTGTGGCCGAGATAGCGGGCTTTGTCGGTGTAGACACAACATGTCTGGGACCATGTTGCATGCAACAACCCAGCACTCAGGGTCTTCGTCTGATCGTGCTTCAACCAGGTGGCCTGCAACCTTGATCAACTGCTGAGCGCAATGCGCCAGAATTTTTGGTGTGGTTTGATTACCTTCCACAAGATTTCGTGACGAACACAAGAAAGTCCGCTCGCAGCCGGCATTGCCGTGGCAGATTAATCGGGCTCGGTTCAACAGCGTGGATGACGATCAGTCAGCGTCATCGGTGATCCCCTGAAGCATGCCCGCCGATCAAGTCAGCAGGTGCTTGGAGATCAGGCGGGAGATTTCGACAATCGAGGTCTTGCCGGTGAACTCAAATTTCACTTTTCCCAGCGACGAAAAGTAAATCTCCAGTTCCGAATCCAGGTCAAACGTCCCGGACGTTTCCACCGAGTACGCGACGATGTTTTTGTACGGTAGCGAGGTGAAGTCCTTCTTGCTGCCGGTGATGCCTTGCACGTTCACCGCGATGATGCGTTTGGTGGTGAATACCACGCCGTCGCGCATGGCTTTGTAGGCGTCGACGACTTCTTCGCCGTCCAGCAGCAGGGCTGCGACGCGTTCGGCGTATTCGTTGTTTTGTTTGAGTTTGAAGAAGCCTTTGTTGTTGAAGTCGATCATGTGACGGTCCTTGTGGTGAGTCGGTTATTGGATGGCTTTAAGGTAGTCCTTCAGTGTCACGAGCGGTGGGTTGAGTTCCTCCAGCGTGCTGACTTGCTGTACGTCGCTAGACAACCACTGCAACTCACGTCCCAGCACCGTATCGGCCCCACCCAAAGCGGTCAGCGCCTGCACCACACACTCATCTATCTTCATCAGAATTCCCGGCAGATCCCCCTGCCGCACCAGCAACCCAAATACCTCCCGTTCATACCCATCCATC
>NZ_CP172012.1:0-320000 GCF_050780135.1 Pseudomonas sp. BR20 | reverse complement strand
CTATATAGGAGAGCACCCCTAGATAACTCCCGCTTCTTTTAAAGCCTTCACACTCGCCGAGCCCAACCCCAGCACATCCTGAAGCACCTGAGCCGTATGTTGCCCCAATAAAGGAGGCGCAGTACGGTACTCCACAGGCGTCTTGGATAACCGCATCGGACTGGCCACCAGCGGCACCATCCCTGCCAACGCATGCGGCAGCTGTATCGCCAGCCCCCGCGCCTTCACCTGAGGATCGGCAAACACCTGGGCCAGGTCATTGATCGGCCCACAAGGCACACCAACCCGCCCCAGCTGTGACACCCACTCAGTCGTCGTCTTGAAGACTGTAGCCTGGCGTATCAATGGAATCAGCTCCGCGCGGTTGGCTACGCGCGCCTTATTAGTAGAGAACCGCGGGTCATCCGCCCACTGCGGCTGTCCAGCCACTTCGGCGAACTTACGAAATTGCCCGTCATTACCTACCGTCAGGATGAAATCGCCATCGGCCGTAGGGAAATCCTGATAAGGCACGATATTCGGATGAGCATTACCCAGTCGCTTTGGCGCCACCCCCGTCGTCAGGTAGTTCATCGCCTGGTTAGCCAGGCAGGCCACCTGCACATCAAGCAACGCCATATCGATATGCTGCCCACCGCCGTCATGATCCCGATGCGCCAGCGCAGCAAGGATCGCCACCGTCGAGTAGAGTCCAGTGAGAATGTCAGTCAACGCCACCCCCACCTTCACCGGCCCGGCCCCCTCATCACCTTCCGGCCGGCCGGTAAGACTCATCAGCCCACCCACCCCCTGGATCATGAAGTCATACCCCGCGCGAGCGGCATATGGCCCCGTCTGACCGAAGCCAGTGATCGAGCAGTAGATCAACTCCGGATTCACCTTCTTGAGCGACTCGTAGTCCAGCCCATACGCCGCCAGGCCGCCCACCTTGAAGTTCTCGATCAATATGTCGGACTTGGCCGCCAGATCTCGTACCAGTTGCTGTCCCTCCGGGCGCGTAAAGTCGATAGTCACCGACTCTTTGTTGCGATTAGCCGACAAGTAGTACGCCGCCTCACTCGTGTTCTCGCCATCAGCGTCCTTAAGGAAGGGGGGGCCCCAGGCACGCGTGTCGTCACCGCAACCAGGTCGCTCGACCTTGATCACCTCAGCCCCAAGGTCCGCAAGGATCTGCCCGGACCAGGGGCCTGCCAACACTCGCGACAGATCCAATACCCGCAGATGCGAAAGCGCGCCCATGCCGTTCTCCTATTAATAGAACGCCTGAAGACCGGTTTGCGCGCGCCCCAGAATCAGGGCGTGCACGTCATGAGTCCCCTCATAAGTGTTAACCACCTCCAGGTTCACCAAGTGACGTGCCACCCCGAACTCATCGGAGATACCGTTGCCACCCAACATGTCCCGCGCCATACGCGCAATGTCCAAGGACTTGCCGCAGGAGTTGCGCTTCATGATCGATGTAATCTCAACCGCCGCCGTTCCCTCGTCTTTCATACGCCCCAGACGCAGGCAGCCCTGCAGCGCCAGCGTGATCTCGGTCTGCATATCGGCCAGCTTCTTCTGGATCAGTTGAGTTGCTGCCAATGGACGGCCGAACTGATGGCGATCCAGGGTGTACTGGCGTGCGGTGTGCCAACAGAACTCGGCAGCACCCAAAGCCCCCCAGGAGATGCCATAGCGCGCCGAGTTAAGGCAGGTGAAAGGGCCCTTCAAGCCGCGCACATCCGGGAAAATGTTCTCTTCCGGCACAAACACGTTATCCATCACGATCTCACCGGTAATGGAGGCGCGCAGGCCGACCTTGCCATGAATTGCTGGCGCACTCAGGCCTTTCCAGCCTTTCTCCAGGACAAACCCACGAATATCGCCAGCATCATCCTTGCCCCACACCACAAACACGTCCGCAATCGGGCTATTCGTGATCCACATTTTTGCGCCCGTCAGGCTGTAGCCGCCATCCACTTTTCGTGCACGAGTGATCATCGCGCCAGGATCGGAGCCGTGATTAGGCTCGGTCAAACCAAAACAACCAATCCATTCGCCCGAGGCCAATTTCGGCAAGTACTTCTGCTTTTGCGCTTCGGTGCCGAACTCATTGATAGGCACCATCACCAGCGACGACTGCACACTCATCATCGAGCGATAACCGGAGTCAACGCGCTCAACCTCACGTGCAATCAAGCCGTAGCTGACGTAGCTCAAACCACTGCCCCCGTACTGCTCAGGGATCATCGCACCGAGCAATCCGGTCTCACCCATTTCGCGAAAAATCGCCGGGTCGGTCTTTTCATGGCGAAAGGCTTCGAGCACACGCGGCGCCAGCTTGTCCTGGGCGAATTGCTCGGCGCTGCCGCGCACCATGCGCTCCTCTTCGGTGAGCTGTTGATCCAGCAGCAGCGGATCGATCCAGTTGAAGCTTGCCTTGCCAGCCATGAATAAGTCCTCGCAAAGAAAAATCAGAAGTCGTGGATGGAGCCTAGGCCGGCCAGGCGGGGAGAGCAAACGAGGTTTTTGCATAGGCTTGTGCTAATTTCTCACTTCGTAACACAAGAAAATGGCACAGCAGCACTTTTTATGTGAGGACAAGGTACATGCGCAGAAAAATCCCCAGCACCACCGCCCTTGTCAGTTTTGAAGCGGCAGCCCGCCACGAGAGCTTTACCAAAGCGGCGCATGAGCTTTCCATCACCCAAGGCGCCATTTGCCGACAGATCGCCAGCCTGGAGGAATTTTTAAGTGTCGAGCTGTTTCGGCGCTCACGGCGCGGGGTAAAGCTGACGGAGGCGGGGCTTTCGTACAGCCGCCGCGTCGCCACCCAGCTGGACGCCGTGGAGCGCGACACCCTGTCCGTCATGGGGCAGCAGGGCGCAAATACCATTGAGCTGGCCGTAGTTCCCACTTTTGGTACGCAATGGTTGATCCCTCGCCTCAAGGACTTTCAACAACAGCATCCGGAGGTGACGGTAAACCTGACTAACCGCACGCGCCCTTTTCTGTTTGCGGATACGGAATTCGACGCGGCAATTTACTTCGGCGACGCAGATTGGTCCGGGACCGAATCCCACAGGCTTATGGGAGAAAATCCTGTCCCCGTGTGCAGTCCGCGACTATTGGGCGAACTTGAGCGATTCACCCCCCAGAAGATTGCAGAACTGCCATTGCTGCAGCAGACCACCCGCCCTTACGCCTGGCGCCAATGGTTCAACGCCCAACAACTGAACGTGCCCCGCGACATGACAGGCCCACGTTACGAGCTATTCTCGATGTTGTCTCAAGCCGCCATGCACGACATGGGTATTGCGCTGATCCCGCCGTTCCTTATCCAGCGAGAACTGGACGAACATCGACTGATGATCGCAAGCCCAGAAGCGCTGCCCAGCTCAAAGGCTTATTACCTGATGATTCCTGACAGAAAAGTCGAATCAGCCTCACTGCACGCGTTCAGAGACTGGTTGGTCGACCAATCGCAGCGCTACAGCCCCAGCATTTAAAGGACAAACCCCACATACTGACTTTGTAGTCAGCTAATTTTAAAACCTACAGATATACGTATATGTCGCATTTAAGCAGACTGTACCTGTCAACCTGAAAAAAGGCTTAAGGCCATGATTTTCATGGCTTGTAGCGACTCCTATCTGTCAATTCCCGACTATTCACACCAACGATGGAAAAACACATACGAATCAGCTGGAGCCTTTTAAACACCTGTATTTAAAGAGGTTATTTCAAACTATTGCGACAATCAGTCACAGGGTGACTTGTAGTTAATTTTTCGTCACCCGTCATAATCCCTTGAAGGCCGTAAAGTTCGCCTGCAAAATGCCGCGCCCCGCTGTCATTTCAGCGGGATCGTGCTGATCGGCCGCCCCAGCTGCGCCACTCACGGTGCACTGGCCTTTTTACAAAAAGATCAAAAGCAAAAAGATCATGCAGGAGATTTGACGTGCACATTGGTGTTCCTCTCGAAACCCAGACCGGTGAAACGCGGGTGGCTGCCACCCCGGAAACCATCAAGAAGCTGATCGGCCAGGGCCATAAGGTCACTGTTCAAAGCGGCGCAGGCATCAATGCCAGCATCGTCGACAGTGCCTATGAGGCGGCAGGCGCGACCATTGGCAGCGCCGGCGATGCGTTTGGCGCCGAGCTGATTCTCAAGGTGGTCGCCCCGAGCGACAGCGAGCTGGCGCTGATCAAAAGCGGCACCGTGTTGGTGGGCATGCTCAATCCGTTCAGCAATGAAACCATTGCCAAGCTGGCCGAGCAGGGCATCACCGCCTTTGCGCTGGAAGCTGCGCCACGCACCTCGCGGGCCCAGAGCCTCGACGTGCTGTCTTCCCAGGCCAACATCGCCGGCTATAAAGCCGTGCTGCTCGCCGCCCACCATTATCCGCGCTTCATGCCGATGCTGATGACCGCCGCCGGCACGGTGAAGGCCGCACGTGTGCTGATCCTCGGCGCCGGCGTCGCGGGCTTGCAGGCAATCGCCACGGCGAAACGCTTGGGTGCCGTGATCGAAGCATCTGATGTGCGTCCAGCCGTAAAAGAGCAAATTGAATCCCTTGGCGCCAAGTTCGTCGACGTGCCCTACGAAACCGACGAAGAACGTGAATGCGCCGTCGGCGTCGGCGGTTACGCGCGTCCGATGCCCAGCAGCTGGATGCAACGCCAGGCCCTGGCCGTGCACGAACGTGCGAAGCAGGCCGACATAGTCATCACCACCGCCCTGATCCCCGGCCGCAAAGCACCAACCTTGCTCAGCGCCGACACCGTCGCGCAGATGAAGCCCGGCTCGGTGGTCATCGACCTCGCGGCCGCTCAGGGTGGCAACTGCCCGCTGACCGTCGCCGACCAGGTGGTGGTGGAGAACGGCGTGATCATCTGCGGCCCGACCAACCTTGCCGGTGCAGTCGCCGCCGATGCGTCGGCCTTGTATGCGCGCAACCTGCTGGACTTCCTGAAGCTGGTCTTCAACAAGGAAGGGCAGTTTGAAGTCAACCTCGAAGACGACATCGTCGCCGCGTGCCTCATGTGCCGCGACGGCCAAGTCATCCGCAAAAACGCCTAAGCAGGGATTCAGACGATGGAAGAGCTTATCTCCCCCGGTATCTACAACCTGATCATCTTTGTGCTGGCGATTTATGTCGGTTACCACGTGGTCTGGAACGTCACGCCCGCGCTGCACACACCGTTGATGGCAGTGACCAACGCGATTTCGGCGATTGTGATTGTCGGCGCAATGCTCGCCGCAGCACTGACTGTTACTCCACTGGGTAAGACCATGGGTACCCTGGCAGTGGCCCTGGCGGCGGTCAACGTGTTCGGCGGCTTCCTGGTAACGCGCCGAATGCTTGAGATGTTCAAGAAGAAAGCCCCGAAAGCAAAAGAAAAAGAAGAGGCGCCGAAGTAATGAGCATGAATCTCGTGACGACGCTCTACCTGATCGCGTCGATCTGCTTTATCCAGGCCCTTAAAGGCCTGTCACACCCAACCACGTCGCGGCGCGGCAACCTGTTCGGCATGCTCGGCATGGCGCTGGCGGTACTCACAACCGTGGGCCTCATCTATAAGCTCGGCGCTGAACTGGCCACTGCCGGCATCGGCTATGTGATCGTTGGCCTGCTGGTTGGCGGCACCGCCGGTTCGATCATGGCCAAGCGCGTAGAAATGACCAAGATGCCGGAGCTTGTGGCATTCATGCACAGCATGATCGGCCTGGCCGCGGTGTTTATCGCCATTGCCGCCGTGGTCGAGCCGCAGTCCCTGGGCATCGTCAAACATCTGGGCGACGCGATCCCGGCGGGCAACCGCCTTGAGCTGTTCCTCGGTGCGGCCATTGGTGCGATTACCTTCTCCGGTTCGGTGATCGCGTTCGGCAAGTTGTCGGGCAAGTACAAGTTCCGCCTGTTCCAAGGCGCACCGGTACAGTTCGGCGGCCAGCACAAGCTGAATCTGGTGCTCGGCCTGCTGACGCTGGGCCTGGGCCTGGCCTTTATGTTCACCGGCAACCTCAGCGCCTTCGCGCTGATGCTGGCCCTGGCGTTCGTGCTGGGCGTGCTGATCATCATCCCGATTGGCGGCGCCGATATGCCTGTCGTCGTTTCGATGCTCAACAGCTACTCCGGCTGGGCTGCGGCAGGGATCGGCTTCTCGCTGAACAACTCGATGCTGATCATCGCCGGCTCCCTGGTGGGCTCCAGCGGCGCGATCCTGTCGTACATCATGTGCAAGGCGATGAACCGTTCCTTCTTTAATGTACTGCTCGGCGGTTTCGGCAATGCGCCGGATGCCGGTGCTGCAGCGGGTTCTAAAGAAGCACGCCCAGTGAAGTCTGGTTCGGCCGACGACGCCACCTTCCTGCTGACCAACGCCGACACCGTGATCATCGTTCCCGGCTATGGCTTGGCAGTGGCACGGGCACAGCATGCGCTGAAGGAACTGACCGAAAAGCTGACCCACCGTGGCGTGACCGTGAAATACGCGATCCACCCAGTGGCTGGCCGTATGCCTGGGCATATGAACGTCCTACTCGCCGAGGCGGAAGTGCCTTACGACCAGGTGTTCGAGATGGAGGACATCAACTCCGAATTCGGCCAGGCCGACGTGGTACTGGTGCTAGGCGCGAACGACGTGGTCAACCCGGCCGCGAAGAACGACCCCAACTCGCCGATTGCCGGCATGCCGATCCTGGAAGCGTTCAAGGCCAAGACCATCATCGTCAACAAGCGCTCGATGGCCAGTGGTTATGCCGGGCTGGATAACGAACTGTTCTACCTGGACAAGACCATGATGGTCTTTGGTGACGCGAAGAAGGTCATTGAAGACATGGTCAAGGCCGTCGAGTAACACTGCTTCAGCGCAATACTCCAAACCCCGGCCTCCTATAGGCTGGGGTTTTTTATTACCCCATGAAACCCGACCAAAGGCTCTAAATGGCTGCCCCGCATTCGACCATGGTAGCGGGCCGAAATTTTTTGAAATCACTACACTGCCCACCTTGCTTCCGTAGCCTGAGATAACAATTCATGTACCGTGATCGTATCCGCTTGCCTTCGTTGTTGAACAAGGTCATGAGCGCGGCAGACGCCGCCGCACTGATCGAGGACGGCATGACCGTCGGCATGAGCGGCTTCACCCGAGCCGGTGAAGCCAAGGCCGTCCCCCACGCCCTGGCCGAGCGCGCCAAGACGTCCCCGCTGAAAATCACCCTGATGACCGGTGCCAGCCTGGGTAACGACCTGGACAAGCAACTGACCGAAGCCGGCGTGCTGTCCCGACGCATGCCGTTCCAGGTCGATAGCACCTTGCGCAAGGCAATCAACGCCGGCGAAGTGATGTTTATCGATCAGCACCTGTCGGAAACCGTCGAGCAACTGCGCAACAACCAGCTCAAGCTGCCAGACATCGCGGTGATTGAAGCGGTCGCGATCACTGAACAAGGGCACATCGTGCCCACCACGTCCGTGGGCAACTCGGCCAGTTTCGCGATTTTCGCCAAGCAAGTGATCGTCGAGATCAACCTGGCGCACAACCCGAACCTGGAAGGGCTGCACGACATCTATATCCCGACGTACCGGCCAACCCGGACGCCGATCCCGCTGGTAAAGGTCGACGACCGTATCGGCAGCACTGCGATCCCGATCCCGCCGGAGAAGATCGTCGCCATCGTGATCACCAATCAGGCCGACTCAGCCTCCACCGTGACACCACCCGACAGCGACACCCAGGGCATCGCCAACCACCTGATCAACTTCCTCAAGCAGGAAGTGGACGCCGGGCGCATGACCAACAAGCTCGGCCCGCTGCAGGCCGGGATCGGCAACATTGCCAACGCAGTGATGTGCGGCCTGATCGATTCGCCGTTCGAAGACCTGACCATGTATTCGGAAGTGCTGCAGGACTCGACGTTCGACCTGATCGACGCCGGCAAGCTGAGTTTCGCCTCGGGCAGCTCGATCACCTTGTCGGAGCGGCGCAATGCCGACGTGTTCGGCAACCTGGAGCACTACAAAGACAAGCTGGTACTGCGCCCGCAGGAAATCTCCAATCACCCTGAAGTGGTGCGTCGACTGGGCATTATCGGCATCAACACCGCGCTGGAGTTCGACATTTACGGCAACGTCAACTCCACCCACATCTGCGGCACGCGGATGATGAACGGTATTGGCGGTTCCGGCGACTTCGCGCGCAACGCGCACCTGGCGATCTTCGTCACCAAGTCGATTGCCAAGGGCGGCGCGATTTCCAGCGTGGTGCCGATGGTCAGCCATGTGGACCACACTGAGCATGACGTCGACATCCTGGTCACCGAAGTAGGCCTCGCCGACTTGCGTGGCCTGGCGCCGCGGGAACGAGCCCGGGTGATCATCGACAACTGTGTGCACCCGGCATACCGCGATGCGCTGAACAATTACTTCAATGCTGCCTGCGCCATCGGCGGACACACCCCACACATCCTGCGCGAAGCACTGAGTTGGCACATTAACCTGGAAGAAACCGGGCATATGCTCAAGGCTTGATTGGTACAGATTCGAGCTGATGCAAACACAGTTTCGTCAGCTCGATTGCATAACCCTCGCTTCTTGAAAAAACTGTACTGCTGTACCGGTCATTTCCTACCGAAAACTCCCACACCCGCGTTGTAAAATGCAAATTTCGCACTATTTAAGTGCAGACAGGTACAGTTGCCCCATTTCCGTACAGTACAGCACCTTTAAACAGTTAACTGGCCCCTCACAATACAGGTGAACTGTATCTAGAGAGTCTTGCGCCGGAAGAGGATCATTGGCATCAGTTAAACCACTACCTAATCCCGCCACAAGCGGAAGGATGTCATCATGGAACGTACACTCAGTTCCGAACTGTTCTTCGAAGAAAAAGCTGTAAACACCCAGGCTTCCCTGCCTTTGCGCGTTCTCGCCAACCTGATGCTGTGGCAGCGCCGCATCTCCAGCCGCCATCAACTGGCTCGTCTGGATTCGCGTCTGCTGGCTGACGCCGGTATCAGCGAAGCTCAACGCTACGAAGAGCTGAGCAAGCCGTTCTGGCGCTAATTGGCGCCCGCTGGCCCTGACCCACCGGGTCCACTGCCAGCACTGATTTGTCAAAACAAAGCCCGCCCCGGGAAACCGAAGGTGGGCTTTGTTGTTTCCGAGCCTGCCTTTTCCAGGCCAAACAGAAGCCGTTGGTCAGGACAGGTACAGTTTAAAAAATATAACAGTTAAGCAGTACAATTAAGCGTTGGTGTATCTGTAACGGTCAAAGCAACTCGCCCACCATGGTGTTCCAGGACCTCACGAAAGGCGCTCACCATGGACACCCAACCCTCTCTCTATAAACGGCTGTTACACAGGACCGTTTCAACGCTGGCCAAATGGGTACGCCACGCCTACGAACGACGCCAACTGGCGCAGCTTGATCTTCGAGAACTCTCCGATGTCGGCATCAGCCCGGGAGACCGAATGGCCGAGCTGTCAAAGCCGTTCTGGCGAGACTAGGCAGTCAATAAGCTTTCCGAACGTATAAACAGCGGCTTAATATCCAGCCACAACGTGGCGAACCGTTAGAACAGGCGTCTGATCCCCAATGGCTGCCCTGCGCCACCTTATTCGTTCACCTACAGGAGTCACCCCATGTCCCGTATTCGCCTGCTGAGTGCTGCAGCCCTGCTGGCCCTGGCCACCAACGCCAGCGCGACCAGCTTCATCGTGACCACCGACTCCATCGTCGGCGCATTGAAGGCTACTTCCGACGCCACCTCCGATGCCACTTCGTCCCTGCGGGATAACAAAGTCGTGCGCGCCGCCCGTGACGACGCAGCCAGCTTCGTCGCCAGCGAAGGTGCCATTCGTGGTGTGAAGCTGGAAAGCGCCTTGGCCCAGATCCGCCAACAAGCACCGCAACTGAACACCGCGACTGACGCACAACTGGCCCAAGCCATCCTGGCTATTTGAGTGAGCTGACAAAGGGAGCGCCCGTCGCTCCCTGATGCCGCCGCACTGGCTCTCGCCCGGGCATTACGCTAGCCTTGGCGCTCGCTTTCAGTTGTCGAGTCCCATGGCTTTTTCATACCGTCTGCTAATACTCCCTGTGTTTTTGTGTGCCAGCTGGTCGCCACTGGCTTCGGCCTTTGACCTGACCATCCAAAGCACCGTCGCGAGTGCGTATGCCACCAGTAAGGTAACTTCCGCGCCTTTCGACCGGAAAGTGGTCGTGGCTGCCCAGGATGATGCCGCTGCATTTATCGCCACTGACGGCCAATGGCGGGGCGCACGGCTGGAGTCCGCGCTGGATTATCTGCGCCGCACCCAACCAAAACTTAACGCCAGCGACCTTGAACTGGCGCAAGCAATTCTCGTCCAATAATCATCTTTGTATTTCGGAGTCATTCCATGCGTAGCCCGCTGATCGCCGCCACCCTTGGCCTGCTGTTGTTGGCCGACGTTGCCCAGGCACAAACCCTGGTGGCCACCAGTAACATCATTGTTCGCGCCTCTGGCCGCACCATTGATTTCACCTCGGACACCACCACCTCCATCCGCGACTCCAAAGTCGTGCGCGAAGCCCACGATGACGCGGCCAGTTTCGTCGCCACCAACGGCGAGATTCGTGGCGCACAGTTGGAAGCGGCCTTCGACACCCTGCGCACCCGCCTGCCGGAAGCGCGCGACGCCAGTGACCAGACCCTCGCCGAAGCTATTCTCGCTCTGTGAGGCGCCTTGTCGCCTGGCTCCTGGCCGGGACTGTGCTGCTGTGTGCCAGCGCAGCCCAGGCCAGCCTGCAACTGCGGCTCAAGCCAGAAGGCTTGAGCCCGGCCGAACAGCAGGCCAGCCAGGCATTGCTTGATGAGGCGATGCGCGCATTGCCGCCGCGCTTTATCGAGCAGTTGGACCGTCGCATCGATGTCGGCTGGACCGACAAGATGCCCGAAAACGCATACGGCCAGGCCTCCCTGGTGTCCGAACTGGACCTCAACCGCAACCTCCTGGCCAGCCTGACCGACGGCAGCGCCGCCACCCAGAAAACCAATCGTCCCCACGGCACCGTGCGCCGGGAAATGCTCGCCACCGTGCTGCATGAATTGACCCACATCTATGACCGCGCACGCCTGTGGTCCAAAGACGAGCGCGCGCTGATACAGCGTTGCAGCCGCCAGAACAACATCACCGGCCTGATCGGCCTGCCTGATCAATGCCGTGGCCAGAATGACCGGCGCTTCACCCTCAGCGATGACCCGCGCCTGCTGGACCTGGCGGGCTGGCCGCAATATGTCGGCCGTCGCGGTGAACGCGAACAACATAACCGTCAGGTCGCGCGCAGCCCGGACATCTACGAAACCACCAGCCCGCTGGAGTTCGTAGCGGTCAATATGGAGTACTTCCTCCTCGACCCAAGCTATGCCTGCCGACGCCCCGCGCTGTTCCGCTATTACAAGGAACACTTCGGCTGGGCCCCACCGGAACAAGACACCTGCGCCAAGACCTACGCGTTCCTCAACGCCGGCAATGATTTCGCCAAGACACCTTTGGGCCACGTCGACCCGGAGCGGGTCTACGAAATCGACTACCTGCTGGCCGAAGCCAACCAGAACCTGGTCAGCCGCTGGGGCCACAGCATGTTGCGCCTGGTGATCTGCGCGCCGGGCCGCCCCCGTGGGCCAGACTGCCGGCTCGATCTGGACCAGCACCTGGTGCTGTCCTACCGGGCATTCGTCGGTGACGTCCAGTTGTCCAGCTGGGATGGCCTGGTGGGCAAGTACCCGTCACGGCTGTTCGTGTTGCCATTGGCTCAGGTGATCGACGAATACACCAAGACCGAACTGCGCGGCCTGGCGTCCGTGCCCCTGAAACTGTCACGCCAAGAGATCAACGACACCGTCGAGCACGCTGCTGAAATGCACTGGAGCTATGACGGCAACTATTACTTCCTGTCCAACAACTGCGCGGTCGAAAGCCTGAAGCTGCTGCGCAGCGGCAGCGCCAACCCGCAGCTGACCGGCCTGGACAACATCACGCCTAATGGCCTGCTGGAAGTGCTGCAAGCCCGTGGCCTGGCGGATACCAGCGTACTCAACGACAAACGCGAGGCCATGCGTCTGGGGTATCACTTCGACTCCTTCCGCGAGCGCTACCAGGCCATGTTCGACGTGCTGCGCAAACACCTGCCGATCAAGCAGACCCAGGTTGAAGACTGGCTGTCCCTCAGCGCCGAAGAGCGCCGCCAGTGGTTCGACCAGGCTGACCTGCGCACCAGCGCCGCACTGCTGCTGCTGGAACAGGCGAGCTTTCGCAAACAGCTGATGCTGGCCCAGGACGAAGTCAAGCAACGCTACCTCGGTGCCCGCGAACTGAAGAACGGCGGCATGGAGAAAGCCAACGCCACACTGCAGCAGATCCTCGCCAACAGTGGCTTCCTCAGCCGCCCGGCGGAACTGCTCGGCAGCGGTGGCTATGGCCTGCCGCAACCGTCGGAAGCCAAGCGCCTGGAATCGGAAAGCGCCGAGCGCCAGAAGCAGTTGCAATCACTCACCGGTGAGCTGGATAAAGAGGTGAGGGCGCTGCTGGACCCGTCCCGCGCCGCCGAGATTGCCGCGTGTGAAGCCAACCTCAAGCAAGTGGGTGAACACTTGCGCAAACTGCACAAAGCAGCGGGCGGCCTCGAGCTGCCCTGAAGTACCTGAGATAAACACATTCCAATGTGGGAGGGGGCTTGCCCCCGATTACGGTGTCTTCGCAGCAAATAAGCTGACTGACACGCCGCTATCGGGAACAAGCCCCCCCACATTTGAAATGTGTACGTCTGAAGACCGTACATCTTCCCACCACCAACTGTTTTGCCAACGAAAGCTGGCTGAAAGCTTACGCGTCTAGGATCGCCCCCAACTGCCGGCAACAGACCGGCTGTACACAACAACAATGGTGATCCCCGATGTCCGTCCGTACCCGCCTGTTCGCCCCAACTCCACCCGTAAGCCTCGTGCCCTTCGTTCTGCGCTGACCCCACCCCGGTTCGCCATTCCCTAGCCGCGCTACGCCTGGAGTATTCCTATGCTGACTTTCCTTGGCTTTGCCATGGTCATCACGTTCATGTTCCTGATCATGACCAAGCGCCTGTCCGCGCTGATCGCCCTGATCATCGTGCCTATCCTGTTCGCGCTGTTCGGCGGTTTCGCACCGAAGATCGGCCCGATGATGCTCGAAGGCATCACCAAGCTCGCGCCCACCGGCGTGATGCTGATGTTCGCCATCCTCTACTTTGCCCTGATGATCGACTCCGGCCTGTTCGACCCGGCCGTGCGCAAGATCCTCAAGATGGTCAAGGGCGACCCGCTGAAGGTATCGGTCGGCACCGCCGTGCTGGCCCTGGTGGTGTCCCTCGACGGTGACGGCGCCACCACTTACATGATCTGCGTGGCCGCCATGCTGCCGCTGTACCAGCGCATCGGCATGAGCCCGCGGATCATGGCCGGCCTGATCATCCTCGCCGGTGGCGTGATGAACATGACGCCTTGGGGTGGCCCGACCGCCCGTGCCGCCAGTGCGCTGCATGTGGACCCCTCGGATATTTTCGTACCGATGATCCCGGCAATGGCCGCCGGTGTAGTCGCAATCCTGGTGATTGCCTACATGTACGGCAAGCGCGAACGTGCGCGCCTGGGTGAACTGCACCTGCAGGGCGACGAGATCGACCACAGCGAGATCAGCGTGTCGCAATACCCGGATGCCCGCCGTCCGAAGCTGATCTGGTTCAACGGCGCCCTGACCCTGGCTCTGATGTGCACCCTGATCGCCGGCCTGTTGCCGCTGCCGGTGCTGTTCATGGTGGCGTTCAGTATCGCGATGATCGTCAACTACCCGTGCCTGCAACAGCAGAAAGACCGCGTCGCCGCCCACGCCGGCAGCGTATTGGCGGTGGTGGGACTGATCTTCGCCGCTGGGATCTTCACCGGCATCCTGTCGGGCACCGGCATGGTCGATGCCATGTCCAAGAGCCTGCTGGCCGTGATTCCGGAAGCCATGGGCCCTTACCTGGCGGTGATCACCGCGCTGGTGAGCATGCCGTTCACTTTCTTCATGTCCAACGATGCGTTCTACTACGGCGTACTGCCGGTACTGGCTGAAGCCGCCAGCCACTACGGCATCACCGCCGTGGAAATGGCCCGCGCTTCCATCGTTGGCCAGCCCGTGCACTTGCTCAGCCCGCTGGTACCGTCGACCTACCTGTTGGTGGCCCTGGCCGGTATCGAATTTGGCGATCACCAGCGCTTCACCCTGAAGTGGGCAGTACTGGTATGCCTGTGCATAATGTTCGCCGCATTGCTGATGGGGATTTTTCCGCTGTTCAGCACTCTATAATCGTACAACCCACTGCGCCGGCCCAACTGCTGGCGCGGTTTAACACTTGCTCAAAGGAATACACATGGAATGGCTGACCAATCCGGAAATCTGGATTGCCTTCTTCACCCTGACGGCCCTCGAGATCGTCCTGGGCATCGATAACATCATCATGATTTCGATCCTGGTCAGCCGCATGCCCAAGCATATGCAGGCACGCACCCGGATCTTCGGCCTGGCCCTGGCCATGGTTACGCGCATTCTGTTGCTGTTGTCGATCACCTGGGTCATGCGCCTGACCGACGACCTGTTCGTGGTCTTTGGCCAAGGCATTTCCGGCCGCGACCTGATCCTGTTCTTCGGTGGCCTGTTCCTGCTGTGGAAAAGCTCCCAGGAGATGTACCACGCCCTGGAAGGTGAAGACGAAACCCACGACGAACCCAAGGGCGCCGGTGGCAAGTTCATCTACACCATCATCCAGATCGCGATCATCGACATCGTGTTCTCCCTGGACTCGGTGATCACCGCCGTGGGCATGGTCTCCCATGTACCCGTCATGGTTGCCGCGATCATCGTTGCGGTATTGGTGATGATGCTGGCTGCCGGCACCATCAGCGACTTCATCGACAAGCACCCGTCGCTGAAGATGCTGGCGCTGTCATTCCTGCTGGTGGTGGGTACCGTGCTGATCGCCGAATCCTTCGACGTGCACGTGCCAAAAGGCTACGTCTACTTCGCCATGGCGTTCTCGCTGGCGGTGGAAGCGGTCAATATCAAGATGCGTACCGCGATCGCGAAAAAGAAGAAACAGCAGGATCCTGTGAAACTGCGCAAGGACATTCCGGGTCAGTAAACCCGAGCCAGAGAAAAAAGGGGCTTTTATAAGCCCCTTTTTTTTCATCCATAAAAAGCTGATTTCATGACAGTTTTGTTTCAATCCCAACTTTAGCTATGCGATGCTGGCGCCGAGCCCATTCGCCAACTACAGCTTAACTACAAGACGTAGAACGGCACGCGGCAATTCTCATTTGCGCCAAATGGCGCACACCCACACGGGGGGCCGAGCATGCTGACCTTGCTCAATCTGCTTTCCGCCGTGACCCTGCTTATCTGGGGCACGCACATCGTCCGTACCGGCATCTTGCGCGTCTACGGCTCCAACCTGCGTCAAGTCATCGGGCAGAACATGTCCAAGCGCTGGCTGGCATTTGTCGCCGGTATCCTGGTGACCGCCATGGTGCAGAGCAGCAACGCCACGGCGATGCTGGTGACGTCCTTTGTCGGCCAAGGCCTGATGGGGTTGGTGCCCGCCCTGGCGACCATGCTCGGGGCCGACGTCGGCACCGCGCTAATGGCACGGGTGCTGACGTTCGACCTGTCCTGGCTGTCGCCGTTGCTGATCTTTCTCGGGGTGATTTTCTTCCTGTCGCGCAAACAGACGCGGGCAGGGCAGCTGGGTCGGGTCGGAATAGGCCTCGGGCTGATCATCCTCGCGCTGCAATTGATCGTCGAAGCCGCCGGGCCGATTACCCACGCCCAGGGTGTGAAGGTGCTGTTCGCCTCACTGACCGGCGATATTTTGCTCGATGCCCTGGTCGGTGCGTTGTTCGCGATGATTTCCTACTCCAGCCTCGCCGCCGTCCTACTGACCGCCACCCTGGCCGGCGCCGGCGTGATCGGCTTGCACGTGGCCATCGGCCTGGTGATCGGGGCGAACATCGGCAGCGGCGTGCTGGCCTTCCTCAGCACCAGCATGCAGAACGCTGCCGGTCGCCAGGTCGCGTTGGGCAGCTTGCTGTACAAACTGATCGGCCTGCTGCTGATTATCCCGGTGCTCGACCCGCTGGTGCTGTGGATGGACGGCCTGGACTACAGCGCACAAGGCATGGTCATCACCTTCCACCTGCTCTACAACGTCAGCCGCTGCCTGATCCTGCTGCCCACCATCGGTCCGATGGCCAAGCTGTGCGCCTGGTTGCTGCCGGAGCGGGACGAGGTCAACGGCAAGGCCAAACCGCGCCACCTGGACCCCACAGCCCTGGCCACGCCGAGCCTGGCGCTGGCCAATGCCGCGCGCGAAACCCTGCGCCTGGGCGACCTGATCGACAACATGCTCACCGCCATGCAGGAAGTACTGCGCGGCAAACAGACTGCCATTACCCAGGAAATACGCAGCCTCAGCGATGACGTCGAGGCACTCTACAGCGCGATCAAGCTCTACCTTGCGCAGATGCCCCGCGAAGACCTCAGCGAGCAAGACAGTCGGCGCTGGGCGGAAATCATCGAGCTGTCGATCAACCTGAAACTGGCCGGCGACCTGATCGAACGCATGCTGCGCAAAGTCCAGCAGCAGAAAACCTCGCAGCGTCGCCAATTTTCCGAAGTGGGCCTGGAAGAACTCACCGGCCTGCACAGCCAGTTGATCGCCAATCTGCGCCTGGGGCTGTCGGTATTCCTCAGTGCCGACCCGGAAAGCGCCCGCCAGCTGCTGCGTGAAAAGCGCCGCTTCCGTGCCCAGGAGCGCCGCCTGGCCCACGCTCACGTCAGCCGCCTGCAACGCAAGATCGTGCAGAGCCTGGAGACCAGCTCCCTGCACTTGGAGCTGATTGCCGACATGAAGCGCTTGAACTCGTTGTTTTGCAGCAGTGCTTATGTAGTCTTGGAAACGTCCGACACCGGCGCACTCTCCGCCGAAGATATTGCCGACATCACACATTCGCCCTGAACGTACGATGGCCCGTGAAGTCAGTTAAAGCTGACCTCACTCGCCAGGAAGCTTGTTATGCGTCGCCTGTTGTTCGCTTGCCTGCTCATGGGTTCTGCCCACGTCTTCGCCTTTGACCGCCTGCAGGTCGAGGGTTACACCTTGCCCAACGGCCTGCAATTGTTGCTTAAACCGGGCACCGAGCGTGGCCATGTGGCGATTCGCCTGGTGGTCGGTGTGGGCCTGGACGACTTCAGCTGCGAAGACAAGGAACTGCCGCACCTGCTCGAACACTTGCTGTTCAGCGGCATCGACGGTGGCGGCGAAGGCGAGCTGGAGGACCGCATGCAAGCCCTGGGCGGTGAGTGGAACGCCTACACCAGCAACGCCGACACCACTTTTGTGATCGAGGCGCCCGCACAAAACCAGCGCAAGGTGCTGGACCTGTTGCTGGCGATCATCACCCGCACCGAGTTGACCGACGCCAATATCAACGCGGCCAAGCAGGTGGTCGAGCGCGAAGACGGCGGTCATTACTCCCACCTGCAACGCCTGCTCGACCGCCAGGACCTGGGCCACACCGCCAGCAACCAGTTGGCGGTTGAGCTGGGGCTCAAATGCGCCGAACGCGCCCAGGTCGATCACCTGACCCGCGAGCAACTGCAGACGCTGCGCAAAAATTGGTACGCCCCCAACAACATGACACTGATCATCGTCGGTGACCTCGACAAACTGCTGCCCGCCTACCTGGAACGCACCTACGGCCAACTGGACCCGGTCGAACCCAGCGAGCACCCGGCGCTGCCGCAAATCCAGCACGCCGCCGCCAGCCACCGCGACCTGATCCACGGCTGGGTGGGTGACAGTGCCAAACTGCACTGGCTGTTCCCCGAGCCGGTGCTGGACGACCAGCATGATGAAACCTACGACCTGCTCAAGGATTACCTGGACTGGGCGCTGTACCGCCAACTGCGCCTCAAGCATGGGTTGTCCTACGGCCCCTGGAGCGAGCGCGAAGTGCTCGGTGGCGTTGGCTTCCTCAGCCTGAATGCCGACCTCGAGCGGGACAACCTCCCCGAGGCCGAGCAGGTGCTGCAGGATCTCAAGACTCAACTGCTCAAGGATGGCCTTGACCCGACGGTATTCGCGCGCCTCAAACAGGCCGCCATCGCCCGCCAGGCCTGGGCCGTGCAGGGCAACAGCGCGCTGGCCGACTATTATTGGAGCGCCTCGGGCGATTATGACAACGGCCACTTCAGCGACCCGGTCAAACGCATCAAGGCCGTGAACCTGGAGCAGACCAGCCAGGCCATGCGCGAGTTGCTCAAGCAACCGGGTTACTGGCGCATCGAAAAGCCGCTGCTGAGTTACGACATGCTCAACTGGATCGGCGCCGGCGTCCTCGGGCTGATTGCCATTGTGTTGATCGGCGTGCGCCGTTATCGCAAACGGATCACGTAAAGAGGCACCGAACCCTGGCCTAAGACGTTATTCTGTCTGGGATTTTTTCCTACAAAGACTGCGAACCGCCGAATGCAAAACCTGACCCGCTTAATCACCCGCATCCTCGAACTGATGAAGCGCTACCCAGGGGTGATTGCACTCGGCGGTTTTGTCTCGGGTGTGTGCAGCTTCATCCTGGTGGATCGCCAGCAGGGCATGGCCAGCTGGATCGCGGTGATCATGCTGGTGAGCTGGCTGTGGCTGATGTTGGAAAACAGCTTTACCCAGCTGTTCACCAAGGTCTTCAAGCGCGAAATCCCCGAACCCCTGCTGCGCTACGCGACCCAGATGATCCACCAGGAAAGTCTGTTCTTCGTATTGCCGTTCTTTTTCGTCACCACGGCCTGGAACAGCGGCCAATCCGTGTTCACCGGCCTGCTCGGCGCGGCCGCCTTGGTGTCGATCGTCGACCCGCTGTACTACAAGTGGCTGGCGCCCAAGCGCTCGTTGTTCCTCGCGCTGCACACCCTGACCTTGTTCGCCGCGCTGCTTACTGCGCTGCCGATCATTTTGCACCTGACCACCGCCGAAAGTTACAAACTCGCCCTCGGCGTGGCCATGGCCTTGTCGATTCCAAGCCTGGCGGTCAGCCTGCCGCTGCGCAGCCTCAAAGGCTGGGCGATGTTGCTGGGGGTTACGGCCGCCATTGGCTGTGCGGGATGGTTCCTGCGCAGTTGGGTGCCGCCGGCCACGTTGTGGATGACCGAAGTGGCGATCAGTACCCAATTGCAGGACCGCACGCCCGGCGACGACCTCAAGGAAGTCAACGCCAGCCAACTGCGCAGCACCGGGCTCTACGCCTACACCGCGATCAACGCGCCGCGCGGCCTGGATGAGCGCATCTACCACGTGTGGAAATTCAACGGCAAAGAGGTCGACCGCATCGCCCTGGACATCCACGGCGGACGCAAGGAGGGCTACCGCGCCTGGACCCACAAGCAGAACTTCCCGCCCGAAGCGGTAGGGCGCTGGCAAGTCCAGGTGTTGACGGAGGACGGTCAGGTGATCGGCGTGCTGCGTTTTAAAGTGACGGACACAGCACAAACCGACAACCCAAAGTAGGCAGGATCGTGCTATTACGTAGGAATTGTGGATAGCCAGACAAGCTCGGAGCTTATGACCAGTAGTACCACGGCCGGCGCAGCCCACCTCGATACGTCCACCGCTCCCCCGTTACTGCGGATTACAGGGGACTGGACGCTTGCCCACTACGCAAACCTGAAGAAGCTGTCGGACAAGCTCGACGGCCAATACGACGCCGGCGCGCGCATCGACCTCAATGGCCTCGGCGCCCTGGATACCGCGGGTGCCTCGCTGCTGGTGGAGCTGCTGGGGCCCACCCGTATCGAGCAATCCGCCGAACAAACCGACTGCAACCTGTCCGCCGCCGACCGCGCGCTGCTCAAGACCGTCTACCGCTCCCTCAACGATTTTTGCGTGCCGGACAAAGCGCCGGAAGAAGCCACCGGCATTCAGGTGCTGGCGCGTATCGGCGGCGCCGTGGACAAGGTCTGGCAAGACAGCAAGCAACTGCTGGGCTTTATCGGTCTGATCCTCGAAACCTTCGCCCGGGGTATTTTCCGGCCCAAGCGCTGGCGCCTGACACCGATGGTCGCCCACCTTGAGCAGGTCGGCCTCGACGCCGCGCCCATCGTCGCGTTGCTGACCTTTCTGGTGGGCGCCGTGGTGGCGTTCCTCGGCGCTACCGTGCTCAAGAGCTTTGGCGCGACTATTTTTACCGTGGACCTGGTGGCGTTCTCTTTCCTGCGGGAGTTCGGCGTATTGCTCACCGCCATCCTGATTGCCGGTCGCACCGCCAGCGCCTTTACCGCGCAAATCGGCTCGATGAAGGCCAATGAAGAAATCGACGCCATCCGCACCCTGGGCCTGGACCCGATGGAGTTGCTGGTGTTGCCGCGCGTGCTGGCGTTGCTGGTGGCACTGCCGATGCTGACGTTTATGGCGATGCTGGCGGGGATCGTCGGCGGCGGCGTGGTGTGCGCCGTGGCTCTGGACATCTCGCCAGCGATGTTCCTCTCGCTGCTGCAATCGGACATTGGCGTACAGCACTTCCTGGTCGGCATGGTAAAAGCCCCGTTCTTCGCCTTTCTGATCGCCGCCATCGGCTGCCTGGAAGGCTTCAAGGTCAGCGGCAGCGCCGAATCGGTCGGCGCCCACACCACCTCCAGCGTGGTGCAATCGATCTTTGTGGTGATCGTGCTGGATGCGGTTGCCGCGTTGTTCTTCATGGAGATGGGCTGGTGAGTCGTCTACACCGTGCGCCCACCGAGGCGGTGATTGAAGTGCGTGGCCTGTGCAATCGCTTTGGCAGCCAGAGCGTGCACGAGAATCTCGACCTGGATTTGTACAAGGGCGAGATCCTTGCGGTGGTCGGCGGCTCCGGCAGCGGCAAGTCGGTGCTGTTGCGCAGCATTGTCGGCCTGCGCCGGCCCAGTGAAGGCGAAGTGCGGGTGTTCGGTAAGAACCTGCCGAGCTTGCCGGAACATGAACGCTCGCTGGTGGAACGGCGCTTTGGCGTACTGTTCCAGAAGGGCGCGCTGTTTTCCTCGCTGACGGTGACCGAGAACGTCGCGCTGCCGCTGATCGAACATGCCGGGCTCAGCCGCCGTGATGCCGAGCACTTGGCTGCGGTCAAGCTGGCCTTGGCCGGGCTGCCGCTGTCGGCGGCCGATAAATACCCCGCGTCGTTGTCCGGCGGCATGATCAAGCGCGCTGCCCTGGCGCGGGCGTTGGCGCTGGACCCGGACATCCTGTTTCTCGACGAGCCCACCGCCGGCCTCGACCCGATCGGCGCGGCGCAATTCGATCAACTGATCCTCACCCTGCGTGATGCGTTGGGCCTGAGCGTGTTCCTGGTCACCCATGACCTGGACACGCTCTACACCATCACCGACCGCGTGGCGGTGCTGGCGCAGAAAAAGGTGCTGGTGGCCGATGCCATCGATATCGTCTCGGAAACGAACGACGCCTGGATTCACGAATACTTCCACGGCCCCCGAGGCCGCGCGGCATTGGATGCCGCTCAACCGCTCAACGAGGTATGACATGGAAACCCGAGCCCATCATGTGATGATCGGTCTGTTCAGCGTGATCGTGGTGGTCGGCGCGATGCTGTTTGGCCTGTGGCTGGCCAAATCCAGCGTCGACAGCGCCTTCCAGGATTACGAAGTGATCTTCAACGAAGCGGTCAGCGGCCTGTCCCAGGGCAGCTCGGTGCAATACAGCGGGATCAAGGTGGGCGACGTCATCAGCCTGCGCCTGGACCCCAAGGACCCGCGCCGCGTACTCGCGCGCATTCGCCTGGCCGGCCAGACACCGATCAAGGAAGACACCCAGGCCAAACTCGCACTGACCGGCATCACCGGCACCTCGATCATCCAACTCAGCGGCGGCACGCCGCAAAGCCCGGAGCTCAAGGGCAAGGACGGCAACCTGCCGGAGATCATCGCCTCACCATCGCCGATCGCGCGGTTGCTCAATAACAGCAACGACCTGATGACCAGCATCAACCTGCTGCTGCACAACGCCAACGACATGTTCTCTGCGCAGAATGTCGAGCGCCTCAGCAACACCTTGGACCATCTGGAACAAACCACCGGCGCGATTGCCGATCAGCGTGGAGATATCAAGGTAGTGATGCAGCAATTGATGCAGGTGAGCAAACAGGCCGGGGCCGCCCTGGAGCAGACTACCGCGCTGATGCGCAACGCCAACGGCCTGCTCAGCGATCAAGGCAAACAGGTGTTCGGCAGCGCCGAACAGGCCATGAAATCCCTTGAACAAAGCACCGCCACCATCAACACCTTGCTGACCAATAACAAGGACTCGGTGAACAGTGGCATGCAGGGCCTCAATGAACTGGCGCCGGCCGTACGTGAACTACGCGAAACCCTCGGTTCACTGCGCGCTATCTCTCGCCGCCTGGAAGCCAACCCCAGCGGCTACCTGCTGGGCAGCGACAAGAACAAGGAGTTCACGCCATGAAGCGTGCTTACCAAATGATCGCCCCTGTGGCCTTGGCGCTGATCAGCGCGTGCTCGATCCTGCCCAAGGCTGATCCGTCGGACGTCTACCGACTGCCTGCGGCTCAGGGCACGGCCCAAGGCACGCCGGTCAGTTGGTCGCTGCGCCTGGCCAAGCCGCAGACCAGTGAGTTTCTCGACAGCTCGCGCATCGCTGTGGTGCCCAATGGCGATTTGATCAGCAGCTATGCGAACTCACGCTGGAGCGACCCGGCGCCCGTGCTGTTGCGTAATCGCTTGATGGACGGGTTCCAGCGCGATGGGCGAGTGACGCTGTTGAGCACCGACGACACCAACCTGCAGGCCGACTATGAGTTGGGCGGGCAGTTGCAGGCGTTTCAGAGTGAGTACCGGGGGAGTACGGTGGAGGTGGTGATCCGCCTCGACGCACGCCTGGTGCGTGGGAGTGATCAGCGGATTATTGCCAGCCGGCGGTTTGAAGTGCACCAGGCGGTGACCGACACCAAAGTGCCGGCCGTGGTGGCCGGGTTTGGGTTGGCGGGAGATCAGTTGAACAGGCAGGTGATGGAGTGGGTTGTTCAGCAGGGCAACGGGGCGGTGAAACGCTGAGGGCCTCATCGGGGGGCAAGCCCCTCCCACAGGTTGATCTGCGAACACATTCAAATGTGGAGGGGGGCTTGCTCCCGATAGCTATTTAAGCCTCAGCCAAAGAACCAGTAGCACACCGCAATCGCCGCCACCACACCGGCAAACTCAGCCAGCAACGCGCACCCTACGGCATGCCGCGCCCGCTGGATGCCCACCGAACCGAAGTACACCGCCAACACATAAAAGGTGGTTTCCGTACTGCCCTGAATCGTCGCCGCCACCAACGCCGGGAAGCTGTCCACCCCCTGGGTCTGCATGGTCTCGATCAACATCGCCCGTGCCGCGCTGCCGGAGAATGGCTTGACCATCGCGGTCGGCAAGGCGTCGACAAAGCGTGTGTCCATGCCCGTCCAGGCCACCACATGGCGAATACCTTCGAGGCCCAGATCCAGCGCGCCGGAGGCCCGTAACACGCCCACCGCACACAGCATCGCCACCAGGTACGGCAACAGGTTCTTGGCGACATCGAAGCCTTCTTTGGCCCCTTCGACAAACGCCTCGTACACCTTCACCTTGCGCAACGCGCCGATCAGCAGGAACAGCATGATCAGGCCGAACAACGTCAGGTTGCCGAGGATCGACGACAGCCCGGCCAATGCGGTGGCCGAGAGGGTCGCCAGCAGGGCCATGAACCCACCCAGTACCAACGCGCCTGGAATCAGATAGGCCAGCACCACCGGGTCCCACAACCGCAGGCGCTGCATCACCGCTACCGACAGCAGGCCGACCAATGTGGATGCACTGGTGGCCAGCAGGATCGGCAGGAATACCAGTGTCGGATCTGGCGCACCTTGCTGGGCGCGATACATGAAGATCGTCACCGGCAACAGGGTCAGGGAGGATGCATTGAGCACCAGGAACAGGATCTGCGCGTTAGTCGCCGTGTTAGGGATGGGATTGAGCTCTTGCAGCGCCTTCATGGCCTTCAGGCCGATAGGTGTTGCTGCGTTATCCAGGCCCAAGCCGTTGGCGGCAAAGTTGAGGGTGATCAGGCCAATGGCAGGGTGACCGGCTGGCACTTCCGGCATCAAGCGCAGGAACAGCGGGCCAAGGGCCTTGGCCAGCCATTCGACAATCCCGGCTTTTTCGGCGATACGCAAAAAGCCCAGCCATAACGTCAGGGTGCCGAACAACAGCACCATCACTTCCACCGACAATTTGGCCATGGCGAAAATGCTTTCGACCATCGCCGCAAAAATCCCGGCGTTACCGCCCACCAGCCATTGCGCCAGTGCTGACACCATTGCCACGACAAAGAAGCCAAGCCACAGGCCATTGAGCATCAGTTGAATCCCCCGAAAGATGGGGGGAATGATAGCGGGGCTGACAGAAACGACAAACCCCGGATTTCCCGGGGTTTGTTTTGTTCAGCGGGTTATCAGCCGCGGCTGACCTCACCGACCGGCAGCGCCTGCTTGGTGCGCCAGTGCGGCAGGGAGTTCCAGTAGCGCTCGCCCTTGGCGTCGTCGTACATGCCTTCCCAACGGGAGATGACCAGCACGGCCAAGGCGTTGCCGATCACGTTCAGTGCGGTACGGGCCATGTCCATGATGCGGTCGACACCGGCGATGAACGCCAGGCCTTCCAGCGGAATGCCAACGCTGCCCAAGGTGGCCAACAGCACCACAAAGGACACGCCCGGCACACCGGCGATGCCTTTGGAGGTGACCATCAGGGTCAATACCAGCATCAGTTGCTGGCCGATCGACAGGTCGATGCCATACAGCTGGGCGATAAAGATCGCCGCGATGCTCTGGTACAGGGTCGAACCGTCGAGATTGAACGAGTAGCCGGTCGGTACCACGAAGCTGCAGATGGCCTTCGGCGCGCCGTAGGCTTCCATCTTCTCGATCACGCGCGGCAGCACGGTTTCGGAACTGGCAGTGGAGTAGGCCAGCACCAACTCGTCCTTGAAGATGCGCATCAGCTTGATCACCGAGAAGCCGAACAGGCGCGCGATCAGCCCCAGGATCACAAAGGCGAAGAACAGGATGGCGACGTAAACCAGGATCACCAGCTTGGCCAGTGGCAGCAACGAAGCGAAGCCGAAGTTGGCGACGGTCACCGCGATCAGCGCGAATACACCAATGGGGGCGTACTTCATGATCATGTGGGTGACTTTGAACATGCTCTCGGACACGCCCTGGAACATGGTCACCAACGGCTCGCGCAGTTCAGGCTTGAGGCTCGACAAGCCCAGGCCGAACAGCACCGAGAAGAAGATGATCGGCAGCATCTCGCCACGGGCGACTGCGGCGAAGATGTTCGATGGGATCAGGTTGAGGATGGTCTGGATGAACGCATGCTCATGCTGCACCTCTGCGGCAGTCGCCTGGTACTTGGAAATATCGACGGTACCCAGGGTACTCATGTCGATGCCTGCACCTGGGTGGAACAGGTTGGCCAGCAGCAGCCCGACCACGATGGCGATGGTGGTGACCACTTCAAAGTAAAGGATGGTTTTGACGCCGATGCGCCCGAGTTTTTTCGCGTCACCGACACCGGCAATGCCGACGATCAGTGAGGAAATCACAATCGGGATCACGATCATCTTGATCAGGCGGATAAAGATATCGCCCGCCGGCTGCAACACATTGCTGATCCACCAGGCCTTTTCAGCACTGAAATGGTTGAGCACTGCACCGATTGCGATCCCCAATACCAAACCGATGAGGATCTGCCAGGCGAGGCTTAGCTTTGCCTTCTTCATGTCATTACCCTTACTTCAAGTGGACTTAAGGCAAATGCGCCAGCTGCAACGCTCGAGAGCGAAAAAGTGTGTGCATCTGCCTCCATGGAAGGTCACCGCAGCGTGGCCGAAATGGCTTACTGGCAGGCGAAAAAAGGCGCAACTATTCCCATGCAAGGGGACGACGTCTAATGCCGTAAACGCCTACCCTATGCCGAATCGGCATGACTTTTTTTCATAATAACTGTCCGAACGGTCAGTTCAAATGTGACATTTTGTCCAGTGAATATGCCGTGAACCGGCCAGTTCAGGCTCGCGCAGAGATTCTGCACGTCTTGAAGAGGTTGGCAGAAATGCCCGAGAAGTCTGCCGTCGAACGTCGGAAACGTCCTATAGCGCGAGCAAAACTTTCTCGATAGATGGTCGCCCCGACACACCAAGTAATGGTTGGTAAAAAACAAAACCAAGATTTGCGGCTATGGGTGGCATATGAGGCGGAAATGAGCGTCACAAGCCCGCCGCAAGTTCAGCAAGCCGTGGGCTTGTGAACCTGCGTCGCAGCTTTTCGCCTGACCCGGCCCTTGCGCAGGCACTCCCTGTGCCCGTAGGTCACGCCGATCCCAATTGATCAGAACAACCCGGCCCCCTGGTCATGCATCACCCTTGGCGGGCGATGCAAACAGAAAGAAGCGGGGGGGCTTCTTTCTATGGACGCTGATTGCGCAGACGACAGACGCGTCAGACGCAACCTAGTACCAATTCGGATCTTTCTTCAGCTGCTCCATCAGCAGCTTCTGCATGCCTTCGTCCGGCTTACCGATAAACCGGTAATCGGCGTGCCGCGTCGGGGACTTATCAGCCGGCAAACCCGCCGGGACTTCCACCAACATGGCGTAGGCATCTTCCTTGTCGAGGCTGAAGGCGACGATCAGGCGCTTATTAAGGCATGTGTCCGCGGTTTCGCAGAGCGGCCCCACAAGGTACTTGTCGCCATCTTCTTCCACGGCATTCATTTGCTCGGCCGTGCCCGACAGGTTCAACACCCATTCCGGCAGGCGCTCTTCTTTCTTCACTACGCCTTGCCAGGTCTCGCGGTACTGCGGATCCGCACTGAGCAATTCGTTGGCTCGGGATTGGCCGTCATTGGCGGCCATCGCCAAGCCACTGCCGCCCAAGAGCAAGGCGGCAGCAATAGCTTTGAGGGACAAAGTGGTCATATTCAGCCTCGGCCGCGACGACCAAAGAAGAACGAAGCAATGAACATCACCAGGAAGACGACAAAGAGAATCTTGGCGATACCCGTGGCGGTGCCCGCGATACCACCGAAGCCCAGGACTGCAGCCACAATGGCGATGATCAGAAATGTGATTGCCCAACTCAACATGGTGATTCTCCTTACGCTTCTTTAAGAGGTAACAGCGGTGGTGCCGGACGGCCGCTCGACATCAAGCGACCGACTTTGTTGCCTAAAACACCCAACGCTCTTGGGTCGGCAGCTCGTCCAGGGTGGAATCCTGATCGGCCACACGCAGTTGCGGGGCGGTTACATCAGCGGTACGGCTGCCAATGGAACTGAAATGGGTCTGGGCCGTTACCGGACGGTCGAACGACGGGGCTTGCTGCGGACTCTGCTGCCATTGCGGCAACTGCTGGCCTGCGATCAGTGTGACCATCAACGCCAGGCTGGCAAACAGCCCTTGTTGCAAGCGCAGTGGCGATACACGCAGTTGGCTGAGGCTTTGGCGAGTCATGCTGCTGTTCTCCCGCATTCTGATTATTCGTTGGGATAGCTGTTGCAGAGCGCATGCCAGCTTTTTTATAAAATAAAATTCAATAAAATCAATAAGTTAAATATATGTATTAGGGAAATCGCCCAGCATCCTGCACGATGCCCCCCGGTACGCCGTGCGAAATGCACGATGGTCAGTGGTCGGGTGAAGGGATAGAAAGCGGACGGGATGTTGCCGAAGTGGCAAGACGGCAGGAAAACGCCATCAGCCGGGGCTTTGTAGGACGACGTGCAGATAGCTGCACGACGTCAGCTTTTATCGATCAGAATAAACCATGCAACTTGCCCGATTATTCCGGGACTAAACACCATCATTCATAGTTAAGGAGCGCGGGACAGATGGAATCAGCCAAGGAACTTCAAGGCCGCATTCTTTTAGTGGATGACGAGTCCGCGATCCTCCGCACCTTCCGTTATTGCCTGGAAGATGAAGGCTACACCGTCGCCACCGCCAACAGCGCCGCCCAGGCCGATGCCCTGATGCAACGCCAGGTGTTCGATCTGTGCTTCCTGGACCTGCGCCTGGGTGAAGACAATGGCCTGGATGTGCTGGCCCAGATGCGGGTCCAGGCGCCGTGGATGCGTGTGGTGATCGTCACCGCCCATTCCGCCGTCGATACCGCCGTGGATGCGATCCAGGCCGGTGCTGCCGACTACCTGGTCAAGCCTTGCAGCCCCGATCAGTTGCGCCTGGCTACCGCCAAGCAGTTGGAAGTGCGCCAGCTTTCCGCACGCCTGGAAGCATTGGAAGGCGCCGTACGCCAGCAGAAAGACGGCCTCGACTCCCACAGCCCGTCGATGATGGTGGTGCTGGAAACCGCACGCCAGGTAGCCGGGACGGATGCCAACATCCTGATCCTCGGCGAATCCGGTACCGGTAAAGGCGAGCTGGCCCGGGCCATTCACGGCTGGAGCAAGCGCTCGAAAAAATCCTGCGTGACCATCAACTGTCCGTCGCTGACGGCAGAGCTGATGGAGAGCGAACTGTTCGGCCATAGCCGTGGCGCTTTTACCGGTGCCAGTGAGAGCACGTTGGGCAGGGTCAACCAGGCGGACGGCGGTACGCTGTTTCTCGACGAGATCGGCGACTTTCCCCTCACGCTGCAACCCAAGTTGCTGCGATTTATCCAGGACAAGGAATATGAGCGCGTGGGCGACCCTGTCACCCGGCGCGCCGATGTGCGCATCCTTGCCGCCACCAACCTGAACCTGGAAGACATGGTGCGCGACGGTCGTTTCCGCGAAGACTTGTTGTATCGCCTCAATGTCATCACCTTGCACCTGCCACCGCTGCGTGAGCGCAGTGAAGACATCCTCACCCTCGCAGACCGCTTCCTGGCGCGCTTCGTCAAGGAGTATGCCCGCCCGGCGCGAGGCTTCAGTGATCAGGCACGCGAAGCTCTGCTCAACTATCGCTGGCCCGGCAATATCCGTGAGCTGCGCAACGTGGTGGAGCGCGCCAGCATTATCTGCCCGCAGGAGAAGGTCGAAATCATCCACCTCGGCATGGCTGAGCAACCCACCAATAACGCCCCACGGATTGGCGCGGCGCTGAGCCTGGACGAGCTGGAGAAAGCGCATATCGGCGCCGTGCTCGCCACCAGCGACACCCTGGACCAGGCGGCCCGTACCCTCGGCATCGACGCGTCGACCCTGTACCGCAAACGCAAACAGTACAACCTGTGAGCTGCACCCTATGAAGCTCGCGATGACACTGCGCACTCGGTTGTTCCTGAGTATCTCAGCGCTGATCACCGTCGCCCTGCTGGGTCTGATCCTGGGTCTGGTCAGCGTCATGCAAATGGCCAAGACCCAGGAGTCCCTGATTCGCAGCAACTTCGTCACGCTGGACCTGGGGCTCAAACTGCGCCAAAGCCTGGGCGACCAATTGATCATGATGCTGGAACATCGCCCCGATCCGCAGGCATTGCAAAGCGCCAAGCAGCGGTACTTCGACCTGCTGGACCAAGGCATCGCCCATGAGCAACGCGACGGTCATAGCCACGGTTTCAGCGAGGCGCGAACCCAATACCAGAACCTGCTGGACGCATTCGAGCAATCCCAGCAAGCGTCGCCACCACCGGGCAGCAAGGAAAAACTCACCGAAGCCTTCAATGCGCTGCGTAATGGGCTGATTGCTGAACATAAGCAGGCCCTGGAAAACATCAGCAACAGCGAGCACAAATCCCGCGCGCGCGCCTTGCTGATTGCCGGCTTGCTGGGGTTGGTGGGCCTTGCAGTGCTGATCATCGGATTTGTCACGGCCCATGGCATCGCCCGGCGATTTGGCGCGCCGATCGAAGCGCTGGCAAAAGCGGCTGACAAGATCGGCCAGGGCGATTTTGAAGTGACGCTACCGATCTCTTCGGCAGCGGAAATGAACCTGTTGACCCGTCGCTTCGGCCTTATGGCCGAGGCGGTGCGCCAGCATCAGGCGACGAATGTTGACGAACTGCTGGCGGGCCAGCAGCGCCTGCAAGCAGTGCTCGACAGCATCGACGATGGCCTGCTGATGATTGACCGCCAAGGCCGTCTGGAGCATCTCAACCCCGTTGCGCAACGCCAATTGGGCTGGGACGAGGAGCGCCTCGGCCAAGGCCTTGGCGAAGCGCTGGGGCGCCCGGAGCTGGATGAACAACTGCAACTGGTGTTGCGCGGCGGCAATCTGGAGCGCGCGCCGGAAGATCTGGAAGTCGAAGTCGAGGGCGAACTGCGTCTGCTGACCTACAGCCTCACCCCTGTCAGCCATACCCAGGGACACATTCTTGGGGCGGTGATGGTGCTGCACGACGTCACCGAACAGCGCGCCTTCGAGCGGGTACGCAGCGAATTCGTCTTGCGCGCCTCCCATGAACTGCGCACGCCGGTGACCGGCATGCATATGGCGTTCGGCCTGTTCCGTGAACGCGCGAAGTTCCCACCGGAATCCCGTGAAGCGGACCTGCTGGATACGGTCAATGAAGAAATGCAGCGCCTGATGCAGTTGATCAACGACCTGCTCAACTTCTCGCGCTACCAGAACGGCCTGCAGAAACTCACCTTGGGACCGTGCGACGTGACCGATCTGCTCGAACACGCGCGCGCGCGCTTCGTGGAGCCCGCCAATGCGCAACACATCGAACTGCTGGTCGAAGTCCAATCAGATCTGCCACGGCTGTATGCCGACCAGGCGCAGCTGGAAAGGGTACTCGACAACCTGCTGGGCAATGCCCTGCGTCATACCGCCGACGGTGGGCAAATTCGCCTGCAGGCGCGAAGACATGGCGAACGGGTGATTATCAGCGTCGAAGACAACGGCGAAGGTATCGCTTATGGCCAACAAGGGCGCATCTTCGAACCCTTTGTCCAGGTTGGCCGCAAGAAGGGTGGCGCCGGCCTGGGGCTGGCGCTGTGCAAGGAGATCGTGCAATTGCACGGCGGCCGCATGGGCGTGTATTCGCGGCCGGGGCAGGGCACCCAGTTCTATATGGCGCTGCCCTTGTAGAAGGGAGCTTAACGCCGGTTCAGGGCACGCAGGATGGCAGCACTTTCGGCGTCCGGCATGCCATCGAACAGCGATGGCCGGAACCGCATCTGGAACGCTGCGATCACATGGCGCGTGGCGACATCCAACTCTCCCGTCTGGGGTGTCGGGTAACCGAGGAGCGCCAATTCTTCCTGGAACCAGGTGATGCTCGGCAATTCAGCGGCGTACTGCACCTGGAAGCGGGCGACGGCCTGGGCATCCGGCCACACACTCAGGCCTTCATCGGCCAAGCGCTTCCAGGGGAACAGCGGCCCCGGATCGAGCTTGCGCAGGGGCGCAATATCGCTATGGCCAATGATGTTCCTGGGATCGATGCCATTGCGCTTGCTGATGTCCTTGAGCAATACCACCAGCGATTTCACTTGGGCCTTGGAATACGGGTACCACAAACGGCCTGTGGGTGTGTCCTTGTAGCCGGGGTTTACGATCTCGATACCGATGGAACTGGAATTGAGCCAGGTACGCCCCATCCACTCGCTTTCCCCGGCATGCCAGGCCCGCTGGCCCTCATCCACCAGCTTATAGATGGTAGCGCCGGCGTCGTCGCCGATCAGGTAATGAGCGCTGACCTGGCCGTGGGTCAACAGGGCAAGGGAACGTTCAAGATTGGTGGAGGTGTAGTGGACGACCACGAACTGCACGCGGTTGTCGTGGTTCGCCGAGGGATGGCTGGTGTCCAGGCGCGGACCACTGGCGCAGCCGGCGAGCAGAAGAAATACACAGGCGAAGTACAAGGATTTCATGGCGGGAGACGGTACGCTGAAGACGATAATGCAACAGTGTAACGTACCGTTTGTGGCCCGGCGGTCAAATTACACAATGGAACATCTTTTACGCCGCCTGCACCTGATTACGCCCAGCCGCCTTTGCCCGATACAACGCCTCGTCGGCCCGCTTGAGTGCCAGCTCGCTGCGCTCACTCGGCTGCAACTGCGCCACGCCCATGGACACGGTAATCGTCACCGGTTCGCCCTTGAAGTGAAACGGGCAGGCCGCAATCGCGGCACGCAGTACTTCACCCACCGCCAGGGCATCCGACAGGGATGAGTCGGGCATCAGCAACACAAACTCCTCACCGCCAAAACGCGCGATAAAGTCGTTGGGCCGCAGGCGCTTGCGCAGGACGTTGGCGATGATTTTCAGCACCTTGTCACCCGCCAGATGGCCGTAGCCATCGTTGATGCGCTTGAAGTGATCCAGGTCCAGCATCGCGAGCGACAGGCTATTGCCACGCTGGTGCCAGGCGTTGACCTCCTGGTCCAGGCGCTCGCTCCAGGCCGCGCGGTTAGGCAAGCCGGTGAGCGGATCGATCAGGGCCTTCTGGCGCTGCACCTCGAGGTGCTCACGGTAACCCTGGGCTTCCTGCTCCATATTGGCGACCCGCTCGGCCAGCCCTTTCAGGCGCGCCGCCACTTCCTGTTCGCGCTGGTCACGTTGTTGCTGGTGCTCGTCCATGGTACCGAGCAAACCCTCAAGGTGGCTTTCCAGCACCTGCTTGAGGCTGTCCAGGTCGGCCGCGTCCTGGACGCTGCTTTGCAGGCCGTCGACCTGCTCGCGAATCTGCGTGTCCAGCTCCCTGGCCGCGGAGCGGCTGTCAGCATGACCGTCGCTGGCCACTTGCAGATGGCCCTGGAAGGCTTCAAGGCGTTCGTTGAGCTGTTTGAGGTAAGCCTCAAACTCGTGCTGGCCGCTGTCGGTGATCGCCAGCATCAGCACCGCCAGGTCATCGAGGATCGGCAGCAATTCGTACCAGTTCAAACCGTGGGCCAGGCGCTCACGCATGGCTTCGGCCTGGGGACGATGGCGCTCGGGCAAGGCCAGCTCCTCCAGCAGGCCGATCAGGGTGTCTTCGATGTGTTTGGCCACGGAGCTGTACGACGGCTCCGGTGAATCCGGCAAGGAGTAGAGGCCATCCGATTGAAGTTCATCGGGGTCCAGTGCTTCGGCGTCAAGAACCGGAGGGAGCGAGAGGCTGCCGATCACCGTCTCCTCCGGCGCCTCGACGGCAACCTGCGGCGTTTCGATAAAGGCGGCGAGAGCGCTTTCGGAGGCGGGCTCTTCCACCTGAGGCTCAGGCTCCCTTAGCTCGTCAGGCGCTGGAGATACTTCGACAGGCGCAGCCACTGTGACCCTTTGAGCAGGCGCCTCGTACACAAACTTTTCACTGGCGATATCGACAGCCTTGGCGGGCGCTGTGGCTTCAGGCTGCGCGGCAACCGGCGCCTGAGGCGGCGGCGCAAAGGCCCGCAACGCTTGCGTCAACGCGTCGGACTGTTCGGGCTCCTGAGGCTCAGCGGCGGGCTTGGGCGCAACAGGCGCAGCAGGTACCGGGGGCGGGCTGGGGACAGGCTCGCTGGGCGCGGCCTCGTTCGAAACGTCCTTGGCACCAAACAGACGTTGCAACAAACCCGGCCCAGGACGCACGGTTTCACCGTCCGGCTCCAGGTTATTCAGTGCCTGCCCTTGCAGGCTGCTCAACTCGCTGAGCAACAAGGGAATCTCACGTGCCTGGCTGACGCGGCCATCCAACTGCTTGGCGAAGGTTTTCAGCGGTCGGGCTACTTCACGGGGCAGCGGCAGCTTTTGCAACTGCGTAACCAGGGACGTCAGTGCGGTGCTCATCTGGTCGATCCGGGTTTCGCGGCGCTGCTCCGAATCCAGTACCGCCTTTTCCAGGCGCGGCAGCAAGGCGGCGAGGGCGGCGTCCATGTCGTCGGTACGCACAACGTCGCGCATTTCCTTCATGCATAGGTCAACTGCGCGGTCGGTACCTTCCGCCGCCAACGTGCTGCGCACCAGCCCACGGCGCAGCAGGTCAAGGCGGGCGGCCCAGCGGCGTTCGAGCTTTTCTTGTTGCTCGATGCTTAACAGGTATTTTTCTTTCCAGCGCTGTGCGTCGTCGCTCATGCAAGGGGTCCGCGAGGGCCGGGGCTCAACGCGGGCAATGCATCAGCCGTGAGCGAACCCGGCAGACGAATCTCTACCGCGACCGGCAGGTGATCGGAGATGGGCTGCGCCAGCACCTGCACACTCTCAAGTGTGAGGGTCGGACTGAGCAGAATATGGTCAAGACAGCGTTGCGGGCGCCAGCTGGGGAACGTGGCTTCGACTTGCGGCGCCAGTAACCCGAGGTCACGCAACGGGGAATTCAGCAGGAGGTCGTTCGCATGGGTGTTCATGTCACCCATCAACACTTGATGCTTGTAGTTGCCAATCAGATCGCGCACGTAGGCCAACTGCAGGTTGCGCGTACGTCCCCCGAGCGCCAGGTGCATCATCACCACCACCAAGGCCTCAGGCCCTTCGCCAAAACGCACGAGAATCGCCCCGCGCCCCTTGGGGCCCGGCAACGGGTGATCTTCGATGGCCGTTGGCTTCAAGCGGCTGAGCACACCATTACTGTGCTGCGCCAGGCGCCCGAGGTTGCGATTGAGCTGCTGATACCAGTAGGGGAAGGCCCCGAGGTGCGCCAGGTGTTCGACCTGATTGATATAGCCGGAACGCATGCTGCCGCCGTCGGCTTCCTGCAAGGCGACCAGGTCGAAATCATTCAACAGGTCGCCGATCTTCTGCAGGTTACCGGCCCGGCCGTTGTGGGGCAGCAAGTGCTGCCAGCCACGGGTGAGGTAGTGGCGGTACTTCTCGGTACTGATGCCCACTTGGATATTGAAGCTGAGCAGGCGCAGGCGGCTGTCCGCCGGCAGGCCCGTGGAATCCAGGTGATGTTCGTTGACCTGCGGTTCATGCAGGCCAACCACACGTTGAGTACCCCAGCGGCGCATGAGAAGCCCCTTACTTGGCTGCGCGTTCTTTGGCGATCAACTGGTCGGCAACATTGAGGGTCGCTTCAGGACCACCGGTGGTGCCCAGGTCGAAACGGTACTTGCCGTTGACGATCATGGTCGGTACGCCTTGCACGCCGTACTTCTGCGCCAGTTCCTTGGCCTGTTTGATCTGGCCCTGGATGGCGAAGGAGTTGAAGGTGGCCAGGAACTTGTCCTTGTCGACACCTTGGGTGGCAACGAAGTCAGCCATTTCGTCAGGCTTGGTCAGGCGCTTGCCTTGTTTCTGGATTGCGTCGAACACTGCATTGTGAACTTTGTGCTCCACACCCATGGCTTCCAGAGTCAGGAACAGTTGGCCATGGGCATCCCATGGGCCGCCGAACATGGCGGGGATGCGCTTGAAATTCACGTCCTTAGGCAGCTTCTCGACCCAAGGGTTGATGACCGGCTCAAAAGCATAGCAATGCGGGCAGCCGTACCAGAACAGCTCCACCACTTCGATCTTGCCCGGTACCGAAACCGGCACTGGGTTGGCCAATTCAACGTAGGTTTTACCGGCTTCAAGCGGCACATCGGCAGCTTGTGCGGTCATGCCGAAGAGGCTGACAGTGACGAGAGCGGCGCTGAGGATCAGATTACGCATGCTTTACTCCTGGACAAATAAAGTCGCCTCACGCGACCTTTGTTGTGACAGGTCTACGCGGGCATGAGTTCGTTAGTGTAACGGCAGCGGCCACAAAAAAGGGCGGCCTAAGCCACCCTTTTTATGCTTGCATCGACGGATTAATCGAGCGTTAACGTTGCGTGCACCTTAGTGCAGGCCCTGGATGTAGCTGGAGACGGCAGCGATGTCCTCGTCACTCAGCTTGCGGGCGATGGTACGCATGATCATCGCATCACCATCGTTGGCCCGGCCGGCTTCTTCTTTACGGAAATCGGTCAATTGCTTGGCAACGTATTGCGCATGCTGGCCACCCAAGTGCGGGAAGCCTGCTGCAGCAATTCCTGCGCCATTTGGCGAGTGGCAGCCAACGCAGGCTGGAAGGCCCTTATCGAGGTCACCACCACGGAACAGTTTTTCGCCACGGGCCACCAGTTTCGGATCAGCAGCTCCCACACTGCCCTTCTGGCTGGCAAAATACGCCGCGATATCCGCCAAGTCCTGATCACTGAGGTTGGTCAGCAAGCCGGTCATTTCCAGGACCGTGCGCTTGCCGTCCTTGATGTCGTGCATCTGCTTGGTCAGGTAACGTTCACCCTGGCCGGCCAATTTGGGGAAGTTCGGCGCCGGACTGTTACCATCCGGCCCATGGCAGGCACCACATACGGCGGCTTTCGCTTGGCCGGCAGTGGCAACACCTTTAAGGGGGCCCTCTGCAGCAAAGGCAACACCGGTGATGCCCAAGGTCAACAGCAGACTCACGATCAGTTTGTTCATCAGCTAATCCAACTACGGCTAAGGGTTTAAGAGTTATCTACCGGGTTTACTCACCATCAACTCAATGATGGCCTGGTAATCCTCGGTACTGCAGTCCATGCACAAACCACGCGGCGGCATTGCCTTGAAACCCTGGGTCACGTGTTGCACCAGCGTGTCCATGCCCTGCGCCAGTCTTGGCGCCCAGGCTGCCTGGTCACCCCGCCTCGGGGCATTCGGCAATTGGCCAGCATGGCAAGCCACGCAAACTCGGTTGTACACCACTTCCGGATCCTGTGTAGCCTGAGCGCCAGAAAGCGGAATCAGGGCACCGAAAGCGAGCAACCATCGGGTCATACATCGACCTTTTCAGGGTTTGAGAGCGTTTTGCGTTCTAATGCGCAATAAAGGTCTATCACTCCCGTGAACTTCATCCTTCGCTGGGACAAAGCACACACAAAATCTGCGGCATTATATACTGGCGCTACTGAAACGGAAACGACACCGCTTGCCGCACCCTTTTTCGGCACCGCCCACATCGGAAATCTCATGCAACTCAAGAACCCCATCCTCGGCCTGTGCCAACAGTCCACCTTCATGCTCAGCGCCGCCAAAGTTGACCAATGCCCCGATGACGAAGGCTTTGAAGTCGCCTTTGCCGGTCGCTCCAACGCCGGTAAATCCAGCGCACTGAACACCCTGACCCACGCCAGCCTGGCGCGCACCTCGAAAACACCAGGCCGCACGCAGTTACTCAACTTCTTCAAGCTAGACGATGATCGGCGTCTGGTCGACCTGCCGGGCTACGGTTATGCAAAAGTACCTATCCCGCTGAAGCTGCACTGGCAGCGTCACCTGGAGGCTTACCTGGGCGGCCGGGAGAGTTTGAAGGGGTTGATCCTGATGATGGACATCCGTCATCCAATGACCGACTTCGACCTGCTGATGCTTGACTGGGCCGTCGCCAGCGGCATGCCGATGCATATCCTGCTGACCAAGGCCGACAAGCTCACCTACGGCGCCGCCAAGAACACCCTGCTCAAAGTGCAGTCCGAAATTCGTAAGGGCTGGGGTGACACAATCACTATCCAGCTGTTCTCGGCACCCAAGCGCATGGGCCTGGAAGATGCCTATACCGTACTGGCCGGCTGGATGGAACTGGCAGACAAAGGTGCGGAACTCGCCGAATAACTTTTCTGCAGGCAAAAAAAACCCCGGACTTCGTATGGGGAGGGGAAGTTCGGGGTTCAAGTACCGGACCGCTAGGGCGGGGTCCGGATATCTGCCAACACTTAACACAACATAGGAGCATTGAAGGGCTTCACCACCCATTCAGTAACTCTGAGTAGCAATTCACGGGTTAAGTTCCGGCAGGTTCAAAAAACTATTGGTAATAACTGAAACGGATTTCTGGTCTAAAGCACTCCGCCATCACGCCCGGTGATGGCGGCGCCGTGAAATCAGTGCGCTTCGTCCCAGTTGTCGCCTACGCCAACGTCCACCACCAACGGCACATCCAACTGCGCGGCCGCACTCATGTGCTCGCGAATCTTCTCGCTGACCTCTGCCACCAGATCCTCACGCACTTCCAGCACCAGTTCATCGTGTACCTGCAGGATCACCTTGGCATCCAGGCCCGACGCGGTCAGCCAGTTATCCACCAGCACCATGGCTTTCTTGATGATATCCGCCGCCGTGCCCTGCATCGGCGCGTTGATCGCCGTGCGCTCTGCGGCCGCGCGCTCCTGAGGTTTGTTGGAGTTGATGTCCGGCAAATACAGCCGACGCCCGAAGAACGTTTCCACGTAGCCTTGATCGGCAGCCTGGGCACGGGTGCGCTCCATGTACTCGCGAACCCCTGGGTAGCGGGCGAAGTACACATCGATGTAAGCCTTTGCGGTCTTGGTATCGACACCGATGTCCTTGCCGAGCTTCTGTGCCCCCATGCCATAGATCAGGCCAAAGTTGATCGCCTTGGCACTGCGACGCTGATTGGACGTGACCTCAGCCAATTCAACCTTGAACACCTCGGCCGCCGTGGCGGTGTGCACGTCCAGGTCGTTGCGGAACGCATTCATCAGCCCCTCGTCCTTGGACAGGTGCGCCATTATCCGCAGTTCGATCTGCGAATAGTCCGCCGCCAGCAGTTTGTAGCCCTTCGGCGCCACGAATGCCTGGCGGATGCGCCGCCCTTCGGCGGTGCGCACCGGGATGTTCTGCAGGTTCGGGTCGCTGGAAGACAGTCGCCCGGTCGCCGCCACCGCCTGATGGTAAGAGGTGTGAACACGCCCGGTACGCGGGTTGATCTGCTCCGGCAAGCGGTCGGTGTAAGTGCTTTTCAGCTTGCTCATGCTGCGGTACTGCATCAATACCTTAGGCAGCGGGTAGTCATCTTCGGCCAGCTTGGCCAGCACTTCCTCTGCCGTGGACGCCTGTCCCTTGCCCGTCTTTTTCAGCACCGGCAGGCCGAGTTTCTCGTAGAGAATCGCCCCGAGCTGCTTGGGCGAACCCAGGTTGAATGCTTCGCCGGCGATCTCGAACGCCTGGCGCTCCAGCTCAACCATCTTGTTACCCAGCTCAATGCTCTGGACACCGAGCAGCTGCGCATCCACCAAGGCGCCCTGGCGTTCGATACGTGCCAGCACCGGTACCAAGGGAATTTCGATGTCCGTCAGCACACTCGCCAGGCTTGGTATGGCCGTGAGCTGTGCGTGCAATGCCTGATGCAGGCGCAGCGTCACGTCGGCATCCTCGGCGGCATAAGGGCCAGCCTGTTCGAGCGGGATCTGGTCGAACGTCAGCTGCTTGGCGCCTTTGCCGGCGATGTCCTGGAAACTGACGGTGTCGTAGTCCAGGTACTTCTTGGCCAGGCTGTCCATGTCATGGCGGGTCGCAGTGGAATTCAACACATAGGATTCAAGCATGGTGTCGAAAGCGATGCCGCGCACGCTGATGCCATTCGCCGGGTCGCCGCCGATGGCACAGTTGGCCAGGATATTCATGTCGAACTTGGCGTGCTGGCCGACCTTGAGCTTGCTCGGGTCTTCCAGCAATGGCTTCAAGGCCAGCAACACGGTGTCGCGATCCAGCTGCTGCGGCGCACCGATGTAGGAATGGGTCAGCGGGATGTAGGCAGCTTCATGGGGCTGCACAGCAAAGGACACCCCGACCAACTGCGCCTGCTGGGCGTCGATCCCGGTGGTTTCGGTGTCGAAAGCGAACAACGTCGCGTCGTTGAGCTTCTTCATCCAGACATCGAATGTGCCTTGGTCGAGAATGGTGGTGTACATCGTCTCTGCGGGTGCTGCAGGGGCAACCTCAACAATGTCCTCGGCAACAGGCGCGGCCTTGAGCTCCACGCGCTTGGCATCACGCTGAATCTCATCAAACCAGCTCTTGAACTCCAGCAGGGTATACAGCTCCAGGAGTTTCTCGCGGTCCGGTTCGATCAAGTGCAAGTCATCCAGGCCCACATCCAGCGGCACATCGATCTTGATCGTCGCCAACTGATAGGAGAGGAACGCCATCTCCCGGTGATCTTCGAGCTTGGCGGGTAACGTTTTGGCACCCCGGATCGGCAAGGTCGGCACGATATCCAACTGCTCATAAAGCTCTTTCAGACCGCCATTCACACCTACCAGCAAGCCGGAAGCCGTCTTAGGACCAATGCCCGGGACGCCAGGGATGTTGTCGGACGAATCCCCCATCAACGCCAGATAGTCGATGATCTGCTCCGGAGCGACACCAAATTTCTCCTTTACGCCCTCAATGTCCATTGAGCTACCGGTCATGGTGTTGACCAAGGTAATGTGCCCATCGACCAACTGCGCCATGTCCTTGTCGCCAGTGGAGATCACCACCGGGCGGTCAGCCGCCGCACTGCTGCGGGCCAGGGTGCCGATCACGTCATCGGCCTCGACGCCTTCGACGCACAGCAACGGGAACCCGAGGGCGATCACGCTCTGGTGCAGTGGCTCGATCTGCAGACGCATGTCATCGGGCATGCTCGGGCGATTGGCCTTGTATTCGGCGTACATGTCATCGCGAAAGGTTCCACCCTTTGCGTCGAACACGACTGCGAACGGGCTGTCCGGATACTGTTTGCGCAAGCTTTTGAGCATGTTCAACACGCCCTTGACCGCACCGGTCGGCAGGCCTTTGGAGGTGGTCAGCGGTGGCAGCGCGTGGAAGGCGCGGTACAGATATGAAGAACCGTCCACCAGGACGAGGGGTGCTTGGCTCATGAGCAGGATCAACCTTTTCGGCGGGTCAGGCGCTAGAATAGCCGGACCAATGAAAACAAAGGGACAAGGTTATCATGCGTACATTCAATCGCCTGCTGTTGACCGGCCTGATTGCACTCGCTCCGATGGTTGCCATCGCAGCAGACAGTGCCCCTTCGGGTGATCCGGAAGTTACCATTCGCACGGAGGGCGACAGAACCATTCAGGAGTACCGCCAAAACGGTTTCCTGTACGCAATCAAGATAACGAAGAAAGGCTTTCCGCCGTATTTCCTCGTGCGCGCGGACGGAACCGACGCGAACTTCATCCGCTCTGACCAGCCGGATATGCTGATTCCGTCATGGAAGATCTTCGAATGGAAATGATTTCTTAACTTCAATTGGCGCCGCGCACCGCGGCGCCCGTACTGGCAGTTTTAACCATGTCTGTGTTCACCCCCCTGGCTCGGCCCGAGCTGGAAACCTTTCTTGCCCCCTACGGGCTCGGCCGCCTGCTTGACTTCCAGGGGATTGCCGCTGGTAGCGAAAACACTAATTTCTTTATCAGCCTGGAACAGGGCGAATTCGTCCTGACCCTGGTTGAGCGCGGCCCCGTCGCGGAAATGCCGTTCTTCATCGAACTGCTCGACGTGCTCCACGACGCCGACCTGCCGGTGCCCTATGCCCTGCGCACCACCGATGGCGTGGCATTGCGCGAACTCAAAGGCAAACCGGCCCTGCTGCAACCGCGCCTGGCCGGCAAACACATCAAGGACGCCAACGCACAGCATTGCGCCCAGGTAGGCGACCTTCTCGGTCATCTGCACCTGGCGACGCAAGGCGAGAAAGTGCTGGAGCGCAAGACCGATCGCGGCCTGGACTGGATGCTCAACGAGGGTGCGCAGCTGATTTCGCACTTGAACGATGCACAGCAAAGCCTGCTGCACGCTGCATTGACCGAGATCGAGGCCCACAAGGCCGACATCCTCGCCCTGCCACGCGCGAACGTTCACGCCGACCTGTTCCGCGACAACGCGATGTTCGAGGGCACGCACCTGACGGGCCTGATCGACTTCTACAACGCCTGCTCGGGCCCGATGCTCTACGACGTGGCAATCGCCCTGAATGACTGGTGTTCGGACGCCGATGGCGTCATCGATGGCCCGCGCGCCCGTGCGCTGCTGGGTGCCTACGCCGGGCTGCGTCCGTTCACCGCCAAGGAGGCCGAGTTGTGGCCGACCATGTTGCGGGTGGCGTGCGTGCGGTTCTGGTTGTCGCGCCTGATCGCTGCAGAGTCGTTTGCCGGGCAGGATGTGCTGATTCACGATCCCGCCGAGTTCGAGCTTCGGCTGACGCAGCGTCAGCAGGTCACCGTCCACCTGCCATTCGCGCTCTAAGGACCAACCCGGTCAAAATGTGGGAGGGGGCTTGCTCCCGATGGCGGTGGACCAGTCAACTTATCATCGATTGAAACGCCGTCATCGGAAGCGAGCCCCCTCCTACATTTGATCTGCGCTGCGGCTTATAACGACTCCAGGCACCCTGCCAAGTCGTTCCCCAATTTCTCCAGCACCTGTTCGTAACCCTGGGCTGTGGCCGGGGTGTAGCCGCCCAGCGCATCCAATTCCGCCAACTTCACCGGAAGGCCAGCCACCAGGGTTTCAGCCAGGCGCGGACGCAAAGGCGGCTCGCTGAACACGCAGGTCTTGCCCACTTCCTGCAAACGCGTACGCATCGCCGCCACATGCTGGGCGCCAGGCTGCACTTCGGCAGCAACACTGAATACACCGGTGTGCTTGAGCCCGTAAGCGTCTTCGAAGTAATCAAAGGCTTCGTGGAACACGAAGTAAGGTTTGTCACCGATGCTCGCCATGCGCTTTTTAAGGCGCGCATCAAGGGCATCCAGGCGCTCGTCGAATGCCTTCACGTTGCTCTGGTAACGCGCGGCATTGCCCGGGTCGGCAGCGCTGAGGTCAGACGCCATGCGCGCGGCGATCACACGAGCATTGACCGTCGACAACCATAAGTGCGCATCCACGCTGCCTGGGCGATGATCATGGTCATGTTCATCGGCATCGTCGGCGTGGGAATGGCTATCTTCGGCGAAGCGGCGGAGCTTCATGCCTGGCAGGTCTTGGACAGCAACGGTCGCGGCTGTACGACCTTTGAGCACGCGAGGAAGGAAGCTCTCCATATCCGGCCCGATCCAATACAGCAGATCGACAGACTGCACGCGCCGTACGTCGGATGGGCGCAACGCATAGTTATGCGGCGACGCACCCGGCGGCAACAACACCTCCGGAACGGCCACACCGTCCTGCACAGCAGCGGCAATCAACTGCAACGGCTTGATGCTGGTCAGCACCTTGACCTCAGCCTGAGCGGCGCCAGTCATGAACAAACTGGTGACAAATACGACAAAAACGGGAAAAAGTCGGGACACGATGACCACTCAATGGCGTAGGAACGGGTAACATAATAACGTCTCTATCAAATATCTGTCGCCGCTCATGCCTAAAACACCGCTTGCCAGCCGTCCCCACGACCACTCTCACTGCGTGCATACCGCGCTGTCGGAGGCCGACACCCTCTGCGCACAGAAGGGCTTGCGCCTGACTGCTCTGCGCCGCCGGGTGCTGGAACTGGTCTGGCAGAGCCACAAGCCCCTGGGCGCCTACGACATCCTGGGTGTGCTCAGCGAGCAGGACGGCCGCCGCGCCGCGCCGCCTACGGTGTATCGCGCGCTGGATTTCCTGCTGGAAAACGGCCTGGTGCACCGCATTGCCTCGCTCAACGCCTTTGTCGGCTGCAACCACCCGGAACACGCGCATCAGGGCCAGTTCCTGATCTGTCGCGAGTGCCACGCCGCCATCGAACTTGAACAAAAAAGCATCAGCGACGCCATCATCAAGAGCTCCGCCGACGTGGGCTTCCGGGTCGAAGGGCAAACGGTCGAAGTGGTCGGCCTGTGCTCGGGCTGCCAGGGGGCTTGATGAGCAACGCGTTAATCCGCCTGGAGCAGGTCGGCGTCACGTTCGCCGGGCAAAACGTGCTGGATAACATCGCATTGAGCGTCGAGCCGGGGCAGATCGTCACCCTGATCGGCCCCAATGGCGCCGGCAAGACCACCCTGGTGCGCGCCGTACTCGGCCTGCTCAAACCCGACACCGGCAGCGTGTGGCGCAAGCCCAGGCTGCGCGTGGGCTATATGCCGCAAAAGCTGCACGTTGATCCGACTCTGCCCTTGTCCGTACTGCGTTTTTTGCGCCTGGTGCCCGGTGTGGACCGCGCCCGCGCGCAGGCCGCCCTCAAGGAAGTCGGGGCCGAACAGGTCATCGACAGCCCGGTGCAAAGCATCTCCGGCGGCGAAATGCAGCGCGTGCTGCTGGCCCGCGCCCTGTTGCGCGAGCCCGAGTTGCTGGTGCTGGATGAGCCCGTGCAGGGCGTCGACGTCGCCGGCCAGGCCGAGCTGTACAGCCTGATCACCCGCCTGCGCGACCGCCATGGCTGCGGCGTGCTGATGGTCTCCCATGATTTGCACTTGGTGATGAGCACCACAGACCAGGTGGTATGCCTCAATCGCCACGTGTGCTGCTCCGGCCACCCGGAACAAGTCAGCAGCGACCCGGCGTTCGTCGAGCTGTTCGGCAAGAACGCCCAGAGCCTGGCGATCTATCACCACCATCACGACCATGCCCATGACCTGCATGGCGCTGTCGTTGACGATCCCGCGACGCCCCACACCCACGTTCATGGAGATAGCTGCAAGCATGGCTGATTTTCTGCTTTACGCTCTGCTGGCAGGCTTGGCTCTGGCGTTGGTGGCTGGCCCACTGGGCTCGTTCGTGGTCTGGCGACGCATGGCGTACTTTGGCGACACGTTGTCCCACGCCGCGCTGCTAGGGGTGGCCCTGGGCTTCCTGCTGGATGTCAGCCCGACCATCGCCGTGACCGTGGGCTGCCTGCTCCTGGCGGTATTGCTGGTGACCCTGCAGCAGCGCCAACCGCTGGCCTCCGACACCCTGCTCGGCATCCTGGCGCCGAGCACGCTGTCCCTGGGCCTGGTGGTGCTGAGCTTTATGCATGAAGTGCGCATCGACTTGATGGCCTACCTGTTTGGCGACCTGTTGGCGATCAGCCCCACCGACCTCGCATGGATCCTCGGCGGCAGCGCTGCCGTACTGGCGCTGCTGGTGACCCTGTGGCGCCCATTGCTGGCAATCACCGTGCACGAAGAACTTGCAACCGTAGAAGGCTTGCCGGTGCCCGCCCTGCGCATGGCGCTAATGTTGTTGATCGCGGTGGTGATTGCTGTCGCGATGAAGATTGTCGGCGTATTGTTGATCACGTCGCTGTTGATCATCCCCGCCGCCGCCGCCCAGCGCCATGCCCGCTCACCGGAGCAGATGGCGATCGGTGCCAGCCTGTTGGGCATGCTGGCAGTGTGCGGGGGCCTGGCGTTGTCGTGGTTCAAGGACACACCGGCAGGGCCGTCCATTGTGGTGACGGCCGCCGCCCTGTTTCTGCTGAGTTTTGTCCTGCCCCGTCGAGGGGTGTAGACTTGCTCGCTTTTTGCGCAAATAGAGAGTCGCAGGAATGAAGCTGTTCACCTCCCGTTATCTGCTCCTTGCCGCGTTTTCCCTGCTGCTGGGCGCCTGTCAAAGCACACCGCCCGCCGCCCCAGAGGCTACGGATCCCCGTGCTGCGGCCATCGCGCAGCTGGAGCAAAACCTGGCCAGCAGTGAGCTGGCCACCGCCGAAGACCAACTGGCCGCGCTGCAGGCCCAGTCGCCCAATGACCCGACGCTGGAACCCTACCAACGTCAATTGGCCGAGGCTTACCTGCAGCGCAGCCAGATCGTGCTGCAAAAAGGCGACGTAAACGCCGCCGCCACCGCCCTGAGCCGTGCCCGCGCGCTGATGCCCAAGGCGCCGGCGCTGACCGGCGGCGTAAACAGCGCCATCACCCACGCCCGCAAGGCCGAGTTGGATAAGGCCGAAGAGGCCCTCAAGGCCGCCGAAGCCAAGCCTGCAGCCAAGGTCATCGACCCGGCGGCGCCAAGCACCACCGTGGCGCTGAACCTCACTGACATCGAAGAGCTGCGCCATCAACTGGATGCAATCGCCACCGATGTGGTGAATTACCAGTGTGATGTGACGATCCAGGCGCCGCGCACCCAGGATTACCCATGGCTGGCCACGTTGCTGACCAAACGGGTGAAGCGTATTGATTCGGGGTATGAGCTGAAGATTCACCGGCAGATTTTGAAACATATTCCGGCGCAGGTGGTTTTGATTCCGCGCAAGGCGGAATAACGCATCGGGGGCAAGCCCCTCCCACAATTGAATGTATTCACAATTCAAATGTGCGAGGGGCTTGCCCCCGATAGCGGTCTAACAAGCAACCAATAACTTAAGCTGGAATCGCCTTAGCCTTCGGCTCACGATCCCAAACCCGATGCTGTGCAATCGCGGCAAAAAACGCCTTGAACGCTTTCGCATCCGCGCCAACGATCAGCCCCGCATCCGCCTCTAGCTTCAGCAGATCCAGCAGTGGCTTCACGTCACTGGCAACTGCAATCGCCTTCAGGTGTTTGTAGGCTTCCAGAACGTAATGCAGCGCCACACCATCGCCGCTCAGTGCTTTCACCGACTCTTTTCCGCCCGGGATAAACACGGCATCAAACGCAATGGACGGCATGCCTTCCATCGACGCATCTACCGGCAGGCTCTTGCCATCGGCCGTCTTCACCGGCGCCGAGGTCGGCCCAAGCAACTTCGCATGGGCACCTTCTGCCTCCAGTGCTTTTTTCAGCGCATCAATCGCCGCGCCATCCACACCGTCAGCCGCAAGAATCGCGACTTTGCGCGTCTTGATATCACCCGACAGCAAGTTCACCTGGCTCAACGCCGGCGACTCTTTCAGCGAAGTCTCACGCGGCGCAACCGTGCCTTTGGTCGGTGCGGGCAAACCGAGGTTCTGCGCAACGCGCTTGGCCAGTTCCAGATCGATATTGGCCAGAATCTCGTTGACCTGACGTGCGCGAATGAACTCACGCTCCACCTTGCCCAACTCGAAGCTGTAGGCCGCGATGATGTGCTCTTTCTCGTGATGGCTCATGCTGTGGAAAAACAGCGCGGCTTGCGAGAAGTGATCGCCAAACGACTCACTGCGCTCACGCACCTTATTGGCGTCGACGCGCTCGTAATAGGTCTCGAAACCGCCATCCTGGGCAGCCGGTGGCGTTTCCTTCGGCCAACCACCATCAATAGAATTCGGCTCGTACGCCGCACGGCCCTTGTCGATCACGGTGCGATGCTGGGCGTCGCGCTGACCGTTGTGGAAAGGCACCACAGGTCGGTTGATCGGCAGCTCATGGAAGTTCGGCCCACCGAGACGGCTGATCTGCGTATCCGTGTAGGAAAACAGACGGCCTTGCAGCAAAGGGTCGTTGGTGAAGTCGATGCCCGGCACGATATGACCCGGGCAAAACGCGACCTGCTCGACTTCGGCAAAGAAGTTATCCGGGTTGCGGTTAAGCACCATCTTGCCCAGCGGCGTGATCGGCACCAGTTCCTCGGGGATGATCTTGGTCGGGTCGAGCAGGTCGAAGTCAAACTTATGCTCGTCTTCTTCCGCAACGATCTGCACACCCAGCTCCCACTCAGGGTAGTCGCCGCTTTCAATCGCTTCCCACAGGTCACGACGGTGGTAATCGGTATCTTTACCGGCAAGCTTTTGCGCTTCGTCCCACACCAGGGAGCAGGTGCCGACCTTCGGGTGCCAATGAAACTTCACAAAGCTCGACTTACCTTCGGTATTGATGAAGCGGAAGGTGTGAATGCCAAAACCCTGCATGGCACGCAGGCTTTTTGGAATGGCACGGTCGGACATCGCCCAAATCACCATGTGCGCCGATTCCGGCTGCAACGAAACAAAATCCCAGAACGTATCGTGGGCCGAGCCGCCTGTAGGAATTTCGTTGTGCGGCTCAGGTTTTACCGCGTGCACGAAGTCGGGAAACTTGATCGCATCCTGAATGAAAAACACCGGCATGTTGTTGCCGACCAAGTCGAAGTTGCCTTCATCGGTGAAGAACTTCACCGCGAAACCGCGCACGTCACGCACCGTATCGCCGGAACCACGCGGGCCCTGCACCGTGGAGAAACGCACGAACACCGGGGTTTTATGGCCGGGATCGCGCAGGAAACCCGCCTTGCTCAGCGCAGAATGGTTTTCATAGGTCTGGAAATAGCCATGGGCACCGGTGCCCCGGGCATGCACGATGCGCTCGGGGATGCGCTCATGGTCAAAGTGCGTGATTTTTTCACGCATGATGAAGTCTTCCAGTAGCGAAGGGCCGCGGGCACCGACTTTCAAGGTGTTCTGGTTGTCGGAAATCTTCACGCCTTGGTTGGTACGCAGGGCCTGGCCGGTCGCATCGGAACGGAATTCCTCCAGGGCCTGCAGCTTGGCGTTGGTGTTGCCACGGTCCAGGGTATCGGTGCCCGCGAGCTCACTCTTCGACGGGGTGGCTGGCTTCTTGGTACTCATCAGTCAAAACTCCTTATTCAAAGTGGCCAGAGCGGTCCCCGGCTCGTTTGAGCAAAACCCCAGGCACGGCACCTGGGAAATCGAGTTGCTTAAGTAGTGACTGACACGGTTTTGCACCGTTCCTTTTTTGTGACCTTTGATCGCGTTATTGCCAATTCACTGGTTGAATGCGAAATAAATGCTAAGAAACGCTATACGGACAGGCTAAAATGCGCGCCCGGCTAACCGCTGATCCCTTTTCAATGCGCCCCACAAGGTTCGCTACGTGATCGAGTTTCAAAACGTCCATAAAACCTACCGCGTCGCCGGTAAGGATATTCCCGCGCTGCACCCCACCAGCCTGCGCGTCGAGAACGGCCAGGTGTTTGGCTTGATCGGCCACTCGGGTGCAGGTAAAAGCACACTGCTGCGCCTGATCAACCGCCTGGAAGAGCCCAGCGGCGGCCAGATCACGGTGGACGGCGAAGAAGTCACCGCCCTGGATGCCAACGGCCTGCGCCGTTTCCGTCAGCAGGTCGGGATGATCTTCCAGCACTTCAACCTCCTGGCGTCGAAGACCGTTGCCGACAATGTGGCGCTGCCACTGACCCTGGCCGGCGAATTGTCGCGCAAGGAGATCGACCAACGTGTCGCCGAGCTACTCGCCCGCGTCGGCCTGTCGGACCACGCCAAGAAGTACCCGGCGCAGCTGTCTGGCGGCCAGAAGCAACGCGTCGGCATCGCCCGCGCCCTGGCGACCAAGCCGAAAATCCTGCTGTGCGACGAAGCCACCAGCGCCCTCGACCCGCAAACCACCGCCTCGGTCCTGCAACTGCTGGCCGAGATCAATCGCGAGTTGAAACTGACCATCGTGCTGATCACTCATGAAATGGATGTGATCCGCCGCGTGTGTGACCAGGTAGCCGTGATGGATGCCGGCGTGATCGTCGAGCAAGGCTCGGTGGCCGACGTATTCCTGCACCCCAAGCACCCGACCACCAAACGTTTTGTGCAGGAAGCCGAGCAGGTCGATGAAGGCGAGCTGCGTGATGACTTCGCCCATGTACCGGGTCGCATCGTACGGCTGACGTTCCAGGGTGAAGCGACCTACGCACCATTACTGGGTACCGTCGCCCGCGAAACGGGGGTGGACTACAGCATCCTCGCCGGCCGCATCGACCGCATCAAAGACATCCCCTACGGGCAACTGACCCTGGCGGTCACCGGTGGTGACATGGAAGCGGCCTTTGCCCGCTTTACCGCCGCAGACGTCCACATGGAGGTGCTGCGCTAATGGAAGTGTTCCTGAGTTTCTTCGCCAATATCGACTGGTCCGAAATCTGGCTCGCCACCGGCGACACCATGATCATGCTGTTCGGTTCGCTGTTCTTCACCGTCGTACTTGGCCTGCCCTTGGGCGTGCTGCTGTTCCTGACCAGCCCACGCCAGCTGTTCGAGCAAAAAGGCCTGTACGCGCTGCTGTCGCTGGTCGTGAACATCCTGCGCTCGCTGCCGTTCATCATCCTGTTGATCGTGATGATCCCGTTCACCGTACTGATCACCGGCACCTCCCTGGGCGTTGCGGGCGCGATCCCGCCGCTGGTGGTGGGTGCCACGCCATTCTTCGCGCGCCTGGTGGAAACCGCCTTGCGTGAAGTGGACCGCGGCATCATCGAGGCCACCCAGTCCATGGGCGCCAGCACCCGCCAGATCATCATCAACGCGCTGCTGCCCGAGGCACGCCCCGGCATCTTCGCAGCGATAACGGTGACGGCGATTACACTGGTGTCCTACACGGCCATGGCCGGCGTGGTCGGTGCCGGCGGCCTGGGTGACCTGGCGATCCGTTTCGGTTACCAGCGTTTCCAGACCGATGTGATGGTGGTCACCGTGGTGATGCTGTTGATCCTGGTGCAAATTCTGCAAACCGTCGGCGACAAGCTGGTGGTGCATTTTTCTCGAAAATAACGGCCATTGCCGGTCACAAGCCGGCACATGCCCGAACAAGGAGCTTGTTGGATGAAAAAACTACTGGTTGCTTTCGCCGCCGTTGCCGCGTTTTCCGCCCACGCCGCCGAGACCCTGAAAGTCGCAGCCTCGCCGGTGCCCCACGCGGAAATCCTGGAATTCGTGAAGCCTGCCCTCGCCAAAGAAGGCGTGGACCTGCAAGTCAAAGTGTTCACTGACTACGTACAGCCCAACGTCCAAGTCGCGGAAAAGCGCCTGGACGCGAACTTCTTCCAGCACCAGCCATACCTGGATGAATTCAACAAAGCCAAAGGCACTCAGCTGGTAAGCGTCGGCGCTGTGCACCTGGAGCCCCTGGGCGCTTACTCCAGTAAGTACAAAAAACTGGAAGACCTGCCTGACGGCGCCAACGTGGTGATCCCGAACGACGCCACCAACGGCGGCCGTGCGCTGTTACTGCTGGCCAAGCACAACCTGATCACCCTGAAGGACCCGACCAACATCCTGTCGACCATCAAGGACATCACCGAAAACCCGAAAAACCTGAAGTTCCGCGAACTCGAAGCCGCCACCCTGCCGCGCGTGCTGACCCAGGTCGACCTGGCGCTGATCAACACCAACTATGCGCTGGAAGCCAAGCTGGACCCGTCCAAGGACGCCCTGGTAATCGAAGGCAATGACTCGCCTTACGTGAACATCCTGGTGAGCCGCGAAGACAACAAGGATTCGGACGCGATGAAGAAGCTGATTGCAGCCCTGCACACCCCTGAGGTGAAGCAATTCATCCAAGAGAAGTACAAAGGCGCGATCCTGCCGGCGTTCTGATCCGACTCGGTCTCCAACACGCTGGATATCAAAAAATGTGGGAGGGGGCTTGCCCCCGATGGCGGAGTATCAGTCGACATAGATGTTGACTGAACGACTGCCATCGGGGGCAAGCCCCCTCCCACATGTGTTTTGCGTTGCCTGTTACTTGCGCTGCAACAGCCCTGGCAGTTGCGCCACCAGCTTCTGATTGTTCAACGGCGCACGGATAAACCCGCGCTGGGTACCATCCGGGCCGATCAGCGCGAGGTTGCCGCTGTGGTCGACGGTGTAGTTGGGCTTGCTGGTGTCTGCCGGTATGAACGGGATGCTCACGGCATTCGAGACCTTCTGCACATCCTCCACGTTCGCGCCGGTGACGCCTTGGAATTGCGGGTCGAAGTAGCCCAGGTACTGCTTGAGCTGGGTCGGGGTGTCGCGGTTCGGGTCGACGCTGACCAGGATCACCTGCAACTTATCCACAGCCTCTTTAGGCAACTCGCTCTTGATCTGGCGCAGTTGGGCGAGGGTGGTCGGGCAGATGTCGGGGCAGAAGGTGTAGCCGAAGAACAGCAGGCTCCACTTGCCTTTCAACTCGTTGACCAGCACCGGCTGGCCGTCCTGGTTGGTCATGGTCACTGGCGGCAGCTGACGGCTTTGCGGCAGCAGGATGATGCCGGCGTCGATCAACGCGGTAGGGTCGCCCTGGCCCTTGCCCGACAGCACTTTGTTAACGGTCAGGCCCATGATCAACGCGACGATGGCCACCAGGATAAAGACGGTTTTTTGAGTTCGAGTCATAGGTTCAACAGTAAGTAGTGGTCTACGAGCAGGGCGATAAACAGCAGGAACAGGTACCAGATAGAGTACTTGAAGGTGTTGATCGCCGCGTGCGGCTGAGCGCCACGGTACAGCACCCAGGCCCATTGCAGAAAGCGTCCGCCCAACAACAGTGCGCATGCCAGGTACAGCGGGCCGCTCATGTGGATCACGTAGGGCATCAGGCTCACCGCCAGCAGCGCAAAGGTATAGAGCAGGATATGCACCTTGGTGTAATGCTCGCCATGGGTGACCGGCAGCATCGGGATATCGGCCTTGGCGTATTCCTCCTTGCGGTGAATGGCCAGGGCCCAGAAGTGCGGCGGGGTCCAGGCGAAGATGATCAGCACCAGCAACAAGGGCTCGGCGCTGACGTGGCCGGTGACGGCGACCCAGCCCAACAGCGGTGGCGCGGCACCGGCCAGGCCTCCGATGACAATATTTTGTGGCGTCGCACGCTTGAGAAAACCGGTGTAGACCACCGCGTAACCGAGCAGCGAAGCCAGCGTCAGCCATGCCGCCAGGGGGTTGGTGAACGCCAGCAACAAGGCCAATCCTGCAACGGCTAGAAACAAAGCAAAGGTCAGCGCCGCCACCGGCGACACACGCCCCTCCGCCAACGGCCGCTTATGAGTGCGAGCCATCACCGCGTCAATCCGCCGATCCACCACATGGTTGACCACCGCCGCGCCGCCCGCACACAGGGCAATGCCCAGATTGCCGAACACCAGCACCGTCCACGGCACGCCTGCGCGTGTGGCGAGGAACATACCCACCAGAGAAGTGATGAGCATCAGCACCACCACTTTCGGCTTGGTCAGCTCGAGGTAATCGCGCCAGACCGCCTGGCCTTGACGCGCGCCGATCAAGGTCGCCATGGCATCTCTCCTTTAAGGGTGATGAGGCCCGATACGTGTTTGCGCGGGCTGAACCGCCAGCCGAAGAGCAACTGATCACGCACCCGGACCAGGCTGGTGCGGGCGTGGTAATTGACCAGCACCAACGTCAGCAGCAGCGCAGCACCGCCGGCGTTATGAGCGACCGCCACCGGCAGCGGCAAGCCGAAATACACATTGCTCAGGCCCAGGCTGATTTGCCCGAACAGGGCGATCCACAGCAGGCCTGCAAGCCGCGTCATGCCTACGGCGCGCAACTGCCAGGCCAGGCCGAGCAGCACCAGGGTGACCAGCACCGCGCCCATGCGGTGAGTCAGGTGAATGGCGGTACGCGCTTCGCTGTCGAGTTGGCCGCCAAGGTAATTGGGCCCGATGTGCTGGGTCAGGTGAAAGCCGTTGGCGAAGTCAGCCGCCGGCCACCACGCGCCATGGCAGGTGGGCAAGTCGACGCAGGCCACGGCGGCGTAGTTGGAACTCACCCAACCGCCCAACGCGATTTGCCCGATCACCAGCACCAGTCCCGCCGTCGCCCAATATTGCAGGCGCTTGGGCACAATCAACGCGGGCAACACGCCGGACAAGCGCAAGGTCAGCAAAAACAGCAGGCTCAAGGTCGCAAAGCCGCCCAGCAGGTGGCCCGTCACAACCTGCGGCCAGAGCTTCAACGTCACTGTCCACATGCCAAATGCCGCCTGGGCGAACACCACCGCCAGCAGAAACAATGGCAACTTCACCGGCTGGCCCGGATCACGCCGATGGCTCCACGAACGCGCCGCCAACAGCACAATCAACAGGCCCAGGGTGCCGGCGAAATAGCGATGAGTCATCTCGGCCCAGCCCTTGTCAGCCTCCACCGGCGTATCGGGAAAATGCAATTGGGCATGGGCCAGCTGGGCCTCGCTTTGCGGCACGCTGATAAAGCCGTAGCAGCCCGGCCAGTCCGGGCAACCGAGGCCGGCGTGGGTCAGGCGGGTGTAGGCGCCAAGCAGCACGACGATCAGCGCCAGCAAGGTGGCAAACAACGCGAGGCGAAATCCAGGTTTGGCCATGACGATGCCCTTATCCGATGTTCGACAGTTTCAGCAGGTGACGCAGGTCGTTGAGCAAGTCCTTGCCCTTGACCTTGGCGTCGTAGCGCAGCACCAGGTTGCCGTGGGGGTCGACGATCCACAGTTGCGCATCGCCCGGAGCCGCGGCGTTTTTGGTGAAGGTCGACAAGTCCAGCGAGTAGCGTTGCAGTTGCGGGTATTCGGCCTTGAGCTTGGCCTCGTAGTCCGCTGCAACCGGCTGCGCACTGGCCAGGGCATGGCTGGCGCGCGAGGCGTCGCGCCCCAGGCCGATCTGCAACTGGCGCGCGAGGTACACCAGTTGCTGGCAATCGGCGGCGCAGGCGGCAGGCGCGGTGACCAGCAACTGCCAGCGCTGTTCATCGGCCTGCACGCCGATATCGGCGCGGGTCTGGCCGTTGCCGATCATTTCTCCGTGGTAGCTGCGACTGTCGGGCACCCAGAACTGCAGTTTGTACATGAAGGTGGCCAGCGCCATCGGGCCGACCACCATCAGCAGGATCAGCATCAGCTGCCAGCGGCCTTTGCGCCGATCAGCTACCTCAGACATGTTGAGTGGATTCGTGGCCGTTCCCATGGGGCTTCTCCTTTGTGGTGTGCCATCCGAGGTAGAGGTAAAGAGCCAGTAGCGCCAGGGACATGGCGAACCACTGCACCGCGTAGGCCAGGTGTTTTTCCGGGCCCATCGCAACGATGGGCCAGGTGGTTTCGTACGTACCGGGGCCGGCTTCGGTACGCAGTTCGTAGGCAAAACCGTTGCGGCCCAGCTCAGCCCACAGCGCGGCGGGGTGCAGCGCGGTCAACAGGCGCGGCCATTGCGCGGTCGTGGGGTCCGCATGCAGCTGGAAGGTTTCGCCGGGCGCGACATACACCCAGGCGTCAAGATTCAAAGGCTGGTCCGGAGTGGTGAGGACGGGCGGGGTGCGCCGATCCGGCCACGGCAACCAGCCCCGATTGAGCAATAGCCACAGGCCGCTGGCCTGGTCATGAAAGGGTTGCAGTAACTCGACGCCCGCCTTGCCGTCACGCATGCGGTTATCCAGCAATACGCTGTGCTCGGCATCGAATTGCCCGCGCAGATGCACGCGGCGGAAGGCCGGGTCCGCCATGTCGCTGAGCTGCACACTACTGATCGGCTCAGCGGCGCGGCGTTCGGCATAGCTGTCCACCAGCAGCTGCTTCTCATGGCCGCGCGACAGTTGCCAGACGCCCAAGCCCACCATCAAAGGCAGCAGAATCATCACCACCAACGTCGGTGCGATACCTGGACGAAAGCGTTTCATGGCGCTGGCTATACTTGTTTTCATTGCCCGCCCATCCCCTCAATGCCCACCAAAGCCAGGAACCAGACCATGCTCAAAGCAGCCATTGCCCTGATGCTGATCGCGACCGTCGTGAGCCTGTTCAGTGGCTTGTTCTTTCTGGTCAAGGACGAGGGCAACTCCAACCGCCTCGTCACGGCCTTGACCGTGCGTGTCGTACTGGCCGTGATCACCGTGGCCTTGATTGCCTGGGGCTTTTTCAGCGGCCAGCTGGTATCTCATGCGCCCTGGTAAGTCGCCTCACAGCACGTATACGAAGAAAAACAGCCCGATCCACACCACATCCACGAAGTGCCAATACCAACTGGCCGCTTCGAAGCCGAACTGGTGCTCGGCGTTGAAATGCCCGCGCAGGATGCGCATCAGCATCACAAACAAAATGATGGTGCCGATGGTCACGTGGGCGCCGTGAAAGCCCGTAAGCATGAAGAAGGTTGCGCCATACACACCTGAGCCAAGGGTCAGGCCCAGCTCTTTGTAGGCGTGGATGTATTCCTCGGCCTGGAACCCGAGGAATGCAAGGGCCAGCAAGACGGTGATCGCCAGCCAGATCTTCAGCGCGCCGCGATGCCCCTTGCGTAAGGCGTGGTGGGCAATGGTGATGGTCACGCTGGAACTCACCAGCAGAATGGTGTTGACCAACGGCAAGCCCCACGGGCTGATGGTGCCCTCCGGCGCGGGATAAAGTTTCGGGTCCGGGTTGTTGAGCAACGGCCAGGCAAACTCGAAGTTCGGCCACAGCATGTGCGCAATGCCTTTGGGGCCTTCGCCGCCCAACGCGGGACCGGACAGGTGGCGCACGTAGAACAGCGCACCGAAGAACGCGATAAAGAACATCACCTCGGAAAAAATGAACCAGGTCATGCCCCAGCGAAACGAGCGGTCCATCTGCGCGCTGTATAAACCGGCACGGCTTTCCTTGATCACCGCGCCGAACCAGCCAAACAGCATGTAGGCCAGCAACAGCCCACCGACGAAAAAGATCCACGGCCCGTGGGATTCCGGGCGTGCCGCCTTCAGGTCGTTGAACCACACGGCCAGGCCATACACGGTGACCAGCATGCCAATCGTGGCAATTATCGGCCATTTGCTTTGCGCTGGTACGTAGTACGTATCATGAGTCGACATGTATTCGCTCTCCTGATTGAGCGGGCAAACAGTAGCTAGCCGCCGGTACGGACAGCCACCGGCGGTTGGCGCGCAGTGATATCAAACAGCGTGTACGCCAGGGTCAAATGCTTCACATCCTTGGGCATGTCGCGGTCGACAATAAAACGCACCGGCATCTCAATGCGCTGGCCTGGCTGCAGCACTTGCTGGGTGAAGCAAAAGCATTCGGTCTTGTGGAAATACATCGCCGCCTCTGCGGGGGAAATGCTCGGCACCGCTTGGGCGGTCATCGGTTTGTCGGTGGGGTTGTGGGCCACGAACAGCATCTCGGTGACTGCGCCGGGGTTGACCACCACCTCATCAGCCTTGGAGTGAAACTCCCAGACCATGTCGATGGCATTGGTGGACAGGAACTGCACCCGTACCTGGCGCGTGAGGTCGACGACCTGCTCGCCCTCGTACTGCCCGGCCGTCTTGCCGTTGATGCCGAATGCCTTGCACATCACGTCGTAGATCGGCACCAGGGCAAAGCCGAAGGCGAACATCGCCACCACCAGGATCAGCAGGCGAGTAACCAGGCGCTTGAGGGGCACGGAGTCAGCCATGATGGCCTCCGCTCACTCTGTTCATTTGACCTCCGGTGGCGTGGTGAAGGTGTGGTACGGCGCGGGCGAAGGCACGCTCCACTCCAGCCCCTCGGCGCCGTCCCACGGCTTGGCCGGCGCCGGCGGGCCGCCACGGATGCACTTGATCACGATAAACAGGAAGAAGATCTGCGTGGCGCCAAACATGAAGGCCCCAATGGACGAGACCATGTTGAAGTCGGCGAACTGCAGGTTGTAGTCCGGCACCCGGCGCGGCATGCCGGCCAGCCCCACGAAGTGCATCGGGAAGAACGCCATGTTCATGCCCACGAAAGACAGCCAGAAATGCAGCTTGCCCAGGGTTTCGTCGTACATGTGGCCGGTCCATTTCGGCAGCCAGTAGTAGGCCGAGGCGAAGATGCCGAAGATCGCACCAGGCACCAGTACGTAATGGAAGTGCGCCACCACAAAGTAGGTGTCGTGGTACTGGAAGTCCGCAGGGGCAATCGCCAGCATCAATCCGGAGAAACCGCCGATGGTGAACAGGATCACGAAGGCCACGGCAAACAGCATCGGCGTCTCGAAGGTCAGCGAGCCTTGCCACATGGTGCTGACCCAGTTGAACACCTTGACCCCCGTGGGCACCGCGATCAGCAGCGTGGCGTACATGAAAAACAGCTCGCCCACCAACGGAATACCCACCACGAACATATGGTGCGCCCACACGATAAACGACAGGAACGCGATGCTCGCCGTGGCGTACACCATCGACGTATAGCCGAACAACGGCTTGCGCGAGAAGGTCGGGATAATCGAACTGACGGCGCCAAACGCCGGCAGGATCATGATGTACACCTCGGGGTGGCCGAAGAACCAGAACACATGCTGGAACAGCACCGGATCACCGCCACCGGCCGCACTGAAGAAACTGGTGCCGAAGTGGATGTCCATCAGCATCATGGTCACGCAGCCGGCCAGCACCGGCATCACCGCGATCAGCAGGAAGGCGGTAATCAGCCAGGTCCAGACGAACAGCGGCATTTTCATCAAGGTCATGCCGGGCGCACGCAGGTTGAGGATGGTGGCGACCACGTTGATCGCGCCCATGATCGAGCTGATGCCCATCAAGTGGATGGCGAAGATGAAGAACGTCACGCTTTCCGGCGCGTAGGTGGTGGAGAGCGGGGCGTAGAACGTCCAGCCGAAATTCGGACCGCCACCGGGCGAGAACAGGGTCGAGACCAGCAGCAGGAACGCCGCCGGCAACAGCCAGAAGCTGAAGTTATTCATGCGCGGCAAGGCCATGTCCGGTGCGCCGATCATCAACGGGATCATCCAGTTGGCCAGGCCGACAAACGCCGGCATCACCGCACCGAACACCATGATCAGGCCATGCATGGTGGTCATTTGGTTGAAAAACGCCGGCTCGACGATCTGCAGGCCAGGCTGGAACAGTTCGGCACGGATCACCATGGCGAACGAGCCGCCGAGCAGGAACATGGTGAACGCGAACCACAGGTACATCGTGCCGATGTCTTTATGGTTGGTGGTCAGCACCCAGCGCATCAAACCCTTGGCGGGGCCGTGGGCATGGTCACCGGCGTGGCCATGGTCATCGATCACAGCGCTCATGGCCGTTCTCCTGCAAGCGAGTGGGCGGGGCGGGTCGAGGTAGAAGCGATGAAGTCGGTCATTTGCTTTCCGCCTGCTTGATGGCCAGCACGTCTTTAGGCGTGACCATGTCGCCTTTGTTGTTGCCCCACGCGTTGCGCTCGTAGGTCACCACTGCGGCGATATCGACTTCCGAGAGCTGTTTGCCGAAGGCCGCCATCGCGGTACCGGGCTTGCCGTGATAGACGATGCTCAAGTGGTCTGCAGCGGGCCCGGTGGCGATCTTCGAGCCCTTGAGCGCCGGGAACATCGGTGGCAGGCCCTGGCCTTCGGCCTGGTGACAGGCGACGCAGGTGGTGTGGTAGACCTTGTCGCCGCGCGCAACCAGCTCTTGCAGCGTCCACTCCTTGGAGGTCAACTCCTTGAGCTTGGCGGCCTCTGCCTTGCGTTCGCCGAGCCAGGTGTCGTAGTCGGCCTTGGACTTGACCTCGACCACGATGGGCATGAAACCGTGGTCCTTGCCGCACAGTTCGGCGCACTGGCCACGGTAGATGCCGGGCTTCTCGACGCGGGTCCAGGCCTCGTTGACGAACCCCGGGATGGCGTCGCGCTTGACCGCAAAAGCCGGCACCCACCAGGAGTGGATCACGTCGGCGGCGGTCACCAGGAAGCGCACCTTGGCGCCCACCGGCAGCACCAGCGGCTGGTCGACTTCCAGCAGGTAATGTTCGCCCTTGGTGGCCTGGTTGTGGATCTGCTCGGCGGGCGTGGCCAGGTTGCTGAAGAACTCCACATCCTGGCCCAGGTATTTGTAATGCCACTTCCACTGATAGCCGGTGACCTGGATATCGATATCCGACTCGGTGCTGTCGTAGATATTGATCAAGGTCCTGGTTGCCGGAATGGCCATCGCGACCAGAATCAGCAAGGGCACCACGGTCCAGAGGATTTCCACGGTGGTGCTTTCGTGGAATTTGGCCGCGACCTGGCCCGTAGAGCGGCGATGAAGGATCATCGACCAGAACATCGCGCCAAACACGACAATGCCGATCACTACACAGATCCAGAAAATGGTCATGTGCAGGTCGAACACAGCGTGACTGACTTCAGTTGCCCCTGGCGCCATATTCGTTGTCCAGGCGGCGTGCGCCTGGCCGAATACTGACCACAACAGGAGGCCCATCCAAACATGTGGATGTCGCGTCATTGCGGGTTCCCCTTATCGTTCTTGTTATCCCGCCGGTTTGCACCTGCGTCGAAGGGAGCGGCTTCCATACTGCTTACAACCGCTTAGCCTTACCTGCTTATGCAGTCTGGCGTCATCAGCTAATCGCGTACAAACCCGAGTATAGACACGCACTGCAACCCCGCAATGTGTAGGGGCAAATGAGCAAAAATGAGTGGCCAGGCCCAATAAAACCGGGTGCGGAATCGTTTATCCGACGAACGATGGCAATTCGATATAACGCCTGTGCATAACCATGAAATAATTATGACAAATGCGTCTTAGGCGCTCGTATAAACGAGCTACCTTATGCTGTCCCTATTCCTACGCCTGCTTCACTGGAGCCTTCATGAACACCGCCGCATTGCGCGAGCAGATTTCCCGTGCCTATCAACACGAAGCCATCACTGGCCAGCTAGCCAAGCAGCTGGAAGAGCAATTGCCGCACCTGCATTCGGCCATTTCTTTGGCTGATGGTGATAGCACCCAAGTCATGACCCGCTTTGTGACCGCCTACATCGAACTCGTCCCGGACTTGTTGGAGGCCGCCAATGACGTGGCCCGCGAAGCGGGGATCGAAAGCCAGATAAAGCCCGTGCTGAAAATCGCCGAGCATTTCTTCCTGCAACCGCCCGCGATCCTGGCTGGCCACGAAGGGCTCGACGGCCTGCTGGACGAGGCTTACCTGGCCCATCGCCTGGTGGAAGAGGTCAACGATTTGTATATCAAACACTTTGGCCAGCCGTTGATTCCGGCAGATACCACCGTGGCCAACGTGATTGCCCATCAGTTGATCGGCGAAGCATTCGCCAACCAGCTGGATGAAGCCGTACACCACGCGGTGGACGAGATGCTCAACGAAGACAGCTTTGCGCTGGAGTCGGTCGAGGCGTATCGCGAACAGCTGAAAAGCCCGCACACGGAAGCCGCGTGGAAGCGCTGGCCGTGCCTTTCCCGCAAGCTGGGGGTGGAGTTGGCGCTGGATCAGCCGGCTTAAATCTTAAATTAGACACAGAACAAATGTGGGAGGGAGCAAGCCCCTCCCACATTTTGATCCGGTTCTGTCAGCCGATTGAGGGCGCCGAGCCGATCCCTGTCGTCATCCTGACCCGGCCTTCGAGCCTGCGCTTCAACCCACGCGCCTCGATCACCAGCTTCGAGCCCTTGGCCGCATTCGCCCGGCCCCATTCCTCCAGCAACTCCAGGCAGGAATGGTCGATATAACTCAGGTTACTCAGCGGTACGTGCACAGTCGTGCCCGGAGGCACCGTCGCCAGCACCTGGGTCAACGCCGGCACTTTCAGGAAGGTCGCCGCACCGGTCAAACGCAGCTCCATTTCCCCCTCTGGGGGCAGGTCGATCAGACTGACTTTCAGGCGCGAGGCCTTGAGCGCCAACTTGACCAATGTGAGCCCGAAGCCCACCAGCACGCCGGTCAGCAGGTCGGTGAAAATGATCGCCAACGCCGTGGCCGCGTAGGTAAACATCGGCATACGCCCATAACGACCTAGGGCCTTGAAGGCCTTGATATCCACCAGCTTGATCCCGGTGTACACCAACACACCCGCCAGGCTCGCCACGGGAATGCTTTGCAGCACGCTCGACAACAACAGTACGAACCCCAACAGCCATACGCCATGAAACATCGCTGACAACCGCGTGGTGGCACCGGCCTGCACGTTGGCCGAGCTGCGCACGATCACACCGGTCATCGGCAGGGCACCCACCAGGCCGCACAGCATGTTGCCCACACCTTGGGCGGACAATTCCTTATCGAAATCAGAACGCTGACCACTGTGCATGCGGTCTACCGCTGCAGCAGAGAGCAGGGTTTCGGCACTGGCGATAAACGCCACCGCAAACGCGGCGATCAGCAACTGCGGGTCGGCCAGGTTCAGCAGGTCGCTTGGACGCAGCCAATCGATGGCGTCGGCGAGGTTCTCCGGCACTTCCACACGTTTGACCTGCAACGCCAGCACCAGGCTGGTCAACGTTGCCAGGCCCACGCCCAACAGGGCTCCGGGCACGAAACGCAGGGTTTGCGGACGGAATTTATCCCACAGGTACATGACCAGCATCGTCGACAAACCGAGCAATCCGGCCTGCCAACCCAGGCCGCCGCCCAAGGCTGGAATCGCCTCCACCAGCGCGGCGGGGAAGCCCGCCAGGTTATCCAGCCCTGAGGGCTTGGGCGCAGCGTCCAGCATCACATGGATCTGCGATAGCACAATCAATACGCCGATCCCCGCCAGCATCCCGTACACCACTGCTGGCGCCGTGACGCGGAACCAGCAGCCCAGGCGCAGACGCCCGGCCACCAGCTGCAGGAAACCGGCCAGCAGCAGGATCGGCCCGAGCATCATCATCCCATGCTGGCGCACCAGCTCGAACACCAATACCGCCAGACCCGCTGCCGGGCCGCTGACCTGCAGCGGCGAACCCGCCAACCAGCCCACTACCAGGCCACCGATAATCCCGGTGATCAGGCCCTTGGCCGGCGGCATGCCGGACGCGATGGCGATCCCCATGCACAGGGGCAGGGCGACCAGAAACACAACCACGGAGGCGAGCAGCTCCCGTGGCAATACAGCTTTTAATTGAGCAGCACGCATGATGGCTCTCCCGAGGCATTCGCCGGGCGCGGAAAAGCCTGGCTGCATCCATGGCAGCCACCGCTTTACCCGGCAGGGAAGTGTTTTAGAAGCGCGCTTTAGGCGTCGCGGAAGGAATCGGCCCTTCGCCGCTCAACGGTCGGAATGCCGACTGATCAGCATCGTAGGCTCGAATTTCACTGGTCTCGATGTTGTAGATCCAGCCGTGGATAAACAGCTGACCATTGGCCATGCGCGACGCCACCGAGGGATGGGTACGCAAATGCTGCAGTTGGGCGATGACGTTTTCTTCGGTGAGCACTTTCATGCTCTCGCCTTCGTTGGCACAGTCGCAGTTGTCCTCGACCATGGACTTGGCGACTTCGGCGTGTCGCAGCCAGGCCCTTACCGTCGGCATCTTCTCCAGGCTGGCGGGGTTGAGGACCGCACGCATGGCGCCACAATCGGAGTGCCCGCACACGATGATGTGCTGCACGCCCAAGGCCAGTACGGCGTACTCGATGGCAGTGGAAACGCCGCCGTTCATCTGCCCATAAGGCGGCACGACGTTACCGACGTTGCGGGTCACGAACAGATCGCCGGGAGAGCTTTGGGTAATCAGCTCAGGCACGATGCGCGAGTCAGCGCAGGTAATAAACATCGCCCGTGGGCTCTGGGCCGTGGCGAGTTTCTTGAAGAGTTCTTCCTGCTGGGGGAAGACGTCGTGATGGAAATGCAAAAAGCCGTCAACGATATGTTTTAGCGCTGCATCAGCAGACTCTGCCACCTGAGGGGCTGAAGCCGACGCAGCCAACGGCTGTTTATCCTTGTCACTCATGATTCATCCTCTTGATTAATGCAGGGGAGTTTTCAGGTCAGTTCGACGCCAGGCCAGTGAAATAGTTGTAAAAGCCAAAAACCAGGCTGCCGACTCATCAGTCACTCGCTGAACAAGGTAACCACCGAAACTTAACTCAAACTGAATGAACCGCTCTAGATCGCGGGTTTCAGTGATATCAAAACGCGACTATTCCTACAGGCATGGTGCATTCTTCCTTTTCAGTCTACAACAATGCCATCTGTCTGCCCGGTGGACAGAACGCTGTGCAATCCAGATTGAAGCCTTCTCGCCGATTCAGTCCCAGGCGTTTGATCGCCTTGTTGAAGCGCTGGGCCAGCAGGTCGGCAAACGGCCCCTCGCCCCGCATGCGTACGCCGAACCGACTGTCGTACACCTCACCACCGCGCACCTGGCGCACCAGGCTCATCACATGGGCCGCACGCTGCGGATAATGCGCTGCCAGCCACTCCTCAAACAGCGGCGCCACCTCCAGCGGCAGTCGCAACATCATGTACGCCGCACTCTGCGCACCGGCGGCATGGGCTTCGGTGAGCAGGCTTTCCAGCTCGCTGTCGTTGATCATCGGGATCATCGGTGAGCACAACACACCCACCGGGATGCCCGCCTCGCGCATCGCCCGGATGGCCCGCAACCGTGCCTTGGGCGCCGCTGTGCGCGGTTCCAGGATGCGTTTGAGTTCATCATCCAGGCTGGTAAGGCTGATCATCACCGCCACAAGGCGTTGCCTGGCCAGCTCCGCCAGCAGGTCCAGGTCGCGCAGGATCAGAGAGCCCTTGGTAATGATGGTCACCGGATGCCGATAGCGCAGCAGCACTTCGAGGGTTTGCCGGGTGATCTTGTACTCACGCTCGATAGGCTGGTACGGGTCGGTGTTGGAGCCCAGATTGATCGGCGCACACACATAGCCCGGCTTCGACAGTTGCTGCTCCAGCACGTCGGCCGCGTTGCTCTTGGCGATCAGCCTGGTTTCGAAATCCAGCCCCGGCGACATATCCCAATAGGCGTGGCTGGGCCGTGCATAGCAGTAGATACAGCCATGCTCGCAGCCACGGTAGGGGTTGATGGAGCGGTCGAACGGCAGGTCCGGAGAGTTGTTGCGGGTGATGATGGTCTTGGCCGTCTCGATGCGTACTTCGGTGCCCTGGGTCGGCGGCACTTCCTGGTACCAGCCGTCGTCCTCGGCCACGCTGATGGTGGGCGCAAAGCGGTTATGCAGGTTGGTGGCCGTGCCCCGACCACGGGGCGGCAGCGGAGTAGACATGAAGGCGCCTCGATACTGTTTTTATATACAGTATCGAGGCGCGAGGTTCCTGACCAGTGCCGTTGGGCGGTCAGTGCTTTTGTGTGACCTGCCCCAGGTCATCGCCCGAGGTGGTGCGCAAGTCGTTCTTGCGCAGGTCGGCCACGTCACTGGCTTTCACCGGGGCGCCCTGGTTACCCCAACTGCCACGGATGAAACTGACCACATCCGCCACTTCCTGGTCCGACAGGCGCCAGGCGAACGCCGGCATGGTAAAGGTCGACGGCGCCGTGTGAGTGGCCGGCAACGTGCCGCCGTTCAACACGATGTTGATCAACGACGTGGCATCCGCCGTCTGCAACACCGGGTTGCCCGCCAACGCCGGGAATACCCGCGTATAGCCATGGCCATCGGTACGGTGGCAGGCCGCGCAGTTGTCGATATACACCGACGCGCCGGGCTTGCTGTCATCGCCTTTCCACAGCGCCTCGGCCACCTGCTTGTCATACTGGTGCGGCTGGTCTTTTGGGTCCACCGCCGGCAGGCTCTTGAGGTAACGGGCTATAGCGGTCAGGTCGTCTTGCGACATGTACTGCATGCTATGCACGACCACATCGCTCATACCGCCAAATACCGCGCTGCGGTCACTGCGACCGGTCTTGAGGAATTGCACCAGTTGCTCCTCGCTCCAACTGCCGAGACCGTCCTTGTGGTCGCCGCGCAGGCTCTTGGCGATCCAGCCTTCCAGTGGCGCACTGCCGGACAGGAAGGCCTTGCCGTCAGTCGCGCTCAGGGCTTTTTCCTGCATGGTCAGAGCGCGTGGTGTATGGCACGCGCCGCAGTGGCCAAGGCCTTCCACCAGGTAAGCGCCGCGGCTGATCACTGGGTCCGCGCTCGCCACGGCCGGTTTATCCGCCACCTCAGGGGCAAACATCCAGCGCCACGCCGCCAACGGCCAACGCATGCTCAGCGGCCACGGAATGTCGCTGGCCTTGTTCTCCTGGGCGACCGGTTCCACGCCCTGCATGAAGTACGCATACAACGCCTGCATGTCGCTTTCGCTGACGCGCGCATAAGACGGGTAGGGCATCGCCGGGTAAAGCGTACTACCACTCTTGGCGACGCCGTGACGCACGGCCTTGTCGAAGTCCTCGAAACTGTAGTCGCCCAGACCGGTCTTGTCCGGGGTTATGTTGGTGGAATAGATCACACCGATGGGGGTTTCCATCGGTAGGCCACCGGCGAACGGTTTGCCGCCCTTGGCGGTGTGGCAGGCCACGCAGTCGCCGGCGCGCGCCAGGTATTCGCCCTGCTTGATCAGGTCGGTTTCGGCGGCACTGATGGAGCAGCTGCTGAGCAGGGCAAACGTCGCGATAACAAATGCTTTCATGGTCATCGCTCCTTATGCCTGAACCAGTGGGCCGGGGTTTTTCAGGTACTGCTCGCGGATCGCGCGAGCCGACCAGTAGGTCAATGCCGCCACCAGGCCGGTAGGGTTGTAGCCCAAGCCCTGTGGGAAAGCAGATGCACCCGGAACAAACACGTTGTGTACATCCCAGCATTGCAGATAGCGGTTCAACGCACTGGTCTTCGGGTCGGTGCCCATGATCGCGCCACCGTTGAGGTGGGTGGTCTGGTAGGACGCGGTGTTGAAGTGCTCACCGACTTTTTTGCCGAGCACGGCAATCGCCTTGGGGTTCATCGCTTCGGCGACCTTGCCCATTTTCTCGACCATGAAGCGGTTCATCTTGATGTCGTTTTCCTGCCAGTCGAACGTCATGCGCAGCAACGGCAGGCCGTAGGCATCGCGGTAGACCGGGTCCAGATCGAGGTAGTTACCCCGGTAGGATTGATGGGCACCATGAGCGTCCATCGACACCTGGTGGGTGTAGTAATCGGCGGTGGCGCGCTTCCACGCGCTGCCCCAGGCCGGGGTGCCGGGCGGGTTGGACGTACCGGCAATCGGGCGGCTGCCCGCCTGGTTGACCCACATCGGCGAGCCCCCGACAAAGCCGTGAGGGCCGTGGTCGAAGTTGTCGGCGTTGAAGTCATCGATGGCCACGCCATTGCCGCCAGCACCGATAAAGTTGTTGGTGTGGGTGTCCTTGTCGAAGAACGCCTTGATGGTGGCCATGTTCTGATAGGCAAAGTTCTTGCCCACCACACCCTCATTGGTAATCGGGTCGTAAGGTTTGCCGATGCCCGACAGCAGCATCAGCCGCACGTTGTGGAACTGGAACGCGCCGAGGATCACCAGGTCTGCCGGTTGTTCGCACTCTCGGCCTTGGGCGTCGATGTAGGTCACGCCGGTAGCCTTGCTCTTGGTGCTGTCCAGATTGACCTTGAGCACGTGGGAGTTAGGCCGCAGCTCGAAATTCGGCACCTGGCGCAGCGCCGGCAGGATGTTCACGTTCGGCGAGGCCTTGGAGTACATGTAGCACACGTAACCGCTGCAAAAACCGCAGAAGTTGCATGGGCCCATCTGCGCGCCATAGGGGTTGGTGTAAGGCCCCGAGGTATTGGCTGACGGCAGGTTGTAGGGCTTATACCCGACGCTGGCGGCCGCTTTCTGAAACAGCTGTGCAGAGACTGTGTTCTTTTGCGCCTCCAGCGGAAACGGGTTGGAACGATCCGGCGCATAAGGGTTGCCGCCACGGCCTTCGCCCACCAACTGACCTTTCACGGTCCAGGCCTGGCCTGAGGTGCCGAAGACTTTTTCTGCATAGTCGAAAAACGGCTCCAGTTCTTCGTAGCTCACACCGAAGTCCTGGATGGTCATGTCCTTGGGAATAAAGTGCTTGCCGTAACGTTCTTCGTAATGGCTGCGCATGCGCAGTTCAATCGGATCGACACGGAAATGCACACCCGACCAGTGCAGGCCCGCACCGCCCACGCCGTTACCCGGCAAAAACGCGCCGAGCTGACGGTTAGGCAAGGCAACGTCATTCACACTATGGCGAATCGTCACCGTCTCCTTGGAGATGTCCTGGAAGAGTTTTTTACGCACGCTGTAGGTCAGTTCGTCGATGACCTGGGGATAGTTGCCGTCCGGGTAAGTGTCCTGCATCGGCCCGCGCTCCAGCGCCAGCACGTTGAGGCCTGCTTCCGTCAGCTCCTTGGCCATGATCGCGCCGGTCCAGCCGAAGCCGACAATCACCGCATCCACTTTCTTCATGATGGTCGCCACGTTTATGCCCTCTCGCCGCGGATGGAAACTGCCGGGAAGGGGTACTGCTCGTTGCGTTCCACCCAATCCATGAAGTCGGCGCGGGCGCCGGGGAAGCCGATCATGGTCCAGCCGACCATGCCTTTGTTGCCACCATGAATCGGGTCGCAGAAGAACCCCTCCTTGGTGTTTTGCAGCAGCAAATTGAAGAACATCTTCGGCGGCACCGCGTCGAAATGTGCCGTGACTTCACTGCCGCCCGCCTCCAGGCGCCGCAACATATCGTCTCGGGTAGCGCTGTCTTGCGCAGCAAAAGCTTTGCCGTTGAACGCCTTCGACCAAGCATCCGTCGCGGCGATACCCAGGCGATATATCTCCTTGGGCACCAACTTGCTCTGCCAGCCCATCTCTGGAGCGGCGTCGGCGTTGAATGGGCCTTGCATGAACCACAGCGCGCCACTGGCATACGGTGTGTTCATCTGACGGTCGATGTACTCCGGCACGCCGGCTTCCAGGGCACCGGGGCCTTGGGCATCGGCCGGGATCAAACGCTCGACGGCAGCATTGATAAACGCCCATTCCTCGGCAGTGAAATAGCTTGGCTCGTAGGCTTTCTCGCTGGCTACAGGCTTAGCCGGCGCGGCCTCGACGGGCGCAGGCGTCGCCATCAGCATCGAACCGCCAAGGCCGGTGCTGGCAACCGTGACCACCGGGATCAAGGTCAAGGATTTGCGTAGAAAGTCACGCCGGGGGTTGTCTTGATCTTGATCAGACATGGTGGCACCTCATCATGTGGTCACGGGGTTGTCAGCCGCTTCTAGGGAGTGGCTTGGCGTTGTCCGGCGGCAAATTGGATCCAGGCGATCCAAGGAGATAGAGCGCAGCCGCAAACAATAGTTACAAATGATAGCAGCCTAAGCATCGAGAGAATCGCTTCAACGACTAAAGATTAAGGATTCACGATTCTTTGACGGACACCTCACACCTCCTTGACCCGCTGTGACTGACTCTGGGCGCTATCAGCCCATTCCCTATACGGTTACGTCGCCCATGCACAAGCATCATTGGTTGCCGGCCTTTGGACTGGCGTTTATCGCACTGTTCACCACTTTTGCGCATGCCGATGACGCTACGTCCCTTCGTTCTCCCGAATGGGCCCAGCCAGTGGGCGACCGCTACAACCTGCATCAAATGACGCCCACGCTCTATCGCAGCGCACTGCCGGATAGCAATGCAGCGCCGTTGCTGGAACAGCTCAAGATCGGCACCGTGATCAACTTCCTGCCCGAGCCCGATAGCAACTGGCTGAAAGCTCCGGGCATTCGTCAGGTTCAGTTGAGTTATCGCACGAACCATGTGGATGACTCTGACGTGCTGGCGGCACTGAGGGCGATCAAGGAAGCGGAAGCTGACGGCCCGGTGCTGATGCACTGCAAGCACGGCTCTGATCGCACCGGCCTGATGGCGGCGATGTATCGCGTGGTGATCCAGGGATGGAGCAAGGAGGATGCGTTGAACGAGATGACCTTGGGCGGTTTCGGCACCAGTAACGGCTTCAAGGACGGCGTTCGCTACATGATGAGGGCCGATATCGACAAGTTGCGCACAGCCTTGGCGAATGGCGATTGCAGCACCAGCGCCTTTGCCCTGTGCTCAATGAACAGCTGGCTGAACCCGGCGAGCGAGGATCACGAGCCCGCCGAGGAAAAAACCGCACTGCTGGTTACCCCCTGAGACGCACTCCCAGGGGGTAGACGAGTCAGTCTTTCTTCAGCTTCGGGTTAGGGAAAAACTGCACCGCCTGCACCTTCGGATCCGGCGCTTTCAAGGCCGATGTATTGACCCGCGTGCCCAATTCCTTGGGTACCGACAGACCTTGATCATTCAGGGTATCGGTATACCCGCAGGCCACGCATTCGCGATGCGGCACGCTGTCCTCGGTCCACATCTTCAACTTGTCCGGCTCGCTGCACGCCGGGCACACCGCCCCGGCGATAAATTGCTTTTTGGTAATCACAGGCCCTTCACTCATGCTGCTGCGTCCTCACTCAGGCCGCTGTGGCGCAAGAGTGCGTCAATCGACGGGGCGCGTCCGCGGAAGTCGACGAACAGCACCATCGGCGCCTGGGAACCGCCACGCGCCAGGATCGCCTCACGGAAGGCACGACCGGTCTCGGCGTTGAGCACGCCATCTTCTTCGAATTTGGAGAAGGCATCCGCCGACAGCACTTCGGCCCATTTGTAGCTGTAGTAACCCGCGGCATAACCGCCGGCAAAGATGTGCGCAAAGCTGTTGGGGAAACGGTTGTAGGCCGGAGGACGCATCACCGACACCTCATCGCGCACGCCTTCGAGCACCTGGGCCACGCTGCGGCCATCGCCATGGGTGGCATGCAACTCGAAGTCGAACAGCGAGAACTCCAACTGGCGCACCATCATCAGGCCGGATTGGAAATTCTTCGCCGCGAGCATTTTTTCCAGCAGGTCCTGGGGCAGTGGCTCGCCGCTTTCATAGTGGCCGGAGATCAGCGCCAGGCCTTCCGGCTCCCAGCACCAGTTCTCCATGAACTGGCTCGGCAATTCCACCGCATCCCACGCCACGCCATTGATACCGGACACACCGGCATGCTCGACGCGGGTCAGCAGGTGATGCAGGCCATGGCCGAATTCGTGGAACAGGGTGGTCACTTCATCGTGGGTCAGCAGGGCAGGCTTGCCGCTGTCGGCCGGGGTGAAGTTGCACACCAGGTTCGCCACCGGGCTTTGCAGCACGCCGTCGATGGTGCGGCGGCGGTCGCGTGCGCCGTCCATCCAGGCACCGCCACGCTTATTGGCGCGGGCGTACAGGTCGAAGAAGAAGCGACCGACGTGCTGGCCGTTTTCCTTGATTTCAAACAGGCGAACATCCGGGTGCCAGGTGTCGAAGCCTTTTTGCTCGGCAATCTCGATGCCGTACAAACGCTGCACAATGGCGAACAGGCCGCCCAGCACCTTGTCGATCGGGAAGTAGGCGCGCAGGGCTTCCTGGGACACGCTGTAGCGCTGCTCACGCAGCTTTTCGCCGTAGAAACCGCTGTCCCAGCTTTGCAGGTCGGCGCAGCCTTGTTCGGCGGCGTAGGCCTTGAGCTGTTGCAGGTCCTGGGCAGCGAACGGCTTGCTGCGCTTGGCCAGGTCCCGCAGGAAGCTCAGCACCTGATCGCTGGACTCGGCCATCTTGGTGGCCAGGCTCAGCTCGGAGAATGAGGCGTAACCCAAAAGCTTGGCCAGTTCCTGACGCAGGTCGAGGATCTGTTCCATCACCGGGCCGTTATCGTTCTGGCCAGCATTCGGGCCTTGGTCTGACGCACGGGTGCAGTAGGCCGCGTAGATTTCTTCACGCAGGGCGCGGTCCTGGGCGTAGGTCATGACCGCGTAGTAGCTTGGAAACTCCAGGGTGATCAGCCAGCCGTCGAGGCCTTTGGCCTGCGCGGCAGCGGCCATCTGCGCCTTGGCCGAATCGGTCAGGCCGGCGAGGGTGGCTTCCTCGGTGACGTGCTTGGTCCACGCCTGGGTGGCGTCCAGCAGTTGGTTGGAGAATTTGCTGCCCAGCTCGGAAAGCTTGCTCTGCACTTCGGCGTAACGTTTTTGCTGCTCAGGCGGCAAGTCGATACCCGAGAGGCGGAAGTCGCGCAGGGAGTGTTCAAGGATGGTTTTTTGCGCCACGTCGAAACCGGCGGCTTCCGGGCTGTTGGCCAGGGCTTCGAAGGCTTGGAACAGCGCGCGGTTCTGGCCCATCTCGGTGGAATAGGCGCTCAATGCCGGCAGGCACGCCTCGTAGGCTTCGCGCAGCTCGGCGCTGTTGCATACGGCATTGAGATGGCTGACCGGGCTCCAGGCGGCGCCCAGGCGATCATTCAGTTCGTCCATGGCCAGCACCAGGCCGGCCCATGTCGGATTTTTACCCTGGCTTTGCAGGATGCCTTCGATGGCAACACGGTTGTCGGCGAGGATCTGTTCGATGGCCGGCTGCACGTGCTCGGCACGGATCGCCGAGAACGGCGGCAGGTCGTAGGACTGCAGAAGAGGGTTGTTCGCGCTCACGGTTGGCACCTTGGCTGAAGAAACATGTAAGAACAAAGATGGGGCCATCTTAATTACAATCAACGTCCACCGCAGCTATCAGCACATAAGAGAGAGGCTATCGTGACCCTTCGCACCTATCAGAACCACACGCCAACCCTGGGCGCCGGGGCTTTTGTCGATATTTCGGCGGTGGTGATCGGCGATGTCGAAATCGGCACCGACAGCTCGGTCTGGCCGCTGACCGTGATTCGCGGCGACATGCACCGCATCCGTATCGGCGCGCGCACCAGCGTGCAGGACGGCTGCGTGCTGCACATCACCCACGCAGGCCCTTTCAATCCGGACGGTTTTCCCTTGCTGATCGGCGATGACGTGACCATCGCACACAAAGTCATGCTGCACGGCTGCACGGTGGGCAACCGGATTTTGATCGGCATGGGCAGCATCGTGATGGACGGCGCCGTGGTGGAGGACGACGTCATCATCGGCGCCGGCAGCCTGGTGCCTCCGGGCAAGAAGCTCGACAGCGGTTTTTTGTATGTCGGCAGCCCGGTTAAACAAATCCGCCCGCTGACTGACAAGGAACGCGCCTTTTTCACCTACAGCGCCGCGAACTACGTGAAGCTCAAAGACCTGCACCTGGCTGAAGGATTCGACCAATGACCCTCCATTACCAAACCGTGCTGTTCGACCTGGATGGCACCCTCACCGACCCGCGCGAGGGCATCACCCGCTCGATCCAGTACGCCCTTGGCAAATTGGGCATCGACGAACCCGACCTGACCCGACTCGAACACTTCATCGGCCCGCCATTGCTGCAAGCCTTCATGCAGTTCTACGACTTCGATGAGGCCAAGGCCTGGGAGGCGGTGAATTTCTACCGCGAGCGCTTCAAAGTCACCGGACTGTATGAAAACCGCGTATTCGACGGCGTGATGCCGCTGCTTGAAGACCTGGGCAAACAGGGCCGCCAGTTGTACGTCGCCACATCCAAGCCCTGGGTGTTTGCCCGCGAGATCGCGCGGCATTTCGATTTTGCCAGGCACTTCAAAGTGATCTACGGCAGCGAACTGGACGGGACACGCACCAACAAGGTCGAGTTGATTGCGCATTTGATCGGCGAAGAAGGCCTGGACCCGGCCACCACCTTGATGATTGGTGATCGTAAGCACGACCTGATCGGGGCGCGTAGCAATGGGCTGGATTCGGCGGCCGTCGGTTATGGGTTTGGTAGTTTCGAAGAGTTGAATGCTGAGGCGCCGACCTGGCACTTTGAGACGCTGGCGCAGATGCATCAGGCGTTTTTGCAGCGGCCCTGAGACCGCCATCGGGGGCAAGCCCCCGATGAGGCCCTACGGATCAACCCCTTCCAACTGCCTCAACGCAGCCTTGCGCTGCACCACCGGCAACTCGCCCATCTTCTCCACCGCCGCGTAGAACTTCGGCCAATCCCCACCTTCCTGCCTGAATAACGCCGCAAACGCCGGCACCCACCGGTCATACAGCCCGAACGGCAACAACCGCGCATTGTTCATCGGCAGGTTCATCCAGGCGTCATAACGCTTGTCTCCACCCCATTGGCTATCGCGCATCTGCCGGTACGCACGACGCAAATCCTCGAATTCGGCCGCCTTGGCCTGGCGCATCGCCTCGGCAGCCAGCGGTTGCGCGTAGAGTTTTTCCAGGCGCTGACGTGTATCGAGGATCAGTTGGGTAAATTGGTCCCGCTGTTGCCGCGTCGAGTTGCCAAGCGGCGCCAGGCCCTGGGCCGCGCGCCACTGGCGGGTGCCTTCCTGCTCGACGAAGCTGGCAAACGACTCGTTGAATTCGGTGTCGTCCTTCACGTAGAACCGCTGGTGCGCCAGCTCATGGAAGATCAGCGTGGCCAGGCGTTCGTCACCCCAGTTCATCATCGAATTCATGATCGGGTCGTTGAACCAACCCAAGGTTGAATAGGCCTCCACGCCGCCAATCGACACGTCCATGCCTTGCTGGCGCAACAACGCCGCTTCACCGCGCGCCGCGCCCTGGCGGTAATAGCCGCGATAGGCCACGCAACCGGCAATGGGGAAGCAATGGGTTTGAGGCGCCAGGGAAAATTCCTGCGTAGCGAAGACATTCCAGACTACATAAGGTCGGCCAATATCGGCATACAGCCGGTAACTTTGGTTGTCAGGCAGATGCAGGTGTTCGCTGGCGAAGGTTCGAGCTTTTTGTGATTGAGCCAGATGATCACGCAGCAACTGCGGCCTTGATGGATCGGCGATGACCTCGGCAACCGGCTCCCGAGCCCGCAACAGCTGCCACTGGCCGTCCGCCAATTGGCTGTAGTAACTGACGCTGGAGCAACCACTGAGCAGCACAACCATCAACCCTGGAAGAAAACGCCTGACCATGCACCTACCGCTCCTGGGTGATTTGTTCGCCAGACTATCGCGCCTGAAGGGGATTTTTCCACGGCGTGGCGTGTTTATACTCAGAGCTCTCCTCGCGTTGAGTACCTGCCATGCGCCAGCTCCTGCTTCCCGTCGTCGCCCTGTTCCTCAGCGCCTGCGCTTCGACCCCCCTGCCGCCGGTCGACCCACATCAGGCCTGGGTCGATTTTGCTACGCCGACGCCGGGAGCCAAGCTGGTGATGGCGCAGCGCCTGGATGGTAAGAATCTGCCGGACGGACGCTACTTCCAGGTGCCACCGGGCAGTCACGAGCTGATGGTGCGCTTTGATTTCGAGGTGCCGACCGGCGGCAGCCTCAATGGCTTTGGGCAAACCGCCGACCGCACCTGTTTCATCACCCTGCAGTACGACCATTTCGAGGCTGGCCAACGCTATCGCCTGGAAGGGCGCTCATTGGCCTTCACGCCGAATATCCGGCTGTATAACGCCGCTCGCCAATTGCTGGCAGAAGAACGCAGCGTCAACTGTCTCTGATCAGTCGTTGTTCTTCTGATAGATGATGGCTTTGGTACCGTTCTCACAGCTGCCGACGACCATGGCGACGTCGTGCTTGTCAGCTTCTTCCTTACTCACAATTTCCAAGGTGTAGGACGGAACGGCGTTCGCCTGGATCTTGACCTCAATCTCTTTCCTGAGCTCTTCGCAGTCTTTTGGTGCGGCCACAGCCGATGTGGCCAACACACCGCAGATGATCGCCAAGGCAAAACGTTTCATGTGTGAAGCTCCCTGAATGCATGCGCACGGATGTGCGCCTAAGGCTGCATAAGCTATAGGACCACATTCGGGAAACACGAGTTCTGATTTAACGCAGAACAAAATGTGGGAGGGGGCTTGCTCCCGATAGCGGTGCATCAGTCAACATCTCGGTTACTGATAGACCGCTATCGGGAGCAAGCCCCCTCCCACAGTGGACCTGCAGTGTCAGCTGACCAGCGTGGCATCCAGGCTGATCTTGGCATTCAGCACCTTGGACACCGGGCACCCTTCCTTGGCCTTCTTGCTCAATTCATCGAACTGCGCCTGGCTGGCGCCTGGGATCTTGGCCTTTAGCACCAAGTGCACGGCGGTGATCGCGAAGCCACCCTCGACCTGGTCGAGGGTCACTTCGGCCTGGGTGTCGATGCTGTCAGCCTTGAGCCCGGCGTCGCCCAGAATCATGGAAAAGGCCATGGAGAAACAGCCGGCGTGGGCCGCGCCGATCAATTCTTCGGGGTTGGTGCCCTTGCCGCCTTCGAAACGGGCCTTGAAGCCGTAGGGTGCTTCGCGCAGCACGCCGGTTTCGGTGGAAATGGAGCCCAGGCCAGTCTTCAGATCACCTTCCCAATGCGCGGATGCCTTTTTAACGATACTCATAGCTTTCTCCTCGAACGGTGGTTTTGCGTCGGTAAGGTTCTGAGGATAGACGCCAAGGCAAAGTTCATTTGTAAGAGAAACCTAGCGATTAAGTAGGAAATTTCATTGCCGCTATTGAATCTCGGGTATATGCCCTCATTGCATAGAGCATGCACATGAAGCGGCAGGTTTTGGTTCGTCTAAAAAGCCTGCGCCCCCTTTGGAGAAGCAGGCTTATGAAATCGCTGTCCGACGTAAAGTTCTCGACCCTCGACCTCGTGCCGGTGCGCGCCAACGGCAGCCCGGCGCAGTCGCTGCGCAATTCCCTGGATTTGGCCCAACATGTGGAAAAGTTCGGCTACCACCGTTTCTGGGTGGCGGAACACCACAATATGGATGGCATCGCCAGCTCGGCCACCTCGGTATTGCTGGGTTACCTGGCCGGAGGTACCTCGACGATTCGCGTCGGCTCCGGCGGCGTGATGCTGCCCAACCATGCACCGCTGGTAATCGCCGAGCAGTTCGGCACCCTGGAAAGCCTCTACCCCGGGCGTATCGACCTGGGCCTGGGCCGCGCGCCCGGCTCCGACCAGATGACCGCTCGCGCTCTGCGCCGCGAGCGCTCCGGCAGCGCGGATGACTTCCCGGAAGACGTGGCCGAGCTGATGGCCTACCTCGGGCCACGCACACCGGACCAACGGGTGATTGCGGTGCCCGGCACCGGCACCAACGTACCGGTGTGGCTGCTGGGTTCCAGCCTGTTCAGCGCGCAGCTGGCGGGCGAACGCGGTTTGCCCTACGCCTTCGCCTCCCATTTCGCACCGCGTTTGATGCACGAGGCGATTCGCGTGTACCGCAATCACTTCAAGCCTTCGGCTGTGCTGGACAAGCCTTACGTGATGCTCGGCATTCCGCTGGTGGCGGCCGACACCGATGAGCACGCCGACTTCCTGGCCACCTCGGTGTACCAACGCATCCTCGCCTTGATGCGCGGGCAGAGCCTGGTGCAGCGCCCACCGGTGAAAACCATGGACGGCCTGTGGCTGCCCCATGAAAAAGACGCGGTCGGCAGCTTCCTTGGCCTGGCGATGGTGGGTAGCCCGGCGAAGATCCGCGCCAAGCTGGAAGTGTTGATCGAACAGACCGGCGCGGACGAATTGATCTTTACCTGCGACCTGTACGAGCACGCCGACCGGATTCATTCCTACGAGCTGCTGGCGCAGTTGATGAAGGGCTAAACCCGCGACGAAAAAAAACCGACGCACCCGCGTCGGTTTTTTATGTCTGCCACACGGAATTAACCGCGCTTGTAGACGATTTCCTTGGTACCACCTTCACAGGTACCGACCACTTTAGCGTCGGTCGAGGTGCCTTTATCCACGACTTCCAGCGAATAACCCGAAGCGCCCTTGGCGTCGATTTTCGCTGCAATTTCGCTTTTCAGCTCTTCACAAGGCTTGCCCGCCGCCAGGGCCGTGCCCGCAATGCTCAACAAACCTACCGCTAACAGGAGCTTCTTCATCCGTCACTTTCCTTGCGCTGATTGAAACGAGCGTGCCGACGCTGCTGGCATCGGCACCCATTGTTTGTAGCGCAAGTTATGGCAATCGGCCAGCCGGCAAGTTCAACCGACGCGATCAACTACTGGCAATTCGGAACCCCACCTTGAGCGTAACCTGATAGTGCGCGACCTTGCCGTCCTTGATATGACCACGGGTTTCCGTCACCTCAAACCATTCCAAGTGCTTGATGCTCTTGTTGGCTTCGGCCAGGGCATTGTTGATTGCGTCTTCGATGCTGGTGGTGGACGAACCTACCAATTCCACTTTCTTGTAGGTGTGATGATCAGACATGGTGTTTCTCCTGAGGGTCGTCAATAAAGCCTAGCAGTCATTGTTCATACTGCTTCTGGCGACCGTTCCTACCTGAAAGTTCAGATTTACTGCACTTTCTGAAACGGCCGCAGTCGGTATCTACACACGCCACTCAATCACTTCAGGAGATTCCAAATGGCCAACACTTCTTTACGCAAAGCGTCGCTGGAAAGCATGGAAGCCGAGATTTCGAGCCTGCTCAAGTCCCTTGAGAGCCTCAAGGACGATGCGTCCGATGAGTCGCGCAAAACGCTGAAGGCCCTGAAAAGCAATGCCGAGAATGCCCTCAAGCACTCTCGTCACCTGATCAGCGACGCCTACGAAGAAAGCAAAGTCAAAATCCGTGAAACCGGTGTTGCCACCCGGGACTACGCACAAGAGCACCCATGGACTACCGCCGGCGTCGCCGTTGGCGCGTTGGGCCTGCTGGCGGCTTACCTGTTGTGCAAACGCGGTGACTGATTGACCGGCTACACCGGCTGGCGCGCCAGCTCAGCCTTGAGCCAGTGCGCCAACTGACTCGCGCGCCCGTCTGCGGCGCGCTTGGGTAGCCACAACGCCAGGTGCGCCGGGGTTTCACTGAAACCCCACGGCGCCAGCAGGCGACCCGCGCGCAGGTCCTCTGCCACCAGCGGCTGCGGCGCAATCGCCACGCCCAACCCCGCCACCGCCGCCTCCAGCAAATAATACAAATGCTCAAAACCTTGGCCGTGTTTCAACGCGCCGGGCTTGATGCCGTGCTGTTGCGCCCAACTGGGCCAGGCTTGCGGGCGTGAAGTGGTGTGCAACAAGGCTTCCCCACACAAGGCGTGCGGCGGCGCCTGGCGCAGGCGTTCGTACCCGGCAAAACGCGGGCTCATCACCGGCCCGATACACTCGCTCGCCAGCTCATACACCTGCATATCCGCCGGCCACGGTGGTTCGGCGAAGACCAGCAGGGCATCGAGACCCGGGCGTCGGGGGTCGAGGTCGCCGTCACCCGCCGACAGGTGCAGGCGCAGGTCCGGCAGGTCGGCATTCAAGCGACCCAGGCGCGGGATCAACCAGCGCGCCAGCAGGCTGCCCGAACAACCGAGCACGAACGGCGCATCAGCGCTGGCCTGGGTGAGTTCGGCGCAGACGTCGCGCAAGCGCTCGAACGCCTCGGCGCTGGCATCTCGCAACCGCACACCTGCATCTGTGAGTTTAATGCCGCGTCCATCCTTGATGAACAAGCTGACACCCAAATGCTCTTCCAGCACCTTCAATTGGCGGCTGACCGCGCCGTGGGTCACGTGCAGTTGCTCGGCAGCCTGGCTGACGCTGTTCAGGCGTGCGGTGGCTTCAAAGGCGCGCAGGGCATTGAGGGGTGGGAGGTCTCGGCTCATCTGTGAGTTTTCCTGACAGGTTGCAGCGATCTTATCGGTTTTCAGCGCTGGATGTGAGGGGTAGAGTGGCCGTCATTGCTTCTCACACAAATTCCTACCTGGAGCGTCCCATGACTCAGTCCCAGACCGATCTGCGCAACGGCCCTGACGCCAACGGCCTGTTTGGCGCGTTCGGCGGCCGCTACGTCGCCGAAACCCTGATGCCGTTGATCCTCGAACTGGCCCGCGAATACGAAGCGGCCAAGATCGATCCGGCGTTCAACGAAGAATTGGCCTACTTCCAGCGTGACTACGTCGGCCGCCCAAGCCCGCTGTATTTCGCCGAGCGCCTGACCGAATTCTGCGGCGGTGCCAAGATCTACCTCAAGCGCGAAGAGCTGAACCACACCGGCGCGCACAAGATCAACAACTGCATCGGCCAGATCCTGCTGGCGCGGCGCATGGGCAAAAAACGCATCATCGCCGAGACCGGCGCCGGCATGCACGGTGTGGCGACCGCTACCGTGGCCGCGCGTTTCGGCCTGCAATGCGTGATCTACATGGGCACCACCGACATCGAGCGCCAACAGGCCAACGTGTTCCGCATGAAGCTGCTGGGCGCTGAAGTGATCCCGGTGATCGCCGGCACCGGCACCCTCAAGGACGCGATGAACGAAGCCCTGCGCGACTGGGTGACCAACGTCGACGACACCTTTTATCTGATCGGCACCGTGGCCGGCCCACACCCGTACCCAGCGATGGTGCGTGACTTCCAGGCCGTGATCGGCAAGGAAACCCGCACCCAGCTGCAAGCTCAGGAAGGCCGCCTGCCGGACAGCCTGGTGGCATGCATCGGCGGTGGTTCCAACGCCATGGGTCTGTTCCATCCGTTCCTGGACGACACCAGCGTCGAGATCATCGGCGTTGAAGCCGCCGGCCACGGCATCGAGACCGGCAAGCACGCCGCCAGCCTCAACGGCGGCGTACCGGGTGTGCTGCACGGCAACCGGACCTTCCTGCTGCAGGACGACGACGGCCAGATCATCGACGCTCACTCGATTTCCGCCGGCCTCGACTACCCAGGCATCGGCCCGGAACACGCCTGGTTGCACGATATCGGCCGCGTCCAGTACACCTCGGTGACTGACCACGAAGCCCTGGATGCCTTCCACAAGTGCTGCCGCCTGGAAGGGATCATTCCTGCCCTGGAAAGCGCCCACGCCCTGGCCGAGGTGTTCAAGCGCGCGCCGACCCTGCCGAAGGATCACCTGATGGTGGTCAACCTGTCCGGCCGTGGCGACAAAGACATGCAGACCGTGATGCACCACATGGAACAGTCTCAGCAGGAGAAACACTAAATGAGCCGCCTGCAAACCCGCTTTGCGCAACTCAAAGAACAGAACCGCGCCGCCCTGGTGACCTTCGTCACTGCCGGCGACCCGGGCTATGACACTTCGCTGGCGATCCTCAAGGGCTTGCCTGCTGCTGGCGCCGATGTGATCGAGTTGGGCATGCCCTTCACCGACCCAATGGCCGACGGCCCGGCCATTCAACTGGCCAATATCCGTGCGCTGGAAGCCAAGCAGAACCTGCTGAAAACCCTGCAGATGGTGCGTGAGTTCCGCAAGGACAACAACGATACCCCGCTGGTGTTGATGGGCTACTTCAACCCGATCCACAAATACGGTGTGCCTGAGTTCATCGCTGACGCCAAAGAGGCCGGCGTCGACGGCCTGATCGTGGTCGACATGCCGCCCGAGCATAACAGCGAGCTGTGCGACCCGGCCCAGGCCGCAGGTATCGACTTTATCCGCCTGACCACGCCGACCACCGATGACGTGCGCCTGCCGACCGTGCTCAACGGCAGTTCCGGGTTTGTGTACTACGTATCCGTGGCCGGTGTGACCGGTGCCGGCGCCGCTACCCTGGAACACGTCGAAGAAGCCGTGACCCGCCTGCGTCGGCATACCGACCTGCCGATCAGCATCGGTTTTGGTATCCGCACACCGGAACAAGCGGCGGCCATCGCGCGCCTGGCCGATGGCGTGGTGGTCGGTTCGGCCCTGATCGATCACATCGCCAATGCCAGTAACGATCAACAAGCGATCGATGGCGTATTGAGCCTGTGCGCGGCGCTGTCGGAAGGTGTGCGCAACGCCCGTAAGTAAGCGCCATGTAGCGAGAGGTAAAGTTCCTGATACAGAGGAATCAACGCGCGCAATCACGGCCTAAACAGCAAGACCAAGGGATTTCGAACCGCGTTCGAGATCCCTTTTTTGTATGTGTGCCCTGAGGAATACCCGATGAAAATGCCTAAATCCGTGATTGCAGGTCTTGGTGTGCTGGTACTTGGCGCCAGCGCCCTGGTGCAAGCCGCGCCGCCTGACCCGCGGGGTGACGATCGTGGCGGCCCGCAAGGCCAGCACGAGCAACGTGGCGACGACCATCGCGGCCCGCAGGACGACCGTCGCGGCGGCCCGCCCCAGGACTTCGGCCCGGTACGCCAGATCATTCGCGACAACCACGGCCAGTTCTCCCGTGGCGCACCGCCGCCGCCGAATGTGCGTCTGGTGCGCGGCCGCCCCCTGCCGCATGGCTACTACGGCGAGCGCTTGGACAACCGTGCCCTGGCGCGCCTGCCGGTCTATCCAGGTTATGAATGGCGCCGTTCGGGGCCGGACGTGGTACTGATCGCTGTAGGCACGGGCATCGTCTACGAAATCCTTGACGGCGTACTCAACTAAAACCACGCAATAACGTTGTAGCAACGTAGCTTCCTGTGGCAAGCGGGCTTGCCCCGCGTTGGGGTGCGAAGCGCCCCCAAAACCTGACACCGCTGTTTTCCTGAAAAAACGCAGTCGCTTTAATGGGTCTGCTCCGCAGCCCAACGCGGGGCAAGCCCGCTCGCCACGGGAAGTCTGCTCGCCATTAGAGGTCAGTCTCCAGAAAGCAATCTTCCCGCTACCGGCTTAAAGCTCGATGCGTTCAACTTTACCTACGAGCAATATGTAAGAAAGCGCCCCAAGCAATGCCAGTACCGCGATATAGGTAATCGCCGGCGCAAACGAATCGCCACTGGCCAGGAAACCGATAACGATTGGCGTGGTAATCGCCGCCAGGTTGCCGATGAAGTTGAACACTCCGCCGGTCAGTCCCAGCAGACGTGCAGGGGCAAGGGTCGAAACCAGCGACCACGTGATTGAGGCCAGGCCGTTGCCGAAGAACGCCAAGGCCAGGAAGGCGATGACCAACGGTGTCGATTCGACGAAGTTGGCGCCAATGATCGCCGTAGAGATCAGCAGGCCGCTGATGATCGGCAACTTGCGGGCGAACCCCACCGAGGCACCGCGACGGATCAGCCAGTCGGAAAACAACCCCGAGCACAACACGCCGACGAAGGCCGCGAGGAAGGGCAGTGATGCGAGCATGCCGGACTTGATGAAGTCCATTCCGCGGTATTTCACCAGGTAGGTCGGGAACCATGTCAGGAAGAACCACAACGTGGAGTTCAGGCAGAACTGCCCCAGGTAGATGCCCCACAATTTGCGCTTGCTCAGGACAATGCCCAGGTCGACCCAGCTGAATGGCGCCTTGGTCTTACCCGTTTGTGCACTGAGGTCCACCAGACCGCCACCTTCGCGGATCAACTCGATTTCGGCTGCGTTGACGCCTTTGAAGTCCCGGGGCTCGCGATACACGGCATACCAGATCGCCGCCCACAGAATGCCCACTCCGCCAGTGACGACAAACACCATGTGCCAGCCGTAATGATGCTGCAACCAGGCCAGGACCGGCGTCAGGAACGCCAAGCCGACAAACTGCCCGGAGGTGTAGAAGCCAATGGCCGTGGCGCGCTCACGCTCGGGAAACCAACTGGTGACCACGCGGCTGTTGATAGGGTAGGCCGGTGCTTCCAGGGCGCCTACCGCCATGCGCAGCACAAACAGCGCAATGAAGCTGGCGGCAAAACCGAGCATCACGGTGGCGATGGACCAGAGCAACAGGGCGGCAGTGTAGAGGATGCGCGGCGGCACCCGATCCACCAGCCAGCCGCCGGGAATCTGCATGGCGGCGTAAGTCCAGCCGAACGCCGAGAAAATCAGCCCGACATGTACCGGATCGATGCCCAACTCGCTGGTCAGCGCCGGGGCGGCAATCGACAGGTTGCTGCGGTCGAGGTAGTTGATCACGACGGTGATAAACAGCAACACCATGATGAAGTAGCGCTTTCGGGTAGGCGTGACTAAAGAAGCCTGCCCGCTCAAGGATTCAGGTTGCATGGTAGGTGCCTATTCTTATGCTTGTTGAGGATGGGACTTCTGCAGAAACCGGATCAACATGTGGGAGGGGGCAAGCCCCCTCCCACATGTTTGACCGTGTTCTTTCAGGCAGACATCACCACTCGGCGAAACTGCCGTCGGCGTGGCGCCAGATCGGGTTGCGCCAGCGGTGACCGATGGCTGCACGTTCGATCACGTATTCCTCGTTGATCTCGATCCCCAGGCCCGGCCCGTTGGGGATCTTCACAAAGCCCTGGTCATAGTCGAACACGCCCGGGTCGCGCACGTAGTCGAGCAGGTCGTTGCTCTCGTTGTAGTGAATGCCCAGGCTTTGCTCCTGGATAAACGCGTTGTAGCAAACCGCATCCAGTTGCAGGCACGCCGCCAACGCAATCGGGCCCAGCGGGCAGTGCAGGGCCAGGGCCACGTCGTAGGCTTCGGCCATGTTGGCGATCTTGCGGGTTTCGGTGATACCGCCTGCGTGGGAAGCGTCCGGCTGGATGATGTCGACGTAGCCTTCGCTGAGCACGCGCTTGAAGTCCCAGCGCGAGAACAGGCGCTCGCCCAGGGCAATCGGAGTGCTGGTCAGCGGCGCCAGTTCCTTGAGGGCTTCGTAGTTTTCGCTGAGCACCGGCTCTTCGATAAACATCAGCTTGTAGGGGTCCAGTTCTTTCATCAGCACCTTGGCCATGGGCTTGTGCACACGACCATGGAAGTCGACGCCGATGCCTACGTTGGGGCCGACCGCATCACGCACAGCCGCGACGTTGGCCAGGGCCAGGTCGACTTTTTCGAAGCTGTCGACGAACTGCAACTCTTCAGTGCCGTTCATTTTCACCGCAGTAAAACCACGGGCCACGGCCTCTTTGGCGGCGCGGGCGGTGTCGGCGGGGCGATCGCCGCCGATCCACGAGTACACGCGGATCTTGTCACGCACCTGGCCACCCAACAGGTCGCTGACGGAAACGCCGAGAGCCTTGCCCTTGATGTCCCACAGCGCCTGGTCGATGCCGGCGAGGGCACTCATGTGCACGGCGCCGCCTCGATAGAAGCCACCGCGGTAGAGCACGGTCCAGATGTCTTCGATATTGCGTGGGTCTTTGCCGATCAGGTAGTCGGACAGTTCCTCGACGGCAGCCGCCACGGTGTGAGCGCGGCCTTCGACCACGGGCTCACCCCAACCGGTTACGCCCTGGTCGGTTTCGACCTTGAGGAAGCACCAGCGCGGCGGGACGATAAAGGTCGTCAGTTTGGTGATTTTCATCTGTTATCTCTCTTATAGATGCAGCGCCTGTGGGCGCGGAACTTGATCTCAGTTCAGGGCTTTCCAGGCGGCGACATAAGCCTGGGCGCGGCTCGCTACCTGATCCACTGTCATACCCGGTTTGAACAACCCGGAACCCAGCCCGAACCCCTTGGCGCCGGCGTCGATAAACACCTGCATGTTGTCCGGGGTAATGCCGCCTACCGGCAGCAGCAACGTGCCTGCCGGCAATACCGCCAGCCAAGCCTTGATCACAGAAGGGCCCATTTGCTCGGCCGGGAACAGCTTCAACACGTCGGCACCTTCGTCCAACGCCGCGAACGCTTCGGTGGGCGTGGCCACACCCGGCGACAGGTACAGGCCGGCGGCTTTCGCGGCGCGCAAGACCTTGGCATCGCTATGGGGCATGACGATCACTTGGCCACCGGCGGCTTTCACTTGTTCGACCTGCCCAGGCGTCAATACCGTGCCGGCGCCGATCAGGCAATCGGCGGGCAGGCTGTCGCGCAGGGTGCGAATGCTGGTGTAAGGGTCCGGCGAATTGAGCGGGACTTCGATCACGCGAAACCCGGCGTCGTACAGCACTTGGCCGACCGCCTGGGCTTCGTCCGGGCGTATGCCGCGAAGAATGGCGATCAAACCGTTTTGTGCGAGTGCTTGCTTGAGCATGTCAGGCCTCCATTGCAGGTTGAGTGAGCCCGGCGGCCACTGCCAGTTGCCACAGCCCGCGCTCGGTCGCTTCCTGCGCCAGGCTGACGTGGGCGAAACCGCAGAGGGCGAGGGCGCGTTGGTAGCGCACGCAGAGCAGGCCGGCGCCCACCAGGATGATGGGAATGTGCCGTGCACTGGCTGGCAAGCCGGCCAGTTCATGGCCGATCAGCAGGCCGGACAGGTAGTCGGGCTGCTGCTCAGGGGTGAGTTCGCCGGTCAGTCCCAGAGTGCGCGCACTGAACAAGGTCGACAGCACGCCACGCTGGCCATCGTTCGACAGCGCCACTTGAACACCGCGGTCAAAGGCCTCGGCCTGGAACTGCTCGGATACCTTTTGCGTACGACCAAGCAGGCTGTGCTTGCTCAGCACCGCGAACAGTTCACCGGTCATGAAGGTGTCGAAATGAGTGATGCAGCCTTCCACCACCTCGACCCATTTGGAATGGCTGCCGGGCAGGCCGACCAGCATTTCACCGCTGGCCGACAGGCTTTGCAGCACGCCCAGCACCTGGGTTTCTTCACCGCGCATCACATTGGGCAAACCGACCTGCTCGATCACGCCGGGCACGATATGCACATCGACACCGCGCAGGCTGCGCACCTTGTGCAACGCCTGGCCCAGGCTGGCGACGTCGACCGGCGTACTGCGATACGCCGCCTCGCTCCAACCCTGGGCGCTGCCGACCATGCCGCAGGCGATCACCGCCAGGTTTGGCTCGGCGTCGAGCCAGTCGCCGCACGCTGCATCAAACGCCAACTCGAAGCCATCGCTGCAGCGAACGCCGCCGATGTCCCGGGGCTCGCTGGGCAAATGCATGATGCCCGACGCCAGCGAGCGCTGTTCCAGCACTACGCCCGCGGGACCGAGTTTGTAAGCACGAAGGGAGCTGGTCCCCCAATCGAGCGCGATCAATTGCGCCTGCATCGCTTCACCTGAAATGAGTGGGTGCTGAAAAAAGCAGATGGGCGAATATAAACCTACGGCTGGCAATATCTCAATATATAAATAACTGTCCCATATATTGAGATGAAACGAGATAAATCCTACAGCCTCCTAGCTTTTTACTGCGGGAGGAAACTGGTTCTATCTGATAAGGAGGGGTTTAAAAAGCCGACAAGTCCAGCTCGCGCATCGCACCCATCCAGATCGCGTAATCGGTGTGATCCTTCAGGTCATCGCCGGTTTCAGGGTGCAGGAACACCACCAGCCCATTGCGATGCAGCGCCAGCCACGGCAGCACCACCCCAATGTATTCGGGGTCGAACGCCAACTGGCAGCTCCAGTCCGGGTGCGGGCCTACGGGCCGCTCATGCACGCGGCCCATGCGCAGCGGGAACAGTTTCGCGCCGTCCTCGCACAAGGCACGCGCCTGATCGAGGGTGCTGGCATCGAAGTAGATATGGGCATGGTAGCCCTTGATACGTTGCATGACGGACTCCGGATCCAATGTGCGGCAAATCCTAGACCGCAATGGAAGGCAGTGCCAGCCCGGTCAGGAACTGTGCGCTGCTGGCCTGTTCCGCCACCAGCCAGTCGACGAAACGCTGGACCAACTGCCCCCGCCGTTTGCGCTGGGGCTGCACCACGTAATAGCCGAAGCGCGAAATTACCGTGTTGCTGATCGGCCGGCACAGCCAATTCTGCTCCAGCAGGTTATCCACCAGGTGGCGCCAGCCGATCGCCACACCTTGGCCGGCAATCGCCGCCTGGATCAACAGGGTGTAGTTGTCGAAGCGCAACTGACCGGGAGTGGGCGCGGCGGTGATGCCCAGTTCGCGGAATACGCCGCTCCAGTCGAACCACTGGTTGTTGTTTTCCTGGCGCAGGTGCAGCAAAGGAACGTCGTGCAAGTTCTGCAGGGTCAGCGGCGTGGCCTGGTCCTTGAGCCACTGCGGGCTGCACACCGGAAACACTTCCTCGTTGAACAGCCAAAGGCTGTCGCCCTGCTTGAAACGACCATCGCCAAACAGCACCGCCACATCGATATCGCTGCGCAAGGTGGCGTGGTTGCGCTCGCTGGTCACCAGGCTCACGTCCACCTGCGGGTTGGCAGCGTGGAAGCGATGCAGGCGCGGCATCAGCCAGTAGGCAGCGAACGCAAAGTCTGTGGCCACTTGCAGCACTTCGTGCTGGTCCTGCTGGGTAATCACACTGAGGCCCTGGTTGATGCTCTGCAAACCGCCTTGCACATGCTCGAACAGCAGGGCGCCGGCGTCGGTCAGTTCGATGCCCCGATAGATGCGGTCAAACAGGCGGATCGCCAGTTGTTCTTCCAGGCGCTTGATCTGCTGGCTGATGGCCGGCTGAGTGGTGCCCAGCTCCATCGCTGCTGCGGTAAAGCTGCGATGGCGCGCGGCCGCCTCGAACGCGCGTAGCAGGTCGAGGGACAGGTCTCCAAGGGCTTCATACATAAGCTGTGCTTATCCTAGACATTGCTCGTCATGGGCTTTACCCCATTTTTCATGGGCTGCATGCTCATTCGCATAAACACCGCCTATGGAATGCCGAAGACCTATGAAGCGCAAGAACATTCTTTTCATCATGGCCGATCAAATGGCCGCGCCGATGCTTCCGTTCTACGGACCTTCCCCTATCAAGCTGCCGAATTTGAGTCGCCTCGCCGAACAGGGCGTGGTGTTCGACGCGGCCTATTGCAACAGCCCGCTGTGTGCACCGTCACGCTTCACCCTGGTCAGCGGCCAATTGCCGAGCAAGATCGGCGCCTACGACAACGCGGCGGATTTCCCCGCCGATGTGCCGACCTATGCCCACTACCTGAGGCGCCTCGGTTATCGCACCGCGCTGTCGGGCAAGATGCACTTCTGCGGCCCCGACCAACTGCACGGCTATGAAGAACGCCTGACCAGCGACATCTATCCCGCCGACTATGGCTGGGCGGTGAACTGGGATGAGCCGGACGTACGCCCCACCTGGTACCACAACATGTCCTCGGTGCTGCAAGCCGGCCCGTGCGTGCGTACCAACCAGCTGGATTTCGACGAAGAGGTGGTGTTCAAGGCCCAGCAATACCTGTTCGACCACATCCGCGAAGACGGCGACCAGCCGTTCTGCCTGACCGTGTCGATGACCCATCCCCACGACCCGTACACCATTCCCAAGCCGTTCTGGGACCTGTACGACGATAACGACATCCCTTTGCCTGCAACGCCGAACCAGGAAGATCTCGACCCGCATTCCCAGCGTCTGCTCAAGGTCTATGACCTGTGGGACAAGCCGCTGCCTGTGGATAAAATCCGCGACGCCCGCCGCGCCTACTTCGGCGCGTGCAGCTACATCGACAGCAATGTCGGCAAGCTGCTGCAAACCCTGGAAGACACCGGCCTGGCCGACGACACCATCATCATCTTCTCCGGCGACCACGGCGACATGCTCGGCGAGCGCGGCCTCTGGTACAAAATGCACTGGTTTGAAATGGCCGCCCGCGTGCCGCTGCTGGTCAGTGCCCCGGGGCAATTTGCGCCGGGCCGGGTGACCAAGGCCGTGTCTACCGCCGACCTGCTGCCCACTCTGGTGGAACTTGCCGGCGGCGAGCTGGACCCGCGCCTGCCGCTGGACGGCCGCTCGCTGGTCCCGCACTTGCAGGGGCAGTGCGGGCACGACGAAGTCTTTGGCGAATACATGGCCGAAGGCACCATCAGCCCACTGATGATGATTCGCCGCGGCGCCTGCAAATTCATCTACAGCGAAGACGACCCTTGTCTACTGTTCGATGTGCACAACGACCCGCACGAGCGGGAAGACCTCAGCCAGTCACCGGAACACCGACCACTGTTCGAGGCGTTTTTGAATGAAGCGCGGGCCAAATGGGACATCCCGGCGATCCACCAGCAGGTGCTCGCCAGCCAACGCCGTCGTCGCCTGGTGTTCGAGGCGCTGACCGAAGGCAAGCTGAAGAGCTGGGATCACCAGCCACTGGTAGACGCCAGTCAGCAATACATGCGCAACCATATCGACCTCGACGACCTGGAGCGCAAGGCACGTTATCCACAACCCTGCCAAAACCAATAACACTGAGGGAAGGCCATGCAAAAGTTAACTGCGGTAGTGGGCATGTTAGTGCTCAGTAGCGCCAATGCGTATGCGGACACCAGCTGTGACACGGTAAAGATGGCCGACCCAGGCTGGAGCGATATCGCCGCCACCAATGCCATCACCGGGTTTCTGCTCAACGGCATGGGCTACAAGGCCAAGGTCGACACCCTCGCGGTGCCGATTACCTTTGGCGGGCTCAAGGACGGTCAGGTGGATGTATTCCTGGGTAACTGGATGCCGGCGCAGCAAGGTTTCTACGACAAGTTCGTGGCCAACGGCGATGTGGTGCAACTGGCGAAGAACCTCGACGGCACCGAGTTCACCCTCGCCGTGCCGGATTATGTCTGGGATGCCGGGGTGCATGACTTTGCCGACCTGAACAAATTTGCCGACAAGTTCGACAAGAAGATCTACGGCATCGGCTCGGGCGCGCCGGCGAATATCTCGCTGCAGGAGATCATCAAGAAGAATGACTTCGACCTCGGCCAGTGGAAGCTGATCGAATCCAGTGAACAGGCGATGCTGGCGGAAGTATCACGGGCGGTGAAGAAGCAGAAATTCGTCACCTTCCTCGGTTGGACACCGCACCCGATGAACGTGCAGTTGAAAATGCACTACCTCAAAGGCGGCGAGAAATACTTTGGTGACACCGGCAGCGTGTATACCTTGACCCGTAAAGGTTATGCACAGGCCTGCCCCAACGTAGGCAAGCTGCTGACCAACCTGAGTTTCACCCAGGAGATGGAGAACAGCATCATGGCTGAGGTGGTCAACAAAAAAGTCAGCAATGCCGAGGCGGCGAAGGCGTGGATCAAGGCGAACCCGGCGGTGCTGGATAAATGGCTGGATGGCGTGAAAACCGTGGATGGCCAGGATGCGTTGGCCGCAGTCAAAGCCAAACTCTAGGGCCTTGCGCTATTCCAATGTGGGAGGGGGCTTGCTCCCGATAGCGGAGTGCCAGTCAGAGAGATTTAGACGGGTCCACCTATATCGGGAGCAAGCCCCCTCCCACAAGGACCCGTGTGTACTGATACCCTGAGTCAAACCTTTTCAGCCGAGTTATAAATGCCCCGGCCCAACCGCCATACACTCTTCCCCTTCCTCAGTTGGCTTGCGCGCCAGACGCGCGCCAGCGTCGGACGGGACGCGCTGGTCGGCCTCAGCGGCGCTGTGCTCGCGCTGCCCCAATCGATTGCCTACGCGCTGATCGCCGGTCTCCCACCAGAGTACGGTCTGTACGCCGCGATCATCCCGGTGCTGATCGCGTGCCTGTGGGGTTCATCCTGGCACCTGATCTGTGGCCCCACGGCGGCGATTTCCATCGTGCTGTACGCCAGCGTCAGCCCATTGGCCGTGCCGGGGTCTCAGGACTACATCACCCTGATCCTGTTGCTGACATTCCTGGCCGGGGTGTTCCAGTGGCTGCTGGGCATGCTGCGCTTTGGTGCGCTGGTGAACTTCGTCTCGCATTCGGTGGTGCTGGGTTTCACCTTGGGCGCCGCCGTGGTGATTGCCCTGGGGCAGCTGCCTAATCTGCTGGGCCTGGATTTACCGAGCCAGGCCACGGCGATTAATAGCCTGCTGGCGCTGATCGACCACGCTGGCGAGTGGGACCACGCATCCCTTGCCCTTGGGCTCGGTACTTTGCTGGTGGGCGCACTGCTCAAATACCTTGTGCCTCGCTGGCCAACGCTGCTGATCGCCCTGGGCTTGGGCAGCCTGGCAGCCTGGCTGTGGCCGGGGGCGTTCGGGCATGTGGCGCTGGTCAGTTCGTTTATCGGCAAGCTGCCGCCGTTCAGCCCGTTGCCGCTGGATCTGGACATGATCCTGCGCCTGCTGCCCAGCGCCGTTGCGGTGGGCATGCTCGGGCTGGTGACCAGCCTGTCGATTGCGCGTTCGCTGTCGGCACGCTCGCAACAATTGCTTGATGCCAACCAGGAAGTTCGTGCGCAGGGTTTATCCAACATCGTTGGCGGATTTTTCTCCGGGTATCTGTCGGCAGGGTCCTTCACCCGCTCCGGCCTCAGCTATGAGGCAGGCGCCTGTTCGCCGCTGGCAGGGTTTTTTTCCGCATTGTGGGTGGCCTTGTTTGCGCTGTTTGGCGCCGCACTGATCGCGCATATTCCCATCCCGAGCATGGCCGCCAGCATCTTGCTGATTTCCTGGGGCCTGGTGGATCGGCGGGGTATCCGTGCGTTGTTCCGCGTGAGCCGTGCAGAATTCGTGGTGATGAGCCTGACCTGTGTCGCCACCTTGCTGCTGGAGTTGCAAACGGCGATTTATGCGGGGGTGTTGGCGTCGTTGTTTTTCTACCTCAAGCGCACCTCACAGCCACGGGTTCAACAATGGCGTGATGGAGAAGAGGATGTGTTGCGGGTGGGTGGGTCGATCTTCTTTGGCGCCAGCCATTACCTGCAAGTGCGCCTGCAAAGCTTGCAGGGTGAACGGGTGGTGATCGAGGCGCAGCAGATCAACTTTATCGACTATTCCGGGGTGGAGATGCTGCACCAGGAGGCGCGTCGCCTTAGGGGGCTGGGCCGTAGCCTGACATTGCGCCGCGCCAGGCCGCAAGTCGTCGAGGAGTTGAGAAAACTTGAGGGGGCGGACAACTGCCCCATTCATTTCGAATGACTGAATACCCTCCCACATTTTGTTTAGTGTCAGGCCAGCTGGCGGCGCAGTTCGGCCAACACCGGCGCCGAATCCGGGCGCACACCGCGCCACAGGAAGAACGCTTCAGCCGCTTGCTCCACCAGCATGCCCAGGCCATCCATCGCCACGGCTGCGCCTTGCTCACTGGCCCAACGGCAGAACGCAGTCGGTTCCTTGGCGTACATCATGTCGTAGCAAAACGTGTTGCCCGGTTCGATCAGGCTGCCGGCAATCGGCGGTATATCGCCTGACAGGCTGGCGGACGTGGCATTGATGATCACGTCCACCGGCTCACGCAGCCAGTCGAAACCACTGGCAGACACCGGGCCCAGGTCGTCGAACAGCTCGGCGAGCAATTCGGCTTTTTCCACGGTGCGGTTGGCGATGATCAACGAAGCAGGCCGTTCAGCCAGCAACGGCTCCAACGCGCCCCTTACCGCGCCACCCGCGCCCAGCAACAGGATGCGTTTGCCTTGCAGATTCAAGCCGGCGTTTACCGTCAGGTCACGTACCAGGCCGGCGCCGTCGGTGTTGTCGCCGAGCAACGTGCCGTCAGCCAGTTTGCTCAAGGTGTTCACCGCCCCGGCACGCTGGGCGCGTTCGGTGAGGCTGTTGGCCAGGCGGTAGGCGTCTTCCTTGAACGGCACGGTAACGTTGGCACCTCGGCCCTGTTGGAAAAACTCACGGGCACAGCCGGTGAAATCCTCCAGGGGCGCGAGCAAGGTGCTGTAGTCCAGTTGCTCGCCGGTCTGCTCAGCGAACATACGGTGAATCAGCGGCGACTTGCTGTGGCCGATGGGGTTGCCGAACACCACATAATGATCCATCAGACAGCCGCCTTGGGCGCGGCGGCGCCCAGCCAGTCGCGGTCTTGCAGGAAGTAGTCGGTGAGGCGCGCTTCTTCGCTGCCGGCCTCGGCTTTCCAGTCGTAGCTCCAGCGCACTTGGGGCGGCAGCGACATCAGGATCGACTCGGTACGGCCGCCCGATTGCAGGCCGAACAAAGTGCCACGGTCATAGACCAGGTTGAATTCCACGTAACGGCCGCGACGGAATTCCTGGAACTGGCGTTGCTGTTCGGTATAAGCGCTGGCTTTGCGGCGCTGCACAATCGGCAGGTAGGCGTCGATGTAGGCATCGCCGATGGCGCGGATAAACGCGAAGCAGGTGTCGAAGTCCCACTCGTTCAAGTCATCGAAGAACAGGCCGCCGATGCCACGGGGCTCGTTGCGGTGCTTGATGTGGAAGTAGGTATCGCACCAGGCCTTGTAGCGCGAGTAAACGTCCGGGCCAAAGGGCGCGCAGGCCTGCTCGGCCACGCGGTGCCAGTGAATGCAGTCTTCTTCGTTGCCGTAGTAGGGCGTGAGGTCGAAGCCACCACCGAACCACCACACCGGCTCTTCGCCTTCTTTTTCGGCGATGAAAAAACGCACGTTGGCGTGGGACGTCGGCACGTGCGGGTTGTGCGGATGAATCACCAGCGACACGCCCAGGGCTTCAAAGCCGCGACCGGCCAGTTCAGGGCGATGCGCACTGGCTGACGGAGGAAGGCCGCTGCCGAACACGTGGGAAAAGTTAACGCCGCCCTTTTCGATGACCGAACCGTTTTCGATCACACGGGTGCGACCGCCACCGCCGGCAGGCCGGGTCCAGGCGTCTTCGATAAAGCGAGTGTCCGTCTCGAAGGTTTCCAGGGCGCTGCAAATGCGGTCTTGCAGGTCGAGCAGGTAGGCCTTTACAGCCTCGGTGCGGGTAGTCATGGCATCACCTTGAATCGGGCAAAGCTACGCGAGGCCGTGGGGCGTCGGCGGCAAATGGGCGCACAGGATACCACTGCACTCCATGTCGCCACAGTTGACGAAGATCAAGCTTAGGAGTCCGATAGGGAGCTACGCGAGATCGACCCAAGGAGATGTGCAGATGGCCAAACGTATCCAGTTCAGTGCCCATGGCGGCCCCGACGTACTTGAATATGTGAGCTACACACCGGCAGAGCCGGGCCCGCAGCAGGTTCGAGTGCGTAACGAGGCGATTGGCCTGAACTTCATCGATACCTATTTCCGCAGCGGCCTTTACGCGCCGCCGGCCCTGCCATCGGGGTTGGGCGCAGAAGGCGCCGGCGTGGTTGATGCGGTGGGCGGCGAAGTCACGCAATTTAAAGTCGGTGACCGCGTGGCCTACGGCAGTGGCCCGCTCGGGGCCTACAGCGAATTGCACGTGCTGCCCGCCGCCAACCTGGTGCACCTGCCGGACGACATCAGCTTCGAACAAGCCGCCGGCGCCATGCTCAAGGGCCTGACCGTGCAATACCTGCTGCGCCAGACCTATGAGCTGAAAGCTGGCGAGACCATCCTGTTCCACGCCGCTGCTGGTGGCGTGGGCTCCCTGGCCTGCCAATGGGCCAAGGCACTGGGCGTGAAGCTGATCGGTACCGTCAGCTCGCCGGAAAAAGCCGCCCTGGCCAAATCCCTCGGCGCGTGGGAAACCATCGACTACAGCAAGGAAAACGTCGCACAACGCGTGCTGGAATTGACCGACGGAAAAAAGGTGCCCGTGGTGTACGACGGTGTCGGCAAGGACACCTGGCTGACCTCATTGGACAGCGTGGCACCACGTGGCCTGGTGGTGAGCTTCGGCAATGCTTCGGGCGCGGTGGATGGGGTGAACCTGGGGATACTCGCTGCCAAAGGCTCGCTATACGTGACACGGCCGACCCTGGCGACCTACGCCAACAATCCGGCGAACTTGCAGGTGATGGCGGATGATCTGTTTTCGATGATCAAGAGCGGCAAGGTGCGCATTGATATCAACCAGCGGTATTCGCTGGCAGACGCGGCGAAGGCACAGACGGAGTTGTCGGGGCGGCGTACCACTGGGTCGACAATTCTGTTGCCGTGAGGGAACCTTCGGGGGCAAGCGCCTCCCACATTTGACCGTGTTGTCATAACGGACGCGGTTCAATGTGGGAGGTCGCTTGCCCGCGATGGATGCGACGCGGTCTCAGGAAGGCCGCACCACCTCACCCGTTGCCAAATCACGAATCAGGCTCGGGTTCTTGCGCCCACCCAAGGCACCACCCAAAACCAAATCCACCTGCCCGCGGAAATACTGCTCCACACGAATCCGCGTGCGCGCCGCCGGGCGGCCCTGGGGGTTGGCTGAGGTAGAAATCAACGGTCCCACCAGCGCGCACAAATCCCGTACCAGTGGATGATCGCTCACCCGCAGCGCCACCGTGTCATGCACACCGGTGACCCATTCCGGCAACAAATCCTGATGCGGTACCAGCCAGGTATTCGGCCCAGGCCAGGTGCTGGCCATGCGTTCGATCCAGGTATCCGGGAAGTCTTCGAACAGAAAGTCGAACTGGCGAATATTGTCTGCCACCAGGATCAGGCCCTTGTCCACCGAACGGTTCTTGATCGCCAGCAGCCGATCCACCGCCTCTTCGTTCCAAGGATCACAGCCCAGGCCCCAGACCGCTTCGGTTGGATAGGCAATCACCGCGCCTGCGCGAATTTCTCGTGCGGCTTCCAGCACACGCCACCTGTTGACCATTGTTTACTCTCCGGACTAAAGCTCTGGGCAGTTTACCGATCTTCTTTACAAAACCTAGTTCCAAAAAACCGGCCGCTACAAAAGCTGGTGACGCGCAAGCCAGCGCCCGCTTTCGCAGATCACCTGGCCTTCAAGCTCCAACTCCGTGAGGGTCGCCAGCACCTGGGCCAACGAGCGCCCGCTGGCAATCGCCAGGGCTTCGCTGGTATGGGGTGCCGCGTGCAACAGCGCCACCAACGGATGTATGACGGGCATCGGCGCCGGGCGCGACAATGCCTGCCAGCCACGCAAACCTTCGAGGATGTGTTCAATGGTCTCCACCAGCATCGCGCCATCACGGATCAACTGGTGACAGCCCTTGGCCCCGGGATGATGGATGGAGCCAGGGATCGCATACACCTCTCGCCCTTGCTCGGCCGCAAGCTTGGCGGTGATCAGCGAGCCGCTGGCCATGCTGGCTTCCACCACCAGCACGCCCAGGGACAGGCCGCTGATGATGCGGTTGCGCCGAGGAAAGTTACCGGCCTGGGGAGCGGCGTCCAGCGGAAACTCAGAAACCACGGCGCTGCCCTGGGCAATCATCGCCGCCGCAAGCCGCCGATGGCGCTGTGGATAAAGATTTTCCAGGCCCGTGCCGAGTACACCGATTGTATGACCCCCCACATCCAAAGCAGCTTGATGGGCCGCACCGTCGATACCCAGCGCAAGGCCACTGGTGATGACAAAACCGGCGCTCGCCAGGCTGCGGGAAAATGCTGCGGCCGTGTCCATGCCGGGGCGGGATGCACGGCGGCTGCCGACCATCGCCAGTTGCGGTTTTTCCAGGATCCCGGGGTCGCCAGCGACGAATAAAAGCGGCGGGGCGTCGTCTATCTGGGCGAGCAGTGCCGGGTACTCAGGTTGGTCCCACATCAGCAAATGCTGGCCCTGACGCTCCAACCATGCCAATGCCTCACTGGCACCGTCGCGAATTTCATGGCTACGTCGGGCATCGGCGCTGATGGGCGGCAATCCCAGAGAACGCCAGGCACTGGCAGGGGCACTGATGGCCTTTGAGGCACTACCGAACGCTTCGATCAACAACCTAAAACGCTTCGGGCCTACTTCCGGCAACCTGTGCAAGCGTAGGCGGGCTTCCAGTTCTGAAGGGGAAATTTCACTGCTGTTTATCGGAAACATCTGATCATCCTTGACCGGAACAAGCTGTGGATAACTCTGTTGGTAACTTATTTAGCAGGCTATTTATTGCGCTTGAGGGGCAGTCTCGAAACGGTCCGTTATCGCCAGCGCGCGCGAGGCACTGAGGACCAGGCCGTAGCTGAGCTTTTCGTAGGTGCGAAACACCAGCAGGGTGCCGGCACGCTCATCGGGAAGCTTCACCGGAGCGCCAGTGAGGGTGTCGCGTACGGTGCCGCCGGTTTTGATGACGGCCAACAACTGGCCCTCCACCAGACCGTCGCGTCGGCCCTTGTTCAGAGTCACGGTGTCCAACACGCCGACCTGGGTAACACCCTTGGGAATATCAATGATTTGCCCCTGGATGAAAGGTGTAGGGTGCAGCGCCTCGGGTCTTCCTCCCAAAACAGGCGGTTCGGTACGGAGCAGACGGTCGCCGGGGCGCACCTCCTGGGTGACCCGTTGCACCGCCAGGGTGCTGAGGTCTCCGGCCATCACAAAGCGCGCGGTGCCGATATCGTCGGCGTTGACGCCCAGCAGTTCATGGGTTTCAGGGTCTTTGTAGATCTTGCCTCGGCGGAAAATCCCATAGCTTGGCTGAGACGGGTCCAGCGCTCCGCGGGCATGCACGCGCTCGCCATTGGCACCCAACACCCGCCCCGTCTCTGCCGCGACGATGTAGGGCGCGTTGTCCAGGTCCATGGGGCTATCGAGAATGCGGTTATGTAACAAAAACCGCTGGATGGCCTGTTGCGTCGCCTGATCCAACCGCAGGCCGGGTTGTGGAAGCAGGGCCATGGCGAACGGGGCCCATAGCAGCAAGACGAGTAGCGATTTCCTCATGGGGTGAATCTCCTTTATTATGTGCGTTCGCGTGAAATGCCACAGCCTTCGCGGCTTTCGGGCGTTTCACACCGGCCGTATGGGTCCATTCCCACCGCCGATTTGCCTCTACCTCACATGTGCAGCAATTACGCTTATGGCTATTTTGAACATCCTCGAATTCCCCGACTCGCGCCTGCGCACAATCGCCAAGCCGGTGGCCGTAGTGGACGACAAGGTTCGTCAGCTGGTCGATGACATGTTTGAAACAATGTATGAAGCCCCGGGTATTGGCCTCGCCGCCACCCAGGTCAACGTGCATCTGCGCGTCGTGGTCATGGACCTGTCGGAAGATCGCAGCGAACCACGGGTGTACATCAACCCCGAGTTCGAACCGCTGACCGACGAGATGGGCGAATACCAGGAAGGTTGCCTGTCGGTGCCGGAGTTCTACGAGAACGTCGAACGCCCGTTGCGCGTGAAGATCAAGGCCCTGGACCGCGACGGCAAGCCGTTCGAACTGATCGCCGAAGGCCTGCTGGCCGTGTGCATCCAGCACGAATGCGACCACCTCAACGGCAAGCTGTTTGTCGATTACCTGTCCACGCTCAAACGCGACCGGATCAAGAAGAAGCTGGAAAAAAAGCATCGCCAGCAAGCTTGATGCCCTCCTTCCAAAGGCTTGCTGCGGCAAGCCTTTTTCTTTTGTGACTGCTTTTAACCGAGACTTCCCATGACCGAGCCATTGCGCATTGTTTTTGCCGGCACGCCTGAATTTGCCGCCGAACACCTCAAGGCCCTGCTTGCCAGCCCTTATGACATCGTCGCGGTGTACACCCAGCCGGACCGCCCGGCCGGTCGCGGGCAAAAACTAATGCCGAGCCCGGTCAAGCAGTTGGCGCTGGAACACAACATCCCCGTGCTGCAACCGCCGACCCTGCGCAACGCCGAGGCCCAGGCTGAACTGGCGGCGCTGCAACCGGACCTGCTGGTGGTGGTGGCCTACGGTTTGATCCTGCCCCAGGTCGTGCTGGATATTCCCCGCCTGGGCTGCATCAACAGCCACGCCTCACTGCTGCCACGCTGGCGCGGTGCAGCGCCGATCCAACGTGCCGTGGAGGCAGGCGACAGCGAAAGCGGCGTGACCGTGATGCGCATGGAGGCGGGTTTGGACACCGGCCCGATGCTGCTCAAAGTCACCACCCCGATCACGGGCGCAGACACGGGTGGCAGCCTGCACGACCGCCTCGCCGAGATGGGCCCGCCCGCCGTGATTCAGGCCATTGCCGGTCTCGCTGCCGGAACCCTGCACGGTGAGGTGCAGGACGACAGCCTGGCCACCTACGCCCACAAGCTGAACAAGGACGAAGCCCGCATCGACTGGAGCCGCCCGGCGGTGGAGCTGGAACGCCTGGTGCGTGCCTTCAACCCGTGGCCGATCTGCCACAGCACCCTCAATGGCGAAGCCTTGAAAGTGTTGGCCGCGACCTTGGCCGACGGCAAAGGCGCACCCGGTGAAATCATCGGCGCCAGCAAGGACGGCCTGCTGGTCGCTTGCGGCGAACAGGCGCTGTGCCTGACCCGTCTGCAATTGCCCGGTGGCAAAGCGCTTAATTTCAGCGATTTGTACAACAGTCGACGTGAGAAATTTTCCCTGGGCACGCTCCTCGGAGTGGCAGCCCAATGAACCCACGTCTGGCCGCCGCCAAGGCCCTGGCCGCCGTACTCAACGGCAAGGCTTCGCTGAACAGTTCGCTGCCCACCCAATTGGATAAGGTTGAAGACCGCGATCGCGGTTTCACCCAAGACCTGGCCTTCGGCACCGCCCGCTGGCAACCACGGTTGTCGGCACTGGCAGCCAAGCTGCTGCAAAAGCCGTTCAAGGCGGCCGATGCTGATGTCGAGGCGCTGCTGCTGGTCGGTCTCTATCAGTTGCTCTACACCCGCGTGCCGGCCCACGCCGCCATCGGTGAAACCGTCGGTTGCGCCGACAAGCTGAAAAAGCCCTGGGCCAAGGCCCTGCTCAACGCGGTACTGCGCCGCGCCCAGCGCGAAAGCGAAGCACTGCTGGCCGAGTTGGAACATGACCCGGTGGTGCGCACCGCTCACCCGCGCTGGCTGCAAAAATCCCTGAAGGCCTTCTGGCCCGAGCAATGGGAAGCCATTTGCGCGGCCAACAATGCGCACCCGCCGATGATCCTGCGGGTCAATCGTCGCCATCACAGCCGTGATGCGTATCTGCAATTGCTGACGAACGCAGGTATCAACGCCACGCCATGCGTGTACAGCACCGACGGCATCGTGCTGGAAGCGGCCACCGACGTGCGCAGCCTGCCGGGCTTCGCCGAAGGCTGGATCAGTGTGCAGGACGAAGCCGCACAACTGGCCGCCGACCTGCTCGACCTGGCTCCCGGTCAGCGTGTACTGGACGCCTGCTGTGCTCCGGGCGGTAAGACGTGTCACATCCTCGAAGTTGAAAAGGACCTGGCCGGTGTAGTGGCTGTCGATCTGGAAGCCAAGCGCCTGGTACGCGTACGGGAGAACCTCGCACGCCTGGGCCTCAGCGCCGAGCTGATCGCCGCCGACGGCCGCGACACCGCCAGCTGGTGGGACGGCAAACCGTTCCAACGCATCCTGCTCGACGCGCCGTGTTCCGCCACCGGTGTGATCCGCCGTCACCCGGACATCAAGCTCACCCGCCAACCCGACGACATCGCCGCCCTGGCGGTGCTGCAAGGTGAACTGCTCGACGCACTGTGGCCGACCCTCGAAGTCGGCGGCATCCTGCTTTATGCCACCTGCTCCACCTTGCCGACCGAAAACACCGAGGTCATCCAAGCCTTCCTCGCCCGCACCAGCGGCGCGCGGGAACTGGACCTCGCCACGGCAGCCGGTATCAAGCAGCCCCATGGCCGCCAGTTACTCGCACAGGAAGGCGGGCATGATGGTTTCTACTACGCCAAACTGATCAAGATCGCCGCCGCGCGCGGCTGAACGGGTTTAAGGGAGTGACCGGATGAAAATCATCATCCTTGGAGCAGGGCAGGTTGGCGGCACACTGGCCGAACATTTGGCCAGTGAAGCCAATGACATCACCGTTGTGGACACCGATGCCGAGCGCCTGCGCAACTTGGGCGACCGCCTGGACATCCGCACTGTGCAAGGGCGTGCATCGTTTCCCACCGTGCTGCGTCAGGCGGGCGCCGACGATGCCGACATGCTGGTCGCCGTTACCAACAGCGATGAGACCAATATGGTCGCGTGCCAGGTCGCCCACACCCTGTTCCACACCCCGACCAAGATCGCCCGTGTCCGCGAAGCCGCGTACCTGACCCGCGCCGGCCTGTTCGATAACGACGCTATCCCCGTGGACGTGCTGATCAGCCCGGAACAGGTAGTCACCCACTACATCAAGCGCCTGATCGAAATTCCGGGCGCCTTGCAGGTGATCGACTTCGCTGGCGGCAAGGCGCAGTTGGTGGCCGTGAAGGCCTATTACGGCGGGCCGCTGGTGGGTCAGCAGTTGCGTCAACTGCGTGAACACATGCCGAATGTGGAAACCCGCGTAGCCGCGATTTTTCGGCGTGACCGGCCGATCCTGCCCCAGGGCGATACGGTGATCGAGGCCGATGACGAAGTATTCTTCATCGCTGCCAAAGCGAATATTCGTGCCGTCATGAGTGAAATGCGTCGGCTCGATGAGAGCTACAAACGCATCGTCATCGCCGGCGGCGGGCAGATTGGCGAGCGCCTGGCCGAAGCGATCGAGAGTCGCTACCAGGTGAAGATCATCGAGATGAGCCCTGCACGCTGCCGGCATTTGTCCGACACCCTGGACAGCACCGTCGTACTGCAAGGCAGTGCCTCGGACCGCGACCTGCTGATGGAAGAAAACATCGCCGACGCCGACATCTTCCTGGCCCTGACCAACGATGACGAGGCCAACATCATGTCGTCGCTGCTGGCCAAGCGGCTGGGGGCGAAGAAGGTGATGACCATCATCAACAACCCGGCCTATGTCGACCTGATCCAGGGCGGCGATATCGACATCGCCATCAGCCCGCAGCTGGCCACCATCGGTACCTTGCTCGCCCACGTGCGCCGGGGCGATATCGTCAGCGTGCACTCCCTGCGCCGGGGGGCGGCGGAGGCCATCGAGGCGATTGCCCACGGTGATTCGAAATCGAGCAAAGTGATCGGCAAGGCCATCCGGGATATAGGCCTGCCGCCGGGCACCACCATTGGCGCAATTATTCGTGATGAGGAAGTGATCATCGCCCACGACGACACGGTGATCGCCACGGGTGACCACGTGATCCTGTTCCTGGTGGATAAAAAACATATCCGCGATGTGGAGAAGTTGTTCCACGTGGGATTGAGCTTTTTCTGATCAACCGGAGTGACCGACATGCTCGAATCCCTGGAAAAAATGCTCGCCAAGGGGGTGGATAACTCGCTGCTGCGCTTTGGGCTGGGCAAGGGTTATCTGGACTTGAAGGACAATGCCAAGGCGGCAGAGCATCTAGGCAAGTGCGTCGAGTTCGATCCGAAGTATTCGGCGGCGTGGAAGTTGTTGGGCAAGGCGCAGTTGGGTCAGGGTGATAGCGCCGCAGCGCGACAGGCGTGGGAGAAGGGCATCGAAGCCGCCCAGGCCCATGGCGACAAGCAGGCCGAGAAAGAGATGACAGTGTTCCTGAAGAAACTCGGCCGCCAAAGCTAAGCAGATCGAAAATGTGGGAGGGGGCTTGCTCCCGATAGCGGTGGTTCAGTCAAATATGCATTGGCTGACACACTGCTATCGGGGGCAAGCCCCCTCCCACATTTGGTTTTGTATTGGCTCCGGGTCAATACCACCGATCTTCACCCGGCGGGCGTTTCTTGAAGCGCTTCATGCTCCACATGTACTGGCTCGGGTAAGCGCCGACGTAGCGCTCTACCACCTTGCTCATCGCCGCGCAGGAGGTGGCGGTGTCGGTGCTGTACATGTCTTCCGGCGCCGCTTCCAGGATCACTTTGTAGCCCGAACCGTCCGGCAGCCGCAGTGCGTGCAGGAACACCCCCACGGCCTTGTGGCCGGCGAGCATGTTCGGCACGAACTTGCTCGTGAGCGCCTGGGTGGCGAAGAACGGCACGAAGATCCCTGCGGATTCGGCCGGCTCGGGGTCCGCCGGAATCCCCACCTGGCCGCCTTTGCGCACTTCCTTGATCACACTGAGGATGCCTTCCTTGGTGGACGCCGCCACGCGGTTACCCAGTTGTACGCGCTGCTTGCGCAGCAACTCATCCACCGCCTTGAGCTTGGGCGGGCGGTAAAAAATGATCGGTTTGCATTGGCTGCAATAGAAGTGGTTCAACACCTCCCAATTGCCCAGGTGGCTGGTGATGCCGACTACACCTTTGCCCGAGGCCAGGGCTTCGTGCAGCACCTCAAGGCCTTCGACTTCGCGCACCAGGTCGATGGAACGCTGGGCCGGCCAGATCCAGGCACAGGCGCTTTCGGTCAGGGACTTGCCGATGTCCTTCAGGCTCTGGCCGACCAGGCGCTCGCGCGCGGTGGGGTCCATGTCGGGGAAGCATTTTGAGAGGTTGATCCGCACCGTTTCACGGGAGCGGTTGGGGGTTTTCCACATGACCCAGCCGATGGCCGAACCCACGGCTTGCACCGCGCGCCATGGCAGCAGGGCAAACAACCGAAGAGCGCCTACCAGCAAGGCGCCTTTAAACTTTTCCACAGGTCACTCCTGATCGTGTGTGGTGCGCAAAGCCGCCATTCTAACCGGCGTTGGCCAAGTCAGCGTAACGGTCGCAGTCCTGAGTGTGGTCCATGACCATGCCCGAGGCCTGCATGAACGCGTAACAAATGGTCGGGCCGACAAAGGTGAAGCCGGCTTTCTTGAGTGCTTTGCTCATGGCTTCAGCCTCCGGCGTAATCGCCGGGACTTCGCTGCGGTCCTTGAAGTGATTGACCTTGGGCACGCCGCCGACAAACGACCAGAGCAACCCCACCGGATCTTCAAGCGCCAGCCAGGCTGCGGCGTTGCGCCGGGTGGCGTTGAGCTTGAGGCGGTTACGCACAATGCCTGGGTCGAGCATCAGTGCTTCGATCTCGGCATCGGTCAGCTGTGCCAAACGCCGGGCATCAAAACCAAACAAGACCTTTCGATAATGCTCGCGTTTGCGTAAAACGGTGATCCAGGACAGGCCCGCCTGGAACCCTTCGAGCAAAAGCAACTCGAACAAACCCTGCGCATCGCGCAGCGGCGTTCCCCACTCCTGATCGTGATAAGCCATGTACAGCGGATCTTCAGAACACCAAAAGCAGCGTGGCATAAGGCTCCAGGGGATGGTGGCGCGGCCGAATCGGGTATACTCCCGCTCTTTAAATCGCAGCCCAAGTAACAGGTGAATTTCGTGAGCCAGCCTACGCCAGCCGTGCGTACCTTCCAAGACTTGATCCTCGCCCTCCAGCAATACTGGGCCGAGCAAGGTTGTGTGGTACTTCAGCCCTACGATATGGAAGTAGGCGCCGGCACTTTCCACACCGCTACATTCCTGCGGGCCATCGGCCCGGAAACCTGGAACGCCGCTTACGTGCAGCCCAGTCGTCGACCGACTGACGGCCGCTACGGCGAAAACCCGAACCGTCTGCAGCACTACTATCAATTCCAGGTAGTCCTGAAGCCGAACCCGGACAACTTCCAGGAACTGTACCTGGGCTCGCTCAAGCACGTGGGTCTCGACCCACTGGTGCACGACATCCGTTTCGTCGAAGACAACTGGGAATCCCCAACCCTGGGCGCCTGGGGCCTGGGCTGGGAAGTCTGGCTCAATGGCATGGAAGTGACGCAATTCACTTACTTCCAGCAGGCCGGCGGCATCGAGTGCTACCCGGTGACCGGCGAGATCACCTACGGTCTTGAACGCCTGGCCATGTACCTGCAGGGCGTGGATTCGGTCTACGACCTGGTGTGGGCTGACGGCCCGTTCGGCAAAGTGACCTATGGCGATGTGTTCCACCAGAACGAAGTGGAGCAGTCCACCTACAACTTCGAACACGCCAACGTCGACAAACTGTTCGAACTGTTCGACTTCTATGAAAGCGAAGCCAAGCGCCTGATCGAACTCGACCAGCCGCTGCCGTTGCCAAGCTATGAAATGGTGTTGAAGGCGTCCCATACCTTCAACCTGCTGGACGCCCGCCGTGCCATCTCGGTAACCGCGCGTCAGCAATACATCCTGCGTGTACGCACCCTGGCACGTTCCGTCGCCCAAGCCTACCTGCTGGCTCGCGCCAAGCTGGGCTTCCCGATGGCCACCCCGGACCTGCGTGATGAAGTGTTGGCTAAGCTGGAGGCTGCACAATGAGTGCTCAAGATTTCCTGGTTGAACTGGGCACCGAAGAGCTGCCACCCAAGGCACTCAATACCCTGGCCGATGCGTTCCTGGCCGGTATCGAAAAAGGCCTGCAGAGCGCTGGCCTGAAGTTTGAAGCGAAAAAAGTCTACGCCGCGCCGCGCCGCCTGGCCGTGTTGCTGACCGCGCTGGAAACCCAGCAGCCGGACCGCAGCATCAACCTCGACGGCCCACCACGCCAGGCGGCTTTCGACGCCGAAGGCAACCCGACCCAAGCCGCACTGGGCTTCGCCAAGAAGTGTGGCGTCGAGCTGAGCGAGATCGACCAGAGCGGCCCGAAACTGCGTTTCAGCCAGGTCATCAAAGGCAAGCCGACCGCCAGCCTGTTGCCGACCCTCGTCGAAGACTCCCTGAACGACCTGCCGATCCCCAAGCGCATGCGCTGGGGCGCGCGCAAGGAAGAGTTCGTGCGCCCGACCCAGTGGCTGGTGATGCTGCTCGGTGACCAGGTCATCGACTGCACCATCCTCGCCCAGAAGGCTGGCCGTGACTCCCGCGGCCATCGCTTCCACCATCCAGAAGCGGTGCGCATCACTTCGCCGGCTAACTATGCCGCCGATCTGCGGGCTGCTTACGTGCTGGCCGATGCCAACGAGCGTCGCGAGCTGATCAGCAAGCGTACCGAAGAACTGGCCCGCCTGCAGGAAGGCACCGCCATCGTGCCGCCAAGCCTGCTCGACGAAGTGACCGCGCTGGTTGAATGGCCGGTGCCGCTGGTGTGCTCGTTCGAAGAACGTTTCCTCGACGTGCCGCAGGAAGCACTGATCACCACCATGCAGGACAACCAGAAGTATTTCTGCCTGCTGGACGTGGACGGTAAGTTGCTGCCGCGCTTTATCACCGTGGCCAACATCGACAGCAAGGACCCGCAGCAGATCATCGCCGGTAACGAGAAAGTCGTTCGCCCGCGCCTGACTGACGCCGAGTTCTTCTTCAAGCAAGACAAGAAGCAGAAGCTGGAAGACTTCAACCTGCGCCTGCAGAACGTGGTGTTCCAGGAAAAACTCGGCAGCGTCTACGACAAGGCTGTGCGCGTTTCCAAGCTGGCGGCCTACATTGCCCCACGCATTGGCGGTGATGCCGCCTGGGCTGCGCGTGCAGGCTTGCTGTCCAAGTGCGACCTGGCCACCGAGATGGTTGGCGAGTTCCCGGAGATGCAAGGCGTTGCCGGTTACTACTACGCCCTCAACGATGGCGAGCCAGACGATGTTGCCCTGGCGCTGAACGAGCAGTACATGCCCCGCGGTGCCGGCGCTGAGCTGCCGGCCACCCTGACCGGTGCGGCCGTGGCCATCGCCGACAAGCTGGATACCCTGGTCGGTATCTTCGGTATCGGCATGCTGCCCACCGGTAGCAAAGACCCTTATGCCCTGCGTCGTGCGGCCCTGGGCGTGCTGCGTATCCTGATCGACAAGAAGCTGGACCTCGACCTGACCCAGGCCGTGGTGTTCGCGGTCGGCCAGTTCGGTGGCAAGGTCAAGCAAGCCGGCCTGGCCGAGCAAGTGTTGGAGTTCGTGTTCGACCGCCTGCGTGCGCGTTATGAAGACGAAGGCGTGGACGTTTCCGTCTACCTGTCGGTACGTGCCCTGCAACCGGGTTCGGCGCTGGACTTCGATCAGCGCGTACAAGCCGTACAGGCCTTCCGCAAGCTGCCGGAAGCCGATGCCCTGGCCGCCGTGAACAAGCGAGTGTCGAACCTGCTGAGCAAGGCCGAAGGCCTGGGCAACGCCGATGTCGACCCTGGCCTGTTTGCCGACGCCAAGGAGTTCTCGCTGAACTCGGCCATTGCCAAGGCAGAGAATGCGGTGAAGCCGCTGATCGCCGAACGCAATTACGCCGAAGCCTTGGCACGTCTGGCTACCTTGCGTGAGCCGGTGGATGCGTTCTTCGAAGCGGTGATGATCAATGCCGAAGATGCCGGCGTGCGGAAAAACCGCTACGCCATGCTGGCGCGTCTGCGTGGCTTGTTCGTCAACATCGCTGACATTTCGACGCTGAGCTGATCATGTTGAAACTGCTGATTCTCGATCGGGACGGGGTGATCAACTACGACTCCGACGCTTACATCAAGTCGGTGGCGGAATGGATTCCACTGCCCGGTTCGATCGAGGCCATCGCGCAGTTGAGCAAATCCGGCTGGACGGTGGCCATCGCCACCAACCAGTCCGGTATCGCCCGTGGCTATTACGACATCGCCACCCTGGACGCCATGCATGCGCGCTTGCGCACGCTGGTGGCGGAGCAGGGCGGTGAGGTGGGGCTGGTGGTTTACTGCCCTCACGGGCCGGATGAGGGCTGCGATTGCCGCAAACCCAAACCCGGCATGTTGAAAACCATTGCAGAACATTACAAGGTGCCTTTGGCTGGGATATGGTTCGTCGGGGACAGCCTCGGTGACCTGGAGGCGGCCAAAGCCGTCGACTCTCAGCCAGTTTTGGTAAAGACCGGGAAAGGCGAAAAGACCCAGGCGAAAAACCTGCCGGTAGGCACCTTGATTTTTGACGATCTGGCGGCGGTTGCCGCAGAACTTATCAACAACTAGCCGCCCTCGACTTCCTGGCCAAGGACTGTTCGGGAGTGCGCTTTTAACAGGCGGGCCATGTCCCGCAACGGTAAATGCCGCCATGTCGATTTTGCAGGCCATCAGAACCTTTTTCTTTTACCTGCTGTTGGGCACCAGTTCGTTTCTCTGGTGCACCCTGAGCTTTTTTATTGCGCCGTTCCTGCCGTTCAAGGCGCGCTATCGCTTTATCAACGTCTATTGGTGCCGCTGCGCGTTGTGGCTGACCAAGGTGTTCCTGAACATTCGTTTCGAGATCAAGGGCGCTGAAAACGTACCGGACCAGCCGTGCGTGATTCTGTCGAATCACCAGAGCACTTGGGAGACCTTCTTCCTCTCGGCTTACTTCTCGCCCTTGAGCCAGGTGCTCAAGCGTGAGCTGCTGTACGTGCCGTTCTTCGGCTGGGCCATGGCCATGTTGCGCCCGATCGCTATCGACCGTGACAACCCCAAGGCGGCGCTCAAGCATGTCGCCAAGAAGGGCGATGAGCTGCTCAAGGACGGCGTGTGGGTGCTGATCTTTCCGGAAGGTACACGAGTCCCCTTTGGGACCATAGGCAAGTTCTCCCGTGGAGGTACGGCATTGGCGGTCAACGCCAACCTGCCGGTGCTGCCGATTGCGCATAACGCCGGCAGGTTCTGGCCGAAGACGGGTTGGGCAAAACGCGCAGGCACTATCACTGTGGTGATAGGCGAGCCAATGTACGCAGAAGGGGAAGGCCCACGTGCCATTGCCGCGCTGAATGACCGTGCCCAGGCATGGAATGAAGCGCAGCAGCGGGCCATGGGCTCTCTGCCGCCGGAGCCGATTGTAGTGGAGACGCCGGTGGTATGAGCATCTGTGGATAACCTGTGCACGGTTTGTTGGCGAATTGGCTTTTTTTCACCCTAATAAGTTGATTTACTTAGATATTTCTAAAACAGATAAAATCTAAAAAAACGTGCATAAGTTTTTTCCGCATTAAAAAACCGGTCCTTGAGACCGGTTTTTTATGCACAGCAGAAAACTACGTTTAGCAGTCGTCCAGCAAGGGCAGCTGCAGGCTGAAAGTGGTGCCTTTGCCCACGGTGCTTTCACACCCGATACGGCCCCCATGACGCTCAACGACCGCCTTGACCATGCTCAGTCCCAACCCCAACCCTTCGCTGCCTTGGGCCGAGTCAAAGCGCTTGTACTGGCTGAACAGCTCAGGCAAATCCTCGGCGGCTATCCCGGGGCCCTGGTCGCTGATGCGGCATTCCAACCAGCCTTGCGCGCTGCTGTGTCGCAGCCGAACGGTGGTACCGGACCGGGAGTATTTGATCGCGTTCTCCAGCACATTGAACAATGCGCGGGTGAGCAATGATTGATCGGCTGACACCATCCCTTCGTCGGCCTCGTCCAGATCGTGGACCAAGTGAATACCTTTGAGGTGGGCGATCACTGCCACTTGATCAAAGGCATCCATTACCAACATGGCGAACAGCGTTGGCTCGAACTGGTAGCCATCGGCCTCAGCCCTAGCCAGTTGCACAAATGATTCGGTCAGGCCCAAGGCGCGGCGTACCTGCTGCTCGATCTGGGCAAAAATCGGCGACTCACTGTTGTGCACATCCAACAGTGCGAGGATCGCCGAGTGGGGTGCGCGCAAGTCGTGGGAGAGGAAGCGCAGCATGGTTTCCCGATGCTGCTGGGCTTCGCGTTCCTTGCTCAGGTCGGTGAGGCTCAGCAGCCAGCCCAGCGCCACATCCCCTTCCGCCGGCAGCAGGGGGGCAAGCTCCATGCGCAGGCTGCGTTGGTGGATATCACGAAACTCAACGAGTTCCAGCGTTGAGAGGGTGGGGCGTACGCCATTGTGCAGCGGCGGATAACCGAGGTCAGCCAGCTGCTCCAGAAGGTTATGGTTGATCAAGTCATTGCCGAATACTTCCCGCGCAATACGGTTGGCCAAAAGGATATTAGCCTGGGTGTCGGTGATCAGTGTCGCCACCGGCAAGCATTCCAACCCATCGGCCATAAAACGTCGGGTGTCCCGCGTACGACTTACGGCTTGCTCCAGGGCAAAGATACGGCCCTGCAATACGTCACCTTTGTTGGCGGGTGCGCGACGGCGTTCGGGCAAGACTTTGGGTTCGTTATCCAGGCGCGCCAATTCCCAGCCGAAGTAGGCCAGGATCACACTCAAACGACGCCAGTTCCAGATCAGGTAGCTGAGCAGCAAACCGATCAAGCAGGCCGCAGGCGACCACCAGTAGCCCAGGCGCAACAAGGCCGCTGAACCCACCAAGGCCATGAACATGCACCCCAGGGTCATCCACAGCGCATAGCGCGGGCGGTAGAGCAGCAGGCCCAGCAGCATCGCCACCAGGGACGTTGCGATCAGTGCGGCCAGCCATCCGGGCAAGTCCACAATACTTCGATCTTGCAGCAAGCCATTGAGCACATTGGCCTGGATCTCCACACCCGCGGTGGTGCCGGCCATAGGAGAGAGCGGTGTGACAAAACGATCGCCCATGCCCGACGCTGTCGCCCCCACCAGAATCAGACGGCCCCGCAACCGCTCGGGAGGGACCTCACCGCGTAATACGCTGACATAAGACACGCTCGGGAAATGGGTGTCGGCAGCAATAAACGGGATACGGACGGCATGCTCCCGGTGCCAATCCTGGGTGATCGACGTCAGGGCCTGCCCGGGCATCTCGGCCGATTGCCCGCTCATCGCGAAGGCCAGCCACGCTAACTGAAGCGCTGTGGCGCCGGCTGGCCCCTCACGCATATACAGCCTGCGCACCACGCCATCGCTATCCGCCTCCACATTGATATGCCCGACACCCTTGGCACATTTGAGCAGTGACAGCATTTGTGTCCCGGGCTGGCTGTAGCTGGTGGAATCGTCACGGGCCAAGGGCAACAATACGTTGCCGGCGTTGCACACCGAGTCGGCCAAGCGCTTGTCATTAACCGGGTTACCGGGCTCGCTGAAGATCACATCAAACAAGATACCGGCCGGCTGCGCTGCGCTAAGACGATCGATCAGGTCGGCGTGCAAACTACGCGGCCAAGGCCACTGGCCGAGTTTCTTCAGGCTAGGGTCATCGATGGTCACCAGCAGGATGCGCGGGTCCACCGGCAGTGGCGCCAGGCGGCGAAGGCTGTCGTATAGCGGGTTGTTCAAGGCCAGGCCTGGACTCATCGAGAGGTAGGCAGTGATTGGCAACAGCAGCAAACCAATCCATAACCACTCCCGTACCAGACCGTGGAACAGGCGCTGGGCATGGGTGGGTTGGCGCTTTTCGGCCTTTCCCCAGAGCATCATGGATCAACGCGCCGGTGTTGTTGGCATGCGGTAGATGATGGCATAGGCCCCCGATTCCTCCTCAGGCGTTGCACGTCGTAAGCCGACATACGTACGTGATAGAACGACGCTTTGAGCCCAGTGAAGCTCATTTTCGGCGCGGTGGAAAAAACTTCCTGCTTGATGTTCATAACGCGGGGATTCCAAAGGGCATCCACTATCAGGGCACAGGAGTTTACGACAGCGCATGCGTCGGCTGATCCTTTTCCTTAACGCCTGGAGTCGGTATCTTTCCCACATAGGTATGGAAGACTTTCAATGGCGTATTCGCTTATTGATCCCAGCCTACCGAGAGATCCAAGGGGTCGACGAACCTGAGCACAATTCTTCAGATTCAATGACCGGCATCTGCGCAGTACGTGCCCCTCAATATACGACTGCCGTACTCTTCAAAAAGAAAGGACCCTCCCATGCGTGTCGCAATACTGGATGACGAACCCGCAGAATTGCGACGGGTGGAACAGACACTGCGACAAATCCCCAGCACCGCCGAACAACCCTGGACCCTGCATTGCTTCGAGCGCGGCGAAGGCCTGCTGCGTCAATTGCGCCGGGAGACCTTCGACCTGTTGATACTCGACTGGCAACTGCCCGACATCACCGGTATTGCTTTGCTGCGCTGGACCCGTGAGCACATGGAGTCACCACCCGCTGTTATCATGCTCACCAGCCGTGATGCCGAAAGCGATATCGTTACCGCATTGAACAGTGGCGCCGACGATTACGTCAGCAAACCCTTTCGCCCTAACGAACTGAAGGCGCGAGTTACAGCCGTTCTGCGTCGGCATGGCCTGCAGAAATCGGCGACCCCCGAAGTGCAGAGTTTCAATGACCTGACCTTCGACGACGCAGAGTTGACCGTCACGCGCGCAGGCAAACCGATCAACCTCACCGAGCGCGAATACCGTCTGGCGAGCTGCTTGTTCGCCAACCTGGCTCGGCCCCTGTCGCGCGAGTACCTTTATGAGCGGTTCTGGACCCATGAAGAAATGGTGTCCTCTCGGCCGCTGGATACGCATATCTATCGGCTACGCAACAAGCTCGGGCTTACCGCTGATAGGGGTTGGCAGTTGTTGACGATCTATGGGTATGGGTACCGGTTGGAGAGCGTGGCTGCGGCTTCTTCTGGATAAAAACCATGATGTTCCACGTGGAGCATTTTGCAGACCATTCGCAATAAAAAAGGCCAACGCTATGCGTTGGCCTTTTTTATTTTGGGGGTCGCGCCTGGATCAGAAGTCCAGGTTAGACACCGCCAAGGCATTGCTCTCGATGAAGTCACGACGAGGTTCGACCGCATCACCCATCAGGGTGTTGAAGATCTGGTCTGCGCCAATGGCGTCTTCGATGGTCACACGCAGCATACGGCGCTGGGCTGGGTCCATGGTGGTTTCCCACAGTTGGTCCGGGTTCATTTCGCCCAGACCTTTGTATCGCTGGATAGTGTGGCGCTTGGTGCTTTCCGCCATCAACCAGTCCAGAGCTTCCTTGAACTCCTTGACCGCTTTCTTACGCTCGCCACGCTGAATATAAGCACCGTCGTCCAGCAGGGTGCTCAGTTGCGCGCCGAGGGTCACAACGGTCTTGTAGTCGTTGCTGCCGAAGAAGTCGCGGTTGAAGGTGACGTAGTTCGACAGGCCGTGGGAGATCAATTCGACCTCTGGCAGCCAGACATTACGCTCACGGTCTTCACGCAGACTGGCTTTGTACACCAGGCCGGATTTTTCGACAGTGCGCAGGCGTACTTCGTACTGGGCCAGCCATTCTTGCATGTGTGCGTGGTCGCCCAACTGCTCCAGGCTTACGGACGGCAGGTAGATGAAGTGCTCGGTCAGTTCCTGTGGGTACAGGCGCGACAGGCGCTTGAGCGTCTTCATCACCATACGGAAGTCGTTAACCAGGCGCTCCAGCGCCTCGCCGGAGATGCCCGGGGCTTCGTCGTTCAAGTGCAGGCTGGCATCTTCCAGGGCCGACTGCGTCATGTACTCTTCCATGGCGTCGTCGTCTTTGATGTATTGCTCTTGCTTGCCTTTCTTCACTTTGTACAACGGCGGCTGGGCGATGTAGATGTAGCCACGCTCGATCAGCTCCGGCAACTGACGGAAGAAGAAGGTCAGCAGCAGGGTACGGATGTGCGAACCGTCGACGTCAGCATCGGTCATGATGATGATGTTGTGATAGCGCAGCTTGTCGATGTTGTACTCGTCACGGCCAATACCGCAGCCCAGTGCCGTGATCAAGGTGCCGACTTCCTGGGAGGAAATCATCTTGTCGAAGCGAGCCTTCTCAACGTTGAGGATCTTACCCTTCAACGGCAGGATGGCCTGGGTGCGACGATTACGACCCTGCTTGGCGGAACCGCCAGCAGAGTCACCTTCCACCAAGTACAGTTCGGAGAGGGCAGGGTCCTTCTCCTGGCAGTCAGCCAGTTTGCCTGGCAAGCCGGCAATATCCAGCGCGCCTTTACGACGAGTCATCTCACGAGCTTTACGCGCCGCTTCACGGGCACGCGCGGCGTCGATCATCTTGCCGACAACCAGTTTGGCTTCGTTCGGGTTTTCCAGCAGGAAGTCGGAGAAGTACTTGCCCATCTCCTGTTCAACCGCAGTTTTCACTTCGGAAGACACCAGCTTATCTTTGGTCTGGGAGCTGAATTTAGGGTCCGGCACTTTCACCGAAATAATCGCGGTCAGACCTTCACGCGCATCGTCACCAGTGGTGGCAACTTTATGCTTCTTCGCCAGGCCTTCGGCTTCGATGTAGGTGTTCAGGTTACGCGTCAGCGCGGAACGGAAACCCACCAAGTGAGTACCACCGTCACGCTGTGGAATGTTGTTGGTGAAGCACAACAGGTTCTCGTTGAAGCTGTCGTTCCATTGCAGGGCGATTTCCACGCCAATGCCGTCTTCACGCTGGACGTTGAAGTGGAACACCTGGTTGACCGCAGTCTTGTTGGTGTTCAGGTATTCAACGAACGCACGCAAGCCGCCTTCGTACTTGAACAGTTCTTCCTTGCCGCTGCGTTCGTCCTTGAGGATGATACCCACACCGGAGTTAAGAAAGGACAGTTCACGAATACGCTTGGCCAGGATGTCCCAGCTGAAGTGGATGTTCTTGAAGGTATCAGCCGATGGCTTGAAATGGATCTGGGTACCGGTGGTTTCACTGTCGCCAACGATTTTCATCGGCTCCTGTGGCACACCGTGGACATAGGTCTGCTCCCAGATCTTGCCACTGCGGCGAACGGTCAGGATCAGCTCTTCGGACAGAGCATTCACCACCGACACACCCACACCGTGCAAACCACCGGAGACTTTATAGGAGTTATCGTCGAACTTACCGCCGGCGTGGAGCACGGTCATGATGACCTCTGCCGCCGAAACGCCTTCTTCTTTGTGCACATCTACCGGGATGCCACGACCGTTGTCGCGCACAGTAATGGATTCGTCCGGATGGATGATGATGCTGATGTCGTCGCAGTGACCGGCCAGAGCTTCGTCGATGGAGTTGTCGACCACCTCGAACACCATGTGGTGCAGACCGCTACCGTCATCAGTGTCGCCAATGTACATACCGGGACGTTTGCGTACGGCATCCAAACCTTTCAGCACTTTAATGCTGGTCGAGTCGTACGTGTTTTCTTCGCTCATGCCTTCACTCCCGATGGTCGTGGGTCTGGGTGATACGGCCTTGTTCCACGTGGAACAAAGCGACTGGCGTTTCCGTCTGCCAGCCTTCCCTCAATAATTCGTGGTCTACACAGGTGATAAACACCTGGCAGCGTAATTCTTCCAACAAGCGGCATAACGCACGGCGATGTTGCTCGTCGAGTTCAGACGGCAAGTCATCCACCAGATAAATACACTGACCACGTCGGGCTTGGCTAACCAGATGACCCTGGGCGATACGCAGTGCACACACCACCAACTTCTGCTGGCCGCGGGACAAGATGTCCGCAGCATTGTGTGCGCCTAATCTAAGACGCAAATCAGCCCGTTGGGGTCCGGCCTGGGTATGGCCAATTTGCTGATCCCGCTGCAGGGACGTCGCGAGCACTGCACTCAGCTCACGTTCTTTATCCCAACCACGGTAGTAACTCAGCGTCAGCCCCTCGAGATCCAACAACTCGCTCAAGGTCTGCTCAAAGACTGGTTTCAAGGCTTTGATATAGGCGCGGCGGTATTCATCTATTTCGTCGCTGGCCAGGCACAATTCCCGGTCCCAGGCCGCTTGCGAAGCGGCGTCAAGTGTACCATGCCGCAGCCATGAGTTCCGCTGCCGCAGGGCCTTCTGCAGGCGCTGCCAAGTGGCCATGAATCGCGGTTCCACGTGGAACACTCCCCAGTCGAGGAACTGCCTGCGGATTTTTGGCGCGCCTTCCAGCAAGCGGAAGCTGTCAGGGTTGATCAGTTGCAATGGCAGGATCTCTGCCAGTTGCGCAGCACTGCGAGCATTCTGCCCGTCGATGCGAATCTGGAACTCACCGCCGCGATCACGAGAAATCCCCAGGCTGCTGTGCCCACCTTCTGCAAGTTCGACTTGGCCAAATACTGTGCAGGCCAGTTGTTCATACTGAATCACCGGCAACAAGCGGGCACTGCGAAAGGAACGGGCAAGCCCTAGCAGGTGGATGGCTTCCAGCACGCTGGTTTTGCCACTGCCGTTGGCGCCGTGGAGGATATTGATGCGGGGGGAGGGGGAGAAGGTCACCGGGTGCAAATTGCGCACCGCGGTGACCGAGACGCGACTAAGGGACATCTAGCTTCTGCTGAGCATGATTACAGACGCATCGGCATAACAACGTAAGCCGAGTCGTCATTATCGGATTCCTGCACCAGGGCGCTGCTGTTGGAGTCGGACAGGATCAGGCGAACCTGTTCGGTGGTCATCACACCCAGCACGTCCAGCAAGTAGCTCACGTTGAAGCCGATTTCCAAAGTGCCGCCGTTGTAATCAACGCCCACTTCCTCTTCCGCTTCTTCCTGCTCCGGGTTATTGGCCTGGATTTTCAACTGACCATTGGCCAGTTGCAGACGAATACCACGGTACTTCTCGTTGGACAGAATCGCAGTACGGCTGAACGCTTCACGCAGGGCCTGGCGATCACCGATCACCAACTTGTCGCCGCCTTTAGGCAGAACGCGCTCGTAATCCGGGAACTTGCCGTCAACCAGCTTGGAGGTGAAGGTGAACTCGCCGGTAGTCGCGCGGATATGGTGCTGACCCAGTACGATGCTGACATTGCCATCCGGCTCAGTGAGCAGGCGCGCCAGTTCGAGAATACCCTTACGCGGCACGATCACCTGATGACGATCAGGTTGACCGATATCGGCGCGCATCGAGCACATCGCCAGACGGTGGCCGTCGGTGGCCACGGCGCGGATGATGCCTTCCGACACTTCCAGCAGCATGCCGTTGAGGTAGTAACGCACGTCCTGCTGAGCCATGGCGAAGCTGGTACGCTCAATCAGACGGCGCAGTTTGCTTTGCTCCAGGCTGCAGGTCAGTGAGCCTGGGCCTTCTTCCACAGTCGGGAAATCATTGGCCGGCAAAGTAGACAGCGTGAAACGGCTGCGTCCCGCCTTGACCACCAACTTCTGCTCATCAACCTTAATGTCGATCAGCGCGTCGTTCGGCAGGCTTTTGCAGATGTCCATCAACTTGCGCGCAGGTACTGTGATCTCGCCAGGTTCAGCGGGTTCTTCCAGTTGCACGCGACCGACCAGCTCGACTTCCAGGTCGGTACCGGTCAGGGACAATTGCTGGCCTTCGACCACCAGCAATACGTTGGAGAGCACCGGCAAGGTCTGTCGGCGCTCGACGACGCCTGCGACCAGTTGCAGGGGTTTCAACAGGGCTTCGCGTTGAATGGTGAAATGCATGGTCTAGTCCCTTGCCTTAATAAGCTGCGCTGGTGTCATCAAGTAGTCAGTGTACGCAGCAGGTTCTTGTAGTCCTCGCGAATATCCGCGTCGGATTCCTTAAGCTCGTTGATCTTGCGGCACGCGTGCAAGACCGTGGTGTGGTCGCGGCCGCCAAACACATCACCGATTTCCGGCAGGCTATGGTTGGTCAACTCCTTGGAGAGTGCCATGGCCACCTGACGCGGACGAGCCACCGAGCGCGAACGGCGCTTGGACAACAGGTCGGAAATCTTGATCTTGTAGTACTCGGCCACGGTGCGCTGGATGTTATCCACACTCACCAGTTTGTCCTGCAATGCCAGCAAGTCTTTCAGGGATTCGCGAATCAGCTCGATGGTGATGTCGCGGCCCATGAAGTGAGAGTGCGCGATGACACGCTTGAGCGCACCTTCCAGCTCACGCACGTTGGAGCGAATGCGTTGGGCGATGAAAAACGCAGCGTCGTGGGGCAGATCGACTTTCGCCTGATCGGCCTTTTTCATCAGGATCGCAACGCGGGTTTCCAACTCCGGCGGCTCTACCGCAACGGTAAGGCCCCAACCAAAGCGCGACTTCAAGCGTTCTTCCAGGCCTTCGATTTCCTTCGGGTAACGGTCACTGGTCAGGATGACCTGTTGGCCACCTTCGAGCAGGGCGTTGAACGTATGGAAAAACTCTTCCTGGGAACGCTCCTTACGCGCGAAGAATTGAATGTCATCGATCAGCAATGCATCAACGGAGCGGTAGAACCGCTTGAACTCGTTGATCGCATTGAGCTGCAGGGCCTTGACCATGTCAGCCACGAAGCGCTCCGAGTGCAGGTATACAACCTTGGCATTCGGGTTCTTCTTTAATAGGTGGTTACCCACAGCGTGCATCAAGTGGGTCTTACCCAAGCCAACGCCGCCATAAAGGAAGAGCGGGTTGTAACCGTGCTTGGGGTTGTCTGCGACCTGCCAGGCGGCCGCGCGGGCCAGCTGGTTGGATTTACCTTCGACGAAGTTCTCAAAGGTGAACGTGCGGTTCAGGTAGCTGGTGTGCTTGAGCGCGCCTTCGACCTGTACCGTGCGCTGCTCGGCGCGGACCGGAGCCTGCTGGGAACTGGCGCCCGCCATTGGATCGAAGCTGTCGCGGGACGGCTCTTCATTTATAGGCGCGTTTTTCTGCGACGAGGATTTCGAAGGCGTCTGGGCAACCGGCGCTGGCGAGTTATTAACAGGCGCCGCGGCGACTTGAGCCTGCGAGGCACTCGCTGCGAGCGGAGCATTCGGTGCAGCACGAGGTGCCGAGCTGCGTTTGCTGCCTATCAATAAGGAGAGCACGGGCGCGAGGCCATTGCCGTGTTCATCGAGCAATTCGAGAACGCGGCTCAGGTACTTTTCGTTGACCCAGTCGAGAACAAAACGATTGGGCGCATAGACACGCAACTCGTCGCCTTCGGCTTCGACCTGTAGCGGGCGGATCCAGGTGTTGAATTGCTGGGCAGGCAGCTCATCGCGCAAAAGCTCAACGCACTGCTGCCAAAGTTCCACTGACACGGATATCCCCTAAGTTGAAAGCCGGTGAGGCAAAAACAGCCGCCATTGTAGCGGCCAGCAGCCCACTTATCCACATGTAGGTTGCTCACAGGCCAGCCAAAATCAATGCCTTAACTGCAAAAAATGCGACAGATGGTCTGTGCATAAGCTCTGTGGATAAGCGTGCCTGAGCTCGTTGTACAAGTGGGGGCGAAAGTCTGTGGGTAACTGGCCTGTGGATAACATGCCATTCCACACACAGCTTATCCGACAGCGCAGCACAGGCAGAGCACCGTTTCTCCCCCGTTTTGTCATTCTCTGTACATCACGTGGAATAAGGCCTTAAGGCAGTTATCCACAGAGGATGGCCTGCCTAGCTTTTATAAGCTTTACAGAAAAGCTTTAAATAACTTCCTTCTTTATTTTTATATCTATGGCATTGCTCGTGGAAGCAGAACGGAAAGAAAAGGGCTGGAGGCTCGTAAAGATCTAATTGAAGGAAAAGCTGGTTGGAAATTGACCTAGAGGCTTGCTTTCTCTAGAATCGCCGGTCTCTTAAAACGGGGGCCATTCCGGCCCGTTGTGGACGAACCAGGTAACAACGCCATGAAACGTACTTTCCAACCAAGCACCATCAAACGCGCCCGTACCCACGGCTTCCGTGCTCGCATGGCTACCAAGAACGGCCGTGCTGTCCTGTCGCGTCGCCGCGCCAAAGGTCGTGCGCGTCTGGCAGTTTGATAATCCGGTACTGGTGGTGAGTCAGGACTTCAGTCGGGAAAAGCGTCTGCTAACCCCCCGGCACTTCAAGGCAGTCTTTGACTCCCCCACCGGCAAGGTTCCGGGGAAAAATCTCCTGCTCCTTGCGCGTAACAACGATCTTGATTACCCCCGTCTCGGGTTGGTGATCGGCAAGAAGAGCGTAAAGCTCTCCGTTGAGCGCAATCGCCTCAAGCGTCTGATGCGCGAATCGTTTCGCCTCCACCAGGACACTCTGGTTGGTTGGGATATTGTTATCGTCGCGCGCAAAGGCTTGGGGGATGTAGAAAACCCCGAATTGATTCAGCATTTCGGCAAGCTCTGGAAACGTCTGGCGCGTACCAACAAACCAGCACCAGCAGTCAGCACCGAAACTGTAGGGGTAGACAGCACCGATGCGTAAACTGGCACTCGTTCCGATCCAGTTTTATCGCTATGCCATTAGTCCTCTGATGGCCAGCCACTGTCGTTTCTACCCCAGTTGTTCCTGCTACGCGTTAGAGGCCATAGAAAATCATGGTCTTCTGCGCGGTGGCTGGCTGACCTTTCGTCGTTTAGGTCGCTGTCATCCGTGGAATCCCGGTGGTTATGACCCGGTTCCACCTATCCCTACCTCCCGTTCTTCTTCGATGGCCGAGTAATCATGGATATTAAACGCACGATCCTGATCGTCGCCCTGGCAATCGTGTCCTACGTCATGGTCCTTAAGTGGAACCAGGACTATGGCCAAGCTGCCCTGCCGACTCAGAATGTTGCTGCCAATGCTGTTCCAGCGGGACTTCCCGATACAGTAAGTGGCACCAATACTGCCGCCAGTGATGACATTCCACGCGCAGCGGGCGAAACAAAAGCACCTGCCGAAGTTGCAGTTGCCACAAGCACCGACCTCATCCAGATCAAGACGGATGTATTGGACCTGGCTATCGACCCGCAAGGTGGCGATGTTGCCAAACTGACACTTCCGCTGTATCCGCGTCGTCAGGATCACCCGGAAATTCCATTCCAGTTGTTCGATAACGGTGGCGAACGTGTTTACCAGGCACAAAGTGGCCTGATCGGCACCAACGGTCCTGATGCGAGCGCAACCGGTCGTCCGATTTTCTCTGCGGAGAAGAAGAGCTATCAACTGGCGGATGGCCAAGACCAGCTGGTCGTGGACTTGAAGTTCAGCAAGGACGGCGTCAACTACATCAAGCGCTTCACACTCAAGCGCGGGCTGTACGACATCGTTGTCACCTATTTGATCGACAACCAGAGCGCTCAGCCTTGGACCGGCGCAATGTTTGCGCAGCTCAAGCGTGACGCCAGCTCCGATCCATCGTCCAGCACTGCGACCGGTACCGCGACTTACCTGGGCGCAGCCCTGTGGACAAGTTCGGAACCGTACAAAAAAGTATCCATGAAAGACATGGATAAGGTGGCCGAAGACAAAACCAAGGCACCGATCACCTATAACGTGAACGGTGGTTGGGTAGCCTGGCTGCAACACTACTTCGTAACTGCGTGGATTCCTCAGCCTGGCCAGAACAATGCCGTACTGGCGCGCAAGGACAGCAAAGGTAACTACATCATTGGCTACACCGGCCCGGCGTTGACCGTCGCTCCAGGTGCCAAGGCTGAAACCAGCGCAACCCTGTACGCCGGCCCGAAAAGCCAAGCGGTGTTGAAAGAGTTATCCCCAGGTCTGGAACTGACTGTGGACTACGGCATCCTGTGGTTCATTGCCCAGCCGATCTTCTGGCTGCTGCAACATATCCACAGCATCGTCGGTAACTGGGGCTGGTCGATCATCTTCCTGACCATGCTGATCAAGGGGATCTTCTTCCCACTGTCGGCCGCCAGCTACAAGTCGATGGCGCGCATGCGTGCCGTGGCCCCTAAACTGGCCGCGCTGAAAGAACAACATGGTGATGACCGGCAGAAAATGTCGCAGGCCATGATGGAGCTGTACAAGAAAGAGAAGATCAACCCGTTGGGTGGATGCTTGCCGATTCTGGTGCAGATGCCGGTATTCCTTTCGCTTTACTGGGTACTCCTGGAAAGCGTGGAAATGCGTCAGGCACCGTTCATGCTGTGGATAACTGACCTGTCGATCAAAGACCCGTTCTTTATCCTGCCGATCATCATGGGCGCGACCATGTTTATCCAGCAGCGCCTGAACCCGACACCCCCGGATCCGATGCAGGCCAAAGTGATGAAAATGATGCCAATCATCTTCACCTTCTTCTTCCTGTGGTTCCCAGCTGGTCTGGTTCTGTACTGGGTGGTCAACAACGTGTTGTCGATCTCTCAACAGTGGTACATCACACGTAAAATCGAAGCGGCTACCAAAAAAGCCGAGGCGTAATTTACTCTGTGGATAACCACTCAAGACGCCCCCTAGTGGGGCGTTTTGCTTTCCGTCATTTTTATTCTGGAACCTGCTGATGAGCGCTACTCGTGAAACCATCGCTGCTGTCGCTACCGCTCAGGGTCGCGGCGGCGTCGGTATCGTTCGTATTTCCGGACCGCTCGCCGGCATTGCCGCGAAGGCCATCAGCGGGAGAGAGTTAAAGCCACGCTATGCCCATTACGGCCCGTTCCTGGGCTCTGATGAAGAAGTATTGGACGAAGGCCTGGCCCTGTATTTCCCGGGCCCCAACTCCTTCACGGGTGAAGACGTACTGGAATTGCAGGGGCATGGCGGCCCAATCGTTCTGGATATGTTGCTGCAGCGCTGCCTGCAATTGGGTTGCCGCCTGGCTCGTCCTGGAGAATTCAGTGAGCGGGCATTCCTTAACGACAAGCTCGACCTGGCACAGGCTGAAGCAATTGCCGACTTGATCGAGGCCAGTTCTGCACAGGCAGCACGCAACGCATTGCGCTCTTTGCAGGGCGCTTTTTCCCTGCGTGTGCATAACTTGACCGAACAGTTGATAAGCCTGCGCATCTACGTCGAGGCGGCGATTGATTTTCCTGAAGAGGAAATCGACTTCCTTGCCGATGGCCATGTATTGGCGATGCTGGATAAAGTTCGCGATGAATTATCCACAGTCCTGCGTGAAGCCGGGCAGGGCGCGTTGCTGCGCGACGGCATGACGGTGGTGATCGCTGGGCGCCCCAATGCCGGCAAATCCAGCCTGCTGAACGCTCTGGCGGGTCGAGAAGCTGCCATCGTCACCGAGATTGCCGGTACTACCCGGGACATTTTGCGTGAACATATCCACATTGATGGCATGCCGTTGCACGTGGTCGACACCGCGGGTTTACGCGACACCGACGACCAGGTGGAAAAGATCGGCGTCGAGCGTGCGCTCAAGGCTATCAGTGAGGCGGACCGTGTGTTGCTGGTGGTAGATGCCACGGCGCCGGAAGCTGTAGATCCATTCGCACTGTGGCCGGAATTCCTTGAGCAACGGCCTGACCCGTCCAAAGTCACCTTGATTCGGAATAAGGCTGACCTGACCGGTGAAGCCATAGCGATGGAAACCAGCGAGGATGGCCATGTCACCATCAGCCTGAGTGCGAAATCGGCCGGTGATGGACTGGAGTTGCTGCGCGACCACCTCAAGGCCTGCATGGGGTACGAGCAGACCTCGGAAAGCAGCTTCAGTGCACGTCGCAGGCATCTGGAGGCGCTGCGTCACGCAAGTGCAGCGTTGGAGCACGGTCGGGCTCAATTGACCTTGGCGGGGGCTGGTGAGCTGTTGGCTGAGGACTTGCGTCAGGCGCAGCAGCTGTTGGGAGAAATCACCGGCGCGTTCAGCTCGGATGATCTGCTGGGACGGATCTTCTCCAGCTTCTGTATCGGCAAGTAGGAGCTGGCTTGCCCGCGATGAAGGCCTGAAGAATATTTTGATTCTTCAGGCCTTCATCCTTCACCAGTTGTACGAAACAGTCCCAAGCAGTGTACGACTGTCACCCCAATAGCAGCGGCCCGCGTCGTTGCAGCCAGAAACATACTCCTTGTCGAACAGATTCTTGGCGTTCACGTCCACTGACCAGTGCTTGTCGATCTGATAGCCGACGGCTGCGTCCACCAGAGTGACGCTCCCAGCATCCAGCTTTCCGTACAGGCTGGGCTGGGTGTAAGAAAACGTACTGTCGAAATAGCGCACACCGCCGCCCAGGGACAACCCCTTGAGTTGGCCATCGAGGAAGCGGTACTTGCCCCACGCCGAGGCCTGGTTGCGCGGAACCCCCGTCATCTGATGCCCCTCAACCAGCGAGGTAGCCGAGTCCTTGGTAATACGAGCGTCAGTGTAGGTGTAGGCTGCGGTCACATTCAGGTTGGGCGTGATATTGCTGTTCACCTCGACCTCGGCACCTTTGGCCCGGCTTTCGCCCACCTGGCGGTAGCTGTTGGTGGTGGCGTCGAGGTAGGTGTCGTCTTCCTTGCGCAAGTCATACACCGACAGAGTCATCGCTGTATCCCAGCCGACCGGCTCGTACTTCACACCCACTTCGTACTGACTGCTGGTGATCGGCTTCAACGGTGAACCGGCGTTGGAGATCTGCTGTACAGGCACAAATGCTGTGGAGTAGCTGACGTACGGCGTCAGGCCGTTGTCGAACTGGTACATCACCCCGCCCTGGTAGGTAAACTTGCGGTCTTCGGAGCCGGTGTTGCTGGCTTTGTTGACCTTGTCGCGGAAATCACTGTCGACCCAGTCCTGGCGGCCGCCCAGCAGGAACAACCAGTGGTCATACTTGCTCTGGATTTGTGCATAAACACCTTTCATCTGCTGCTCGAGCAAGGTGTTTTGCACAGCCACCGGGGTAAGCGGTTCACGCAGGTACACGGGGTTATACACATTGATGGTGCCGGCGAAGCCTGCGTCCCAATCCTGGTTGAACGAGGTTCGGTCATAACTGGCGCCGAACAGCACCGTATTTTCCAGGCCCCCGACCTGGAATTTTCCTTCCAACTGGTTATCCAGGGAGTACACCATTGACTTGTTGTAGCGGTCGTAGGCGGTCATGTTCAGTTGGGTGCCGAAACCGCCATTGTTCAATGTGCTCGGCCAGGTTTCGTGACGGTTGATGCGCGATTGCATGTACCGCGAGTTCTGGCGGAACTGCCACTCATCATTGAAGCTGTGGCTGAATTCGTATCCGCTGCTCCAGGCTTCACGTTCGAACGTATTCCAGTCCGGGTCGCCGAGCATGGTGTGCTTGGACAGCTTTCCGTTCGGATTTGTAAGCAAGGTCCCCGCAGCGGGTAGGCCAAGTTCGAGATTGGTGTGGTCCTTTTGGTAATTGGCCAACAACGTGAGCGTATTGAAATCGTCGAAATTCAGCGTCAGTGAAGGCGCGATATACAGGCGATCATCAGGAACATGGTCAGTCTGCGTGTCAGACTTGCGGCCAAGCATCACAACCCGGCCAAGGATGTTGCCGCTGTCGTTGAGTGGACCAGAGATATCCACACCCAACTGACGCCGATTATTCGAGCCATAACCGAGCTGCACTTCACCTTGCGGCGTGGCAGTCGGATGTTTGCTCACCAAGTTCACTAAACCGCCAGGCGCGTTTTCACCGTACAGCAGGGAAGAAGGCCCACGAAAGATTTCGACCCGCTCCAGGCCATAGGGCTCACTGGTGGTGTCGTACCGATTGCCTTGTACGCGCAGGCCATCTCGCAGCAGGCCGTAGCCGTAATCCGTGGCATTGAAACCGCGGATGAAGAACAAGTCCCCCGCAAGACCGTCGCCAGCAGCAAAGGGCGGTGCGAAGATACCTGGCACGTAACCCAATACTTCAGTCAGGGTCTGCGACTTCTGGTCTTTGATGCGCTGGCCGGTGACGACCGATACCGAACGCGGTGTTTCCGACAGAGGCGTGCTGGTCTTGGTACCGATACGGCTGTTTTGCGCTTTGTAGCCCACATCCCCGGCAATCTCTTGATTGAACCCCACCTGTTGATAAGTGCTGACTGTGGTGGGCGCGAGCGTGAGTTGCCCTGTAGGAATAGTCTGCAGGACATAACTGCCAGGCGCCTGGACTACAGCTTGTAACCCCGAGTTCTGCAGCAACAGTGCAAAACCTTGCTCAACCGAATAGTCACCTTCCAGCCCGGTGGTGTTCAAGCGCGCGGTTTGCTGGGGCGAGAAAGACAGAATCACATTCGCCCTGGCGGCAAATTGGCTCAAGGCATTGTCCAGGGGACCGGCCGCAATGACGTAATGCTGCACCGCGCTGGCGGCCATGGCGTCACTGGATAGCAAAACACCGGCTGTGGCTGCCGTGCCGAGCAGCAGGCTGCACGTCATACCGTGGTAGGAAAGTCGCTGGCGGAGCTTGGTGTGAAGGCGCATAGGTGGATAAGCCCTGAAGGTGGCGTCGTGATTACCTTTAGGGCCGTGTCAGGTAAAAAAAAGATAACCCCTTGTGAGGATATTTTTGCGATCAAGCGATTCGCTTCACCGAAACCCAATAGCGAGTGAAGTATTTCACCTGAATAGGCAAGGTTGCCTGCAGATTCGCCAGTACCGCATCGGTGGAATCCAGGCGGAAGGTCCCGGAAACACGTAGACGTGCACAAGCCAAGTCGCATTTCAGGACACCGGGACGGTAGCGGGCAAGGTCTTCGATCACATCCCCGAGGCGAGCATCCAATACGATCAGTTGGCCATCGACCCAGGCTGCGTGGGACCCGCTATACGTGTGGTCAAGCCCCACGTTTTGACGATCAAAGTCAGCGCTTTCACCGGCACCGAGCAGTCGAGCATGGCCGGGCTGGTCACCAGGGGACACACTTACGCGATCCTCCAGAACACCGACACGTGTGGAATCCGGCAACTGGCGCACTGTAAACCGTGTACCCAGTGCCTGGACTCTGCCTTGGCGGGTTTCGACATAAAAGGGCGTCTGCCCGCCCAACTTCCCGGTGTGGATAAGTACTTCACCTTCACGCAGCCGGATCAAACGTTGGCGCCCATCGAATATCACGTCAATCGCCGTGCTGGTATTCAGATCAATCCGTGTGCCGTCAGCCAATACGACGCGCCGGCGCTCACCCACAGACGTCCGGTAGTCGGCCCATACATTACCCAGGGAGGTGTGTTGCTGAACATTCCAGCCCAGGCACCCGGTACCGCCCATTACCAACATCCACTTCAACACCTGACGACGTTGTTGCGTAGTCGACAATGCCCGGCGGGTGAAATCCTGGGGCAGGGCGCCGAGACTGCGCTGCAATTGCTCCATCTGGTTCCATGCCGCCTGATGGGACGGATCGCCGTTGAGCCATTGTTGCCAGGCAAGGCGTTCAGCGGCCGTAGGCGTTTGGGATTGAAACTGTACATACCAGTTAGCAGCGGCCTCGAAGGTCTTGCGATCGGGGGCGGCCATTACAGGCTGGCCACGATCAGCGAGCATTCAGTCAATGCACGGATCATGTGCTTCTTCACCGTGGTCAGCGACACCTGCAGTTGATCGGCGATCTGTTGATAAGTCAGCCCCTCGATCTGCGACAACAGGAAGATCCGTCGCGCTCGCTCGCCGAGTCCGGACAGAGCTTTATCCACAGCCACCAGCGTCTCGATAATGATGGCCTTGTCTTCTTCACTGATGGCTGTGGTTTCAGGCCGTTCGGCCAAGGTTTGCTTGTAGGCCTGCTCGATGCCATGCCGGCGATAACGATCAATCACCAGGCCCCTGGCGATGGTCGCCAGGTAGTCACGCGGTTCAACAATCTGCGCCGCATGCCGCCCACCCAAAATGCGCACGAACGTATCGTGCGCCACATCGGCTGCATCGCAGGCGTTATGCAACTTACCTTTGAGCCACCCGTGCAACCAGGAATGGTGCTGCTCGTAGATGTTCTGAACCGCAGCCGTGTGTGAAGAAGGGGACATAGGCCATGACAAGGTAGGTTAATGATAATCGCTATTATTAACTGCCTCGCTGTTTTCTCACAATAGATCTCTTTTTTGACGTGCTTCCCCCCAATAGAAAGATTCGGTGGGCTTCATCGTGGGCGAAATTCACACCATTGCACGGAGTTCTGTGGATTAAGCCCTGTGAATAACCGCCCCTGTGCCCAGTTGATAACAGGGCTTGAAACCTGAGTAAAAAACCCTCTGTGGATAACCTCCTGTTTAATCCACAGGCTTAAAGCACTTATCCAAGGGCCTCATTGGCACATGACCACAGACTTTTGAATCTATGTACACATTGTAAATAAAGGCCTGTAGAGATCTATCCACAGAAAACGTGCTCAGTAGAAATAAACATAAAAACAAAGATTTAATAACTTTCTCTCTTTTAATTTCTATTGTCTGTGATTCATCCACAGCTGGTTAAATTTTGTGCAAAGGGTTCTTTAGGAAGGGCGAAGTCCCTATACTTGCCGCCAAAGCTCCAAAACCCTTTCAACAAACAACTCCTGATTACCTACATAAGCAGGCACGAGGTGCGTGGTGGATTTCCCTTCCCGTTTTGAAGTGATCGTCATCGGCGGCGGTCATGCCGGTACCGAGGCAGCACTGGCGTCAGCACGCATGGGCGTAAAAACCCTGTTGTTGACGCATAACGTGGAAACCCTCGGTGCCATGAGTTGCAACCCTGCCATTGGTGGGATCGGCAAAAGCCATCTGGTCAAGGAAATCGATGCCCTCGGTGGCGTGATGGCCGAGGCCACCGACAAGGGTGGTATTCAATTTCGCGTGCTCAACAGCCGCAAAGGCCCGGCCGTGCGTGCCACTCGGGCCCAGGCAGACCGCATCCTGTACAAGGCCGCGGTCCGCGAAACCCTGGAAAACCAGCCCAACCTGTGGATATTTCAGCAAGCCGCCGATGACTTGATCGTCGAACAGGACGTGGTTCGCGGTGTTGTCACCCAAATGGGCCTGCGTTTCTTCGCAGAATCCGTGGTGTTGACCACCGGTACGTTCCTCGGCGGACTTATCCACATCGGTATGCAGAACTATTCGGGTGGCCGTGCCGGTGATCCGCCGTCGATTGCCTTGGCAAAACGCCTGCGCGAATTGCCGCTGCGCGTAGGTCGCCTGAAAACCGGGACCCCGCCGCGTATTGACGGACGTTCCGTGGATTTTTCGGTGATGACCGAACAAGCCGGCGACACACCGATTCCGGTGATGTCGTTCATGGGTTCCAAGGAGCAACACCCCAAACAGGTGAGCTGCTGGATTACCCACACCAACGCCCGCACTCACGAAATCATTGCCGCGAACCTCGACCGTTCGCCGATGTACTCCGGGGTGATCGAAGGGATTGGCCCGCGTTACTGCCCGTCGATCGAAGACAAGATCCACCGCTTTGCCGACAAGGAAAGCCACCAGGTCTTCATCGAGCCTGAAGGGCTGACCACCCACGAGTTGTACCCAAACGGGATTTCCACTTCCCTGCCGTTCGATGTGCAAATCCAGATCGTGCAATCGATTCGCGGCATGGAAAACGCACACATCGTGCGTCCGGGCTACGCCATCGAATACGACTACTTCGACCCGCGTGACCTGAAGTACAGCCTGGAAACCAAAGTGATCGGCGGTCTGTTCTTCGCTGGCCAAATCAACGGCACCACCGGTTACGAAGAAGCCGGCGCCCAAGGTTTGCTGGCCGGGACCAACGCCGCATTGCGTGCACAGGGCAAAGACAGCTGGTGCCCGCGTCGCGATGAAGCGTATATCGGCGTGTTGGTCGATGACCTGATTACCCTGGGAACCCAGGAACCGTATCGGATGTTTACTTCCCGAGCGGAATATCGCCTGATCCTGCGCGAAGACAACGCCGACCTGCGCCTGACCGAAAAAGGTCGTGAACTGGGCCTGGTCGACGATGCCCGTTGGGCCGCCTTCTGCAAAAAACGCGAAAGCATCGAGCTCGAAGAGCAACGCCTGAAAAGTACCTGGGTTCGCCCGGGCACCCAGCAGGGCGATGCGATCTCGGAAAAATTCGGCACGCCGCTGACCCACGAGTACAACCTGCTGAACCTGCTGTCCCGCCCGGAGATCGATTACGCGGGTCTGGTCGAAGTGACCGGCGGCGGCGCAGATGATCCACAGGTTGCCGAGCAGGTCGAAATCAAAACCAAGTACGCCGGTTACATTGACCGCCAGCAGGACGAGATCGCTCGTCTGCGCGCCAGTGAAGACACCAAGCTGCCTGTGGATATCGACTACACCGGCATTTCCGGATTGTCGAAAGAAATCCAAAGCAAGCTGGGGATAACTCGCCCCGAAACGCTCGGCCAGGCTTCACGTATCCCCGGCGTCACCCCGGCAGCCATTTCGCTGTTGATGATTCACTTGAAAAAACGCGGCGCGGGCCGTCAGTTGGAGCAAAGCGCTTGAGTTCGTTGGTCACCTCGCAACACGCCGAAGAGTTATCCACAGGTGCGCGCCAGTTGGGCGTGGACTTGACCGAAGCCCAGCACGATTTGCTGTTGGGTTACCTGGCCCTGTTGATCAAATGGAACAAGGCTTACAACCTGACGGCCGTGCGTGATCCCGACGAAATGGTTTCCCGTCACTTGCTCGACAGCCTGAGCGTGATGCCATTTATCGAAAACGGTCGTTGGCTTGACGTGGGCAGTGGTGGCGGTATGCCCGGCATTCCACTGGCTATTCTGTTTCCCGAGTCGCAAGTGACCTGCCTGGACAGCAACGGCAAGAAAACTCGTTTCCTGACCCAAGTCAAACTTGAGCTCAAGCTGGATAACCTGCAAGTTATCCACAGTCGCGTCGAAGCCTTCACGCCTGAACTGCCCTTCAACGGAATTGTTTCCCGGGCGTTCAGCAGCATGGAGAACTTCAGCAACTGGACCCGTCACCTGGGCGACCGCGACACCCGCTGGCTGGCAATGAAGGGCGTCCATCCAAGCGATGAGCTGTTAGCATTGCCGGCAGACTTCCACCTCGATAGCGAACACGCCTTGGCCGTACCCGGTTGCCAAGGCCAACGCCATCTGCTGATACTGCGCCGCACGGCATGATTGGGAACACAAGCAAGAATGGCTAAGGTATTCGCGATAGCGAACCAGAAAGGTGGCGTGGGCAAAACCACCACCTGCATCAACCTCGCAGCATCCCTGGTCGCCACCAAGCGCCGGGTGCTGTTGATCGATCTCGATCCACAGGGCAACGCCACCATGGGTAGCGGTGTGGATAAACACGGCTTGGAAAACTCGGTCTACGACTTGCTGATTGGCGAGTGTGACCTGGCCCAGGCAATGCACTACTCCGAGCATGGCGGTTATCAACTGCTGCCGGCCAACCGCGATTTGACTGCGGCGGAAGTGGTGCTGCTGGAAATGCAGATGAAGGAGAGCCGTCTGCGCAGCGCTTTGGCACCGATCCGCGAGAACTACGACTACATTTTGATCGACTGTCCACCGTCGCTGTCGATGCTCACGCTTAACGCACTGGTGGCGGCCGATGGGGTGATTATTCCCATGCAGTGCGAGTACTACGCGCTGGAAGGGTTGAGCGACCTTGTGGATAACATCAAGCGTATCGCCGAGTTGCTCAACCCGAACCTGCAGATCGAAGGCCTGCTGCGCACCATGTTCGACCCGCGCCTGAGCCTGATGAACGATGTGTCGGCCCAGCTCAAGGAACACTTTGGCGAGCAGCTGTACGACACGGTGATCCCACGTAACATCCGCTTGGCCGAAGCGCCGAGCTATGGCATGCCGGCGTTGGCGTACGACAAGACTTCGCGTGGTGCCATTGCCTACCTGGCATTGGCCGGCGAGATGGTTCGTCGTCAACGCCGCAACTCACGCACCGCTGCAGCCCAGCCAACTTAAGGAATCCCCATGGCCGTCAAGAAACGAGGTCTCGGACGTGGACTGGATGCACTGTTGAGTGGTCCGACCGTCACATCGCTTGAAGAACAGGCGGTGCAGGCTGACGAACGTGAGCTGCAGCACCTGCCCCTGGACCTGATCCAGCGCGGCAAATACCAGCCACGCCGGGACATGGATCCCCAGGCGCTGGAAGAACTGGCCAATTCGATCAAGGCCCAGGGCGTGATGCAGCCGATTGTGGTTCGCCCGATCGGCGGCGGCCGCTTTGAAATCATCGCCGGTGAACGCCGCTGGCGCGCCAGCCAGCAGGCCGGTAAGGACACCATCCCGGCGATGGTGCGCGATGTAACGGATGAAACCGCCATCGCCATGGCGTTGATCGAGAACATCCAGCGTGAAGACCTCAACCCGATCGAAGAAGCGATCGCCCTGCAGCGTTTGCAGCAGGAGTTCCAGCTGACCCAGCAACAGGTCGCCGAGGCCGTGGGTAAATCCCGTGTCACCGTGTCCAACTTGCTGCGCCTGATCGCGCTGCCGGAAGTCATCAAGACCATGTTGTCCCATGGCGACCTGGAGATGGGTCACGCCCGTGCTTTGCTCGGTTTACCGGAAAATCAACAGGTTGAAGGGGCGCGACACGTTGTCGCACGAGGGCTCACCGTTCGTCAGACCGAGGCCCTGGTTCGCCAGTGGCTCAGCGGCAAACCTGCACCGGTCGAAGCGGCCAAACCTGATCCGGATATTGCGCGCCTGGAGCAGCGCCTGGCCGAGCGCCTGGGCTCTGCGGTACAAATACGCCACGGCAAGAAAGGCAAAGGACAATTGGTCATCGGATATAACTCCCTTGATGAGCTTCAGGGCGTCCTTGCCCACATCCGCTGAAACATTTGCTTATGTAGCGCGTGATCGGAAATCACTACCCGGCAGTTGAATAGGGGCAGAACCGCCCCTATACTCTGCGCGCATTTTGTCGGCACAAATTATGCCAAGTTATTGATTTCCGGCAGCCGACTATTGAGGAGCAAGAGTGATGGAAACCCGCACGCCAAACACGTTGCCCTTCCATCGCTTGGCTGTTTTTCCGGTTTTATTGGCTCAATTTGTCATTTTGCTGATCGCCGCGTTGGCGCTTTGGTACTGGCATGGAGTCGTAGCCGGATATTCAGGACTTTGCGGAGGCCTGATAGCCTTGCTGCCCAATATGTATTTTGCTCACAGGGCCTTTCGGTTTTCCGGCGCCCGAGCAGCCCAGGCTATCGTCCGGTCTTTTTATGCCGGCGAGGCGGGGAAACTGATTTTGACGGCAGTGCTGTTTGCACTGACCTTTGCAGGTGTGAAGCCATTGGCGTCGCTGGCTGTATTCGGCGTCTTCGTGTTGACCCAACTGGTCAGCTGGTTCGCTCCCCTGCTAATGAAAACAAGACTTTCGAAACCTTAGGGCGTTTGAGGCAACCATGGCAGAAACAACCGCTTCGGGCTATATCCAGCACCACTTGCAGAACCTGACCTTCGGTCAGCTTCCCAACGGCGGCTGGGGCTTTGCCCACTCCGCAGCAGAGGCCAAAGAAATGGGCTTCTGGGCTTTCCACCTGGATACTCTGGGCTGGTCGGTCGCTTTGGGTCTGATCTTCGTCCTGATTTTCCGCATGGCGGCAAAGAAGGCAACTTCCGGTCAGCCAGGTGCTTTGCAGAACTTCGTTGAAGTATTGGTCGAATTCGTCGATGGCAGCGTGAAAGACAGCTTCCATGGCCGTAGCCCGGTAATTGCACCGCTGGCACTGACCATCTTCGTCTGGGTGTTCCTGATGAACGCTGTCGACCTGATCCCGGTTGACTGGATTCCTCAGTTGGCCATGGCGATTTCCGGCGATCCGCACATTCCATTCCGTGCCGTATCGACCACTGACCCGAACGCTACCCTGGGCATGGCCCTGTCGGTATTTGCGTTGATCATTTTCTACAGCATCAAGATCAAGGGCATCGGCGGCTTCATCGGCGAACTGACCCTGCACCCGTTCGGCAGCAAGAACATCTTCGTTCAAGCCCTGCTGATCCCGGTGAACTTCCTGCTGGAATTCGTCACCCTGATCGCCAAGCCGATCTCCCTGGCCCTGCGACTGTTCGGCAACATGTATGCCGGCGAGCTGGTGTTCATTCTGATCGCTGTGATGTTCGGCAGCGGCCTGCTCTGGCTTAGCGGCCTGGGCATTGTTCTGCAGTGGGCGTGGGCTGTGTTCCACATCCTGATCATCACCCTGCAGGCCTTCATCTTCATGATGCTGACCATCGTCTACCTGTCGATGGCGCACGAAGAGAACCATTAAGACCAGTCTCGACTAGTCTGATGTCCTTCCCGGTGAAACGGGAAGGTGGCCCACCAGGGCTATGAAACGATTTGTTTTACCGCTTTAAAATCTAAAAAACCTAAACCATACGACGTAAAAGTCGGGAGGAAAGATGGAAACTGTAGTTGGTCTAACCGCTATCGCTGTTGCACTGTTGATCGGCCTGGGCGCCCTGGGTACTGCCATTGGTTTCGGCCTGCTGGGCGGCAAGTTCCTGGAAGGCGCAGCGCGTCAGCCAGAAATGGTTCCAATGCTGCAAGTTAAAATGTTCATCGTTGCCGGCCTGCTCGACGCCGTGACCATGATCGGCGTTGGTATCGCTCTGTTCTTCACCTTCGCGAACCCCTTCGTTGGTCAACTCGCCGGTTAATCACTCGTTTCTCGAGTGATTGGTGTGTTGTGCAACGAATGAGCGAGGTATTGGCGTGAACATTAATGCAACCATTATTGGTCAGTCCTTAGCGTTCTTGATTTTTGTCGTTTTCTGCATGAAGTTCGTATGGCCTCCGGTCATCGCGGCTTTGCACGAACGTCAAAAGAAGATCGCGGATGGACTGGACGCTGCCGCACGAGCAGCTCGCGACCTGGAGTTGGCCCAAGATAAAGCGGGTCAGCAACTGCGCGAAGCGAAAGCTCAAGCAGCCGAAATCATTGAGCAAGCCAAGAAACGCGGTAACCAGATCGTTGAAGAGGCTGTTGAAAAAGCCCGTATCGACGCTGACCGTGTGAAGGTTCAGGCTCAAGCCGAGATCGAGCAGGAACTGAACGGTGTCAAAGATGCGCTGCGTGCCCAATTGGGTGCTCTGGCCGTCGGCGGTGCTGAGAAGATCCTGGGTGCCACAATTGATCAAAACGCGCACGCGGAGCTGGTTAACAAACTGGCTGCTGAAATTTAAGCGAGGGCGATCATGGCAGAATTGACCACGTTGGCCCGACCTTACGCTAAGGCAGCCTTCGAGCACGCCCAGGCCCACCAGCAGCTGGCCTCTTGGTCAGCCATGCTCGGCCTGGCTGCAGCAGTGTCGCAAGACGACACCATGCAGCGCGTGCTCAAGGCCCCGCGACTGACGAGCGCAGACAAGGCCGCCACTTTTATTGAAGTGTGCGGCGACAAGTTTGATGTGAAAGTGCAGAACTTCATCAATGTCATCGCCGAAAACGACCGTCTCCTGCTTTTGCCGGAGATTGCCGCTCTGTTCGACCTGTACAAGGCCGAGCAAGAGAAATCGGTAGACGTTGAAGTGACCAGTGCTTTTGCATTGAACCAAGAACAGCAAGACAAACTCGCCAAGGTTCTCAGTGCACGACTCGACCGGGAAGTGCGCCTGCAAGTTGCGGAAGACCCATCCCTCATTGGGGGTGTTGTCATTCGCGCCGGCGACCTGGTTATCGATGGCTCGATTCGCGGCAAACTCGCGAATCTTGCCGAAGCATTGAAATCTTGAGTTTGAAGGGGCAGCAGAGCAATGCAGCAACTCAATCCTTCCGAAATAAGTGAAATTATCAAGGGCCGCATCGACAAGCTCGATGTGACCTCCCAAGCCCGTAACGAAGGCACTGTCGTCAGCGTATCTGACGGCATCGTGCGGATTCACGGTCTGGCCGACGTTATGTACGGCGAGATGATCGAGTTTCCGGGCGGCGTCTTCGGTATGGCCCTCAACCTGGAGCAAGACTCCGTAGGTGCCGTTGTATTGGGCGCTTACACCAGTCTGGCTGAAGGCATGAGCGCCAAGTGCACAGGCCGCATCCTGGAGGTTCCGGTTGGTAAGGAACTGCTGGGTCGCGTAGTCGACGCACTGGGTAACCCTGTTGACGGTAAAGGTCCACTGGGCAACACCGAGACCGACGCGGTCGAGAAAGTTGCTCCAGGCGTGATCTGGCGTAAGTCGGTAGACCAGCCTGTACAGACTGGCTACAAGGCTGTCGATGCCATGATCCCTGTCGGCCGTGGCCAGCGTGAGCTGATCATCGGTGACCGTCAGATCGGTAAAACCGCTCTGGCGATCGACGCGATCATTAACCAGAAGAACAGCGGCATTTTCTGCGTCTACGTAGCGATCGGTCAGAAGCAATCGACCATCGCCAACGTGGTTCGCAAGCTGGAAGAAAACGGCGCCCTGGCCAACACGATCATCGTGGCTGCCAGTGCTTCGGAATCTCCTGCGCTGCAATTCCTGGCACCGTACTCCGGTTGCACCATGGGTGAATTCTTCCGCGACCGCGGTGAAGACGCGCTGATCGTTTATGACGATCTGTCCAAGCAAGCAGTGGCTTACCGCCAGATTTCCCTGCTGCTGCGCCGTCCACCAGGCCGTGAAGCTTACCCAGGCGACGTGTTCTATCTCCACTCCCGTCTGCTGGAGCGCGCATCCCGCGTTTCGGAAGAGTACGTAGAGAAGTTCACCAACGGCGCAGTGACCGGCAAAACCGGTTCCCTGACCGCGCTGCCGATCATCGAAACCCAGGCTGGCGACGTTTCCGCGTTCGTTCCGACCAACGTGATTTCCATCACCGACGGTCAGATCTTCCTGGAATCGGCCATGTTCAACTCGGGCATCCGCCCTGCAGTGAACGCCGGTGTTTCGGTATCCCGTGTGGGTGGTGCCGCTCAGACCAAGATCATCAAGAAGCTCTCCGGTGGTATCCGTACCGCTCTGGCTCAGTACCGTGAACTGGCGGCATTCGCCCAGTTCGCTTCTGACCTGGACGAAGCGACCCGTAAGCAACTTGAGCATGGTCAGCGCGTTACCGAGCTGATGAAGCAGAAGCAATACGCCCCAATGTCGATCGCTGACATGGCGTTGTCGCTGTATGCCGCTGAGCGTGGGTTCCTGACCGACGTTGAAATCGCCAAGGTCGGCAGCTTTGAACAAGCGCTGATTGCTTACTTCAACCGCGATCACGCCGAATTGATGGCGAAGATCAACGTGAAGGGTGACTTCAATGACGATATCGACGCTGGCATGAAAGCCGGTATCGAGAAGTTCAAGGCCACCCAAACCTGGTAAGCCGCAGCGGGAGCCGCAAGGCTCCCGCTTGCTAACCTGATAGGTGTTACATGGCAGGCGCAAAAGAGATTCGCAGTAAGATTGCGAGCATCAAAAGCACGCAAAAAATTACCAGCGCCATGGAAAAAGTGGCGGTCAGCAAAATGCGCAAGGCACAAATGCGCATGGCTGCTAGCCGTCCTTATGCGGAGCGTATCCGCCAGGTAATTGGGCATCTGGCCAACGCCAACCCGGAATACCGCCACCCATTCATGATCGAACGCGCCGTCAAGCGTGTGGGTTATGTGGTAGTGAGCAGTGACCGTGGTTTGTGCGGTGGTTTGAATACCAACCTGTTCAAGGCCCTGGTCAAGGACATGGCGGTAAACCGCGAAAACGGCGTCGAGATCGATCTGTGTGTTGTTGGTAGCAAGGGTGCGGCCTTTTTCCGCAACTTCGGCGGTAACGTCGTTGCAGCTATCAGCCACCTGGGTGAAGAGCCGTCGATCAATGATTTGATCGGCAGTGTGAAGGTGATGCTGGATGCGTACCTGGAAGGCCGGATTGACCGCCTCTCCGTGGTATCCAACAAGTTCATCAACACCATGACCCAGCAGCCAACCGTGGAGCAATTGATTCCACTGGTGGCGACTCCGGATCAGGAACTCAAGCACCACTGGGACTACCTCTACGAACCAGACGCCAAAGAGCTGCTTGACGGCTTGATGGTGCGCTACGTGGAGTCGCAGGTGTACCAGGCGGTGGTCGAGAACAACGCAGCTGAACAAGCGGCGCGGATGATCGCGATGAAAAACGCTACCGATAACGCCGGTGATCTGATCAGCGATTTGCAGCTGATCTACAACAAGGCGCGTCAGGCTGCGATCACCCAAGAGATCTCGGAAATCGTCGGCGGCGCTGCCGCGGTTTAACGGTTCAAATATTCAGAGGATCCAGCTATGAGTAGCGGACGTATCGTTCAAATCATCGGCGCCGTTATCGACGTGGAATTTCCACGCGACAGCGTACCGAGCATCTACAACGCGCTGAAAGTACAAGGCGCGGAAACTACTCTGGAAGTTCAGCAGCAGCTGGGCGACGGCGTAGTTCGTACCATTGCGATGGGTTCCACCGAAGGCTTGAAGCGCGGTCTGGACGTTATCGACTCTGGCGCAGCCATCTCCGTACCGGTCGGTAAAGCGACCCTGGGCCGGATCATGGACGTACTGGGCAACCCGATTGACGAAGCTGGCCCGATCGACACCGAAGAGCGCTGGGGCATTCACCGTCCAGCACCTTCGTTCGCGGAACAAGCTGGCGGCAACGACCTGCTGGAAACCGGCATCAAGGTTATCGACCTGGTTTGCCCGTTCGCCAAGGGCGGTAAAGTCGGTCTGTTCGGTGGTGCCGGTGTAGGCAAGACCGTAAACATGATGGAACTGATCCGTAACATCGCCATCGAGCACAGCGGTTATTCCGTGTTCGCCGGTGTGGGTGAGCGTACTCGTGAGGGTAACGACTTCTACCACGAGATGAAGGACTCCAACGTTCTGGACAAAGTGGCACTGGTTTACGGTCAGATGAACGAGCCGCCGGGAAACCGTCTGCGCGTAGCACTGACTGGCCTGACCATGGCCGAGAAGTTCCGTGACGAAGGTAACGACGTTCTGCTGTTCGTCGACAACATCTACCGTTACACCCTGGCCGGTACTGAAGTATCCGCACTGCTGGGCCGTATGCCTTCCGCAGTAGGTTACCAGCCGACCCTGGCTGAAGAGATGGGCGTTCTGCAAGAACGTATCACTTCGACCAAGGAAGGTTCGATCACTTCGATCCAAGCGGTATACGTACCTGCGGATGACTTGACCGACCCATCGCCTGCGACCACCTTCGCCCACTTGGACGCCACCGTCGTTCTGTCCCGTGACATCGCTTCCCTGGGTATCTACCCAGCGGTCGATCCACTCGACTCGACTTCGCGCCAGCTGGACCCGAACGTGATCGGCCAGGAGCACTACGACACCGCTCGCGGCGTTCAGTACGTGCTGCAGCGTTACAAAGAACTGAAGGACATCATTGCGATCCTGGGTATGGACGAGCTGTCGGAAGCCGACAAGCAGTTGGTAAACCGTGCTCGTAAGATCCAGCGTTTCTTGTCGCAGCCGTTCTTCGTGGCTGAAGTCTTCACCGGTGCTTCGGGTAAATACGTTTCCCTGAAAGACACCATTGCTGGCTTCAAAGGCATCCTCAACGGTGACTACGACCACCTGCCAGAACAAGCGTTCTACATGGTCGGCGGCATCGAAGAAGCGATCGAGAAAGCCAAGAAACTGTAATCCAAGCGCCCGGAAACGGGCGCTCATCAGGTTGAGGCAATCAGATGGCTATGACAGTCCATTGCGATATCGTCAGCGCGGAAGGGGAAATCTTCTCCGGTCTGGTGGAGTTTGTGACAGCGCACGGTGACCTGGGTGATCTTGGTATCGCCATGGGCCACGCACCGCTGATCACCAGCTTGAAGCCAGGTCCGATCACTCTGACCAAGCAAGGCGGGGAACGTGAGGTGTTTTACATCTCCGGTGGTTTCCTCGAGGTTCAGCCGAACATGGTCAAGGTACTTGCCGACACCGTGCAACGTGCTGGCGATCTGGATGAAGCCTCCGCTCAGGAAGCCGTCAAGGCTGCCGAGAAGGCCCTGAACGAAAAGGGTGCGGACTTCGACTACAGCGCTGCTGCTGTACGTCTGGCCGAGGCTGCAGCTCAGCTGCGCACGCTCCAGCAGATCCGCAAGAAGTAAGCGGCCACGCCGTGATGCTTATGCGCGATTGATTAAAAAGGGTAGCCTCGGCTACCCTTTTTCTTTATTTAGCAAAACACATCTCTGGTCTGAAGCCGGACCGCCCAGGATTGGTAGCCATTCATGTCTCTTGAAATCGTCATTCTCGCCGCAGGCCAAGGCACCCGCATGCGTTCGGCCCTGCCCAAGGTGCTGCACCCGGTCGCGGGTAATTCCATGCTTGGGCATGTTATCCACAGCGCTCGCCAGTTGGACCCACAACGTATCCACGTAGTGATCGGCCATGGCGCCGATGTGGTGCGCGAACGCCTGGCTGCGGATGACCTGAATTTCGTATTGCAGGACAAACAACTGGGCACCGGCCATGCCACCGCGCAAGCTGTGCCGTTCATTACCGCTGACACCGTGCTGATCCTCTACGGTGACGTGCCGCTGATCGAAGTGGAAACCCTGCAACGCCTGCTCAAACATGTGGTGCCCGGCCAGATGGGCCTGCTCACCGTTGAGCTGGATGACCCCACCGGTTACGGGCGCATCGTGCGCGGTGCCGACGGCAAGGTCGCGGCGATCGTCGAGCACAAGGACGCCAGTGAAGCCCAGCGGGCTATCACCGAAGGCAACACCGGTATTCTCGCCGTGCCTGCCAACAAGCTCGCCGACTGGATGAGCCGCCTGTCCAACAACAACGCCCAGGGCGAGTACTACCTCACCGACGTGATCGAGATGGCCGTGAGTGATGGCCTGCTGGTCGCCACCGAACAGCCTCACGACCCAATGGAAGTGCAGGGCGCCAATGATCGCAAGCAGCTTGCAGAGCTCGAACGTCACTACCAACTGCGTGAAGGCCGCCGCCTGATGGCCCAGGGCGTGACCCTGCGCGACCCGGCTCGCTTCGACGTACGCGGTGAGGTCAGCGTGGGCCGCGACGTACTGATCGATATCAACGTGGTCCTCGAAGGCCGCGTGATCATCGAAGACGACGTGGTCATCGGCCCGAACTGCGTGATCAAGGACAGCACCCTGCGCAAGGGCGTGGTGATCAAGGCCAACAGCCATATCGACGGTGCCGTGATGGGCGAGGGCAGCGATGCCGGACCGTTTGCGCGGTTGCGTCCGGGCACTGTGATGGGCGCCAGGGCGCACGTCGGTAATTTTGTCGAATTGAAGAACGCACGGATGGGCGACGACGCAAAGGCCGGCCACCTGGCTTACCTGGGTGATGCGGTGATCGGTGCGCGCAGCAACATCGGTGCTGGCGCGATCACCTGCAACTACGACGGTGCCAACAAGTACCAGACCACCATTGGTGAGGACGTATTCATCGGCTCGAATAATTCGCTGATTGCACCTGTGACGATCGGCGATGGTTCGAATACAGCAGCGGGCTCAACCATCAACCAGGATGTGGATAAGTCCCAGCTGGCCGTGGCCCGCTCCCGCCAACGCAATATCGACGGCTGGAAACGCCCGGTCAAAATCAAAAAGACCTGAGTTATCCACAACCTCATCAGCAGTGTTATCCAAATGTGGGAGGGGGCTTGCCCCCGATGGCGGATTTTCAGTCAATGTTTTAGTCGACTGATCTACGCAATCGGGGGCAAGCCCCCTCCCACATTTGTCGTGTGTTGTTCGAAAAATCTCGTCCCGACGCTTGACGATATCTTGCCAATAGGTTTTGATTGCCTTCGTTATCTTTCGAAACGAAACTTATCATCACCATGTCGAAACGAAATACACCCCAACGGCGCCACAACATCCTGACCTTGCTCAACGAACAGGGCGAAGTCAGCGTGGACGAATTGGCCAAGCGTTTCGAAACCTCGGAAGTCACTATCCGCAAGGACTTGGCCGCCCTAGAAAGTAACGGCCTGTTGCTGCGCCGCTACGGTGGTGCGATCACCATGCCTCAGGAACTGGTGGGCGACCCCGCCCAACCGATCTCGGCCTACAAGCGTGCGATCGCCCGTGCTGCCGTGACGCGTCTGCGTGAACACGCCCGCATCATCATCGACAGCGGCAGCACCACCGCCGCCATGATCCCGGAACTGGGCCATCAGCCCGGCCTTGTGGTCATGACCAACTCCCTGCACGTGGCCAGCGCCTTGAGCGAACTGGAACACGAGCCGGTGCTGTTGATGACCGGCGGCACCTGGGACCCGCATTCGGACTCGTTCCAGGGCCAGGTCGCCGAGCAGGTGTTGCGTTCCTACGACTTTGATCAACTGTTCATCGGCGCCGACGGCATCGATCTGCTGCGTGGCACCACCACCTTCAACGAATTACTGGGCCTGAGCCGTGTGATGGCCGAGGTCGCCCGTGAAGTGGTGGTGATGGTCGAATCCGACAAGATCGGCCGCAAGATTCCCAACCTGGAACTGCCCTGGAGCAGCGTCCATACCCTTATCACCGATGATCGCCTGCCGCTTGAGGCCCGCGACCAGATCCAAGCCCGCGGCATTACGCTGATATGCGCGGCAATCATCTAGGAGAAGCACCATGTGTGGAATTGTTGGCGCAGTTGCCGAACGTAACGTTACTGCCATCCTGCTCGAAGGCCTCAAGCGCCTGGAATACCGCGGCTACGACAGCGCAGGTGTGGCCGTCTTCACCAATGCTGGCAAGCTTGAGCGCGTGCGCCGCCCAGGTAAGGTCAGCGAGTTGGAGCAGGCGTTGGCCGGCGAGCCGCTGGTAGGTCGCCTGGGGATTGCCCACACCCGCTGGGCTACCCACGGCGCACCGTGCGAGCGTAACGCCCACCCGCACTTCTCCGGTGACTTGGCCGTGGTGCACAACGGCATCATCGAAAACCACGAAGTGCTGCGCGAACAGCTCAAGAGCATGGGCTACGTATTCACCTCGGACACCGACACCGAAGTCATCGCCCACCTGCTCAACCACAAGCTCAAGGACCACAGTGACCTGACCACCGCCCTCAAGGCCACGGTCAAGGAACTGCACGGCGCCTACGGTCTGGCCGTGGTCAGCGCCAGCCAACCGGACCGCGTAGTTGCCGCCCGCAGTGGTAGCCCGCTGGTAATCGGCCTGGGCCTGGGTGAGAACTTCCTCGCCTCCGACCAACTGGCCCTGCGCCAGGTCACCGACCGCTTCATGTACCTGGAAGAAGGTGATATTGCCGACATTCGCCGTGAAAGCGTGGCGATCTGGGACGTGAACGGCAATTCCGTCGAGCGCGAAGCCGTGCAGTACCGCGACGGTGCAGAAGCCGCCGACAAGGGCGAGTTCCGCCACTTCATGCTCAAGGAAATCCACGAGCAACCGGCCGTGGTACAGCGCACCCTGGAAGGCCGCCTTGGCGACAAGCAAGTGCTGGTCAACGCCTTCGGCCCACAGGCTGCGGAGCTGTTCGCCAAAGTTCGCAATGTGCAGATCGTGGCCTGTGGTACCAGCTACCACGCCGGTATGGTTGCCCGTTACTGGCTGGAAGAACTGGCCGGCATCCCGTGCCAGGTCGAAGTCGCCAGTGAGTTCCGCTACCGCAAGGTGGTGGTGCAGCCCGACACCCTGTTCGTGACCATCTCCCAGTCCGGCGAAACCGCCGACACCCTGGCCGCGCTGCGCAACGCCAAAGAGCTGGGCTTCCTTGCCAGCCTGGCGATCTGCAACGTCAGCATCAGCTCCCTGGTGCGTGAGTCCGACCTGACCCTGCTGACCCAAGCCGGCCGCGAAATCGGCGTGGCCTCCACCAAAGCGTTCACCACCCAGTTGGTCGGCCTGTTGCTGCTGACCCTGTCCCTGGGCCAGGTTCGCGGCACCTTGGCTGCCGGCGTCGAAGCCACCCTGGTGGAAGAACTGCGCCGCCTGCCGACCCGCCTGGGCGAAGCCTTGGCCATGGACAGCACCGTGGAAAAAGTCGCCGAGCTGTTCGCCGACAAGAACCACACCCTGTTCCTCGGCCGTGGCGCGCAGTACCCGGTGGCGATGGAAGGCTCGCTGAAGCTCAAGGAAATTTCGTACATCCACGCCGAAGCGTACCCGGCCGGTGAGCTCAAACACGGCCCGTTGGCCCTGGTGGACGACGACATGCCGGTGGTCACCGTAGCGCCGAACAACGAACTGCTGGAGAAGCTCAAGTCCAACCTGCAGGAAGTCCGCGCCCGTGGCGGCCAACTGATCGTGTTCGCCGACGAAAAAGCCGGCATGACCAACGGCGAAGGCACCCACGTCATCAACATGCCGCACATCCACGACACCTTGTCGCCGATCCTCTACACCATCCCGCTGCAGCTGCTGTCGTACTACGTCGCCGTGCTCAAAGGCACCGACGTTGACCAGCCGCGTAACCTGGCGAAGTCGGTGACGGTGGAGTAACCCGCTCTACCCTGGAGGCCCGCCCGGGTCTCCAGGTACCCGCGAAAGGGCGCGCCTTCGATGAACACCCCCGCGCAAATCCACAAGCGTTTGCACAACCGCCGATTCACCGTCGCCAATAACACCCAAGGGCTATCCGGCACGGGCACGGTGTTTCATTACCGTGTCGACGGCGATGCCATTTCCGGCACCTACCAAGGTGGCCGAATTCGCTTGGGTACGCAGGTCGGCCGCGTCACAGGCCCAGACTCTATCGAACTGCTGTATCAGTGCCTGACGCTGGAAGGTGAGCTGCTGGCCGGCTGGTCCCGGGGCATCATCGGCGTCGATGCTGCCGGGCGTACCACGCTGAGTTTCGTGTGGGGTTGGTTGTCGGGCGCGATAGGGGGTGGGGAGTCGAACTACGTGGAGCTTGCAGAGTGCGATGGCCACTCCTAAGGCACAAACTCCACCCTAAACCCCCGGCTCGCACTACGCCCCTGATCATCACTGACCCGCAGCCGATACTCCCCCGACTTACCCGGCCGCCAGTTCAATGTGGCTTGCGGCGGGCCCTGGCCGATCAAGGTTTGATCCGCAAACCAGTACAGCGTCGCCGCATCGCTGGCCGCATTCGCGTTCAGCGGGATGCTTTCCTGGGGTTGGGACAGGCGCAACTGATAACTCACTTGAGTCAGCGGCGAGCGGATCTGCGGGGCTTCGCTCTGGTCGCTGATGCGGTTGGGCTGGCAGTTTTTCATCACGTTGGGTGGCGTGCGGCGGGGTAGGCCGGCGGCGCGGTACAGGCGTTGTATGTCGCTGGGCCAGAATTCGAAGACTTCCTCGCGGGTGTATTGCGCCTCGAACGGCGGGCACGCGGCCTTGCCGGTACGGGTGTCGATCAGTACCGGGCGGTGCAGGTTGGACACGCGAATCGGTGAAACACCGGGGATGTACCAGGTCTTGCGGGTTTGTGGGCACCAGCGGTTGGGCAATTCGCCCGAGGCGGCGCAGACGTCGATGCGCACCAGGCCGGCGGGTGGTTTGTCGGCCTTGATCACGACGTTGGGCAAGGCCAGGGGCAGGGCGTCGGCGATGCGGAAGAACAGCGGTGCAGCGGTCTTGGCACCGATAAACGCCGGGTTGGGTCGACCATCGAAGTTGCCCACCCACACCACCAGCACGTAGGGGCCGACCAGGCCCGCGCTCCAAGCATCATGGAATCCCCAGGACGTGCCGGTTTTCCAGGCGGTGCGCCAGTGCCGCGCGGGCAGGCCATCCGGTCGCGGGTTGCGGCGCAGCATGTCGCGCACCATGAAGGCGGCCTGCGGGGTGAGGAGCTGCGGGCCGGTGGCCTGGGGCTGCTCCTGTAAATAGCGCAACGGCCGCAGATGGCCGTCGCCCGCCAGCATCACATACAGTCGCGCCAGCTCTTCCGGCGTCATCTCACCGCCACCGAGGGCCAGGGCCAGGCCGTAATGGCTTTCAGCGCGCAGGCCCTTGATCCCGGCGCGTTGCAGCAACCCATACAACGACGGCGACTTCACCTGGCTGGCCAGCCACACAGCCGGGATATTCCGGCTACGGATCAACGCATCCCGTGCGGTCAGAGGCCCGACAAAACTGCCGTCGAAATTTTCCGGCTGGAAGTAGCCGAAGTTACTGGGCAAATCCTTGAGGATACTCATGGGGTGGATCACCCCTTGATCCAGCGCCAGCCCGTAGAGAAACGGCTTGAGGGTCGACCCCGGCGAACGGCGTGACAACACGCCGTTGACCTGGCCGTGGATGCCTGTGGATAAGTAATCCGCCGAGCCCACAAGCGCCTTGACGCTCTGGTCGCGGCTGTCGATCAGGATGGCCGTGGCATTTTCCACACCGGTGCTGCGCCGCTCGGCGATAAAGCCGCTGATCAGGCGTTCGAGCAATTGCTGCAGGGGCAGGTTGAGGGTGCTGTTGAGTTCGTTGCCTGGCTGGGAGGCCAATAGCTGCTCGCTCAGATGCGGCGCCAGAAACGGGATCTGCTGGCGGTTGCGGGCTTCCAGGGGCAGGTCGAGCAAACTGTCGTTACGCGGGTCCTGTGGATAAGTTTCACGCCAGTCATTCATCAAGCGCAGTCGCGCGTTTTGCAGTGACGGCCCAAAGCGTGCGCGCCGCCCCGGCTGCTGGGGAATCACCGCCAGCGCCAAGGCTTCGGACAACGACAACTGCGCGGCCGCCTTGCCAAAGTAGATGCGACTGGCCGCTTCGGCGCCTTCGATATTGCCGCCCATGGGCGCCAGGTTCAGGTACGCCTCAAGGATGTCGTGCTTGCTGTAGCGCGCCTCCAGCCACAGGGCCAACGCCATCTGCTGCAACTTGCCGGGTACCTGGCGGGTGTTGAGATCCCACAGGCGCCGCGCCAGTTGCATGCTCAAGGTCGAGCCGCCCTGACGTTGGCCGCCGCTGTAGGTGGCCAGGGCCGCGCGCAGCAACGCCGGGGGATTGATCCCCGGGTGCCAATAGAAATTGCGGTCTTCCTTGAGCAGCAAGGCCTCCACCAGTGACGGCGAGATGCGCTCCAGCGGTAGCCATAAACGGTATTGGCCGTCATCCGCCAGGGTCATGCGCAGCAGCGAACCGTCATCGGCCAACACCACCCGTGACGACGTCACAGCCTGTTCCAGCGGAGCGTGGGGCCACAGCCGCAGCCCCGCCAGCACCAGCGCCGCTGCCAGCAGCGGCGCCAGGTGTTTAAGGCTTGGTAATTTCAAGCTGGCCTACTTTGCCGCGCCCTTGCAGGGTGGTTTCGTACATGCCTTCGGCGTAGGACGGTGGCGTATTGAACGTGCCGGCGTTGGTGGCACGCACGCGATAAACGAAGGTGCCTACGTCGCGCAGCGCCGTGCCGTACAACACCACCCGATCATCACGCACATCCACGTAGTCCGGCTGCCAGTTGCTCAGCTCGGTTTCGCCGATCGGCGCTTGCCAGGCATCGGCTTCTTGATCGCTTTCTTCGACGTAATCGGACTCTTCGCCTTCACTTTCCTCGCTGCTGGCGGTTTCCGGCTCCGGCGGCAAGTTATACACAGGCTCGACGCCACCGGGCAGCAGGTCGACCACGGCCACTTGCTGCACCTGGTCACGGTCGGTGGCACGCAGGCGCAAGCGCACCAGGAACTCATCGCCCACCGCCACTGTGCTCACCGGCTCGCCTTTGAGGTCGAGGTATTCGTGGATGATCTCCAGCCCGTTGTTGATCGGCTTGAGCTTGGCACCCTTATCGAAACCGGCTTCGCTGAGCATGTAGAACGCCGCGGGGCCATCGGATTTTTCCATCAGCAGTTTTTGCGTGGCGCCCGGTACAGCCGCGCGGGGTGGCTGGCCGGCCATTTCCAGCAGTTGTTGCTGCTTGTCGCCCAGCCAGGCGGTGGCCTTGAGGGTCATATCGCTTTGCCCGCGCTGGCCGTAGTTGTCCAGGGCACGCAGCAACAGCGCCGCCGACAGCGAGTTGTAGCGCTGTTCGTTGAGGCGCTTGCCGAGTTTATCCAGCAGGGCGGTAGGAACATCGTCCAGCAACTCGGGGAAATGGCGAGCGAGCAGGTGCAGGTGCTCGGCATCGTGGACCAGCGGGTCGTAATACAGGCCATCGCTGTCCCACTTATCCACAAGCGAACGCCAAGGGATCTTGCGGAACAAGGTGTCGGCCTGGCGATCCTGCTTGAGCAGTTTGTAGCTGGCCGCCAGATAGGCGGCGCCCAGGTCGTTCTGCCAGCTGTCCTTGAAGTAGCTTTCGTAGCGTTCGCGTATATCGCTCAAGGCGCCGCTCACCAGAATCCCCTGACGACTCAACAGGTAACTGGCGTAGGCGCGGTTGCGCAATTCCGACAGGCCTTCGCTCGGGCCGTTGGCCAGGTCCGTCAGATAACTATTGGCGCGCACCAGCAGGTCTTCCGGCACCGGCAGCCCGCGTTCCTTGGCTTCGATCAGGAAATCGGTGGCGTACAGGCTGGCGTAGGGCGCCACATCCGGGTTGGCGGCCCACAAACCGAAACCACCGGCCTGGTTCTGGCGCTGACGCAGCATGCGCACCGCGCTGCTGAAGGCGTGTTCGGCTTCGGGTGCGGTACCGCCCCAGATCAATGCCGGCATGGCCTTGGACACCAGTTGCTCGGTGCAGGCATAGCCGTAGTCATCCAGGTAATGCTTGAGGCCGTTGGCCCATACCAGCGGCGAGGCCGCCACGCCCAGTTGCACGTCGCGCAGTTGGCTGAACAGTTCACGGGTGGGCTTGAGCTCTTTGCTGGCGCTGTCGAAGCGACCCAGGCTGAGGGCCACGCGATGCTCGCTCAGAGGGCGAATCGAAGTGGTTTCCGCCACCTGGATCCGCTTGCCATCCGGCAACACTGCAACAAAGCGCAAATCCGCCGAACCGAGGGTTTCGCCGACTTTGATCTTGAACTCGGCGGTGCCCTCCTTGCGCGGTTGCAGGGACAAGGTACTGGCTTTGTCGCCCTGCACCACCAGGCCGTCGCTGGTCTGCACCTCAAACTTCACGTCCGCCGCAGCCTCGAGGTTGCTGAATACCCCGGCGCTGACGTTGAACACATCACCCGGCGCCACGAAGGCTGGCACGTTCGGCGTGATGACGATCGGGCCACGGACCTCGGTATTGGCCTCGCTGACGCCAACGCTGTCGGCATCCACTGCCACCGCAAACAGGTGCAGCTTGCCGTTGAAGCTGTCGGGCACCTGGTAATGCAGCACGGTTTCGCCGGCGGGCAAGTCCACCAGCCCGGACCACCAGGCCACTGGCGGCTGATGTTTACGCTTAAATGGGTTGAGGTGGTTGGCCAGGGCGCCTTCCGTATCGCCACCGGGCGCCGCCCCACTGAGCAGGCGGCTGAATTCCGGCAGGATCAGGTCCAGGATCTGACTGGTGCCGACTTCCAGCGCACGCTTCTGGAAGAAGAAACCCAGCGGGTCGGGCGTCTGGTAGCGCGCTACCTGCAAGATGCCTTCGTCCACCGCGTACACCACCGCGCGGCCGGGGCGGTCGGCGTTGACCTTGATGTCGAGGGTCTGTCCCGGCTCGATTTTCGTCGGGCCCTCGACCTTCAACGCCATGCGCCGTGCATCCAGGTTGATGCTGAACGGCACCACCCCGTAGGACAGCGGGCTCATATAAACCTCGGACGAGCCGATGTCGCGCACAAACTGCACGTTGACGTAGGCATTGCCCTCAAGCCCCGCAGGCACGCGGATATGTTGCACGCTGTTGGTACTGTCGGCCTTGAACCACTGCTGGGTGTAGACCTTGTCCCGCTCGATGGTGATCAGGCCCGCACCGGTGTAAGGCGCGCGGATGCTGATCGCGATCTCATCGCCGGTGGCGTAGCTGCGTTTATCCAGGCGCAGTTGCAGCTCGGCGTTGCGTTCCAGGGAGCGCGAAGTATTCCCGCGTCCGGCCACGCTGTAGTCGATCTGGTTGAGCAGGTTGGCGTTGGCGTCCTTCACTTGCAGGGTGAAATCGCCAGGGGTGGCGGTGTTCAGGGTCTGCTTGGCGCCGTCCTTGGTCATCACCAGCGGTGAGGCCGGCTGGCTGATGTTCTTGATGCGCGACTCGTACTTGTAGGTGCCGTTGGACTGTTTCACCAGCACCGACACGTAGCGGTGTTCGACCACTTCGCTGGTCAGGCCATCCACCGCCAGCGGGGTGAGGTCGGGCGCGACGGCCAGCCATTGCACCTGGCGCGGGGCATCCTTGGCGACGTACGACAGCGAGTCCTGACTTTTCACACCCACAAGGTAGGGGGCGGACGACACCAGCAACGCACTTTGCGCCGCCACGTTACGACCCCCTTCGGCCTCGAACACCTGGGTCATCACTTGCAAGCGATAGGTGCTGTTGGCGAAGCGTTGCAGGTTGAGGTCGAGTACGGCCTGGCCGTTGTCGTCGGCGGTGGTTTCGGCCAGGTCTTCGGTGCTGGCCTCTTCCAGGGAATCGTTGAGGCGGAAACGGTAGTCGGGATAACGCTCAAATGCCGCAAGCGTCGGGCTCAGGGACATCTTTGCGGTGACGCGACGGCCGGCCGCCGGGGCGCCGAACAGGTGCATCGCGGTGACCTTGGCCACCACCTGGTCCGGTGGAATCCAGCCCTGCACCGGGGTGTCGTGCAGGCTCAGGTTGACCTTCATGCGGTCCGGTTCGAAATCGCGGACCTTGAAGCTGACACTGCCGAGGTCGGTGCGGGTCTGTTTCTGGCCAATCAACTGCAAGGTCGCGGTGTAATCACCGGCGGGGGCGACTTCGCTGCTGGGGAAATCAAAGGTTTCAAAACCGCTGGCAGACAGCTTCAGCGGCTGGCGAATCACTTCAAGACCGCGTGGGTCGGTGATCTGCAACTCCACGGGCAGGCCTTGCAGGGCGCCTTTCCAGTTGCCGCTGCGCACGATCATGCCCAGGTGCGCGGTTTCGCCAGGGCGGTAGAGGCCACGGTCGGTGAACAGGTAGGCACTGAGGCGATCAATCGCGCCGTCTTCTTCCAAGCCGCCTACGTCGAAGCGCGACAAATCCAGCTGCTGGGACTGACGAGCGATCGGCAGGAACGACTGGTCATTGCCGCGAGTGACCACATACATCAGCGGTGTTTTCTCACGGCGCAGTTCATCCAGCTTGGCGAAATGCACGTGGCCTTCGCCGTCGGTGTGGCCGCTGCTCACGGGCAGACCGTTGCGGCCAATGATGTCGACCTGGGCGTCGGACACTGGCGAACCGTTGCCGATGGACTGCACATATACGTCATGGCTGCCATCGCTGGAGCGCTTGGCGATGATGCCGAGGTCGGTGACCACGATAAAGCGCAGGTCAGAGGTGGTGCTGCGCGAATAGTCGAACGTGCGCTCGGCCGGCTCATCCTGAGGGCTGAGCTTGAGCACGAAAATGCCGCGACGGCCACCGTTGGCGGTGAGGTAGTGGCTCAGATCGACGTTGTCATAGACGGTTTTCGCCGGGTCCGAGGACGACAGCGCAATATCCAGGGACTGGCGTTCAACCATGCGGTCGAAGTACTCGTTGCCGAAATTGGGCCGGGCAAAGCTGCCGCTGCTCTGGTCCACCAGGTGCTGCAATTGGTTGGGCAGCAAGCGCGCGATTTCCACATGGGCGCCAGGTACACCACGGGCCATGAAGCCCAGGCGTTTTTCGCCATTGAGGCTGAGCAACGCGCCGTCGGACAGGAACTGCAAGGTGCGCGGATAAGCCGGCATGCTGATCAGCGAGGCCGTCGGGTTTTTCGCCAGGTAGCCACCGATGGCTTCCAGGTTGGCGGGCACGCGCACATACAGCGCACGGCCGGCCGGGGCCTTGAACTTGAAGGCGTGCAGGGTGTTCAGCGGTTCGACGCTGGGCACGTGGGTCAGCGTGACCTTGGTGCTACGGGCCAGCAGGGCGTCATCTATGTCGTTGCTGTTATAGGGACGGGTGTCGTCCTGGGCTTTTTCCGGCAGCAGCCAGGCCTGGACCTTACCGGCAATGGTGTCATCGGCCACGGCGCTGGAACTGCTGAACATCAGTACCGGCTCAGGCTCGCCGCGCTCGTTATCCACAAAGCTCACTTCGGCGCCGGTAAAGGTCAGGCGATAGCGGCCAGGCACGGTGACTTCCGCCACCAGTGGCGCGGTGCTGGCGTTGCCGCCGTCGCGGGCCTTGATGCCTTCATCCAGCTTGGCACTGACCGGCGTGCTTTCCAGCGGCGTGGCCAGGGCGGCGGAGCGTACGTAGGCGTTCAGCTTGGTCTCGTCGAAGCTGATTTCCGGGCGGTTGGGCAATTGGGCGTCGCGGTAGGCCAGGCCTTTGCCGAGGGTTACGGAGACGCGCTTGCGCAGGCTGTCTTCATCGACCGGGTGGGAAAAATGGAAGGTCGCCACCAGTTGTTTCAGCGTCGGGTTCGACGGGTCTTGATACAACTCGTTGTGTGCCAGGGTGGCGCGGAACGGCTGGGTGGAGAACTGGCTGCTGTACTGACTGAGCAGTACGCCATCGGCCAGCAAACCTTTCCTGGCCAGATCAAGGGTGTAACCCGCTTCGATGGGCCAGTCTTTCTCCGGTACGAACAGCAGAGTGCGGTCGTCGGACCAACGCCAGGTACCGGCCACGCCAGGTTTGAGGGTGATGCCCTCGGTGACCGGCTTGCCAATGGCGGCCAGCGGGGCCACCGATTCGGCAAAACGCACTTGCAAGTTATCCACAACCGGCGGTTGCTGGGTGTAGTCAGTCAGGTTGGGTTTGTGCACCGAATAGCCCACGGTGTGGGGCTGCGGCAGGTTGGAGTACCAGTGCCAGCCATAGAAGCCAGCGGCCGCCAGCAGCACCAGGCCCAATACGCCGGCACCGGCCTGACGCGGATAAGCGCGGGCTTTGTTGCCCAGGTTCGCCAGGCCACGGCCGATAGCGCGCAGCCACAGCGGCGGATGCCATTGGCCAAAAACGGCCCCCACCACAGTCAGAAACACACCAACAACACGACGGCTGACGGCTTTGAGCGAATCGAACATGGTGAGCATCCCTGGCTAAGTGCGGCGTATCTTACACGCGTCTTTGATACAAAAGATGACACCGATACGCCGCACGGCGGGGATGTTTACCGCGTCAGCGGGGGCCCATGCATTCCAATGAGCGGTCGACCATCACTCTGGCCATTTCCATGAGGTGTCCTGCGGCTTTGGGCGAGTCGCGCAACTGTTCGGCACAGTGGAGCAGGTCTGAGGCGTAGACCAGTGCGTCTTCGAAGCTGATTTCGGGGTGGGGGATGAAAAAGGGATGGGGCGGACCGGGTTTTACTTTGCTCATTGCGGTAACTCCAATGTAGGTAATTGGAGCTGACATCCATCGCTGCTAAACAATGGGTGGCAGCTGTACGCAGGTTAGCAGGCCGGAACATTGGGAACCCGGCGCACCCGAAGGTGCCCTGCGCACAGCCACCATAAAGCGTTGGCAGAAAAAAACGCCATGCTTGAGATGGCACTTGTGCGCCCAATGTTGAACGTTCGAGCTGCTAAACCCGGTCACTGAATTGGCAGTGACGAACGCAGACTAGCCACCGAAAAGGCAGGGCACAAGCGGCTGGGATTCTCTCGGAAATGTCCTGCGAAATAAAGAGAAGCGAGAGGTAGGAGCAGCGGTTTCAGACTTTGCTTAAACCTCGATAACACCAGAAAACCAATGTGGGAGGGGGCTTGCCCCCTCCCACAGTTTGATCTTCATTGGGCTTGAGAGGGGTGTGGGTCAGGTCCACCAGTAGCGCACGAGGTGGAAGAAAATCGGCGCCGCAAAACACACCGAATCCAGCCGATCCAGCATCCCGCCGTGCCCTTCGATCATATGCCCCCAGTCCTTCACCCCCCGGTCGCGCTTGATTGCCGACATGACGATGCCGCCGGCGAAGCCGAGCAGGTTGATCAGCAAGGCGATCAGGAACGATTGCCACGGGTTGAACGGCGTGGTCCACCACAGCGCTGCGCCGATCAGGGATGACAACAGAATCCCGCCGACAAAGCCTTCCACAGTCTTCGATGGCGACAGGTTGGGCGCGATCTTGTGTTTGCCGAACAGCTTGCCGCACACATACTGCAGCACGTCCGAAAGTTGCACCACGATCACCAGGTAGGCGATCAGCAGCAGGTTGCGGCCTTCGTAGCCGGGGATGTCGAGGGTCAGCAGGGCGGGCACGAACGACACGCAGAACACCGCGATCATCAGGCCCCATTGCACCTTGGAGGCGCGTTCCAGGAAGTGCGTGCTGTCACCGCCCAGGGAGGCGAGGATCGGCAGCAGCAGGAACACATACACCGGGATAAAGATCGAGAACAGCCCGTACCAGTCCGAGTAGATCAGCAGGTATTGCAGTGGCAATGCCAGGTAGAACGCGGCCACCAGGGCCGGGTAGTCGCTGCGCCGGGTGGGCGTGAGGGTGAGGAATTCGCGCAGGGCATAGAACGACACCGCGTAGAACAGCAGGATCACCGCACCGGTACCGAGCCAGAAAGCGATGCCGATGACCACCACCATCACCCACCAGGCGTTGATGCGGGCGTTGAGGTTGTCGATCACCGCATTGGGCGTGCCACGGGTACGCAGTTTGAGTATCAGGCCGATCAGCGAGGCGAGCACCAGGATCGCGCCGATGCCGCCAAATAACATCAGGGTTTGGCTATCCATCTCAGGAGTGCTCCGGGGCGAGGGCGAGCAGGGCATCGCGGGTTCGGGCAAGGAACGCGGCTTTGTCTTCGCCTTCTTCCAATTGCAATGGAGCGCCGAAGCTGGTGGTGCACAGCAAAGGCAGCGGTAGGACGCGGCCCTTGGGCATGACCCGGTTGAGGTTGGCGATCCACACCGGAATCAATTCGGCCTGTGGGTAACTGTTGGCCAGATGGTAGATGCCGCTTTTGAACGGCAGCAAGCCGTCCTCCAGGTTGCGCGTACCCTCGGGAAAAATGATCAGCGAGTCGCCGCCTTCCAGCGCGGCGAGCATGGGCTGCAAGGGGTTATCCACAGGGTCTTTGCGCTCGCGGTCGATCAGCACACCATTGAAAACGCGGTTGATGATGTAGCGGCGCAGGGCGCTTTTATTCCAGTAATCGCTGCCGGCCACCGGGCGCGTGAATTTGCGCAGGTTCTGCGGCAGTGAGGCCCACAGCAGCACGAAGTCGCCGTGGCTGCTGTGGTTGGCGAAATAGATACGTTGCACCGGCACTGGCGCGCAACCCAGCCACAGGCTGCGGGCGCCGGTGACGGTGCGGGCCATGGAGGTAATGAGCGTGGCGACCACGGGTTCGAACATGGGGATTCCTTATCCGGCGAAAGGCAGCCAGGGGCTGGCGAGGATCACGGCGAGGGTCAGCAGCGCTTGCGCGCCCAGCAGCCAGGCTTGTTTGCGCAACAGTTTGAGGGCGCCGCGACGGCGCTCGGTCCAGGGCCGGCCGGCACGCTTGGGCGATTGCAGGCCGAGGGCTTGCAGGGCTTGGTCGAGGTCCGGGGTGCGCTCGGTATCGCGGGCCAGCAGGGCGAACAGGTCGGCGTCGAAGGCCACGCGCAGCGCCCAGTACTTTTGCAGCAGCCCCAGGATAATCATCCACAGGCTGAGCAGCAGGCAGATGGTTGAAACACTCGCCATCAGCAACTGGGCGAGGCCAAATAACACACCGGCCACGGTCAGGCCTGTGGATAACTGATCCAGTGAACGGCCACGGCGCAGCAGGCTGGCGACCACCTGGAGTTCCATATCAGCGGGCATGAGGCAAACCCTCCAACGCTTGACGATGAGCAGGATGCAGGACCACATGGGCCCGCGCTGTACGAATAATAGCCAGCGCCTGGTCCACCGTGGCGGCGCGCCCACTGTGCAGCAGCCAGGCGGCGACCGCGGTGGCGCTGCGTGAGTAGCCAAGGGCGCAGCACACCAGCACCGGGCCGCTTGAACGCAGGCGCTCGATGGCCTCGGCGGCTTGCTGGCATTCGGTGGGTGTCGGGGCGATCAGGTCCAGCACGGGGATGCTTTGATACGCGCGGCCCTGTGGATTAATTGGCAACTCGGCACAGAGGTCGACGATGGCGCTGAATGAATCCTGCTCTTTTGCACTGGGAATCCGCCCAAGCCACACGTTATCCACAATCAGGTCGGGCTGTGGGTGTTTGCGTGTCCACAGGCGCGAATTTATCCACGCCCCGGCCAGATAGGGTGCATACAGCCAGCGCGCCGCAGGCGTGAGCCTGCCATCGGTGCGTTTCTGAAAGCCCGACGCGCCGAGCACCAGGTAATTCACCTTGATCAAACCCAGGGACACCGCCGGCCAGAGCAGCCATAACCAGGCTCCGCCCAGGGAAAACGCGAGAACTGCCAGTGCCAACGCCCCCAGGCCGTAGCGCAGGCCCAAGCGCCAGCGCTTCGAATCCCGGGTAAGCCGTGCCTTCAGCAGGGGGCTTGGATGTTCCACCGGCCACAGCCACACGCAGATCCAGCCGGCGAGGGCGCCTGTGGGTAAGTCGATAAAGTGATGTTGATAAGTGGTCAGTACCGAAATACCGATCAATGCAAACCAGCCATGCACCATCCAGCGCCATAACCCTTGGGTGTGGCGCTGATACATGACCCACAGGATCACCAGCAGCGCGATATGCAGCGAGGGCGCCTGGTTGAAGGGTTTGTCGAACCCCGCCAGCACGGCAAACAGCCAGCCGAACACGCCATCCAGTTCCGGCCGCTCGAAGGTGAAGCGCAGCGGCCAGATCAGGAAGCAACTCACGGCGATGACCTGCGCGCTCAGCAAGCGCAGCGCGTGTTGCTTCAGTTCATGGCGGCTGTTGGGCAGCAGCAGGGAGAAACCGTAAAGCAGGTCGATGGACCAATAGGGCACGATGGTCCAGGCCCAGAACGGCATATGGGTTTCCCAGCCGAACACCAGGGTGCCGACATCGCTGCGCTGGCTGGTGACCCAGGTGGCGAAGCCGTAAGTGCTGAAAAACAGCGGCGCCAACAGCAGCAGCCACAGGACCGCTGGTTTCAATAAACCGGGTTCGCGCATGGTCAGATCTTCTGGGCCAGGGACACGGTAAAGATGCCCCACTCATCCACACGCTGGGTGATCTTGCGAAAGCCTGCCGCTTCTACCAGTTGATCCATTTCCGCCTGGCTGCGACGGCGCATCACCCAGGCCTGACCCTGGCGATGGCTGGTCAGTGCGCGGGCGATCAGTTCCAACTGCGGGTGCCACGGTTGGCCGGTGTAGACCAGGTAACCGCCGGGCTCCACGGCTTCAGCCAGGCCGGCCAACGAACCGCCGACCATGGCGTTATCGGCAAACAATTCATACAGCCCGGACACCACCGCCAGCGTCGGCTTGGGTTGCAGTGCCGCCAAATCCAAGCGGTCAAACGCATCGCCTTTGACGAACTGCGCGATATCTCCCAGGCCTTTCTCACGAATCAGCGCGCCACCGTCGCGCACGTTGATGTCGCTGTAGTCGCGCAGCAGGATCGATTCCGGCAGCGGCGACACGCCCTGCAAGGCTTCAAGAATGTAGCGCCCGTGGCCAGCGGCGATGTCGACGATGCGCACTTTGCGGTCTTCTGCGCGCAGCTTGGCCATGGCCAGGCGCAGCAGTTCCTCGACGTTCAGCTTGCGCTGGCGAATGCCACGCCAGCCGATGGAGTTGAGGTAGTTGGTGTCGATCATGCGTCCCAGCCCACCCTTGCCGGTGGGCGTGTTGCGGTACACGTAGTCCAGGGTGCTGCCGGAGTCGAAGCCGGTGTCGAAGCCCAGCTTTACGCCGTCCGACAGGTTCTTGCCCAGGCCCATGCTGGCGCGGGTCAGGCGCCAGTACAGGTCGCGCAGGGAGTTGCGTGGCAAGGGGGCTGCGAGGGATTCGGATTCGGCGCAGGTGGCGCCCAGTTTGTCGGCGTCCAGCAGGGATGCGCGATCCAGCGGGTGGGCGAAGTTCTGCAGGATAAAACGCCTGGCGCTGCTCACGGCCACTGCGCGGTCACGTTCACCGAGGGTGTCGTGGAAAAAACCGGGGAGGATATGCAGTTCTTTTTTCAGGCTGCCAAGGCGGTCGAAGAATTGCTGCTGGGGTTTGCGATGTACCACAAAGTCGGCGCCCGAGATCAGCAGTTGGGTCGGCACCTGAATCGCCTGGGCATCGGCGACAACCCGGTCGGCGGCTTCGTACAGGCCCAACAGCACGTTCACCGAGATGGCCTTGGTGATCAACGGGTCGCTGTCGTAGGACGCCACGCGCTCCGGGTCATGGCTGAGGAACTTGGCCTTGACGTAACTGTTGACGAAGAAGTTGCCGCGAAACCTGCGCATGAGCGCCAGGCCCGGCCGGGCGAAGGGCACGTACAGCTTGACCTTGAACGCCGGGGACGCGAGCACCAGGGCGCGGATTTTCGGCGCGTAGTCATGCACCCAGGTGGCTGCGATCACCGCGCCGACACTTTGGGCGATCACGGCACACTCTTCTTCCTCGATGCCATAGGTGGCACCGATATGGGCGCGGAAGGTCTGCACGTCGCGGGCGCTGGTGGCGAAGCTCGGGCTGTCGCCGCGTTCGCCAGGCGATTGGCCGTGGCCACGGGCGTCCCAGGCGAAGAAATCGAACTGCGGCAAGTCCAGTTCATCCACCAGGTGCGCGATACGGCCCGAGTGCTCATGGCCACGGTGAAACAGCAGGATCGCCTTGCGCGGCTCGCCGTCCGCCGGCGCGCTGGCCGGCCAATGACGGTAGAAAAGCTCGACGCCGTCATGGGTACTGAAGGTGTGCTCTTGCTGTTCGCGCATTGCAAAATCCTTATGCAGAAGGGGAGATGTGTTGTTCTTCTTTCAGGCCCTGGCGCACCCGGTTGACCAGGGTGTAGGCGAGCAGGGCGGCGACCAGCCACATCACCGTGTCGACCCAGCCGGCGCCGAGCCAGCCGAGCGCCACACCGGTGGCCAGCACGCCGAGGACGAACGCACGGTCACTCTTGCCCATCGGCCCGTCATAACGCCGTGAGGCGCCGACCATCGGCCCCAGCACCCCAGCGTATTCACTGAACACCGCCAGCAGCGCCACCAGCAGCACCGGCACCAGGCTCACGCCGGGGATCAGCGCGAAGGGCAGGATCAGCGCGCTGTCGGCAATCACGTCGCACAGTTCATTGAGGTAGGCGCCCAAACGCGACTGCTGGCCGAATTCCCGGGCGAGCATGCCGTCGATGGCGTTGAGGGCCATGCGCAGGATCATCCACAGCGGGATCAGCGCAAACAGCCACAGGTGTTGGGCGAAGCTGGCGATCAACAGGCCGACCAGCAGGGAAATGACCCCGGCCAGCACGGTGATCTGGTTGGCCGTGGTGCCATTGTCGTAGAGGCGCTGCACGAGTGGGCGCAGCAGGTTCTGAAAACGCGGTTTGAGCTGATAGATCGAAATCATGAGGGGTGACGCTTCCTTGTCCGAGAGCCCGCGAAAAACTGTCTGGAGTGTGCCGATTATTCATGGCCTGTGCCAGTGATGGCTCGTGTTTATGGGGGTTTAGTCACGATCTGGAAAGCACTGAAGGACAAATGTGGGAGGGGGCTTGCTCCCGATAGCGGTTTGTCAGTCGATGCAGGTGCTGGCTGATCAACCGCTATCGGGAGCAAGCCCCCTCCCACAGGAGATCTGTGTGCAGCTTAAAACCGCTGTTTAACGAACAAAAATTTCACGCCGCGTGTTATATCGTAACGAATTGTGTACGAGCGGGCGTGAGTGGATGCAAGTGGATCTAGAGGCGGACGGCGCTTCGGTGGAAGGCCTGCCGCGTTTTCAGCAGGGGCTGTTCCATGCCCGCCGATTGCGGCAAGCCGGTATCAGCCTGACGGTGCTGGCCATTGTCGGTTGGGTGCTGGCGTTGTTTGTCGCGCTGTTTGCACCTGTGTCGATCTGGCCGGTGGTGTTGATCAACTGCGCATCGGCCCTGTTGGTGCTGGTGGCAGGGCTGCAGTCGGCGTGGTGGGTAGCCGATTGGCGCGCCCAGGCGCTGGAGGAGCCGGCGGCCGAATTACCCGTTGAAGAAACGGGTCGTTACGCACGCCTTGTGGGGCGCTTTGGCCGGCAGATTGGCGCCCCGGTCTTGTGGCTGGGCGGCTGGTCGCTGCTGGCACTGGTCAGCATCATCGAATTCTGGAACCTGGCCCTGCCCTCGGCGTCTGTCGGCCAAGCGGCCAGCGTGGGGGCGGCGTTGGCGTTGGCGCTGGCGTTCGGCTTGCTGGTGTTCGAACGGCGCCTGGCTCAGGAAACCACGGCCCAGTGGCCGGAAGCCGCGCAACTGGCGCAGTTGAGTCGAGTCGCGATTATCTGTCTGGTGGTCAGTGCCATTTGCCTGCTGTTTGCGGGGGATGAGTCGGTCTGGCCGTTGCGCCTGGCGGTGCTGGTCGGGCTGTTGCCGGCGCTGGTGGCGCTGGAGTTTCTATTAAGAGGTGTGCTGTCGCTGTTCAGCCCGCGCCAGCCGCGCCTTGAACCACGCCTGATGGCGCAAAGCTTCATCGCCGGGTTGCTGCGCTGGCCGCCACAACCGCTGCTGGCGTTGCAGCACGAATTACATAACCGCTTCGGCATCGACCTGCGCCAGATCTGGGCGTTTACCTACATGCGCCGCGCGTTTTTGCCGGTGTTGCTGGTGGTGCTGGCGGTCGGCTGGGCGCTGACCGGCGTGCATGAGGTGCCCCTGCAAGGCCGTGGGATTTATGAGCGTTTTGGCAAGCCCGTCGAGGTGTTCGGCCCAGGCCTGCATACCGGCTTGCCGTGGCCCTTGGGCCGCGTGATCAACGTGGAGAACGGTGTGGTGCATGAGTTGGCCACCAGCGTCAGCGAAGCCTCTACTCCTGAGCTGGCGCCTGCCGAAGGCCCGGCACCGCTGATTGCCAATCGGTTGTGGGACGCCAGCCATGTGAATGACAAATCCCAGGTGATCGCCAGCAGCAGCGGCGATAAACAGAGCTTCCAGATCGTCAACATGGATGTGCGCTTCGTTTACCGCATCGGCCTCACCGATCAGGCCGCACTCGCCGCCACCTATAACAGTGCGGATGTGCCGACCCTGATTCGCAGCACCGCCAGCCGCATCCTGGTGCACGATTTTGCTTCGCGTACCCTCGACGAATTGCTCGGCGAACAACGCACCCGCCTGGCCGACGAAATCGGCCGTGCCGTGCAGGCGGACTTGCAGACACTCGACAGTGGCGTGGAAATCCTCGCCACCGTCGTGGAAGCCATCCACCCACCGGCCGGCGCCGCCAATGCCTATCATGGCGTGCAAGCCGCGCAGATCGGCGCCCAGGCCCTGATTTCCCGCGAGCGCGGCGCCGCCAGCGAACACACCAACCAGGCCTTTCTGCAAGCCAGCACCGCCCGCGACCAGGCCTTGGCCACTGCCCGCGAAGTGAATGCCGGCGCCCAAGCGGCCGACCTGCGCTTTACCGCCGAACAAAAGGCCTACGCCACGGCCGGTCGGGCCTTTGTGCTGGAACAGTACCTGGGCCAACTCAGCCTGGGCCTGGCCCACGCCAAGCTGCTTATTCTGGATCACCGCCTGGGCGCCGAAGGTGCACCGACGATTGATCTGCGTTCTTTTACTTTGCCGGCCGACCCTTCGCTGCCGCGTAAAGCCGTTCAATAAGGAGTCTGTCTGTTGAGCGCTCATTCTCACGATCATGGTCACCACCACGGCCACCATCACCATCATCATGGTGATGAACAGGCGGCGGGTCCTTTCCCTTGGCGTCGCATGGCCTGGGCGGTGTTGCTGGTGCTGTTTGCGGTGGCGGCGGCGAGCCTGGTGCAGGTGCGCTCCGGCGAGGCCACGGTGATTACCCGCTTTGGCAACCCGTCGCGGGTGTTGCTGGAACCGGGCCTGGGCTGGCGTTGGCCGGCGCCGTTCGAAGCGGCGATCCCGGTGGACTTGCGCCTGCGCACCACCTCCAGCGGCTTGCAGGATGTCGGCACGCGCGACGGCCTGCGGATTATCGTGCAGGCCTATGTGGCGTGGCAGGTGCAGGGCGATGCCGACAATGTGCAGCGCTTTATGCGCGCGGTGCAGAACCAGCCGGATGAGGCGGCGCGGCAGATCCGCACATTCGTCGGCTCGGCGCTGGAAACCACGGCGGCCAGTTTTGATTTGTCCAGCTTGATCAACACCGACGCCAGCCAGGTGCGCATCGCTGATTTCGAGGCGCAGTTGCGCCAGCAGATTGATCAACAATTGCTCACCACCTATGGCGTGCGTGTGGTGCAGGTAGGGATCGAGCGCCTGACGTTGCCGTCGGTCACGCTGACCGCCACCGTCGACCGCATGCGTGCCGAGCGTGAAACCATCGCCACCGAACGCACGGCCGTGGGCAAGCGCGAGGCCGCGCAGATTCGCTCCGCGGCTGAGCGTGACGCGCGCATCGTGCAGGCCGACGCCACGGTGAAAGCCGCCGACATCGAAGCCCAGTCACGGGTCGAGGCCGCGCAGATTTATGGGCGTGCCTATGCCGGCAATCCGCAGCTGTATAACCTGCTGCGCTCCCTGGACACCTTGGGCACGGTCGTGACCCCCGGCACCAAGATCATCCTGCGCACCGACGCCGCACCCTTTCGCGCGTTGGTGGACGGGCCCAAGGACGTTCAGCCATGACCGAGCGTGACAGCCCGGACAGCCCCTGGATCCAGGCCGGGCGCCTGACGTTCCTGGCGTTGTACGCGGTGACCGTGTTGGCGGCGTTGGCGTGGGCGTTTTCCAATGTGCGGCAGATCGACCCGCAGAACCGCGCCGTGGTGCTGCACTTCGGCGCCCTCGACCGCATCCAGAATGCCGGGCTGCTGCTGGCCTGGCCGCAGCCGTTCGAGCAGGTGGTGTTATTGCCGGCGGCCGACCGGGTGATCGAGCGTCGGGTGGAGAACCTGTTGCGTTCCGATGCGGCGGTGCAGGCGGATCGCGTGGCCAGTTTCGCCACGCCCTTGAGCGACGCCCTGGCCGGCTCCGGCTATTTGCTGACCGGCGATGCCGGAGTGGTGCAGCTGGATGTGCGGGTGTTCTACAAGGTCACCGAACCCTACGCCTTTGTGTTGCAGGGCGCGCATGTGCTGCCTGCCCTGGATCGCCTGGTGACCCGCAGCGCCGTGGCCCTGACGGCCGCGCGCGATCTGGACACGATCCTGGTGGCGCGCCCCGAATTGATCGGCACCGACAACGGCGCCGCCGAGCGTCGCGAGCGGCTGCGGGGTGACTTGGTGCAAGGCATCAACAAGCGCCTGGCCGAGTTGGCCGCCACCGGCCTGGGGTTGGGCATCGAGGTGACGCGGGTGGATGTGCAATCGAGCCTGCCGGGCCCGGCGGTGAACGCGTTCAACGCCGTACTCACCGCCAGTCAACAAGCCGACAAAGCCGTGGCAAACGCCCGGACCGAAGCGGAAAAACTCACCCAGACCGCCAACCAGCAGGCCGACCGCCTGGTGCAGGTCGCCCACGCCCAGGCCAGCGAACGCCTGGCCAATGCCCAGGCGCAAACCGCCACGGTCGCCAGCCTGGCCCAGGTCAAAGACCCGGGCTTGCTGTTGCGCCTGTACCGCGAGCGTATGCCGAAGATTCTCGGCCAGGCCGGTTCGGTGACCACGGTCGATCCTAAAGACGACTCCCGCTTGATCATCCAGGGAGCCGAACAATGAGCGCACCCATGCTGACCTCCGCCGAACAGCGCAGCGCTGCCCGGCAATTGACCCTGGCCATGCTCGCCCTGGGCTTGCTGACGCTGGGCCTGGTATGGCGCTGGCTGGCGCCGGACCAGGCGGGCGTCAGCCAGTTGCTGCTCGGTGTCGCCTCGTTACTGGTGGCGGTGCCGGTGATGCGTTCGGCCTGGTACAGCCTGCGTTTTCCCAGCCTGCATGGCATTACCGACCAACTGATCGCCCTGGCGATGCTCGGTGCCTGGGCCACCGGCGATCTGCTGACCGCCGCGCTGCTGCCGATCATCATGATCTTCGGCCACGTATTGGAAGAGCGCAGCGTGATCGGCTCCCAGGAGGCGATTCATGCCCTGGGTAAACTGACCCGTAGCCATGCGCGGCGGGTGCAGGCTGACGGCAGCATCATCGAAGTGGATAACGGCACGCTGAGCACCGGCGATATCGTCGAAGTGCGTGCCGGTGATCGCGTGCCTGCCGATGGCGTGGTGCTGTCGGGCCAGGCGAGCCTGGACACGGCGCCGATTACGGGCGAGTCGGTGCCGTTGGAAGCCAGTGTGGGTGTGCAGGTGTTTGGCGGGGCGATCAACCTCGATGGCCTGTTGCGCCTGCAAGTGACGCGTACCGGCAATGAGTCGACCCTGGGCAAAGTCATCGCGCTGATGCAGAACGCCGAACGTTCCAAGCCGCCCATCACGCGGCTGCTGGAGCGTTACGCGGGCAGCTATATGGTGTTGGTGTTGCTGCTGGCGGCAGTGACCTGGTTTGTGACCAATGACGCCCAGGCGATGCTCGCGGTGCTGGTGGCGGCGTGCCCTTGCGCCCTGGTGCTGTCGGCACCGGCGACGGCGATTGCCGGCATCGCCGTCGCGGCCCGGCATGGGATCCTGATTCGCAGCTCGGCGTTCCTCGAAGAGTTGGCGGACCTGACCTCTTTGGTGGTCGACAAGACCGGCACCCTGACCTTTGGCACCCTGCGTTTGCAGTCCATCGAGACCTCGTCGACCGACCGCCAGGCGCTGCTCAACCTTGCGGCCAGCCTTGGTTCGGCCAGCAGCCACCCGGTCAGCCGTGCGTTGGCGGGGTTGGCGACTCAGGCGCAAATGCTGGCGCTCACGGATATTCGCGAGCGCCAGGGCTTGGGCGTTGTGGCACAGACCGAGCAGGGCGAAGCGGCGTTGGGCCGTCCCGAGTTGTTCGAGCAATTGGGTATTGTCACCACCGCCGTGCCGAACCATGACGGCCCGATTGCCGGGCTGGCCCTGAACGGGCAGTTTCTGGCCTGGCTGCTGCTGGCCGACAGCGTCAAGCCGGAGGCGCGCCAAGCCCTGCAAGAGTTGCGGGATTTGGGCCTGGGTCGCCAACTGCTGCTCACTGGCGACCGTCAAAGCGTGGCCGACAGCCTGGCGCTGGAGGTGGGCATCAGCGATGTCGAAGCCCAGGCATTGCCCGAGGACAAGCTCAACCGCGTGCTGGGGGAAATCGGCAGCGGCTTCCGGCCCATGGTGGTCGGTGATGGGATCAACGATTCCCTGGCGCTCAAGGCTGGCGTGGTTGGGGTGGCGATGGGCGCGGGCGGGGCGGACATTGCGCTGGCCTCGGCGGATGTGGTGTTGATCGGCAGCGACCTGCGGCGCCTGGGCACCTGTGTGCGCTTGAGTCGCCAGTGCCGGCGTACGTTGCAGGTCAACGTGGTCATCGGCCTGGGCTGGACGTTGGCCATCGTGGTGTTTGCTGCCTTTGGCTGGTTGGGTGCTGCGGGGGCAATGATTGCGGCGGTGTTGCATAACCTCAGCACCTTGCTGGTACTGGGCAATGCCGGGCGTTTGCTGCGGTTTCAGGAACCGCTGTCGAAGCTTGAGGATTAATTTTCGGGAATATTTGCACACGGCTGTAACGCCGATGTGGGGCCTCACTCTAGTGCTGTGTCGAGACTGGGCAATCCGTTTAGACCGACCCACTACCTATCATGAGGAATACGAGAATGAAGATTAAATCCGCTGCTGCTGGTGCTGCGCTGGCGATGGCCGCCGCCACCATGTTTGCTGGTGTTGCTACCCAGGTACAAGCCGCAGACGCCACCGTTCACTGCTATGGCGTCAACGCCTGCAAAGGCCAGAACGATTGCAAGACCAAAGACCACGCCTGCAAAGGCCAGGGAGCTTGCAAGGGCCAGGGCTTCCTGTCCATGAGCAAGGCCATGTGCGACCAGAAAGGCGGCACCGTCGGCGAGTAACCGGCCACCGAGTGCAACCGCAGCGGCTGCACCCACCGCTGCGGACACTTTTCCCTGGAGTGTCCTATGCCTGTTTCCCTTCCGAGCCTTGGTTACGGCCTGGGTTTACGCAGTGAGTACTATCAACAGATCCTTGAACAATCGCCGCCGGTGGATTGGTTCGAAGTGATCTCCGAGAATTATCTGGTTCAGGGCGGCAAGGCCTTGTACTACCTGGACGCAATAGCCGAGCGCTATCCTCTGGTGATGCACGGCGTGTCCCTGTCCATTGGTGGGCCTCATGCCCTCGATATCGATTACCTGAAGCAAATCAAATCCCTGGCCGAGCGCATCCAGCCGGCGTGGATTTCCGATCACCTGTGCTGGAGCCGTGGCAGCGCGCACCAGTTGCACGACCTGCTGCCCCTGCCTTACACCGAAGAAAGCCTCTACCACGTGGCTGCTCGCGTTCGCCAAGTGCAGGATGTGTTGCAGCGCCCGCTGGTGCTGGAAAACGTCTCCAGCTATGTGCGTGCCAAGGCGGATGAATTCACCGAATGGGAATTCCTCAATGCCCTGGCCCACCTGTCGGGCTGCCAGTTGCTGCTGGACGTTAACAATGTGTATGTCAGTGCGCGCAACCATGGCTTCGATGCCTGGACCTTCATCCGCAACCTGCCGCCCGACAGCATCCGCCAGCTGCATTTGGCGGGGCATATGGATTACGGCGACTACGTGGTCGATACCCACGACCATCCGGTGTGCGATCCGGTGTGGGCGCTGTATGAACAGACCCTGGAGCATGTGGGGCCGGTCTCGACATTGTTGGAGCGCGATGACCATTTCCCGCCGCTCGAAGAACTGCTCACCGAGTTGAGCAAGGCCCGCGAACTGGGGGCCACCGCCCTGGCCAGGAGAGCGTTATGCGCCTGACCGATTGGCAGTTGGCTTTTGAACAGCATCTGTTATCCGAGACGCCGGTTGCCAGCAGTGATTTCGCCGCCACGTTGCTTGGTGGGCCGACACTGGATGTGGAAACGGGCCTGGCGATTTATCACAATGCCTACCTCTCGCGGTTGCAGGACGTGCTGCGACATGACTTCGGTGCCATCCGGTATTGGCTGGGGGATGATGAGTTTGCGTTGCTGAGTGAAGCCTATGTGCGCCGCCATCCCTCTGCGCATTACAGTTTGCGCTGGCTGGGGGAGCGGTTTGCGGCGTTTATCCTTGAGCATCTGGTGGCCGAACAAAGCGCGCCGCTGGCCGAGCTGGCGCGGTTGGAGTGGGCGTTCACCCTGGCGTTTGACGCGCCCGAAGGGCGGTTGCTGACGCTGGATGACATGGCGTTGTTGCCTGCCGAAGAATGGCCGGGTCTACAGGTCAACCTGGCGCCTTCAGTGCAGCAGTTACTCTGCCGCTTCAACACGCTGGCGATCTGGCGATCCAGCAAGGATAAATCCAGTTTCCCAGGCAGCGAGGTGCTTGATCCCGCACACATCTGCGTGGTGTGGCGCCACCAGAATGTATGCCGTTACCGCAGCCTGGAACCCTTCGAGGCCTGCGCCTTGGCGGGGATGGTGACCACCGGCTGGGATTTTTCAGAACTGTGTGCAGAGTTGGCAGTCACTTATGGAGAGGGTGCACCACTGCAAGCGGTGACATGGCTGAAACAGTGGATCCAGGACGGTTTGCTCCAGCGCCGAGCCCCATAGAAGAACGCTATCAAATCGATAGCCTCCTACTTTTTCTCGGGATGGTCTACCCTCATTCCAGACGTCTGAAACAAGGGGGGATTACTCATGCTCGCGCAACTTCCACCGGCCTTACAGAATCTACAGCTGCCGCTGCGTCTTCGACTCTGGGATGGCCATGAATTCAGCTTGGGCCCCGAGCCCAGTGTGACCATCGTGGTGAAGGACCCCACGGTCGTGCCCCAACTGACCCATCCCACACTCGACTCGTTGGGTGAAGCCTTCGTCGAGGGCAAACTGGAGCTGGAAGGTTCAATCAGCGAAGTGATCCGGGTCTGTGATGAGTTGAGTCATGCCCTGGTCGAGGACGACGGCAGGAGTCTGCCGGTGCGCTCGATCCACGACAAGGCCACTGACGCCGCGGCTATTTCCTACCATTACGACCTGTCCAACGCGTTCTACCAGCTATGGCTGGACCAGGACATGGCGTACTCCTGCGGTTATTTCGAAACCGGCAGCGAATCCATCGACCAGGCCCAGCAAGACAAATTCCGCCACCTGTGCCGCAAACTGCGTTTGCAGCCAGGCGAATACCTGCTCGACGTAGGCTGTGGCTGGGGCGGGCTGGCGCGGTTTGCGGCGCGTGAGTTCGGGGTGAAAGTGTTTGGTATCACCCTGAGCAAGGAACAGCTGGCGTTGGCCAAGGAGCGGGTGAAAGCGGAGGGCCTGGAAGACCAGGTCGACCTGCAACTACTGGACTACCGCGATCTGCCCCAGGATGGTCGTTTCGACAAAGTGGTGAGCGTGGGCATGTTCGAACACGTCGGCCACGCCAACCTGGCGCAATACTGCAGGACCCTGTTTGGTGCCGTTCGCGAAGGCGGCCTGGTGATGAACCATGGCATTACCGCCAAGCACACCGACGGCCGGCCCGTGGGCCGTGGCGCTGGGGAATTTATCGAGCGGTATGTGTTCCCCAACGGCGAACTGCCCCATTTGGCGATGATGACCGCTGAGATCAGTGAAGTCGGGCTGGAAGTGGTCGACGTCGAAAGCCTGCGCCTGCATTACGCGCGCACCCTGGACCATTGGAGCGAGCGCCTGGAAGACAACCTGGAAGCGGCGGCGAAGCTGGTGCCGGAGCAAGCGTTGCGCATCTGGCGGCTGTACCTGGCCGGGTGTGCTTATGCGTTTGCGCGGGGCTGGATCAACCTGCACCAGATCCTCGCGGTGAAGCCTCACGCGGATGGCAGCCATGAACTGCCGTGGACGCGGGAAGACATCTATCGTTGAGCTGATGTTCCAGAAAGGTGGAGATCCAAATGTGGGAGGGGGCTTGCTCCCGATAGCGGTATAGCAGTCGCCACCAGTTGACTGACCACCCGCTCTCGGGAGCAAGCTCCCTCCCACATTTTTTACCGCATTGGCTGTTAGAGAATCGGTGAGATCAAGCGCGCCACCCGCATGCCCAGTTGTTGCAGGCGGCGGGTCTCGCGGCTTTCTTCCTGGCTCACTTCATGGGCCTGCGCGAAGTCGTCCAGCAGCATCAGTTCCACCTGCCTGGCGAAGGCTTCGTCGACCGTCAGCAACATCACTTCGAAATTCAGCCGGAACGAACGGTTATCCATGTTTGCACTGCCGATGGCGCTGATCTCGCTGTCCACCAACACCACCTTCTGATGCAGAAAACCCGGCGTGTAGCGGAACACCCGGACACCGGCGCGCACCGCTTCGATCGCATACAGGCTGGACGCGGCGTACACGATGCGGTGGTCGGGCCGCGATGGCAGCAGCAGGCGTACATCCACCCCGCGCAGGACCGCCAGGCGCAGGGCGGCGAAGACCGCTTCGTCGGGGATGAAATACGGGCTGGTGATCCACACGCGCTCGGTTGCCGCGTGGATAGCCTCGACGAAAAACAGCGAACAGGTTTCATACGGGTCGGCCGGGCCGCTGGCGAGCAATTGGCATAGCACGCCGTCTTCGGGGTAGGCGTCCGGCAGGATCAGCGGCGGCAGCTCGCGCGCGGCCCAGAACCAGTCCTCGGCAAACGACTCCTGCAGGCACGCCACTACCGGGCCGGTAACTTGCACATGGGTATCGCGCCACGGCGCCAGCGGCGGTTTTTTGCCCAGGTATTCATCGCCCACATTGTGCCCACCGACAAACCCGGTGACACCGTCCACCACCACGATCTTGCGATGGTTGCGGAAGTTGACCTGGAAACGATTGAGCCAACCGCTGCGGGTGGCGAATGCCTTGACCTGCACCCCGGCGTCGCGCAGCGATTGCACGTAGCGATGGGGCAGGGCATGGCTGCCGATACGGTCGTACAGTACGTAGATGCCCACGCCTTGGGCAGCCTTTTCCTTCAACAAAGCCTGTAACTGACGGCCGAGTTCATCGTCATGGATGATGAAGAACTGAAACAGCACGGCGGTTTGTGCGTTGCGGATGGCCTCGAAGATCGCACCGAAGGTGGCGTCGCCATTGATCAGCAAACGCACTTCATTGTTAGCCAGGCACGGCATGCGGCCCAGTTTGGGCATGGCACGCAGTGAAGCGTAGGCGCTGGAATTACGCGCGGCGAGGGCTTCTTCGACCCATGGGCGCCAGTTCAGCTCGGCGATGGCGGTGTGCATTTCCTGATTGGCCTGGCGGCGAGCCTGGATGTACGCGTCGAAGGTGCTGCGGCCAAAAATCAGGTAGGGGATCAGCGTGAGGTAGGGCATGAACATTAGCGACAGGGCCCAGGCGATCGAGCCTTGGGCGGTCCTGACAGTCAGCACCGCGTGGATCGCGGCGAGGGTCCCGAGAAAGTGCAGCGTGGCGATGAAGTAGGCGAGCAGGTGCGGGCCAAAGAAATCCATGGACGACGGTACTCCAGGCAATCCAATGCCTAACAGACCATGAACGGCTGCGAATGTCGCTATTTTATTTGCCGTGCAACACTGGCACTTTTGCGGCGTCTAACGCCCACAATTGCCCAGGAGTTACCCGATGAATGCTCGTCTGCTTGGTTTGGCCATGGTTGTTGGTTTGTCGTTGCCGGTTGCAGCGCAGGCGCAGATGCTGGCGCCGGGCTTGTGGGAATTGACCACCAGCAACATGAAAGTCGATAACCAGGACCTGCCGGACCTGTCGCTGATCCTCGGTCAGCTCAAGCAACAGATGACCCCCGAACAGCGCGCCATGCTGGAAAAGCAAGGCATCACCATGGCCGGCAAAGGCGTGCAGGTGTGCCTCACCCCGGCACAAGTCGCCTCTGATTCAATCCCCCTGACCGACCCGCAATCGGGCTGCAAACAGGAAGTGACCGACAAGACCGGTAACCAGTGGAAATTCCGTTTCAGTTGCCCGAAAGCCCAGGGCACCGGCGTCGCTACCTTCCAGAGCCAGAAAGAATTCACCACCACCGTCAACGGTACCTTCAATGCCACCGGCGTTCAGCAGAAGGGCAGCCTGGATACCCACGCCCAATGGCTGGGCACCGATTGCGGTACGGTCAAGCCTCGCGCTTAATAGGAGCGAGCAAGCGCGCTCCTACCTTAGGAAATGCAGGGGTAAACCCTGGCAGCTGTCGACCACCTGGCCGTTGTGCCAGGCCAGGTGGCCGCAGACCAAGGTGGTGCTCACACTGTGGCGAAAGCGACGTTCGGCGAACGGCGTCCAGCCACAGCGGGCAAGAATCGGCTCGTCCCTGACCGGCTTTCCCTCGGGCTCCGGTTTGATCAGCACCAGGTCGGCCCAGTACCCTTCGCGTAGATAACCCCGGTCGGGGATGGCAAACAGGTCGGCGACACGGTGGCTGGTCTTGGCCACCAGAGTGGCCAGGGGCAGCAGCCCATCGGCCACCAACTCCAACAGCGCAGGCAGCGCGTGTTGCACCAGGGGTAAACCCGAGGGCGCTTCACGATACCCCAACTGTTTTTGCGCCCAGGTATGCGGCGCATGGTCAGTGCCAATCACATCCAGACGATCACTCAGCAAGGCCAGGCGCAGGGCGTCGCGGTCGGCGCGGGTCTTGATCGCAGGGTTGCATTTGATCTGGTGGCCGAGGCGGTGATAGTCGTGGTCATCGAACAGCAGGTGATGCACGCAGACTTCAGCGGTAATGCGTTTTTGCGCCAGCGGTTTGTCTTCGAACAATTCCAGCTCGCGGGCACTGGTCAGGTGCAGCACGTGCAGGCGTGTACCGTGACGCTTGGCCAATTCCACGGCGAAGGAGGATGAGCGATAGCAGGCTTCGGCATCACGGATCAGCGGGTGGGCAACGGCGGGGATCTTGTCACCAAAGCGCTCACGCATGCGCTGCTCGTTGGCTTGGATGCTCGGCGTGTGTTCGCAGTGGGCCAGCAGAATGGTCGGCACTTCGGCAAACAGCCGTTCCAGGATTCGTGGATCGTCCACCAGCATATTGCCGGTAGAGGCGCCCATGAACACTTTGACCCCGGCCACTTCGCGTGGGTCGAGGGCGGCGACGGTGTCGAGGTTGTCGTTGCTGACGCCGAAGTGAAAGCCGTAGTTGGCCACCGAGTGCAGGGCCGCGCGGCGCTTTTTATCGGCCAGGGCTTCCAGGTTCAGCGTGGCGGGCTGGGTGTTGGGCATGTCCATCACGCTGGTAATGCCGCCAGCCACGGCCGCGCGGGACTCGCTGTAGAAGCTGCCCTTGTCCGGCGCGCCCGGATCGCGAAAATGCACCTGATCGTCAATCATGCCCGGCAGCAGCCACTGGCCTTGGGCGTCGATGGCCACCGGCGCGGTGTTCCCCTCGATACTGCTGGCGATCTTCTCGATACGGCCATTGACGACCAGCACGTCGGCATCGAACTCCTGGCCTTCATTCACCAGGCGGGCATTGCGGATCAGCAGGCGGCTCATGGCTCAGAACTCGTTTTGCAGGGCTTTGTAACCGCGCACCAGGTCGACGTTGGTACGTGCCACGTCTTCGGAAAACTCCGAGGCGCTGACGCTCACCGGCGGGAATTGCGACAAGTCGGTATTCGGCCCGATACGGGTGGTGGAGGGCACGTAGAAGGCGACGGGCAAGTCACGGCCGTCGACCACCGAGTTATGGCGTACCACGCACCCATCGCCGACGGCGCAGTTAAACAGCACGCTGTTGAAACCGATAAACACGCGGTCGCCGACGGTGCAGGGGCCGTGGACGATGGAGCGATGCGCGATGGATGTAAATGCTCCTATCGTCACCGCCGCGCCGGACTTGGAGTGGATGACCACGCCGTCCTGGATATTGGAATTGGCGCCGATGGTGATCGGGTCCATGGCGCCGCTGGCGTCGACTTCGTCGGCGCGGATCACGGCGTAGGGGCCGACAAACACGTTCTCGCCGATGATGACTTTGCCGCAGATGATCGCGGTCTTGTCGACGTAGGCCGATTCGGCAATCACCGGCAGATCGCCGGAAGGGTTCTTGCGGATCATGCAACTGGCTCCGTAATGATGTGAACGTAGGCGCCGTCGATGGCGTTGTAGAAACAGGTGTGGCGGCCGGTGTGGCAGGCCGGGCCTTGCTGGTCGACGATCAGCAGTACCGCGTCGCCGTCACAATCCAGGCGCGCTTCCACCAACTGTTGCCAGTGGCCCGAGCTTTCGCCTTTGCGCCACAGCTGTCGGCGCGAGCGCGACCAATAGCAGACCTGCCCGGTAGCCAGTGTTTCGTTGAGGGCCTGGCGATTCATCCAGGCCAGCATCAACACTTCGCCGCTGCCGTGTTGCTGGGCGATGGCGGCGATCAGGCCGTCGCTGTTCCACGGCAGGGCGTCGAGCACGGCTGCGAGTGGAAAGCGGCTGCCGACGGCAGCCCCTTCCAGTTCGAGCATGCTCAGGGTCATGGCTTGCTCAACGCTGCGCACAGGGTGTTGAGGTTGTATTCGAACAGCCCGGTGAAGGTGCTCGCCGGCCCTTCTGCAGCCAGGGCGTCGGAGTACAGCGTGCCGCCAATCTGCGCGCCGCTTTCATCGGCGATCTGCTTGAGCAGGCGCGAGTCCTTGATGTTTTCCATGAACACGGCCTTGACCTTGTCTTTGCGGATCTGGGTGATCAGCGCGGCGACTTCGGCGGCCGACGGTTCACGTTCGGTGGACAGGCCTTGCGGTGCCAGGAACTGGATGCCATAGGCCTGGCCCAGGTAGCCGAAGGCGTCATGGGAGGTAACGATGCGACGGTTACCCGGCGGCAGCGCGCCGAATTTGGTCTTGGCTTCGGCCAGCAGGCGGTAGATTTCCTTCAGGTAGGCTTGGCTGTTGCGCAGGTAGTCGGCCTTGTTGGCCGGGTCGGCAGCTACCAGCGCCTTGGTGATGTTGTTCACATAGATTTCGGCGTTGGCCAGGTTGTGCCAGGCATGCGGGTCGGGGATGGTTTCGCCGTCTTCCTCCATGGTGTGGGAGATCACACCTTTGCTGGCGGTGACCACCGTGGCCTTGGTTTCGGTGCTGGTGACCAGGCGATCCAGCCATGGCTCGAAGCCCAGGCCGTTCTTGATGATCACCTTGGCCTTGAGCAGCGCCTTGGCATCGTCCGGGGTTGGCTCGTAGGTGTGGGCATCGGCGTCGGGGCCGACCATGTTGCTGATCTGGATGTGCTCGCCACCGATCTGGTGGGTGATGTCATCGAGAATACTGAAGCTGGTAACCACTTGGAGTTTGTCGGCGGCCTGGGCCATCGACAGCGGCAGCAGCAGACTGAACAGCACGAGTAGAGCGCGCATCGGGAAACACCTCATTGGGATGTAAGCAAAGGCGGGCGGCGCAGCAAGCCGTGCACCGGACCGAAGACCACGGACAGCAGGTACCCACCGCCAGCCACCAGCACAATCGCCGGGCCGCTGGGCAGCGAGAAGTAGAACGACAGCAATAAACCCAACCACACCGACAGGCATCCCAGCACCGCCGATACAGCGATCAACACCGGCAGGCGCCGGCTCCAGAAGCGTGAAGCGATGGCCGGCAACATCATCAATCCCACCACCATCAAGGCGCCGATGGCTTGGAAGCCAATCACCAGGTTCAGTACCACCAGGGTCAGGAACAAGCCGTGGGCCAGGGGGCCAAGGCGGCTGACGGTTTGCAGGAACAGCGGGTCGAGGGTGTCCAGCAGCAGCGGTTTGTAGATCAGCGCCATGGCGATCAGGCTGAACCCGGAGACCCAGAGCATGCCGGTCAGGGTGGTTTCGTCGACGGCCAGGGCAGAGCCGAACAGCAGGTGCAGCAGGTCCAGGCGCTTGCCGGCCAGGCCCAGGATCAATACGCCGGCGGCGAGGGAGATGGGATAGATAGCGGCAAGGCTGGCGTCTTCGCGCAGGCCGGTGCGGCGGGTGATCCACGCCGACAGACCGGCCATGCTCAGGCCCGCGCCCAGGCCGCCGATGGTCAGCGCGGGCAGGCTCAAGCCCGCGAACCAGAAGCCCAGTGCGGCGCCGGGCAATATGCCGTGGGCGACGGCGTCACCGATCAAGCTCATGCGGCGCAGGATCAGAAATACCCCGAGCGGAGCGGTGCTGCAGGCGAGCACCAGCCCGCCGATCAGGGCGCGACGCATGAAGACGAAGTCGAGGAAGGGCATCCACAGGTGGGCGGCGAAGTGCATCAGGCCACCTGCATGTGCGGCTGTGGGCGGATCAACTCTTTGCTGGGGCCGAACACACAGCCACTGCTTTTGATTTGCACTACTTGCTGGGTGTGATGGCGTACGGAGGCCAGGTCATGGCACACCACCACCAACGTTCGGCCTTCGGCGTGCCAGGCGTGGATATGGTTCCAGCACAGCGCTTGGCCTTCTTCATCCAGAGCGGCATGGGGCTCGTCAAGCAGCAACACTGGCGACTCGGCAAGGCTCATGCGAGCGAGCAATGCGCGTTGTAGCTGGCCGCCTGACAGCGCCATCAGCGAGCGCTGTTCCAGACCGCTGAGGCACCAGTCTTCCAGTACCGCTTGCAGGCGTTCGCTGCGTTGTTGCGTGGTGAGCCGTGTGCCCCATAAACCGGCGGCGACCAGTTCTTGCAGGCTGATGGGGAACTGACGGTCGAGGTGCTGTTGCTGGGGTAGGAACGACAGGCCACCTCGGCGTGGAACATCCACGGTCACTTTGCCCGCCAACGGTTTTTGCAGGCCAGCGATGACTTTGAGCAGGCTGCTTTTGCCGCAGCCGTTGGGGCCGATCACTCCGGTGAGGCTACCTTTTTCCAGGGTGAAATCCACGGCGGGAGTGAGCGGTTGGCCGGGGGCGCCCCAGCGCAAAGCGGTGCAGGTGATCATGCAGGGTTTCTCGTCCAGCGACTTTCAGCCACGGCATCGTGCGCGTGCAGGCTTTCGGCGTGGATCACTTTGAGGTGGAAGGCTTTGACGGCATCCGAGCGTTTCAAGGCGAGGTTAAGGCGGCGTGCGGCGTCTTCGCAGAACATCAGGTTCTGCCCGTTGGCCAGGGCGAAGGCTTGTTCGTCCGCGCGTTTTACGGCGGTTTGTACGGCGGTGCCGAGGGCGGCTTCGGCAGCGTTGATCAGCTCGGTCAGTGGCAGGTGATCGCCTTGCAGGTGCACGTGCAACTGCGCGCTGCTGCGCTGGCTGTGGGGCGTGGCGACGATACCGTTAGCGCTGCCGAGCCAGGTCAATACGTCTTCATGCAGCAACGGCGTGTTACCGAAGTCTTGAAGAAATTGCTGCTGAATCAACTGCCTGGCGAGGGCAGCGGAACAGGGGCAGGTTGAAGAATAGGTAACGTCAATTTTTAGTTCCACGTGGAACATCTGGTTTTCCAGGCGCGCCTCGATGCTCACCGGGTAGCCCTTCCAGCCGGCCAGTGGGCTGACCAGCGCGGGGCGTTTCAGCAGTAAATTCGTGTGCAGACGCAGGTAGGCGTTCTTAGATAAATCTTCATGACTGTCGAGAAACCGCTGCAGTACATTGCGCAGAAGTGCAGGTGTAATGGGCTGGTGGTCGAGCATCTCCAGCGCCAGGTAAAGGCGTGACATATGAATGCCACGGGCGCTGCCGTCATCCAGGCTGACGCCCGCATCGGCGGTGGCGGTCAGGCGCTGGCCATCGATGAGGATCGGCAGGGCGATGCCGCACATGCCCACCCAGTCGAGTGGCAAGGCTTGGCGTGAAGCCTGCGCGGCAATATCCGGCAGAGTCAGCGCATTCATAAGCAGGTCCATCGTTGGAAATAATTCGACATGTTATAGTATAACAGTAGAGTCGACGATGAATTTTCTGCCCCGACCTTTTTTCAGTCATGTCGAGTACGGACGCTCCTTTATTCGCGGTATTTGTCATGCACAGACGTCAGCTCCTCCGCCTGCTCCTGGCCAGCCCTTTGTTTGCTTTGCCGTTCGCCGCCCACGCGACCCAGATCCGCAATGCACGCCTGTGGCGCTCGGACGACAAGCTGCGGCTGGTGTTCGACCTTAGCGGCCCAGTGCAATACAAGACGTTCTCCCTGACTGCCCCGGAACGCCTGATCATCGACCTGAGCGGCGCAGGCCTCAGTGGTGACTTTTCTCAACTTGAGCTGAAGAACAGCGGGATCACCTCGATTCGCTCGGGGCATTTCGGCAAGGCGGATACACGCATCGTGCTTGACCTGGCCGCGCCGATGCAGCTCAACAGCTTTGTATTGCCGCCTCAGGACGGGCAGGGGCATCGCCTTGTGCTGGACCTGACCAGCGCCACCCGTGCACCGCGTCAAATCGCTGCTGAAGCCGTGCCCTTGGTGGCTTCGGTGGACAAGGCGCACCCCAAGCGCGACATCATTGTGGTGGTCGACCCCGGCCACGGCGGCAAAGACCCCGGTGCTGTCGGGTCCAAGGGTCAGCGCGAAAAAGATGTGGTGCTGTCGATCGCCCAACTGCTGGCCAAGCGCTTGAAACGCGAGAAGGGTTTTGACGTGAAACTTGTGCGTAACGACGACTTCTTTGTGCCGCTGCGCAAGCGCGTGGACATCGCCCGTCAGCACAAGGCCGATATGTTCATCTCGGTGCATGCCGATGCCGCGCCACGGCTCACGGCCTCGGGCGCCTCGGTGTATGCGCTGTCGGAGGGCGGCGCGACCTCGGCCACGGCGCGCTTTATGGCCCAGCGCGAAAACGGCGCGGATTTGCTGGGCGCCACCACGTTGCTCAATCTCAAGGATAAGGATCCGATGCTGGCCGGGGTGATTCTTGATATGTCGATGAACGCCACCATCGCTTCCAGCCTGCAACTGGGCAGCTCGGTGCTGGGGAGCCTGCAAAGCATCACCAGCCTGCATCAGAAACGTGTGGAACAGGCGGGGTTCGCGGTGCTCAAGTCACCGGATGTGCCGTCGATCCTGGTGGAGACCGGCTTTATCTCCAACGCCCAGGACGCCCAGCGCCTGGTGACGGCGCGCCATCAACAAGCGGTTGCGGATGGCTTGTTCGAAGGCCTGAAAAAATACTTCCAGAAGAACCCGCCGATGAACAGCTACATGGCCTGGGTGCAGGAACAGAAGAACGCTCAGGCCTAACAGCCGGTAATTCGGCTGCACGTGAATTTGGCAGTGGCGCCTCCGGAGCTGGAAAACCGGTTGATCGTGGTCCAGCCCACCCGCCGCGTGTAGCCGACCCATGCCTCCCCATCCGACGCCAGGCCGGTAAAGAACGTCAGTTGCCCGTAGCGGCTGTTGGTTTGTGCCCAATAACGTTTACCGACCACCTCGAAACCGCGCAAATACGTGGTGGTGCCCACCGTCGCTACGCTGTAGGCATTGCCCAGCGGGTCCACACAGGCCAACAGGTTGGCGCTGCGCGTGCAATTGGCCAGCAAGCTTGGCGCTTGGGCGCAGGCAGGCCCTGCCGCTGCCAGTAACAGGGCGCACACCAGGTATTTCATAAGGGGTCTCGGGGGCTGGGAAGTGTTCAAGCATTGCGCCCTTCGTCGCAACGAGCAAGGGGGATTGGCTTATTTGTATTGTTATACTATAACATTAAAGCACAGCCTGACCCGTGACCCATTCCCTATGACCGAACAAGACCTGCTGGCCCAACCGCCCGCCGACTATATGAATGAAGCCCAGCAGGGCTTTTTCCGCGAACTGTTGCTGGCTCAGCGCAATGAACTGCAAGCGCGCATCGAGGGCGAATTCCTGTTACTGCGCGAGCAGGAGCCCAACAGCGATCCGGCCGATGTGGGCAGCGCCGAAGAACAGCGCCAGTGGCAACTGCGCTTGCTGGAGCGGGAAAAGAAGCTGCTCGACAAGATCGACGACGCCCTCGAACTGCTCGCCCGTGGCGAGTACGGCTGGTGCCGCGAAACGGGCGAGCCCATCGGCCTGCAACGTCTGCTGCTGCGCCCCACCGCCACCCTGTGTATCGAAGCCAAAGAACGTCAAGAGCTGCGCGAACGCCATAAACGGGCGATTTGACCGGCCAACCCTGATGAGGATTACCTGATGCCCAATCGTCTCCCCGTTACCGTGTTGTCCGGCTTTCTCGGCGCCGGTAAAAGCACGCTGCTCAACTACGTCCTGCGCAACCGCGAAAACCTGCGCGTGGCGGTGATCGTCAACGACATGAGCGAAATCAACATCGACGGCAGCGAGGTGCAGCGTGACGTCACCCTCAACCGTTCCGAAGAAAAACTGGTGGAGATGAGCAACGGCTGTATCTGCTGCACCTTGCGTGAAGATTTGCTCGAAGAAGTCGGAAAACTCGCCAAGGAAGGTCGCTTCGATTACCTGTTGATTGAGTCCACCGGTATCTCCGAGCCGTTGCCGGTGGCTGAAACCTTCACCTTCCGTGATGAAAACGAGCAAAGCCTGGCCGACATCGCGCGCCTGGACACCATGGTCACCGTGGTCGACGGCATGAACTTCCTGCTCGACTACCAGGCTGCCGAAAGCCTCGCCTCACGGGGCGAAACCCTCGGAGAGGAGGACGAACGCTCGATCACCGACCTGTTGATTGAGCAGATCGAATTCGCCGACGTGATCCTGATCAGCAAGATCGACCTGATCAGCAGCTGCGAGCGCGAAGAGCTGATGGCGATCCTTGAGCGCCTCAATGCCCAGGCGGAAATCATCCCGATGGTCATGGGCGAAGTGCCGCTGAACAAGATCCTCAACACCGGCCGCTTCGACTTCGAACGCGCCGCGCAAGCGCCAGGTTGGTTGCAGGAGTTGCGTGGTGAACATGTGCCGGAAACCGAAGAGTACGGCATCGCGTCCACCGCTTATCGCGCACGGCGTCCCTTCCATCCGCAACGCTTCTTCGACTTTATCGACCGGCCTTGGGTCAACGGTAAATTGCTGCGTTCCAAGGGATTTTTCTGGCTGGCCAGCAAGCATCAGGATGCGGGCAGTTGGTCCCAGGCCGGTGGCTTGATGCGCCACGGGTTTGCCGGACGCTGGTGGCGCTTTGTGCCGAAAAGCCAATGGCCCCAAGACGAAGAAAGCGTCGCGGCAATCATGGGTAACTGGCAGCTCAGTACCGGCGACTGCCGTCAGGAACTGGTGTTTATCGGACAGAACATCGACTTCGCACGGATGCGTGCCGAGTTGGACGCGTGCTTGCTCACCGATGAAGAAATGGCCCTGGGCGTCGAAGGTTGGCGCCTGCTGGCTGATCCGTTTGGTCCCTGGTACGAAGAGGCCGCCTGATGCTGGCACCGGTTATCCCCTTGCGCCCCGTGGTTCGCCAGACCCGTGGTGACACCCCGCTGGCGCTGTCCGAAATTCTCGAAGACGGCGTGAACCTGGCGCTGTGGCAGCGTCAATTGCCGTTGCATATCGCCGAGTTCGGCGCTTTGCTGGTGGCGCTCAATGAGCCGTTGGCCGAGTCCTTGGTGATCGAACTCAACAGCGAAGACGCCGAGCCGAACTTGCGCGGTCTGGCGCCCAGTTACCGCGATCTTGAAGGCTACGAAGGTTTTATCGCCGATGTGTCGTGGCTGGTCAGCGCCTTTGCGTGCCTGCTCGGCGCCAAGCGCATCGGTGTGCGCCTGCGGTTGCTGGATAAAGCCATGTGCCCGCGCTTTCACGTTGACCATGTGCCGGTGCGGCTGATCACCACCTATGCCGGCATCGGCAGCCAGTGGTTGCGCGAAGGGGTGATGGACCGCCGCAAGCTCAGCCAATCGGACGCCGAACCGAGCCAGCGCATCGAACAGATCCAGTGCGGTGAAGTGGCGCTGCTCAAAGGCACTAAATGGCATGGCAACGAAGACCACGGCCTGATCCATCGCTCCCCGGCGCTGAAAGCGGATGAGCGCCGATTGATTCTGACGCTGGATTGGCTCGCGTAACCGCGTAGGATCAAACGTTCTACACGGTCCGAACGATGGCACTCATGCTGCAGAACATTCCCACCCACGTAATTGCCGGGCCCTTGGGCGCCGGCAAGACCAGCCTGATCAAGCACCTGCTCGCCCAACGCCCGGCCAACGAGCGCTGGGCGGTGTTGATCAACGAGTTTGGCCAGATCGGCCTGGACGCTGCACTGCTGACCCTGGATGACGACGGCATTGCCCTCGGTGAAGTTGCCGGTGGCTGCCTTTGTTGTGTGAATGGCGCACCGTTCCAGGTAGGCCTGGGCCGGTTGCTGCGTAAGGCCAATCCGGATCGGTTGTTTATCGAACCCTCGGGCCTGGGCCATCCTGCGCAGTTGCTCAAGCAGTTGCGCGAAGCGCCGTGGCAGCAGGTGCTGGCGGTTCAGCCCTGTGTGCTGGTGCTGGATGTCCAGGCGCTGGCAGCGGGCAAACCCTTACCGCCAGCGCAGCAGGAAGCGTTGGCCAGTGCCGGACTGTTGGTGTTGAACAAGGATGAGGGGCTGGATGTTGCGCAACGCGAGGCCGTCGAACGACAGCTACCCGACCGCGATATTTATTGGACCCAACAGGCGCACGTGCCGCTCGGCAAACTGCCAGGCTTGAATGCACAGGCTGAAGCTGCTGTGGATAACTTTGCCGTGCCTAAAGGGCTGGCTCAATTGCCGGCTATCTGGAGCGATCCAGTAGTGCCGATCTGCCTGAGTCAGGCTCAGGAGGGCGGTTGGAGTATCGGTTGGCGCTGGCACCCGAGCCAGCAATTCGATTCCGAGCGTCTGCACCTGTGGCTGACAGCGCTTGAGTGGCGCCGCGCCAAACTGGTTATCCACAGCCGTGATGGGTGGATCTCGGCCAACGCTGTGGATAACAGCCCGCTCGTCTGGCAATCCAGCGAATGGCGTCGCGACTCACGTATCGAACTGATCTTCAGCGCACCACAGGACGTGGCCGCATTGCAGGCCGCACTGGCTGCCTGCCGTTACTGACGGTTCTTGGTGGCGTGGTCCTGGCGCCATTGGCTCAGCTCGATCACATTGGCGCTGGGCAGCGCTTCCTTGACCTCGAACGGGTAGGGCGCCAGTTCGATCTGCGCGCTGTGGGCGCCGAATTGTGTGATGGTCCCGCTGTGACGAGTCTCGCCCGTGACGGTGAACTCGAAATTGTAGATACGCGCCAGACGCCGCCGACCGTTGGCATCCTTCACAAAACCGATGCGCTTCAACGCCACGGCGCCGTCGAGCAATTCGATATCGAGCTTGGCACAATGCTGCTTGACCCGCGCCAGCGCCCGCTCTCGCAGGCCGTGGTTGTGCCATACCCAGGCGGCGCCGGTCGCCAGCAGCATCAACACGAAGATGTTTCCCAGGGTGAGCATGCGAAAAACTCCAACAAAGTGAGAGCAGCTTAACTGTGTCGTCGGCCTGTCGTACAGGCTGCGTTTAGTCGCATACTGCGCGGCCAGAATTTCAATGGCTTTACGGAAATCCCCCGCATGAAACGCACACCTCATCTGCTTGCGATCCAGTCTCATGTGGTCTTCGGCCACGCCGGAAACAGCGCCGCCGTGTTCCCCATGCAGCGGGTCGGGGTAAATGTCTGGCCGCTGAACACGGTGCAGTTCTCCAACCATACGCAGTATGGTCAGTGGGCGGGCGAAGTGTTGGCGCCGCAGCAGATTCCTGCGCTGGTGGAAGGCATTGCCGCCATCGGCGAGCTGGGCAACTGTGATGCGATCCTGTCCGGCTACCTGGGCAGTGCGGATCAGGGCCGCGCGATTCTTACCGGTGTGGCGCGCATCAAGGCCATCAACCCCAAGGCCCTGTACCTGTGCGACCCGGTGATGGGCCATCCGGAAAAGGGCTGCATCGTGCCGCAGGAAGTCAGCGATTTCCTGCTGGATGAAGCTGCAGCCATGGCCGACTTCCTGTGCCCCAACCAACTGGAACTGGACAGCTTTGCCGGGCGTAAGCCGCAATCGCTGTTCGACTGCCTGGGCATGGCCAAGGCATTGCTGGCCCGTGGCCCGAAGGCGGTACTGGTCAAGCACCTGGATTACCCGGGCAAGTTGCCGGACGGTTTCGAGATGCTGCTGGTAACCGCCGAGGGCAGCTGGCACCTGCGTCGGCCGCTGCTGGCGTTCCCGCGCCAGCCGGTGGGCGTGGGCGACCTGACGTCGGGGCTGTTCCTGGCGCGGGTGTTGCTGGGTGACAGTCTGCTGGCGGCTTTTGAGTTCACGGCCGCGGCGGTGCACGAAGTGCTGCTGGAAACCCAGGCCTGCGCCAGTTACGAGTTGGAACTGGTACGCGCCCAGGACCGCATCGCCCATCCTCGCGTACGTTTCGAGGCGACGCCGATCAGCCTGTAAGTGCGGGAGGGTTTACAGTCCCGGACTTACAGCGCGTCAGCCTTGATTTCCTGGTAGCGCTTCTCCAGCTCCTGGCGGATCTGCCGGCGCTGCTGGGCCTGCACGAACCGGCGCTTGTCTTCGCTGTTGTGCGGTTGCAGCGGCGGTACGGCAGCGGGTTTGCGCTGGTCGTCCACGGCCACCATGGTGAAGAAACAGCTGTTGGTATGACGTACCGAGCGCTCGCGGATGTTCTCGGTCACCACCTTGATGCCCACTTCCATCGACGTATTGCCGGTGTAGTTGACCGATGCAAGGAATGTCACCAGCTCGCCGACATGGATCGGCTCGCGAAAAATCACCTGATCCACCGACAACGTCACCACATAGCGACCGGCATAACGGCTCGCGCAGGCGTAGGCCACTTCGTCGAGGTACTTGAGCAAGGTGCCGCCGTGGACATTGCCTGAGAAGTTGGCCATGTCAGGGGTCATCAATACCGTCATCGACAGCTGGGCGTTTCCGGGTTCCATAGCACACTCACGGGTTGTAGGCATTGGTTGGGGGGCACCTCTGCGGGTGCTGGGATCTTTGCAGCGCCATCCCTTACGGGACGCCGGTGGGCGGCTTGCCGTCACGCGTTCACCGATCTGTTTCCATATATTGCACCGGCTTTCCGGCGGAAGTCGCGGTGTTAACCTTCAAAAGCCCATCTCAGGGCATTTCTTACGATTAAGGCAGACTTTTCCTTCCGCACTTTGCGATTTTTCAAAGGCGCGTGCGGAAGTGGGAAAAGCGCCAGTACCCTCAAGGAGCCCCTCGCCATGCACGCCATCAGCTTTATTCAGGACTTGGCCGTGATCATGCTGGTGGCAGGGGTGGTCACCGTCCTGTTTCACCGCCTCAAGCAACCCGTGGTGCTGGGGTACATCGTCGCCGGCTTCATCATTGGCCCGCACACACCGCCGTTCGGCCTGATCCACGACGAAGACACTATCAAGACCCTCGCCGAGCTGGGGGTCATCTTCCTGATGTTCTGCCTGGGCCTGGAGTTCAGCCTGCGCAAACTGTTCAAGGTGGGGGCCACGGCGTTTATCGCGGCCTTCCTGGAAATCATCCTGATGATCTGGATCGGCTACGAGATTGGCCGCTGGTTCGACTGGAACACCATGGACTCGCTGTTCCTCGGCGCGATCCTGGCGATTTCCTCCACCACCATCATCGTGAAGGCACTCAATGACCTTAAGATGAAAAACCAGCGCTTCGCCCAACTGATTTTTGGTGTGCTGATTGTGGAGGACATCCTCGGCATCGGCATCATCGCCTTGCTCTCGAGCATCGCCGTCAGCGGTACGGTGAGTTCCGGCGAGGTGTTCTCCACGGTCGGCAAGCTCTCGCTGTTCATGATTGTCGCGTTGGTCATCGGTATTTTGCTGGTGCCGCGCCTGTTGGCCTACGTGGCCAAATTCGAAAGCAACGAAATGCTGCTGATCACCGTACTGGGCCTGTGTTTCGGTTTCTGCCTGCTGGTGGTGAAGCTGGAGTACAGCATGGTGCTGGGCGCGTTTCTGATCGGCGCGATCATGGCCGAATCCCGGCAATTGGTGAAGATCGAGCGCCTGATCGAGCCGGTTCGCGACATGTTCAGCGCGATCTTCTTCGTGGCAATCGGCTTGATGATCGACCCGCAGATCCTCCTGCAATACGCCTGGCCGATCGCGGTGATCACTGTGGCTGTGGTGCTGGGCAAGATGCTGTCCTGCGGCCTGGGTGCCTTTATCGCCGGTAATGACGGCCGTACCTCATTGCGCGTAGGCATGGGGCTGTCACAAATTGGCGAGTTTTCCTTCATTATCGCCGCGCTGGGCATGACCTTGCAGGTGACCAGTGACTTTCTGTATCCGGTGGCGGTGGCGGTTTCGGCGATTACGACGCTGCTCACGCCCTACTTGATTCGTGGCGCCGACCCTTTGTCATTGAAGATCGCCGCCGTGATGCCAAAGCGCATGAGCCGGGTGTTTGGCATGTACGGCGAATGGTTGCGCAGTATTCAGCCGCAGGGCGAGGGCGCAATGCTGGCGTCGATGATCCGCAAGATCATCCTGCAGGTGGGCGTTAACCTGGCGTTGGTGATCGCGATTTTCTTCGCCGGAAGCTTTTTCGCGGTGCGCATTGGCGGGTATCTGGAGGGTTGGATCAGTGATCCAAGTTGGCAGAAGGCGTTGATCTGGGGTGGGGCATTGCTGTTGTCGCTGCCGTTCCTGATTGCGGCGTACCGCAAGCTCAAGGCGCTGTCGATGTTGCTTGCGGAGATGAGTGTGAAGCCGGAAATGGCCGGGCGACATACTCAGCGGGTACGACGGGTGATTGCGGAGCTGATCCCGATTTTGTCGCTGCTGGTGATCTTTGTGCTATTGGCAGCCTTGTCGGCCAGTATTCTACCGACCAACAAGTTGCTGGTGCTGATTGCCGCAGTCACGGCGGCGGTGGCGGCCGTGCTCTGGCGATGGTTCATCCGTGTGCATACGCGGATGCAGGTCGCCTTGCTGGAGACGCTGGATAACCATAAGGATACGCCGGAGCACTAGTGGGGGCCGCTACGAGGTCCGGCGCGGGACAAGCCCGCTCACTACAGCAAGCCCGTTCGCCAGGGGGATCAGGTGTCAGCTTTCCAGCCAGACGTCCCGCGCCCAGTGCCACACCGACTCCCAGGTTTCTTCGGTGACGAGTTCTTCTTCGCCGGACCACAGCACCACGGTGCCGTCTTCTTCGACGCAGTAGTAATCGTCGCCGTCCTGGCAGATCGGGATCATGCTGCGGTCAACACCGGCATCCCAGGCGTTGGCGGCCACGTCCGGCAGGTAGGTGTGCGACTGCGGGTCGGTGACGGTCACCGGCTCCAGGCTGCCGTACACGACATCGCTGACGGTCAGCAGGAACTCGCGAAAGACAAACGGGATGTCGATGAACAGCTGTTCTTCGATTTCCACCAACTGATCTTCATCAGGCAGTTCCAGGGGAACCGGAACCGGTTCGTTGGCTTCACGCAATTGTTCGATGATTTCTTCCACGTCCGGGATCCTCTTGCTGATGGCGCGGTTTATAGGGGGGTTTTATACAGTAGCTTGCTATAAGTGCAACCGTGAAATAGAAAACCCCGGACAGGTCCGGGGTTTTTTGTTACGGCTTGCTCAAGCGCGTGGGTATCAGCCGTTCTGGCGGATACCGGCGACCAGCCATGGCTGGTTGTCGCCTGGGGCACGTTCCATGTTCCAGCTTTCGCTGAACACTTCACCCTGGTCGAAACGCGAAGTCTTCGACACGCCGCTGAAGGTCAACGTTGCGATGGTCTTGTCGGCACGATCATCCACACCGTCCAGTTGCACGCGCAGGTCGTCGATATAGGTCGACTGGAAGCCTTCGCCCAAGTCGGCGCGTTCGCGCTTGAGGAACTCCAGCAGTTGTGGGGTCACGAACTCGGAGATCTTGTCCATTTCATTGGCGTCCCAGTGCTGCTGCAGGGACTGGAAGTGGCTGCGGGCCGCTTCGATGAAACGCTCTTCGTTGAACCAGGCCGGTGCGTTGATCACCGGGCGGGCTGCGGCAGGTGCTGCCGAACCACCGAAGATCGAACCCATGGCTGGCTTCTGCTCGAACACTTCGCGCTGCATCGGCGCGCCGGCTGGAGCCAGCTGCTCCTGCTGCTTGCGGCGACGGGCGGCGATGAAACGGAAGACCAGGAAGGCGATGACCGCCATGATCAGGATGTCGAAGATCTGCATGCCCTGGAAGCCGCCGCCCATGAACATGGAAGCGAGCAGGCCACCGGCCGCGATACCGGCCAGAGGGCCCAACCAGCGCGAAGCACCGCCGGCCTTGGCAGCGGCGCCGGCAGCACCGGCTGCGCCTGCGGTCGCGGCAGCACCGCCTGCACCGGCGGATGGAGCCATTTGGCTGGTCTGGTGAGTCGGTGCCGCGCCCGAGCTTTTGCCGCCACCGAAGCGTTTGGCGTTGGCGTCGAGGCTCATCGTCAGGCCGATGCACAACGCCATGGCGATGCTAAGAAAACGTTTCATAAAGGGAATTCCCATTTGTGGATTGCACGCGCGCCATGTTGCACAGGTGTAGTGACAGTGGCTAGCGACATAATGTTTCGGGCTTTTGCGTAAGACCGAATCAGAATGGTCTGTAGGACTTATTACAGATATTGGCCCGCGCTCGTTGAAAACAAGGGCGGGCCAATAACCTTCATGTTGGCAAATGTTTCAGACCGCTTCGAGCTTCGCGTAGCCCATCATCAGCCATTTGCTGCCTTCGGCGAAGTTCACCTGCACCCGTGCCTGGGCACCGGCGCCTTCGAAGTTGAGAATCACCCCTTCGCCGAAGATCGCATGCTTGACCTGCTGGCCCAGGCTGAACGGGGTTTCCGGAATCTCGGAACCGGCGAACATGCTGCTGGAGTTCTGCTGCTGACCGCCGCCGAACGGGCGGCTGACGCTGTTGGACAGGCGCACTTCCTGGATCAGGCCCTTCGGCACTTCACGTACGAAGCGCGACACCTTGTTGTAGGTCTCGCTGCCGTAGAGGCGTCGGGTCTCGGCGTAGGTCATCACCAGGTTCTGCATCGCGCGGGTGATGCCTACGTAGGCCAGGCGGCGTTCTTCCTCAAGGCGGCCGGGCTCTTCCAGGCTCATCTTGTGGGGGAACAGGCCTTCTTCCATGCCCACCAGGAACACATACGGGAACTCCAGGCCCTTGGCGCTGTGCAAGGTCATCAACTGGATGCTGTCTTCATGCTCATCGGCCTGGGTGTCGCCGGCTTCCAGGGATGCATGGCCGAGGAAAGCGGCGAGCGGAGTCAACTCTTCGTCTTCCTCGGTGTTTTCGAACGCGCGGGCGGCGCTGACCAGTTCCTCAAGGTTTTCTACCCGGGCCTGGCCTTTCTCGCCTTTTTCCGCTTCGTGATAGGCAATCAGCCCGGACTGCTCGATCACCGTCTGGGTCATCAGGTGCAGGGGCATTTCCGAACATTTGGCGGCGAGGTTCTCGATCAGCTCGACAAATACCCCCAGCGCGCCAGCAGCACGTCCCGTCAGGCCTTTATTGGCGATGAGCAGGCGCATGGACTCCCACATCGACACATCGGCATGGCGCGCGTGGTCGCGAATCGCCTCGACGGTTTTCTCACCGATGCCGCGCGCCGGGATATTGATGACCCGCTCCAGCGCCGCATCGTTGCCACGGCCTTCGAGCAAACGCAGGTAAGCCATGGCGTTCTTGATTTCCGCACGCTCGAAGAAGCGCTGGCCGCCATAAATGCGGTACGGGATGCGCTCGCGCAGCAAAGCCTCTTCCAGCACCCGCGATTGGGCGTTGGAGCGGTACAGGATCGCAATGTCGCTGCGCGCCAGGCCGGTTTTCAGTGCGCTTTCGATGGTTTCCACCACGTAGCGTGCTTCATCGTGCTCGTTGAACGCGGCGTACAGGTTGATCGCTTCGCCTTCGCCACCGTCGGTCCACAGCTCTTTGCCAAGGCGCCCGGTGTTATTGGCGATCAAGGCGTTTGCAGCCTTGAGGATACCGGCGGTGGAGCGGTAGTTCTGCTCCAGGCGGATGGTGACCGCGTCCGGGAAGTCTTCGGAATACTGGTAGATGTTCTCGATTTTCGCGCCGCGCCAGCCGTAGATCGACTGATCGTCGTCGCCCACCACCATCAGGCTGTCGCCGCCCTTGGCCAGCAGGCGCAACCAGGCGTACTGCACGGCGTTGGTGTCCTGGAATTCGTCCACCAGAATGTGACGGAAGCGTTTCTGGTAATGGGCCAGCAAGCCCGGGTTGTCGCGCCACAGGTCGAGGGCGCGCAGCAGCAGCTCGGAGAAGTCGATGACACCGGCGCGTGCGCAGGCCGCCTCGTAGGCCTCATAGATGCTGCGCATGGTGGCCAGGAACAAATCGCCGCTGGCCTGGATGTGCTGCGGGCGCAGGCCTTCGTCTTTCTGGCCGTTGATAAACCACTGGGCCTGGCGCGCCGGCCAGCGCTGCTCGTCGAGACCCAGCTCGCGGATCACGCGCTTGACCAGGCGTTGCTGGTCATCGCTGTCGAGGATCTGGAAGGTCTGGACCAGGCCCGCTTCCTGCCAGTGTGCCCGCAGCAGGCGGTGTGCCAGGCCGTGGAAGGTGCCCACCCACATGCCGGCCGGGCTGATGCCCATCAACTGCTCGATGCGATGGCGCATCTCGGCAGCGGCCTTGTTGGTGAAGGTCACCGACAGGATGGAGTGCGGGGACGCGTTCTCGACCTGGATCAACCAGGCGATACGGTGCACCAGCACTCGGGTTTTACCGGAGCCAGCACCGGCCAGGACCAACTGACGGCCAACGGGGGCCGCTACGGCCTGGCGTTGGGCATCGTTGAGGGAGTTCAGCAAAAGAGAGAGATCATCGCGCATCGGCGCATTCTATGGGCCTAAGGAGACTCGGGCAAATCCCAATGCCGGGTGGTCGACGCAAAACGTCACGCCTGATCCCGCCGGGGCAAACATTCCGGCAGGACTGATGACCGGTAAGTCATGGTCCACAGCCCGCGCGGTGTCTTGCTCAAGGGGTCTGGCACCAAGGTTTGCGGCCAATCACAGCATGATTTTTATGATCTGGAGCAGTTTGGCCCAAGCGCTTGCTTGTGTATGCTCCGTCAACGTTTCGGGCTCACCATTATAAGAACACTGCCTATGACCCTCAGCACCGACCTGCTCGGCCCCTCGGCGGCGCCCGCGCAGGTTATCCGCAAACATTACGCCACTGAGATGGCGGTCGAGCGCACACGCCTGCTCTATCAGGGCTCGTTGCTGCCCACCTTATTAATGCTGGTCAACGGTCTGGTCTGCGCCTGGCTGCTGTGGAACCCCAGGCAATACTTGTTGGACAGCATCTGGCTGGTGTGGCTGCTGGCCTTGGTGGCCATGCGCGTGATCCAGGTGGCAGCCTTTGATTCAGCCATGCCCAGCCGCCAGGCCCAACCGATCTGGCGGCGCATGTTCATGCTCGGCTCGGCGGTCAGTGGCCTGACCTTGGCCACCGCAGCCATCGCCCTGGTGCCGGTGGACAGCTTTATCCAGCAGGCCTGGGTGTTCGGCCTGATCGGTGCGGCGACGTTGTCAGCCAGCGTCGCCTACGCCGTGAGCCTTCCGGCGTTCTTGTCCTTTGCCTTGCCGTGCCTGGTGCCGGCCATTGCCTATCTGTTCTGGAGTGGCGCCCCGCAGCAACAGGGCTGGGGTGTGCTCGGCCTGATCCTGCTGGCCTCCCTGAGCGTGGTGGCGTGGCAGGTCAATCGCCTGATCCAGCGCGGGCTGTTGCGGCGGTTCCAGAACCAGGCATTGATCGAGCATCTGCAGCAGGCGCAGCAGCGCAGCGAGCAACTGAATCAGGATCTGGTGCGCGAAGTCGAGCAGCGGCGTCAGGTTGAGCAGGAGCTGCGTGAGGCGCAAATCGGCCTGCAGGACCGCATGGCGCAACGCAGCCAGGAACTGGACGCCGCCAGCCTGGCCCTGAATAAAAGCGAGGCGCGCCTGGCCATGGCCCTGCAAGCCAGTGAACTGGGCCTGTGGGACTGGAACCTGCAAACCGACGAGGTACATCACACCCAGCTCAAGGAGCTGTTCGGCCTGGAGCCCGAGTACGTCACGGCCATGCTCGGCCACCTCAAGCCGCGCCTGCACCCTGACGACCTGCCGCTGCTCAAGCGGGCGCTGGTGGAGCACCTCAAGGGGCGCACTGAGGATTACCAGGTGGAATACCGCGTGCGCCATGGCGATGGCCACTGGGTGTGGATCGAAGACCGCGGTCGCGCCGTGGAGCGTGCACCCAGCGGGCGAGTGATTCGAATGCTCGGCACCCGCCGCGACATCAGCGCCGGCAAAGCCCTGGAAGAGCAGCAGCGGTTGGCCTCGACCGTATTCGAGGCAGCCAGCGAAGGCATCGTGATCCTTGATCCGGACTACGCGCTGATCGCGGTCAACCAGGCTTTCAGCCGCGTCACCGGCTTTGAAATCGACGATATGCTCGGTCGCAATGTCGTCGAGCTGCCCAGCAGCCGTGATGCCCGGCGCCACTTCCCGGTGATCCGCCAAGCCTTGCTCAGCCACGGCACCTGGCAGGGTGAGCTGGTGGAAACACGCAAGAACGGCGAGTTGTATCCGCAGTGGCTGCAACTGAGCGTAGTACGTGATGTTCGGGGAAAGGTCAGTCATATCGTAGGCTTCTTCGCCGATCTGTCAGCGCGACGCGAATCCGAGGAGCGCATGCGCTACCTCACCCACTACGATGAGTTGACCGGCCTGGCCAACCGCTCACTGTTCCGCGAGCGGCTGCGCGAGGCGCATCAGCGTGTACGCCAGGGCGGGCGTAGCCTGGCGTTGCTGCATATCAACCTCGACCGCTTCAAGTTGCTCAATGACAGCCTGGGCCATGAAGTGGCCGACCAGTTGCTGCAAAAAATGGCCCGCCGATTAATCAATGCCTTGCCCGAGGCCGACACCATTGCGCGCCTGTCCGGCGATGAATTCGCCGTGCTGTTCGACGCCTACGGCAACCTGTCGAGCCTGGCCCGAGTGGCCACGCGGCTGCTGGCCAAGCTGCGGGTGCCGGTGACGGTAGAAGGGCATGAGTTGGTGGTGAGTGCGTCGATGGGGATCAGCCTGTTGCCTGATAACGCGCGGGAAATTTCCGCGCTGGTCAGTCAATCGAACATGGCCATGCAGCACGCCAAGCACTTGGGCGGCAATAACTTCCAGTTCTACACCGACAGCCTGCAAGCCAGCACCCTGGAACGTTTGCAGCTGGAAAACCATCTGCGCAAGGCCATTGATGAGCGCCAGCTCACGGTGTTCTACCAGCCGAAACTGTGCCTGGCCACGGGCAAGCTTAACGCTGCCGAAGCGTTGATCCGCTGGGAGCATCCACAGTGGGGCATGGTGCCGCCAGGCGACTTTATCGGCCTGGCGGAAGAGACCGGATTGATCGTGCCGCTGGGCGAGTTCGTGTTGCGCCAGGCGTGCTGGCAGGCCTGTGAGTGGCAGCGCCAGGGGCTGGCACCGATCCGCGTGTCGGTGAACCTCTCGGTGCACCAGTTGCGCCAGGGCAAGCTGGTCAGCCTGGTGCGCCAGGTATTGGAAGAGACCGGCCTGGACCCGCAATACCTTGAACTGGAGCTGACCGAAAGCCAGTTGCTCGACAGTGTTGAACACATCATTGCGACCTTCCAGCAACTGCGCGACCTGGGCGTGAAGCTGGCGATCGACGACTTTGGCACCGGCTATTCATCCCTCAGTTACCTCAAGCGTATCCCTGTGGATTACGTGAAGATCGACCAGACCTTTATCCGCGGCCTCGGCCAGGGGCGGGAAGACGCCGCCATTACCCGAGCGATCATTGCGATGGCGCACGGCTTGGCGCTCAAGGTGGTGGCCGAAGGCGTGGAAGATCAGCAGCAGCTGGATTTCCTGCGTACAGAACGATGCGATGAGGTGCAGGGCTACCTGATCAGTCGGCCGATGGAGGCCGAGGGCCTGGCAGATTTGTTACGCAACAATGCAGATTTTCCCTGAAGACAGTCCGCACGCCCATATGGCTACAAGGCAGCTACCCGCTGATTCAAAGGGCATCAGGGCGATTTAGTGATGCATCGGGCGGGCAAAACGACAATTCTTGTAGTATAACTACAAGCTTGCTACATCCCTGGCCCCGCCAATAACAAGAGTCCTGCCCTTTGAACCTGTTGCAACATATCGCCCAGTCGCGCCACCTGTTACGCAAATCGGAACTCAAGGTTGCCGATCACGTGCTGCTTGACCCTGCGGCCGTGATGCACAGTTCCATGGCCGACCTGGCCCACAGTGTGGGCATCAGCGAGCCGACCATCGTGCGCTTCTGCCGCGCCATCGGTTGCTCCGGATTCCAGGACTTGAAGCTCAAGCTGGCCCAGAGCCTGGCCGCCGGCGCGAGCTTCGGCCAATTTGCGATTCACGAAGACGATTCCGTCGCCGACTACAGCCTGAAAATCTTCGACACCACCTTGCACACGCTGATGGAAGTGCGCGAGAAGCTTGACCCGGTGGAGTTGCAAAAGGCGGTGACCGCCATGTCCCAGGCCCAGCGTGTGGAGTTCTATGGTTTCGGCGCGTCCGGTGCGGTGGCAGCCGACGCCCAGCACAAATTTTTCCGCCTGCTGCTGACCGCGGCGGCCTACAGCGACCCGCACATGCAGGCGATGTCGGCGGTGACCTTGAAGCCGACCGACGTGGCGATCTGCATTTCCCAGTCGGGCCGTTCCAAAGACCTGCTGATCACCGCCAACCTGGTGCGAGAAAGCGGCGCGACGTTGATTACCTTGTGCCCGAGCCAGACGCCTTTGGCGGAATTGTCCACGGTCAACCTGGCGATCGATGTGCACGAAGACACCGAGATCTACACCCCGCTGACCTCGCGTATCGCTCACCTGGTGGTGATCGACGTGCTGGCGATGGGCGTGGCCATGGCGCGGGGCCCGAGCCTGGTCAACCACCTCAAGAGCGTCAAGCGCAGCTTGCGCAGCCTGCGGTTGTCGCCCAAGTCCGTCAAAGCCCTCGACGACTGATCCAGGGCCATACACGCTCAAAATGTGGGAGGAGGCTTGCTCCCGATAGCAGTGGGTCAGTCAAAGAGAAATCGGCTGATGTACCGTAATCGGGAGCAAGCCCCCTCCCACATTTGGATTGTTCACCTATTCGAAAGATTCATCGTCCTGTAACCCCCACGCCGTTAAACCGTCATCGCTACAACCCATCCTGTACTCCCCGTACTCGCATTGGGAGACTCCAAATGGCCCGGCCCTACGAAGACAGCAACAGCTCCGTCAAAACCCGTCGTCAGCAGGAAGACCAGCGCCGCATGGCGTTCCGTCGCGCAATCGAAGACCGCTGCGACCAGCGCCAGCTGCAGCAGAGCATCAGTGACTACCCGGAACTCCACTGGCAGGCGCCCGCGGCTGCCCAGCGAAACGTTCAGCCAGCGCGCTGATCTGCACCCGTTCGCTGCGGATAAAGCCCAGGAACGCATGGGCCACCGGTGACAGGCGCTTGGCTTTGGCCTGCACCAGGCACCAACTGCGGTACAGCGGCAGTTCTTCCACCGGCAGCTCCTTGAGCCCGCCGGTGGCCAGTTCCATATTGACCGCGTGGCGCGTCAGCAAGGCCACGCCAAGGCCGGCGCAGACGCATTCACGTTGCGCCTCGGCCGAGGCCACTTCCACCGTCTGGGTGAAGTGCACGCGTTTCTCCTTGAAATACTCCTCGCAGGCCAGCCGTGTGCCGGAACCCGGTTCGCGCAGCAACAGCGTGTAGGGTTCCAAGTCCTGCAAGCGCAGCGGCCCTTGCAGGCTCAAGGGATGATCGGGGGGGGCTACGGCCACGATCGGGTTGTTGAGAAACGGCAGGAATTCCAGGCCCATGTCCTGGGGCACCATGGACATGATCACCAGGTCGTCGCGGTTGTCGGAGAGGCGCCGAATCACCTGGGCGCGGTTGACCACGGTCAGGTGCAGCTGTACTTCGGGATGCTGGCGCTTGAACGCGGCGAACAGGTGCGGCACGAAGTACTTGGCGCTGGACTCAATCGCGAGCTTTAGCTGGCCCTGCAAAGAACCCTGCATGTCCGACAGCTGCATATCGAGGTTTTCCAGGCGTCCGAAGATATCCCGACTGGCCCGTTGCAAGGCTTCGGCAGCTTCGGTCATGTAGAGCTTTTTGCCGACATAATCGAACAGCGGCTGGCCGATCAGCTCTTCCAACTGGCGAATTTGCAGGCTAACGGCCGGTTGTGTGAGAGACATTTCCTCGGCGGCGCGGCTGTAGGAGCGCAAATCACACACTTCATTGAAGATCTGCAATTGACGCAATGTCATACGCATCAAAGACTTACGCATTATTCGATTCCTCTCTCCCCAGGCCGGCCGGCCAACTATAAGTCTTTACTTATGCACGACCCAATAATTATTGATTTTTGTTAATCCCTCCACGGGCTTAGTGTGTGCCTGCGACTGGCTTGAAACATTTGGTCACGCGCCGACCCGGCTCCAGTGGGTCGAAGAATGCAGCAATCGGCTCAAGGGAATTTCCAAGTGATAAAAAAGATCCTGATCGCCAACCGTGGTGAAATTGCCGTACGAATCGTGCGTGCCTGCGCCGAGATGGGCATTCGCTCGGTCGCGGTTTACTCGGACGCCGACCGCCATGCGTTGCACGTCAAGCGTGCCGACGAAGCCCACAGCATTGGCGCCGAGCCGCTGGCCGGCTACCTGAACCCGCGCAAGCTGGTGAACCTGGCGGTGGAAACCGGTTGTGATGCGCTGCACCCCGGCTACGGCTTCCTGTCGGAAAACGCCGAGCTGGCGGATATCTGCGCCGAACGTGGAATTAAATTCATCGGCCCTTCGGCTGAAGTGATTCGCCGCATGGGCGACAAGACCGAAGCCCGCCGCAGCATGATCAAGGCCGGCGTGCCGGTTACGCCCGGTACCGAAGGCAACGTTGCCGACATCGCCGAGGCCCTCACCGAAGGCGACCGCATTGGTTACCCGGTGATGCTCAAGGCCACCTCCGGTGGCGGCGGTCGCGGTATCCGTCGTTGCAACAGCCGCGAAGAACTCGAACAAGCCTTCCCCCGCGTGATCTCCGAAGCCACCAAGGCCTTCGGCTCGGCGGAAGTGTTCCTGGAAAAATGCATCGTCAATCCCAAGCACATCGAGGCGCAGATCCTTGGTGACAGCTTCGGCAACGTGGTGCACTTGTTCGAGCGCGATTGCTCGATCCAGCGCCGCAACCAGAAGCTCATCGAAATCGCCCCGAGCCCGCAACTGACCCCGGAACAGCGCGCCTACATCGGCGACCTGTCGGTGCGCGCGGCCAAGGCCGTGGGCTACGAGAATGCCGGCACCGTGGAGTTCCTGCTCGCCGAAGGCGAGGTGTACTTCATGGAGATGAACACCCGGGTGCAGGTGGAACACACCATCACCGAAGAAATCACCGGGATCGACATTGTCCGCGAGCAGATCCGCATCGCCTCAGGCCTGCCGTTATCGGTAAAGCAGGAAGACATTCAGCACCGTGGCTTTGCGTTGCAGTTTCGCATCAACGCCGAAGACCCGAAGAACAACTTCCTCCCAAGCTTCGGCAAGATCACCCGTTACTACGCGCCCGGCGGCCCCGGCGTGCGTACCGACACGGCGATCTACACCGGCTACACCATCCCGCCGTTCTACGACTCCATGTGCCTGAAACTGGTGGTCTGGGCGTTGACCTGGGAAGAAGCCATGGACCGCGGCCTGCGTGCCCTGGACGACATGCGCCTGCAAGGCGTGAAGACCACTGCCGCCTATTACCAGGAAATCCTGCGTAACCCGGAATTCCGCAGCGGCCAGTTCAACACCAGTTTTGTGGAAAGCCACCCTGAGCTGACCAACTACTCGATCAAGCGCAAACCCGAAGAGCTGGCCCTGGCCATCGCCGCCGCCATCGCCGCCCACGCAGGCCTGTGAGGAACATAATAATGAGCAAGAAAATCTTCGTAACCGACACTATCCTGCGCGACGCCCACCAATCGTTGCTGGCGACCCGCATGCGCACCGACGACATGCTGCCGATCTGCGACAAGCTCGACAAAGTCGGCTACTGGTCCCTGGAAGTCTGGGGCGGCGCCACCTTCGACGCCTGCGTACGCTTCCTCAAGGAAGACCCGTGGGAGCGCCTGCGCAAACTGCGCGCCGCGTTGCCTAACACGCGCCTGCAAATGCTCCTGCGTGGCCAGAACCTGCTGGGCTACCGCCATTACAGCGACGATGTGGTCAAGGCCTTCGTGGCCAAGGCTGCCGTCAACGGTATCGACGTATTCCGCATCTTCGATGCCATGAACGACGTGCGTAACCTGCGCGTGGCCATCGAAGCGGTCAAAGCCGCTGGCAAACACGCCCAGGGCACCATCGCCTACACCACCAGCCCGGTGCACACCGTCGAGGCCTTCGTGGCCCAGGCCAAGCAGCTGGAGTCCATGGGGTGCGACTCGATCGCGATCAAGGACATGGCCGGCCTGCTGACTCCGTATGCCACCGGTGAGCTGGTCAAGGCGCTGAAAACCGAGCAGAGCCTGCCGATCTTTATTCACTCTCACGACACCGCCGGTTTGGCTGCGATGTGCCAACTCAAGGCCATCGAAAACGGTGCCGACCATATCGACACCGCGATCTCCAGCTTCGCCTGGGGCACCAGCCACCCGGGCACCGAGTCGATGGTCGCCGCCCTTAAAGGCAGCGAATTCGACACCGGCCTCGACCTGGAACTGCTGCAAGAGATCGGCCTGTACTTCTATGCCGTGCGCAAGAAGTACCACCAGTTCGAAAGCGAATTCACCGCCGTCGACACCCGTGTGCAAGTCAACCAGGTACCGGGCGGGATGATTTCCAACCTGGCCAACCAGTTGAAAGAGCAGGGCGCTCTCAACCGCATGAGCGAAGTGCTGGCTGAAATTCCACGGGTGCGTGAAGACCTCGGCTTCCCGCCCCTGGTGACCCCGACTTCGCAGATCGTCGGCACCCAGGCGTTCTTCAACGTACTGGCCGGTGAGCGCTACAAGACCATCACCAACGAAGTGAAGCTGTACCTGCAAGGCGGCTACGGCAAGGCGCCGGGCACGGTGAACGAGAAGTTGCGTCGCCAGGCCATCGGCAGCGAAGAAGTGATCGACGTGCGTCCAGCCGACCTGCTCAAGCCGGAGATGACCAAGCTGCGCGGCGAAATCGGCGCATTGGCCAAGTCCGAAGAAGACGTGCTGACCTACGCCATGTTCCCGGACATCGGCCGCAAGTTCCTCGAAGAACGCGACGCCGGTACCCTGGCTCCGGAAGTGCTGCTACCTATCCCTGAAGCCGGCGGCGTGGCCCGTGCCGGTGGTGAAGGCGTGCCGACCGAGTTCGTCATCGACGTGCACGGCGAAAGCTACCGCGTGGACATCACCGGGGTCGGCGTGAAAGCCGAAGGCAAACGCCACTTCTACCTGTCCATCGACGGCATGCCGGAAGAAGTGGTGTTCGAACCGCTCAACGAGTTTGTCGGCGGCAGCGGCAGCAAGCGCAAGCAGGCCAGCGAGCCGGGGCATGTCAGCACGGCGATGCCGGGCAATATCGTCGATGTGCTGGTCAAGGAAGGCGATGTGGTCAAGGCCGGCCAGGCCGTGCTGATCACCGAAGCGATGAAGATGGAAACCGAAGTGCAGGCGTCGATCGCCGGCAAGGTCACGGCTGTGCATGTGGTCAAGGGCGACCGGGTGAACCCGGGCGAGATCCTGATTGAGATCGAAGGCTGATTCAGCCTTCGACATTACCGTTTAATCCTCGGGGGGGCAGGTGCTCCCCTTTTTTTTTGCCTGATGATCAGGCTACGTCATGGCTCAGAACGCTATCGTCCACTGGCCCATCACCCCCTGATTGCGGCTGTGGCTGCCGAACTCGGCGGAATAGGCCAGGCCCACGCTGTGTGTGTCCGACAGCGCCATGTCCAGGCCGGTACGCAGCGCCAGGCTGTTACGGTCCAGTGAGGTGCCGCCGATGGTGAACGAGCTGTCGAAGTCCTCGCGTTTTTCCCCGGCGAAGGACTGGCGCACATGGCTGCCGACGTCGCCATACAGGTGTTTCCAGCTGGTGCTCAGGTGCGGTTTGAGCGTGATTTGGTTGCCCAAGGCAAAGTCGCGGGTCAAACGCAGGCCAAAGGTACTGCTGAAGTTTTGCTGGGTCTGTGCACCAACGTCCAGCGCGCTATCGCCACCCTTCTCCACGAAGCGGTCGCGCTGATAACGCTGGAAACCCAGTGCGGCAAAGGGCTGGGCGCGTAAGCCACCTGTATGAAACTGATAGCCCAGTTCGGCGAAGGCGTTTTGGCTCCGCGCTTTGTACTTGCCCGTGAGGTGTTCGCGGTAATTGATGAAGTCGAAATCGACATTGCGTTGGTTCTGCCCGCTATGCCTGCTGTAGAGCGCGCCCAGGCGCAGTGCCAGCGGCCCGTCCTGGCGCACCGCATAAGTGCCCAGATGCCAGCTGTCCAGTTCGCCTTTGAAACGTTTGGCGCTCAGGTCACTGCCCGACTTACCGCCCACCACGCCGAGTCGCCATGCGTTGTCGGCCGACCAGTCGGCGCCCAGCAGCAAGCCTTGGCTGCGTTGCTTCAAACCAACGCTTCCGTGTTGAGCATCCAGAGTGCCGGCGCCGCCCAAGGCTTGGAGCCATACACGGCTACCCTCGTCGGTGTCGTTATCCAGCTGACGTACTGCGGACAGCAGGCTGGCGTTTAATTGTTTCATGCTGTTTTGGGTAGCGGTGCCCAGATTGGCGTTCTGGCTACCCGCCAATTGTTCCAGTACCGCGCCCAATCGCCCTGGCTCCAGGCTGCCCAGGTACTCGCCGTATTGCTCAAGTCGGTATTTTTCCCACTCGTTCAGTTCGTCCGACGCCAGCAGGTCATCCACCGCGGCGTCGAGCACACGGGCGACGCTCAGGCCATTGCGGCTGGTGGCATGGTCAGCGAAGTAGAAGTCTTCGGGCGCGGGCAGGGCCGGTTCATGAGGGCTTTTCTCACTGTGCTCCGCGAGCGGATCGAACCATTCGCTGTCTGGCTCCATGTCGCCCCGTGCCTGTGCGTATTGAGCACAGTTGGCCCCCAGCGCGAGGGTGATGGCGAGTACGAGTTGTTTCTGAATGAGCGGCATGTAAACCCACCTCTTGATGTATGAGGCGGGGAATTTAGCGGGGCACTCGGGGGATAACTGTCAGGCCAGGCAGTGCTCGTTTGCGGGAGATGTCTCTAGCCTGATGCGAAAAAGAATGCAGCAGGATTAGCACCGTAAGGTTGCGGTCGATGGTTACTTGACTGACCTCACCCTCGCTTTACATACCCCTTGCCAAAATGGCGTTCCATCCGCGCCTGGATCAGTTCCAGCCCGAGGGACATGATCCAATAGATGATTGCCGCGGTGCTGAGCATCTCGATGTAGCGATAACTGGAGCGCCCGTAGGATTGCGCCAGGAACATCACTTCCCACACGCCCATCACCGAGATCAGCGACGAGTCCTTGAGCATGGAGATGAACTGGTTGGTCGCCGGCGGGATGATGGTGCGCATGGCCTGGGGCAGGGTGACGTGCCAGAAGATCGCGCTGTCGCGCATGCCCAGGGCCAGCGCGGCTTCCCGTTGCCCTTGAGGGACGCCCAGGATACCGGCGCGGAAGATTTCGCTCAGGTAAGCGCCATAGTTCAGCGACAGCGCGATGATCCCCGCGACGATGGCACCCGGCACCAGGCCCAGCTGCGGCAGGCCGAGGTAGATCAGCAGGATCTGGATCAGCAACGGCGTGCCACGGAAAAACGACGCGTAAAAGCTGGCGATGCCAAAGGCCACTGCACTCTTGGACAAGCGCCCGAGCGCAGTGATAAAGCCCAGCACCGACGAAGCGGCAATCGAACACAGGCACAGGAACAGCGTCAGCGCTGCGCCTTGCAGGAAGCCATTGGGGGCCAGGTGCAGGCCAACCAGGTTGGGCAGCTTGTCGAGGATGATCGAGAACTTCAGGTCAAAGCTCAGGAAGAAGCTGGCAAACAGGGCGAACAGGGCCGCCCAGGTCAGGTAAAGCCGCGTGCGAAAGCCCAGCAGGGCGCGCGCAGGTTTTGGAGGAACACTCATTGGCTGATATCGGCACCGATCCATTTTTGCGACAGTTTGCTCAGGGTGCCGTCCTGTTTCAACTGGGCAAACACCTCACGCACCTTGGCGTCCCACTGGGCGTCGCCTTTTTCGATGGCGACCGAATTGGGTTCGGCGTACAGCGGCGCGCCGGCGAGCTTGAAGCGCTTGTCTTCGTTCAGGCGCGGCTGGGCGGTGACCAGGTTGGTGAGGATTGCATCCAGGCGCACACCGGCGCCCAGGCCGAGATCCTGGAAGGCGACGTTATCGGTGTCGTACGGGGCGATCTGCACGTCCTCGAACGGGTACTGCAGTTGGGTGTCTTCGGCGCCTTCGATCACCAGGTTCTTGTTCAGATAGCTTTCGTAGCTGGAGGCGCTGGTGAGCCCGACCTTTTTACCGCTCAGGTCCTTGGCGCCATGGATGCTGTCATCTTTGGCATTGACCACGATTACGGCGGGGGAGGCGTAGTACTCCACCGGGAAATCAAACACCTCGGCGCGGGCCTTGCTCGGGGTCATGGAGCAGATGCAGATGTCGTAGCGACCGCTCCAGCGGCCAGCGGCGATCACGTCCCACGACGGCGTTTCCAGACGCAGTTTCACACCGAGCTTTTGCGCGACGGCCTTGGCCACATCGACATCGAAGCCGTCGAGTTGGTTTTGGTCGTTGAGGAACGAGAACGGCGGGTAGCTTTCCATCAGCACGCCCACCAGTTCTTTCTTCTTCTCAATCCGGTCCAGGGTCGCGCCGCCAAAGGCTTGGGTGGAGGCAGCAAGCATCGTCAGGCCCAAGGCCAATAGCGATTTAAGTTTCAAAGTGGGCACCTGAATAAAAAAGAGTTGTTATGAACCGAATTGAACGTATTAAATAGTTATAAGAACGACTCTCATAGTGAGTTATTTTCATAAGCTTATGAGTAAAAAGCATATGGGCGCAGTAAGCACAGTAATTCTGGACGGCGGCATGGGCCGTGAACTGCAACGACGCGGTGCGCCCTTCAGGCAGCCGGAGTGGTCGGCGCTGGCCTTGAGCGAAGCACCGCAGGCGGTGGAGGCGGTGCATGCGGCCTATATCGACAGCGGCGCCAACGTGATTACCAGCAACAGCTACGCGGTGGTGCCGTTTCATATCGGTGAGGCGCGGTTTGCTGCCGAAGGCCAGGCCCTGGCGGCACTGGCGGGTGAATTGGCCAGAAGGGCGGTGCAGGCTTCGGGCAAAGCCGTGCGTGTGGCCGGCTCGTTGCCGCCGTTGTTTGGTTCGTATCGTCCCGACCTGTTCGAGCCGCAGCGCGTGTCTGAGCTGCTGACGCCGCTGGTGCAGGGCCTGGCACCCCATGTCGATCTGTGGCTGGCGGAGACCCAGAGCTCAATCGTCGAAGCGCGGGCGATTCATGCGGGCCTGCCGAAGGATGGCAAGCCGTTCTGGCTGTCGTTTACCTTGAAAGATGAAGACACCGACGATGTACCGCGCCTGCGTTCCGGCGAACCGGTGGCGGACGCGGCCGAAGCGGCGGCGCAGCTGGGCGTGCAAGTGTTGCTGTTCAATTGCAGCCAGCCGGAAGTGATCGGCGCGGCGATCGATGCCGCGCGCCAAACCTTCGAGCGGCTGGGCGTGGCGATTCAGATCGGCGCCTACGCCAACGCCTTCCCGCCACAGCCCAAGGAAGCCACGGCCAACGACGGCCTGGACCCCTTGCGCGAGGATCTCGACCCACCGGGCTACCTGCAGTGGGCCGCGGACTGGCAAAAGCGTGGTGCCAGCCACTTGGGCGGTTGCTGCGGGATCGGGCCGGAGCACATTGCGGTGCTGGCCCAGAAGCTGGTCTAAGCCTTAAAGCGCCTGGCGGCGACACTCCGCCAGGCCCTTCAACTGCCCGGAACCTGCCTGGTTCGCCTCGGACAACCACGCCTCAAACCCCGCGCCCACCGTCGGCCATTCCGAATCCAGAATCGAATACCACGCCGTATCCCGGTTCTGCCCCTTCACCACCATATGCTGGCGAAACACCCCTTCAAAACTGAACCCCAACCGCTCAGCCGCATATTTGGAGCGGGCGTTGCCGTTGTTGCACTTCCACTCCAGGCGGCGGTAGCCCTGCTCGAACGCGTATTTGGCCAAGAGGTACACCGCCTCGGTGCTTTTGGGTGAGCGCTGCATCGGCGCGCCGAAGGTGACATGGCCGATTTCGATACGGCCCTGGGCCGGGACGATGGACATCAGGCTGAGGATGCCCTGCACCTGGCCGGACGCACGGTCGACCACGCTGAAGAAATACGGATCGCTATTCGCCGCATGGTTGTTCAACCACGCATCGAACGCGGCGCGCTCGGCAAACGGGCCGTAAGGCAGGTAGTCCCACAACTTGGGGTCGGCACCGGGGCCTTCGAGGGCTTGCCACAATTGATCGGCGTGGCGCGCCGGGTCGAGTTTTTCCAGGCGGATAAAGCGCCCTTCGAGCAGTTGCGCGGTGGGCGCCGGGGCACCTTTCCAGTCGGCGAGGGAAGTAGACATGCTGCGCTCCTTAAAGACCTTTGCGAAATTGAATGAAGCCAGGGCGTTCGGCGATGCGTTCGTAGAGTTGGATCGCGGTGGCGTTGGTCTCGTGGGTCAGCCAGTGGACCTTGCAGCAGCCGTCGGCCTTGGCAGTGGCGTAGACGAACTCGATCAGTTTACGGCCGACACCGGTGCCGCGCTGAGCCGGGTCCACCAGCAGGTCCTGCAGGTAGCAGGAGTTTTCGATGCTCCAGTTGGAACGGTGGTAGATGAAATTGACCATGCCCACCGCCTTGCCATCCTGCCAGGCCAACGCGGAGTGGGTCGGCTCATTGGGATCTATCAGGCGCTGCCAGGTGCTCTGGCTGACGGCGTCCGGCAGTTCGGTGTTGTAGAACGTCAAGTACGCCTGCCACAGCGGCAGCCAGGCGGCGTGGTCGGCCGCGGTGACCTGGCGGATGTCGATCTGGCTCATTCTGAAACTCCTTGGGGAATAAAGCGCGCGAGGGTCTGGTCGCGAATATCGGCGCTGGCGGCCAGCCCGTCGCGTACGCCGGCGATGTCCGCCGCGCTGCGGTTTTGACTGAGCTTGCGTTTGCCGATCAGGCGCTCGATCGGCAGGCTGAAGCCGACGATGGCCTTGAGCATGCCGTCAATGTAATCGGCCGGGGCGTCGCTGACTTTCCAGGGCTGGGCGCGGTTGCCCTCGTGGCGGTCGGTGAGGGCGCTGACCACACCGAGCACCCGCTCGGCATCGGTAAACACCTCGGCCTTGCCATAGGCATGCACCGCGATGTAATTCCAGGTGGGCACCACTTTGCCGTGCTCAGCCTTGGCCGGGTAAAACGCCGGGCTGACGTAGGCCTCGGCGCCGGCAAAGATCACCAGGGCTTCGCTGCCGTTTTGCAGGTCTTGCCACTGCCGATTGGCCTTGGCCAGGTGCCCGTACAGCGTGCCATTGGGGCCTTCATCGGGATTGAGCAGCAGCGGCAAGTGGCTGGCCTGCAGGCCTTGCTCACCCATGGTCACCAACTGCGCCAGGCGCGTGTGCTGGATCAGTTGCTGTATTTCGGGCAAGTCTTCGAGGGCAAAGGCGCGAGGTGTGTACATGAATATTTTCCTTGGCGAATGCCTGCATCCTAGGCAGGCTAATGGTTCGTTGTAAGAGCCATCTAACCTCAATTTAATAGGTCCAATTCGATGCCTTCCGTAGAGCCGCCGCTGTCGTTCAACCCTGCCGGTATTGAGTTGGATCGGCGGCAAGGCCTGACACGCCAACTCTATGAAGCCTTACGCCAGCGCGTGCTGGATGGCCGGCTGGTCAGCGGTACGCGCTTGCCCGCCAGCCGTGACTTGGCGGCGGCCTTGGCGATTTCCCGTAACAGCGTGGTGCGTGCCTACGATCAGCTGTACGCCGAAGGTTTTATCGAAGGCCGCGTGGGTGACGGTACCTATGTCGCCCAACTGCCCAACCCGAAAAAATTATCCACAAAAGTGTCCACAGGGTTATCAACAGGCTTATCCCCAGTCTTATCCACAAAGTGGGCCGATTTACCGGAAGATCTCGCTGGCGAAGTTATCCACAGGTCGGCCTTGGAGCGCGTGCGAAATAACCATTTGCCACAACCGCCAGCGGGTCCGCCCAAGGCCTTTCGCGTGGGCGTGCCGGCTTTCGATCTGTTCCCGTTTGAGGTCTGGGCCAAGCTCAATGGGGCGTTCTGGCGCAAACCCGACATGGAGCAATTGTGCTACGGCGACCCGGCAGGCGATGCGCGGCTGCGCGGGTTGATCGCGGCGTACCTGCGCAGTTCGCGGGGCATGCAGTGCACGGCTGAGCAAATAGTGATCACCAGCGGTGCACAGCAGGCAATCAGCCTTTGTGCACAGTTGCTGGTAGAGCCAGGTGACGGGGTGGCAGTGGAAAACCCGGGCTATCGCGCCGCAGGCCACGCATTCGCTTTGGCCGGTGCCAATCTGCAGGGCGTGCCGGTGGACAGCGACGGCATCGATTGCCAGGTCCTGAATACCTTAGTCAATTGCCGCCTGGCCTATGTCACGCCCTCCCACCAATACCCCCTGGGCGTGGTGATGAGCCTGGCGCGGCGTCTGGAGTTGCTGGCCTGGGCCGAGCGCACCGGCGGTTGGATCGTGGAGGACGACTATGACGGCGAATACCGCTACAGCGGCGCACCGCTGGCGCCCCTGGCCGCGCTGGACCGCAGTGGGCGTGTGCTCTACGTCGGCACCTTCGGCAAAGTCGCGTTTCCGGCCTTGCGCCTGGGCTATCTGGTGTTGCCGCCTGGCCTGGTCGATGCCTTCTCGCGGCGCCGTGCGGTGGATATGCGCCACTCGGAAGTCAGCACCCAGGCCGTGATGGCCGAATTCATGGCGGCCGGACACTTCCAGCGGCATATCCGCCGGATGCGGCGTGCGGCATTGAGCCGGCGCAATGCCTTGCTCGCCGGGTGGCCGCGCGGTTTGCCGGGTGTCGGCGAGTTGCCCGTCATTGCCGCAGGGCTCCACATGACCGTGCGCGTGGACAGCCTGGCCCGCGAGCAACAGCTGCTTGAGCAGGCCCGTGTCGTGGACGTCGAAGTCAATGGGTTAAGCAGTTACTGGCTGGCGCAATCCACCCCCCCGGCAGACCAGCGCGCCGGCCTGGTGCTGGGCTTTGCTGCCGTACCCGAAGCGGCCGTCGCCGAGGCCCTGGCAACGTTGCGCAGGGCCTGGCAACCGGGTTGACGGTCAGTGTTGGAAAAACAAGGCGCGGGCCAGCACTGACGTCAGCGATTGCGCGATGGCGGACGCGCACTCGCCGACACTGCGCCAGTGCGGCGTGATCACCATGGCCGATCAGGTCCCGGACTTGATCTTGGTCCAGACGCGCGTCCTGGCGCGTTCGGCGTCGCGTCCCAAGGGTTTCAAGGTATAGAGCGTGGCCATCGCCGCTTCGGTGGGGTACAGGTTGGGGTTGTTGCGGATCGCCGGGTCCACCTGCTCGGTCGCGTCTTTGTTCGGGTTGGGGTAGCCGACGAAATCACTGATGGGCGCAATGACTTGCGGTTGCAGCAGGTAGTTGATGAAGGTGTAGGCGTCCTGCGGGTTCTTCGCGCCCTTGGGAATGGCCAGCATGTCGAACCAGATCGGTGCGCCTTCCTTGGGCAGGCGCATATCGACGATCACGCCGTTCTTGGCATCCTTGGCGCGGTTGGCGGCCTGGGAGAAGCTGCCGGAGTAGCCGACGGCGACGCAGATGTCGCCGTTGGCGATATCGGCCATGTATTTGGAGGAGTGGAAGTAGGTGATGTACGGGCGGATTTTCATCAGCAGCGCTTCGGCTTTTTCATAGTCCTTGGGGTTGCTGCTGTTGGGGTCCAGGCCCAAGTGCTGCAAGGCCAGCGGCAGGATCTCCGAGGGTGAGTCCAGCAGCGCCACGCCGCATTGCTTGAGCTTGCTGATGTTCTCTTCCTTGAAGATCAGGTCCCAGCTGTCCACCGGTGCATTGGCGCCCAATGCGGCCTTGACCTTGTCGGGGTTGAAGCCGATCAGGATGGTGCCGTACATGTAGGGCACGGCAAATTTATTGCCGGGGTCGTTGGCTTCGATCAGCTTCATCAGCTTGGGATCGAGGTGGTTCCAGTTCGGCAGCTGGCTGCGATCCAGCGGCTGGAACACGCCGGCCTCGATCTGCTTGGCCAGGAACACATTGGACGGCACCACCACGTCATAGCCGGAATTGCCGGTGAGCAGCTTGGCTTCCAGGGCTTCATTGGTGTCAAAGATGTCGTAGACCAGTTTGATCGACGGGTTCCGGGCCTTGAAGTCTTCCAGAGCCTTGGGAGTGATGTAGTCGAACCAGTTGTAGACCCGCAGGGTTTTTTCTTCAGCGTGCGCGGCGGTGCTTAATACGGCGGCGCAGAGCACAAGCGACTTGAACAGATTCATTCGACTGCCCCTTCAAAACCTTCGAGAACGTTGACGGCATTGATGCCGATTTCTTCTACCGCGTAGCCGCCTTCCATCACGAACAGCGTCGGCCGGCCCAGGCGGGCAATGCGCGCGCCCATCGCCAGATAATCCGGGCTGTCGAGTTTGAACTGCGAGATGGGGTCGTCCTTGAAAGTATCGACGCCCAGGGACACCACAATCACGTCGGCGCCGTAGCCCTCAATGGCCTGGCAAGCCTGTTCCAGTGCGGCGCTCCAGGTGTCCCAGCCCGAACCGGCCGGCAACGGATAGTTGAAGTTGAAACCCTCTCCGGCCCCGTCGCCGAGCTCATCGGCATAGCCGAGAAAAAACGGAAACTCGGCTTCCGGATGCCCGTGGATCGAGGTGAACAGCACATCGCTACGTTCATAGAAAATCGATTGGGTGCCATTGCCGTGGTGGTAATCCACATCGAGGATCGCGACTTTTTTATAGCCCTGATCGAGAAAGGCCTGGGCGGCGATGGCTGCATTGTTGAGGTAGCAGTAACCGCCCATCAGGTCGCTGGCGGCGTGGTGTCCCGGTGGGCGGCACAGGGCAAACGCCGCCGGCGCACCGGCCTGGATCGCCTGCTGCGCGGTCAGCGCCACCTGCGCTGCGCTGTAGGCCGCCTGCCAGGTACCGGCGGTGATGGGCGCGCCGCCGTCGAAGCTGTAGTAACCCAGTTGGCCATGCAGGCTGGTGGGCAATACCCGGCGCAAGGTCCGGGCGGGCCAGGTGTAGGGCAGCAGGTCGCCTTCCTGGCCGAAGACGGTCCAGCGTTCCCAGGCACCTTTGAAGAAGTCCAGATAGGCCGGGGAGTGAACGCGTGCCAAGGGGGTCAGGCCGAAATCGTGAGGTGCGCGCACGGGCCCCAGTTGGCGGTCTTTCACCCGTTGCAACACGTGGTCGGCGCGGGAGGGCATTTCGAAACAGGGCATCAATTGCCCGTCCATCAATTCGCAACGGCCATGGTGCAGATGGTGATCGTCCGAGTAGATCGTCAGCATGTTGTTGTTCTCGAAGACTCAGGAAGGTGCCTTGCAGTGTTGCCTCGTCGGTGCGGCAAGAGAACGGCAGGAGCGGCCAAAACGGGATAAATATGGCCAACGGCACTGTCCGTTATTCGCCCGCCGGGGCTTATGGCCGGAACTGACTCGGCGCGACGCCGCTCCAGCGCACGAAGGCATGCCGGAAACTCGCGGTTTCACTGAAACCCAGTTGCTCGGCAATGCGGTGGATCGGCATCGCATCGTCGGCCAGCCACTGCTTGGCCTGTTCGAAGCGCAGCTCATCGAGCAGTTCCTGATAACTGCTGCCCAGATCATGCAGGTGGCGGCGCAAGGTGCGTGGCGAGCACTTCAACTGTTCGGCGAGCCTGTCCAGCCCCGGTGCGGCATGCAGTTGCGTGGCAAGTAGGTGACGTACGCGGCCCAACCATGCCTGGCGCCCGGTGAACTCGGTGTTTTGCTTGCGGCAGCGCTCAGCCATGGCGCGATGGGTGATGGCATCGGCCAGGGGTAACGGTTGATCGAGCCACTGACGGTCGAAGGCAAAAGCGTTGCTACCCGCCTGGAACTGCAACGGGCAGGCGAAGCGTTCGCCATAGCGAGCGCTGTAGGCGGGCGCCGGGTAATCGAAACGAGCCCCCAGCAACGGCAACGGATGGCCGAGCAAGTCGTCGCAGATCACCTTGAGCGACGCGAGGCACAACTCGATATTGAATGCGGCGAGCGCCGGATCCTCCCGATAATCGCAGGCGTTGAACCAGACCCGCTGGCCATCTTCCTCAAGGTTCAACTCGAAAAGTGTTCCCAAGAGCGCCGGATAGCGCAGTGCCAAGCGCAAAGCGTCACCGAAGGTGGCACTGGTCAGCAGCGCATAGCCCAGTATGCCGTAGGCCGACACGTGCATGCGTTGCCCCAGTTCCAGGCCGAGGTCCTGGCGCAGGGCTACTGCATTTGCGCAGACCTGCATCTCCTGGCGCGTGGTGATCCGTGTATCGGGTTGGTGCAGGTCTACAACCGCGATGCCGCTGCCGGCCAGCAGCACCTCATGGCTTATGCCTTCGGTGTTGAAGGTCTCGAGCACCAGCGAAACAGCGTTCAAGGTGGTCAGGTGTGAGTGCAGCATAGGGCGGATCCCTGCAAATATTGCTTGGAGGGAGCAATTCCCATGCCGCAGGCACCCGTTGATCAGAGGCCGAAGAATAGTCGGCGTGCCTGTTCCAAGTTGATTTCGCTACGGTAGTAGTCAAGCAGTTCCTGCGAGTCCAAGCCGTTGGGGGTGTCGGTAGTCAGGCCCAGGTTGCGCTGAGCGGGTGTTTTCAAGCGGGCCTTGATGAACGCCTTGGATTGCGTCCAGGACGTCGAATAGTGAAAGTGGGCATACCAGAGTACGTCATGGGTAACACGGTCCGTGATGGTGTACTCATCCAGGTAGTTCGGTCTGGCGCTCTTGAGCCGCTGTCGACTCTTGGTTTTCTTCAGGGTGATTTCGCGGCGCTGCTGGAGCCATTCCACGCCGGCAATAGTGGGTGGCCGTTCCTTGATCATGCGCCGTATGTGCTGGGCGGCGTCTTGGTAGAGTTCGGCCGCGGCCTCCTTGAGTTTTCGGCTGAGGATGGCCGCAGAGCGCTGCTGTTGAGTGCCGAGTTGCGGTCGCGACAAGGCTTGTTCAATGGCCTGGCCGGTTTCTTCCAGCAGCAGGGCGTGCTGGTGATACAGGTACTCGATACCGATGGCGGTACGCGCCGTCTTTTTCGCCTGCTCGTCGGCACGCTCCTTGAACGCCGTCAGGCCATCGAGAAAGGCCTGGGCCTTATCAAGGACTGTCTGGATCTGCGGTGTCGCAGGATGCGATGGCGGTGGCGTGGTAACGCGCTGGACCCACAAACCCTGATCTTTTTTGTGGTAGGTCGCGATGATTTGTTGAGTGATGGGCGACTTGATATCCACCAGATCGGTCTCAAGCCCGACGGAGGTCATTCGCGGCTCGCCGATCAATACGCCGTTGTAGCGGGTATTGATGAATTTTTTCTGCGCCCTGGGCGGTGTGGGTGGCGGTGTGGGTCGGCTCCTGAGGGCGTCGCGGTCGACATGCAACAGCGTCAGTTGCCGCTGCGCATCCTGGGAGTAGGCGCGCATTTTCTGGCGTAGGGATTCCAACTGTTCGGGAACGACGGCGTCGGCGAAGTCTTGTAGCAGGTCCTCCAGACGTTCATTGATGACCGCGAATTGTTCGATCAGGCTGCCCAGCGCTTCAATACGTTCATCCAGACGTGCTTCGCTGCGCTCAAACAAGGTATCGCGCATGGCCTGGACCGCAATGTCAGCGGTATCGACGATCTTGTCCAATGCGGCCCAGGCCTCAGGCGCGCTACCAACAGAGGCTTCATCCAGGCACAGATTGCGCGACATGGTCACCTGCAAGGCCTTGAGGTCATCACTGCTGTAGGAAGGCATTCGCTTTTTCCGCAACTGGATCTGGTGCAAGCCCTCGGAGGACAGTTGGCGTAGTTGTTCGAAGCGTGAGTGCACGTAATCCAGGCGTTCGATCATGTCCTGATTCAACCTGGTGAGTTGTCGCGCATCTTCGATATGCCGTTCCTGAGGGGCGCGGGCCTGGCGTTCGATCTGCTCCAGTACCTTGCGAAAGGCTGGAGTGAATGTGCTTTGGACCTCCTTGATACCCACTTCGGATAATTCCAGTTGGGCATTCAAATAGGCGATGGCCCTGGGCTGATAGTCTGGGATGGGATCAAACACGTGCAGTTGCTTGAGTTGTTGCAGGGCCGTTTCATAGTCCGAATGCTGGGTGGCGAGTTTTTGCAGATAGTGCTGGCGTTGCTCGTCGGCCGAGGTCTCGAGCGCTTCGGTCATTTCCGTGCGGGCTCGTTGCAGGTCCAGCGACAACGTTTTTTTTGAGTTCTCAAACGCTTGCAGTTTTTCGCGCAACTGCTTGGCAGTTTCCGTGGCCTGCAGGCTGGCGCGTCTGATCGCGCGTTTGGGGCCACCGCCACGCAGGCGCAGGCGACTGTCGATAAACCATTGACCTAGAGCATTGTGGATCAGGGCCGGGCCGATACGTTCTGGTTTAGTTGGATCAATGATGAACACTGGCTCGTCCGGTTGCGCCGATACCTCGAACCAGCGTTGGCCGACGGGTACGTAGTATTTCTGGCCTGAACGGTAGAGGTGTTGGTGAGTACCTGCCTTGGTGATGGGGCTACTCAGCGTCGCGGGTTTTTCGACCTTGAAGCTCTCCAGCAGGGCGCGTAGTTGTTCGGTGCGGCGGTTGACCGCGCCACTGATGTTCAGCGGGGAAATAGTGTCGGCAGGCAGGTTGGATGATGCGTTGTCGGCCAACTGCTTGACGACGATCGCCTTAGCGACGGTTTTTTCAGCCGGCGGTTCTGGCTCACGCTGGGCGGCGAGTGCTTTGCCGGTGTGCTGATGCCGTGTGGCGATATGCAGGGTGATCGCCAGGCCCAGATTGAGCAGGACGTCAGTGATGGCGGCCCATTGCGCGGGTTTGTCCTGTTGCTGTTCGGCATCGACGAACTGTTGCAGTTGATCGAGAACCTGCCAGATCCACAAGGCGGTGCCCAGGGTCGGGCTGAGGAAGGGCAGCACTGCATTGAGCAGGTTCCAGCCAGCCTGCTTGAGCGTTGCCCAGCGGCTTTCGGCGTTGGAGACCGACTGGCGATCGGCCAGGGTCACTAATGCCTGGGCGTTGGCAGTGAACAGCGTGGCGAGCAGGTCATCGTTCAGCACGGCGTTGCCCAGCACCATCGGGCCGCTCAGGGTCCACAGTTTGTCAGGCTCCACCAGATAGTCCGCAACGGCCCAGGGAGAGGGCAGGTCCCCTGGGAATACGTAGTTGGCGTAGTCTTCGCGCACAGCGTCGGGCAGCCAGGCCAGTACCGAGTTGCGCAATTCGGGCGACTGCGTCACGGCGTAGATCAGGTTGGCAGGCGAGGCGTATTGAACCAGCGGCGGGTTGAACAATGGGCGGTAGAGCAGGCAGGGACCGGCAGCAGGATCGGACGGGCCGATGACATACATGTTGGCCACCGCGTCGTAGGTCCCTGCACTGCGCCGTTTAGGGGCAAAGGCCAATTGGCGCATGACAATAGCCTGGCCATCCACGTTGTGTTCATGGGTGTCGAGTTCCATCAGCGCGGCGATGTAGCGGTATCCCAGTTCATTAATCCCGTCCTGCTGACGAAGCTTGCTCTGTAGCGCCATCAGCGGCAGTTGGATGCGCATGTGTTGGGTGTACAGCGCTTTGCGGCGCGCGGACTCCTGGCGCAGGTCCAGCAATTTAGTGTTGATCAGCTCGGGGTAGGTCTTGCCGATATTGACCTGCTGAATAACGTTCTCCACGTAGTCGACGGTCATCCATTCGGGCAGTGCCACTGCGTTATCCAGTTCAATCGTTTTGTTGCCCAGGGGCAGCGCAATCAGGTTCTGCAGGGCCAGCTCCACGAGTGTGAAGGTGGTTGTGTTGTAGACGCCCGGAACAATGAAGGAACCCCAGGTTTCCAGGCTCTTGACGCGCACGAGGATTTTTTCAAAAGACAGGTGCCCGGCGGTTGGGTGGTCCAGGAGAATCTGATCCTTGATTTGGTCAAGGGCGTATTTCTCGATGCCGGGGATGTCCTCCAGGTAGGACGCGCCGGCATGCGCGCTGTTAAGCGCCGCCAGGTCCTTGAGCAGACGTGCGTAGCGGTTGAGGTCACTGGTCGAGGCGCTGCTCAGCCAATCGGGCAAGGCGTCGCGATACCATTCAAGCCCGGGCCCTTTTTGTGCGGGCGCAGTATCCGGTCCCGGGGTTGAATTCAAAGCGTTGTTGACCTTGCTCGGACTGTCTTCGCGCAGTTCTGAAAAACTCATGGCGCCGACAGCGTCAACTTGCTGAGCGATGTAGGCGCAGGCCAGATGATCAAAAAAATTGCCTTCGGGCTCGAACAAGCGCCAGTTGAGTGAAGGGCGGTTTGTCTGTGGTCCGAGATGGTCCGGCAGCGATTTGCCCAATTGCTCCAGAGAGTCGAATTTCTCGTAGCCCTTGAGCAGTGAGTAGCTGAGGATGATCGTGCGTTCCTGATGCCGGCCCGACAGTAACGCGATCTGCAACGCTTTGAATCCCTTGCTCTGTGTGCCGTCCGGCTGTTCGATTTCGATCATGCAGGCTTTGCTCGCATAGGGATCATCGATTTGTCGAGTGGCGCGTTCGGGCAGGTGAAACAGTCGGCGTGCCAGGGCGCAGTCGGTTTCGTCCCATGCTTCAACTTCCTGGACGTTCCAGCCATTACGCAGGGTGTTGGACAGTTCCTGCCAGCGCGGGCCTTTGGCGTTGCTATCGTTCCAGAAGTTGACCAGGTGCTCCTGGAAAGCGCAGAGCATGACCGGGGCTCTGGTGTTGAGGATTTTCGCAACATCGGTCGTGCGCACGGGCAAATGCACAGGCGGATCGGTGAGCGGGTACCGTGTGAGAAAGTGCTCTCCCTCGATGCACAGCGTCGGTATCGCCAGTACCGCCTGGCGGACCAGCAGGTCACTGAGTGCGTGATACTCGGGCGGCCCGGCAACGATCTGGTCGTCGAGGAGGTGCCAGGTCGGCACGCCCATCAAGGTGCTGCCCGGGTCGATGTTCAGGGTTGCGTATTGCTCATTCAGCGCCTGACGCAATAATTCGGTGGCGGCCTCTCTGAAGGAAGGCCCTGCGTAGAATTGAGCAATCAGCTCCAGTGTCGGGTCATTGTTCTTGAGCTGTTTCTGGGCGGTGGGGGTTGCAGAGGTCATGAGGGGTTCCTGTCGTGCCGGTTGATGGAAACAACCCGAGGCAGAGGCTCGGGTTTTCCATGCTAGGCACCGACAGGTCGCTGGCGAGAGTGACTATGTATCGAATCTCAACGCAGCTCTTCACACAGGTCCAGTTCGACCAGGCGGCGAATCTCGGCGTTGGGCAGGCCCGCACCGATCAAGGCATTGAGCTTGCCGAACGCGGCTTCCCGGGTCATGCCGCCACCGGACAGCACGCCCACGCTGCGCAAGCGGCTGCCGGCTTCGTACACATCCAGCTCCACGCCACCTTCATGGCATTGGGTGATTGCCACGACCACGATGCCGTTTTCTTCTGCTCGCTTGAGGCTGGCGAGAAACGCAGGGTTGTCGCTGGGCCCGGTGCCACTGCCGAAGCATTCCAGCACCAGCGCCTGGATGCCGCTGTCGACCAGTGCATCCAGTTGCGCTGCGCCGATGCCCGGGACCAGCGGCAACACGCCGACATTCGCCAGGGCCTTGGACTGGCGGTAATCCAGGGCGGCGGGAAGCGCTTCGGCCTTGGCCACACCGCCGTTGCGCTGCAACGCGGCAAACGGATGACGACCAAAACTGCGGATCTTCGCGCAGCGGGTCGGTGCCATCAGCGCGCCGTGGAAGAACAGGTGCACGCCGGGTGCCAGGCCTTCGCCCAACGCCAGCAGGGCACCGCTGACGTTTTCCCAGGCATCGCTGTCGGGTACGCCGGCCGGCAACATCGAGCCAGTGAACACCACCGGTGCCGGCAAGCCCAGCAATTGGAAGCTCATGGCTGCCGCGCTGTAGGCCAGGGTGTCGGTGCCGTGCAGGATCAGCACCGCGTCGCAACCCTCGTCAACGGCCTCGACCACGGCGCTGCGCAGGCGCTGCCAATAGGCGGGGGTCATGTTGGCGCTGTCGATCAGCGGGGACATTTCCCGGAAGCGCCAGGCGGGTACTGAGACGTTGGCGAGCTGTTCGCGCATGCGCGCTTCAAAACCGGAGGCGGGGGCCAGGCCATTGGCGCTGGCCTGCATGCCAATGGTGCCACCGGTGTAGAGCACCATGATGTTATTAGCTGGTTGCATCAAAGAATCTCCTGAACGAAAAACGCCGCCGGGCCCAGAGCATGCCCAAGGCCAGGCGGCGTGTCATCTGTCTACGCTCAGCGTTGCACTTGAGCGTTCAGTTCAGCCGCTGGGGCCGCTTGCGGTTTTACCGGATTGGCCGGCCAGGCCTTGCGGTCCAGGTCCAGGTCAGGGAACTGGCTGGAGTCGAACACCGGGGTCTTGATGCCTGCCGCGCGCTGGTTGTCGTAGTCGTTCAGGATGCGCATGGCAATCTTGAACAGGAACGCCAGGGCGAACAGGTTGACGAACGCCAGCATGGTCATGGTGATGTCGGCGAAGGCGAACACGGTGCTCAGGTTCTCGATCGAACCCCAGAAAATCAGCACCAGCACCAGCGCGCGATAGCCCATCAGCACCTTGCGGTTGTTGCCCACCAGGAAGCGCAGGTTGCTCTCGCCCAGGTAGTAGTTGTACATGATCGAGGTGAACACGAACAACGCCAGGGCCACCGAGATAAACATGCGGCCCCAGTCACCCACTACGGCAGCCAGGGAGTTCTGGGTCAGGGCAATGCCGTCGCCTTCAAAGCCTGGGGTGTAGAAGCCGGAGAGCAGGATCAGCAACGCGGTGCAGGTGCAGATCACGAAGGTGTCGAGGAACACGCTGAACGCCTGGACCACGCCTTGGGCGATCGGGTGTTCTACCGAAGCGACGGCCGCTACGTTAGGCGCACTGCCCAGACCGGCTTCGTTGGCGAACACGCCGCGTTTCACACCCATGATGATCGCGCTGCCCACCAGGCCACCGAAGGCTTGGTCCAGGCCGAAGGCGCTTTTGACGATGGTCGCGAGCATGGCCGGTACGTGGTCGAATTGCAGCACGATCACATAGAGGGTCACGGCGATGTAGATCAGGGTCTTGACCGGCACCAGCAGGTCGGCGATCGAAGCGATGCGCTTGATCCCGCCGATGAATACCAGGCCCAGCAATGCCGCCAGGGCCAGGCCGGTGTAGGTGGTGTCGAGGCCGAAAGCATTGTTCAGCGAGTGGGTCACGGCATGGGCTTGCAGGCCGTTGAAGGCAAAGCCGAAGGTCACCAGCAGCAGGAACGCCATGACCATACCCAGCCAGCGCTTCTGCAAACCGTGCTGGATGTAATAGGCCGGGCCGCCACGGTAGGTGCCTTCCGCGTCAGTGCGTTTGTACAACTGGCCGAGGGAGCACTCGATAAAGCTCGAAGACATGCCCACCAGCGCGGTGACCCACATCCAGAACACGGCACCCGGGCCACCCAGGGTCACGGCAATGCCGACACCCGCGATGTTACCGGCACCGACGCGGCCGGCCAGGCTGAGCATCAGCGCCTGGAACGAGCTGAGTTGGTCGGAGCTGTTTTTCAGGCTGTCGCGAAACACCGAAAACATGTGGAAAAAGTGACGCAATTGAACGAAACGCGAGCGGATCGTGAAATAACCGCCGAGCCCGACAATGAGCACGATCAGTACTTTCCCTGAGAGGAAGTCGTTGATGACTTCGAGCATGGAGTGTTCCTCGCTGATTTTTCTAATGGCAAACGCAGGACGGTCCTACCCTTCGCATAGCACCAGGCAGTGCGCGACGGTTCGACCCCAATCCTTTTGCGGGTGTTGTTATTCATGCGCTATCGCGTGTATCCGGGCCTCGTTACCGACGGCCGCAGGCGCGAAGAGGGGCGGCACTATACCTAGGCGAACGTGATCCGTCTGCTCGGGCTGATTAAAGGTTTCAGCCAAGCTGTTACAGGCAAGGAGGGTTTGCAGGGCGATATTGGATTTTTTATGGGCGTCATTTCACAACCTTGAGGCAAAAAAAAGGGCCTGAAGAACGAGCCTTCAGGCCCTCAAAAGGTGAGAGGTGTCTAGTCCCTCAACCTGGTGAGCGGTGCAACAAACACTTAGGCCTTCAACGGGACCAAGCGTGGGGCAATCATGTTTTCGGGGCGCAGGATGTCGTCGAGCATGGCGTCGTCGAGCAAGCCTTCTTCGCGCACCAGTTCCAGCACGCCGCGGCCGCTTTCGAGGGCGATACGTGCGATGCGGGTGGCGTTTTCATAGCCGATGTACGGGTTCAGCGCGGTGACCAGGCCGATGGAGTGTTCCACCAGTTCGCGGCAGCGGGCTTCGTTGGCGGTGATGCCGACGATGCAGTGTTCGCGCAGCATGTCCATGGCGCGCTGCAGCAGGCGGATCGAGTCGAAGATCTTGAAGGCGATCAGTGGCTCCATCACGTTCAACTGCAACTGGCCGCCTTCGGCCGCCATGGTCAGGGCCAGGTCGTTACCGATGACTTGGAACGCAACCTGGTTCACGGCTTCCGGGATCACCGGGTTGACCTTGCCGGGCATGATCGAGCTGCCTGGCTGGCGCGCCGGCAGGTTGATCTCGTTGATGCCGGTGCGTGGGCCGCTGGACAGCAGGCGCAGGTCGTTGCAGATCTTCGACAGCTTCACCGCGGTACGCTTGAGCATGCCGGAGAACAGCACGAAGGCGCCCATGTCGGAGGTGGCTTCGATCAGGTCGGCAGCCGGGACCACTGGCTGGCCGCTGATAACGGCCAAGCGTTGTACGGCCAGGGCCTGGTAACGCGGGTCGGCGTTGATGCCGGTACCGATGGCGGTACCGCCCAGGTTCACTTCGGTCAGCAGCTCTGGCGCCAGGGTTTTCAGGCGGGCCAAGTCTTCACCGAGGGTGGTGGCGAAGGCGCGGAATTCCTGGCCGAGGGTCATCGGCACGGCGTCTTGCAGTTGGGTGCGGCCCATTTTCAGCACGTGGCTGAACTCGACGCCCTTGGCGGCGAACGCCTGGATCAGGCTGTCGAGGCTGGCCAGCAGCGCGTCATGGCCCAACAGCAGACCCAGGCGGATCGCGGTCGGGTAGGCGTCGTTGGTCGACTGCGCCATGTTAACGTCGTTGTTGGGGTGCAGGTATTGGTACTCGCCCTTGTTGTGGCCCATGGCCTCCAACGCGATGTTGGCGATGACTTCGTTGGCATTCATGTTGGTTGAAGTGCCGGCGCCGCCTTGAATCATGTCCACCACGAACTCTTCGTGGAAATCGCCGCGGATCAGGCGGGCACAGGCTTCGCTGATGGCAGCGTGCTTGGCTTCGCTGAGCTGGCCCAACTCGCGGTTGGCGTCAGCGGCGGCTTGCTTGACCATTGCCAGGCCGACCACCAATTTCGGGTAATGCGAAATCGGAACGCCCGAGAGGCGGAAGTTATTCACCGCTCGCAGGGTCTGGATGCCGTAATACGCTTGGGCAGGTACTTCGAGTACGCCAAGCAGGTCTTTTTCTGTGCGGAATGATGCAGCGGAGGACATGACGGAAATCATCTCGATATGGACCCGGAACAGGCCGGAACGCTGCGAATGCTAGGCCTGTAGGAAATTTTGGGCCAATGCTGTTAAACACTGGCCTATGCATAAACGGCATAATGCACGTGTGACCCGGCTATCATGGCGGGCGTGTGTGCCAAAATGGTGCGTATCCGTGGGAGGCAGCGATGAACCTTGAGAGCAAATGGCTGGAAGACTTCAGCGCCCTGGCGGCGACACGCAGCTTTTCCCAGGCGGCGGAGCGGCGGTTTGTCACCCAGCCGGCGTTCAGTCGACGTATCCGCAGTCTTGAGGCCGCACTGGGCCTGACCCTGGTCAACCGCTCGCGCACGCCGGTTGAGCTGACGGCGGCGGGGCAGCTGTTCCTGGTCACCGCGCGCACCGTGGTCGAACAGCTCGGTGAAGTGCTGCGCCATTTGCATCACCTGGAAGGCGGGCAGGGCGAGGTCATGCAAGTGGCCGCTGCTCACTCCCTGGCGTTGGGTTTCTTCCCGCGCTGGATCGCGCAACTGCGCAACGAAGGCCTGAACATCGCCACACGGCTGGTTGCCACCAACGTCGGTGACGCCGTGCACGCCCTGCGCGAAGGCGGTTGCGATTTGATGCTGGCCTTCTACGACCCGGATGCGGCCATGCAGATGGACGCCGAAATCTTCCCTTCGCTGCACCTGGGCAACACCGAAATGCTCCCGGTGTGTGCGGCCGATGCGGATGGCAAGCCGTTGTTCGATCTGGAAGGCGAGGGCAGTGTGCCGTTGCTGGCCTACAGCGCTGGCGCGTTCCTCGGCCGGTCGGTGCACCTGCTGCTGCGCCAGCGCGCACTGCGTTTCACGACAGTTTACGAAACCGCGATGGCCGACAGCCTCAAAAGCATGGCCCTCGAAGGCCTGGGCATCGCCTGGGTGCCGCAGTTGAGCGTGCGTGCCGAACTGGCTCGAGGCGAACTGGTGGTATGCGGTGGGCCGCAATGGCATGTGCCGCTGGAGATTCGGCTGTATCGCTGCGCGTTGGTGCGCAAGGCGAATGTGCGGTTGTTGTGGCGTAAGTTGGAAGGTGGGGCGGCGCAGAATACCTGAGCCCGCCCACAGGGTTTTGTGGTTATTTGGCTGACTCTTAAGTCAATAAAACCGCCGGTTTGCGCCGCTGGACAGATGGTCATTCCAGGGGCTGTTTATCTGGATTATTACGGTATACTGCGCGGCCTTCGGCCGGTCCAATCGGCCAAATTTCGTACAACAAGCCACGCCGGATTTCCCGCGTGGCTTGTTGTTTTTTGACGCGCCTGCGGGCGCCCAGAGAGAAGAGGCACGACGATGAGTGCATTGGTTGGCGTGATCATGGGCTCCAAGTCCGATTGGTCCACCCTTAGCCACACCGCCGATATGCTGGAAAAACTCGGCATTCCGTATGAAGTGAAAGTGGTCTCTGCCCACCGCACCCCGGATTTGCTGTTCCAGTATGCCGATGAAGCAGAATCCCGTGGCATCGAGGTGATCATCGCCGGTGCCGGCGGCGCAGCGCACCTGCCGGGCATGTGTGCGGCCAAGACTCACCTGCCAGTGCTTGGCGTACCGGTGCAGTCGGCAATGCTCTCGGGCGTCGATTCGCTGTTGTCCATCGTGCAGATGCCGGCCGGTATCCCGGTGGCCACTCTGGCGATCGGCAAGGCCGGCGCGATCAACGCAGCCCTGCTGTCCGCCAGCATCCTGGGCGCCAAGCACCCGCAGTTCCACGCGGTGCTGAAGAAATTCCGTGCTGAACAGACAGACAGCGTGCTGGACAATCCAGACCCACGTATCGCCTGAGGTTGTTGACGATGAAAATCGGTGTAATCGGTGGCGGCCAACTGGGCCGCATGCTGGCCTTGGCGGGCACCCCGCTGGGGATGAACTTTGCTTTCCTGGACCCGGCGCCGGACGCTTGTGCGGCAGCCTTGGGTGAACACCTGTGCGCTGACTACAGCGACCCGGACCACCTGCGCCAACTGGCCGATGAAGTCGACCTGGTGACGTTCGAGTTTGAAAGCGTGCCGGCCGAAACCGTGGCCTTCCTGTCGCAGTTCGTACCGGTGTACCCGAGCGCCGAGGCCTTGCGCATCGCCCGTGACCGCTGGTTCGAGAAGAGCATGTTCAAGGACCTGGGCATTCCGACCCCAGCCTTCGCCGATATCCAGTCCCAGGCGGACCTGGACGCCGCCGTCGCCAGCATTGGCCTGCCGGCCGTGCTGAAAACCCGCACCCTGGGTTACGACGGCAAGGGCCAGAAAGTCCTGCGCACCGCCGCCGATGTGGTCGGCACCTTCGCCGAACTGGGCAGCGTGGCCTGCCTGCTGGAAGGCTTCGTGCCCTTCACCGGCGAAGTCTCGTTGATCGCCGTGCGTGCCCGTGATGGCGAGACCCGCTTCTACCCGTTGGTGCACAACACCCACGACAGCGGCATCCTCAAGCTGTCCGTGGCCAGCACCGATCACCCATTGCAGGCCCTGGCCGAAGACTATTCCAGCCGTGTGCTCAAACAGCTGGATTACGTCGGTGTGATGGCGTTCGAGTTCTTTGAAGTCGACGGTGGCCTCAAGGCCAACGAAATCGCCCCGCGTGTGCACAACTCCGGGCACTGGACCACCGAAGGCGCCGAGTGCAGCCAGTTCGAAAACCACCTGCGCGCAGTCGCGGGCTTGCCGCTGGGTTCCACGGCCAAGGTCGGTGAGAGCGCGATGCTCAACTTCATCGGCGTGGTACCGCCGGTGGAGCGCGTGATCACGATCGAAGACTGTCACCTGCATCACTACGGCAAGGCCTTCAAGGCCGGGCGCAAGGTCGGCCACGCCAACCTGCGCTGCAAGGACCGCGCAACGCTGCAAGCGCAGATCCTCAAGGTCGAAGCGCTGATTGCCGAGCAATAACCCTGGGGTCGGCGGGAACCATTCGGTTATCGCCGTCCTCTGATTGCAGGGTGCCAAAGCCTGTCTAGGCTTTGGCATAGCTCACTTCATTCAGAGGGAAATGCCATGGGTATTATCGGAACCATCTTTATCGGCTTGATCGTCGGCCTGCTGGCGCGTTTCCTCAAGCCCGGCGACGACAGCATGGGCTGGATCATGACCATCCTGCTGGGTATCGCCGGCTCCCTGGCCGCGACCTACGGTGGTCAGGCACTGGGCATCTACCAGGCGGGTCAAGGCGCAGGCTTTATCGGCGCACTGGTCGGCGCCATCGTACTGCTGGTGATCTACGGCCTGATCAAAAAGAAGTAATCAGCCGACAAAGTCCTCTGCGCTGCGCAGGCGCAGAGGGCTAGAATGCTCGCCACTTGTACTTGTCGAGCCTCTCCATGCGCCGTTTTCTGTTGACTCTTCTCTTGCTGGGCTCTGGCCTGGCGCACGCCGGCGAACTGCCGGAAACCGACTGGCTCGACCTGATGCCGCTGTCGGACCAGAAGGCCCTCGAGGCCATGCCCGAGATCGACCACAACTCCCCCGAAGCCCAAGGCACGTTCACCGACAAAGGTGGCCTGAAGCAGAGCAAAGGCTTGCCGGCGGTGATGTATTCCACCAAGACCGTGGCCGCCATGAACGGCAAGAACATCCGCATCGGCGGTTATCCGGTGCCGTTGGAAACCGACGCCAAGGGTCGCAGCACGTTGTTCTTCCTGGTGCCGTACCCGGGCGCCTGCATCCACGTGCCGCCACCGCCGCCTAACCAATTGGTGCTGGTGCGTTATCCCAAGGGGCTGAAGCTGGATGACATCTACACGCCGCTGTGGGTTACCGGTACGTTGAAGGTGGAGAAGGTGAATAACGACCTGGCGGATGCGGCGTATGCGCTGGATGCTGGGAAAGTACGGGTCGTAAAGGAATCCGATCTCTAAGCTTACGCAGAACCCAATGCGGGTTTACAGGGCGATACCGGTAATGCTCACGCCCAGCGTGTGGCTTTCACCTGGGGCCAGGCTCACCACATCATCCAGCACATTCGCCGTCTCGATGCACAGCATGCCTTGCCAGCCATCGTCGGCCATGTCATCGAAGGCCTTGGCGCGTTCAGTCCAGGGGTTCCAGATCACGGTCGATTTCGAGCCTTGGCTGGTGAGCTGGATGCGGCGCTGCCAGTCCTTATCGACGATGTTCAGCGATGAGGGCGTATTGAGGTAGATGCGGTCGGTCTCGGCGCTGAAGTGCAGCAGGCCGGTTTGCGTCTTCTCGCTCCAGCCATCGGCGGTATCGATGTACGCCGAGCCGTCCAGGCCGTCGACCTGCACGTTGCGTACGTCGCTCACGGCGAAGTAGGTGTGCAGCGCCTGGCTAAGCGTGACAGTGTCGTCGCCACGGTTGTGGCTGGTCAGGCGGATGTGCAGTTGATCGTCCAGCAGCAGGCTCAGGGTCAGGTCGACCTGGTGGGGCCAGCCGGGGAAGCCGCCCGCAGGAACCGGTAGTTGCAGGTCCACCCGCAGCGCTTGGCCTTCAAGCGTGGTCCCGGCCAATGCCCAGGTCGCGGTACGCGCGAAACCGTGAGCGCCCGCAGGCTGATCACTTTGGCGCATCGCCTTTACGCTGTGCGGGTTGCGGTCAAATACGCCAAACCATGGCCAGCACACCGGTACGCCGGTGCGGATGCCTTTGCCTTTCTTGAACACCGCCTCGGGGTTCGGCCAAATCAGCGGCTGCTCGCCCTCGCGCCCGTAACTGAATATATGTGCGCCCTGCTGGGCAATCATCAGCTCGGCGCCGTTGTGGCGGATGCGCCAGCAGTCCAGTTCGTCGATCTTTATGGTCTCAACGTGGGGCGTAGGCATAACAGGCACTCTCAATGGCGGGCAATGGGGCAATGGACCGTCAAAATCCCCCGAGGTTTAACGCGCGCGCGAAGGCACCGAACGTGTGCGGCCGCTGCCATCGATAGCGACGAACACAAACACCGCCTCGGTGACCTTGCGCCATTCGCTGGACAGCGGGTCGTCGCTCCACACTTCGACCATCATCTGGATCGAACTGCGGCCGATTTCCAGGGCCTGGGTATAGAAGGACAATTGCGCGCCCACCGCCACCGGCACCAGGAACGCCATGCGATCAATGGCCACGGTGGCCACACGCCCGCCCGCAACCTTGCTGGCCATGGCGGTACCGGCGAGGTCCATCTGCGCGACCAGCCAGCCGCCGAAGATATCGCCAAAACCGTTGGTTTCACGCGGGAGCGCGGTGATTTGCAGGGCGAGATCGCCTTGCGGGATAGGATCTTCTTGTTCGAGTTCGATCATGCCGGGGGTGCCTCTGACCCGTGACGCTTTTTATAGATGTTGCAAAGTGGATAGCCGACTGATGGAAAAACGTTTCAGCACAAACATACTCCGTTCGATACGTTTCTCGTAAGGCGTACTAAAGGGAAACTCTGCCAAACCGGCTGGATGGCACCCAACGGCGTTTTGGCACAGCAGCCCCTCAAGGATGCGGGTCGTGAGCCTGCAAGGGCCGAGTATATCGAGACCCTGGCGTCACGACGACCTCCCGGCGCTCATTTGGTCGGTAAATAGGCGCTGTATCGCGGCTTTTACACGCAACTGTTCTCCTGGCGCTGTGCTTTTACAAGCGATTTGCTATCTTGCCAGACCCGCCGCCAGTCCCGGGCGTGCCGTCCTTATCAAGCTGACTACTATAAGAGAAGCCTTGCCATGTCCTCCGTGCCCGCAAGCAGTGCGCAACCGTCGCGCCCGCTGACCCGCAACGACTACAAAACCCTGTCGCTGTCTGCCTTGGGCGGGGCGCTGGAGTTTTATGATTTCATCATTTTCGTGTTTTTCGCCACCGTAGTCGGAAAACTGTTTTTCCCCGCCGATATGCCCGAATGGCTGCGGATGATGCAGACCTTCGGCATCTTCGCCGCCGGTTACCTGGCACGCCCGCTGGGCGGCATCATCATGGCGCACTTCGGTGACCTGCTGGGTCGCAAGAAAATGTTCACCCTGAGCATTTTCATGATGGCTGTACCGACCCTGATCATGGGCCTGCTGCCGACCTACGCGCAGATCGGCCTGTGGGCGCCGATCCTGCTGCTGCTGATGCGTGTCATCCAAGGCGCAGCGATTGGCGGCGAAGTCCCGGGCGCCTGGGTCTTCGTCTCCGAACACGTACCGCCGCGCCATATCGGCTACGCCTGCGGCACCCTGACCAGCGGCCTTACCGCCGGTATCCTGCTGGGTTCGCTGGTGGCCACTGCGATCAACACTATTTATAGCCCTGAGCAGGTCTCGGATTACGCCTGGCGTATTCCGTTCCTGCTCGGCGGCGTGTTCGGCCTGCTGTCGGTGTACCTGCGTCGCTGGTTGCATGAAACGCCGATCTTCGCCGAAATGCAGCAACGCAAGACCCTGGCCGCCGAGCTGCCATTGCGCGCCGTGCTGCGCGACCACCGTGGTGCCATCGTATTGTCGATGCTGCTGACCTGGCTGTTGTCGGCCGGCGTCGTGGTGGTCATCCTGATGACCCCGACCGTGCTGCAGACCCTCTACCACTTCAGCCCGACCGTTGCGCTGCAAGCCAATAGCCTGGCCATCGTGACCTTGAGCCTGGGCTGCATCGCCTCCGGTGCCCTGGCCGACCGCTTCGGTGCCGGTCGTGTACTGGTTGCCGGTTGCGCACTGCTGCTGGCGACCTCCTGGACCCTGTATCACAGCCTCATGTCCCACCCGGACTGGCTGTTCCCGCTGTACGCCTTGACCGGCCTGTTCGTCGGCACCATTGGCGTGGTGCCTTACGTGATGGTGAAAGCCTTCCCGCCCGTGGTGCGCTTCAGTGGCTTGTCGTTTTCCTACAACGTCGCCTACGCCGTGTTCGGCGGGCTGACGCCGCTGGCGGTGTCGCTGCTGATGAAGGAAAGCCCGATGGGTCCGGCTTACTACGTGGCTGTCCTGTGTGTGATGGGGATGGTGGTGGGTGGGTATCTGTGGAAGCGCGGGCGGTAATATCAGATCAGGAGCAGGCTATGTAGAGGCTAAATGTCTACTTTGCCAGATGGACAGGGTGATTTTTATAAGTGCTGGATGGATATTCAATATCCGAGTTGAGTTTCATATAACTTTCCAGCCAGAGATCCGTATTTGACATTCTGATGCTGGCAAGCGGGCGCCGCCTGCCAGCATCTGTTCGAGTGCCGTTGCTGCGCCAATAGCATTGAGGACTTGATGTTCGACCATGAGGTCGAGTAGCCAAAGTGCGCCGTGTACCTGCAGTCCATCTCGAATTGCCTGGCGACGTAGCTTCCCATCGCCAGTGAGTAAGGGTCTTCCGGTTGTTTGTGCCAGTAGGTAGCAAGAAACGTCGGCCAAGGAACTGTTGTTGTGTTCGACCTTAAGTCCTAAGAGTTTCTGCACGCCTCCCTCGTCAAATGATTCGACAACCAGCCCTTGGGCGAGCAGTTCTTCATGAGGGAAATCCTCAAGCTCATGCATGACGAAATCGGTGCAGCAGAGGGTAAATGGCAGCCTGAACATATGCTCCAGCAATCCAGCGTTCCTGAAATCAATCCAGATGTTGGTGTCGCTGATATAGATCAGGCTCATGCACTCTCCAGTGAGCCCAGAAAATTGGGGTCTAGAGCCCTCACAGGACGCCGCAGCAACTCGGCCGCTCGTGATTTGGTGATAAGGCCTTCCGCTAACCCCCAGAAAACGAGTGACTCAAAGCGCTGAGGTGGTTTGCAAGGTAACGGCTCAGGTTCTGCTTTGCGCCAGCCATTGCTACTGAATTGAATGGTCAGGGACTTGTAGCCGCTTTCCCCTAACAGTTTGAGGTCCTTCAATCGACGGAGCGCTGCATGCATTGAGAGCCCATATTGGCGCTTAGCAATCAGTAGTTCTCTAGGGTGGACACGGGAGCGTTGGTGGTTCCCAAAATCTCCGGTAACGCTTTTAGAGGGATAAAGGAACGCTCCTGCGAAGCGGTGACAGCAGTTTTCTTTATCGCGCTCGGGCATATCATCAGGCAATTTCATCACCCAGTGACCCAATTCATGAGCAGCGGTGAAGCGAATACGTTCACCTGCTCTCTGAGCATTTAAAGCGATCAACACATGTTCGCCGTCATGGGTGGTTGCGCAAGCGCCATCGAAATCGTCCGGCCCATCCAGCATCACCACTTTAATGCCGTGCTCTTCCAACTGTTCAGTCAGATGAGCAATAGGATGTTCACCTATATCCCAATACTTACGGAGCTCATCCGCCGCTCGTTCCGCTTCCTCTATGGAGGAGACCGGGAGCATTTGGGCTGGGGTTTCGGCAGTCTTGATATCTTGTGGATCGAAACACTCCTCCAGAGATATATAGCGTTCCAGATGCTCTCGAATCTGTTCCTCGACCTGGACCTGACGGTATTTAGGCATCTTCGCAAGCTTGCGGAACTCCAGCGGCGCGAGTGGCAGTGCCTGAGTACGAAAAAAATACTCGGGGCTCACCTCCAGTGCTTTTGCCAACTGCAGAAGGCGCTGAGAGTTTGGGGTACTCAACCCTTTTTCATATTTGCTCAGGCCTTGCTTGGTTATGTCGCCCAGACGCAGTGCCAGTGCTTCCAGCGACAGGCCACGCAATAACCTTGCGCGGCGAATTCGGTCATTGATCATGTGAGGTCTCCTTAGGTTGACAAGACTATTCTTTGGTTCTGTTTTGTCAACCTAAGGTGCGCCGTGAAGGGGTCAGGTTTTAACTGCAGTCCCGGCCGCTGAATTTGCAGCGGCGCGGGGAGGTTAATAAGGCGAGTTCCGAGCAACAACCCTAAATAGCTGTGGGAAATCTCCGATCAGCAATTGCAGAGAGGTTTCAAACCAGGGCCTCGTTACGTTCATCTCGCCGCTCCAGCCTGTATTGCCGACCGTTTTCTTCTTAACTGCGAATGCTCGCCCAATGCTGGCCTTTCATCCAATTGTCATATTTCAGACATAGAGTGTTCACACGGCCTCTCGATACTTGGCCCCGATCCAACTATCCCTATCTGCTAGGAGCAAGGCATGAAACTGAAACGTTTGATGGCGGCAATGACTTTTGTCGCTGCTGGCGTTGCGACCGCCAACGCGGTGGCCGCAGGTGTTGATCCGGCAATCCCGGCTTACGTCAAGACCACTGGTGTGTCGGGCAACTTGTCCAGCGTCGGTTCCGATACCCTGGCTAACCTGATGACCCTGTGGGCCGAGGGTTACAAAAAGGAATACCCGAACGTCAACATCCAGATTCAAGCTGCCGGCTCCGCCACCGCGCCACCTGCGCTGACTGAAGGCACCTCCAACCTGGGCCCGATGAGCCGCAAGATGAAGGACACCGAACTGGCTGCCTTCGAGCAGAAGTACGGCTACAAGCCAACCGCTATCCCGGTTGCCGTGGATGCCCTGGCTGTGTTCGTGCACAAGGACAACCCGATCCAGCACCTGACCATGGAACAAGTCGACGCGATCTTCTCCTCGACGCGTCTGTGCGGCGCCAAAGCCGACGTAAAAACCTGGGGCGACCTGGGTGTGACCGGCGACCTGGCCAACAAGCCAGTGCAACTGTTCGGTCGCAACTCGGTATCCGGCACCTACGGCTACTTCAAGGAAGAAGCCCTGTGCAAAGGCGACTACAAGCCTAACGTGAACGAACAACCCGGCTCGGCTTCGGTCGTGCAGTCGATCAGCTCCTCGCTGAACGGCATCGGTTACTCGGGCATCGGCTACAAGACCGCCAGCGTGAAGACCGTGGCCCTGGCCAAGAAAGGCAGCACTGACTTCATCGAAGACAGCGAAGAAAACGCCCTGAACGGCAAATACCCGCTGTCGCGTTTCCTATACGTTTACGTCAACAAAGCCCCGAACAAGCCTCTGGCCCCGCTGGAAGCCGAGTTCGTGAAACTGGTTCTGTCCAAACAGGGCCAGGAAGTTGTAGTGAAAGACGGCTACATCCCACTGCCAGCCAAAGTTGCCGCCAAGGCACTGGCTGACCTGGGCCTGAAAGAAGGCAACTGATTGCCTCTGCGGGAGCCGGTACGCCGGTTCTCGCATCACTAATTTTCAATCCGCTGCCAGCCCTGCTTCGCGGCGGATTTCCTGCGTCACTGCATTGTCATCTTTCTGTCATACAGGATCGCTAGGGTGTGCGCATGAATGATCTGGCCAATTCCACCATGACGACAACTTCTCCCCCCAAGCGCATTGATTTCAATACGCCTGAGCTGCAACGCAAGCGCCGCATCCGCGCGCTCAAGGACCGTCTGACCCGTTGGTACGTGCTGGTCGGCGGCCTCGCCGTTCTCGGTGCCATCACCCTGATTTTCTTTTTCCTCGCCTATGTGGTCGCGCCTTTGTTCCAAGGCGCCTCGCTGACCAAGGAAGACGCACTGACGCCCGCCTGGATGCAGGACGCCGGCAAGCCTTTGTTGATCTCCCTGGAAGAGCAGAACCAGGTCGCCATGCGGGTATCCGACAAGGGCCAGGCGCTGTTCTTTGATGTCACGACCGGTGCCGAACTCAAGCGTGTCGACCTGCCGCTTGCGCCGGGCGTGAGCGTTGCTTCCATTGGTGAAGATCAGCCGGGCAGCCCGCGGGTGATCCTCGGATTGTCCAATGGCCAGTCCCTGGTGTTCCGCCACACCTATAAGGTGTCGTACCCGGACGGCAAGAAAACCATTACGCCTGCGATTGAATACCCCTACGGTGAAACGCCGATCGTGCTCGACGATGCCGGTCGCCCGTTGGAACACGTCGCCCTCAATGCCACCGATACGTCGCTGGTGGTGGCAGGCTCGGCCGGTTCCCACTTGAACGTGCTGACCCTGAGCCGCGAAGAAAACATGATGACCGGTGAAGTCACCAGCGAGCAGAAGCGTGTCGAGCTGCCGCAAATGACGGAGCCGGTGAAGGCGATCTTCATTGATCCGCGCCAGCAGTGGTTGTATGTGATCAACGGCCGCGCCCTGGCGGATGTGTTCAGCCTGCGCGACAAGAGCCTCAACGGTCGCTACAAACTGCTCGAAGACGGCAACGCCGAAATCACCGCCAGCACCCAACTGGTGGGCGGTATCTCGCTGATCGTCGGTAACTCCAAAGGCGGCCTGGCCCAGTGGTTCATGGCCCGTGACCCGGATGGCGAGCAGCGTTTCAAGCAGATTCGCACCTTCCAGATGGGCACCGCGCCTATCGTGGAAATCACCGCCGAAGAGCGTCGCAAAGGCTTCACTGCCCTCGACGCTTCCGGCAAGTTCGGCGTGTTCCACAGCACCGCCCACCGCACCCTGCTGGTGGATCCGGTGGTCGACGGCCAGGGCGTGTTCGGCCTGTCGCCTCGCGCCAACCGCGTGATCGTCGAAGCCGGCGGCAAGCTGCAGCCGCTGCTGCTGGACAACCCGCACCCGGAAGTGTCCTGGAGTGCGTTGTGGAGCAAGGTCTGGTACGAAAACTACGACGAGCCTAAGTACGTCTGGCAATCGACCGCCGCCAATACCGACTTCGAACCCAAGATGAGCCTGGCGCCATTGACCTTCGGTACGCTGAAGGCGGCGTTCTACGCCATGCTGCTGGCGGCGCCCCTGGCCGTTGCCGCGGCGATCTACACCGCTTACTTCATGGCCCCGAGCCTGCGCCGCAAGGTCAAGCCGGTGATCGAATTGATGGAAGCGATGCCGACGGTGATCCTCGGCTTCTTCGCCGGCCTGTTCCTGGCGCCGTATGTCGAAGGGCATCTGCCGGGGATCTTCAGCCTGCTGATGCTGTTGCCGATTGGCATCCTGGTGGCCGGGTTTGTCTTCAGCCGCCTGCCTGAATCCATCCGCCTGCGGGTTCCCGACGGTTGGGAAAGCGCGATCCTGATCCCGGTGATCCTGTTCGTGGGCTGGCTCTCGCTGTACATGAGCCCGTACCTGGAAACCTGGTTCTTCGGCGGCGACATGCGCATGTGGATCTCCCACGACCTGGGCATCACCTACGACCAGCGCAACGCCCTGGTGGTCGGCCTGGCCATGGGCTTTGCGGTGATCCCGAACATCTACTCCATCGCCGAAGACGCCGTGTTCAGCGTACCGCGCGGCCTGACCCTGGGCTCCCTGGCCCTGGGCGCCACGCCGTGGCAGACCATGACCCGCGTGGTGATCCTGACCGCCAGCCCAGGCATCTTCTCGGCGCTGATGATCGGCATGGGCCGCGCCGTGGGCGAGACCATGATCGTGCTGATGGCCACCGGTAACACGCCGGTGATGGAGATGAACCTGTTCGAAGGCCTGCGCACCCTGGCGGCCAACGTCGCGGTGGAAATGCCCGAGTCGGAAGTCGGCGGCAGTCATTACCGCGTGCTGTTCCTCTCGGCGCTGGTGCTGCTGCTGTTCACGTTCATCATGAACACCCTCGCCGAGCTGATTCGTCAGCGTCTGCGCAAGAAATACTCGTCGCTTTAAGAAAGGTAGAAGTCTGTGAAACAGAACTCCCTGAATGGATGGTTCAAGAGCGGCGCTCCCGGCGTCTGGATCAGCGGTGGCGCGGTGTCCATCGCGGTCATCATGACCATTGGTTTGCTGGCGGTGATTGCCGTGCGTGGTTTGGGCCACTTCTGGCCGGCTGACCTGATCCAGGCCAACTACAACGTGCCGGGCCAGGAAAACCATATCGTCATCGGCGAAGTGGTGCAGAAAGAAGAAGTGCCGCGCGAGCGCCTGAAAAGCGCTGGCCTGCCGGTGCCCGATGCGGGCCCGGAATTCATGACCCGTGAGCTGATCAAGGTCGGCAACCGTGACCTGAACGGCAATGACTTCACCTGGATCGTCGGCGAGTGGTTGAAGGACCAGACCACGCCGAAAAACCTGATGACCATCGAGCGTCGTGAGTGGGGCAACTTCTACGGCACCCTGGTCAACGTCAAGCAGGATGGCAAGGTCATCGCCGAAGGCGAGGCCGCGTGGCCGGAGCTGCAAGCCCGCGTGGACCGCGTTAACAAGTTGGCGGCCCAGCTCAAGACCCTGGAGAAATCCGACATCGGCGCGATCAACGCCGGCCTCGAACGCATTCGCCTGCACGGCCGCAAGCTTGAGCTGGAAGGCAAGCTCGACGCCGCCGCCCAGGCCGACATGGATGCCGACCGCGCCGAGCTCAACGCCCGCTACCAGGACATCGAAGCACGCCTGGCCGACCTGCACGCCCAGTTCAACCGCGACGCTTTGACCGCTCGCGATGGCAACGGCAAGGAAATTGAAATCGGCATCGGCAAAGTGGTACACGCCTATCAGCCGAACGCCATGGGTACCGTGACCAAGATCGGTTTCTACTTCAGCAAAGTGTGGGAATTCCTCAGCGATGATCCGCGGGAAGCCAACACCGAAGGCGGTATCTTCCCGGCCATCTTCGGCACCGTGATGATGACCCTGATCATGGCGATGATCGTGACCCCGTTCGGCGTGCTGGCGGCGGTATACCTGCGTGAATACGCCAAGCAGAACACCCTGACGCGGATTATCCGCATCGCCGTGAACAACCTGGCGGGTGTACCGGCCATCGTCTACGGCGTGTTCGGCCTGGGTTTCTTCGTGTATGTATTGGGTGGCTCGGTCGACCGTCTGTTCTTCGCCGAAGCGCTGCCGGCACCGACCTTCGGTACACCGGGCCTGCTCTGGGCCTCGCTGACCCTGGCGCTGCTGGCGGTACCGGTGGTGATCGTGGCCACCGAAGAAGGCCTGGCGCGGATTCCGCGTACGGTGCGTGAAGGCTCCCTGGCGCTGGGCGCGACCAAGGCGGAAACGCTGTGGAAGATCGTGCTGCCGATGGCCAGCCCGGCGATGATGACTGGCATGATCCTCGCCGTGGCCCGCGCCGCCGGTGAAGTGGCGCCGCTGATGCTGGTCGGCGTGGTGAAACTGGCCCCGTCGCTGCCGCTGGACGGCAACTACCCGTACCTGCACCTGGACCAGAAGATCATGCACCTGGGCTTCCATATCTATGACGTCGGCTTCCAGAGCCCTAACGTCGAGGCCGCACGGCCGCTGGTGTACGCCACCGCCTTGCTGCTGGTGCTGGTGATCGCCACGCTCAACCTGTCGGCGGTGTGGATTCGTAACCACCTGCGCGAAAAGTACAAGGCGCTGGACAGCTAACACGATCCAATGTGGGAGGGGGCAAGCCCCCTCCTACCTACACAGAACTTGAGTAGATCGCTCCGGCGGTTCAACGAAACGAATAGGTAGCACAGGGAGCATCCCATGCAACACGACACCCATTCCCACGGCATCAACATGTCTGCCCTGGGTCGCGACAAACAGAGCCTGAGCTTGGCCCAGGAAACCGTGGCCATCGAAGTACCGGGCCTGAGCCTGTACTACGGTGACAAGCAGGCGCTGTTCGACGTCAGCATGAACATCCCCAAGCAGCGCGTGACCGCCTTCATCGGCCCGTCCGGCTGCGGCAAGTCCACGTTGCTGCGTACCTTCAACCGCATGAACGACCTGGTCGACGGTTGCCGCGTGGACGGGGCCATCAACCTCTACGGCACCAATATCTACCGCAAGGGCGAAGACGTGGCCGAGCTGCGTCGCCGCGTGGGCATGGTGTTCCAGAAGCCCAACCCGTTCCCCAAGACCATCTACGAAAACGTGGTCTACGGCCTGCGCATCCAGGGCATCAACAAGAAGCGCATCCTCGACGAAGCGGTTGAGTGGGCCCTTAAAGGCGCGGCGCTGTGGGACGAGGTCAAGGACCGCCTGCACGAGTCGGCACTCGGCCTGTCCGGCGGCCAGCAGCAACGCCTGGTGATCGCGCGCACCATCGCCGTGGAGCCGGAAGTGCTGCTGCTCGACGAACCGTGCTCGGCACTCGACCCGATCTCGACGCTGAAAGTCGAAGAACTGATCTACGAGCTCAAGTCCAAGTTCACCATCGTTATCGTGACCCACAACATGCAACAGGCGGCGCGGGTTTCCGACTACACCGCGTTCATGTACATGGGCAAGCTGGTGGAGTTCGGCGATACCGACACCCTGTTCACCAATCCGGCGAAGAAGCAGACCGAAGACTACATCACCGGTCGCTACGGCTAGGAAGCTGTGGTTCTGATTGCACTGACGCTGCGGTTCTCCGCACCTTACCGGACGCTCCAAGGACGCCAACATGATTAGCAAAGAAGGCCTTACCCACCACATCTCCGCGCAGTTCAACGCCGAGCTCGAGGAAGTGCGCAGCCACCTCCTGGCGATGGGCGGGCTGGTGGAGAAGCAAGTCAACGACGCCGTGACCGCGCTGATCGAGGCTGACTCGGGCCTGGCCCAGCAAGTGCGCGAGATCGACGACCAGATCAACCAGATGGAACGCAACATCGACGAAGAATGCCTGCGCATTCTCGCCCGTCGCCAGCCGGCGGCATCCGACCTGCGCTTGATCATCAGCATCTCCAAGTCGGTGATCGACCTCGAGCGGATCGGCGACGAAGCCACCAAGATCGCCCGCCGTGCCATCCAGCTGTGCGAAGAGGGTGAAGCGCCGCGCGGTTATGTCGAAGTGCGTCACATCGGCGACCAGGTGCGCAACATGGTGCGTGATGCCCTTGATGCCTTTGCGCGCTTTGACGCCGACCTGGCGTTGTCGGTGGCGCAGTACGACAAGGTCATCGACCGTGAATACAAGACCGCCCTGCGTGAGCTGGCCACCTACATGATGGAAGACCCGCGCTCTATCTCGCGGGTCTTGAGCATCATCTGGGTGCTGCGTTCCCTGGAGCGGATCGGTGATCACGCGCGCAATATCTCCGAACTGGTGATCTACCTAGTGCGCGGTACCGACGTACGGCACATGGGCCTCAAGCGCATGAAGGCCGAAGTTGAAGGTTCAGCCGATCAAATCCCTAATGTTCCGGGCGAATCTGACGATAAGTAAGGTTGCCCGAGAAATTAACGCCCGGCCTTTGGTCGGGCGTTTTTGTTTGCGGCCCCCGATTTTTTTGCGAGTCGGGTAAAAGAAAGTCCGAACGTGACTACAGAGTTTTGGCAAAATGCCATCAGTCAGGCGTTTTGCGTGCCGAAGTTTTTATAGGATGAAGGGTCGATGAGTAAAGTCAGTGTATTGGTGGTGGATGACGCCTCGTTTATCCGCGACCTGGTGAAGAAGTGCCTGCGCAACTACTTCCCCGGGATCAAGCTTGAAGATGCGGTAAACGGCAAGAAGGCCCAGACCATCCTGATGCGCGAGAGCTTCGACCTGGTGCTGTGCGACTGGGAAATGCCGGAGATGTCCGGCCTGGAGCTGTTGACCTGGTGCCGTGAGCAACCGCACCTGAAGTCCATGCCGTTTGTGATGGTGACCAGCCGTGGTGACAAAGAGAACGTGGTCCAGGCGATCCAGGCCGGGGTTTCCGGCTACGTCAGCAAACCGTTTACCAACGAGCAACTGCTGAACAAGGTCAAACAGGCCCTGCACAAGGTTGGTCGCCTCGATGCCCTGGTCGCCAGCGCGCCCACCAAGATGAACTCGGCCTTCGGCAATGATTCCCTGAGCGCCCTGACCGGTGGCAAGCCAGAAGCCGTACGTGCTGCCCCCGTCGCGGCTGCCGCGTCTGCGCCAAGCAAAGGCCTGCTTAACAGCCCGCCGGTCCAAGCGCCAGGCGCTGCACCCACTGGCGGCCGTGGCCAGGGCCAGTTGCGCCTGTCCAGCGGCACCCAGCAATGTGTGATCAAAGCGCTGAGCATCAAGGAAGCGCTGCTGGTGGTGCGTCGCGGTGAAGTCCTGCCTCAGGTACTGGAAAGCGCCGTGCTCGACCTGGAACAGGGCGACAACGCTGAAGTGGCCCGTCTCAACGGTTACCTGCACGCCATCGTCGCCTTCGAGCCCAAGCCCGATAGCGATTGGCTGCAACTGACCTTCCGCTTTATCGACCAGGATGCGCAGAAGCTCGACTACATCTCCCGCCTGATTGCGCGCGGTACGGCGCAGAAGCATTTTGTGCCGGGTGCCTGACCTTGTGGTGAGGGAGGTCCCACGCTGTCGCGCAGCAAACTGGGACCTCTGTGGCGAGCGGGCTTGTCCCGCGTTGGGGGGCGAAGCGCCCTGACGAAGACGAATGCGGTGTATCAGGCACTCCTCTGTGCCTGGTTTCGGGGCTGCTGCGCAGGCCAGCGCGGGGCGAGCCCGCTCACTACAAGATTGTCATCAACCGTTGTTAGCTTGCTGTTCATTCACTCCGGCAGGTTCGCGCCATGGTTCTTCGCCTCTTGCTGTCCTGCACGTTGGCTGCGGTCGCCACTTCGACCCAGGCCATGACCCTCTACAAATCCACCGATGCCAACGGCATGGTGTTCTTCAGCGACCGGCAAACCCCCGGTGCCCAGGCGTTCGTGATTCAAGAACGCAGGGTCGAGCGGGTACAACGGCCGGCACTCGACAGACCCAAACCTGGCTATCCACAACAAGCCTACCGCTACCCCTTGCCCTGGCGTGGCGGTCCGTTCCGCCTGACCCAAGGCCCCAACGGCAGCTTCAGCCACACCGACGCCAAAAGCCGCTACGCCATGGACATTGCCATGCCCGAAGGCACGCCGATCATTGCGGCGCGCAGCGGTGTGGTGGTGAAAATCGAGAATAGCCAGATCGGACGCGGCAACGATGCGTCAGGCAATTTCGTGCGCGTGCAGCATGATGACGGCACCCAGGGCGTGTACCTGCATCTCAAGCAAGGTTCGGTCAGCGTCAGGGCGGGGCAGCGCGTAGCAGTGGGCAGCGCGCTGGGGTTGTCGGGCAATACCGGCAACAGCAGCGGGCCGCACCTGCACTTCGTGGTGCAGCAGAGTAGCGAGGCCGGGCTGGTGTCGATCCCTTACGAATTCAACCAGCCGGTGGGGACATTGCCCAATTTTGCATTGGGCAATTGAGGGTCAATCCAGCAGCAGGACCTTGGCCAGCACGATCTTCGGCCCTTTCATCTTCTTGATGATGATCCGCAAGCCTTCAACCTCCAGTACTTCTTCCTCTTCCGGCACCCGTTTGAGCGTGTCGTAGACCAGCCCTGCGAGGGTTTCGGCCTCAATGTGATCCAGGTCGACACCCAGCAGGCGTTCCACCTTGAACAGCGGCGTGTCGCCCCGTACCAGCAGTTTGCCGGGCTGGTAGGCGAGGATGCCGCGCTCGGCCTTGCGGTGTTCGTCCTGAATATCGCCTACCAGCACTTCCAGCACGTCTTCCATGGTCAGGTAGCCGATGATCTTGCCGTCGGCTTCTTCCACCAGGGCAAAGTGCGCGCCGCCTTTGCGGAACTGCTCCAGCAACTGCGACAACGGCATGTGCCGCGACACACGTTCCAGCGGGCGGGTCAGTTCGGCCAGGTTGAACGATTCGGGGATGTGGTCCAGGGCCGCCAGTTCCAGCAGCAGGTCCTTGATGTGCAACAGGCCGACAAACTCGTTGCGCACCGCGTCATATACCGGATAACGGCTGAACTTATGGCGGCGGAACAGCGCGAGGATTTCCTTGAGCGGGGCGTTGAAGTCCAGGGTGACCAGGTCTTCACGGGAGTTGGCCCAGTCCACCACTTCCAGCTCGCCCATTTCCACGGCCGAGGCCAGTACGCGCATGCCTTGGTCGCTCGGGTCCTGGCCACGGCTGGAGTGCAGGATCAACTTGAGCTCTTCGCGGCTGTAATGGTGCTCGTGGTGCGGGCCGGGCTCGCCTTGGCCGGCAATGCGCAGGATCGCATTGGCGCTGGCGTTGAGCAGGTAGATCGCCGGGTACATGGCCCAGTAGAACAGGTACAGCGGCACCGCCGTCCACAGCGATAGCAATTCGGGCTTGCGAATGGCCCAGGACTTGGGCGCCAGTTCACCGACCACGATGTGCAGATAGGAAATCACGAAGAACGCGGCAAAGAACGACACGCCCTTGATCACTTCCGGCGATTCGACGCCTGCGGCGCCCAGCAGCGGCTCCAGGATATGCGCAAAGGCCGGCTCACCGACCCAGCCCAGACCCAGGGAGGCCAGGGTGATACCCAGCTGGCAGGCCGACAGGTAAGCATCGAGCTGGCTGTGCACGGTACGCAGGATCTGCCCGCGCCAGCCGTTGGTGTGGGCGATGGCCTCGACCCGGGTCGAGCGCAGCTTGACCATGGCAAATTCCGCCGCAACGAAAAAACCGTTGAGCAGTACCAGGATCAGAGCAAAAAGAATCATGCCGAAATCGGCGAAGAGTGTGGCGAGAGTGATACCTGGGGAAGGGTCCATGATTGGGTTTTGCAGGTTCCGTGTGTTCAATAAGGGGGGACAGAAGGGCCTGGAAGGCAGGCGCAAGTCGGCCAATGTAGCGGCTGACGGGACGCTTGCCTAGTGGTTGCCGCCGGGTGGGGTGTGGAATGCCTTATTCGAAACAGCACAAAACCAAATGTGGGAGGGGGCTTGCTCCCGATAGCAGTGTGTCAGTCAGCATATCTGATACTGATGCACCGCCATCGGGAGCAAGCCCCCTCCCACATTTGGTTTTGTGCTGTGTTTGAGTTATTCATCATTTCCGACGAGCCGCGAACGGGTCATCTGCGCTGGCGGAAAATGGCAGGTGAACGTACTGCCATGCCCCAGCACACTGCTGATTTCCAAGCGTGCACGGTGGCGCAGCAGCACATGCTTGACGATGGCCAGGCCCAGCCCGGTGCCGCCGGTGTTGGAGTTGCGGCTGGAGTCGACGCGGTAGAAGCGCTCGGTCAGGCGCGGCAGATGCTTGGCGTCGATGCCGATGCCGGAGTCCTGCACGCTCAGGTGTGCGCCTTGTTCGTCGGCCCACCAGCGGATGCGGATAGTGCCCTTGTCCGGGGTGTACTTCACCGCGTTGAACACCAGGTTGGAGAACGCGCTGCGCAATTCGCCTTCGCTGCCTTTGAGCAGCACTCGCGGGTCGGCATCCAGGCTGATCTGCTGCCCGCGCTCGCCCGACAGGGCCTGGGCGTCATTCTTGATGGTCTGCAATAGGCTTTGTACGGCCACCGGATGGTTGTCCGACGGATAATCCGTGGCTTCAAGCTTGGCCAGCAACAGCAAGTCGTTGAGCAGGGTCTGCATGCGTGAACCCTGCTGCTGCATTTGCTGCAGGGCACGGCTCCAGCGCGGGTTGATCTCATCGACGTTGTCCAGCAGCGTCTCCAGGTAGCCGCAGATCACCGTCAATGGCGTACGCAATTCGTGGGAAACGTTGGCGACGAAGTCTTTACGCATCTGTTCCAGTTGATGGATGCGGGTTACGTCGCGCACCAGCATCAGGTGTTCGTTGTTGCCGTAGCGCGTCAGGTACAGCTGGATACGCACGCGGTCGTTGGTCGGCGAGGGGATTTCCAGCGCTTCCTCGTAGTTTTCCTGCTCGAAGTACTCTTTGAAGCGTGGGTGACGCACCAGGTTGGTCACTGGCTGGCCGCTGTCCTGGGGGGTCTTGAGGCCCAGCAGGGTCTCGGCGGCGCGGTTCCACCATTCCAGGTTGCCATCGCTGTCGAGCATGATCACCGCGTCCTTGAGCGCGGCGGTGGACTCCTGCACGCGGTCGATCACGGCTTGCAGGCGCCCGCGTACGCGTTGGTCGCGGCGTTGCAGGTGGTAGATGCTGTCGAACACCTCACCCCACAGGCCGTAGCCGTCAGGTGGCGCTTCGTCGGGTTTGTGCTGGCGCAGCCATTCATGCAGGCGCAGCAATTGCTTGAGGGTCCAGCCCAGGTACAGGGCTATACCAATGGCCAGGCTCCAGCCGTAATAGCCGCTGACCAGGCCTACCAACAGGCAGGCGGTGATCAACAGGAGCATGTGGCGGATCAGGGTGCCATGCCAGTTTTGGTTCACTTAAACATGCGTCCTTGTCAGCTGTTAAGGAAGGGCTGGCTCAGCCTTTGGTTGAAAACCGGTAGCCGGTGCCGCGCACGGTTTGTACCAGATTCTCGTAAGCGTCACCCAAGGCTTTGCGCAGACGACGGATATGCACGTCGACGGTGCGCTCCTCCACATACACGTTGCCGCCCCACACCTGGTCCAGCAACTGGCCACGGGTATAGGCACGCTCCTGATGGGTCATGAAAAATTGCAGCAGGCGGTATTCGGTGGGGCCCATCTCGGCCGGCTTGCCGTCGATGGTCACGCGGTGGCTGATCGGGTCCAGCAGCAGGCCGCCGACTTCAATAGGCGCTTCGCCATCGGTCGGGCCGGCACGGCGCAATACGGCCTTCAGGCGCGCTACCAGCTCCCGTGGGGAAAACGGCTTGGTGATGTAGTCATCGGCGCCGACTTCCAGGCCTTGGATCTTGTTGTCCTCTTCGCCCTTGGCGGTGAGCATGATGATCGGGATATCCCCGGTCAGCTCATCGCGCTTGAGGCGGCGGGCCAGTTCGATGCCGGAGGTGCCGGGCAGCATCCAGTCCAGCAGGATCAGGTCCGGCTTGCGGTCGACGATAATGGCATGGGCCTGCTGGGAGTTCTCCGCCTCCAGGCAGTCATAGCCGGCCATTTCCAACGCAACGGCGATCATCTCGCGGATGGGCGCTTCGTCGTCAACAATCAGAATGCTCCTGCCAACCATGCCTAAAATCCTCTTGTCATTTAACTGTCTTGCGCCGCATTAGATAACGGAAATATTGCAGTCGTGTGACAGTAATTTAGTCGCTCGGGCAATTAGCGGCACTCTGGACTACGCTTTGGGTCCGAATCCTGACAACCACAAAAGGAAGGTTCCGATGAATCACAGTACTTTTTCCTGGAAGGCCCTTCTGGTCACGGCGGCGTTGACGCTGCCGACACTGGCATTTGCCGCAGACCCGGCGATGACGAAAGACGGGATGTTGGTGGATCATAAGGGTATGACGCTCTACACCTTCGCCAAGGACGCCGATGGCAAGTCCATGTGTAACGACAAGTGCGCCACCAACTGGCCGCCGTTGATGGCCGAGTCCACCGACAAACCCATGGGCAAGTGGACCGTTATCACCCGTGACGATCAAAAGGGCCAATGGGCCTACAACGGCAAGCCTCTCTATACCTTTGTGATGGACAAAAAGGCCGGTGACATGACCGGCGACGGCAAAATGGACGGGGCCTGGAAAGTCGCCAAGCCCTGATTCAGCCCGCTAGCGGTGAGGGGCCTGGCCCCTCATCGAAACCCGTAATCCGCCACAATCCCGACAAAAATCGCCAACCCGGCCCAGTGGTTGTGCAAAAACGCCTTGAAGCACTTCATCCGGTCCCTGTCGCGGGTGTACCAGAACTCCCAGGCAAAGCAGCTTGCCGCCGCCAGCAGCCCCAGGTGGAACCAACCCCCCAGCTCAAACCGTGCGCCGGCCAGCAGCAGGCACAGCAGCGCCAGGCCTTGCAGGGTCAGGATGATCACCCGGTCGGCATCGCCGAACAGAATCGCAGTGGATTTGACGCCGATCTTCAAGTCGTCGTCGCGGTCGGTCATTGCGTAATAGGTGTCGTAGCCCACCGTCCACAGCAGGTTGGCTATATACAGCAGCCAGGCGGTGGCGGGCAGGTGGCCGGTTTCGGCGGTGAACGCCATCGGCATGCCCCAGGAAAACGCCGCGCCCAACACCACCTGCGGGTAATAGGTGTAGCGCTTCATGAACGGGTAGCTGACCGCCAGTGCCAGGCCGCCCAGCGATAACCAAATGGTTGTGGCGTTGGTCAGCAGTACCAGCAGGAAGCTGATCAGCATCAGTACCGCAAAGAACACCAGGGCCTCTTTTGAACTGATCTTGCCGCTTGCAAGCGGGCGTTGCGCGGTGCGCTTCACATGGCCGTCGACCTTGCGGTCCGCCCAGTCATTGATGACGCAACCGGCAGCGCGAGTCAGCGTCACGCCCAGCACGAAAATCACGATGTTGGCCAGGGACGGCGAACCCTTGCCGGCGATCCACAGCGCCCACAGCGTTGGCCACAGCAGCAGGTAGATGCCGATGGGCTTGTCCATGCGGGTCAACTGAATGAAATCCCAGGCCCTGGGGTTCAGGCGGTTCAAGGATTTGAGCAGACGTTGATACATCAGCAGTTCTCCGGATGGTCATGCAGCGCGTGCCAGAAACTCGGCAGGAAGACTTCCGCCACCAGCACGCTCAGCGCCCCACGATCAAAGCGTGAGCGGCGTGCCCACAGCCCGTCGGACTGGTCCGTGGTCGGCAGCCACTGGCGAGGGTAATGGCACACCTCGATGGCCTGGCGGGTGAACGCGCGGTCGCAAAACAGCAATTCGCCCAGGGAACGGCTGCCCAATTCGTCCATCTGCAAGCCGTCGCCCTGCAACGCACTGCGCGCCGCCACACTGCGGGCAAACACCCACGGTTGGCCATGCCCGCGCAAATACACCTCGCGCACCCAACCGATGCTGGCCGGGGGCATATGCAGCGCCGCGCATTCATCATCGCGCAGCGGCAGCCAGCCTTCGAACAGAGGGGTCACGCTGAAGCCATCGTTGGACAGCCACGTCAGCCGGCGGGTCAGCGAGCCTTCGTCGAACAGCCAGTTCAGGGTCAAGGGCGCGGGCGCAGGGCTCAGGAGGCTCTGGGTCAACCATTGGCAAGCATCGGGAAGGGCGATTGAGTGCGGCACGGTGCGTCATTATTGGCAGCAAAAGAGGCGGCGAGCTTACCATGGCGTCCTGATCTTTTGCCGGGCTGCGCCGGCGCCTTGCGTCGATCGTGCTTGCATCTGCCGGCCCCGATCAGTACAAAACGCCCTGAGCCGTGCGGCAATGCTGGATCCATCGACCGCCGGCCAACCAGCCTGGACCCTGAGGAAGCAAGTAAATGAAGAAGTGGCAATGTGTAGTCTGCGGCCTGATCTATGACGAAAAAGACGGCTGGCCGGATGATGGTATCGCTCCGGGCACCCTGTGGCAGGACGTACCGGAAGACTGGCTGTGCCCGGACTGCGGCGTCGGCAAAATGGATTTCGAAATGATCGAAATCGGCTAATTTTCAGTTTCAGAACCGTACTACAAGGAGAAAGGAATGAACGCACCTGTCGTGATCATCGGCACAGGGCTGGCCGGCTACAACGTGGCCCGGGAGTTTCGCAAGCTCGACAGCGAGACCCCATTGCTGCTGATCACTGCGGATGACGGGCGCTCCTACTCCAAACCCATGCTTTCCACCGGCTTTGGCAAGAATAAGGAAGCCGATGGCCTGAGCATGGCGGAACCCGGCGCCATGGCTGAGCAACTCAAGGCCGAAGTGCGCACCCACACCCGCGTCAGCGGCATCGATCCCGGTCACAAACGCCTGTGGATCGGTGAAGAAGCGGTGGTCTATCGTGATCTGGTCCTGGCCTGGGGCGCAGAAACCGTGCGCGTACCAGTCGAAGGCGACGCCGCTGAGCTGGTTTTCCCGATCAATGACCTCGAAGATTACGCCCGCTTTCGCGCCGCCGCTGCCGGCAAGCGCCGCGTGCTGCTGCTCGGCGCCGGCCTGATCGGCTGTGAGTTCGCCAACGACCTGATCCTCGGCGGCTATGAGATCGACCTGGTGGCGCCGTGCGAGCAAGTCATGCCGACCCTGCTGCACCCGGCGGCGGCCGCAGCGGTACAGGCCGGTCTGGAAGGGCTGGGGGCGCGTTTCCACCTGGGCCCGGTGCTCAACCGCCTGCAGCGTACCGCTGACGGCCTGGAAGCGCACCTGTCCGACGGTGAGGTAGTCCACTGCGACCTGGTGGTCTCGGCCATCGGCCTGCGCCCGCGTGTCGACCTGGCCGCCGCTGCCGGCCTGCAGACCAACCGCGGGATCATGGTGGACCGCCACCTCAAGACCTCCCACGCTAATATCTACGCCCTGGGCGACTGCGCCGAAGTTGACGGCCTGAACCTGCTGTACGTGATGCCGTTGATGAGCTGCGCCCGCGCCTTGGCCCAGACCCTGGCCGGTAACGCCACCGCTGTCAGCTACGGCCCGATGCCGGTCACCGTGAAAACCCCGGTCTGCCCGCTGGTGGTCTCGCCGCCGCCACGGGGCACAGAAGGTGTATGGAGCGTCGAAGGCCAGGGCGCCGACATCAAGGCCCTATGCCGCGACGCCAGCGGCCGCCTGCTGGGGTATGCGCTGACCGGCAGCGCCGTGATGGAAAAACTCGCCCTCAACAAAGAACTTCCGCCGTTGCTGGCGTAAATACCTGTCGTTCTGTCGGAATAAGCACATTTTTTACCCTAGAAAGGGCGCCGCGAGACTGGCGCGGCGTACGAGGGCATGCCATCCTCACTCCCGTCTGCCGCAGAGTAGAGCCTGCGGCGCCTTGGCCGCTGTTCCGTTAGAGAGCAGCACGGACATAACAACAAAAAACCGTCAAAGAGGCTTCACATATGCGTAAACCAGAACTCGCAGCCGCCATCGCTGAAAAAGCGGATCTCACCAAAGAACAGGCCAACCGCGTCCTCAACGCCGTTCTCGAAGAAATCACCGGCGCCCTGCACCGCAAGGACAGCGTCACCCTGGTTGGTTTCGGCACCTTCCTGCAACGCCACCGTGGCGCCCGCACCGGCAAAAACCCGCAAACCGGTGAGCCTGTGAAAATCAAGGCCAGTAATACCGTTGCGTTCAAGCCGGGCAAGTCGCTCAAAGACAGCGTCAATCCGTAATGGCAGTACCGTCTCGAAGGGAGGCGGGGCGGTAAGAAGAGTGGGCACGCCGACTGGGTCGGGTGCCCTTTTTTAATGCTTCAAACCACCTAAACACTGCTTGTCTATCTCAACGGCAAAGGCAGTCGTCGGGTTAAAGGCCTGAGGCTTTCACGATCGTTCCAGAGCCCCGGAAAGATTTCATATTTCAAATCATCCCGGTTAACACCGGTATCGAAGTAGCGACACAGTCTGTCGCTGAGGTCCTCATCTCCCCACATGTTGGTCAACTCATACTTTTCGATAATGTCGCGACTGTCCGAAAGTTGCAGATCTTCCTTTAGTGCAGGTACCAGGCTGTAATCAGCATCGCAGCCGATGCCGAGGTCAACAAGATCAGCATCTCGAAACGGAAAGCCGCCCTCAAAGCTGACGTGGGGCCTGAGCCAATAACGCTCATGATCCGAAAGGCTAAACGGCGTGACGGAAATTAGTTTTTCCGCTGCCAATCTCTGGGTCACCACCTTGCCGACAAAACCACTGAACAGGATCATACTGTTGTCCAGCGCAAGATCGGTCCAGACGCCGTCCACGCTTCTCACATCGTAGAAGCGCATGACGGAGTTCTTGATCATCTGGCCTACGGTGTATAAGTCATCTCGCAATTTGAGGCTGACTAGATCGCCTTCCTTCCAGAGGATGCGCTTGGCCATGGGCCCACTCCATTTTCAATAGTCATTGATGATATTCACGAGCAGCGGCCTGCTCTCGCACCTCTGCTTTTGCCGGCGACTTTGACAGGGGCTTTGCCCTTGGTTTTATTCGCGGCTTTTATGCGTTTATCCAGTGCTTTGCCTGAGTCTGTCTGAGACAAATGTTTATCCGCCGCAGCCAGGTATTCTTTCCTTCGGCCATTTCCTTTGCCGACCGGGTTTTGTGCGTTGGCGGTTCCATCTTTTCCTCCCAAGCCTTCATACACTCGTTGTTCCAGCCCTCGTGTGGTGTCCTTGCCATCCTGGCCGTAGGCGGTATGCAGGACTTGAGGTGCTTGGCCGCCAAAACGATCGAAATTTGACCCGTAGCGATAGTTCAACACGTCTGAACCTACCTGTTTGCCTTGCATGCTGGCATAACCGACATAAGGTTTGCCGGTCGCTTTGTCGACGCCCAGGTAGGTGATATGAGTCGCTGTGGTTGGACTGCCTGCCAGCCCCCACGCATCACACCAGCCCAGCGGATTAGGCCCGTACTGATAGAGGTTCAAGCCACCGGCGAGTCCTATGGGGTCCGGCGTGATAAACCGACCTATATCGGGGTCGTAAAACCTGAACGTGTTGTAGTGCAAACCGGTTTCCCGGTCCAAGTATTGCCCCTGAAACCTCAAGTTCTGTTCTTCGATGTAAGAAGACTCTCTGGTTTCCTCGGCGGTATTACCCCAAGCGTAATAACTGGCCTGCCATACGCGGTGCCCATCGTGGTCCGTCAATTCGTGCGGCAGTCCGTTAGGATCGTTGTGGTAGTACCTGATTCTTTGCAGTGGGCCCAGGCCATCAACACGTGCCAGTGCTTCATAGCTCCCGTCTTCATAAAGATAAAGGCTGGTCTGGTTATTACGGTGCTCTTGTATCAGTTGCAACCCGTCCCAGACAAAACGAGTGGTACCAAGCGTATTACCGTTGCTGTTTTGTTCGGTTTTTGTAATCCGACGACCTAAAGGGTCGTAGGTCATTGTGATGACAGTTTCATTGGCGGTGTGCTGATTTCGTATTTCGACCACTCTGCTTTCAGCGTCGTACTTGAATAGTTGAACGGCGCGACGAGCACTACGTTTTTCAACCAGCCGACCGAAACTGTCATACCGGTAACGCTTGTCTTGGTAGGTCATTAATTTGTTATGTACCACCAGGCCTACACCCGGCAGGGGACCATCTAGAAGGTTGGCCGCTGCGTCATAAGCAAAGCTTTCCTGCGTCCCATGTATTGGATTCTGGCTGGCAATGATGCGATCAGTGGCGTCGTAGTGAAACAACTGTTGGTGTGCAATTCCTGCTTTTTGTTCGTGGCGGGCGATCAGGTTGTCGCTGGGATCAAAGTCGAAGTATGTCGAGCTCATTCCCGTCAGTGGTCGCGGCAGGGTACTTGGATTCCGTACACGAGCGCGCAACCGCCCGCCTCGATCATATTCAGTGCGGGTGCTGATCTGACCTTGTGTGCGAAGTACTTCACGATGCAGGCGGTCGCGCTCGAAGTCACTGATGACTTGGCCATCGAGGTTGATCTGGTGCAAATGACCACTGCCGTAGTACAGACGGTTGATCCAGCGACCATCGGGTAATTGGGTCTGGGTCAGATTGCCCAATTCGTCATAGCGATGTTTCAAACTGCCGGCCGAGCTTTGCTCTTCGAGGGGCTGGCCGAGGGCGTCATAGCGATAACTTAATTTTTGTTCGTTGCCCTGGGCGTCCTTGAACGTGATTGCGATCAATTGATCCAGGAGATCGTATAAATAATCCGTGCGGCCATCGTCGGTGATTTTGACAACCAGGCGCCCGGCAGCGTCACGCTCCAAATAGTGAACAATAGGCTGTTCAGGGATACCTGAAGCGTTGCTGTTGTGAGTTGGTAAAGCAGTGACGCTGGTGATGCTGTTCAATGCATCGTAGTCATAGTGATGGGCGCTGCCATCTAGGTCGCGCTGCTCGACCAGGCGATCATTGGCATTCCACGTGAAACGATAACATTCGCCATTCTCATTGGTCAGTGCTTGCAGCCGTGCGTAGCTGTCATAGCTGAATTGCACTTTGCGGCCGTGCGCATCCGTGCGCTGGCGAATGCGCCCGCGGGGGTTGTACTGATAATGAGTCGAGTGGCCTGACGGGTCGGTATGGACCGTCAATTGTCCGCAGGCGTTGCGTTGAAAATACTCGATACGACCATCTGGCAACTGCTGGCTGAGCATCCTGCCCATCGTGTCGTATGTGAAGGTTGTTCGTTCCCCTAGCGGGTCGGTAATGACCTGCAAATAACCGCGCTCGTCATAACTGAACCGCGTCGGGTAACCCGAGCAATCAATATGCTCAACCAACTGCCCGAACGGGTTCCAGCGCAGCTTCTTGCTTTTGCCGGTGGCGTCGATGATCTCCACGACCTGGCCGTGATCGTCATAGCGGTAGCGGGTGACGTAGCCCAGCGGATCGGTTTCGGCGATGCAGTTGCCGCGCTGATCGTAGCGATACGCCCAGCTATTGTCGGCGGCGTCGGTCTCCACCAGCGGCAATGCCCAATGCTCAAGCCACAAGGTCGAATCGCTGCGGCCCAGCGGGTCGGTCTCGCCGATCAGGTTACCGGCTTCATCGTAGCTGTATTCAAAGCGACCACCCTGCGGATCGGTGGCACTGAGCAATTGGCGTTCGTCGTTCCACTCGAACAGCCAGGTTTGCCCGAGGTTATCGCAGTAGCGAACGATCTGGTGCTGGGTGTTCCAGTGGCGGGTACTGACGCGTTGCAAGCCGTCGGTAATGCGCGTGATACCGGCCTGCAAGTCATAGTCGAACTGGTAGGCGTCGCCTTCGTCGGTCCAGTGCCGGACCACGCGCCATTCCGCGTTTTCAACCAAGGCCCACTCGTAAAAACAGCGCAACCCGGTCGGCAACTGGTGTTCCACCATACGCCGGCCGGCATCGTAGCTGAAGCGTCGCTGCACCTGGCCAGTGGCATCGCGGACCTCAGCCAGGTTGCCGATAGCGTCGTAGCCGTAGCTGACCAGTACTTCGCGGCGCAGATCGGGGTACAGCCGTTCGAGCCGCACCACGTGGCCTTGATCGCGGATCAACTCCACTTGCACCAGGTCGAACGTATCGCGCAGCCGAATCAGTCGCCCGGCTTCGTCATAATCGACATGGATACGGTTGTCGTTGCGGTCGCCGAGCTGGCTGAGGCGCAGCAACGCCGGGTTGGCGGAAGGCTCAAATAAGCGATACAGACCATCATCGCTTTCGATCAGCAACTGCCCGTTGAGGTGTCGGCGCACGGCCAGCCCTTCACCGGCGCTGAACACCGCGCCGCCCAGGGGAATACTGCCCATGTCGATAGGCCGGCCCTGTTCATCGGTGTAGACCAGCATTTCGCCCCCCTCGGGATGGGGACGAATTTCGACGCACACCTCATACGGCACGCTCCAACCCGCACCGAACAAACCGCCTGTGCGTTCGTCACGGCTGTTGTAGAACCGCTGCCAATCAATCGGCAGGATGCCGGGCAGGACGAAATCCAACTCATCATCGCCGCCCAACACCTTGGCGCCGGTGGCCGCATGCACCGGGTTCAACGAGCCCATGGCCGCATTGGCCATCGCCCCCATCGCACTGCTCACGGCCATCGAGGTTGCGCCGCCGATCAACATGCACGGTAGCTTGCTGAAGAACTTGCCCTTACCGCCCTTGAGCATCAACAACGCCGTTACCGCCAGCCCGACGCCCGGTGTCTTGCCGCTGCGAATCTCACGCACCACCACCGACCCGCCGCCGATGGTCACGTTCGATGAAATCAATCCGGACGACACCACGGTCGCATCGCACGTACTGCGATCACCACTGCGCACCGCTGGCTGGCCGTTGATCGTGACCTTGTCCGAGCCCTCGGCCAGAAACTGCGGCGGCATCGGCGGGTGCTTCATGCACGTGACCAGATCCAGCGGCTTGGGTTCGGCGCCAGGCACAGGCGTGGCTACCGTAGGGCGCCACATCTGCGAGAAGAAACTCTCGGCCATGTCCAGGTAGCTGGCTTCCGGCTCAGGCTCGGGTTCTTCCAGCTCGGTGCCGGCTGGCGCGACGTGGGAGCTGATCGCCCCGGCGGCACGGGCGGCGGGGATGTTGTTGGTGAGGGTGTCGGTGGAGCCTGTGAGAATGTTCGCCTGCACCGTGGGCGGGAACAGCGCATTGCTGAAACTATCGCATAAATTCGTCAGACCTTTGTCCGCGCCGGTCTTGCTCATGGCCAGGCCGACAATCGTGCCCACCACGGCGCCCAGCAGGAAGCAACCGAGCCCGCCGGTGGCCACGGTAATCCCGGTGGCGGCAACCACCGCCGCAGTCGCCACGGCGGTGATAGCGATATTGGCCGCTACCTCCAGCACACCGCCAAGGATGTCGGCCATCATCGAGGTGTGGGAGAGCGCATCGCCCATCCGGGCTGCCCATAACGCGTCAGACATGCAGGCAACTCATCAGGAAATAGCGTCAAACGACAGCGAGTTTTTGATCAAGGCCCAATGCGCCGCCTCGGCATCCCCCAGCGTATCCGCCTTCACATAACTCAACGCGAGCATCTTGCGTGTGCCCGGTATCACCAAGGCCAGCTGATACTGGAACACCTTGTCATTGCCCTTGTTGAACTGGCTGCGCAGCTCGATGCCTTCCACCTCTTGCGCGGCGCCCAAGCGCACATCGACACCGGGTTGGTAGCGCAAGTCCTGCACCTGTTTTTCCAGGCGCTGGAGTTGGTCGTTGAAGTTGCTGTGCAAGGTTTCGCCGTCGGCCAGCAGGCTGCGGCTGACGATCAGGGATGTGCCCAGCTCAGGGAATTTGAGGATATTGATCGTCGCGTCCTGCAGCTCGCTCGCCGGCAGTTGGAACTGGAATTCGTTGATTCGGTACGTCATGGCAAACGGGTCTCGTCAGGAGCTTTTCGGCGCGGGGAACGCGGCTTTGATATTGGCGTCGATGCTGGCTTTCTGGCCCTGTCCATCGGGCGTGGCTCCAGGGCCGCCGCCGTTATTGAGGTGCAGCACGCCCTTGGTATTGAACTCGGCATCGCCGCTGGCATAGAAGCTGATGTTCACGCCGGTGAGGTTGATCTGCCCGCTGGCATTCAACTCCAGGATGCTTTCGCCGCAGACCAGGCGCAGGTTTTCGCCCACTTCGATGACGTAGCTCTGGCTGATGCTGTCGGTCTTTCTCTGGCCCACCGAGAGGATGTCTTCCTGCTTGACGATGCGCAGGCGGTTGTTGCCGATGGTCACCGTCTCGTTATGGCCGATACTTTTATTGCGGTCGTGCCCGACGGAATGACTTTCGTCTACCTCGACAACAATGTCCTGGTTACGCTCGGCATGGATATACAACTGCTCCAACCCCTTCTTGTCCTCCATGCGGATTTCATTGAAGTTGGCCGGCGTGCCGCCCTTGCTCGAACGGCTCTTCATGCCGCTCTGGGTCGCATTTTCCGGCAGGTCGTACGGCACCGTCTGCTCGGCGTTGTACACCCGCCCGGTAATGATCGGGCGGTCCGGATCACCTTCAAGAAAGCTGACAATCACTTCCTGGCCGATCCGTGGAATCTGCATCGAGCCCCAGTTCTTGCCGGCCCAGGACTGCGACACGCGGATCCAGCACGAGCTGTTTTCGTTGGATTGGTCGTGACGGTCCCAGTAGAAGTGCACCTTCACGCGGCCGTACTGGTCGGTCCAGATTTCCTCGCCTTTGGGACCGACCACCAGCGCGGTTTGCGGGCCTTTGACGATGGGCCGGTGGGTGGTGGCGAGCGGGCGGAAGCTCTGCTGGGCGTCAATGCAGGTCAGGCTGCTTTCGAACTGCGCCGAGCCTGAGCCACCACCGCTTTCCAGGCTTTCCTGAACGATGTAGTAGCGGCAGCCGACGATCAGGTATTCGCGGTTCTGGTCCTGGCGGCTGAAGCCGGTGAGGCTGAACAGGTGGCCGGAGCCGAGGCCGCGGGCGTTGCCGCTGAACTCGATCTGCTCATGCAGGGTTTGCAGGGCTTCGATGCGGGTGCGCGCGTAGTGTTCGCCGTCGGCGCTTTGCACGTAGGTGCCGGGGTAGTCGTACAGCGGGTAGTCGCCGGCGGTGTGCGGGCGCGGCATGGCCGAACGCACATCGATGCTGGCGCTGGGGCGCTGGAAGTCGTAGTCGTTAAGCTCCAGCGAACCCGGCTGAACCTCCTGCGCCAGGTGCCAGTTGTGCATGTGGTCGCGTTCGCGCTGCTGCTCGTCCTTGGGGTAATACGGGATCGACGCATAGCCCGGCACCGTGGTGTGGGCGCCATAGGCGTCGGCCAGTACCAGCACATGGCGGTCCTGCTCATGGCGAAAGAAGTAGTAGATACCTTCCTGCTCCATCAAGCGGCTGACGAAATCGAAGCTGGTCTCGCGGTACTGCACGCAGTATTCCCACTCGCGATACGGCCGGCTCAGGGCGTCTTCGAAGTCGGAAAAGCCCAGGTCGCGGAACACCTGCTTGATGATCTGCGGGATGCTCAGGTTCTGGAAAATCCGACAGTCGGATGTACGGCTCAGCAGCCACAGCCATGGGCGCAGCGTCACCTGGTAGCTGGCGAACTGGCCCTGGTCGATGTTCTGGCTGCACCGCGCAACGATGCCGTGGAAATGCCGCTCACCGCCGTCCGCCAGTTGCAGACCGACACTCATGGGCTTGCCCAGCAACTGGTTGAGGTCGATGTTGGCGTCCAGGGACGTCAGTTGCAGCTCATAGTTGAACAGGCGGCCCAGCTCTTCGCCGCCGCCCATTTCATTGAGCAGCAGCACATCCGGCCCGAGGGGGCTGGTGATCTTGGCCAGGCGTGAGGCTTGGTTGAATAACATCGAAGTACCCTAATAACTGAAGGAACCCAGTCCAAATGTGGGAGGGGGCTTGCCCCCGATAGCAGTGTGTCAGGTGATGCATTGGTGACTGATTCACCGCCATCGGGGGCAAGCCCCCTCCCACATGTTGAGCTGTATTCCGTCAGATCAATCGTTGAACTGGTAGTGCAGCTCATTATCCCGGCTACTGATGCGCACACCCGCCAATGCCTTGCCTTCGAGCATGCGCGTGAGGAATTCACGGCTCATGTCCGGCAGCAGGCTGTTGGTGAGGATGGTGTCGATCATGCGCCCGCCGCTTTCGGTTTCGGTGCAACGCGAGACGATCAGGTCGACCACCGCGTCGTCGTAGTCGAAGGCGACCTTGTGGGTATTCTCCACGCGCTTCTTGATGCGGTTGAGTTGCAGGCGGGTGATCGCCTTGAGCATCTCGTCGCTCAGCGGGTAGTACGGAATGGTCACCAGGCGGCCGAGCAGGGCCGGTGGGAATATCTCCAGCAGCGGCTGGCGCAGGGCCTTGGCGATTTCCTCGGGCTCGGGGATGTTCGCCGGGTCCTTGCAGACCTGGGAAATCAGCTCGGTACCGGCGTTGGTGGTCAGCAGGATCAAGGTGTTCTTGAAGTCGATCACCCGGCCTTCGCCGTCTTCCATCACGCCCTTGTCGAACACCTGGAAGAAGATCTCATGCACGTCCGGGTGGGCTTTTTCCACCTCGTCCAGCAGCACCACGCTGTAGGGTTTGCGCCGCACCGCTTCGGTCAGCACGCCGCCTTCGCCGTAGCCGATATAGCCCGGTGGCGCGCCTTTGAGGGTGGACACCGTGTGGGCTTCCTGGAACTCGCTCATGTTGATGGTGATCACGTTCTGCTCACCGCCGTACATGGCTTCGGCCAGGGCCAGGGCGGTTTCGGTCTTGCCCACGCCGGAGGTGCCGGCCAGCATGAACACGCCAATCGGCTTGCTCGGGTTGTCGAGACCGGCGCGGGAGGTCTGGATGCGCTTGGCGATCATCTGCAGGGCGTGGTCCTGGCCGATGATGCGTTTTTTCAGGTGCTGGTCGAGGTTGAGCACGGTCTCCAGTTCGTTGCGCGCCATGCGGCCCACCGGGATACCGGTCCAGTCGGCGACCACCGAGGCCACGGCCTGGTAATCCACGGTCGGCAGGATCAACGGGGTTTCGCCTTGCAGCGCAGTGAGGCGCTGTTGCAGGTCGACCAGTTGCGCACGCAATTCATCGCTCTCGTTGTTACCTGCATCGCTGTCCACAACCCCGGCTTTTTCGCGCAGGGTGGCACGGGTGGCGAGCAGCTCATCCACCAGGGTTTTCTCTTCGGCCCAGCGGCTTTCCAGGGTCGCCAGGCGCTCACGCTCGGCGCTTAACAGGGCTTCGCTGTTGCTCTGGCGCGCGCCAATGGCAATACCGATCGCATGCTCGCGGGCGATGATTTGCAGCTCGGTTTCCAGGGCTTCGATGCGGCGGCGGCTGTCGTCCACTTCGGCCGGCACCGCGTGCAGGCTGATGGCGACGCGGGCACAGGCGGTGTCCAGCAGGCTCACGGATTTATCCGGCAACTGGCGCGCCGGGATGTAGCGGTGGGACAGCTTTACCGAGGCTTCCAGGGCTTCGTCGAGGATCTGCACCTGGTGGTGTTTCTCCATGGTCGAGGCCACGCCGCGCATCATCAACAGCGCTTTGTCTTCCGACGGCTCGGCCACTTGTACCACCTGGAAGCGGCGGGTCAGGGCCGGGTCTTTCTCGATGTGCTTTTTGTACTCGGCCCAGGTAGTCGCGGCCACGGTACGCAGGGTGCCACGGGCCAGGGCAGGTTTGAGCAGGTTGGCCGCATCACCGGTACCGGCAGCGCCACCGGCACCCACTAGGGTGTGGGCTTCGTCGATAAACAGAATGATCGGCTTAGGCGAGGCCTGGACGTCTTCAATGACCTGGCGCAGGCGCTGTTCGAACTCGCCTTTCATGCTCGCGCCGGCTTGCAGCAGGCCGACATCAAGGCTGCGCAGTTCCACGTCTTTGAGCGCCGGCGGCACGTCACCGGCGACGATGCGCAGGGCGAAACCTTCGACCACGGCGGTCTTGCCCACACCGGCCTCACCGGTGAGGATCGGGTTGTTCTGGCGGCGGCGCATGAGGATGTCCACCAGTTGGCGGATCTCTTCGTCACGGCCCACGATCGGGTCGAGCTTGCCGCTGCGCGCTTGTTCGGTCAGATCGACGGTGAAACGCTTGAGCGCCTCCTGCTTGCCCATCGCACTCGGTGCCATGGCGCCGCTGGCCTCGCCCGGCACCGCGCCGGCATTGAAACCGTCGCTGGCAGTCAGGGCGTTTTCCGGCGAATCACCGACGTATTCGTCAAAACGCTCGCTCAGGGCTTCGGCCTTGATCTTGTCGAATTCCGAAGACAACCCCAGCAGCGCATGGCGCAGGCTTGGCGTCTTGAGGATGCCCAGCACCAGGTAACCGGTGCGCACCTGGCTTTCGCCGAACATCAGGCTGCCGTACACCCAGCCGCGTTCCACGGCTTCTTCCACGTGGGACGACAGGTCGGTGATCGACGTCGAGCCACGCGGCAGGCGGTCCAGGGCTTCGGTGAGGTCACGGGCCAGGCGCGCCGGCTCGACGTTGAACTGGCGGATGATGCGGTGCAGGTCCGAGTCCTGCAGTTGCAGCAACTGGTGAAACCAGTGGGCCAGTTCCACGTACGGGTTGCCCCGCAGCTTGCAGAACACGGTGGCGGCTTCGATGGCCTTGTAGGCCACGCTGTTGAGTTTGCCGAACAGTGCGGCGCGACTGATTTCACCCATGCTCTGGATTCCTTGAGGTGGTGGCTTGATCGGCGTAATGCCGGGCCAGGATTAGGTCGTTGGCATCAACCGCAGGGCAGCCGAGCCAGGTATTAAAGCCCAGGCGGAACTGGCCATTGAGTTGCAGCGCCGGTACTTCGGGTTGTTGCAGAACCAGGTTCAAGTCCCAGTCCAATTCATGGCCCAGGTACTCGGCCACCCACGCCACCAGCTCGTTGAACGGCTGGCTGCCGGGCAGCATGCCCATGTAGTCGTCCAGCTTGAGCGGGCCCAGGCGGATGCGGAATTTATGCTGGCGGTCCCACACGTGGCTGCCCAGGCAGAAGTCCACGCCCAGCTGGTTGGCGCTCACGCCCACGCGGCTGCGCTCGGGCAGTTCCAGCCATTGGCCGACGTATTCTTCGATCTCCACCGGCAGGCCGAAATACTCGCCGAGGATCGCCTTTAAACCGTCCGGGTAGCGGGTTTGCGCCGACAGGTGGCCGCTGTAGTGCAGCTTCGCCGTGTCGGGTATCAATCCCTGGTTAAGCAGGCTCGGCATGCCCCGGCCACTCAAGGCGGCGAGGCGTGCAGACCAGTAGTCATCGTCCGGGCGGTCGTGGCTGACCGTCGGCCGCGCCTCGGCCCAGGCCCGGTAAAACAGGCTCAGCAGACGGTGGTGGAACACGTCCAGGAACTGCTTGCTGGTACTGTCGGCGTTGTTGCGCTGACGCTCGCGTACGTACTCGGTGATATGCAGCGGCAACGGACCGTTGGGGCCACCAAGGCCGAAGAAGAACTGTTCCAGCCGTGCCGGTTTGCCGTCGCCACCGGGGTCGACCGAGGCCAGGGTCGCCGGGGCGAAGGTGCAATCGGCCTGTTGCCCCAGGCGCAACGGGTCATCCGCCAAACGCAGGGAATGGCCCAGGCGCGGCAGCTCGGGCGATTCGCACTCGATACGCCGCAACGCCTGGAAGAAATCGTATTCCCAGGGCTCCTGATGCATCGCATCCAACGTACTCACAGGGTCGGACGACGCCCGGGCTTGGCTTTCCATCGCATGATCTCGCCGCGTTCGGTGGTACGGATCACCGTCTCGGTAAAACTGTTGATCGACACGTAGCGTGCCAGGAAGCGTTCCAGCACCGCACCGAGCAGGAACACGCCGGTGCCGCGAAACGCGTTTTCATCGAATTCCAGGGTAATTTCCAGGCCGCGACCAAACACAATCGGGCCGGGCATCGGCAGGCGCCGGGTGACGGCCTTGCTGCTGACGTCGCGCAAGCCTTCGATCTGCAATTGCAGCGCCGCGTCATTGCTGTCGCCATACAGACGCAGCAGTTCGCGCAATGCCGCCGCGCCCTGGCCTTGTTCACTCAGGGACAAATAGTTGAGCGACAACTGGCTGATCAGGCGCCAGGCCTTGGCGTCATGGGCATGGCTGGCGCGTGGGCGGCTTGGCCCGGCGACGCAACGCACGGATAACACCGGCGCGCTGTCGGCCAGGGTGAAGTCGGTCTTGCCGTTGCCCACGCTCATGAACAACGGCAGGTCGCGGTTGGTGCACAGTGCGGTCACGCCGAGTTGGCGCAGGTCGTGGCGATATGGCGCCTGGCGGCTGTCGACCAGGCTGACAAAGGTTTCGCTGCCCACATAGGTGGAGCGCGGGCCGTTGCGGCGCTGGTCGCTGGACAGCACCCGTGGCTCGCGGCGCACGGTGTAGTACGCCTGGTCGCGGCCATAACGGGATGGATCGCGTACCGCGTAGAACGGCAAAAATGGCTGCTCTGGCCCGGTGCCGTGGCCGGTGATGCCGCTCAGCGAGTGAATCTCGAAATCCATTGGCCGTGTGCGGTCGGCGATCACATGGTGTTCGTTGACCCGGTCGGACAAGTGGATGCGGTCCACGCGCTTCGGGAACAGGTTGATCGCCGGGGTGCAGAACGGCAAAAACTGCGCTGCGCCGACGCTGCCTTCCAGGCTCGGCTCGTGACGGTCGAACAGCACGATCAGCTCCAGCTCCTGGCCGTCGCAACGCTTGACCGCACGGCTCAGCTCGGCGAATTCGACGAACAGGAAGCGGTGGGGCAGGGCGAAGTATTCCTGCAACAGGCGATAGCCCTGGAAGGCGCGCGCGACGACCGGCATGGCCGCATCGGCGTCGTCGAAACCCCGCGAGCGCAGCGCATCCTGCGGCAGGCGCTCGACCCAATCGCCACCGGGCTTGCGCGCAAACACCGCACAGGCGTTGCCCAGCAGTTGTTCGTAGAGGCGGAACGGCTGCTCGTCGGCACCGCTGAGGTACAGCGGCAGGTTGTCCAGGTCGAGGCTGTTGAACGGCAATTCGGCGCCGGTGCGCAGGGTCAGGCGCAGGCCGGCCTTGGCTTTCGGCTCACTGGCGGCCAGGCGCCCGAGCACGGCGGCGGGGTTGCCGAAGTACTCGGCGTTGCTGACCTGCAACGGCCACAGCGTCACCGGGTGCGCGGTGCGGTACTCGCAGCAGGTCTGGGTTTCGCGGCCCAGGGCGGCGCGCAACACGGTGTCGCGCGGCAGCGGGAAGCCGCTGGCCAGGGAACCTTCGTCGGGGTCGGTGTGCAATTGCACCACGGTCATCGACGGCGTCGGCGCCAGGTAGTGCGGGTAAGCGATTTCCAGCAGGTTGTGGGTGAAGGTCGGGTACTCGGCGTCGAGTTTGAGCTGTACGCGGGCGGTGAGGTAGGCAAAGCCCTCAAGCAGGCGTTCGACGTACGGGTCGGCGCAGTCCATACCGGACAGGGTCAGCCGACTGGCAATCTTCGGGTATTCCTTGGCGAACTCCGCCGCGCTTTCGCGCACGTGGTGCAGTTCCTGGTTGTACAGCTCCAGCAGGCGCGGGTTCATGGGCGTCTCCGCTGGTCGGCGTTGACCACGCGCACATGGCCGGATTCCAGGTCGAGGTCGGTTTGCAGCAACAGGCGCAAGGGCACCGGCTGCGCCCACAGGTCGCCTTCGATCTCGAAACTCAGGGCGTTGTGATTCATCTCGCCATGACCGACGCGGGCCTTCACCCGCAGGGTATGGCGCAGGATGCGCGGTTCAAAGGTGGCAATCGCCTGGTAGATCAGGGCTTCCAGGGCCTTGATGTCGACGCTGGAAACGCTGTTGCCCGCCAGCGCCGGCAGGCCGTAATTGACCACCGAGGTGCCTGCCTGTGTGTGCAGCGTGGCATCGGCATCGAGCAACGACGTGGTATTGAGCAGCCACGCCAGGTCGCGCAGCACCGAGGCTTTCAATTGGGTCAGGGACAGCACGCGTTTATCGGCGCTTTCCTTGGGATTGGTTGGGTCGTCGTCGGTCAACCGGTCCAGCAGGGACGGTTGCAGACGGTCGCGGGAAGCGATTTCAGTTACCACCAAAGCAGCTCCACGGACGGGTTGCGAGAGGAACAAAAGGCTGCACTTGAGACCGTAGTGCCGTGGCGCAAGGCCACGGCCCCAGGGCTATCAGCGTTTGGTGTTGGAACGGATGTTCCAGCCAAACTTGATCGCGCCGCCGTCTTTGGTGCCGTCGGCTTTCTGCGGCTGGTAGTCGACCATCACTTGGGCGAAGTTCAGGGTGACGTTTTCAGTCAGGCGGTCATCGCTGCCCGAACCGCCGGTGCTCAGGGACGTTACCAGCACTTCTTCCAGGTTGATCACCATGTACTCGACCTGGCTTTCACCACCGGCCTTGCGCACGGTCAGCTTGACCTTGTCGATGTGCTTGCCGCTGGCGCAGTGCATCATCAGGTTCGGCGAGGCCTTGTCGACGTACTTGGTCAGCGACAGGTCCTGGATATTCACCTTGCCCGCGCCGCCGCCGCCGCCCACGTGCATGTTGCCGGACTGGGCCATGCCCCAGCTCCAGTTCAGCACGTCGATTTCGTCCTTGTGGGCCTTGTCCATGGACTCGCCCTTGATGTCGCCGATCTTGATGAAAATATCAACAGCCATGTTTTCTCCCTGTGTGGCTCTTGCCACTGAATTTGAGTGACTCCAAATGGGCAGTGCTTTTGTGTGGGAGGGGGCTTGCCCCGATGCAGGCACCTCGGTGTGTCGTCACACCCCAGTGATGCTATCGGGGGCAAGCCCCCTCCCACAGAAGAGCCAGCTCATCCGTGGGTTAGGCGCTTTTAGCCGAAGGCAGCTTCGATACCAGACGCAGCGACACGGTCAGCCCTTCGAGCTGGTAGTGCGGGCGCAGGTAGAACTTGGAGTTGTAGTACCCCGGGTTGCCCTCGACGTCTTCCACGATCACTTCGGCGGCAGCCAACGGGTGCTGGGCCTTGGTGGTTTCGGTGGAGTGCGCCGGGTCACCGTCGACGTAGTTGAGGATCCAGTCCTGCAACCAGCGCTGCATCTCGTCCTTCTCTTTGAAGGAGCCGATCTTGTCGCGCACGATGCACTTCAAGTAGTGAGCGAAACGGCAGGTGGCGAACAGGTACGGCAGGCGCGCGGCCAGGTTGGCGTTGGCGGTGGCGTCCGGGTCATCGTATTCGGCCGGTTTCTGCAACGACTGGGCGCCGATGAACGCGGCGAAGTCGGTGTTTTTCTTGTGCAGCAGCGGCATGAAACCGTTCTTCGCCAGCTCCGCTTCACGGCGGTCGCTGATGGCGATTTCGGTCGGGCACTTCATGTCCACGCCACCGTCATCGGTAGGGAACGTGTGGGCCGGCAGGTTTTCCACTTCACCGCCGGACTCCACGCCACGGATGCGCGAGCACCAGCCGTAGTGCTTGAACGAACGGTTGATGTTCACCGCCATTGCATAGGCCGCGTTGGCCCAGGTGTACTTGGAGCTGTCGGCGCCGTCGGTGTTTTCTTCGAAGGCGAAGGCTTCCACCGGGTCGGTCTTGGCGCCATAGGGCAGGCGCGCGAGGAAGCGCGGCATGGTCAGGCCGATGTAGCGCGAGTCTTCCGATTCACGCAGCGAGCGCCAGCCGGCGTATTCCGGGGTGGTGAAGATCTTGGTCAGGTCGCGCGGGTTCGACAGTTCCTGCCACGAGCCCATACCCATCACGGTCGGCGACGCCGCAGCAATGAATGGGGCGTGCATGGCGGCGCAGACTTTCGACAGCTCGCCCAGCAGTTCCACGTCCGGTGGCGACTGGTCGAAGTAGTAGTCGCCCACCAGGCAACCATACGGTTCGCCGCCGAACTGGCCGTACTCTTCTTCGTACATCTTCTTGAAGATCGGGCTCTGGTCCCACGCGGTGCCCTTGAATTTCTTCAGGGTCTTGTGCAGGTCCGGCTTGGAGATGTTGAGCACGCGAATCTTCAGCTGCTCATCGCTCTCGGTGTTATTGACCAGGTAGTGCAGGCCACGCCAGGCGCTTTCCAGCTGCTGGAAATCCTTGTGGTGGATGATCTGGTTGACCTGGGCGGTGAGCTTGGCGTCGATGGCGGCGATGATCGATTCGATCGACTTGATCGCGTCATTGGACACCAGGTCGGTTTGCGCCAGGGCCTGTTCGGCCAAGGTGCGCACGGCGGTTTCCACGGCTTCGCGGGCACGCTCGGTCTTGGGCTTGAATTCCTGCATCAACAAGGATGCGAACTCGCTGGTTTCCTCGGTTGCACCCAGGCTCTGGGCGCCTTCGCGGGCGGTATTGTCAGTCATGATTACTGGTCCCCTGCAGGCTTAGGCGCGCTGGCAAGTGCCTGGAGCAGTGCCGGGTCCTTGATCGCCTTCATGATGATTTCTTCAGCGCCAGTCTTGCCGTCCATGTAGGTCAGCAGGTTGGCCAGTTGGGTGCGGGCTTCGAGCAGTTGCTTGAGCGAGTCGACCTTGCGGGCCACGGCGGCCGGGCTGAAGTCGTCCATGCTTTCGAAGGTGATGTCCAGGCTCAGGTTGCCTTCGCCGGTCAACTCGTTGGGTACGTGGAACGCCACGCGCGGCTGCATGGCCTTGAGGCGCGAGTCGAAGTTGTCGACGTCCACTTCAAGGAACTTGCGGTCGGCCACCGGCAGAAGAGGCTCGGCAGGCTTGCCGGCGAGGTCGGCCATCACACCCATCACGAAGGGCAGCTGGACCTTTTTCTCGGCGCCGTAGAGCTCGACGTCGTACTCGATCTGCACTCGAGGCGCGCGGTTGCGCGCGATGAATTTCTGAGAACTTTGCTTCGCCACGTTGCTGCTCCTGGTCGCTTGAGCGACGGTGTTGTTACTGCACAGTCGGGCGGCTTACTCGCCGTCCGGGCCGCGCAGGTTTTCAAATTGGGACATGCCATCGGGAATCAGATTGCGCACGATGGCCGCGAAGTCGGCGTGCACCAGATGCTTGGCCCGGTTCAGCAACACCGGCAGCGGGCTCGAAGGCTCGTGCCGGGTGTAATACGCAAGGATCTTGTCGAGGCTGCGCAGCACGTCATCACGGTTGGTGATGTCGCCGGTGGGGCGAGGTGCGGCGGGGGCAGCGGCGAAGTCGACCGAGGGGGCATTGTCGTCACTGACGGCCTCGGGTTCGCTGCTGGTATCGCTGTTCGGAACACACTGGCTGAGCACCTGCAGCGCTTGCTTGAGCGGTTGCTTCAACAGGCTCAGGTCCACGCCTTGGGCGGAGCCCACTTGGTCGCTGACTTGCTGTTCGATGGCTTCGCACGCAGCGCGCGCGGTGCTCAAGGCGTCGCGGGTGGCTTGCAGTTGTTCGGGGTCGCTGTCGAGGAACGCGGCGTTGAGCTGCTGGGCGCCGAGCTGTTCGTCGGGGAAACTCATCAGGCCGCTGGCATTCAACGCGGCGCGCAGGCTCACAGGGCCGAAGGTGCGCGAGCGCGTGAGAATGCTCTCGCGCAGCAGACGAATGGTCGCATCGCTGGTCAGGCCGGAGAGGGCGTTGATACGGACGGTGGGGTCGTTATCGTCGTCGGCATCCAGGCGCGGGTGCAGGTCGGCCCAGTATTCGCGCAGCAGCGCGTTGATCAGCGTAAGGACGTCTGCCAGCCCGGCCACACCCTGGAGGGCGAGGGAACTTTGCAGCAGGAAATGGGTGATGCGCAGGTCTTTGCTGCGCTGCAGCAAATCGAGGCTCTGCTGCTGGATGCCGCGCCATTCCGGCGGCTCGGCGGGCAGGATCGAATCGCCCATGCTGCGCTCGGGTTGGCCCTTGGCATCACGCTCCAGTTGGAGAAAATCCGCGTCATATTCCATGTCTTCGCCACAGGGCGAAGTTGCGGAAACGGCGGTGAGCAGCAACGGCACATCCACTGAAATTGATCTCCCTATCAGCCTGTTAGATAACGGGCAACGCATGCATTAGTTGCGCAAGGAACTTTGCATGTTTTCTTGGTCATATAGGCAAGATGCCACTAATGCGCCATCACTGGTATTCAAGAAGTTGTGCATTTTTGGTGTAGTACTTATGCCTTGTCAAGGTAAGCTATTCGCTCTCTGTGACAGATGTGCGGTGCTTAACAACCTGTGCGACTGGTGGGTCGAACGGCGCACCGGCCTAGGATTTTTGTCATGGAGCCCAGTTAAGATCAGCGATCATGCTGGCATCAGCAGGTTTTGGACGGTCGATTACACGACCCGATGGGGATCTCCCGGGAACCGTTGTCCCTGGGGTCGACTGCGCGCGAAGTATCAGCAAGGAGGCAAGATGTCGCTGTGTTTGACTATCACTAGTTATCACAAGATTACCCCCGGGCAGTGCTCGGAAAAGTCCATGAATCAGGGCTCGATGGCTATCGGCCGCAGCTCGGATAATGACTGGGTATTGCCTGATCCTGAGCGGTTGGTTTCTTCGCAACACTGCGTTATTCAATACAAAGATGGCCGTTATTATTTAACCGATAACAGTACAAATGGTGTGGAGTTGGTTAACGCCGGTATTCGTATGCGGCGAGGTAACAGCGAACCCTTGCAAGACGGTGAGCTGATCCGCATCGGCGATTACGAGATCCAGGCGCGTATCGACTTCAACATGCAGGCTGTCGACAGCCAGCCATTCGCTGGTGATTCACCGAACAGTTTTGAAGCCCTGATGGGGGCCGTGGCGAGCAAACCCGCGCCAACGCCGGTGATCGCTCCGCAGTTCCAAGGCGCTTCGTCGATGGACACGCTGCCGGACCTGTTCGACTTCCTCAGCCCCACCGCCGTGCCGCCGCCCACTGTGGCTGACCACGTCCCCAGCGAACAACACGACTTCCGCCCGCCCACGCCAATGGCCGTGCCCGTGGTTGAGAAACCAGTGGTCTCGGGCTCGGTGATTCCCGAAGACTGGGACCTGTTTGGCGACACGCCGGCGCCGATGGCCAGTGCGCCGCCAATGCCAACGCCACCTGCCCCTGCACCCGTACCGATCATCCAGCCGCCACCCGTGGTCGAGCCAGCGCTCCCCGTGGCAGACAGCCAACAACCCGACCTCTTGCAAGCCTTCCTGCGCGGTGCCGGCCTGGACCAGCTGCGCCTGGACAAGGCCCAGGCTGAGGCGCAAATGGAAAACATCGGCCGCAGCTATCGCCTGATGGTCGAAGGCCTGATCGACGTGTTGCGTGCCCGCGCCAGCCTCAAGGGTGAGTTCCGCATGCAGCAGACGATGATCCAGCCTGCTGAAAACAATCCGTTGAAATTCGCACCGAATGCCGACGAAGCGTTACTGCTTTTGCTTCGCCACGGCAACCAGGCGTTTATGGCACCGGACCTCGCTGTGCGCGACAGTTTTGATGATCTGCGTGCCCACCAGCTGGCCGTGATGGCCGGCGTGGAAGCGGCGATCAAGCACCTGCTCACGCGCTTTGAACCGGCACAACTGGAAGAGCGCATGGGCAAGCCCGGCGGGCTGTCGAACCTGTTCGCCGGCTCGCGCCAGGCCCAGTACTGGCAGCAGTTCACCGAGCTTTACAGCAATATTTCCCGCGAGGCCCAGGAAGATTTCCAGGACCTGTTCGGCCGCGAATTCAGCCGGGCCTATGAAGAACACAGCGCACGACAGCGCCGTTGACACGCAACACATGGATTAACGGATAGCTCAGTACGTCATTGAGGACGCAGGATGATTCCCAGGTTTTTACTCGCAGTCGCCACCGCGCTGCTGCTGACCGCGTGTAGCAAGGACGCGGTCAAACCCGAAGCCGCCGCCGAGGCTGAAGCGGACACCGCCGCCGTCGAGTTGCATTTCCACGCCATTGCCGGGCTTAACCCCGGCGCCAACGGCCAGGCCGCCCCGGTGCGGGTGCGCATTTTCGAACTGAAGAACGCCGCGACCTTCGCCCGCTCCGATTACTTCGCCCTGGCCGACCGTGCGCAATCGACCCTCGGCCTGGATCTGCTGGACCAGGACGAAGTCATGGTGCAACCCGGCCAGCAACTGAGCATCCAGCGCGACCTCGACCCCTCCACGCGCCAGATCGGCTTGCTGGTGGGTTATCGCGAGCTGGACCGCGCGCAATGGCGCACGGTGATCAACGTGCCGGCGCGCCAATACACCGAATACCAGATCAGCCTCGATGTACGCGCCGTGCGCGCCGACGTCGTGGTCACCCCATCCAGCCCTGCCCAATAAGAAGCAATCGGAGCCCCCATGTCCTGGAACAATCGCGTGGTCTGGTCGGAAGGCATGTTCATCGGAACGCAGCACTTCCAGCAGCATGACCGTTACCTGGAAAACCTGATCGACGCCCGCAGCCGCCCGTTGTCCGCCGGCGCCTGGGGGTTCTCCGAGTTGCTGATCGACCAGGGCCTGTTGGCCCAGGGCAAGCTGGCCATTGTCTCGGCGCGCGGCCTGTTGCCCGACGGCACGCCGTTCAATATCCCCCAGGATGACCTGGCGCCCAGCCCGCTGAACATCGACGACAACCTGCGCGATGGCCTGGTCTACCTGGCCTTGCCCCTCAAACGTGCGGGTGCCCGCGACACCGTGGATGAAGGCGAAGCCCTGGAAGCCGCGCGTTACGTGAGCCAGGTGCGCGAAGTGCGCGATGACAACGCCCCGTTCGAAAACCGCGCGCCGGTGGCCGTGGGGTCCCGGGCCCTGCGCTTGCTGACTGCCCAGGATGGCATCAGTGACTACGCCGCCGTGGGCCTGGTGCGCATCAAGGAAAAGCGCGCGGACCGTGCGCTGGTTCTCGACGACAGCTACATCCCACCCGTGCTGGACGTGGCCGCCAGCAAACCGTTGAGCGCGTTTCGCAGCGAACTGCTGGGCCTGCTGCACCAGCGCGGCGAAGCCCTGGCGGGTCGTGTGGTCGCCTCGGGGGCGGGCGGTGCGTCGGAGATCGCCGACTTCATGCTGCTGCAACTGGTCAACCGCGCCCAGCCGTTGATCCAGCATTTCAGCCAGTTGAGCCCGCTGCACCCGGAGCGCTTCTTCAGCGAACTGGTCAGCCTGGCCGGTGAGTTCTCGACTTTCTCCACCTCGGGCCGTCGCCCCCAGGAATACCCGCAATACCAGCACGACGACCTGGCCCTGAGTTTCGCGCCGGTGATGGCTGCGTTGCGTGAGGCGCTGTCGATGCTGATCGACAGCAAGGCCACGCCGATTCCCATTGTGGAAAAAGCCTATGGCATCCACGTGGCGATGCTGGCGGACAAGACCCTGCTCGACAGCGCCAGCTTCATCCTGGTGGTACGCGCCGACGTGCCCGGCGAAACCTTGCGTGCGCGCTTCGGCCAGCAGAGCAAGGTCGGCGCGGTGGAGCACATCCGCGACATGGTCAACCTGCAACTGCCGGGCATCACCTTGCTGCCGTTGCCAGTGGCGCCGCGCCAATTGCCGTACCACGCAGGCTCGACCTACTACGAGCTGGATCGGGGCAGCGAGCACTGGCAACAGTTGAGCAATTCCGGTGGTTTTGCCTTCCACATCGCCGGGCAGTTCCCGGGCTTGAACCTGGCCTTCTGGGCGATCCGAGGATAATCCGCGATGCATCCCAATGATGACGACCGCACCCAGTTCATGCCGCGCCCGGGTGGCCGTGCGCCGGAACCCGCGCGTGCCGAACCGGCCCCGCTGTCGATGCCGGCGGCACCGATCCTCACCGGCAAAAGCCAGGGCCTGAACCCGCTGGAAAGTGCCGCCGGCCCTCTGCTGGCGCTGCTGACGCGCCTGCGCAACACCATCGCGCACCCGGCGCCGGCCAGCTTGCGCGCGCAGTTGCTGGCCTACCTGCGCCAGTTCGAAGAGCGCGCCGAAGCCGCTGGCGTGGCACGCAACGAAGTGCTGCTGGCGCGTTACGCACTGTGCACCGCCCTCGATGAGGCGGTGTTGAGCACGCCGTGGGGCAGCACCAGCGATTGGGGCAAGCAGAGCCTGTTGATCACCGTGCACAACGAAGCCTGGGGGGGCGAAAAAGTCTTCCAGTTGCTCGACCACTGCCTGCAAAGTCCACGGGAGCGCCTGTACCTGCTGGAGCTGTTGTACCTGTGCATGTGCCTGGGTTTCGAAGGGCGTTACCGCGTGATGAACGACGGTCGCAGCCAGTTGGAAGCCTTGCGTGAGCGCACGGCGGCGGCGATTCGCAGCGCGCGCGGTGACCACGAGCGCGAGCTGTCGCCGCATTGGCGCGGCGTCACCGTGGCGCGTGATCGGCTGGCGCAGTTCATGCCGCCGTGGATCGCCGTGGCGATTGGCCTGGCGTTGTTGCTGGCCTTGCTGTTCACCTTGCGCATGCTGCTCGCGGCGCAGGCGGAGCCGGTGTTCAAAAATATCCATGCACTGGGTGAGATCCCGGTGCAGGCCATCGACCGTCCCGTGGCGCAGCCCAAGGTAGTCGAGCGTCCGCGCCTGGCCGGCTTCCTGGCGGAAGACATCAAAGCCGGTCGCGTCGCAGTGGAAGACAAGGTCGACCGTTCTGTCGTCACCATTCGAGGCGATGAGCTGTTTGCATCCGCCAGTTCCAGCATCGTCGATGACTACCAGCCGCTGATGCTGCGCATCGCCGACGCCATCCGCAAGGTCAAGGGCCAGGTGCGGGTCACCGGGCACAGCGACAACCGCCCGATTGCCACGCTGCGTTTCCCATCCAATTGGGCCCTGTCCGAAGCGCGGGCCAAGTCGGTATTGGAGATCCTCGCGGCCAAGACCGGCCAGGCCGATCGCTTCAGTGCCGAAGGCAGGAGCGACACCGAGCCGTTGGCGACCAACGCGACTGCCGAAGGCCGTGCCCGCAATCGTCGGGTTGAAATCACCGTATTGGCGGAGGGCGTCGAGTGAAGGCGTTTTTCAGTTTCATGATTCGCTGGGTGATCCCCGTGCTGGGCCTGATCGCCCTGAGCCTGATCATCTGGTTTGTGGGGCCGTTGCTCGATGTGCTGGTGCCGGAGGGCCGGCGCTGGGCGCTGATCATCCTGGTGTTCGCGGTGTGGATCGCCTACCGCGTGTTCCGCATCATCCAGGCGCGGCGCCAAGCCGCCGAAGTGATGCGCAGCCTGGCTGCCGAAACCCCGGCCGACCCCAACAGCGTGGCCACCGCCGAAGAGCTCACCACCCTGCGCCAGCGCATGGACGAAGCCCTGGCGCTGCTGAAAAAGGCCAAGCTTGGTGGCGACGAACGCCGCAACCTCTACGAGCTGCCGTGGTACGTGATCATCGGCCCGCCGGGTTCGGGCAAGACCACGGCGCTGGTCAACTCCGGGCTGCACTTTCCGTTGGCGGCCCAGTTGGGCGCCGGGGCGGTGCGCGGCGTCGGCGGTACGCGCAACTGCGACTGGTGGTTTACCGACCAGGCCGTACTGCTCGACACCGCCGGCCGCTACACCACTCAGGACAGCAACTCCACGGTGGATAAGGCCGCGTGGCTGGGCTTTCTCGACCTGCTGAAAAAGCAGCGCTCGCGCCGCCCGATCGATGGCGCCTTTATCGCCATCAGCCTGTCGGATCTGCTGCTGGGCACCGATGCCGAACGCGCGGCCCATGCGGCGGCGATCCGCCTGCGTATCCAGGAGCTGTACACCCAATTGGGCGTGCGTTTCCCGATCTACCTGATGCTGACCAAGCTCGACCTGGTGCCGGGCTTCATGGAGTTCTTCGACAACCTGAGCAAGGAAGAGCGCGCCCAGGTGTGGGGCATGACCTTTGCCCTCGATGACGGCAAGAACAGCGACAGCCCGCTGGCGCACCTGCAAAGCGAATTCGCCGGTCTGGAGCAGCGCCTCAACGAACGTCTGGTGGAGCGCCTGCAACAGGAGCGCGACCCGGCGCGGCGCGACCTGATCTACGGCTTCCCGCAGCAGTTCGGCGCATTGAAGGACTGCCTGCAAAGCTTCCTCGAAGGCGTGTTCAAACCCAATGCCTTTGAAGAACGTGTGTTGCTGCGCGGCGTGTACTTCACCAGCGGCACCCAGGAAGGCAGCCCGATTGACCGCCTGATCGGCGCCATGGCCCAGAGCATGAACCTGGACCGCCAGCACCTGGCGCGTCAAAGCGGCACCGGGCGCAGTTACTTCATCGAGAAACTCTTCACCGCCGTGGCCTTTGCCGAGCGTGGACTGGTGGGTGTGAACCCGAAAGTCGAACGCCGGCGCAAGTGGATTGCACGCGGTGTACTCGCAGCCACCGTGGCCTTGGTGATCGTGGTCAGCAGCCTGTGGTGGGTGAGCTATCGCGCCAACCAGGCGTATATCGCCCAGGTCGACCAGAAGGTCGCCCCGCTGGGCCAGACCGTACAGAACCTGAGCCCGGCGCAGCGTGAAGTGCTCGCGGTGCTGCCGCTGCTCAATGCGGTGAAGCACCTGGCGGGCGATTCGCCGAGCTGGTCCGAAGGCCTGGGGCTGTATCAGGGCGATATGCTCGAAGCCGAGTCCGCCAGTGTCTATCGCAAACTGTTGATCGCCGTGTTTGCGCCGCGCCTGGTGACGCGCATCGAGGAGCAACTGCACGGCGGCGGCAACTCCGACTTCCTCTACGAAGGCCTCAAGGCCTACCTGATGCTCGCCGACAGCGAGCATTACGACCCGGACTTCATCAAGGCCTGGATAGCCCTCGACTGGGACCGCAACCTGCCGCGCGACCTGCCGGCCGATCAGCGCCTGGCGTTGACCGGGCACTTGCAGGCGTTGTTTGAACGCCATCCGCCAAGTGCGCGCCTTGACCCACGCCTGATCGACGATCTGCGTCGCCAGTTGCAACAACTGCCGGTGGCCCAGCGCGTCTACGACCGGGTCAAACGCCAGAAACTGCCTGAAGGCATCCCGGACTTCCGTATCAACGAAGCCGCTGGCCGTGATGCCGCGCTGGTGTTCAGCCGTAAAAGCGGCAAGCCGTTGGGCGAGCCGTTGAGTGGCTTTTTCACCGCCAAGGGCTATCGCCAGGCGTTTTTGCTGAGCAGCCTGAACCAGACCGGCACCCTGGCTGAAGAACAGTGGGTGTTGGGCCGCGAGCAGGCCGATCAGCAGAACGTGGTCAGCCTCGCCGCCGATGTGCGCCGCCTGTACTTCCAGGACTACCAGCGCCAGTGGGATGCGTTGCTCGCCGACATCGACTTTGTGCCGATCACCAGCGTGGCCCAGGCGGCCGATGTGCTGCGGGTGATTTCCGGCCCGAGCTCGCCACTGAAAAAACTGCTGGTGGCCGTGGCCAAGGAAACCGATCTGCAAGCTGAAGAACGCCAATTGGCCGCCAAAGGCGTGCCGGTGGAAGGCGGCGTCGACAAGCTCAAGGAGCGCCTCGGCAGCCTGCTCGGCCAGGAGCAACCGGCGGCCAATGCGCCGGCGGCAGCGGATGATCCGGTGACCGCGCACTTTGCCGAACTCAACAGCATCGTCAGCAAGAACGAAGGCGAACCGGCAGCCATCGACGGCCTGTTGTCGGACATGAACGCGCTGTATGTGCAGGTCAGTGCCATGGTCGGGGCCAGCGGCGATGCCTTGCTTGGCGAGGCCAAGAACCAGGCGGCGGCTGCAGCCACACGGGTCAGCCTGAACGCTGAGCGCCAACCGCCGCTGGTGCAGGGCATGGTCAAGTCGGTGGTCAACTCCACCACCAACAGCATGATGGGCGGAGTGCGTAACCAGCTGAACGCGGCATGGGTCAGCGAAGTGGTCAATGTGTACCGCCAGTCCCTGGCCGGCCGTTACCCGATGTCGCCGGGCAGCGCGCGGGATGCGACCTTGGATGACTTCGGCCAGTTCTTCGGCGTGGGCGGGGTGATGGACAACTACTTCCGCAAATACCTGCAGCCGTACGTGGACACCTCGGCACAGACCTGGCGCTGGCAGCCGGGCGCGGCGCAGAAGCTCGGGATTGCGCCGGGCGTGCTGCAAACCTTCCAACGTGCCGCAACGATCCGCGATGCGTTTTTCCGCTCCGGGGGTACCCAACCGATCGTGCGTTTCGAACTCAAGCCGGTGTCGATGGACCCGACCATCACCCAGTTCCTGCTCGACCTCGACGGCCAGCAATTGAGCTACGACCACGGTCCAAGCCGCCCCGTGGCGATGCAATGGCCGAACCCCGGTAGCATTGGCGTGGTGCGTCTCTCGATCATGCCGCCGTCGGCCAGTGGCCGCTCGGGCGTGACCCTCGACGGGCCGTGGGCCTGGTTCCGCTTGCTGGAACAGTCGGACCTCACCGCCGGTAACTCGCCGGACCGCTTCAACCTGCGCCTGCGGGTCGACGGTGCAAGCATCGCCTACGAGTTGCGCGCCAACAGCGCCTTCAACCCGTTCAAGAGCCGCGTGCTCAGTGGCTTCAGCCTGCCGGAGCGGCTATGACGACGCTGGGCTTCTACGGCAAGTTGGCCAGCCGCGGTGACTTCGTCAGCCGCGCTTTGCCCCAGAGCTTTATCGGCCCGTGGGACAGCTGGCTGGCGGCGGGGTTGCTCGCCAGCCAGAACAGCCTGGGCGCCGGCTGGCTCAATGCGTACCTGGTCAGCCCGCTGTGGCGCTTTGTGCTGGCGCCCGGCGTGTGTGGGCCGGACGCGGCGGCGGGCGTGGTGATGCCGAGCATTGACCGGGTCGGGCGCTATTTCCCGCTGGCGGTGGTCACCTTGCTTGATCACGACATCAACCCTGCGTCCCTGGTGGGCGGGCCGGACAGCTGGTTCGAGCAGGCTGAAGAGCTGCTGCTCAGCACCCTGGATGCCGGCGCCACATTCGAACGCTTCAACGCTGGCCTCGACGACCTGGGCTTGCCGGCGACAGAGCCGCGTGCGGTGGATAGCCGTTTCGCCGGCCTGCAGCGCGTGGCGGCCAGCGTGCCGCACCAGCGCATGACCGCGCTCGCCGAACAGGCCTGCGACGGTGCGAGCCTCTGGTGGGGGCGTGGTTCGCAGACGATTTCCCCTGGTTTATTGCGGTGTCAGGGCCTGCCTGCCGCTGGCGATTTTGCGCAGTTTTTGCTCGGACAAGAAGGTGTGGTGTAGATGGGGTCGACGTACAAATCCGCGAGCAAAAGCCATGTGGGCATGGTCCGCCAGGTCAACGAAGACGCGTGCCTGGACCTGCCGGAAAATCGCCTGTGGGTGGTGGCCGACGGCATGGGCGGGCATGCGGCGGGGGATTACGTCAGTAGCCTGATCGTCGACAGCCTGCGCAGTGTGCCGATGGGGCGCTCCCTCGATGAGTACTCGGCGGCCTTGCGCAATGACCTGATCCGCATCAACGCCGCCGTGCGTGAAGAAACCGCCAACCGTGGCGTGGCCATGATGGGCAGCACGGTGGTGGTGCTCGCTGCACGCGGTTTGCGCGGTGTGTGCCTGTGGGCCGGCGACAGCCGCCTGTACCGCCTGCGCGACGGCGTGCTCGAAGGCATCTCGCGCGATCACAGCTACGTGCAGGACCTGCAAGACAGCGGCCTGCTCAGCGAAGCCGATGCCCGCGTGCACCCGCGCGCCAATATCGTCACCCGCGCCATCGGCGTGGAAGCCCAACTGGAGCTGGCGGTGGTCGACCTGCTGATCGCTCCCGGCGACAGCTACCTGCTGTGCAGCGATGGCCTGAACAAAACCGTTGAAGACCGTGAAATCCGCGAAGTGCTCAGCCACGACGCGCCGGACGAAATCGTGCGCAGCCTGGTGCACCTGGGGCTCAACCGTGGCGCGCCGGACAACATCACCGCCATCGTCGTGAAGGTATCGGCATGAACATTGTGATTCCGGGCTACGACATCGAAGGCGAGATCGGCGAAGGCGCCATGGCCAGCGTGTACCTGGCGACCCAGCGCTCCCTGGAGCGCAAGGTGGCGTTGAAGGTGATGGCGGCGGCGCTGGCGGCCGACCCGAGTTTCTGCGAGCGTTTCCTGCGCGAGGGCAAGACCCTGGCGCGGCTGTCCCACCCGCACACGGTGACCATCCATGACATCGGCAATGTCGGTGAGCTGTATTACATGGCCATGGAATACCTGCCCAACGGCACGCTCAAGGAGCGCATCGCTGCCGGCCTGACGCCGGAGCAGGGCATTACGTTGATCCGCCAGATCGCCTCGGCCTTGGGTTACGCCCATGCCCAGGGGCTGGTGCACCGCGACGTCAAGCCGGCAAACATCCTGTTCCGCGCCGATGGCACGGCGGTGCTCTCGGACTTCGGTATTGCCAAGTCCCTGGACGACCGCACCCAGTTCACCCAGGCCGGTTTTGCCGTGGGCACGCCGAGCTACATGAGCCCGGAGCAGGCGCGGGGCCAGGAGATCGATGGCCGTGCCGACCTCTACGCGCTGGGCGTGGTGCTGTATGAAATCCTCGTCGGCAAGCTGCCGTACAACGGCAATGATGCGCTGTCCACGGCGCTGGCGCACCTGACCGAACCCTTGCCGGAATTGCCGGTGCACCACGGCCGTTATCAGGGCGTGCTGCGCAAGCTGTTGGCCAAGGACCCGGCGGAGCGTTTCCCGGATGCGGCGGCGCTGCTGCAGGCGCTGGACAATCTGCCGACGGACTCGCCGGAGGCCACGCTGGTGCGGCCGTTGCCGATTCCGCTGAGTTTTGACCTGGCGGGCATGACGCCGGTCACGATCGACATCCCGACCGATAAACCCCAGCCGCAACCGGTGCGCCAGCCGGTGGTGACGCCGACCCAGCATAATGCCGTGTCCGAGCAGCGGCGTGGACCGGTGTTGGCACTGGCTGCGGTAGCAGTGGCCGTCGCATTGGCCATTGGAGGCGGCAGCTACTGGTGGTTGAGCGGCAGTGATGAGCCGGCCAAGCCGCCGGCTGCCGTCGTGCCTCAGGCCAAGCCACCTGCGGCGGCAGCCGAAGTGCCCCAGGCAACGCCACCCGTGGCGGTGGCCGAAGTGGACGGCGGCCAACGTCCGTTGTTGATGGCCGGTAAGAAGACCCTGTTCCAGCGCGTCCTCAGCAAGCCCGGCGCCAAACTGTCGAATGACGCCGGCAGCGCGCCGGGCAAGGCCCTGCCGGCGTTTTCGGTGCTTTATGTGTACCAGCGCAAAGACGTCGACGGCAGCCCGTGGGTGCGCGTCGGTGCCGCCACCGATGGCCGCAGCGACGGCTGGTTGCCGGCCGCCCAGGTCAGCGATTGGAAGCAAAGCCTCGTGCTCAAATTCACCGAGCGCTCTGGCCGGGCGCCGGTGATGTTCCTGCGTCAATCCGCTGAAGTGGAAAAGCTGCTGGCCGACCCTGCCGCCGCCAAAGGCGTGTTGGCCAAGGCGCAGAAGAACCGCGAAGATAACGGCCAGGTCCTGGCCCTGGAGCCGTCCGCCAGCGCGGTGCCGCAGAACCAGTTCTACCTGCTGCCGATTTTCGACGCCAAGGAGAGCTTCGACGAGAACGGCCAGCCGGTGCAGTTGCTTAACATCGCCTCCATCGACCCAGGCAGCAGCGCGGCGGTCAAGCCCGCGACGCCGGTGATCAACGCCAATGCTGATGCCTTCCGCACGGCGGTGGTGCTGGTAGTGGACACCACGGTCTCCATGCAGCCCTACATCGACCAGATCCGCGACGTCGTGCACGAGCTGCAAACCCGCATCGCCGAGCGTGGCGAGCTGGACAGTGTCAGCTTCGGCATGGTCGGTTTCCGTAGCAGCATCAAGAAAACCCCGGGCCTGGAATACGTGGCCAAGACCCTGATCAGCCTCGACCAGGGCCGCGACCCGCAACGCTTCCTCGACATGGCGCGCCAGGTCAAGGCGTCTACCGTGTCCAGCCACTCCTTCAACGAGGACGCGTTTGCCGGCGTGATGCAGGCCGTGGACGGCATGGACTGGTCCGGCTATGGCGGGCGTATCATCCTGCTGGTCACCGATGCCGGTGCCTTGCGTAAGAACGACCCCTTTGCCGCCACCCAGATGAACGAAGCCGAAGTGCGCCAGGCCGCGCTGGGCAAGCAGATCAAGATCTACGCGCTGCACCTGCGCACCGACGCCGGCAAGAAAACCCACGCCGGCGCCGAGAGCCAGTACCGCATCCTCACGGCCGACGCCAACCCGCAGATCGGCGACCTGTACACCGCGGTTCCGGGTGGCGATGTACGCAAGCTGGGCGAGCGCGTCGACGAGATCGGCAGCGTGTTCGCCAACCTCGTGCATCAGGTGCGCAGCAATACCCCGCAACCGGTGCCGCTGCTGAGTGCCGCGCCGAGCCTGGCGGACAAATCCGCAGCGGTCGGCTATGCGATGCACATGGATTTCCTCGGTCGCAAGAGCGCGAGCCAGGCGCCGCAGCTGGTCAGTGCCTGGACCGCCGACCGCGACCTGACCAACCCCGCGCTGCCGGCGTTCCAGGTGTGCGTGATGCTGACCAAATTGCAGCTCAACGACCTGCAACAGTCGTTGAAACTGATCGTCGATGCGGCGCGCAAGACCCAGACCTCGCCCAAGGATTTCTTCCAGGAAATCGCCAGCGCCTCGGCCTATATGAGCCGAGATCCGCAGGCCCTGCGCAAGGGTGGCAACCTGGCCGACGGCGGTCTTCTTGGCGAATACCTGGAAGGCCTGCCGTACCGCAGCAAGTCGCTGAACATGACCCAGGACCTGTGGTTGTCGTTGAGCGTGGCCGAGCAGGAAGACTTTATCGACGAGTTGGATTCGAAAATCCGCCTCTACGAAACCTTCCACAATGACGTGGCCAACTGGGTCCGCTTCGGCGATGCCGAGCCGGGCGATGCGTTGTACCGCGTGCCCTTGTCGACACTGCCGTAATGCTGAACCTGAGCGCGGTGCATAAGAGCCGGGGGATCGGGAGCCAGCGTTACAGCCTGGTGATCCCGGCGCTGCACCTGCGTGCCGGGGAACAGTTGGCGATTGTCGGGCCGAGCGGGTGCGGCAAGAGCACCTTGCTGGACCTGTTGGCGCTGGTACTGGCGCCGGATCAGGTGGGTCGGTTCGACTTCAATCAGCAGGACATTGGCGGGCTGTGGCGCGCCGATCAGCAATCCACTCTGGCTGCGCTGCGCAGCCAGCACTTGGGCTATGTGCTGCAAACCGGCGGGCTGCTGGGTTTTCTGGATGTGCGCAGCAATATCGCGCTGTCCCGGCAACTGCTGGGCTTGAAAGACGATGGCAGCGTGACGCGCCTGGCTGAACAGCTGGAGATCAGCGACCAGTTGGCCAAGAAGCCGGCCGCGTTGTCGGTGGGCCAGCGCCAACGGGTGAGCTGCGCCCGCGCCCTGGCCCATGCACCGCAATTGGTGCTGGCCGATGAGCCGACGGCGTCCCTTGACCCGCTGAATGCCGAGCGCGTGATGCAGGCCCTGCTGGCCCAGGCCCGCGAGCACCGCACCGCCTGTGTGATCGCCACCCATGACGAACCCCTGGCCCGTGCCAGTGGCTTGCAGGTGCGGCGCATCAGTTGTCGACGCGACACCGACGGCGGCGTCACCGCGACCCTCGGGGAGGCGTGCTGATGCGCATCCCCCTGGTGGCGTCCCTGGCCTGGCAGGATTACCGCAACGATGCCTGGCTGTCGGCCTGTTCGGTGTTGGCGCTGGTGGCGGTGATCGCGCCGTTGCTGGTGTTATTCGGCCTGAAATTTGGACTGGTTAGCAGTTTGACCGAACGTTTGGAGACCGATCCGGCCACCCGTGAAATTATTCCGTTGGGCGGTGGTCGATTCAGCAGCGCATTTGTCGAACAGCTCGGCCAGCGCAGCGATGTGGCGTTCGCCTTACCGCGCACGCGGCAGATTGCGGCGACGGCGCAGGTGGGCACGCTGACCCTGGAAATGCTGCCGACGGCGGCGCGTGACCCGTTGCTGAACGGCCTGCCGATGCCCAAGGGCCTGGACCAGATTGTGCTGAGCCATACCGCTGCCGAGAAGCTTGCGGCGCGGCCGGGGGATTGGCTGGAGACCAGCTTTGCGCGGCAAGTGGCCGGGCGCGTGGAAGCCCAGCGCACGCGCTTGCAGGTACTGGCGGTGCTGCCGCTGGAAGCCTTCGCCCGGGACGGATTGTTTGCCGATTTGAGATTGCTGGAAGCGGCGGAAGATTACCGCGATGGCCGCGCGGTGCCGGCGTTGGGTTGGGCGGGTGATGAGGTTGCTGTGAGCGAACAGCGTGTGTATCCGGCGTTTCGCTTGTATGCGCGCAGCCTCACCGATGTGGAGCCGTTGCGGGTGTTTTTCGCCGGGCAGAATCTGTTGGTATCGACCCAGGCACAGACCATCGCGCAGGTGCAGTCGCTGAGCCGCAACCTGTCGATCGTCTTCTGGATCATCGCCGGGCTGGCCTTGGCGGGCGCGTTTGCGGCGATCTTCGCCGGGGCGTTGGCGGCTGTGGCACGCAAGCGTCGAGAATTGTCGGTGTTGCGCCTGTTGGGGTTTTCCACCGGCGCGCTGTTGCTGTTTGTGGTGCTGCAAGCGCTGTACAGCGCAGGGTTTGCCGCCTTGCTCAGTGCCGGGCTGTATGGCCTGGCCGAAACAGCTGTGAATAAACTATTTGTGCAGGTGCCGGGCGAACACGCCAGCCACCTGCTGGCGCGTCACTATGGCCTGGCCCTGGTTGCAGTCCTTGGCGTCAGCGCCGTGGCGGCCGCCTGTGGTGGTTGGCGAGTGGCGCGTATCCAGGCTTCTGAAGGAATCAGAGATGTATAAGTTACTGGGCGCCGTTGTGGCGCTGAGCCTGGCCTCGATGGCCTGGGCCGATGAGGCAAGCGACAAGCTCGACAACCCCAAGCCGTTGCCCGATGACGTCAGCCTGCCGCTGCCGTGCGAAGGCAATATGGTGTTCCGCTACGCCTACGTGCTGGCCCAAGGGACGTTGGATGACCGCGAGATCAGCCTCGGCTACCCCTTCGCCGAAGGCGAGGCGGGTTATCAGCAGTCGTTCATTTCCGGCTACCGCCGCGACTTTATCAACGGCCAGTTCACCCTCAAGGACTTGCCGAAAGACTGGAACAAAGTCATCGCGCCCCTGATGCCGAAGACCGACGCCAAGACCCCGCTCAAGCCCATGCTGTACTTCATCGGCAAGTACGAAGTGACCGCACGCCAGTACGCCCAGGTGATGGCCCAGGCGCAGTCGCTGGCCAGTGGCGAGCCGGCGCCTGCGTGCGATGCACCCTCCGGCATGGCCGGGCGTTTGCCCAAGGTGAAGCTGTCGCGCTTTGAAGCTGAGCGCTTCTCGGCGGTGTACAGCGCCTGGCTGATGAAATACCACCGCGACTTGCTGCCGGTGAGCGGGCGCGGTTCGTCGGCAGAAGATGGCGGCCTGGGCTTTGTACGCCTGCCCACCGAAGTGGAATGGGAGTTCGCCGCGCGTGGCGGCCAGGCGGTGAGCCGTCAGGACCTCGAAGGGCGCCTGTTTCCACGCCGCGTCGAAGGCAGCGACAGCGACGGCCCGCTGGCTGATTACGCGGTGTTCAACCAAGTCGCAGGCGGCACCGGCCAGGCCGCGCGCCTGATGCCCATCGGCACCAAATTGCCCAATCCAATCGGCATGTTCGACGTGATCGGCAACGCCGCGGAAATGGTCCAGGAATCCTTCCAGTTGGTGCACGCCGGTCGTCGCCAGGGCACTTACGGCGGCTTTGTGGTCAAGGGCGGCAACTACCTGGAAGGCGAGGGCACATTGTTTACCGGCATGCGCCGCGAATACCCGCTGTTCGCCGACGACGGCACCGAACAAAGCAATGAGACCACTGGATTCCGCGTGGCGATTGGTGCCTTGTCGGCGCCGCGCTCGCGTTACAAGGAGCTGTTTGCGCAATGGCAGAAAGAGGGCCGCCTGGCCTCGCTGACCGATGCCATCGACGACGCCCAGGACCCGACCAAGCGCCTGGACAGCATCATCGCCGCCAGTGTCGACCCCAAGCTGCAAGCCGAGCTGGGTCTGGTCAATGAAGAACTCAAGCGCAATGTCTCGCTGATCGCCCAGCAACGCGAAGAGGCGGCGGGCAACCTGATTCAGTCGGCCGCGTTGGTGGCCGAGACCATTGGCAACTACAACATTCGCCTGGCCAACCTGCAGAAGAGTCGCCAGCAGGCCCTGGACAATAAGGACGAGGCCAGCGCGGCGCTGTTTGCCACGGCCATCGACAACGGGCGCAGCGCCCTCGATGGCGCGGTGGCGATCTATATCGACAACCTGGCCACCGGCACGCGCTACACCGATGCGGTGATCCAGGCGCAGTTTCAACGGATCAAGGAAGAGTTGGATCGCAAGCCAGTGCTCGGCAAAAGCCTGGTGACGCGCGCAACACTGTTCGTTCGCCATGTCGGCAACTACCGCAAGCAACAGCGGGCCGACCCGGCGACGATCTTGAAGGAATTGCTCGCAGCGAGCGGTCAGCGCTGATCGCTGGCTGTATGGCGAGCTTGGAAGGGACTCAGGCGGCAGTGGCCGTGCTGGGCAAGTCAAACTTAGAAGAGAACACAACCTATGCTTTTTTCCCGTAAGGCGGTTTCCAAGCGTCATCTTTTGCTGATTGCCGCTGGCTTCAGCACCGTGTTGACAGGCTGCGCCACGTCGCCAGCCTCCAAGGTCGCGTCCAGCACCAAGGTCGAGTACTACCCCAACTGCTACGAGCCGGTGCAGCACTTGCGCGCCACCGACTCGAACATGACCAAGTCGGTGGTTACCGGTGCGGCCATCGGCGCGGCCGGCGGTGCCCTGCTCGGCGCCCTGACCGGCGACAAGGAAAAGCGTGGCCGTAACGCCGCCATCGGCGCAGCGGGCGGTGCCCTGGCCGGCGGCGCAGCGGGTTACTACACCGAGCGTCAGAAGCAGATCGCCGATGACAACCAGCGCATTGCCTCGTATGCGGCTGACGTGGACAAAAGCGCCTCCGACATCGACCGCAGCACCGCGTACGCCAGGGCGTCCCAGCAGTGCTACCAGAGCGCATTCACCAAGTTGGTGGCTGATCGCAAAGCCAAGACCGTCAACGACACCGAAGGCCGCAAGCGCCTGGCGGAAATCGTTGCGGGCCTGAAGGAATCCAATGACCTGATCGTTGCGGTCAACGGCAAAGCCGCCGAAGACCTGAACAACTACACCCAGGCCTACGAGAAAGACCTGCAGCAGGTTGGCGTGCAGCGTAACGACGTGGTCACCGTGGCCACCGCCGACACCGCACCCGCTACCCCGCCGGCCAAAGGCAAGAAAGCCGTCAAGCCGGCGAAAAAGAAAGTGCTGCCAGTCGTGCCTCAAGAAGCAGTGACTACCGAGAAGAGCATCCAGACCGTGCAGGCCAAGCAAGCTGAAAGCAAGCAGGTCGCCAGCGCCGGTAAAGCGCAGATCGAAGGCACTTGCCGCGATCCAAACCTGGCCGACTGGGCGCCGGTGCCTTGCCCTAACGTTTAAGTAAAATGCTGCTATAAGCGTCAAACGCCAGCCGATCTTCCGCTAATGCGCAAGATCGGTAGCGTTCTTTTTGCAATTCGTTAAACTGCTGCGGCCACTCAATAATTACACCGAGGCCGTGTGCATGAAATTTCGTCTTCTCCTGTGGGTGCTGGGCCTGATGATGGGCAAAGCCAGCCGCACCAATCCTGCCTTCCAGCAACAGTTGGGTGACAAAGACCTGGCGTTCCAGTTGCAGACCCTCGACGGCAAGGTTGCCCGTCACTTCATCGTCAAAGACCAACGCATCACCAGCCGCTCGGGTGTCCACCCGACGCCGGCGTTTGCCATCGCGTTCAAGGATGCCGCCTACGGCTTCGCCACGATGCAGGCGAAGAACAAGCAATTGGCGTTCATGACGGGGATTCAGGACAAGTCGATCCAGATCAAGGGCAACCCGGCGCTGGTGATCTGGTTCCAGGGGTTGACCAAGTATTTGAAACCGAAGAAAAAGAAGTAGGGCTTTCAGGTAGATCGAGTTGGATTCATCGGGGGCAAGCCCCCTCCCACACTTCGAATGCATTCCAAGTGTGGGAGGGGGCTTGCCCCCGATAGCTATCTGATAGGCGCCAGATTCAGCCCTGGCTGAACTGCGAGGCCAATTCGCGCAACAGCACCTCGGCATCCAGCACTTTGGCGACCACTTCCTCTGCCTTGTCACGCGTCAGCCCCAGACGCTCGAGCAGTTCGTCCGGGATGGTCTCATCCGGCCCGGAGCCAATCCCCCGGCTGCGCAACAGGCGCACGGCCAGACACACCAGGTTCGGGTACTCGGCGTATTGCCCATCGTAGGTCGGATCGTGCTGGAAGCGCAGGGCGGTGGACAGTTCGTCCGGCATGTCCCAGTAGCGCATCAGCCAGGCGCCGATCTGCTCGCGGCTGATGCCCAGCAAGTGTTGCTCCACATAGCTGTGGCACAGGTGCGGGTTGACCTCCAGGTGGCGGCAGATCAGCGAGAAGTGCGGCGGGAACACATGGGCCAGCAGCAGGTAGCCGAAGTTGTGCAGCAGGCCGGCGAGGTAGGTCAGGCCGGCTTCCGGGCGCTGGGCGCGGGGCATGGCGCGGGTCAGGCCCTCGATCACGGCGGCGGTGTAGATGGACTGGTGCCAGTACGGCGTGGCCTGGTGCGGGTGGTCCTTGGGCAGGCTCAAGGTCTTGCCCAGGGCCAGGCCCAGTGCGAGGTTGATCACCAGGTCAAAACCCAGCACGCGCACGATGGCGTCTTCCACCGAGCGGATCTTGCCCGGCGATGCGTAATAAGGCGACGCGGCCCAGCTCACCACTTGGGCAGCCAGGGCCGGATCGGTTTCGACCACGCTGGTGATGTCGTCGATAGTGGCATTGGGGTCGACGCGCAGCTTGATGATCTTCTGTGCGGTGTCGGCCAGCGGGGGAATCTCGATGGTCGCTTCCAGGCGTTGCTGGATGCGACGGGCGGTGAACGCCTGCATCGCCTGGGTGATTTCCTCACGGTCATCATTGGGGCGGTCGAGGTTCGGGCGGATATTGCTCAGTGGCTCACCGAACTGGGCGGCGCTGGCCTTGGTGAGCATGGTCTTGAAGGCGTCGCTGGCGATTTCCAGCAGCAGCCCGGCTTCACCCGAATGCACCAGCAGGCTCGGTTCATTGAGCAGGCTGCCTTCGTACAGGCACGGCGAACTGGTGAGTGCCGGCAGCCCCGGCAGCAGGCTCAGGTCGTGCTTGCCCAGCATGCGCGCGACGCGATCCGGCGCCACGGCCGTAAGGCGGCGACCCGTGAGTTCGGTGAGGCGGTTGAGGTCCAGCAGCTGGCTCTGCGGGAACAGCACCATCAGGGCGCCCACCGCGTCTTCCAGCAATACGACCTGGACTTTTTGCGCAGGATTCAGGCCCGGATGTTCGATGACTTCCGTGTAGCTGATGGCGAGTTTTGCGAGCAAAGCCCGAATGACCGGCGGGGCGGTCAGTGGGGCTGTGGCGTGGGCAACTTCTGACATGGCCTGATCCAATTTCCTACATTCACCGAAGTATAACCAGCTTGATACAACTGTAGGTCGGATAAGTGCGCCAAGCGTCACACTTGGCCGTATTGCTGCCCATGACGAAGCCAGCGATCCAGCAGCGGGCTGACGTGATCCGGCCAACGCTCCAGCAGTGCTTGCGCCGCGTCGCGCACGGCGGGCAGCAGGTCGGCGTCGCGCATCAGGTCGGCGACCTTGAATTGCAACAGGCCGGTCTGGCGGGTACCGAGCATTTCACCCGGGCCGCGCAGCTCGAGGTCTTTTTCGGCGATGACAAAACCGTCGTTGGTTTCGCGCATGATCCCCAGGCGCTGGCGGCCGATCTGCGACAACGGCGGGTGGTAGAGCAGCACGCAGTGGCTGGCGGCGCTGCCCCGGCCGACGCGGCCGCGCAGTTGGTGCAATTGCGCAAGGCCCAGGCGCTCGGGGTTTTCGATGATCATCAGGCTGGCGTTGGGCACGTCCACGCCCACTTCAATCACGGTGGTAGCGACCAGCAGTTGCAGGTTGCCGGCCTTGAATTCAGCCATCACCGCCGCCTTTTCCACAGGCTTCATGCGCCCGTGGATCAGCCCGACCTTGAGTTCGCCCAAGGCGCTGGTGAGGTCTTCATAGGTGGTCTCGGCGGCCTGGCAGGTCAGCTCCTCGGACTCTTCGATCAGCGTGCACACCCAGTACGCCTGACGGCCTTCGGCGCAGGCGCCGCGTACCCGTTCGATCACTTCGACCCGGCGCGTATCGGTGACCAGCACGGTGTTGACCGGTGTGCGGCCGGGGGGCAGTTCGTCGAGGATCGAGGTGTCGAGGTCGGCGTAGGCGCTCATGGCCAGGGTGCGCGGGATCGGGGTGGCGGTCATGATCAACTGGTGCGGGTTCATGCGCCCGCCCACGCCTTTCTGACGCAGGGCCAGGCGCTGCTGCACGCCGAAGCGATGCTGTTCGTCGATGATCACCAGGGCCAGGTTCTTGAACTGGACTTCGTCCTGGAACAGCGCATGGGTGCCCACCACCATCGGTGCGCCGCCGGCGATCTGCTCCAGCGCCGCTGCACGCGTCTTGCCCTTGAGCTTGCCGGCCAGCCATGCGACTTCCAGGCCCAGGGGCTCGAGCCAGCGCTTGAACGTGATGAAGTGCTGCTCGGCAAGGATCTCGGTGGGCGCCATCAGCGCCACCTGGTAACCGGCTTCCAGGGCCTGCAGGGCGGCGAGGGCGGCGACCACGGTTTTGCCCGCGCCTACGTCGCCCTGGATCAGGCGCAGCATCGGCTCGTGCTGACTGAGGTCGTAGGCGATTTCATTGCCCACGCGTTGCTGGGCGCCCGTCGGCGCAAAGCCGAGGTTGGCCAGGTATTGCGCAGGCAGGCGCGTGGCCTTGGGCATGGCCGGCGCACGCAGGGAGCGCATGCTTTCGCGCAGGCGTTGCTGGGACAGTTGGTGAGTCAGCAGTTCTTCGAACGCCAGGCGGTGCTGGGCCCAGTGATGACCGAGGGCCAACTCGTCGACATCGGCATCCGCGGGTGGGTGATGCAGGTAGCGGATCGCATCGGCCAGCGGTGCCAGTTGGTAGTCGCGGGCCAGTTCCAGGGGCAGCCAGTCGGGCAGGCTCTGCGGACCGAGCATGCCCAGGGTCTGCATGCACAATTGGCGCAGGCGCTGTTGGGTCAGGCCTTCGGTGAGCGGGTAGATCGGCGTGAGGGTGGTGTCCACCGGCGGCGGTTCATCGCCGGTAATGGCGCGGTACTCCGGGTGGTAGATCTCCAGGCCCGAGGCGCCGGGGCGGGCTTCGCCGTAGCAGCGCACGCGGGTGCCACGCTTGAGGCCTTCCTTCTGCGCATTGCTGAAATGGTAGAAGCGCAGGCTCAGGCCACCGGTGCCGTCCTGCAGGCGCACCACCAGGCTGCGGCGCTTGCCCATCACCACGTCGGCGCCGCTGACGGTGCCTTCGACCACCGCATCCTGCCCCGGACGCAGTTGACCGATGGGCACCACGCGGGTGCGATCCTGATAGCGCAGGGGCAGGTGAAACAACACGTCCTGGAGGTTTTCCAGACCGACCTTGGCCAGCTTCTCGGCCATGGCCTCACCGACACCCTTGAGTGCCGTCACCGACACCTGCGACAGCTCAGTCATACGTTTACTTAGCTCGCAGCAGGCGGCTTGGCCACCGAACACAGGCGGATCGAGTCGGCGAGGATCTCAATCGCTTTGGGCCGTGGGAAGCTGGCGCGCCAGGCGATCGCCACGGTACGGAACGGCACTGGCGGCGTGAGTGGACGCACTTCGATCACGCCGGGGGCGTAGTGATGGCTGTCCACCGCCGACAGCGGCAGGATCGAGATGCCCAGGCCAGAGGCGACCATATGGCGGATGGTTTCCAGGGAGCTGGATTCCACCGTGGTGTGCTTGGCGCCGTCGTTGCCCTTGGTCAGGGTCGGGCAGGCTTCCAGCACCTGGTCGCGGAAGCAGTGGCCTTCGCCGAGCAGCAGCAGGCTCTTGTCGTTGAGCAGGCCGGCGTCGATGGTGTCTTTCTGTGTCCACGGGTGGGAGGCGGGCATCAGCACGTAGAACGGCTCGTCGTAGAGCGGCAGGGTCAACACATCCGCTTCGTTGAACGGCAGGGCGATGATGATCGCGTCCAGCTCGCCGTTGCGCAGTTTGTCGCGCAGCACGTGGGTGAAGTTTTCTTCGATATACAACGGCATCTGCGGTGCGACGCGGTGCAGTTGCGGGATCAGGTGCGGGAACAGGTACGGGCCGACGGTATAGATGGCGCCGACTTTCAGCGGCGCGGTCAGCTGGTTCTTACCGGCCTGGGCCAGTTCGCGAATGCTCTGGGCTTGCTCCAGCACCTTCTGGGCCTGGGCAACGATGCCTTCGCCCACCGGGGTAAGGCGCACGGCGCTTTTGCTGCGCTCGAAAATCAGCACACCGAGTTCGTCTTCAAGCTTTTTCACGCCCACCGACAGCGTCGGCTGGCTGACGTGGCAACGCTCGGCCGCGTGGCCAAAGTGTTGCTCTTGGGCGAGGGTAACGATGTAGCGTAATTCTGTAAGAGTCATAGCGGGCGTCCATGAGGTTGCGGGCCAAGCATACCGGCTGCAATCGATAGACGCACGTTATCAGAACTTTGCTTGGGATTGAGGGGGGAATACGCGGGATTTTGCTGAGAGTGGCGAGGGGTGTCCCTCGCCACCTTCATTTTCAGCGACGACGTTTTTCGATGTTGTACACGAACGGTGCAACGATCTCGATGCTGCCGCCTTTGAGCATATCGGCCGGTGGCTTGGGCAGCGGCTGGGCACGACGGATCATGTCCAGGGTGGCGCGGTCCAGGTCGGCGTTGCCGGAACGGCCCACCAACTCGTAGGACAGCACGTTACCGTCGGCATCCACGACGAACTTCAGGCGGTTCAGGCCTTCCTTGCCACGGGCCTGGGCACCTGGCGGGTACTTCTTGTACTTCTGCAAGTGTGCCAGCAGGGTACCTTCCCAGGACGCTTTGGCGGCGATCTGCTGCGGCGATGGGCCGGGAGCCGGCTGGGCCGATTTTTCAGCCGGTGCTTTGGTTGGCGGAGCATCGCTCGGCGGTTCCTCGGAGGGTTTCTCCTTGGGCGGCTCGATCTTTTTCTCCACCGGCTTTGGCGGTTGCGGCTTGGGCTTTGGCTTGACCGGTTTGGGCACCTGGATCGTTGGCTTGGGGGCCTCGGCCAGTTTTGGCAGGGGCAGCTCTTCCACCGGTGCAGGCGGTTGCGGTGGCGTTACCACTTTCGGCGGCGCCGGCGGCGGGGGGGCAGGCATCGGGGCCAGGTCGATGACCATGGCTGCCGGCGGCAACTGCACCGTGTGCGGCGCCGACCAGTGGAGCGCGATGGCAATTGCGACGGCATGCACGCCCAGCACGACGGCGAGGCTGGTGCCATAACGCGTCAGTTTGTGGCGCGTCGTGATCATTTCTTGGCTGCCGTCTCAAGTCCGACCAGGCCGACCTTGAGGTAGCCGGCTGCCCGCAGGGCATCCATCACGCTCATCAGGTCGCCGTAGTCCACGCCCTTGTCGGCCTGGAAGAAGATCGTCGTGTCCTTCTTGCCTTGGGTCTTGGCATCGAGCACCGGCCCCAGGGTTTCGGCTTTGACTTCTTCTTCGCCCAGGAACAGGCGTTGGTCCGCCTTGACGCTGAGGAAGATCGGTTTCTCCGGCCGCGGCGCAGGCTTGGCGCTGGAGGCGGGCAGGTCAACCTTGATATCCACGGTGGCCAACGGTGCTGCCACCATGAAGATGATCAACAGCACCAGCATCACGTCGATAAACGGTGTGACGTTGATTTCGTGGTTCTCGACGAGTTCGTCGTCGCCTTGATTCAAATGCAGGCCCATGGCCGATTACCCCACTTTCACCATGTGCGGTTGCGAGCTGCGCTCGGTAGGCAGGTGATCGAGGTCGCGGCTGACCAGCAGCAGGACTTCTGCCGACGCGTCCGATACCTGGGCCTTGTAGCCGGCAATCGAACGGGCGAAGACGTTGTAGATCACGACCGCAGGAATCGCGGCGACCAGGCCCAGGGCGGTTGCCAGCAGGGCTTCGGCGATGCCGGGGGCAACGACGGCGAGGTTGGTGGTCTGGGTTTTGGCGATGCCGATGAAGCTGTTCATGATGCCCCAGACGGTACCGAACAGGCCGACGAACGGCGCGGTGGAACCAATGGTCGCCAGTACGCCGGTGCCGCTGCTCATGTTACGGCCGCAGGCTGCAACAAGACGCTCCAGGCGGAAAGCCACGCGCTCCTTGATGCCTTCTTTTTCGCGGGCGTTGGCCGAAAGGCGCATTTCTTCCAGCGCGTCGTGCACCAGGGTGTTGGCCAGGGTGCCTTTCTTGGTCGCGCTTTCGCTGGCTTCCTTGAGGGTGGTGGCCTTTTTCAGGTGGACGATTTCAGTGCGCAGACGGCGCTTGGCGCCCAGCAGCTCGAAACCCTTGGCGATCCAGATGGTCCAGGTAATGATCGAGGCGATGGCCAGGCCGATCATCACGGCTTTTACCACCACGTCAGCATTCTGGTACATGCCCCATGGCGACAGGTCGTGGGCCATGCCCAGGGTGTTGTCTTCTTCCAGCACTACACCGGTGTCATCGGCAGCGGTAGGAGCGGCAGTGTCAGTAGGGGCCGGGGCTGCGACGGGAGCGGCCGGGGTGGCGGCATTCTGCTCGGTGGCAGCCGGAGTGGCGGGTGCGGTGGCGTCAGCGAACGCGGCGGTCGGTGCCAGCAGTACGCTGAACAGCAGCGCAGCAATCGCACGCCAGGCGCGGGAAGGGCTGTGAAGCTTGGTTGGCGAAGCGGGGGTTGTATTACGTGTCATGCTGGCCGGACCTGAGAGAAAAAATGAGTGATCGTCCTTCCAGACCCAAGGGGTCGAGGACAAATGGGCGGTTATTATTGCAAGTAATTCTTGTTAACAGAAGTAATACAGTAACTTTATTTGCCCTTTTTCTGGCCGTCGGTCATCTGCGAGGGCTAATCTAGACCTTTAAGAGCGGAGTTTTGTGATGTCTGTGCCTTCTGTTGTGATTGCCGGTTGTGGCGATGTGGGTAGTCGGTTGGCTAGCCAATTGCTCGCCTCGGAATGGGAGGTTTATGGCCTGCGGCGCGATATTTCACGCCTTCCCGATGGGGTGATCGGCATTGCCGGCGACCTGTTCAACAAAGATTGTCCTGACACCTGGCCGATCGGCGGGGTGGATTACCTGGTGTACTGCGCCGCCGCGACCGACCACGATGAGGCCGGTTATCGCGCCGCTTACGTGCAAGGGTTGCAGCATGTGCTGGAGTGGCTGAAGGATTATGGCCAGGAGCCCAAGCACCTGCTGTTTGTATCCAGCAGCAGCGTATACGGGCAGCAGAATGGGGAGTGGGTCGATGAAACCTCCGAAACCCAGGCCAACGGTTATTCCGGGCAAGTCATGCTGGAGGCCGAGCAGGTGGCACTTAACAGTGGCATTCCCGCGAGCGTCGTGCGGCTGACCGGTATTTACGGTCCTGGTCGCGAATGGCTGCTGACCCAGGTGCGCCAGGGGTACCGCGTGGCGATCGACCCGCCTCTATATGGCAACCGGATTCACGCGGACGATGCGGCGGGCTTGCTCGCGTTTTTACTGCGGCATGTAGAGCAGGGCGGTTCGCTTGATCAGGTTTACATCGGTGTTGACGATGCACCGGCGCCGTTGGCCGAGGTGGTGGCTTGGTTGCGAGACTATCTGGGCGTGACGGAGTGGTCCGAGGATGCCAGTGTGCGGCGAGCGGGCAGCAAGCAGTGCAGCAATGCCCGCATAAAGGCGTTGGGGTGGACACCCACGTATGCGACCTACCGCGAAGGGTATGCAGCCATTCTTAAAGGCTGAAATGCGGTTTAAAAATGTGGGAGGGGGCAAACCCCCTCCCACATTTGGAGCTGGTTAATGACTGCTATTGTTTTTCAAGCAGCCATTGGCGAGGACCCGGCGTAAACGAAGGCACTTCGTCCGCCTGTGCGGTGTTGACCGCCTGGAAGATCTCCAGCTGCTTGCCCTTGCGCACGAAGATCCAGGGGTTGCCCACGCCGTTGAGTTGCAGCCACATGCTGTCGTAGCCACCGCTCATGGAGGCGCAATCGCCGGCCAGGCACAGTGAGTACCGATCAGCATTGGGCAAACCGGCGACCTTGCCGTCAGGCTGGAACTGGACAGTGGCGCCGTTGCCGAAGCCGTCGGTGATCTTCCAGTCGCCGCCCATATAGGCTGCGTACAGTGCGCGTTCGAAGTTGGCACCCAGTGGCGCGCCTTCCGGTGCAGGGGCCTTGGCGCGGGCGAACAGTTGCTCGGGCTCATTGTCGTTGGCGGACTGCAGCAGTTGCTTGCCTTTGCGCTTGAGTTCGGTGGCGGAGCTGCCGTAGAAATCCACGCTCCAGGCACCGGATTTCTCGCCCAGCAACTTGCCTTCGGCTACTTCAAAACCGTTGTAGTAGCGCGCCTGCGAGGCCTTGGGGTTGACCTCCCATTCGAGGTTCGGACCATAGCTTTGCAACGATTCACGCAAAGGGCCGCCTTTGGCTGCCGCATCGATGGCGACCTGGTTGATCCAGGTGCCGCTCACATCCAGATCGGCAGGGTTGCTGGCACAGCCGCCGAGGAGCAGGGCGAGCAACGAAGAGGCTACAAGCGCTTTGCGCATCATGAAATCCTTTTAAAACGAAGTCGGCGCAGCCTGTGGAGGCTGCGCCGGGTGTTTTACTCGATGACCAGAATTGCGTCCATCTCAACCTGCGCGCCCTTTGGCAGGGCTGCAACGCCAATGGCGGCACGGGCTGGGTAAGGTTGTTCGAAGTACTTGCCCATGATCTCGTTAACCTTGGCGAAGTGGCTCAGGTCGGTGAGGAAGATGTTCAGCTTGACGATGTCCTTGAACGAGCCGCCGGCAGCTTCGGCCACGGACTTGAGGTTTTCGAAGACCTGTACGGTCTGGGCTTCGAAGCCTTCCACCAGTTCCATGGTCTTTGGGTCCAGCGGGATCTGGCCGGACATGTAGACGGTGTTGCCCGCCTTGATAGCCTGGGAGTAAGTACCGATGGCGGCTGGGGCCTTGTCGCTGGTGATAACGGTCTTGGTCATGAATGACTCCTTGTAATGGATGGGCTACGCACGCATGCGGGTGATGCGGATCACACCGGTCAAGGCGCGCAGTTTCTTGATCACGCGGGCCAGGTGCACGCGGTCATGCACGCTGACCACCAGCTGGACCACGCTGATGCGACCATCGCGCTCGTCCATGCTGATTTTCTCGATATTGCCGTCGGCCGCGTTGACGCTGCTGGCCAGCAGGGCGATCAGGCCGCGCTGGTGTTCCAGCTCAACGCGCAGCTCGACGTTGAATTCGCCGGTGACATCCTTGGCCCACGAGAGCTGGATGCATTTTTCCGGGTTGTGACGGATTTCGGTGATGTTGCGGCAGTTGTCGAGGTGAACGACCATGCCCTTGCCAGCCGACAGGTGGCCGACAATCGGGTCGCCAGGGATCGGCGTGCAGCATTTGGCGTAGCTGAGCACCAGGCCCTCGGTGCCGCGAATCGCCAGCGGGCCTTCCGGGCTTGGCAGTTGTTCGCCTTCACCCAGCAGGCGGCGTGCGACCACATAGGCCATGCGGTTGCCCAGGCCGATATCTTCCAGCAGGTCTTCGATGGTTTCCTGGCGGTACTCGTGGAGCATCGCCTGCACGCGCTCCTGCGGAATCTTGTCCAAGGCACTGTCGAAGCCGTTGAGTACTTTGTTCAGCAGGCGCTCGCCCAGGCTGATGGACTCGGAGCGGCGCTGCAGTTTCAGCGCGTGGCGGATGTGTGTGCGCGCCTTGCCGGTAACTACGAAGTTCAGCCACGCCGGGTTCGGGCGCGCGCCCGGTGCGCTGACGATCTCCACAGTGGAGCCGCTTTGCAGCGGTTCCGACAGGGGCGCGAGACGACGGTTGATCCGGCAGGCAATGCAGCTGTTGCCGACGTCGGTGTGCACCGCGTAGGCAAAGTCGACCGCGGTGGAGCCTTTGGGCAGCTCCATGATCCGGCCTTTGGGTGTGAACACGTAGACCTCGTCCGGGAACAGGTCGATCTTCACGCTTTCGATAAATTCCAGGGAGTTGCCGGCACGTTGCTGCATTTCCAGCACGCCCTTGACCCACTGGCGGGCACGGGCATGGGTGCCTTTGGGTTGCTCGTCGCCGCTGGATTTGTACAGCCAATGGGCGGCGATGCCGTTGTTGGCCATCTCTTCCATTTCGCGGGTGCGGATCTGGATCTCGATTGGCACCCCGTGCATACCGAACAGCGTGGTATGCAGCGATTGATAGCCGTTGGCCTTGGGGATGGCAATGTAGTCCTTGAAGCGCCCCGGCAGGGGTTTGTACAGATTATGTACAGCGCCCAGCACGCGGTAGCAGGTATCGACCTTGTCCACGATGATGCGGAACGCGTACACGTCCATGATCTCGTTGAAGGCCCGACGCTTGCCGCGCATCTTCTTGTAGATGCCGTAGATGTGTTTTTGCCGGCCGCTGACCTCGCCCTCGATCTCGTCGATCGCCAGGCAATGGCTCAGGGATTCTTCGATCTTGTTGACGATTTCCTTGCGATTGCCCCGGGCGCGCTTGACGGCCTGGTAGATGCGCGCCGAACGCATCGGGTGCATGGCCTTGAAGCCGAGGTCTTCGAACTCGATACGAATGGCGTGCATGCCCAGCCGGTTGGCGATGGGCGCGTAGATTTCCAGGGTTTCCTTGGCGATGCGCCGGCGTTTTTCGCCGGACAGTACTTCCAGCGTACGCATGTTGTGCAGCCGGTCGGCCAGCTTGACCAGGATCACCCGGATGTCCCGGGCCATGGCCATGGCCATTTTCTGGAAGTTTTCCGCCTGGGCTTCGGCCTTGGTCTCGAAGTTCATCTGGGTCAGTTTGCTGACCCCGTCGACCAGTTCGGCCACGGTTTCGCCAAATTGCGCACTGAGCGCTTCCTTGGCAATACCGGTGTCTTCGATCACGTCATGCAGCATCGCGGCCATCAGGCTCTGATGGTCCATGTGCATGTCGGCGAGGATATTCGCCACCGCAAGAGGATGGGTGACGTACGCCTCACCGCTTCGGCGGCGTTGGCCGTCGTGGGCTTGTTCGGCGTAGAAATACGCTCGGCGGACCAGGTTGACCTGGTCGGGGCCGAGGTAGGTCGATAAGCGATCGGCGAGGGCGTCTATGCTCGGCAAAGTGTGAACTCCTGCCGAAGGCTGTGACCCCGCGCCGTGCTACGTCGACCAGGCATAGGCTTAGACGGCCTCGTTGGACTCGTCCTCGAACGCTGCAAACAGCGGTTCGTCTTCAACGATTTCAGCGTTGGCGATGAACTCGTAGCTCATCAGGCCTTCAGCGATTTCACGCAGGGCTACAACGGTAGGCTTGTCGTTTTCCCACTGGACCAGGGGCTCTTTGCCGCCAGTGGCCAGTTGACGGGCACGCTTGGTAGAGAGCATGACCAGCTCAAAGCGGTTTGCCACGTGGTCTAGGCAGTCTTCAACGGTTACGCGGGCCATGATATTCCTCGGAGCGAATGCAAGATGCGCGCTGCCCGGTTGGGCGAGCGGACTGAGCAGTTTAAAAAATCACCAGCGTTTAGGGAAGCGCTGATTTTTCGCAGACCCTCGCAAAACCGCTGCAAGCGCCAATGTAAAGCCCTTGCAGCGGTTTTGGGAAGGGCCAATCAGCCGAGCAATTCGGCGAGTAATTTGCCGAAACGCTGCTGTTGACGCTTTTGCTGGAGCTGATTGGCGCGGAAAATCGCCTTCAGGTCATCCAGCGCGTGGGAAAACTCGTCGTTAATGATCAGGTAGTCGTAGTCGACATAGTGGCTCATTTCGCTGACAGCTTCCCGCATGCGGCCTTCGATGATCTCGTCGCTGTCCTGGCCACGGTTGGTCAGGCGCTGGTGCAAGGCTTCGAGCGATGGCGGCAGGATGAAGATCGAGCGCGCCTTGGGCATCAGCTGGCGCACTTGCTCGGCGCCCTGCCAGTCGATTTCCAGGATCAGGTCGTGGCCTTCGTCCAGGGTCTGCTGCAGGTGACTTTGCGAGGTGCCGTAGAGGTTGCCGAATACTTCGGCGCGCTCCAGGAAGTCACCGTGTTCGATCATCTTGACGAACTCAGTGCGCTCGACGAAGTGATAATGCACGCCGTTCACCTCGCCCGGGCGCATGGCGCGGGTGGTGTGGGACACCGAAATACGGATCTGATCGTTGGTGTCGGTCAGCGCCTTGACCAGGCTGCTTTTGCCCGCGCCCGAAGGGGCGGAAATGATGTAAAGGGTACCGGTGCTGTGGGTCATGGAGGTTGCCTTACTCAATATTCTGTACTTGTTCGCGCATCTGCTCGATCAACACCTTGAGGTTGACCGCCGCCGTGGTGCTGCGCGGATCGAAAGCCTTGGAGCCCAGTGTATTGGCTTCGCGGTTGAGTTCCTGCATCAGGAAGTCCAGGCGCCGACCGGCGGCGCCGCCGGACTTGAGTACGCGGCGCACTTCAAGAATGTGGGTGCTCAGGCGGTCGAGCTCTTCGGCGACGTCGCTCTTTTGTGCCAGCAGGACCATTTCCTGTTCCAGGCGCACGGGGTCGAGGTCGGCCTTCATGTCGGTGAAGCGGTCGAGGACCTTCTGGCGTTGGGTGGCGAGCATTTGCGGCACCAGCTCGCGCAAGATGACCACGTCTGCTTCGATCGACGTCAGGCGCTCGTTGATCAGTCGGGCCAGTTCGGCGCCTTCGCGCTCGCGGCCGGCCTTGAGTTCCTTCAGGCCCTGGGTGAACAGGGCGAGGGCTTCGGCATTGAGGGCTTGCGGATCGGTGGCGTCAGCCACCAGCACGCCGGGCCAGGCCAGCACTTCCAGAGGGTTCAGCGCAGCGGGTTGCTTGATCAGGCCGGCGATGGTTTCGGCGGCGGCGACCAGTTGCGCAGCGCGTTCGCGATCCACCTGCAGCGGCTTGCCGGTGGTTTCTTCGGTAAAACGCAGGGTGCATTCCAGCTTACCTCGGGAGATGCCCTGGCGCAGTGCCTCACGCACGGCGCCTTCGAGGTCACGGAAGGATTCCGGCAGGCGCAGGTGCGGCTCCAGGTAGCGGCTGTTGACCGAACGCAGCTCCCAGCTCAGGGTGCCTTGGGCGCCGGCTTTTTCGACGCGGGCGAAGGCGGTCATGCTGTGCACCATGGAGGTACCTCGCGATGCAGTCCCGCGAAAGCGGGCTGATGGGTAAATTTGAAGCCGACAGGCTGCGAAGGCGCGGGATTGTAGCGCAGTGGGGCGAGTGCGCCCAAGCAATGGGCGATAGGCTGACCATTCGTAACCAGATTTTTAGCAGTGCCCCGAATCGACTCGCGGCTCTATAATGCTCGGCAGTTTTTCGTCCTCAGTACAGGTATCCCCTATGAAACGTCCAAGTGGTCGCGCTGCCGATCAGCTCCGCTCGATCCGCATCACCCGCAACTACACCAAACACGCCGAGGGATCCGTACTGGTCGAGTTTGGCGATACCAAGGTTATCTGCACCGTCAGCGTTGAAAATGGCGTGCCGCGTTTCCTTAAAGGCCAGGGCCAGGGTTGGTTGACCGCCGAATACGGCATGCTGCCGCGCGCCACCGGCGAACGTAACCAGCGTGAAGCCAGCCGTGGCAAGCAAGGCGGCCGCACCCTGGAAATCCAGCGCCTGATCGGACGTTCCCTGCGCGCGGCCCTGGATATGACCAAGCTGGGCGACGTGACCCTCTACGTCGACTGCGACGTGATCCAGGCCGATGGCGGTACGCGTACTGCGTCCATCACCGGCGCCATGGTGGCGCTGGTTGACGCGCTTAAAGTCATCAAGAAGCGTGGCGGCCTGAAAGGCGGCGACCCACTGAAGCAGATGATCGCCGCCGTATCGGTGGGCATGTACCAGGGCGAGCCGGTGCTGGACCTGGACTACCTGGAAGACTCGGCTGCCGAGACCGATCTGAACGTAGTGATGACCAGCACCGGTGGTTTTATCGAAGTGCAGGGCACCGCCGAAGGTGCGCCATTCCAGCCGGCCGAGCTGAACGCCATGCTGGCCCTGGCCCAGAAAGGCATGACTGAGATCTTCGAACTGCAGAACGCCGCACTGGCTGACTAAGCCGGCTTCAAGGAGAAGCGCCATGAGTGACAGTCAATTGCCGGTTCCGGCACCGACCAAGGAAGTTCGCCAGTGGGCGATGTTGTGTCACTTCGCGGCGTTCCTGGGGTTGGTATTCCCCTTCGGCAGCCTGTTGGGGCCGCTGATCGTGTGGCAGATCAAGAAGGATATGGACCCGCTTATCGATGATCAGGGCAAGGAAGCCCTGAATTTCCAGATCACGGTGGCCATCGCCTGGCTGGTCTGCATGGTGCTGGGGTTCGTGGTGATCGGCTTTCTGCTGATGTTGATCCTGGTGGTGGCGGCGCTGGTGCTGACGATCATCGGTGGCATCAAGGCCAACAACGGCACTGCCTATCGCTACCCGTGGACCTGGCGCCTGGTCAAATAATGAACACCCACAAAAAAACCGACAGCGATGTCGGTTTTTTTGTGCCTGGATAAAAACCTTAGATGGTCAGTGTCCAGTCGTAGTCCACGATCAGCGGCGCGTGCTGCGAGAAGCGCGGCTGGCGCGGCAAACGTGCACTGCGTACGAACCGGCGCAGACCAGGGGTCAGCAACTGGTAGTCGAAGCGCCAGCCCAGGTTGAGCATCTCAGCCTGTTCATTGTCTGGCCACCAGCTGTACTGGTCGCCTTCGCGGCTGACTTCGCGCAGGGCATCCACATAGCCCATGTTGCCGACAATCTCGTCCATCCAGGCCCGTTCCGGCGCCAGGAAACCTGGGGATTGCTGGCTGTCGCGCCAGTTCTTGATATCCAGCTTCTGTTGCGCCACGTACAGCGAGCCACAGTAAATGTACTCGCGACGTTTGCGTCGCTGTTTATCCAGGTAACGGGCGAAATCGTCCATTAGCTTGAACTTCTGGTTCAAGTCTTCATCGCCGTTCTGCCCCGAAGGAAGCAGCAAGGTCGCGATGCTGACCTTGTCGAAATCGGCTTGCAGGTAGCGCCCGTAGCGGTCGGCTGTCTCGAAGCCGAGGCCGCTGATGACCGCCTTGGGTTGCAACCGCGAGTACAAAGCCACGCCACCTTGGGTGGGCACTTCGGCATCGCAGGCATAAAGGAAGTAGCCATCCAGTTGGAAGGCTGGGTCGTCCAGTTCAAAGGCGGAGGCGCGGGTGTCCTGCAGGCAGATGACGTCGGCATTCTGAGCTTGCAGCCAACTGAGCAAACCACGCTCGACTGCAGCCTGAATACCATTAACGTTCACACTGATGATCCGCATAAATGGCCCCAAAAATCGCGTGCGTGTATGATACACGCCGTCTACCTAATTAGCTAAATCCGTGGTATCTGAGGCTTTTTTCATGCAGGCGTATCAACGCGATTTCATTCGTTTTGCCATCGATCGCGGGGTTTTGCGCTTCGGTGAGTTCACCCTCAAGTCCGGGCGCACCAGCCCGTACTTCTTCAATGCAGGCTTGTTCAACTCGGGTTCGGCCCTGGCTCAGTTGGGTCGTTTCTACGCGGCAGCCATTGTTGAAAGCGGTATTTCCTTCGACGTGCTGTTTGGCCCGGCCTACAAGGGTATCCCCCTGGCAGCTGCAACAGCCGTGGCCCTGGCTGAACATCATGGGCGCGATCTGCCATGGTGCTTCAACCGCAAGGAAGCCAAGGCTCATGGCGAAGGCGGTAGCTTGGTGGGTGCGCCGCTTACCGGCGATGTATTGATCATCGATGACGTGATCACGGCCGGTACGGCTATCCGTGAAGTGATGCAGATCATTGCGTCCCAGGACGGCGCCAGGGCCGCCGGTGTATTGATCGCACTGAACCGCCAGGAGCGAGGCAACGGTGAGTTGTCGGCGATCCAGGAAGTGGAGCGTGATTTCGGCATTCCAGTGGTAAGCATCGTCTCGTTGAACCAGGTGTTGCAGTTCCTGGAGGATGATCCGCAGCTCAAGCAGCACTTGCCGGCAGTTAAGGCGTATCGCGAGCAGTTCGGCGTTCAGTAATCGCCGAACCATAAAAAAGCCCCGCTCAACCAGGTTGAGCGGGGCTTTTTGTTTTCAGCGTTTTAAGGGCGCTTGCGGTTACTGATCAGCGTGCCCACGCCCGTATCGGTGAAGATTTCCAGCAGGATCGCATTCGGCACCCGGCCATCCAGGATCAGCGAGCTGCCGACGCCGCCTTGCACTGCTTCCAGCGCGCAACGGATCTTCGGCAACATGCCGCCGTAGATGGTGCCGTCGGCGATCAGCTCGTCCACTTGTTGAGTGGTCAAGCCGGTCAGCACCTTGCCTTCCTTGTCCATCAGGCCGGCAATGTTGGTCAGCAGCATCAGCTTTTCAGCTTTCAGCGCCTCGGCCACTTTACCCGCCACCAGGTCGGCGTTGATGTTGTAGGACTCACCGTTGGCACCCACGCCGATCGGTGCGATCACCGGGATGAAGTCACCCTTGACCAGCAGGTTCAGCAGGTCGGTGTTGATGCCGATCACCTCGCCCACCTGGCCGATGTCGATGATTTCCGGTTGGGTCATTTCCGGCGTCTGACGGGTAACGGTCAGTTTTTTCGCACGGATCAGCTCGGCGTCCTTGCCGGTCAGGCCAATGGCGCTGCCGCCGTGACGGTTGATCAGGTTGACGATGTCTTTGTTCACCTGGCCGCCGAGGACCATCTCCACCACGTCCATGGTCTGCGCGTCAGTGACGCGCATGCCATCGATGAAGTGACTCTCGATCGACAAGCGCTTGAGCAGGTCGCCGATTTGCGGGCCGCCGCCGTGGACCACCACGGGGTTGATCCCCACGGCTTTCATCAGCACGATGTCGCGGGCAAAGCCGGTTTTCAGCTCGTCGCTTTCCATGGCATTGCCGCCGTACTTGATCACCAGCGTCTTGCCGACGTAGCGTCGAATGTAAGGCAACGCTTCGGACAGGACCTTGGCGGTGTTGGCAGCGGCTTCGCGTTCGAGGGTCATTCAGGGCTCCGGTAAAAATCAGAACGGTAATTGGAGATCAGGGGCAACACGTTTCAACTGGGCGTGGAACACGTCCTTGATGCGCTGCAACTCAGCCTCGGTATCCGCCTCGAAACGCAGCACCAGCACCGGTGTGGTGTTGGACGCGCGAACCAGGCCCCAGCCTTTGGCGTAATCGACTCGCACACCATCAATGGAGGTCAGGTTGGCGCCTTCACCCCATTGCGCATCGTGCAGTGCGTCAATGATGCTGAATTTGCTCTCTTCGGTCACATGGATATTGATCTCTGGCGTAGAAATATCATTCGGGAAGGTCTGAAACAGCTCTTCCGCGGTGGATTTTTCCTTGCTGAGGATCTCCAGCAGACGGGCGGCGCTGTAAATACCGTCGTCAAACCCGAACCAGCGCTCCTTGAAGAACACGTGGCCGCTCATTTCGCCGGCCAACAGCGCACCGGTTTCCTTCATTTTCTTTTTGATCAACGAGTGACCGGTCTTCCACATTAGCGGACGGCCGCCATATTCCTTGATCAGCGGGGTGAGGCGGCGGGTGCACTTCACGTCGAAAATGATCTCGGCACCCGGGTTGCGCGCCACCACATCGCGGGCAAACAGCATCAGCAGGCGGTCCGGGAATACGATTTCGCCGGTTTCGGTCACCACGCCCACACGGTCGCCGTCACCGTCGAAGGCCAGGCCGACGTCAGCGCCGGTTTCCTTGACCTTGGCGATCAGGTCCACCAGGTTTTCTGGCTTGCCCGGGTCCGGGTGGTGGTTGGGGAAGTTGCCGTCGACCTCGCAGAACAGCGGGATCACTTCGCAGTTCAGGGCTTCGAGCAACTGCGGGGCGATCACGCCGGCCGCGCCGTTGCCGCAGTCCACCACCACTTTGAGGCGGCGTGCGAGTTTGACGTCGCGGGTGATTTCGTCAGAGTAGCGCTGCAGGATGTCAACTTTGGTGATGCTGCCTTTGCCGCTCGTCAGGTCGTTGGTCTTCAGGCGGGTGTGCAGGGCCTGGATCTGCTCGTTGGCCAGGGTGTCGCCGGCGATGACGATTTTGAAGCCGTTATAGTCCGACGGGTTATGGCTGCCGGTCAGCATCACCCCGGATTTGCCGGCCAGTACATTGGCGGCGTAGTACAGCGCGGGGGTGGGCACCAGGCCCACATCGCTGACATGGCAGCCGCTGTCGGCCAGGCCCTGGATCAGTTGCTCGACCAGTTCCGGACCGGACAGGCGACCGTCACGACCGACCGAAACGTTCGGCTCGTCCTGGGCCAGGCTCTGGGAACCAATGGCGCGGCCAATCCAGTAGGCGGTTTCGGCGGTCAGGGTCTTGGGTACTACGCCACGAATGTCATAGGCGCGAAAGATGCTGTCGGGGAATGTCGGGGCTACTCGGGCTGCGGTACTCATCGCGGGGGGAAACTCCATCTCAAGGGGGCAAGGCTGGCCTTAATGTGGCTGACCGGCAGGCTCAAACTGAAGGGTATGACGGTGTTTTCGGCAGAGAGTTCGTGGTGCAAAAGTGCCATCGGAGCTTGGCACCTGTCTTTTTGTCTGCGTAATACGTTGATTTCAATGGAGAAATCTCGCTGATAAAGTCCGCGCATTCTTCATCCTGAAAAGCCTTGCGGGGGGCGTCGAGCCGGGCAAAAGCGCCCGGCCAGGCTCAGCTTAGTCAGTGACTGCCGGAATGCCCAAAACCGCCTGCGCCGCGTTGGGTTTCGTCGAAATCCTGCACCAGTTCGAAGTGCGCCTGCACCACCGGCACCAGTACAAGCTGGGCAATGCGCTCGCCGACAACGATGTTGAACGACGTCTGGCCACGGTTCCAGCACGACACCATCAACTCGCCTTGGTAGTCCGAATCGATCAGGCCCACCAGGTTGCCCAGCACGATGCCGTGCTTGTGGCCCAGGCCGGAGCGCGGCAGGATCAGCGCCGCCAGGCCTGGGTCGCCGACGTAGATCGACAGGCCGGTGGGGATCAGGAGGGTCTGGCCCGGCTCAAGGACGGTGTCTTGCTTGAGCATCGCACGCAGGTCCAGGCCGGCGGAGCCTGGGGTGGCGTAGGCCGGCAGCGGGAATTCGGTGCCGATGCGGGGGTCGAGGATCTTGGCTTGCAAAGCGTGCATGGAAATTAAACCTGGTTCAGCCGTTGGGCGATAAAAGAGATCAGTTGGCGGGCAATCTTGCCTTTGCTGGTCTGGGCGAAAAGGGTGGCGTGCAGTTCGCGGTCGATCACGCTGCAGGCGTTTTCCTCGCTGTTGAAGCCGATGCTCGGGTTGGCGACATCATTGGCAACGATCAGGTCGAGGTTTTTGTCTTTCAGTTTGCGTGCGGCGTAGTCCAGCAGGTGCTCGGTCTCGGCGGCAAAGCCGACACTGAACGGGCGGTCCGGACGCGTGGCGATGGTGGCCAGGATATCCGGGTTGCGCACCATTTGCAGGAGCAGGCCGTCACCGCTTGTGGGGTCTTTCTTGAGCTTTTGCGGGGCGACGACTTCCGGGCGGTAGTCTGCAACCGCTGCCGAAGCGATAAACAGGTCACAGGGGATGGCGGCCTCACAGGCGGCCAGCATGTCCCGAGCGCTGACTACGTCGATTCGCGTGACGCGATCGGGGGTCGGCAAGTGCACCGGACCGGTGATCAGGGTCACGCGTGCGCCTGCCTCGACCGCTGCTTCGGCCAAGGCAAAGCCCATTTTTCCTGAACTATGGTTGGTGATGTAGCGCACCGGGTCGATGTTTTCCTGGGTCGGGCCTGCCGTAATCAGCACGTGCCTGCCGGTCAGGGCCAGGTGCTGGAAGCACTCGGCGGCGCACAGTGCCAGGTCGGTGGCTTCGAGCATGCGGCCCATGCCGACGTCACCGCAGGCCTGGCTGCCGGAGGCCGGGCCGAACACCTTGAGGCCACGGCTTTGCAGGAGTTGGGTGTTGGCCTGGGTCGCAGGGTCACGCCACATGGCCTGGTTCATGGCCGGGGCGATGGCGACGGTGGCGTCGGTGGCCAGTACCAAGGTGGTCAGCAGGTCATCGGCGATGCCCTGCGCCAGGCGCGCGATCAGGTCGGCGGTGGCAGGAGCGATCAGCACCAGGTCGGCCCACTTGGCCAGTTCGATATGACCCATGGCGGCTTCGGCTGCCGGGTCCAGCAGGTCCAGGTGAACCGGGTGTCCGGACAAGGCCTGCATGGTCAGCGGGGTGATGAACTCACTGCCGCCGCGGGTCATGACCACGCGCACTTCGGCGCCCTGGTCGAGAAGCCTGCGGACCAGCTCTGCGCTCTTGTAGGCGGCAATGCCGCCGCCGACGCCGAGAACGATGCGTTTCCGATACAGACGCTGCATTGGTTTGCCTTTCCAGTTCAGTGAAGCCAGTTCAGTGACGCCTGCGATGCCCCCTCCCCAGGTGAAATCGCACGCAAAAAAGAGGGCCTACGATAACACAGCGTCCGCCCCGCAACAGCGGCGCACATGCACAGGGAGGTGGGATGAGTATTCGTGATTGGCCGGCGGCAGAGCGGCCGCGAGAGAAGCTTTTGGAGTGGGGCGCGGCGAGTCTGTCCGATGCTGAATTGCTGGCGATCTTCCTACGCACCGGGGTAACCGGCAGGAGCGCGGTGGACCTGGCGCGCCATCTGCTGGCGCAATTTGGCGGTTTGCGCCCGCTGCTGGAAGCCAGCCAGGCGCTTTTCAGCCAGCAATTGGGCTTGGGGCCAGCGAAGTTTGCGCAGTTGCAGGCGGTGCTGGAAATGTCCCGGCGCCATATGGCTGAGCGCCTGCGCAGCGATTCGGTGCTGGAAAACCCGGTGGCGGTGCGCGATTACCTCAAGGCGTTGTTGCGTCATGAGCCTCACGAGATCTTCGGCTGCCTGTTTCTTGATTCAAAGCACCGTGTGCTGGGGTTCGAGGCGTTGTCCGAAGGGACCATCGACACCGCCGTGGTCTACCCCCGGCAGGTGGTCAAGCGCGCCCTGGCCTATAACGCAGCGGCGTTGATTCTGTGTCACAACCATCCTTCCGGGAACGCGCAGCCCAGCGCGGCTGATCGAAAATTGACCAAGCTGCTGCAAAAGGCCTTGGAAGTGGTGGATGTGCGGGTACTGGATCACGTCATCGTGGGGGACGGTGATCCGTTGTCGATGGCGGAGTATGGCTGGATGTAGGAGGGAAGCAGCTGCAAGCCTCAAGTGGGCTTGCAGCTTTCAGCTTAGGGCTTGACGCTGACCTGCGAGAAATCCTGGCGCCCGAACGGGCTCACCTGATAGCCCTCGACGTTCTTGCGCGCCAGGGCGAACGCCGTCGGGTGCGCCAGCGGCAACCACAGCGCCTGCTGTTGGATCTGCGCCTGGGCCTGCTGATACAGCTTGCTGCGTACGCCTTGTTCGCTGGTGGTCTTGCCGGCGCTGATCAGTTTGTCCAGCGCCGGATCACAGTAGCGGGCGAAGTTGGTGCCGGATTTAACCGCCGCACAGGAAAACTGCGGGGTCAGAAAGTTATCCGGGTCGCCGTTGTCGCCGGCCCAGCCCATGAACAGCAGGTCGTGTTCACCCGCTTTCGCCCGGCGAATCAGCTCGCCCCATTCGATCACGCGGATCTCGGCCTGGATGCCAACCTTGGCCAGGTCCGCCTGCAGCAATTGTGCGCCGAGGTTCGGGTTAGGGTTCAGCAGGCTGCCGGTGGGGCGCGTCCAGAGGGTGGTCTTGAAGCCGTCCTTGAGGCCGGCGCGGTCCAGCAAGGCCTTGGCCTTGGCGAGGTCCTGTGGATAACCCGGCAAGTCCTTGGCGTAGCTCCAGGTATTAGGCGGGTAAGGGCCGTTGGCCGCTTCGGCGGTGCCTTCGAACACGGCCTTGAGGTAGCTGCCCTTGTCGAAGGCGAGGTTGATGGCCTGGCGCACCTCGGGCTTGTCCAGTGGAGGGTGCTGGCTGTTGATGGCCACGAATGCGGTCATGAATGCTGCGGTTTTTTCTACCTTGAGTGCGGGGTCCTTTTCAGCCTCGCCCACATCCAGGGGCTTGGGCGACAGGGCGATCTGGCATTCGTTGCGGTGCAGTTTCTGCAGGCGCACGTTCGCGTCTGGGGTAATGGCGAAGATCAAGTTATCCACAGCCGGTTTGCCGGCGAAGTAGTCCGGGTTGGCCTTGTAGCGCACCACGGCATCTTTCTGGAAACGGCTGAAGATGAACGGCCCGGTGCCGATCGGCTGGCTGTTGAGCTTCTCCGGCGTGCCGGCCTTGAGCAGTTTGTCGGCGTATTCCGCCGGGTAGATCGAGGCGAAGCCCATGCTCAGGGCCGCAAGGAAGGTGGAGTCGGCGTGATCGAGGGTAAAGCGCACGGTCAGCGGGTCGAGGGCATCGATCTTCTTGACCAGTATTGGCAATTGCAGGGACTGGGCGTGGGGAAAGCCGCTCTGAGCGATCTTGTGCCAAGGGTTGGCCGGGTCGAGCATGCGTTCAAAGCTGAAGCGCACGTCTTCGGCGGTCAAGGTGCGGCCTGGGGTGAAATACTCGGTGCGATGGAATTTCACGTCCGGGTGCAGTTTGAAGGTATAGGTCAGGCCATCCGGCGAGACGTCCCAACTGTCCGCCAGGCTTGGCACCAGTTTGCCGCTGGCCGCGTCGTAGTCCACCAGGCGGTTCATCAGCACGTCTGCCGAGGCGTTGGTGGTGGTCAGCGAGTTGTATTGCACCACATCGAACCCTTCGGGGCTGGCCTCGGTGCAGACGCTCAAGTTGCTGGCGGCAGAAGCCAGCGGCGCGATAAATAGAGGGGCTAGCAATAGCGGTAGGGCAGCGAGGCGCATGTTCGGTTTCCTTTGCAGATCGAAGGCCCATCTGCGAGTGCAGTCTGGAAAAGTCCTACCGTAGTGGTCTGATTGATAAATGACTAGCCCATTTTTGCCTGTGCTTTTGCCCTAAATGCTGTTTTGATGGCGCCTCAGCGCGTTTCGCCGTGCGCTTAACTGCGTGCGCGAGCGCTGTAAATCATTCTGTGCGACGAGCGGTCGGCTGTTACAGCGGCCCCTCCTGGCAACGGTTCGGACGTCTGTCGCCGAGATTTACACCGGTAAAAATACACGGGCTGTTGTTGCACATGGGTCTTTCTGGTATAAAGCAGCGCTCTTTTCTAGGGGCCCGGTTCCTTCGCTTGTAGGTGTAGCCGGTAAGACCCTAAAGAAACGCGGCGCCTGGCGCCAAATGACTGAGAGATTAAGCGGCCAACCCATGCCGGGTTGGGCATGTGGTTTTAGAGGGCTGAGGCATGTCGAGAGTCTGTCAAGTTACCGGTAAGGGTCCGGTGACTGGGAATAACATTTCCCACGCAAATAACAAAACCCGTCGTCGTTTCCTGCCGAACCTGCAGCATCACCGCTTCTGGGTTGAAGAAGAGAAACGTTTTGTTCGCCTGCGTGTATCTGCCAAAGGCATGCGTATTATCGACAAGCGTGGCATCACTGTCGTGCTGGCCGAAATCCGCGCCGCTGGCAAGATCTAAGGAGCTCTATCATGCGTGAATTGATTCGAATGATCTCTAGCGCCGGTACTGGTCACTTCTACACTACCGACAAGAACAAGCGTACTACCCCGGACAAGCTCGAAAAGAAAATGTTCGACCCGCGCGTTCGCAAGCACGTGATCTACAAAGAAGGCAAAATCAAGTAATTGATTTTCCTCCTTGTGAAAAAGCCCGTATCTCACGATACGGGCTTTTTTTTGCGTCGGATTTACTGATCAGGCTTTCTGCTCGAACACCACGTAGATCTTACGGCACGGCTCCAGCACTTCCCAGGTGCCGCTGAAGCCGGCGGGGATCACAAAACGGTCGCCAGCACGCAAGGTTTTCGCATTGCCCTCGGTGTCGCGCAATACAGAGACGCCCTGCACGATCTCGCAATACTCATGCTCGGTATAGTTGACCTTCCATTGCCCAACTTCACCTTCCCAGACCCCGGCGTTCATCTGGCCGCACGGGCTGTTGTAATGGTTGTACACCGTTTGTTCGGGATCGCCCTTGAGGATTTTTTCGGCGGCAGGGCGGTAGCGGTCTGGGGCGGTGTTGGCTTGGCTGAAGTCGACGATGTCCTGGATGCTCATGTGCGTGTCCCGTCTGGCCTGGGGTTGGAGAGCCCAAAGTCTATGTTTATTAAAATGAACATCGCAAGGGCGTTTACCGGCGTTATGTCAAATATATTGAAACATCCCCGGCCGCTGGTTTAGGGTGGCAGCTGCCTTTGAGCCGAACAGTTGGCTGGCGGGCAAGCATTCTTTGAGGCTGCCGGGGGACATCGCCTGGCCCTTGTATTCAATAAGAGGAGGACACTCGCATGACCACCCTGACCCGTGCCGACTGGGAACAACGTGCCAAGGATCTGAAAATCGAAGGCCGCGCCTGCATCAATGGCGAATACACCGCTGCTGTTTCCGGTGACACCTTCGAATGCATCAGCCCGGTCGATGGTCGCCTGCTGGCCAGCGTGGCCAGTTGTGACGCCGCCGATGCCCAGCGTGCCGTAGAAAACGCCCGCGCCACCTTCAATTCCGGTGTGTGGTCGCGCCTGGCGCCGGCCAAACGCAAAGCCACCATGATCCGTTTCGCCGCGCTGCTCAAGGCCAATGCCGAAGAACTGGCGCTGCTCGAAACCCTGGACATGGGCAAGCCGATCAGCGATTCCCTGAACATTGACGTACCCGGCGCGGCGAATGCCCTGAGCTGGAGCGGTGAGGCAATCGACAAGATCTACGACGAAGTCGCTGCCACCCCGCATGATCAGTTGGGTCTGGTGACCCGCGAGCCGGTCGGCGTTGTGGGGGCCATCGTGCCGTGGAACTTCCCACTGATGATGGCCTGCTGGAAGCTCGGCCCGGCGCTGTCCACCGGTAACTCGGTGATCCTCAAACCTTCCGAAAAATCCCCACTCACCGCCATTCGCATCGCGGCCCTGGCCGTTGAGGCCGGTATTCCGAAAGGCGTGTTCAACGTGCTGCCGGGCTACGGCCACACCGTCGGCAATGCGCTGGCGCTGCACATGGACGTCGACACACTGGTGTTCACCGGTTCGACCAAGATCGCCAAGCAACTGTTGATCCGCTCCGGCGAATCGAACATGAAGCGTGTATGGCTGGAAGCCGGCGGCAAGAGCCCGAACATCGTTTTTGCCGATGCTCCGAACCTGCAAGCCGCCGCCGAATCCGCTGCCAGCGCCATCGCCTTCAACCAGGGCGAAGTCTGCACGGCCGGCTCGCGCCTGCTGGTGGAGCGTTCGATCAAGGACACCTTCCTGCCGCTGGTGATTGAGGCCCTCAAAGGCTGGAAACCCGGCAACCCGCTGGATCCGGCGACCACCGTTGGTGCGCTGGTGGACACCCAGCAGATGAACACCGTGCTCTCGTATATCGAAGCGGGTCACGCCGACGGCGCCAAGTTGGTGGCGGGTGGCAAGCGCATCCTGGAAGAGACGGGCGGCACCTACGTCGAGCCGACGATTTTCGACGGTGTGACCAACGCCATGAGAATCGCCCAGGAAGAGATCTTCGGCCCGGTGCTGTCGGTGATCACCTTTGACGGTGCCGAAGAAGCGATCAAGATCGCCAACGACACCCAATACGGCCTCGCCGCTGCGGTGTGGACATCGGACATTTCCAAGGCGCACCTCACCGCCAAGGCCCTGCGCGCCGGTAGCGTGTGGGTCAACCAATACGATGGCGGCGACATGACCGCACCGTTTGGCGGCTTCAAGCAGTCGGGTAATGGTCGCGACAAGTCGCTGCATGCGTTCGACAAGTACACCGAGCTGAAGGCGACCTGGATCAAGCTGTAAGCAACACCGCAGGCAAATGTGGGAGGGGGCTTGCCCCCGATAGCAGTGTGTCAGGCACTAACAGTGCTCAATGATCCACCGCAATCGGGAGCAAGCCCCCTCCCACACTGTTTTGTGTGAACCCATGATTATCCACAGGAGCGTGGCAATGCGTTGGGCGACCTATTTCGCCGTCCTGGCCTCGGTACTCAGTGTCGGCCTGGCCCTCGGCGTCAGCATGCCTCTGGTCTCCCTGCGTCTTGAGGGCTGGGGCTACGGCAGCTTCGCTATTGGCGTAATGGCCGCCATGCCGGCCTTTGGCGTATTGCTTGGCGCCAAGGTCTCCAGCCGCCTGGCCGCCTGGCTCGGCACCGCGAACCTCATGCGTCTGTGCCTTTGGGCCGGTGCGGTGTCCATCGGTTTGCTGGCCATTCTGCCCAGCTACCCGATATGGCTGGTGCTGCGCCTGATGATCGGGGTGATCCTGACCATCGTGTTTATCCTTGGTGAAAGCTGGATCAACCAGTTGGTGGTGGAGCAGTGGCGTGGCCGGCTGGTGGCGCTGTATGGCTGCAGTTATGCCTTGAGCCAGCTCTCGGGGCCGTTGCTGCTGGGCGTGATCGGTACCGGCCATGACTATGGTTTCTGGGTCGGCGTTGGCCTGCTGGTGGTGGCTCCGCTGGCATTGCTGGGTCGCTCCGGTGCGCCCAGTGCCGAATCGTTCAGCGTGACCTTCGCGGATTTGTGGCGCTTCTGCCTGAGCCTGCCGGCGATTGCCTGGGCGGTGGCGCTGTTCGCCGCGTTTGAGGCGATGATCCTGACGCTGCTGCCGGTGTATTGCCTGCAACAGGGGTTCACTGCCGAAATTGCCTTGGCGATGGTCAGCACGGTGGTGGTCGGTGACGCGCTGCTGCAACTGCCCATCGGTGCGCTGGCGGATTATCTGCCACGACGCACGCTGTTTTTGAGTTGCGCACTGCTGTTGCTGGCATCGAGCCTGGCGATTCCATTGCTGATGCACACGCTGCTCATCTGGCCACTATGGGTGCTGTTCGGCGCCAGTGCTGGCGGGTTGTTCACGTTGTCGCTGATTCTGATTGGCGAGCGTTATCGTGACGATGCGCTGGTGCGTGCCAATGCCCACATCGCGCAGTTATGGGGAATCGGCTGCCTGATCGGTCCGCTGGTGGCCGGCGCCGGCAGCCAATGGATCAGCGGGCACGCGCTGCCGTTGCTGATGGCCGTCGGGGCCTTGGGTTTGGTGGTGCTGTTGCTGCGCCAAGGTGCATTTGGTGCTGCTCAGCCGGCTTGATCCTCGCTGTTCCTAGAGCATGCGCTCCAGGCCGACCGAGGTGGCGAACCAGGCATTGAACCGCCGCCACCAACTGCCCGGCTCACGGGTCAGGGTATGCAGTTGGCCGTTGTCCTCGGTCACCCACACCACGTTGCCGTCCTGCAACTTCGCCTCGTAGCTCAAGGCCGGCGCCATGCCTTGCAGCGCCAGGTTGCGCACGTGTTCCGCCAGCTCCGGGCTGTCCACCAGCACGCCGACTTCGGTGTTCCACAGCACGGAGCGAGGGTCGAAATTGAAAGAGCCCACAAACGACTTCGTCCGATCAAAGATCATCGCCTTGCTGTGCAGGCTCGAGTCCGAGCCACGGAACGTGCCGCGACGAAACAGGTGCGGCCCGCTGCCTGCGCTCGGATCGCCCGGTTGGCGGCGCAATTCGTAGAGTTTCACGCCGTGCTCCAGCAACGCCTTGCGGTACGGTGCATAGCCGCCATGTACCGCCGGAACGTCGGTAGCCTCAAGGGAGTTGGTCAACAAGCTTACCGACACACCCGCATCGGCGCGGCCGGTGAGGTACACCAGCCCAGGTTGCCCTGGCACAAAGTACGCCGAGATCATGATCAGCTCACGGTTGACGCCTTCCAGCTCCGGGGCCAGTTGGGTGGTCAGCAGCAGGTGCGGGTCCGGGTCGGCCTTGGACAGGACCTTGCTCGGCGCGTCCCACAGTGCCTGGTTCCAGGCCCAGATCAGTTCGCGGCGCCAGGTGTCCATGCGTGGCTGGGTCTGGTAGGTGCGCAAGCGTGCATACAGCGCGTGCTTCTGCTGGCGCGACTCGGCCAGCGATGCTTCCAGGCCCAGGCGCGCGGCGGCCAGGTCACCTTTGGAGGGCATATTGGAGACAAAGTCATCAATGGGTTTGCTCAGGGCGCTGTTCCAGTACTGATCGAAACTGTGCCCGAGTTGTTCTGCCACCGGCCCGACGCTGAGCATGTCGATATCGGTGAAGTTCAGGTTGGGCTCGGCGTCGAAATACTCATCCCCCAAGTTGCGCCCGCCGACGATGGCCACGCTGTTGTCCGCCAGCCACAGCTTGTTGTGCATGCGCCGGTGTTGCAGCGACAGATTGAAAAGCCGGCCCATTGACCGTGTCACACCGGTGCTGCGCCCCAGATGCAGAGGGTTGAACAGGCGAATCTCGATCTTGGGGTGGGCGGCGAGTGTGGCGATGATCTGGTCGAGGCCGTCGCTGGTAGTGTCATCCAGCAGGATGCGCACGCGCACGCCTCGGTCGGCGGCCTTGAGCAGTTCATCCACCAGCATCCGTGTGCTGATGCCGTCGTGCACGATGTAGTACTGCAGGTCGAGGCTGGTCTGGGCGTTGCGGATCAACTCGGCGCGGGCCATAAAGGCTTCACTGCTGTTGGGTAGCAGGCGAAAGCCCGAGCGTCCTTGATACGGCGCGGCCTGGGCCTGGATCGAGCGGCCGAACGACGACTGGGCGGCCGGCAGGGCATCGCTGGGTATGCGCGGTGTACTCACCGTGGCGCAGCCGCTCAAGGCCAGGGCTCCCAACAGGAAAAACGGTAAAAGCCGTCGGATCATCAAGGGAGTCGCTTCCAGGTCAGGGCGGTAGTCGACATATGACGGCGATTTCTCGCGAAAGGTCAGTCCACCACTTCGGCCAGCATCTTGATCGCGGCAGCACCGACTTTGCGCACGGCCTCTTCAATCTGCGCGGTTGGCTTGGCAGCGTAGTTCATGCGCAGGCAGTTACGGTACTTGCCCGATGCGGAAAAGATGCTTCCCACCGCCACCTGTACGCCTTGTTCCACCAGCACGCGGTTGAGCTTGAGGGTGTCGAAACCTTCCGGCAGTTCTATCCATAGCATGAAGCTGCCTTGTGGGCGGCTGGCGCGTGTGCCGGCAGGGAAGTAGCGGCTGACCCAGTCGAGCATCAGGTCGCGATTACGCTGGTATTGTGTGCGCATCCGTCGCAAATGCGGTTCGAAATGGCCCCCTTTGAGAAACTCGGCAATGGCGATCTGCGGCTGCGTGGCGGTGGAGCCGGTGCTGATGTACTTCATGTGCAGTACCCGCTCCAGGTACCGGCCGGGCGCGACCCAGCCAATGCGCAGGCCCGGCGCCAGGGTCTTGGAGAATGAGCTGCACAACAGCACGCGACCGTCTTCGTCGAAGGATTTGATGGTGCGCGGGCGCGGGTAGCTGTAGGCCAGTTCGCCATACACATCGTCTTCGATGATCGCTACGTCAAAGCGCTGGGCCAGGGTCAGCAACGCGCGTTTGCGCGCTTCCGGCATGATGTAGCCCAGCGGGTTATTGCAGTTGGGGGTCAACTGGATGACCTTGATCGGCCACTGTTCCAGGGCCAGTTCCAAGGCTTCGAGGCTGATGCCGGTGATCGGGTCGGTGGGGATTTCCAAGGCTTTCATGCCCAGGCCCTTGAGGGTCTGCATGGCGCCGTGGAAGCTGGGCGAGTCCACCGCGACGATATCGCCAGGCTCGCAGATGGCGTGGATGCTGGCGGATAGCGCCTCGTGGCAGCCGGTGGTAATCACGATGTCCTCGGCAGTCAGCTGGCAGCCGGAATCCAGTGACAGTCGGGCAATCTGCTCGCGCAGTTCCATACAGCCGAGGATATTGTCGTAATACAGCCCCGGCAGATCCTGGCGCCGGCTGACGCGAGCCAGGCTGCGCAGCAAGGGCTTGAGGGTGGGTGACAATACATCCGGCATGCCGCGACCCAGCTGTATGACGTCCTTGCGCGGAACGGCGCGAATCAGCTCCAGAACCAGGTCCCACTGGGAGATTTCCACCGGGCGCTGGGCCGGGCGGCCGACCTCGGGCAGTGCCGGCAACTCCCGGCCCACCGGTACAAAGTACCCAGACTTGGGCTTGGGCGTCGCCAGGCCATTGTCTTCCAGCAATCGATACGCCTGCTGCACGGTGCTCAGGCTGACCCCGTGCTCCACGCTCAAGGCGCGTACGGACGGCAGTCGATCACCGGGGCGATAGAAACCCTGCTCGATGCGCGTGCCCAGTAATTCGGCGAGGTTGACGTAAAGCGTCATGGCGGTCGCTCCCGGGGGACCAGTACAGATAGGGGGAAAATACAGGATTCAGCCGCGTACAGGCAGTGTCTGTATGGATTTAATAAAGGCGGGTTGAATCTGTAATGGTTTTGCCTGCTCGCCCATTCTAGTCACTCATGGCAACAAGCAAATGAGGGGCAGCAAAATGAACGGCATGAGCGATGTGCGGCTGATGTTACACAGTCAGGAGTTGCAGGCTGGGCAAGAGCGGGTGACGTCGCCGCGCGAGATCAGCCGCTGGGGTCTGTTCTGGCACCGCCGCCATACGCGCAAGGCCTTGTTGCACTTGACCCGCGAGCAATTGCGCGATGTCGGGTTGACCCCAGAGCAAGCCCGCCAGGAAGGCCTGAAACCGTTCTGGCGTGATTGATCAGACCAGCTCTTTGAGGCGGTGCCAGAGCATTCCCAAGGCCAGCAGCGGCGAGCGCAGGTGCTTGCCGCCGGGGAAGGTGATGTGCGGCACCTGGGCGAACAGGTCGAAACGTCCCTGCTGCTGGCCACTGATGGCTTCGGCCAGCAGCTTGCCCGCCAGGTGCGTGGCGTTGAGGCCATGGCCTGCGTAGGCCTGGGCGTAATACACGTTAGGCTGGTCCGCCAAGCGGCCGATCTGCGGCAGGCGGTTGGCGCCGATGCCGATCATGCCGCCCCATTGGTAGTCGATGTTCACGTCGGCCAGCTGTGGGAACACCTGCAGCATCTTTGGCCGCATGTAGGCGCCGATGTCCTTGGGGTCGCGTCCGGAGTAGTGGCAGGCGCCGCCGAATAACAGACGGCGGTCGGCTGACAGCCGGAAATAATCTACCGTCACGCGCTGGTCACACACCGCCATGTTCTGCGGTAGCAGGTTGGCGGCTTGTGCCTGGCTCAAGGGCTCGGTGGCGATGATGTAGCTGCCGGCGGGCAGCACCTTGCCGCTCAATTGCGGGTTCAGTCCATTGAGATAGGCATTGCAAGCCAGTACCAGGGTCTTGGCGCGCACAGTGCCTTGGGTGGTGTGCACCTTGACCTCGGGGCCGTAGTCGATACGCGTGACTTCCGACTGTTCGAACAACTGCACACCCCATTGCTGCGCGGCGGCGGCTTCGCCGAGAGCCAGGTTCAACGGGTGCAGGTGGCCGGAACCCATGTCGATCATGCCGCCCACATAGCGGTCGGAGCCGATCACGCTGCCCATTTCGCTCGCTTGTAACAGACGTACTTCGTGGCGATAGCCCAGGCTGCGCAGCTCTTCGGCGTCTTCGGCCAGGCCTTGCAGGTCGCGAGGCTTGTTGGCCAGGTCGCAGTAGCCCCAGGTCAGGTCGCAGGGGATCTGGTAGCGTTCGACGCGTTCACGCACGATCTCCACGGCTTCCAGGCCCATCAGCTTCATCTGGCGCACGCCATCGGTGCCGATCACGTTGGTGAACTGCTCCAGGCCATGACCGACACCGCGAATCAACTGGCCGCCATTGCGCCCGCTGGCGCCCCAGGCGATCTTGCGCGCCTCCAGCAGCACCACCCTGAAGCCGCGCTCCGCCAGCTCCAGGGCCGTGTTGAGCCCGGAGAAACCGCCGCCGATCACGCACACATCGGCGCTCACTTCGCCCGTCAACGCTGGGTAATCGGGTTGCGGCACGCTGCTGGCGGCGTAGTAGGAAGCGGTGTGCCGGGCGCTGGCAGTCATGGGGAGCATCCCTGTTTGGAAAATTTGACGCAGGATACAGCGGTCGGACGAGGCTGTCTGCGCAGGGCGTTTTGCTTCAGAATCCACCTCTATTTGCCGTTTGGTACGTGTTTCGATGAGTTGCAACAGTCAGAAAATCAGCGCGCTGCGCCGTCAGATTCCTTCGTTCGAGTGCGTCCCCGGCTGCCACGACTGCTGTGGGCCGGTCACCACTTCGCCGGAGGAAATGTCGCGCCTGCCACGCAAGACCGCCGCCGAGCAGGACGCGGCGATGGACGAGCTGAACTGCGTGCACCTGGGCCCCAACGGCTGCACCGTGTATGACGAGCGGCCGCTGATCTGTCGGCTGTTCGGCACCACCAAGACCTTGCCTTGCCCCAATGGGCGCGGGCCCGTAGAGCTGATTCACCCTCGGGTGGAGAAGCAGATCCATGAGTACATGGCGAGTACCCGGCAGGTGCTGGTTTAATCAGGAATAGGCAGGTTAAGGCTCTCTTTCACCTCTTCCATCACGATATAGCTCTTCGATTCCCGCACATGGGGCAACTTGAGCAGGATGTCGCCGAGTAATTTGCGGTACGAGGCCATCTCGGAAATCCGCGCTTTCACCAGGTAGTCGAAGTCTCCCGACACCAGGTGGCACTCCAGCACATGGGGCAGTTTCAGCACGGCGCGGCGGAACTCTTCAAAGGTGTCGCCGGATTTGTAATCGAGGCTGATCTCGACAAATACCAGCAAACTCCCCTTCAAATGCTGCGGATTGAGCCGCGCGTTATAACCCATGATGATCCCCTCGCGCTCCAGCCGCCGCACCCGCTCGGTACACGGCGTGGTGGAGAGCCCGACCTTTTCCCCCAGCTCGGTGAACGAAATTCGCCCGTCGGCTTGCAGGATGCGCAGGATGTTGCGGTCGATCTTGTCCAGCTCCCGCTTGGTCTGGGTGTTGGTACGCATAGGGGATACGCCTCTGTGAAAAGGGTTTTTGCCGAGAATTGTCGCCAAATATAGGCATTTATATAGTGAAATGCACTGGCGATTGCTTTTTATACTGCGCCCATCATTGCTCGAATAACACACGTCAGCGGCCAAGCCCGCGATGAGGATATAAAAATGCGCGTTCTGGTCTTGGGTAGCGGCGTCATTGGTGTGACCAGTGCCTACTATTTGGCGCGGGCCGGCTTTGAAGTCGTCGTAGTCGACCGTCAGCCCGCCGCTGCCATGGAAACCAGTTTCGCCAACGCCGGCCAGGTGTCCCCAGGCTACGCTTCGCCATGGGCCGCGCCGGGCGTGCCGCTCAAGGCCATCAAATGGTTGCTGCAACGCCACGCGCCGCTGGCGATCAAGGCCACCGCCGATATCGACCAATACCTGTGGATGGCGCAGATGCTGCGCAACTGCACCGCCAGCCGTTATGCGGTGAACAAGGAGCGCATGGTGCGCCTGTCCGAGTACAGTCGTGACTGCCTCGACGAACTGCGTGCGGAAACCGGTATTGGGTACGAAGGCCGCAGCCTGGGGACTACGCAGCTGTTCCGCACCCAGGCCCAGCTTGATGGCGCCGCTAAAGACATTGCCGTTTTGAAAGAGTCCGGCGTGCCGTTCGAACTGCTTGATCGCGCCGGTATCGCCCGCGTGGAGCCTGCCCTGGCCAGCGTCACCGATATCCTTGCCGGTGCTTTACGTCTGCCGAATGACCAGACCGGCGATTGCCAGATGTTCACCACCCGCCTGGCAGAAATGTGCAAGCAACTGGGCGTGGAATTCCGCTTCGAACAGGATATCCAGCGCCTCGACTACGCGGGCGAGCGCGTCAACGGTGTGTGGATCGACGGCAAGCTGGAAACCGCCGACCGCTACGTACTGGCCCTCGGCAGTTATTCGCCGAAGCTGCTCAAGCCGCTGGGGATCAAGGCGCCGGTGTACCCGCTCAAGGGTTACTCGCTGACGGTGCCCATCACCAATCCGGCAATGGCGCCGACCTCGACCATTCTGGATGAGACCTACAAGGTCGCGATCACCCGTTTCGACAACCGCATCCGCGTCGGCGGTATGGCCGAAATAGCCGGTTTTGACCTGTCGCTTAACCCGCGGCGACGTGAAACCCTGGAGATGATCGTCAACGACCTTTATCCTCAGGGCGGCGATCTGACCGAAGCCACTTTCTGGACCGGCCTGCGCCCGACCACACCCGACGGCACGCCGATTGTCGGTGCCACGCCGTTCAAGAATCTGTTCCTGAATACTGGCCACGGCACCCTCGGCTGGACCATGGCGTGTGGCTCTGGTCGCTTGCTGGCCGACCTGATGGCGAAGAAAACGCCGCAGATCAGCGCCGAAGGCCTCGATATTTCCCGTTATGGCAACCACCAGGAGTCCGCAAAACATGTCAATCCAGCGCCAGCTCACCAATGAGCGCATGAGCCAGATCGTTGTTCACAGCGGTACCGTGTATCTGGCCGGGCAAGTCGGTGACGACATGAGCGCCGGGATCGAACAGCAGACCCGTGAAACCCTGGCCAATATCGAGCGTTTGCTGGACCTGGCCGGCACCGACAAAACCAAGCTGCTGTCGGTGACGATCTACCTGAAGGACATCGACGCCGACTTCGCGGGTATGAACGCGGTGTGGGACAAGTGGCTGCCCAAAGGTGTCGCCCCGGCCCGCGCCACGGTTGAGGCCAAGCTGTGCGAACCGGAAATCCTGGTAGAGCTGTCCGTCGTGGCCGCGCTGCCTTAAACAACGATCCCTCTTCCGGTGCTGAGGTTGTTGATCGGTGCCGGTTTTTTCTTCACTTTGCCGCCTAGAAGCCTGCCGCCATGCGTCCTGCCCGTGCCCTGATCGACCTCCAAGCCCTGCGCCACAACTACCAATTGGCCCGTGAAGTCACGGGCGCCAAGGCCCTCGCGGTGGTCAAGGCCGACGCCTACGGCCATGGTGCCGTGCGCGTCGCCCAGGCGCTGGAAGCCGAGGCCGATGGGTTTGCCGTGGCGTGTATCGAGGAGGCGTTGGAGCTGCGCGCCGCCGGTATTCGCGCGCCAGTGCTGCTGCTGGAAGGTTTTTTCGAAGCCGACGAGTTGCCGCTGATCGTCGAGCATGATTTCTGGTGCGTGGTGCATTCGCTGTGGCAACTGGAGGCCATCGAACAGGCCAGCCTGCTCAAGCCGCTGACCATCTGGCTCAAGCTGGATTCGGGAATGCACCGCGTTGGCCTGCACCCCAAGGATTACCACGAGGCTTACCAGCGCCTGCTGGCCAGCGGCAAAGTCGCAAAGATTGTGTTGATGAGCCATTTTGCCCGCGCCGATGAGCTCGATTGCGTCAGCAGCGACGAGCAAGTGGCGGTGTTTGATGCGGCGCGCCAAGGGTTGGTGGCTGAGGTCAGCCTGCGCAACTCGCCGTCGGTGCTGGGCTGGCCGAGCGTATCCAGCGACTGGGTACGTCCGGGCATCATGCTTTATGGCGCCACACCGTTTGGTGAGGACCAGGCCTTGGCCGCGCGTTTGCAGCCGGTGATGACCCTGGAATCGAAAGTGATCTGCGTGCGTGAACTGCCAGCCGGCGAGCCGGTGGGTTACGGCGCCCGGTTCATCACGCCCAAACCGATGCGTATCGGTGTGGTTGCCATGGGGTATGCCGACGGCTACCCGCGCCATGCGCCCACCGGCACGCCGGTGCTGGTGGCGGGGCAGCGCAGCCAATTGCTGGGTCGCGTGTCCATGGACATGCTGTGCATTGATCTGACGGACGTCCCTGAGGCGGGTCTTGGTTCCACCGTGGAGCTGTGGGGCAAAAACATCCTCGCCAGTGACGTCGCCGTCGCCGCCGAGACCATCCCGTACCAGATCTTCTGCAACCTGCGTCGTGTGCCAAGGCTCTATTCCGGCGCTTGACCGTCAGGTACGAACACCGCTCCCTGGGATTTAGGCCCAAGTGTTGTAAATACTGAACGCTGTCGCCATGATAACGCTCAATTACAACAAAGCCAGAATCCTAGGAGGCTCCCGCATTGGACGTCGGCGAACGACTGCAATCCATCCGTAAGCTGAAGGGTCTTTCCCAGCGTGAGCTCGCCAAGCGCGCGGGCGTCACCAACAGCACCATTTCGATGATCGAAAAAAACAGTGTCAGCCCCTCGATCAGTTCCTTGCGCAAGGTGCTGGGCGGCATCCCCATGTCCATGGTCGAGTTCTTTTCCGAGGAGATCCTCCAGGAAATACCGACGCAGATCGTCTATAAAGCCAATGAGCTGATCGACATCTCTGATGGCGCCGTCACCATGAAACTGGTGGGTCGTGCTCACCCGAGCCGGGCGATCGCGTTTCTCAACGAAATCTACCCGCCGGGCGCCGATACGGGCGAAGAAATGCTCACCCACGAGGGCGAAGAAACCGGGATTCTGGTGGAAGGCCGTTTGGAGTTGGTGGTCGGTCTTGAAACTTTTGTGCTCGAAGCCGGCGATAGCTACTACTTTGAAAGCACCAAGCCCCATCGTTTCCGTAATCCGTTCGATGTGCCGGCGCGACTAATCAGCGCAGCCACACCCGCGAACTTTTAACAAAAGAGGCGTCCTGCCAGCGTTGCAGAGACACCCGAGCAGCATTCCGCGAGACTGAATCTCCCTTTGTTTAATAGGGTTGTTTCGGCCGGACGGGCTAACCGTTATACTTTCGCCGCCTGCGAAACCGTGGCCGCAGGCGTGAATAGCCACCATTGAGGGTGAACGCGTGAATCTAATTATGAAAATGCTGGCTGCACCAGCAACCGTACTGGCCCTATGGGCTGTCAGCGCTCAAGCTGCGACCAATGATGACATTGCCAAGCGCCTGGAGCCTGTGGGCCAGGTGTGCGTCCAGGGGCAGGAATGCAAGGGGATGGAAGTCGCTGTGGCAGCGGGCGGCGGCGGCGGAGCGAAAACGCCAGATGAAGTGATCGCCAAACACTGCAACGCGTGCCACGGCACCGGCCTGTTGAACGCGCCGAAAATTGGCGATACCGCGGCCTGGAAAGAGCGCGCCGACCACCAGGGCGGCCTCGATGGCATCCTGGCCAAGGCAATCACTGGTATCAACGCCATGCCGCCAAAAGGCACCTGTGCTGATTGCTCGGATGATGAGCTTAAAGGTGCAATCAAGAAGATGTCCGGCCTTTAACCGTCGATCTTCGCCAAAAACGCCGCTTACGAGCGGCTTTTTTGTGCCCGTAATTTGTGTTTTGAGGCTGTTCTTTGCAGCAAAGACCCGCCACTCTCTGTCCAACCCCTAATCATGGAATGTTCAGGAGGGTCGGATGGTGCAGTTGTGTTCAATCGAGCAAGCAGTTGACGACGTACTCGCGCGGCTACCGGCGCATATCCACATGGGCATGCCCCTGGGGCTGGGCAAGCCCAACCTCTTCGCCAATGCGTTGTACCGGCGTATCGCCAAGCTGCCGGAGCGGGCGCTGACGATTTACACCGCGTTGAGCCTGGGTCGCCCGACCTTGGGCGATGGCTTGCAGAAGCGCTTTCTCGAACCCTTTATCGAGCGAGTGTTTGGTGATTACCCAGAGCTGGAGTTTCTCGCCGCGCTGCACTCAGACAGCCTCCCGAAGAATATCCATGTGCAGCAGTTCTTCATGCAGCCCGGCAGTTTGCTGCACAGCACGTCGGCCCAGCAGCATTACGTCAGCAGCAACTACAGCCACGCCGCCCGCGACATCAACGCCGCCGGCCTGAACCTGGTGGCACAACTGGTTGCGAGCAGCGCGGAACACCCGGACCGCCTGAGCCTGAGCTGCAACCCCGACATCACCCTCGACCTGCTGCCCATGATCGCCAAGCGCCGTGAAGCGGGCGAAACCGTTTTGATCGTTGGCCAGGTTCACACCGAGTTGCCGTACATGCCGGGCGACTCCGAGTTGGGCATGGACGCGTTCGACTACCTGATCGATGCAAAGGACAGCAGCACGTTGTTCTCCACGCCGAACATGCCGGTGGGGTTCCAGGACCATTTCATCGGCTTGCACGCCAGCACCCTGGTGCGGGATGGAGGCACCTTGCAGATCGGTATTGGCTCCATGGGCGACGCACTGACCGCCGCTTTGCTGGCGCGCCAGGCCGATAACGAAGCTTATCGCCTGCTACTGACTGACCTGGATGTGTATCAATGGGCCCCGCTGATCAGCCGTGAAGGTGGTGTCGATCCCTTCGCCCGTGGGCTCTACGGTTGCAGCGAAATGTTCGTCAACGGCCTGCTGGTGCTGGCGGATGCGGGGATTATCCGGCGCAAGGTCTACCCGGATGTGGCCACTCAGGAACAGGCCAACGCCGGTTTGCTGGACGATGCGGCGCAGCCCGACGGCGTTTCGATCCACGGCGGTTTCTTCCTGGGGCCGCGCAGTTTTTACCAGCGCTTGCAGGAGATGACCCACGCCAAGCGCCTGGAATTCAACATGACCCGCATCAGCTACATCAACGAGCTGTACGGCCAGGAAGCGCTCAAGCGCCTGCAGCGCCAGGATGCACGGTTTATCAACAGCGCGATCACGGTGACGTTGCTGGGCGCAGGCGTGGCCGACCAGTTGGAGGACGGTCGCGTGCTCAGCGGCGTGGGTGGGCAATACAACTTTGTGGCTCAGGGGCATGCGCTGGAGGGCGCGCGCTCAATCCTGATCCTGCGCAGTTGGCGTGAGTCGGCGGGGGAGGTCAGTTCCAATATCGTCTGGGAGTATGGGCATTGCACCATTCCCCGCCACCTGCGGGACATCGTCATCACCGAGTACGGCATTGCCGACCTGCGTGGGCAGACGGATGCCAAGGTGATCGAGGCGTTGCTCAACATCACCGATTCACGCTTCCAGGCCGACTTGATCGAACAAGCGCAAAAGGCTGGCAAGTTGCCCAAGGATTTCCAGCTCGATCCTCGCTTCAGCGACAACACCCCGGAGCGGCTCCAGGGTATCCAGGCGCGGCACCGCCGTTTGTTCCCGGAATATCCGCTGGGCAGCGACTTCACGGATGAAGAGCGGGACCTGTTGCGTGCATTGAACTGGCTCAAGAGCAAATTCAAGCTGACGGAGATTCTGGAGTTGGGCAAGGCAGCGCTGGATGCCCCGGAGCCGGAGGCGTTTCCAGCGCATTTGAGGCGGATGCGGTTGGATAAACCGGAGGGGCTGAAAGAGGATCTCTATCAGCGCCTATTGCTCGCTGGCTTACAAGCAACCGCACACTAAAAACCAACACAAAGCCAAATGTGGGAGGGGGCTTGCCCCCGATAGCGGCGTATCAGTCCCAAATGTGTTGGCTGAACCACTGTTATCGGGGGCAAGCCCCTCCCACATTTTGATCCGTGTTCACCTCGTAGCAAATTACTCGATGAAGGTGACGACGCCACCGGCCAGCGACTTCACCCGCGCCAGCGACTCAACCCGATAACCCTGCGCATCCAACTCCGCACGGCCACCCTGGAACGACTTCTCGATCACAATCCCCAAACCGGCAACGGTCGCACCGGCCTGCTTGATGATCGAAATCAGCGCCTGGGATGCCTTGCCGTTGGCCAGGAAGTCATCGATCACCAGTACGCGGTCGCTGCTGGTCAGGTGACGCGGCGAGATCGCCACGGTGCTTTCGACTTTCTTGGTGAAGGAATACACCGTCGCCGACAGCAGGTTTTCGGTCAGGGTCAGGGACTGCTGCTTGCGTGCGAAAATCACCGGTACGCCAAGGTTCAGACCGGTCATGATTGCCGGAGCGATGCCCGACGCTTCGATGGTGACGATCTTGGTGATGCCCGAGTCCTTGAACCGCGCGGCGAATTCGTCGCCGATCAGTTTCATCAGCGCCGGGTCGATCTGGTGATTCAGAAAGGCGTCGACCTTGAGTACCTGATCGGAAAGCACGATGCCTTCTTCGCGAATTTTCTTGTGCAGTGCTTCCACGGAAAGCTTCCTCTAATGGCGGGTTGTGCGCCGAAAGTAGATTAAAAAGTAGTCGATTCTAGCGCTTTAACATCGCGCGTATATCCGCCAGGGCGGTGTTGCCGCGAACGGCCTTCACCTCGGTCGGGGTGTCGTCATTGCCTTCCCAGGCCAGGTCATCCGGCGGCAATTCGTCCAGGAAGCGGCTGGGGGCACAATCGATGATTTCGCCGTATTGCTTGCGCTTGGCGGCAAAGGTGAAGGCCAGGGTCTGACGTGCGCGGGTAATGCCCACGTAGGCCAGACGCCGTTCTTCCTCGATGGTGTCGGCTTCGATGCTGGAGCGGTGCGGGAGGATTTCCTCTTCCATGCCCATGATGAACACATAGGGAAATTCCAGGCCCTTGGATGCATGCAAGGTCATCATCTGTACACCTTCGGCGCCGTCTTCCTCTTCCTGCTGGCGCTCGAGCATGTCGCGCAGCACCAGCTTGCCGATGGCGTCTTCGACGGTCATTTCGCCGTCTTCGTCTTTTTCCAGGGTGTTCTTCAACGCTTCGATCAGGAACCAGACGTTGCCCATGCGGTAATCCGCGGCCTTGTCGCTGGAACTGTTGGTGCGCAGCCAGTTTTCATAGTCGATGTCCATGACCATGCTGCGCAGGGCGCTGATCGGGTCTTCGCCGGCGCACTGCTCGCGCACCTTGTCCATGAAGCGCTTGAAGCGCGACAGGCGATCGGTGAAGCGCGTGTCCAGGTGTTCGCCCAGGCCGATTTCGTCGGTGGCGGCGTACATCGAGATCTTGCGTTCGGTGGCGTAGTTGCCGAGCTTTTCCAGGGTAGTAGAACCAATCTCGCGGCGCGGCACGTTGATCACGCGCAGGAAGGCGTTGTCGTCGTCCGGGTTCACGATCAGGCGGAAGTAGGCCATCAGGTCTTTCACTTCCTGGCGTCCGAAAAAGCTGTTGCCGCCTGACAGGCGATACGGCACCTGGTGATGCTGCAACTTCAGTTCGATCAGCTTGGCCTGGTAGTTGCCGCGATAGAGGATCGCGAAATCGCTGTAGGGGCGGTCGGTGCGCAGGTGCAGGCTGAGGATTTCCACGGCCACGCGCTCGGCTTCGGCGTCTTCGTTGCGGCAGCGGATCACGCGGATCTCATCGCCGTGGCCCATCTCGCTCCACAGTTGTTTTTCAAACTCGTGGGGGTTGTTCGAGATCAGCACGTTGGCGCAACGCAGGATGCGGCTGGTGGAGCGGTAGTTCTGCTCCAGCATCACCACTTTCAGGGACGGGTAGTCATCCTTGAGCAGCATCAGGTTTTCCGGGCGGGCGCCGCGCCAGGCGTAGATCGACTGGTCGTCGTCGCCCACCACGGTGAACTGGTTGCGCGTGCCGATCAGCAACTTCACCAGCAAATATTGGCTGGCGTTGGTGTCCTGGTATTCGTCCACCAGCAGGTAGCGCACCTTGTTCTGCCACTTTTCGAGGATGTCGGCGTGTTCCTGGAACAGCTTCACCGGCAGCAGGATCAGGTCGTCGAAGTCCACCGCGTTGAACGCCTTGAGCGTGCGCTGGTAGTGGGTGTAGACGATGGCGGCGGTCTGTTCCTTGGGGTTGCGTGCATTTTCCAGGGCTTCGGGCGGCAGGATCAGGTCGTTTTTCCAGGCGCCGATCATGTTCTTGATCTCGTCGACGCCGTCGTCGCCCGCGTACTCCTTCTGCATGATGTCGGTCATCAGGGCCTTGACGTCGGTCTCGTCGAAGATCGAGAAGCCCGGCTTGTAGCCCAGCCGCACATGCTCCTTGCGGATGATGTTCAGGCCCAGGTTGTGGAAGGTACACACCGTGAGGCCACGGCCTTCGCCACCCTTGAGCAAGGTGCCGACGCGCTCTTTCATTTCCCGCGCCGCCTTGTTGGTAAAGGTCATGGCGACGATGTACTGGGCGCGGATGCCACAGTTCTGGATCAGGTGCGCGATCTTGCGGGTGATCACGCTGGTCTTGCCGGAGCCTGCACCGGCGAGCACCAATAGAGGGCCGCCGACGTAGTTCACGGCTTCTTGCTGCCGGGGATTGAGTCGGGACAT